>NC_017039.1:0-1200000 GCF_000284455.1 Synechocystis sp. PCC 6803 substr. PCC-P
GGCGCGCCATCGCCGGCTGGCGGAAATTACCGAAATGATCCACACCGCTAGTTTGGTCCACGATGACGTGGTGGATGAGGCGGATCTGCGGCGGAATGTGCCCACGGTGAATAGTTTATTTGACAATCGGGTGGCAGTGTTAGCGGGGGATTTCCTCTTTGCCCAATCTTCTTGGTATTTGGCTAACTTAGATAATTTGGAGGTGGTGAAATTATTATCGGAGGTAATTCGGGACTTTGCGGAGGGGGAAATTTTACAGAGCATCAATCGTTTTGACACCGACACAGATTTAGAAACCTATTTGGAAAAAAGCTATTTTAAAACCGCCTCTCTCATTGCCAACAGTGCCAAGGCAGCGGGGGTTTTGAGCGATGCGCCCCGGGATGTGTGTGATCATCTTTACGAATATGGTAAACATTTGGGGTTAGCGTTCCAGATTGTGGACGATATTTTAGATTTCACTTCCCCCACGGAGGTTTTGGGGAAACCGGCCGGGTCAGATTTAATCAGCGGCAACATCACCGCCCCAGCCCTATTTGCCATGGAAAAATATCCCCTACTTGGTAAATTAATTGAACGGGAATTTGCCCAGGCGGGGGATTTGGAACAGGCCCTGGAATTGGTAGAACAGGGGGATGGTATCCGGCGATCAAGGGAATTGGCCGCGAACCAAGCGCAACTGGCCCGGCAACATCTGAGTGTGCTGGAAATGTCCGCTCCGAGAGAATCTCTGTTGGAATTAGTTGATTATGTGCTTGGTCGTCTCCATTAGGTTTTCCCGTAGATTTTTTCCCAGCGGGCTTGATTGCGTTGAATAAAACTCCCCAAACCATTGTTTTTTACAAACCCTACGGAGTTCTGTGTCAATTTACCGATAATTCTGCCCATCCCCGGCCGACGTTGAAGGATTATATTAATTTGCCAGATTTATATCCCGTGGGGCGTTTGGATCAAGATAGCGAAGGACTATTGCTGCTCACCAGCAACGGTAAACTTCAGCATCGTTTGGCCCACCGGGAGTTTGCCCACCAACGTACTTATTTTGCCCAAGTAGAAGGCTCTCCAACGGACGAAGACCTAGAACCCCTGCGGCGGGGCATAACTTTCGCGGATTACCCTACCAGACCGGCGATCGCCAAAATTATCACTGAACCAGATTTTCCCCCCAGAAATCCTCCCATTCGTTATCGAGCCTCCATTCCCACCAGTTGGTTAAGCATTACCCTAACGGAGGGGCGCAATCGTCAGGTACGTCGAATGACAGCGGCAGTGGGCTTCCCTACCCTACGATTGGTGCGGGTGCAAATACAGGTTACTGGTCGCTCTCCCCAACAGGGCAAAGGTAAGTCAGCAGCAACTTGGTGCTTAACCCTAGAAGGTTTGAGTCCGGGGCAATGGCGACCCCTGACCCCTTGGGAAGAAAATTTTTGCCAGCAACTCTTAACGGGAAATCCCAATGGTCCCTGGCAGAAAAAATTTGGCGATCGCCGTTGATCAAGGCTCCCTCCCCCCAGGGCATTAAAATAGGAACAGTTGCCGAACTCCCTATCAAGCCGAATCATTAATCATCCCGTTTATGTCCTATCTAATCGCTGTGGTAGCCAACCGCATTGCCGCCGAAGAAGCTTATACAACCTTGGAACAGGCAGGATTTGCCCAAAAGAATTTGACTATCATTGGCACAGGTTATAAAACCGCTGACGAATTTGGCTTGGTGGACCCGAAAAAACAAGCTATCAAAAGGGCAAAGCTCATGGCCATCTGGTTAGTACCCTTTGGTTTCGCTGCCGGTTATTGCTTTAACCTCATCACTGGCTTGAGCACCTTAGATTGGGCTGGAGACCCCGGTAACCACATTGTGGGCGGCCTCCTAGGGGCGATCGGTGGAACCATGGGGAGTTTCTTTGTCGGTGGGGGCGTGGGCTTAAGCTTTGGCAGTGGGGACAGTTTGCCCTATCGAAACCTTTTGCAAGCGGGGAAATATTTGGTAGTGGTGGCCGGTGGTGAACTGCAAAAACAACGGGCAACCAATTTACTCCGGCCCCTCAATCCTGAATATCTCCAGGGTTATACCGCCCCCGATGAAGCTTTTGTTTGAACTCCATCTTGAGCGGTAATGACTTCCCCGAAGAAGTTATAAACTTGTAGGCAATTCGGGCAGACCGAAGGGCTTACCAACCGTATTGGGACCAAACTGGGTGCCTGTAAAGGGATTCTGCTACCCTTACCCCCCGCAATTGGTTTAACAGGGGTAAATGACCCTGGGGTGCGGATAAATCCCAGGTAAAGCCCTTGGGCCAACGGGTCCAAACATTGCCGCTTTTCCAGCCAATTTTCGGCCAAAGCTTGGTAAATTCTTTTCCGGACGCCAACCAGAGTCGTCGTTGCACCGAAAAACCAAAATTACCGTTGGAGTGGAGCCACCACAAAGCATTAATGGTGTGCAGGTCTAGGGCAGGAAATTTTTCTACTTCTGTGAAATAGAGCCATTGTCTTTGACTGGCCCCAGGCCCCGCCAGTTCGCACAATTTATCCCGGGTTATTTCATCCGCTGTTTCAAAATCCTGGCTTCCTAGGGCTTCCTGGAGCGGCAGATAATCAATGCCCTGGGCCGATTGTAAGGGGAAAATGCCTGTGGGGTAATTCCGTTGGAGTTGCGTTGTGATGGTTTCCTGTTCTAGATTCCGGAGGGTTTGGTAGACGTTACCCACCGCCAACACTGGCTTTTCTAGGGGGACATTTTTGGCCAAATAATCGAGTAATATTCCCTGGCCCCCTTCTCCCATTTCTGCCAAAGCGGCGATCGCCGTCAACTGTTTTTTTTCTGAAGCATCATGGAGTTGTTGGGAGAGTTCGGTCAAATTATCAGACATAGAAACAGCGGGATTAATCAGCCTTCAAACCCTATTATCTGCCATGATTGCGGCGAACACACCGCCAAAAAATTTTCAGCCAGGAAAAATGCCCCAAAAATTTTACCTAAACTTGGCAAAATTCTCAGGGCGCTTTTACTTCATTCACTCACAAACCAGATTTATCCAACCCGAAGCAGCTTAAAGGCCTGTTTTAAAAGTCTCAAAACGACTATCAACAGTCCCCACCTTTCCCGTTTAAGGGAGATTGGGAAGGATTATGTGCCGAAAGTTCAACTTCTCAAACAGGTTCTAAAGGTGATCCAGCGGAAGACAACCTTAGCGCACAGCTCCAGCCAACTGATCCACTGCAATGGGCTTCATCAAATACAGTTTGATAAATTGCCAGCCGTTGGAAGCAAAAATGGGTAACTTACGCAGGGCTTTAATTACCCCAGGGGCACCAGAAGCATCGATCGCCCGTAGTTGTTCGTTATTGCTAACACAGGTTTCTAGGCGGTTATAAAATTCAGGATTATTGACATCGAGAATAATGGGAAACACCCGGCCAGCGGTTTCGTTGGTTTTCTCAATGACTTCCTTGTCATAGCTCCGAGCCTCCAAACCTAAGCAGGCATAGAAGTCGGCCCGTTGGGTATCGTTGAGATACATGGTGGCAAAGACTGAGAGCAGGAAGAAACGACACCACAGCTTCGCTTTCCAATCGTTGAGGGTGTGGGGTTGGGCCCGCATAATCGCATCAAAGAAATCTCCGTGGCGATTTTCGTCTTGGCACCAGTTTTCAAAGAATTCAAAAATGGGATAAATGCAATCGTTGGGATTTTTCTCCAAATGGCGATAAATGGTGATGTAACGCCAGTAGCCAATTTTCTCGGAAAGGTAGGTGGCGTAGAAAATAAACTTGGGTTTAAAGAAGGTATATTTACGACTCTTAGTCAAAAAGCCCAAATCCAAAGACAGGTTAAAGTCGGACATGGCTTTGTTGAGGAAACCAGCATGGCGGGCTTCATCCCGGGACATGAGGTTAAAGCATTCGGCCAACAAGGGGTTTTTATTTTTGAGGCGACGGCCCAACTCTTTATAAAGTAGGAAGCCGGAAAATTCAGCGGTGCAGGAACGCTCCAGAAATTCCACGAACAATTGGCGTTTTTCCCCGTCAATGTGGTCCCAGGATTTGTTAAAGGACTCATTACGAACAAAGTGATGGCGATTGTAATCCACCCGAAACTCTTCCAGGATGGCCCGCAACTCGTCTTCGTTGGGGGAAATGTCCATTTTGGCCATCTCATCGAAGTCGGTGGTGTAAAAACGGGGAGTGAGGATGGTTTCCTTGGCCGGAGTCTTGACACCGGGACGGATTTCATCAAATCCGGGCTTTTCGAGGGTATTAACCATAGAGTTGTTTAAAATAGTTTCCTTAACAAGTTTCCAATCAATAACAAGGTCTGCTCGCCATCAAAGCAACGGGCAAAAGGTATTGCCTAGTGTAACAAGGGTTGAAACGGGGTTTCTAGTCAGGGGGGGCAACTGTTACAAACTGTTACGTGTTTTGTTGCAAACGGAACTTTTTGCAGTAGTTAGCTCCGTTGTTGCCGATACCAGTCAATGGTATTTTTCAATCCTTCCCGCAAGCTCACCTGGGCTTCAAACCCAAATTCTGCTTTAGCTTTGGTGGTGTCTAAACAGCGACGGGGCTGGCCGTTGGGTTGATCGGTTTCCCAAATAATGTCCCCCTCAAACTCCATCAGTTCACAGATTAATTCCGTTAAGTCTTTGATGGAAATTTCAAAATTGGTGCCTAGGTTAACCGGATCGGCTTTGTCGTAGGCTTGGGTTCCCATCACAATGCCCCGGGCCGCATCAGTGGAGTAAAGAAATTCCCTGGTGGGACTGCCGTCGCCCCAAACGGGTAATTGTTTTTGTCCAGCTTTTTGCGCTTCGTAAACCTTATGGATCAAGGCAGGAATCACGTGGGAACTGCGGGGATCGAAGTTATCTTCTGGGCCGTAAAGATTTACTGGCAAGAGGTAAATGCCATTAAAGCCATACTGCAAGCGGTAGGATTCCAGTTGCACCAACAATGCTTTCTTGGCCACGCCGTAGGGAGCGTTGGTTTCTTCAGGATAACCGTTCCATAAGTCTTCTTCCTTAAAGGGTACAGGGGTAAATTTGGGATAGGCGCAGATGGTGCCCACACAAACAAATTTTTTCACCCCCGCTTGGTGGGCCGCATGGATTAACTGCACCCCCATCATTAAGTTGTCGTAGAACAATTCAGCGGGCTTTTCCCGGTTCAGACCAATACCCCCCACATGGGCCGCTAGGTGAATGACAATGTCTTGATTTTCCACTGCCCGTTCGCAGGCTGACGCTTGCCGTAAATCACAGTCTTTGGAGCGGGGAATGGTAATTTTTGGGCGATCGCCACCGGCTGCAATTAATTGGGCAACAACTTGTTTACCGAGGAAACCGGCCCCGCCAGTGACCAAAATACGTTGATTTTCTAGGGAAAGCATGGTTGGTTAAGAAAATATTGAGTTAAGGGAGGGATTTGCCTAGGTTTACTGTGCCCATAAAATTCTCCACCATTTGAAGGCCAGGGAAAATTGCTAGTTGTTAAACACTTTGATCGAGGCAACAGTTAAGACGCTCAACCAAGCTTAATCGACGGCATGGCCATTTTGGCTCCGAATGAAGGCCATATCCTGGGCCATGAGCTCCTTGATTCGTCCACTCTGGTTGGGAGAAGTTAAACCAAGGACTGCTAAGTCTGCCTCCACCATTAAATGAACTAATTCCGTAAAGGTAACCGAGGGTTCCCAGCCCAATTGGGCTTTGGTTTTCGCCGGATCGCCGATTAATAAATCTACTTCAGCGGGGCGTAAATAGCGCTCATCAAAGGCCACATAGTTCTGCCAGTTGAGGTTGACGTAACCAAAGGCAATTTCTAAAAATTCCTTCACTTCGTGGGTTTCCCCCGTGGCCACCACATAGTCATCGGGCTGTTCCTGTTGCAACATGGCCCACATGGCCCGTACATAGTCCTTGGCATAGCCCCAATCCCGCTTGGAATCGATATTGCCTAAATACAATTTCTTTTGGGTGCCGGCCACAATTCTGGCGATCGCCCTAGTAATTTTCCTGGTTACAAAGGTTTCTCCCCGGCGGGGGGATTCGTGGTTGAACAAAATGCCGTTACAGGCGAATAAGTCATAGGATTCCCGATAGTTCACCGTTTGCCAATGGCCATAAACCTTGGCACAGGCGTAGGGACTGCGGGGATAAAAGGGGGTGGTTTCCTTTTGGGGAATCTCCTGCACTTTGCCGAACATTTCCGAAGAACCGGCTTGATAGAACCTTACTTGGATGCCGGTGCGATGTTGATAATCCCGAATCGCTTCCAATAGTCGTAGCGTCCCCATGGCCACTGAATCTACAGTGTATTCCGGAGAATCAAAGCTCACCCGCACGTGGGATTGGGCCCCCAGATTGTAAATCTCCGTCGGTTTGACATCTTCTAAAATGCGGCGCAGGGTGGTGCCGTCGGTCAGATCACCATAATGAAGTCGGAGTTTCGCCTCAAGATCATGGGGATCAACATAAAGATGATCAATGCGGTCAGTGTTAAAGGTAGAAGTTCGGCGAATGATGCCATGGACTTGGTAGCCCTTTTCCAACAACAATTCACTCAGATAGGAGCCATCTTGCCCCGTGATGCCTGTCAGCAAAACAACTTTAGACTTTGACATTAGTTAATTTTTCCCCATTGCCCCAAAATACATCCCCCTAAAAATATCAGAATCCTTGCCCAGATGCAGGCCTTCTGGCGATCGCCATGGTGAGCAACGATTGCGGCTTTAGCGTTCCAGTGGATATTTGCTGGGGGTTAATGAAACATTGTGGCGGAACCCAGGGACAATGTGACCAAAAAATTCAGGGATATCAATAAGTATTAGGTATATGGATCATAATTGTATGCCCGACTATTGCTTAAACTGACTGACCACTGACCTTAAGAGTAATGGCGTGCAAGGCCCAGTGATCAATTTCATTATTTTTCATTATTTCATCTCCATTGTCCCTGAAAATCAGTTGTGTCGCCCCTCTACACAGCCCAGAACTATGGTAAAGGCGCACGAAAAACCGCCAGGTAAACTCTTCTCAACCCCCAAAACGCCCTCTGTTTACCCATGGAAAAAACGACAATTACAAGAAAGTAAAACTTATGTCATCTATAAGCTTCGTGTATATTAACTTCCTGTTACAAAGCTTTACAAAACTCTCATTAATCCTTTAGACTAAGTTTAGTCAGTTCCAATCTGAACATCGACAAATACATAAGGAATTATAACCAAATGACAACGACTCTCCAACAGCGCGAAAGCGCTTCCTTGTGGGAACAGTTTTGTCAGTGGGTGACCTCTACCAACAACCGGATTTATGTCGGTTGGTTCGGTACCTTGATGATCCCCACCCTCTTAACTGCCACCACTTGCTTCATCATTGCCTTCATCGCCGCTCCCCCCGTTGACATCGACGGTATCCGTGAGCCCGTTGCTGGTTCTTTGCTTTACGGTAACAACATCATCTCTGGTGCTGTTGTACCTTCTTCCAACGCTATCGGTTTGCACTTCTACCCCATCTGGGAAGCCGCTTCCTTAGATGAGTGGTTGTACAACGGTGGTCCTTACCAGTTGGTAGTATTCCACTTCCTCATCGGCATTTTCTGCTACATGGGTCGTCAGTGGGAACTTTCCTACCGCTTAGGTATGCGTCCTTGGATTTGTGTGGCTTACTCTGCCCCCGTATCCGCTGCCACCGCCGTATTCTTGATCTACCCCATTGGTCAAGGCTCCTTCTCTGATGGTATGCCCTTGGGTATTTCTGGTACCTTCAACTTCATGATCGTGTTCCAAGCTGAGCACAACATCCTGATGCACCCCTTCCACATGTTAGGTGTGGCTGGTGTATTCGGTGGTAGCTTGTTCTCCGCCATGCACGGTTCCTTGGTAACCTCCTCCTTGGTGCGTGAAACCACCGAAGTTGAATCCCAGAACTACGGTTACAAATTCGGTCAAGAAGAAGAAACCTACAACATCGTTGCCGCCCACGGCTACTTTGGTCGGTTGATCTTCCAATATGCTTCTTTCAACAACAGCCGTTCCTTGCACTTCTTCTTGGGTGCTTGGCCTGTAATCGGCATCTGGTTCACTGCTATGGGTGTAAGCACCATGGCGTTCAACCTGAACGGTTTCAACTTCAACCAGTCCATCTTGGATAGCCAAGGCCGGGTAATCGGCACCTGGGCTGATGTATTGAACCGAGCCAACATCGGTTTTGAAGTAATGCACGAACGCAATGCCCACAACTTCCCCCTCGACTTAGCGTCTGGGGAGCAAGCTCCTGTGGCTTTGACCGCTCCTGCTGTCAACGGTTAATTCCTTGGTGTAATGCCAACTGAATAATCTGCAAATTGCACTCTCCTTCAATGGGGGGTGCTTTTTGCTTGACTGAGTAATCTTCTGATTGCTGATCTTGATTGCCATCGATCGCCGGGGAGTCCGGGGCAGTTACCATTAGAGAGTCTAGAGAATTAATCCATCTTCGATAGAGGAATTATGGGGGAAGAACCTGTGCCGGCGGATAAAGCATTAGGCAAGAAATTCAAGAAAAAAAATGCCTCCTGGAGCATTGAAGAAAGCGAAGCTCTGTACCGGGTTGAGGCCTGGGGGGCACCTTATTTTGCCATTAATGCCGCTGGTAACATAACCGTCTCTCCCAACGGCGATCGGGGCGGTTCGTTAGATTTGTTGGAACTGGTGGAAGCCCTGCGGCAAAGAAAGCTCGGCTTACCCCTATTAATTCGTTTTTCCGATATTTTGGCCGATCGCCTAGAGCGATTGAATAGTTGTTTTGCCAAGGCGATCGCCCGTTACAATTACCCCAACACCTATCAGGCGGTTTATCCGGTCAAATGTAACCAGCAACGACATCTGGTGGAAGCCCTGGTTCGCTTTGGGCAAACTTCCCAGTGTGGATTGGAGGCAGGTTCCAAACCGGAATTGATGATTGCCCTCGCAACTCTACCACCTCCCTTAGACCGTCAGGACAAGCATACCAAGCCCCTAATCATTTGTAATGGCTACAAAGACCAGGATTATCTAGAAACAGCTCTGTTAGCCAAACGCTTAGGCCATCGTCCCATCATCATCATTGAACAACTACGGGAACTGGAATGGGTACTACACATCTCTCAGCAGTTAAACATTAAACCCATGTTGGGGGTACGGGCCCGGTTAAGTTGTCAGTCGCTCAAATCCTCGGAAATTTCCTCTGGCAACGGCGATCGGGCTAAGCTTGGTCTGACCATGCCGGACATTGTGACCGTAATTCATCGTCTAGAGGAAAATAATTGTCTCGATTGCCTGAAAATGCTTCATTTTCATCTGGGAACGCAAGTTTCGGACATTGCTCTGATTAAAGAAGCTATGCGGGAAGCCAGCCAACTCTATGTGGAATTGGTCAAGCTGGGGGCAAAAATGCGCTACCTCAATGTGGGGGGCGGTTTGGCGGTGGATTATGACGGTTCCAAGACCAACTATCCCGCCTCGAAAAATTACAACATGCAAAACTACGCCAACGACATTGTGGCGGCCATTCAAGATGCCTGTGAGCTTGGGCAGGTTTCCCCTCCCATTCTTGTGAGCGAAAGTGGGCGGGCAATTATGGCCCATCAGTCGGTGCTAGTTTTTGATGTGCTAGGCAGCAACCAAACAGGCTTCAGTGAACCCCATCCCCCCGATGAAAATGCCCATCCCCTGCTAAAAAATCTCTGGGAATGTTACGAAACAATTACAGCGGAACAATACCAGGAGCAATACCATGATGCTCTGCAATTAAAGACGGAGGCTAGTAGTCTTTTTAACTTCGGCTATTTAAGTCTGACGGAACGGGGACAAGCAGAGCAAATTCACTGGGCTTGTTGTCGTAAAATTTTTGAAATCACCAGACAACTAGAGTATATTCCCGAAGATTTTCAAGCGCTGGATAAAATAATGACCGATATTTATTACGTTAACTTATCGGTTTTCCAGTCAGCACCGGAATCCTGGTCTTTAGATCAACTTTTTCCCATTTTGCCCATTCACCATCTCAATGAGAAACCTAGTCAAAGGGTGATTTTAGCCGATTTAACCTGTGACAGTGATGGTAAAATTGACCGTTTTATTGACCTGTGGGATGTCAAGTCATACCTAGAAGTTCACCCCCTAGAAAATGACGGCAATCCTTACTATTTAGGTATGTTTTTAGTCGGTGCTTACCAAGAAATTATGGGCAATTTACATAATTTATTTGGTGACATTAATGTAGTTCACATTGCCACTACTCCCCAAGGTTATCAGATTGAATCGGTGGTGCGGGGAGATACCATGACGGAGGTTTTGGGTTATGTTCAGTACGATTCTGATGATTTACTCGAAGGCCTGCGGCGTCATACGGAGTTAGCCTTGAGCAATGGACAAATTACCCTGGAGGAATCTCGGCGCTTATTGGAAGATTATGAGCAAAGTTTACGGCGCTACACCTATCTAAGTTGATCTGGTAGAAAAAAACAATGGTTGGATTCTAAGCTCTGGAGTGGACTGGGATAGCGCTGAAATTGGATTAATTTTGCTTACTATCCCATCGCAATTTTGCTTAAACTCGACTATTTTTATTTGTTTTGATTGCAGAATCAATTTGGTTTCCTACGGCTCCAACAATTGTAAAAACTCCGCCTCAGATAGTAACTTGATGCCCAAACTTTCCGCCTTGGCGGCCTTACTTCCTGGTTTATCTCCCAAGAGAACATAATCAGTTTTGGTACTTACACTGCTGGTTACTTTACCGCCGCTCTGTTCAATTAATTCCTGAGCTTCTAGGCGACTAAGGTTGGGCAAAGTCCCGGTTAACACAAAGGTTTTGCCCTTTAACTTGCCGCTGTCAGTTTTGGTCTGGTCAATCCCTTGGTTTGCCAATACTAAACCCAACTCCTCTAAATCTTGAATTAATTGTTGATTACCGGGGTTCCTGAACCAATTAACCACGGCTTCGGCAATTTCTGGGCCAATGCCATAGACTCCTTCCAGGTCGGGAATGCTGGCTTGGCTTAGTTTTTCCACGGTGGGAAACTGTTGGCTGAGTAATTTGGCATTTACCTGGCCCACATGGCGGATACCTAAGCCAAATAAAATGCGGCTCCAGGGTTGGCTTTTGCTAACTTCAATGGCGGCAATTAATTTTTCGGCGGATTTTTGGGCAAAACGTTCTAATCCTAACAACTGCTCCACCTGTAAACCATATAAATCAGCAACGGAGTTGACTAACCGATTTTCCAAGAGCGTAATCACAACTTTTTCCCCCAAACCCTGGATATCCAAAGCGTTGCGGCTAGCCCAGTGAATTAAACTGCCTTGCAAAATAGCGGAGCAGGAACTATTGACACAACGGATGACAGCTTCTTCCAGGGGTCGGACCAAGGGGGAACCACAGGCCGGGCAATGGGAAGGAAAAATGTAGGGGGTGGTGTTTTCCGGGCGCAATTCTGTCATTACCCGGACCACTTCGGGGATAATTTCCCCTGCTTTGCGAATAATTACCGTGTCCCCCACCCGGATATCTAATTCTTGGATGCGGTCTTGGTTATGCAGAGTGGCTCTTTGTACCGTGGTGCCGGCTAACTGTACTGGCTCCATCACGGCTAGGGGGGTGACTGCGCCGGTGCGGCCCACATTAACTTCAATGGCTTTGACTACGGTGGGGGTTTCTTCGGCAGGATATTTTAAGGCGATCGCCCAGCGGGGAAATTTTTGGGTGAAGCCTAACTCTCTTTGCAGGGGATACTGATTAATTTTCACCACCACCCCGTCGGTCATATAGGGTAAGCGTTGCCGGGCGCCTTCCCAGTCTTCAAAATATGCCACTACTTCATCTAAACCTTTACAGAGCTGACAATGGGGATTAACCATAAAGCCAGCTTTTTTGAGATATTCCAAAGCTTGCCATTGACTTTGGATTTTGTCTTCTTGCCCTGGTAAATGGAGCGTATAGGCAAAAAATTGTAAGCGTCTTTGGTGGACTATTTTGGGGTCCAACTGACGGAGAGTACCGGCGGCGGCATTACGGGGATTGGCAAATAAGCTTTCTCCCTGGGCTTCCCGCTCGTGATTAATACGATTAAATTCTTCTAGGGGCAAAAAGGCTTCCCCCCTCACTTCCACCGTTGGGGGAGGATTATCTAAATTAAGCTTCACGGGAATGGATCGAATGGTTTTAATATTTTGGCTAATTTCTTCCCCGGTGGTGCCGTCTCCCCTAGTTACCCCCCGCACCAACAAACCATTCTCATAGGTCAGGGCGATCGCCGAGCCGTCAATTTTTAGCTCACAGACGTATTCAGCCTTTTCGATGGTTGGGGCAATGCGTTGCCAGCGTTCTTGCCACTGTTGTAATTCCTGCACATTAAAGGCATTTTCTAGGCTGTAGAGGGGAATATTATGGGCAACAGAGCGGAACTGACTGGCCGGTTGCTCCCCCACTCGTTGGGTCGGACTGTCGGGGGTAATTAACTCCGGATTTTCTGCCTCTAGCCTTTGCAGTTCCCGGTAAAGCTGGTCGTAAACGCTGTCCTCCATGACCGGCGCATCCAGTACATAGTAGGCGTAGCTGGCTTTTTGGAGTTGTTGGCGCAGTTGCAATAGGCGATCGGGGGTGGTCATAACTTCAATACTGTTTATTGTCCAAAAGGCTTACCCTGACAGTCCCCTTAGAAGAGTTCAGGGGATATATTTTGGCGATCGCCTTTCACTCCAAGGGCGATTAACATAGGGAATGTAGCATTTGTGCAACCCAAGCAGAGGGCTGTCCCCATGAGCGTCGCCACTTCTCCGTTAACTCTCAGTGAAAGTCAAAATTTTATCCTCCCCGGTCGTCATAGTTGGGAAGATTTTAAGACGATTCAGGCGGCGATGGAACAACGGTCAGGGCTACGTATCACCTATTTTGACGGAGTAATTGAGTTCATGACCCTGGGAGAGTACCACGAATCCATCAAAACCATAATCGGATTTTTGATTGAATATTATTTATTCTCTCAGGGTATTGAATTTTTTCCAGTTGGTAGTGCAACCCGTGAATCGAGGGAGAAATCGGTATCGTTTGAGCCGGATGAATCCTACTACCTTGGTGAAAAAAAGGAGCATCCTGATTTGGCAATTGAGGTCAATGTCACCAGTGGCAGTCCAAGCAAACTAGCAAAGTATCAACGGCTGGGCATTCAAGAGGTTTGGCTGTGGCAGGACGGAAAATTTTCTATTTACTCCCTAGAAGGCGAGCATTACCAAGAAACTTCAACCAGCAAATTACTTCCAGGTTTAAATTTTGCGCTGCTAGAGGAATGCGTATTGATGCCCTCTCGACTAGAAGCAATCCAAAAGTTTACAGCTCGATAAAAATAAACAGCGATCGCCATGGACAAGGCAGGGAACTATTCCGGTTGCCCCCTTTTATTGATAATCTTTCCTAGTAACTTCACTAAAGTAAAGAACGGAGTCGGGCAATTAGGTTAATCCCTACCTAAAGATCCGTGCCCTTTCTCCAATGCATTATGCGATCGTCCTTGTATTTTCGAGCTAAATCTCCCGGTTATCTTGCCTTGGGCCTTGTCCTGGGGGCAACGGTTTTATTCGCCTGTCTAATATCCAGTATTCTCCTGGGAGCGGCGGATATTAGTCCCCAAACAGTGTGGCAAGCCCTATTTCAATTTGACGGTTCCACTGACCATTTAATTATTCGCACGGTACGTTTACCCAGGGCCATTCTGGCGATCGTGGTGGGAGCTTCCTTGGCTGTGGCCGGGGCCATTACCCAGGGTTTAACCCGTAATCCTCTGGCAGCTCCCGATATTCTGGGGGTTAATGTGGGTGCGTCCTTAGCGGTGGTTCTGGCCACATTTATTGGTGGCGATGGTAGTAACCAGTGGGCATTTGCCTTCATTGGAGCGGCGATCGCCGCTGTAGTTGTCTATGGCTTGGGAACCCTTGGCCGCAGTGGTCTCACCCCAATTAAATTGGTCATTGCGGGGGCGGCCCTGTCGTATTTTTTAGGCTCTTTGACCACCGGCATTCTCCTGCTCAATCAACGTACCCTAGACGATATTCGCTTTTGGTTGGCCGGCTCCCTAGGGGGACAAGATTGGAATGGTTTAACGGCGGTTTTGCCCTACATCATGGTTGGTTTGGTCAGTTCCCTTAGTTTGGGTAGGCAATTAACCTTACTGACCTTTGGAGAAGAAGTGGCCCAGGGATTAGGCCTAAAAACGGCCTGGGTAAAATTGGGGGCGGCAACGGTTTTGGTGTTACTGGCGGGCAGTGCCGTCGCCCTGGCGGGGCCGATTGGCTTTGTCGGTTTAATTGTGCCCCACGTGGTTCGTTTTGGGGTCGGAGTGGATTATCGATGGATTTTACCCTACGCCATGGTGATGGGGGGAATTTTTCTTTCTGTGGCTGACATGGCCGCCCGATTATTGATCAGCCCGCAAGAACTACCAGTGGGCATTATGACTGCTTTGGTGGGGGCACCTTTTTTTATTTATCTTGCCCGCTCCCAAATTAAATAATCAAACCTAACGGGTCAACTCCAAAGACAACCCAAGGCCATTCCAGGCTAATTGATTGAATCCCGAATTTTATTAACTGTTTGTTCCATTTGTGCCATGTTTGCCCCTCGACCTTGGATTGTGGTCCGTCTCCGGTCTTTACCCCTATCGTTTCGCCTCGATCGCCATGTCCCCTTGGTAATGGGATTACTTACTGCTCTAGCATTATTACTATTTATTCTCAATATTAGTTGGGGGGAATATCCTGTCCCTCCCTTGGCGATGCTCCAGGCCATCTTTGGGCTATCTACCGATGCTGACCATGAATTTGTGGTGCGTACTCTGCGATTACCCCGGTCCTTGGTGGCATTGTTGGTGGGTATGGGTTTGGCGATCGCCGGAGGGATTTTGCAAGGCATTACCCGCAATCCTTTGGCAGCCCCTGAAATTATTGGTGTCAATGCGGGGGCTAGTTTGGTGGCGGTTACCTTCATCGTTTTGCTACCGGGTATTTCTCCTTCCTTGCTGCCAGTGGCCGCTTTTTGCGGTGGTTTAACAGCGGCGATCGCCATTTATGTGCTGGCTTGGAATCAGGGCAGTGCCCCCGTCCGGTTAATTTTGGTGGGCATTGGCCTAGCCGCATTAGCCAGTTCCCTCACCAGTTTGATGGTCACCTTTGGGGAAATTAGCGTGGTTAGTCAGGCCCTAGTTTGGCTCACTGGTAGCGTCCATGGCCGGGGTTGGGAACATTTATTGCCCCTGCTACCTTGGCTAGCCTTGTTTATTCCCCTCTCCTTGGCATTGGCCCGGGAGTTGGACACCCTAAACCTAGGGGACAATCTAGCCCGAGGATTGGGTAGCCGGGTGGAATGGATGCGGGGTCTTTTACTAGTTTGCAGTGTGGCCCTAGCGGGTTCCTGTGTGGCCACCGCCGGCAATATTGGCTTTGTCGGTTTGATGGCTCCCCACCTGGCCCGCCATCTGGTAGGCCCCTCCCATGGGGGCATGATTCCCGTTGCGGCCCTAACTGGAGCCTGCATTACAGAACTGGCAGATTTAATTGGTAGAACCGTTTTTGCCCCGATAGAAATTCCCTGCGGAGTAATTACGGCGATCGTGGGCGCTCCCTATTTTCTCTGGCTCCTATACCGAAATCGGAATCAATAGCCCCATGACCTCATTTACTTGTTTTTAGATAACGGTTTCCCGGGGTGAATTACACTGCTCAGTTAGAAAGCAAAAATTTCTTACTATTCCTAATTATTCTTAACAATTAATAGCCACTACAGCAATATTTGCAGGAAAAAGGAAGAATCCCCATGGCGACCAAGCATTTAACAGAGGACTATTCGGCATTAAAACCCATTTCCCTGTCCCCCAGTCCTCTACAATAATCTCTAATCTTATTAGTAGTTAATCTTAATAACTATGTTGGATGTTGCCACTCCCATTGCCCTCACTACCAGGAAGCTCAGCCTAGCCTACGATAGTCACCTAATTATTCAAGGGCTCGATTTGGCAATTAACCAAGGGGAAATCACCACACTGGTGGGACCAAATGGCTGTGGCAAATCTACTCTCCTACGGGGCATGGCACGACTACTCAAACCCCAGGGCGGCACCGTGTATTTAGAAGGAGAGGCGATCGCCCATCTGCCCACCAAAGAATTGGCCAAACGTCTGGGTATTTTGCCCCAAAGCCCCCCCGCCCCGGAAGGATTAACTGTCAGGGAACTGGTGGCCCAGGGCCGTTATCCCCATCAAAACTGGCTACAACAATGGTCAAAACAGGATGAATTGAAAGTAGAAGAGGCGATCGCCACCACCGATTTGCATCAATTTGCCAACCGCCCTCTTGATAGCCTTTCGGGAGGCCAACGCCAGAGAGCCTGGATTGCCATGGCCCTGGCCCAAGACACTGAAATTTTATTGTTAGACGAACCCACCACCTATCTCGATCTAGCCCATCAAATTGAAGTTTTAGATTTACTCCATTGGCTGAACCGGGAAGCAGGACGCACCATTGTGATGGTATTGCACGACCTCAATTTGGCCTGTCGCTATAGTCATCGCTTGATTGCCCTACGGGATGGAAAACTACTGGCCCAAGGACGACCCCAGGCGATCGTCACCGAAGAACTAGTACGACAAGTTTTTGGACTGGAGAGCCGCATCATCGCCGATCCCGTCACTGGCACCCCTCTCTGTGTACCCGTTAGCCGACACCTAAAATGAAAAGTAAACTAATAATTTTTACTTTCTGCCTGGTGCTATTTGGTTGTGCTAAACAAGTACCCGTTGAATTTTCCCCTGGGGAAACCATTCAATCAAACCTAACCCAGCGCACCATAGCCCACGCCATGGGCGTAACGGCAGTCCCCAATGAGCCACAGCGCATAGTGGTGTTGACCAATGAAGCAACAGATATGGTATTGGCCTTGGGAGTCACCCCGGTGGGGGCAGTTAAATCTTGGTCCGGAGATCCTTACTACGAATATTTAGCAAAGGATATGCTTGGAGTCCCCATCGTGGGAGATGAAATGCAGCCTAACCTAGAGAAAATTGTCGCCTTACAGCCGGACTTGATTATCGGTAGTCGGTTGCGCCAGGGACAAATTTACAAGTCACTGAGTGCCATTGCCCCCACAGTTTTTTCAGAAACCATTGGTGAATCATGGCAAGATAACCTACGTCTTTATGGGCAGGCCCTTGACAGAGAAGCCGAAGCGGAGCAACTTTTGAACGATTGGGACACGCGTGTGGCCCAAATGCGTCAAAAACTAAGTGCAAAAGATTTAACAATTTCCCTCGTCCGATTTATGCCAAGGGGAGCCCGCATTTATTTACAAAATTCTTTCCCCGGTCAAATTTTGCAGGCAGTGGGTTTGGAAAGACCGGCGAGTCAAGCTAACCATGGCTTTGCTGAACATGTTTCCTTCGAGCAAATTCCCCAAATGGAAGCTGATGCACTGTTTTACTTCATCTATACCGGAGATAGCGGGGACCAAACCCCCGGCAGCATAACGAATCCTTGGTTAAACCATCCCCTATGGCAGCAGTTGGAGGTTGTTCAATCGGGTAAGGCCTACGCTGTTAGCGATGTGGTTTGGACCACTGCCGGAGGTATCCAAGCCGCCCACCTGCTACTAGATGATTTGGAACGACATTTAGAGCCTTAGAACGTGTTTGGAAAGTTTTACTCCGCCCCCTAAATCTCCTCACTAAAGCTCCGGCAATACTAGGGGGCTTTCATTCAGTTTCCCCCCAAAGTTGGGTGGGCAGGGGGGCTTTTAAAACAGGCTCTTAGCATGGGTTGCCCCCCAAAAAATTGAGGGGAAAGGCATTTACCACTCAAATGCATAGCCAATGCGGAGAAATCGTCCCCGGGCGGCGGCATTACTCAACTCGTTGGGCTGGAGTTGGGACACCACCGGAAAGTAGTCAGTGTTTAACAAATTAGCAATGCCAATTTCCAGTTTCCCAGGGCCAACATTGATCCTACTTATGTAGTCCAGGGTGACATAGCTACTGACGGGGAGCTGGCCAAAAACAGTGTTATTGCTAAACACATCACGATCGCCAGAATAGAGGAGTTGTAGCCGGTTTTGCCAACCGGGGGTGGTTTGGTGTTGTACATAGGCTGTGAGCTTCACCGGTGCAATGCGAAAACCATCGAGGGGAGTATAGTTGCCGGTGTTCAAGCGGTCAATTTCGCCGGCGGACAAGCTAAATGTGCCCCCCAACTGCCAACTTTCCCCCACCCGGGCATCCATGGTGGCTTCCACTCCATAAACCCGTTCCGGTGCTCGCAAAATTTCCCCTGGAGCCGTGAAGGTCGTGCCCAAATCAGAGGAATTATAAAACCCCGCCAAAGAAAAGCGGAGATTTTGCCAATTGCCCCGCACACCAATTTCGTAATTGTTGACCCGCTGGGCTTCCGGTTGCAGAGTGGCTAGGGAAAAGCCCGCAGGGGCATTACGAAGCACTAGGCCCACGTCGGCTAGGGAAAAACCTTGGGCAAAGCTGGCAAACAAACTGATGTTATCGGTGACATCTACTACTCCCCCCAGGTTAAAAAGCGTTGCATCGTAGCTTAAGTCACCCCCTTGGACTGTATTGCCGCCCAGGGTAGTGAAATCATCCACCGACAGGCCCACTTGTTCATGGCGGATGCCCCCCAGTAGGGTGAGCCAATCGTTAGCCCGCCAGTTCAATTGGCCGAACAATCCCAGGCTGTCTTGGTTGAGAGATGGAACCCAAGTCCTTTTACCAGTATTGCGATAGCTTAAACCGCCACTGCTATCAAAAGTAACTGGATCAAAAATGTTCACTGGCTGAGCGGTACTTTCATTGTTGTAGTCCGCTCCCCACAGTAGGCGCAGATTTTTTTCTCCCGTTAGGGGGGTGTCCAGTTGTAGTCTGCCGCCCCACTCGGTGGAGTCAATTTCAGACTGAAAAATACTATTGCCCAAGCTAACGGAGGCTCGGCCGTCGAAAGGGAAAAACCTAGTCAGATAATCACGATAGTAGATTTGTCCCTTAAGGTTGCCATTGAGGACGTTACTGTGGCTGTAATCAAGGCTGACTACGGTGTTATTGCTGGTTTGGGGGGTATCAAGGTCCAGCCCGTCAATCGCTTGGGATCTCTGTCTACCGGCGATCGCCGTAATACTAGGATCAACGGTGAAATCAGTGTTTTGGGTGGCTTGAAAATGATTAATGGTAATTTGCAGGCGCTGTTCGTCAGTCATGTTGATGCCCAATTTACCCAAAACATTAAAGCTATCAGTGTCCGATACTCCTCCTTGGCCATTGGGATCGGGGGGAATGCGATTACCTAAGGCGTCAAAAAATCCCCCAACGGATTCATAGGATGCGGTGAAAGCGTAGTCAGCATAGTCAAGGGTTCCGCCCACATATTGTTCCACCATCCTCCCTAGGCTGTTGGATACACTGTCAAAATCGGTGTTGATGGCTAGGCGGGTGCTGGCTAGGAAGGGCTCAGGGGCAGGACCACGGGTGATGATGTTGATTACTCCTCCAGTGGCACCATCCCCGTAAATGGCCGTTGGCCCCTGGATCACTTCAATCCGTTCAATGGCACTGGGAGCAATGGTTTGCAAATCTCGGAAGGCATTACGGTTGGTGGTTTGGGGCACACCGTCAATCAAAACCAAAACGTTACGTCCTCGCAAAGCCTGGCCAAATTGACTGGCACTCCCGGTGCTGGGGGCTAAGCCTGGCACTAGTTGACCCAAAATATCCGCCAAGGAAGAGTAAACCTGGGTTTGTTGCTCAATTTCTGCCCGTTCAATTACCGTTACCGACCGGGGAATGTTAGCGATTTCCTCCTCTGTACGGGTGGCGGAAACCACAATTTGTAGGGCCTCACTTTCCTCTATCTCGGCGGTTGTCCCGGCAACCCCTGGTCGAATCAGCAATTGTAACCCTTGCGAGTTAGGCTTTACTTCGGCTTCCGGTGGCCCATTTACCCCCGTGATAGCTAAGCGCACTTGGTTATCGGTCATTTGGGTAACACTGACAAACGCAATGTCCGCAGTGGGGCTCACTTCTTCAAACCCCTGGCCCCCAGGTAAGGCCATCAAAGTATTGGGAAGATCAATAATTAAGGCATTGCCCACCGTTTGTAGGTTCGGAGAGGCGATCGCCCCTCCCGCTGTCACCAAAATAATTTCTAACCCTGGCCCCGATGGCTCTAGACGCACTTCCTGCACTTGTACCAACGATGTCCCCTGATCCAGTTCCACTGTCACAGATGGGGATGGCTCACTAATAATTTCTTGAGCCCCCAGGGGCATAGCCATCGTTTCCATCACTATTCCAAGGGCGATCGTCCAGCCAAATCGTACTAATCTTGTTTTCATGTCACGTCCTCCCACACGTCAGTTACTTGTTGCAAATCTTTCTTGATTGGCTAGGAAAATTAGTGTAGATAGTTGTCTCTGGCCTTGTCTATCCAAAAAACGGTCACGTTGATCCAAAAACGGACTTTGAGGCAAAAAAATCCCCGGCTAACGGGAGAAACTCCCCTAATTTTCTTTGTTTGGGTAGATGGAAATCCTCTGGCTTTAACCGGGAGAGACTATCAATTACTCAGCATCCACTGTTTAGGGCTGACACCAAACTGTTTGCGAAACGCCGCGGAGAAGTGGCCTAAGTGGCTATAACCCACGTTGTTAGCGACTTCGGCGACAGTGTAATTGCCCTGGGAGAGCAGATCTTTGGCCTGGTGAAGACGTTGTTGGGTCAGATAACCGATTACAGAGGTGCCAAACAGTTCCCGAAAACCACGGCGGAGGGTACGATCACATAACCCCACCTGCTGGGCCAACTCCAAAACGGAAGGAGGGCTTTCCAGTTGGGCAACTAGTCTGGCTCTCGCTTCGTAGATCTTCTCAATTGTTTTTGGTTTCAAAGTGCCAGAAAATGGAGAAGAATTTTGGTCGGCCATAATGCTATGCAATTGAAGGGCGAAAAGTTCAAACACCTTGGCTTGGAGAAAAAAACGTCGCGTCACTCCGTGAAATGGACATTGGAGCATCTGCTGAGCTACTGTCCGCATTTCAACCGTAATGGAGGGAAACCAAGCCATTTTCCACTCATCCTTTTTGAGTAAAGCTTGGCCTAGGGATAGGGATTGCCCAACTAAAAATTGTTCTAAAATTTGGGGTTCGAGGTGGACGTTAATGCCTTCTAGGTGGCCCAATTGGCCATACCGTGCCACATAACCAGGGGAAAGGCCACTCCCGGATACATAACCCTTCTTTGTCTCCAGAGTTGGATAGGTTTCCTCATAATCAACGGTCCCCGACAATAGGACGGTGAACTGTACTAAATGCTCGTGTACCGGTACTTTCAGTGCCCAGGGCCGGGTAAATTCCTTGTTGATCAAATCCAACCAAACCCCAGGGGAAAGTTCCAAGCAGCGGGTACGGCCATGGCCCAGGCAAGCGGGCAGCCAGCGAATGGTTTCAAAACTGTCAACTGGAGTGGTGGTGTAATACTCAGGTTCAAAGGGAATTTGACAAAGCTCATGGTAGTCGGACTCGGAAAGAAGTAGGGTCATGGGCAGATGGGAAGCTGAATAAGCTGAAGTAGATTGAAAGAATTGATCAATCTATTAGTCTACTCCTAATGCAAATTATTCCTAAATATTTGATGGGTTTAATTTATTGAGCAAAGCCCTAACGGGCAAAATACCAGTGCAGTATATTTGTTGGAAAAATGTGCTGTGGCGATTGGGACAACCTTGTGGATTATCTCAATAACGATGAGAGTTCAATGTCCCATAGGAGATGGTATTACTTGCTAATCATCCCCACGTTGATAAATCAATAGACCCCATAGCCCCAATAGAAATGCGAGCACTCCACAGTTCACCATTAAGAATGCCATGCCGCTGCCTGGGGGAGGTCCAAAAATTTCATTGATAGGTAGGATTAAAAAGTTACTCAAGTGAGTCAGCATTACCGATATCTGATTAGCTAAAATTCCTGCGGCCAATCCAGATAAACTACTGATAACAGTGCCGATCAAATAATCTGCAGCCAATACTCGGCCTTGTATTTCCCGTGCAACTTTCTCATACCAAATTGCTGTATATGAACTGGTGATTAAGGGACTTGGTAGTGATGCACCAACGTTAGCTAGTAGCCAAAATTTTGGTTGGGCAATCAGTCCCATGGCCAATCGACTGAATCCATTGATTATAAAGCCAATAAAAATACCAGTTGTTCTTCTTTTGAAGCCTCCCCAAATACTACAAATAGTTCCTCCAACAATACCCCCCACTCCTCCGATGGCCACAATAATCCCTAAAATCTCAGTGTTTCCTCCAGTTTTTGCTAGAATCATAGGCTGGTAAATTACTTCAGTGATTCCTTCTACAAAGCTAAACAATGAAAAAATGATCAATATCTTTGATAAATTTGGATGGTTATAGATATATTTAAGTCCAAAAAATATATCGTCAACAAAATTTTCTTTCAATCGTACAACAAATAAAGTTTGGTTGGTGATTTTAGGAGATTTAATTCCGAATGCTATTGGTAGAATCAAGATCGTTATAGCGGCGATCATGAACGTTGTCATGTCAATTATTGTGATGCCAGTTAGCCCCATCACAGGAAATAAGATTCCAGCCAAAGCGGGGGCAACAATTCCGGCGCTATATGCAGTAATGGCTCCCATACTACTAGCACGAGCATGGTGTTGATAAGGAACAATTAAAGGGACCAGGGTAATATAACTAAGGGTTTGAATGTTACCAAAACAACCAATAATAGATGCAATCAGATATATATACTTAACATTAAGAATCTGTAAAAAAGCTAGGATTCCCACAGAAAATGTACATACAGCAGAGCCGATATCGCTAACAATTAGCAATTTTTTGTGAGAAAAATAATCAGTAAGGATACCAGATAAAGGTGTAATGATAATTTGCGGGAGCTGATAAAAAACTAAAATCAAAGCCACTGACATAGCAGAATTTGTCTTTTGCCATATCCATATAGTCAGAGAAAAATAAGTCATACCGCTACCAATAGACGACAGAGCCTGTCCCAAGCAAAGAGTGACAAAGGTCTTCATTTATTTTTGTAAATTAATTATTTATCAATTTCTTTTAAGTAGCTGACACTATACTGCTTGACAGAAATAAGTTCATCTCCTGAATTTCTAGCAGTCATCACTGACCCATTGACTTCAACTCTTGCAAAATAAGCTCCTTTAACTTTATCGGGAGAAATAAAATCAAATTGAACCTCTACCCAATTGGGATCATGCTGATTATCATCCATGTTCAATATTTGAGCTGATTTTTGATAATTTAACCATTGCCAACCTCGTTGAGTCCAAATTTCACGCTCAACAATCTGGGCAAATTTTGTTACGCCTACCCAACCTCGATAAAATTTATAAAGTTGTTTAACTTGACCTTCTTGCCTTACCAGATTATCTAAAACTTCAGACTCAAGATGTCCCCAAACTTGCCCATTTGGAAAATCAATTAAAGTCGGAGCAAACTGATGTCCCCCAAAATGAGAGCAGCGCCATATTCTTAAATTTTTTGATGCATATTTTTGTCGTAATTGTTTATAAATAGGATAACCAAATCTCGAACAAGCCACATCAATGTTTCCATGAGTACATACCATCATATCTCGATCAACAACATCTGACAGTTTATAGTTACGAAAATTTTCTAACTCTGGAGATTGATAACATAAATTTTTGATAAGATCCCACCTTTGATCATCAGGAACTAAATATTCTTCTTTTATAAAACTGGAAAAGAGCAAATTAAACTTTTGGTAGTGAATAATACGACTAAATCCTGATTGAGAATACTCGTGATCTGAGGCGATCGCCATTGGAGATACTTTAACTCCTTGATCAGAAAGTTGATGAAAAAGATCATGAATTGGTTTAAGAATGGGGTCATGATGAAAGCGTTCCTCTGTCCAAGGTTGGGGTAATTCCATAATTAACCAACGATCACTTGAATTTGCTGTGCCGATAGGATCTTCCCCGTTAGATTTGGAAATAACGGAACAAAATTGACAATTAATCATGGTTTTTGATTGGTTAAGAGTTGTTTTTTTAATTCATTAAGATAAAGTTTTGTACCGAAAAAACCTGGTAAACCCGTGCATAGATAAGTTGGAATATAATAAACACGATTTTCTCGACTTGCTTTCATTGATTGTGTTATTGCATTTTCTGACCACTGTTGTTGTAAATTAGATAATTGATGCTCAGTAAAATTTTGTCTACTTTTTGATTTATTGAATTCTTGAAAATTATAACCTAAGATAATAATTGAATTGGCATTATTTAACTTAGGAAGAGATTCTAAAGAAAGGGGCAGTCTTGAATTTGTAGATGTACCTGCTCCTGGTAAAGAAACTAATTCAAATCCCAATTCTTCAATTAGAGAGCTACAAAGATCTTCATTATTGGCAATAGACAATTCCTGTAAATTTTGAGCATGAAGTAGAAGCATTTTGGGGTATCCTGCAACAATTTTGGAAAATTCCTGCTTTGCTTTTTCAATTTCTTGCTGAGTTTCTTGTAAAAGTTGTTCGACTTTTTCTTCTTGCTTAACAGCCTGGGCAATCTTCTCTAGATTTTCAGTAGGTTCATTCCAAGATAACATTAAGGTAGGTGCAAGTTGAGAAAATTTTTGATATTCATTTTTATTATGATCAGGACTCAAAATTAAATCAGGTTTTGCTTTAAAAATTCCTTCTAACGAAGGCATGTAAGCAATTCCTACATTGGCAATGGGTTTATTAATATATTGTCCCAAATAAGGAATTTGCTCGGTAGGATGATCATAATCTTCTTTATGAAAAGCAATGTGATCTGCATAGGCAATAGGTTGAATGTTTAACGCTAGTAAAGGTTCTAATAAATAGGGACCAAGTACAACAACTCTTTGAGGAATTCCACAGATTTCAGTTTCTCCCATTTTATGCTCAATTATCCGGCAACCTTTTTTATCTGATTGTTGTAGATGTGAAGATCGATCTATGTTTGTATTACAAGAAGTCAAAAGAGACGTCATAAAAATCATGAGAGTAGAAAAGTAATTTATCTTATATTTTTTCATACAATAATTTAAATATGTAAGTATAAATAGCTCTCCTCTGCTTTTTGACTGGAGCTAAAGAAGAGCAGATTTTTTTGAACTTCCTAAATCATTAAAAAAACAGCAAGTAACTTTTAATGATTTAAAACTGAACCGAAAATGAGCCAATAATAATAAATGGTTCACCAGGTTCAATTCCTGTTTGGTTACCACTGACTGCTCGGACGTAGTTAGCATTAGTAAAATTCCTCAAGTTTAGGGCAACTCGATATTTATCTCGTTGGTAAAAAATCGCTGCGTTTCCGATGATATAATCCCCCACTGTGTAGGTATTAGCTAAATCACCAAAACGATCGCCAACGTAATTAAAGCCAATTCCAAACCCTAGTCCTTGTAATGCCCCCGATTGAATTTCATAGGTCGTCCATAAATTCGCCATATTATAGGGAATACCAAATAGGCGGTTATCGACAAAATTAGGATCTGTATCCTCGGTGACTTTTGCATTGATATAAGAATAGTTACCAATAATTTTCCAGCCGGGTAAAATTTCTCCCACAATATCTAGTTCAATGCCTTGGCTTTGTTGTGTTCCAATGGTAGATAAAAATAGGGGATTAACTGGATCGCTAACCGCTACATTATTTTTACTAATATTAAAATAAGTTAAGGTTGTGAGAAGTTGTTGCTCAAATAGTTCCGCTTTAACGCCAATTTCAAAACCTTCTCCCCGTTCTGGTTCTAGGGGATTGCCACTGATATCTATTCCACTATTGGGAGTGAAAGATTGGGAATAGTTGCTAAAGAAGCTAATTTCCGGAATTGGACGATATAGTAGGCCTATCCTTGGTGTAACTGCACTATCTGTTTGTTGTGTATTTCCCCCTTGGTTAAAATCAGTTTGTAAATTATTTGTGTTTTGAGTGATAGTATCGTAACGAAGTCCTGCAACTAAAATTAGATTTTCTAATAAAGAAACTTGATCCTGTAGATAAATTCCCAAACGATTGGAACTGGTAAAAGTATCGCCAAAAAGAGGTAAATCAGAGCGATTAGGTTTGGGAATTGCATTATAATCGGGATCAAATACGTTAATTGACGTCGGACCACCAAAAAGCGTTAAAATACTCTCTTCAGACCAGTTATAATCAATTCCAGCTAAGAGCTCATGTTTAACTGAGCCTGTAGAAAATTTACCGACAGCATTGGTATAGAAAGAATAGGAGCCCTGTTGTCCGTCCTGGTCAGCAAAGAAGCGGGTAACCGTTGGCCCATTCACAATAGTAGGAAGAGCAATGACGTTATAGTCATAGTTGTAGCTCATATAGCGAAAAGCATTGCGTAACTTCCAATTTTCATTGAAGCGATGCTCTAGATTATATCCAGCGCTAATAAAGTTTTTGTTAACAATATCACTGGGATCATTAATTACCCGCGAGCGGGGTACTGGTGCAACCCCATCTCCGAAGCTACTCAAGCCAAAGTCAGCAGGATTCGTGTCATTAATATATTCAACAGCTAAACTTAAATCTGTGTCGTCAGTGATAGCATAGGTGACAATGGGAGCGTAGGCAAATCGTTCTAACGGTTGATTAAAGTCGCGAAAACTCGCTTCATTACTATAAACGCCGTTTAATCGATAACGTAAATTCCCACTGGGATTTAAACCACCTGAAATATCAAAACGGGGACGAACTAATCCTTGATTACCTAATTGCACTTCGACTTCAGCAAACGGTTCATTAAGTGGTTTTTTCGAGTTTAAATTAATTACACCTCCGGGTTCAATTTGGCCATATAAAATAGAAGAAGGACCTTTGAGCACTTCCACCTGTTGTAGGTGAGAAACTTCCGTAATCCCTTGAAACCCTCCATAAAGTCGAAAACCATCCCTAAGAATAGGAACCGTATCACTAAATTGATTGCCAAATCCTCGAATACCAAAGATAGTTTCTCTTCCCCCTGTAGTACCGCCAAAAGTCACACTGCTAACATTTGTCAACACATCTTCGAGGGTGATGGCTTGTTGGGAACGAATTACTTCTTCTGAAACAACCTGTGCAGAAAAAGGCGTATCCATAATGGGAGTGTCAGTCCCCGTGGCAACCGAAGTGTTGGGAACGAAAAATTCTTGGACTGCTGCTTCTTCTTCTCGGGTAGCAACAATTTCGATTTCTTCTTCCGATTCCACTGTGTTAATTGGAGGCGTTAGGCTCAAAATTAAATTTTCGGATGATGGTATCACCTGAGCGGCGGGAACAGTACCATTGCCAGTTACGGTAATGCGTAGTGAATTTGAACTTGTCTGTACGGCGGTTATTTGACTAATTTGCTCACTGGGATTCTCAACTATAAAATTTTCCCCATCTGGTAGCCTTAAAACTGCGTCTAAAATATCGATGATGAGAATATTGTCCTCACTAATAATTAAGGGTATTAGCTGGGATTGATCGGCCGTTTTTAAAATTAATTCAATGCCAGTTTGCGTATCTTTAAGTTCAATTTGGATAACTTCTTTAATTTGAGCTTGGGATATTTGCTGTTGCCAATTTTCTATCTTTACATTTGCCTTATATTCATTCTGTAACTCCTGATCTTCTAATTTTTCTTTTTCAGATAAATTACTTTCCCCTACTGATCCTAGGGCAACACCAGAATGTAAGGCCGTCAAACCAATCAAAACGGCGAGCGAAGTCTGTTCCAAAATTTTGATCATTTTTTGTGCTCCCCACACTTACTGATAATTAATGGATATATTCTAGGGGAAAGCCAAAATGTATTTCTTTGTAGGACGGACTTTTTTCTTTGTGAAACGGACTTTTTAGATCATAACTTTTCTTCTGTCAGAATGAAAAACTGCTTACTACTATTTGTAGAAAATTGTCTTTTGATGGGTTTTGGGGCTAACTCCAAATTTTCGTCTAAATGCCATGCAAAAAGCTTCTGGATTGGTATATCCTACCCTTTGTGCTACCTGGGCCACGGATAAGTTATTATCTGCTAATAATTGCTGAGCCTGTTGCATGCGATAATTATACAGATAACCAAATACGGTCGTGCCAAATAGTTGACGAAAGCCTTGTTTTAGCTTACGCTCATTTAAGCTAACTTGTCGAGATAACTGTGCCAAGGAAGGAGGATCAAGTACTTGTTTGACCAAGATTTCCTGTGCATATTTCACTCTTTCTAAATCGTCTTTTTTTAATTGAGATGCTTTTTTTTCTGATTTAGTAGCATCCATACAATTAAATTGCCAGGCAAATAATTCTAAAGCCTTACTTTCTAAATAAATTTGTTTAATTATGCCTTGATAGGGACATTGATAAATTTGCTGTAATATCTCAGTGACTTTAAGTGTGTTTTTACCTAGTGATAAGTGGAACTTTAAATCACGATCGCCTGTGATTAATTGGTTAATTAAGCTAGGAGCAAAGTTTTCACTTTGATAAAAACAACTGAAATAATCAACAGGAGCATAAACACTAACTAATTTTATTTCAGTATCACATGGCCATTGCTCGAGTTCTGATAAATTAGGTAAATGATAAAGATAATTTCTGCCCGCTAATTCTGTATATTTTGGCTCAATTTCTTTAGTTTTAAATGTTTCTACTACTGAATTTCCTGTAAGATAAAAGTGAGCAACTAGAGGAAAATTCTTCTTATGATTCCTCTTTAAGTACATAACTTCGGCAAGTTGTACCTGAATAATTTCAATTGTTAAGCCGTCCCTCAACTGGATAGATCGATTATACCCTTTACCCAGTCTTTGCGGTAAATTTATTATGGTTTCATTGTCTTGAAAATGTACTGTAAATTCATCAAAATCAACAATTTGTCTTGAAGTAGTTGGTTGATTTGGTAAAACAATCGTGGTGTTGGGATCAAATACATTAACATCTTTCATTTTTGCTTCGGGGTTTTATGAAATTTATCAAAAAGATACTCTGAAGGTAATACCGAAATTAAAATCATCATTTTACTGTGTATGCCCAGATTTCGAATTGTGCTTGAGACGATAACTCCACCTTTAATGAATCGTAATATTCATAACAAAATACTTCAAATTCCTTTATGGCAAGATTAAATGCTTCATCTGGAAGGAGCCAGCATAATCCATAGGCATGTGATCTGTAAAAATGGAGTAGTTCTTGCACCTGATTGCTTACCGTCCATTCCTTAGCTGTCAAATAATTACACTGATACCCTTTATTTAGTAAATATTCATCTATATTAATTTTGTTAGTTACTTCTAATGATTGTTGTGAAGGCTTTGGCTCTTGATACTTAAGCAAAATAGTTTTGAAATGGTTCTCAAATTCTAGATGTGCAGGGGGAGTAACCCATTGAGCATTTAAATAAAAACCATTTGGTTTTAGGACTCGATCAATCTCATCTAAAAACATACCTAAATTGGAAACAGAATGAAGCATATGAACCGTTAACACTACGTCGAAGCTGCTGTCTGGAAAAGATAGTTGCGATGCATCTTCATGGATCAACCTAAGATTCGGAGGAATACGGGGCAACTTTTGAGAAAATTGGCTAAGCATTTCCTGAGAAATATCAACACCAGTTACAGAATAACCACGTCTGACTAAAGGAATGACATTGAGCCCAGTCCCTACACCAGGCTCAAGAAAAGTAGTTTCTCTTGTTGCCTTCACTAGAGCGAGAATAAAATCTGCAACTTCTTCAGCAATTGGTTCTGTCATCCAGCGAGTTTGATCGTAAATGTCAGCAATTTTGCTGTAGTAAACATTTTTTTTCATCTTTCCAATCCTGGTTTTGGAGCATTAGAAAATTTACTGCTGATAATCTCATCATCAGCAGTCTTAAAATGCCTAGAATGTTACGCCAATTTTTCCTACTACCGTAAAGGGAGCCCCGGGATAAACACTCAGGTCAAAATCATTTGATTCGGCCAAATACTGGGTATTAAACAAATTTTCGATGTTTAATTGTAATTCCCAATTTTCCCGACGATAAAAAATGGCAGCATCGGTGCGGAAATAGCTGGGTAACACAAAGGTGTTGTCCAAGTCCCCCTCCCGTTGATCAACATAAAATAGTCCTAAACCAAAGCCCAAGCCTTGTAAATTTCCCGATTGAATTTCATAGGTTGTCCAGAGGCTAAACTGGTTGCTAGGAACATTAGATAAAGTGTTGTCTACGATATCGGTATTATCTTGGCTTACAAAAGCATCAAGGTAACTATAACCGGTGACAATATTCCAACCAGGCAAAATTTCTCCACCCAGGTAAAGCTCCACCCCTCGGCTAGTTTGTTCCCCTGTTTGAATGGTAAATAATAGATTGGCAGGATCAATGGTAGGAACATTTTGTTTCCTAATATCAAATGCCGAGAAAGTCACACTTAACTTGTCGGTAATGTCTGCCTTAACTCCCACTTCAAACTGGCGACCGGTCTGGGGATCAAAGGTAGAACCATCGGCGTTGAGGGAGGCGGCAAAAGAAGGATTAAAAGAGGTGGTGTAAGAGCCATAAAGGGAAACCGTGGGAATTGGTTGATAGATAATACCAACCCGGGGTGTTAATTGGTTATCGGTTTGGTTAAATTCTTCCCTTGGATCTGTAATAGACTGGGTCGACCGATTTTGGGTAGCGGAATCGTAACGGAGTCCCACCAATAGCTTCAGGTTGTCAAATAAATCCATTTGATCCTGTAGATAAACCGCAAAGCGATTGACTTGATCATCACGGAAAAATTCTGGCGCGATGGGGAAAGGGGTATTGGTGTAAACCGGGTTGAAAACATTAATGGGAGCAAAGGTGTTGCTGAATTGAAATTCTGGAGTCTCTGTATCGTTACGATACTCCAATCCAAATAACACCCGATGTTTAACCGGCCCAGTGTAGAATTCTCCTATCAATTCTGCATTGGTGAAAAAACGCTGATAATTTCCTCCCCCATAATATTCAAATCGATTTAATTCCCCAGTATCTTCGTCAAAAAAGTCAAAGAGGGGCGCATAGCGGACGGGGGCGTAGGCCAAGTATTGCATGGCATGGCGTAGCTTCAGATTTTCGTTAAAATCGTGGTTGAAGGTGTAGCCAATTAGGTATTGATCTTGCTCAAATTTACTAAATCGCTCTCCTAAAAATCGATTCGATGGCAAGTCTGCGATATTTGGTGCTGGGATGCCTTCATCTAAGGTTTCCCGATTGGTTGTGTATTGTCCATAGATATTCAACTTCGTGTCTGGACCAATATTCCAAGTTAAAGTTGGTGATACAACCCAGAGATCACCGTAGACGAAATCTCGAAAACTGCCGGAGGTTTCATAGGAAACATTGAGACGATAATTAACTGTATCAATGGCTTCCGGTAGGAGGGGACCGGATAAATCCACATCTAAACGATAGTCATTATAATTACCAAGGGACACAGCCGCATTGTAATAGGGTTCATCCAAAGGTTTTTTGGAAATTAGGTTGATTGATCCCCCGGGTTCTCCAGCACCAAACACAATGGAAGAGGGGCCTTTGAGCACTTCTATTTGTTCGATGTCTGTGGTATTTAAGGGGGCTAAGGATTGATAGGGAATGCCATCACGAAAAATACTGTTATTGACGGGAAATCCACGGATTAGAAAGCCGGGGCCAAAAACACTAGTTCCCCTGCCCCCGGCGGGGCTAACCCCTGGCACTGTTTGGAGGGCTGGTCCCAATTCGGTTACGTTTCGGTCTTGTAAGACCTGTTGGGGCACAACTTGAATGGACTGGGGGATATCGAGTAAAGGGGTATCTAATCCTGTGGCGGTGGAAGCACTGGGCACAAAGTAGCTAGCTTCCCCCTGCCCTTCTTGGGTGGCTACCACTTCAATTTCTGATTCTGGATTCTCAGGGGCGATCGCCGTGGAGGACGAAGTTAAGCTAAGCACTAAATTTTGGTCAACAGAACTCACTGTCACTTCAGGAAGATTATTATCAACGCCCGTCACCGTAATGCGGACTATGTTGTTTTCCCCTTGGGTAATGGCGATCGCCGCAATTTGGGGACTAGGATTTTCCTGGTTAAATTCTCCTCCGGGAATGTCCAAGAGGGCATCGGTCAACTCAATAATGAGCAGATTCCCTTGGGGATAAATCAGGGGTTGGACCGGGATGGGGGAATTGTTGGCCAGTTCCAGCTCTAGACCCTTTTCTGTGGACTTTAGATTAACTCCGGTAACCAAGATGGAGCCAACTTGAGCTTGTATTTTGGTTTGGGCCCCAGAATTATTAATTTGGGCCAGTATGGGCAAGGGGGCTACTAGCCCCGAACATAGGCAACATATGGTTAAGCCTAAGCTTATTTTGGTATTCACAATTGCTCCTCACACAAAAGTTAAAAAGTTTTATTAATTAAGCAAATGCTTAATTCTTTTTCAGTTTTTTTAGTTCTTGGGCGTGGCGGCGATCGCCAGGGAAACCCCCTTGATTTGGCGTACACCATCCATAACCTGTACCACTAAACCATGGTTAACCTGTTCATCGGCTTTAATTACCACCAAACTATTGGCGTTATTTTTAGCCTTAGCCAGGATATTTGTTTGCAAATCTTTTAGGGGTATTGCCTGGCCATCCAAAAACAGTTCACCAGTCTGTTTAACGGTTAAAATAAATTGCGGATTGGGCTTGCTTTCCGTGGTTTGGGCCGAAGGTAAGTTGACCGATAAACCGTCGGAGCGGCTGAGATACAAACTGGAGATGATGAAAAACGCCAGGATAGAAAAAATCACGTCAATCATCGGAATGATATTGATTTCGCCCTGGGCTTCAAACTCATCGGGAAGTCGCATACTCTTTTTCCTCCGGTTGGTCATGGAAACGGCGATATACCAATTCGATTTGCCCCGTTTGCTCCTGTATGAGGGCGAATTGGCGCAGATAGAGGGAACGGAACACGTTGGCAAAGAGGAGAGTGGCAATGGCAACTACCAAGCCCATCACGGTGGACACCAATGCTTCACTGATCCCCCCGGTGACCCCCGAGGCATTGGCGGCGGTGGTACTGCCTAAACTCATGGAAGAAAAGGAACGCATTAGTCCCAAAATTGTCCCCAGTAAGCCCAGGAGAGGGGAAACGGTGATAATGGTCTGAAATAGGGTGTTAAATCGTTTTAAAAGCGGTAATTCTGCTTGGGTAGCGCTTTCCAGGGCCAGGCGAAACTCCGTTGGTGTGGCCCCCTCCAAACACAGGGCTTCGAGAAAAATTCGTGCCATGGGTAAATCCGCATTTTGTTTCAGCTTGGCGATCGCCCCTGGGGGATTACTGCGATAAAGCTTGAGCACATCATTTACCAACCGATTTTGCCGTAACTGGATCTGACTCCAAAAATAGGCACGCTCGATAATCAGGGCCACAGCTAACAGGGAAAAACCGAGGAGGGGCACCGCCACTATGCCCCCGGCCATAAAAACTTCTACCAACGTGATAACCTCTTGTGTTCACTCAACACAGTTAAGAGTAATTCTCAATTAATCCCCTTGCCTAGCCATAATAGCAATTGATAACTATTTTCAATAAATTAAATGGATAAGCAATAAGATTTGCTTAAGTGCAAACGAGTTTTCTAGGCTTTAAGGGCCTATATTCACGGTTGCAGAGAAAAAATTTTGGAATAAAAGAGTCAGTGGAGGTGTTTAATGTCGCAACTAAACGTCTATAATGCTATAGCTATTAATAATAATATTTCACATAATAGATGCAGTTCAGCCTAGGCTAGGGGCCACAATAATTGCCTGTCAATGCAAGAATTCCATGTCAATCTCTAATTTCTGCCTGACCCAAAGATCCCAGCAATACCAAAACAGCCAAAAGATCATCCTGGCGGGGGCGACCTGTTCCTTGTTAATCCACGGGGCGATCGGAGCGTTCTGGAGATTTCCCCTGGATGGTGATACTCCCGCCGTAGAGCCGATTGAATTTATTGTGGTGGACCCTTCTCCCATCCCAGAAGTCACACCGCCACCAACGGAGCAGAAAACTGAGCAGAAAAAAGTCGAACCTCTGCCGAATATCTCCCCACCACCGCCCACTCCGGTAACTCAAGCAGTTTTACCGCCCCTGCCCCAAGCCATTATTCCCCCCGTCCCATCAGTCAATTCTCTGCCCAGTCCGGTGGTGGAAAATCCAATTTCCTTGCCCAATTCATTGCCCCCACCCCCTGCGGCTCCAGTCCCCAATGCAGTGTCTCTCCCGGTGGACCAGGCCATTACTCCTCCTACCCCAAACCTCAATCCCCTCCCTAATCCAGTTACAGAAAGCCCCGCTTCTTTGACTCAGCCGGCCCAGAGTGCCTTTCGTTTGCCCTTTTCTTCCCTCCAGACTCCGGAATTTGCCCCGATTCCTGAGCAGGCCCCCGCTGTTTCCCCGGGGATTCGCCCAGCTACGCCCCAAAGTTTAGCCAACGCCCCAAGCCGACAGCCCGTATTTGGTCGCATTAGTTCCTCTGCCCCGTCCCAGGGAAATCCGTTAACCAACCAGGATTCATTTACGGCGATCGCCAATGGCAATGCAGTTAGTCAGGGGGCCCCGCCGATGAAACCGGGGACAGCTACTAAACCCATTGCCAGTGGTGGTGGTAGCTCTGGCCCTAGTCTGGGCTCCGGCCAACCCAGAGCAGAACGGCCCGGTGGCGGCAATGCAGGGGCAAATGTTGGTCCCATTGCGGCCAATCCCGTTGCTAGTAGTGCTCCCCCTAAACCGAAACCAACTCCCAGTTCCCCCGCTAAGCCAGACCCCTTAAAGTGCGTTAGCCAATGTAAACCCAGTTATCCCTCCATCCTCCAGGGGGAAGAAGGTAGTGCTACAGTATTAATTTCAGTAAATGATAGTGGTGGTGTGACCAGCGTAACCATCACCAATGCCCACGGCAACAGCGAGGTCAACCGCCAGGCCCTATTGGCAGCCAGAAAAATGCAGTTTACGGCCCCCGCCAGTGGTCAATCCAAATCAGTCCCTGTGGTGATTCACTTCACCGTTGCTGGTTCAGACTTTGATCGTCAGGCGAGGGAGCGTCAGCAACAGCAGGAAGAGTTGCGTCAGGCCGCCCGCAGAGCAGAAGAGGAAAAGGCAAATCAAGCCCGTCAGAGACAGTTGGAAGAGGAGCGTCAAGCCCGCCAACGGCAATTAGAGAAAGAACGGGAAGAACGACTGAAACAATTCTCCGTAGAATCCCAGCCCAGTCCCGTGCCAGCCGTGAAAGTTTCTCCTTCCCCCAGTCCTACCCCGGCGGTGAGAGTTTCCCCTTCTCCTAGTCCAGAGCCACCTCCCACTCCCGCTGCCGCACCGAAGACCGAGCCAGCAGTAGGGATAGATGAATTGGCGCCCGATCTGGAGCAGTCATCCGATTCCTAAATTTCAACTCAATTGGTTAATTAGGTAAACCTTGACTGTGAAATTTATTTAACGTTAAAAATTAGCCGTTTTAATAATGTTTAAATTTGCTCAAATTATTTTCCTAGCTGGCAGTATGGTCTGCTTAAGTTCCCTGGGTCATCAATCCCTGGCGGGCAATTTAACCCTGCCGGATGGTTCTAAATGTGAAGGACAGATTAGCAATGGTGCACTCAATGGCCAGGGTACCTGTCAATTTACCAATGGCGATCGCTATGAAGGTCAATTTGTTGAGGGTGAAAAAAAGGGGCAAGGGAAATATATTTTTGCTGATGGGGGCTATTTTGAAGGGGTTTTTGAAGATGATCAAATGGGTAGTAAAGGGGTGCGAGTCTATGCCAGTCAAGACCGTTACGAAGGGGAATTTGTTGACGGTCAACCCCACGGTCAAGGGATTTATACAACGGCGGCGGGTCTACGTTATGAGGGAGAATTTGTTGATGGTCAACCCACGGGCAAAGGTACCTTTATTTATACCAATGGCGATCGGTGTTCCGGCACTGTTGTTCAAGGAGAATTGAACGGGTCAGGCAAGTGCGAGTACAACAATGGCGATCAATATGAAGGCACCTTAAAGAATGGCCAACCCGACGGTGAGGGAATTTTTCGTTTTGCCGCTGGAGGAGAGTATGAAGGGGAATTTCAGAGCGGTGAATTTTCTGGGCAAGGCACCCGTATTTTTGCCAACGGCAATCGTTTCCAGGGACAATTTAAACAGGGGTTACCCTCTGGGCAAGGACAATACAATTTTGCCGATGGGGCCAGCTACCAAGGGGAAATCCGGGACGGACAACCGGCAGGGGAAGGCATCTATACCTTTGCTAATGGTAATCGTTATCAAGGTCAATTTGTTGCCGGTAAGTTTGCAGGGGAAGGTGCATTTATTTTTGCCAATGGCGATCGTTGCCAAGGACAATTTAGCAATAATCAACTCCAAGGTATGGCCACCTGTGACTATGTCAATGGTGATACGTTTGAAGGGATTTTTGAACAGGGTAAGAAAAATGGCAAGGGCGTTTATTCTTTTGCTGATGGTACCCGCCTAGAAGGGGTATGGAAGGACGATCAATACCAAGAACGAGGTTAACCTTAACCCTGATTTTTTTTAATTTCAGAAAAGTTTGTCGGGAATTGTGAGGTCAAGAAATTAGCCATTATTACCCTTGTGTTCAGGTCTCCATCATCTTGATTTATGCTCCTTTCGCCCCAGTCTAATCGACAAGTTTTAATGGCTTATCTAAGTCCCCAGTGGGGGCAAGTGCTGGCTTTGGCGATCGCCTTGGGGGGAAGCATTATCCTACAAGTGCTTAATCCCCAGATTTTGCGCTATTTCATCGACACAGCCATGGCCGGAGGGCCCCAAACCATACTGGTGTGGCTAGCATTGGGCTTTATGGCGATCGCCGTTGTACGTCAAGGATTGGAAATCGTTGCCACCTATTGCAGTGAAACCGTTGCCTGGACTGCGACCAATAATCTCCGCTTGAACCTAGCTCGTCACACCCTCAATCTCGATCTAACTTTTCACAAAAATCATTGCCCCGGGGAACTAGTGGAACGCATTGATGGAGACGTGGACGCCCTGGCCCGCTTTTTCTCCCAATTTGTGCTCCAAGTACTGGGCAATGGCTTGCTAGTGGTGGGTGTTCTAGTCGTGTTGTGGTTCGAGCAGTGGCAGGCGGGATTGGGTTTGACTCTTTTTGCCCTAGTAGCCCTGGGTATTCTCAGCCGGTTGCAATCCTTGGCGGTGGGGCCATGGCAAGTTTACCGTGGCATCAGTGCTGATTTTTACGGTTTTATCACTGAATATTTAGCCGGATTGGAAGACATTCGGGGCAATGGAGCGGTGGACTATGTCATGAACCGCTTTTATACATTGATAAGAAACTGGCTAAGGGCGTTTCATCAAGCACGGTTGCAGAGCACCCTACTATGGGGCAGCACCGTTGGTCTATTCACGGTGGGCAATGCTATCGCCCTGGCCTTGGGCGCTTACCTGTGGCGTGTACAGGGTATCACCATTGGTACAGTCTATCTTTTGTTTTACTATGCCAGTCTTCTCCAAGATCCCATTGAACGGATACGGGAAGAACTAGAACAGTTTCAACAGGCCGTTGCCAGTCTTTATCGCATTCAAGACCTCATTCGTCAGTCTCCGTCACCCCGATTGGGCAGATCCCAAGCTTTGCCATCGGGGTCACTTTCCGTCGAAGGAAAAAATGTGTGGTTTAGTTATCCAACCACAGCGAGTTTAAAACCTGGGGACGGCAACCACGAATTACCTGAGCACCGCCAAGGTCACCACCACGAAGATGCTGATTACGCTCTGCAGAATTTAACCTGGCATCTACCCGCTGGAAAAGTGCTTGGGTTGCTGGGGCACACCGGCAGTGGCAAAAGTACATTCGCTCGACTCTTGTTGAATTTTTATGCCATTCAGCAGGGCCAAATTCAGCTTGGCGGCATCAACCTTGGGGAGATATCTCAGCGGGAGTTACATCAGCGGGTCGGTTTTGTCACCCAAGACGTGCAACTGTTCCAAACTTCCATACGCAATAATCTGACATTTTTTAATCCCCACATCCCAGACCGATTGATTTTACAAGCCCTGAACGACCTTGGGCTGGAGCCTTGGTTGGCAACATTACCCCAGGGTTTAGATACGGAACTAGGCACGGATGGGGGAGGATTATCGGCGGGGCAAGCCCAATTGCTAGCTTTTGCCAGGGTATTTCTCAAAGATCCTGGGCTAGTTATCCTCGATGAAGCTTCGTCACGGCTTGATCCTTTGACAGAACAGTTAATTGAGCGGGCTATCAATCGATTACTAGAGCATCGGACGGGAATTATCATTGCCCATCGCCTCAAGACGGTGGAACGGGCCGATCAAATTCTGATTCTAGACCGGGGCAAAGTGCTGGAATACGGCGATCGCCCAGCCCTGGCCCACAATCCTGCATCTCGTTTTTCTCAGTTACTGAGGACTAGCTCTGCGATCAAGTTAACCTAGCGTGATGGCTTGACGCATCGGCTTCACTACTTGAAAATATTTATCATTAAAATTTATTGACTGTCTAGCAAGGATGCTAGGCAGTTTGTCGTTGCATAGGGCATTATGTCGATCTTTTTTTCTCAATCTGATTACTTGGCCATGTTCAGGGAAGGAGGCAATCAACAGCAATCTAATGCAGATGGCTCGGATAAATATTGGTATTATCCAACGCATTTAGGGCGTGGATCTATACGGGAGATAAAACTTCGAGAAGGCTTAGAACTGACGATAGCTAGCTATCAACTCTATCAAAATCTTATTGTTGAAATTCCCGAGCGGGAACACCCATTGGAATATGAATTTACGGTTATTGGAGAACACCACCGTCAGTTAACCGGGGCTGATGCAGAAAATTATTTCTTTTCCGGTAGTGGCTTAGCAGATAAAAGTGTGAATGAATATCTGGCGGGATGGCAGGTTTTAAATGTTAGTTTTCATCTAGAGCCTGATTTATTTCGTACCTGGATAGGCGATCGCCTAGAGCAAGCTGAAACCATTATTCAAGAATTGCTCAAAGACCTAAACTCAGTTCGCTACACCCACACAGCCACACCTACAGTTAAGATGCAGACGGCATTGCAGCAGATTTTATATTGTCCCTACAGGGGAATTATCCAACAGATTTATCTAGAAAGTAAAGTCTGGGAACTCATGGCTCTCCACCTTGAGCAGATGCTACAAAATTCCTCTCCCAACTTGACCCAACCAACCCTTAAACCAGATGATATTGAACGAATTCACCATGCCAGAGAAATTTTATCCCAGTGCCTCTGTAACCCACCTTCCTTAAAAGGATTGGCTCGTCAGGTGGGCTTGAATGAATTTACTCTTAAACAGGGTTTCCGCCAAGTTTTTGGAACTACCGCATTCGGTTGGTTGCACCATCACCGTATGGAAAGGGTCAAAGAATTACTAGAAACGGGCCATTACAACGTCACTGAAGCTGCTCGGGAAGTGGGGTTTTCCAATCGGGGACATTTTGCCGCCTCGTTCCGCAAAAAGTTTGGCGTTAATCCTAAAGCCTATTCATTGTTTGCCAAACAACCTAAAGACTAAAAAATTCCAATTTAGGATCAAAATATTCCCTCCACTGATCAAAGTGATTGCCCGCCGTCCCCGTCTTACCGGTAAAGTATTTGAGAATTAGTTGCAGTTAAGGTTGTTCCTCCTGTGTTATCAGATGCCATGGCCGGCTGTCTCAACTAAGAATTTCAAGCTTTGGTGCAAGGAGTGATTATGAATCAAGTACAGTGGTCGGTTTTGTTGATGGGTATAGTTTCGCTACTATGTGCTCCCAGGGCGTGGGCCGAAACTAATCCGAACCAATTGAACAGGACGAATATTTTAGAATCTGGTAACTTAGAACGCACCAAAGCCGGTGATTTGCTCCCAGTTGCAACCACTGTTGATGAGTGGATAACCCAAATTGCCCAAGCTTCGATCATCGAAATCAAGGAAGCCCGGATCAATTTGACCGAAGCTGGACTGGAACTGACCCTGGCTACCACGGGCCGCTTATCAACACCAACCACTTCCGTAGTGGGCAATGCACTAATTGTAGATATTCCCAATGCCATCCTAGCCTTGCCGGATAGTGACGGACTGCAACAGGAAAACCCCACCGAAGAAATTGCCCTAGTGAGCGTTACAGCATTACCTGATAATATTGTTCGCATTGCCATTACCGGGGTCAATGTGCCGCCGACGGTTGAAGTTAATGCCACAGACCAATCCCTGGTACTGGGGTTAAGTCCAGGGAAAGGGGTGGCAGATGAAGAGGATGGCAATGATGCTATCCAGGTAGTGGTGACCGGTGAACAGGATGAAGGCTATGCGGTGGACGATGCCACAACGGCGACTCTAACCGATACTCCCTTACGGGACATTCCCCAATCGATTCAAGTGGTACCCCAACAGGTGTTGGAGGACAGGCAAATAATTCGTGCTTCGGAAGCACTGCAAAATGTCAGTGGTGTGCAGAGAGGAAATACTGTTGGTGGTACATCCGAAATATTTAATATTCGCGGTTTTCAACAATTTGGCGGAACTCTCCGGGACGGCTTTAAGTTCAGAGATAATTTTTCTATTCCGGACACGGCAAATCTACAACGGATAGAAGTCCTCAAAGGGCCGGCTTCCGTACTCTACGGCAATTTAGATCCTGGCGGCGTTATTAATTACATTACCAAACAGCCCCTTTCAGAACCTTTTTATGAAGTTGCTATGCAGGCAGGTAATTTTGGTCTGGTGCGTCCAACCATTGACTTGTCAGGGCCGTTAAACTCACAACGAACAGCTCTTTATCGATTAAATGCGGCTTATGAGGGGGGGGGAAATTTCCGGGACTTTGACACGGAAGTTGCACGCTTTTTCATTTCACCCGTAGTTACCTGGCAAATTAGTGATCAAACAGATTTAAGATTCGAGTGGGACTATCTCTATGATCGTCGTCCCTTTGACCGGGGGATTGTGGCCTTTGGTACGGGAATTGCCGATATTCCCTTTGATCGAGTTTTGGGGGAATTAGACGACTTTGATGCAAGGACAAATTTTTCGGCCGGATATAGATTAGAACATCGTTTCAGCGATAATTGGAAACTCCGCAATCGGTTTCGGTTCTCCTACCTCGATCAAGCGGCCGAACAAACTGAATTGGTTAGATTAGATGAAACTACAGGTAATCTGAGCAGGCAATTTTCCCGCAATGAACAGCAGATAAGAAATTACGAACTGCAAACTGATTTGATCGGCAAGTTTTCTACAGGTCCCATCCAACACACCCTATTATTTGGCGTTGATTTATCGTGGCAAAGCGCCCCTTTTATCTTCCGAGGAGGTGTTGCGGCTCCCACTATTAATATTTTTAACCCCGTTTATGGGACTGTAGCTCGACCTAGTATAAATGACTTTCCAGATGTATTCTCTTCTGAGGGGCAAACCAATACGCTGGGGATATTTCTGCAAGATCAAGTGACACTGACCGACAACTTAAAATTACTCATGGGAGGGCGTTTTGACACCATTGACCAGAGCTCCTCTTCCAACGGGGAATCTGACGAACGTTACGATCAAGCTTTTAGTCCCCGTTTGGGCATTGTTTATCAACCCATTGAACCAGTGTCTTTGTATGCCAGCTTTAGTAGATCATTTCAGCCTAATTTTGGGACTAGATTTGATGGCTCGTTGCTCGAACCAGTTTTTGGTACCCAGTACGAAGTGGGGGTCAGAGGTGAATTCCTCGATGGTAGGTTGATCGCAAATTTAGCAGCATATGAAATCACAGTAAGTAATCTGGCTGTAACAGACCCTGAAAATCCCAACTTCTCCATTCCATCCGGAGAGCAAAGAAGTAAGGGGGTTGAATTCGATATCGCGGGGGAAATCCTACCGGGCTGGAATATTATTGCTTCCTATGCTTATACCGATGCCAGGGTCACCAAGGATGACAATCTGGAGCCTGGTAATTTGCTTGAGGGGGTTCCCTTTAACTCGGCCAGTTTGTGGTCAACTTACGAAATTCAAGCCGGTGATTTACAGGGTTTGGGATTTGGCCTGGGATTGTTTTATGTGGGGGAACGCCAAGGTGATTTAAATAATTCTTTTCAAATACCGAGCTATCTACGTACTGATATAAGCGTATTTTACCGCCGCAATAACTGGAGGGCCGCCATTAACGTTAACAATCTTTTCAATATAGATTACATCGAAGCGACCCAACGCCGGACTCGCGTTGATCCTGCGGCGCCCCTAACGGTAAGGGGAACAATTTCGGTGGAATTTTAAACTTTTCCGTAATTTTGTCAAAATCAAAACAACATTTTAGAATGCACAGATCGGGTCGTAGATTTAGACTATTTACACTAACAATCCTGACGATTGTATTTTTTTCTGCCTGTGTTGGTAGCACCTCACAAAATCTGGATCAATCTACAGAGTTATTGTCCGTAGATTGCAGGATTGTCGAGCATTCCTTGGGAAAAACTTGTGTGCCCCTGGAGCCGCGTCGAGTGGTGGCCCTAGATGGTGCCACGGTGGGTAATTTACTAGCCTTGGGGATGATGCCCGCTGGGGTGGCCAGCAATCTTTTACCCGAAATAACCCGTTTAATTCCCAATGTGCCCCGTTTAGGACAGAGTAGTCAGATCAATTTAGAAACCCTAGCGGTTCTACAGCCTGACTTGATTATCGGGGCCGTCTGGGAAATGAAAGGCATTTATAACAAATTATCGGCGATCGCCCCCACTGTTGCCTTTGAGATGCAAACCCCCGCTGACTGGCAACGTCCATTCCGTTTCGATGGTCAGGTACTGGGCTTAGAAACCCAAGCGGAAAAGGTGCTGGAGCAGTATCAAATGCGTGTAAATAAGTTGAGGGCCCAAGTTAGTGACTCCCCTCTACAGATTTCCTTGGTACGGATTAGGGCCGAGTCGGGACAGATGAGTTTATATCTGAAGAATTGCTTCGGCGGGGCCATTTTGGCTGATTTAGGCTTTGCTCGTCCCCCGTCTCAGGATCAAGGAACTCCAGACCAACCGCCCTTTGCAAAGTCCATTAGCAGAGAATCGATGACCGAAGCTGATGGAGATGTAATTTTTCTGTTCACTTTTGGTCATACTCCACAAATTGCTGCCGCCGCCGAGGCCCAGTTAGAACGCTTGGACACCGACCCCCTCTGGCAGTCCCTTGGGGCGGTGCAGAAAAACCGAGTGTATTCGGTGGGGCACTATTGGGGGGCTGGTAATAGTCCTCTGGCAGCGGACTGGGTATTGGATGACGTGGAGCAGTATCTGTTGGAGGTTCCTGGCAATGGAGTATAAAACAAAACAGATCAGGTTTTGATTTTGGATCGGGGATAGGGGAGGAAGTATGGCATTCCCCGCTTGCGCTTTGCTCAGTTACTCAAGTTGTCGGTAAAACGAGGGTTAGTAGATTGACATTACGATTGTTAAAAAACCAATGGCTTTTCTTTGTTTTTGCCCAACTGCTCCTGATGTTAGTGGTGGCCTGTCAAAATCCCTCTCAACGGGAAGCAGTAAAAAATTCTGAAGATTGCGTCATCGTTAACCAGCCTGAGGATCAAGCCTGTGTCCCAAAAACCATTGATCGTCTCGTTACCTTAGATGGAGCCGCCTTTGAATATGCGATCGCCCTTGGCCTGGAGCCGATCGCCACAGTGCCCAGCAATTTTCAGGCCCAACTGCCAGCCCTAATGACCAATGCTGAAAATATTCAAAATATTGGCAAGGGGGAACAACCCAATTTAGAAGCAATTTTGGGAACAAATCCCGACTTGATTGTGGGGCTAGATTCCCACCAAAGTATTTACCCCCAACTTAGCCAGATTGGGCCGACAGTGCTGTTTCCTTTTGAACATAGTGGACAGTGGAAAGAGGTTTTTGCTTCCGTGGGCAATGCTCTCCACCGGCAGGCCGCCACCCAGTCAGCCTTGGCCGCCTATCAAGCTCGCTCGACGGATTTTCGCACTCAAATGGGCGATCGCCTTGATAATCTGCAAGTTTCCGTCATTCGCCTCTATCCCGATGGCATTAACTTATACCTGAAGGACTCATTTGCCGGTACAGTGCTGCAGGATGCGGGTTTAGCTCGTCCCCCTTCCCAGAATATTAGTGCGGTGGAAGCCCAACAAAAATTTGGCAATCCTATCCAAACCAGAATTAGCCGTGAAGTATTGGAGCAAGCCGACGGAGATGTGATTTTTCTTTGGACAGGGGAAAACACTCCCCAGGGCAATGAGGAAGCGAAAAAACGACTGCAACAACTACAGCAAGATCCCCTCTGGGGTCAACTGAGGGCCGTAAAGGCAGGCAAAGTGTACGAAGTACCAAGCTATTGGATTGGCAGTGGACCGATCGCCGCTAATGCCATCCTCGACGACCTATATAAATACCTTCTTGGAGAAAATTAACCCCATGGCAAAGCATATTTTAGTGGTTTGTAAGGCTTGTGGTGCTAAGGCAGAAAATGACAATTCTAATTCCCCAACAGACGGTATTTGTTTGCTAAATAAGCTTCAAGAATTACATCAAAGATGGGTACGCAAAGATGAACTAAAAATTGAGACCACTTCCTGTTTATGTATTTGTGACAGACCCTGTGCGATCGCCTATGTGGGCACCCATAAACCCACCTACCTTTTCGGGGATTTAGATCCAATCAATGGCGGTAAAGATCTAATCAGCGCCGCTGAACTTTACCTCGACAGCGAAGACGGCATGGTTCCAGCCTACAAACTCCCCGAAGGATTGCGTTCTTGCCGGGTTGCCCGCATTCCCCCTGCCCCCTAGCTGTATTCCCAAGTCTTTTTACCCACACTTTTTAACCCCTATGTCTTAATTTTTTTGCTTCTATGCCACCTATCTATCAACTGCTTTGGCAGATGATCCGCTATGCCCAGAAACTTTATTGGTTGGATACCATATTGTGGCTATTTATTCTGGGAATACCCATAGTACCGGGACTGCTAATTCGTCAGTTTTTTGACACCTTAACCAGCCAAACCCAAATTAAGGAATCTCCCTGGGTCTGGATTGGCCTATTTTTAGCGGTGGGACTAGGCAGAATGGCGGCAATTTTTACTGGGCGGATCACAAAAACCCAACACCGCTTTTTGATGAGTGGATTGGTGCGCCACAACCTGTTCCAGGGATTATTGCATCGCCCTGGGGCAGAACTAGCCAGCGGAGCAGTGGACGGCCAGAAGGTTTCCCCTGGGGAAATGCTGAGCTATTTTCGCGATGATGCTCTACAGATTGAAGACACAGTGGTGGGCACTAATGAAATCTTTGCCGCTGGGGTGTTTGCGGTGGTTTCCGTGGCCCTACTGTTGAGCGTCAACAGGGAAATGACCTTACTGGTTTTTGTGCCCCTATGTCTAATCACTGCCCTGGCCCACCACGCTGAGCATCGCCTGAAACGTTATCGCCGAGCCAGTCGCCATGGAACTCAACAGGTAACCGGATTCATTGGGGAGATGTTTACCGCTGTGCAGGCCATCAAGGTGGCCGGGGCCGAAACTGAAATGTTAGAGGAACTAAGAAAAAGAGGCGATCTCCGCCGTCGTTTAATGGTGCGAGACCAGGTTTTTAATGCCATCCTCAATTCCGGCTTTGAAAATACTGTCAGCATTGGTACCGGACTAATTTTACTTTTAGCGGCCCAAAGTCTTGGTCCCCAAGGTAACTTCACTGTGGGAGATTTTACCCTCTTTGTTTACTACCTCTCTTTTGTGAGTGATTTTTTAGCTTTTTTTGGGGTTTTTCTTGCTTCTGTGAAACAAAGTGAAGTCTCCTTTGAGCGCATGGCAGTTTTAGTCAACGGTGGTGAATGCCCTTCTCCTAGCACAGTTAATCCCACCTCCTTTCCCCTCACCTATCCCCATCATCTCTATCTCAAACCTATTTTGGGCTCCCAACCGGCCTTACCTCCCCTCTCAACCCCAGCCCAAACCGATCCTTTACAAGAACTAAGAGTAGAAGGATTAGTTTACCATTATCCAGGCAGTGACAATGGCATTGCTGATATCAGCTTTAGCTTACAACGGGGCAGTTTGACGGTAATTACGGGACGGGTGGGGGTAGGTAAAACAACCCTAATTCGCACGCTACTAGGGCTACTGCCCAAACAATCAGGCAAAATTATTTGGAATGGCTTGGAAATTGCCGAACCAGCGACTTTCTTCGTTCCGCCTCGGGCCGCCTACACTCCCCAAATTCCCCAATTATTCAGCACTTCTCTACGAGAAAATTTGTTGCTGGGACTAGCAGATGATGTTTCACCGGAGCAATTAAACCAGGCGATCGCCACCGCTGTTTTTGAGCAGGATTTGGCTCTGATGCCCAAGGGTCTTGATACCCAAGTAGGAACAAGGGGAGTTCGACTTTCCGGTGGCCAGAAACAACGGGTAGCGGCGGCCAGGATGCTCGTTCGTCAACCGGAATTACTGGTGTTTGACGACCTTTCCAGCGCTCTGGATCTGGAAACTGAACAAAAACTATGGCGGCGCCTATTTAGCACTGGGCACCAACGTCATTCTGCTGTTTACACCCCCACTTGCTTGGTAGTTTCCCATCGTCCATCGGTCATAGAGCAGGCTGATACGATCGTTTTGCTAGAAGCTGGAAGGATTGTTTTTTCTGGCACTCCAGCTCAGTTTAATCGGGAAATGATGGGAAAAAATATTGTTTTTTAGTCTCTATTTCTAAGTCCATGATGAGACTTCAGTCAAGGCTATGGCCTGGGCAACTCGCACTCTAATTAATGGTCTGGAGATTCACTGCGGAAAGTCTAACGAGGAATTACCTATGGGATCGCCATGGCAAACCTGCCGACGAAATTGGCGATCGGGCTAAATAAGAGTTAGATAACATCTAATTATTCGATATAAATAAGACGATGCTCAATTTCAACTAAAGTTGCATATACACAAGCCAATATAACGGCAAATTTTCCTTTGTTGAAATCGTTTTTTTGCCGGTATCATGAGAAAATTCATTAGAAAATTTTGCTACTTTTGCAAGTAAATCTCTAATGTGACTTTCGCGCGTATACTTAACTATTGCAATTAGATCACCAAGGAAGACTTGAGAATATTCCTTAGATATTTTAAGACCTTTTGAACAACACTCAACCTTAAGAAGGTACTCCATAGCTCTTCTCACAGAATTGACCTTTTCTGATACTTCATCATGGGAGAATTCATCAATTTCATCGAAAGAATCTAGGATTTTTCTAATACGTATCAAGGCTACATGAACATTCTTCCAGTACAAAAATCTCTTGGAATGAGCGGATGATATTCCAGAAGCTTTTGGCATCATTACTAGCGAATAGAGTGGAGTACAATGGAAGTCTATTACCTCGTAGTGACCACTAACTTTTCGAATAACTCTCTTCTTAAAGAAACCATTGTCATATATCTCAATCTCATCTGTACCAAATCTATACAAATTTTTTATTTCTTTTGATGTTTTTGCATACCCATTTATTATAAACAAGGCTGATTCTTTTGCTGGCACTGGAAGAATTGTATTTATTTGTAATGCACATGAATATAAAGATGCGGGAAACAAGGACTGCCTAAGCTCACGCCGCCTCTCTGTTTCGACTAGCTTTCTGAAATCATGCCATACAAGGGTAAGAATCTCTGATTTTTCATCAAAGGAAAAACTTTCAATAACATCCCAGTTTTCCATGTCTAAAAAATCAACAATTATTAAACCTCCTGTTGCTTCAAGAAGATCTTTAAAAAAATCTGCGACTTGAACTCTATTAGATATATTCTTGTTTCCATATTTTTCTGCAAGACCTTTAAAAATCTTATGGCTGTCTTTTATTGGATCCATGCAGATTCTCCTTGGGCGGATAACATACAAATAATGAGGGTAAAATGGACTTTCTAGATCCACCTTATATCTCATTATAGAGAATGATTTATTATTCGTGGAATTGTTGGTTGAGAACTATGTACTAATCTGGCCATGAAAGAGCAAGCAAAGACGAATTTTTATCTTCATAAAATAATTGGATCATCCTAAATTCTCGACGCAGTAAATTTTCAACCTGTGAAGTAGAGCAGTTTCCTAATCGAAGCCAAATAACTTTGGGAGGGCTACCAAACACCAGACTAAGATCGTGCATGTCTGCATCTTTAGAGACAATCATTAAGTCATTATTTTTTGCATAATCCCAAACGATAGGATCAATTGTTGCCTCCATTCCAACATTTCGCACATGAAGGGAATTAGGAAAAAGATCGCCCAATTGAATGGGCAATTTAGGAGAGAGATTTTCGTCAAACAATAATTTCATGCAGACAGGGGAGAAATCATCAATCGACGTTCACGGTCGGCTGCATAAGCAATACAAGCCTTCAAATCTTCTTTAGTTAAATCTGGAAAATCTTCGAGAATTTCCGCCTCAGTCATCTCAGACGCTAAATATTCGAGTACTTCATAAACAGTGATACGTAAACCGCGCACACAAGGTTTACCTCCTCGTTTATTGGGTTCAATCGTAATGTAGTTTCTGTAGTTCATTGTAAATCCTCGCTAATTTTTTATAGTTTATTCACGTTTACTAGTCGGTGGTGGGGTGATGCGCCAACGTACCAGGAATTGGTCAATGCGTTGCAGAATTTGCCGATCTTCTTGGGGTAATGACTCTTCATTGTCAGAGAAAGACTTTTGTAAAAAGCTAAAGGCTTGGCGGATTTGCTCTCCATTGGTAGCCACTGGGGCAGAAAAGTGACAGGGAATGAGGGTTTCCACCGGCCAGCTAGTAATTTTTTCTACCCATTGCCATACGGCTTCCGGTTCCCGGTTGAGAATTAGCTCTTGCAAAATGGGAGCCACCCGTACTTTGCCGCCGCCCCACAGGGTTTGAAAAGTGTTCTGCCAATCCCTGCGCCACCGAAATGGGTACAAACCAAAATAATTTTCCCGACGGCGATCGCCAACTTGTTTTGCTTCTTGCCACACCTGGTTCCAATTAGGTACTTCTAGGGTACTAGCTTGGAAATAGAGAGCAAATAAACAAATGCGTTGCCACCCCTTGGCTCGATTGGCGAGATTATCTTCCGGGCGATCGCCAGCCTTATCCCTGGCATGGAACATTAGGGGAGTGGGGTCTAGTTCCAAGACCGGGGGGGGATTTTCCGACAAAACCAACAGGGTATCCGTCACCAGTAAAGTATGACTAGACCAATGGAAAAAAGCCACTTCGCCAAACTTGCCCAGGCGTAAATCCAACGGCCCGAGGTAAGCGTAATCAAATTCCCCGGCAAAGGGAGTTTCGCTACTATCAGCGGGCAAAATTTTCGTTCGATCGCCTGGAAATCCCAACCAACTGAGAGGTAAATTAAGGGGAAAACTCCATTGGCCTGGGGCTACATAGACCGTTGCTTCTGGACAATGGCGAGCTAGAGACGGTACATTAGCCTTATGTTCCAACCCGGAAATGGTGGGTAGGATAATATACTTCACTGGGCCATATTTGGCCGTTAGTTGCCCCAACAATTGCAAACATTCTGCCGTGGGGGCAATGGGAGAGTAAATTAGCAATCCCCCCGTGTTCAGGCGCACCACCGTCATGCGGATGGGTACTACCACATAAAAAATTCCCTGTACCTGCTCCAACACCCAGATAGTGTCCGGTACCACTTCCCGCACCAAAGTTTGCCTTTGACTGTAGGGATAAATGGGCACCAGATACCAGTAGGGCCAGGTCTGACTGGGCTGGGAAGATCGGGAAAGGGACTGCCGCATCGTCACCGAGGAGGATGAAAAATTGAAAAATTATTCAGATTTGGAAAAACCTAAGCCATTTTCTGCGCCGTAGCGCTCCATAAAGCGCATAAAACGGTCCCATTCCGGTTGGGAATTGAGGATCACCGTGGCCTCGATCGCCGTAGGACGGCCATTGATAAATTTGCCCTTTACTTCCCTGGTGATAATTTCCCCTTCGTCGTCGATTAAATACATGCCGGTAATATCATCGGTGCTTTCTTTCGCTAGAATTGTCGGTTCCAAGAAATAGAATTTTGCCATGCCGGACTGCCCATTCTTCGACTTGCTGAGGCGCACTTCTGGGACAACGGTTTCTGCAACTCCCTTGGAAAATTGAATTTCAGCCATGTTTTTTTACCTTAATGACATTAATTTCGTTAACTCCCCATCATGGCATAGATCCCGGTAGTGGCCGAAAAAACACCCCCATGGGACTACTCGAAACCCAAGTTCACCACCTGCTCAAAGCCCAACAGCGCCAACAAACCATTCCCCCCTGGCCCCATTCGTTAACCATGGGTCGTTTGGTATCCCGGGCCCTGCGACTACGGCGATCGGCCTTGATTCAAACTGGTTGTTTGCCCCCCACCTACGGCCCCAGTTATCTATTGCCCTGTTTACTTAGTGATCAGCCCATTCGCCTGGTCACCACCCCCAAACGTAAGCAAGATTTGGAAACGGCTATTTTGCCCGCTTTGCAAATGGCCCTACAAAGTAATGATCCCGATTTGGTCATCACCTGGCCGGAAATTGTTACGCCTGACCAATGGCTACAAGAGAATTTAGGGCCATTGCCCCATATTGCCCCCGCCTTAACGGCGATCGAGCAGGTAGAACATTTAGAAGATTGGACCAGGGATTTTCTTTCCCATCACCTAGATTGGAACACCCTCCAACCCCTTTTTGCCCAAACTCCCCAGGGCCAAGACCAAGTTCTAACCCATTGGAGCCGCCTCAGTCAGTCCCTCTTTGCCCGCCCCATCAACCCCCATGGTTTTTATCCCTTGGATGGAGAAGAATTAAAGGAGTTAAATCAGGCGGTAACGGAACAGTTGACGATTAGTCAGGGTGAAAATGCCATTAAGCAAGAAAATATTCAGAAAATTCAGCAGTTTTGGCAGTTTTGGCAAGAACAAACCGATAACCATCTCCTCTGGGCCGAAGTGGACCGACAGCAGGGCAGAATCAGTCTCCACGTCAGTCCGGTCAATGTACAGCCCTGGCTACAGCCGATTTGGCAAAGCTCCGATCAAGGTCAGGGAGATTTTATTGATGGAGGCCAAGACAGCGATCAAGCCGCCTTTGTCCTCATCGGCAGTTTTTTAGACGCTGAGAAAACCGCCCCCACCTATTGCAAAACTTTGGGTTTGGGAAATTTACTCTGCTTAAAGTTTTCTCCCCACCGTCTCCAGGATGCGTTAACCATTTACCTCCCCGATCGCCTACCCTTACCCAATACCCCAGCCTTCCAAACCACTTTGCTAACGGAAATCGAACGCATTTTGACAGAAATCATGGCGGTGCAACCGGACACCTTTGTGGTGATTTTGCTTGACGATTTACCGCTCAAAGCCCAATTAGGCAGTCAACTAGCGGCCAAATTAGGCTCTGGAGTGAAAGTGGAACCGACCCCCAACTTTGCTCCTGGTATTTTGGTGGCGGGCTGGCAATATTGGTGTGCTCAAAGAGAAAAGTTTCCCCCGCCGGCCCTGCTAATTCTGGGCACTTTGCCCATTCCTTCCCTGGAAAATCCCCTGGTGGCCAAACGAGTACAACACCACAAACGCCACCATCAAGACTGGTTCCGGGACTATTTACTACCAGTGGCATTGAAAGATTTACAGCAGGCAGTGTTACCCCTACGAGAGTCCGGCGGTTGGTTAGCTATCTTGGATGACCGGGTCAATTCCCGCAGTTACGGCCGGGAAGTGCTCAAAGCCCTAGCGCCCTACGGCAAAAGGAATTATTTTGATCCCCAGGATTTGCCCCAGGTGACAACAGCTCAGAAGTGATTTCTAAAAAAAATATAAAGAAAAGAGGATAGAAGAAATCTATTTTTGAGAGTTTCACAAGCATTTCTCCTCACTGGAGGTGGTCTATGTAGACCAAGGGTATTGAGAGGAAAATTTTGCTTGGGCAATGAGGCAATTGTGTGGAGATTCAGTGCGAATTGGGGTCGTTAAGCGTTCATCCAAAGAATTTGAACTTTTAGCCAAGCGTTGGGTGATAGAGCGTACTTTTGGTTGGTTAAATCGCTATCGGCGATTAAACAAGGATTGCGAACTTTATACCGAAATAAGTGAAGCAATGATTTATGGTGTCCTCATCCGTATAATGCTTTCTCGTATTATAGTAGTTTCAAATAAAGCTGAGACGCTAAACGCCACAGTAAGAACGGATAATTTCATCAAGAGACGTGTCAATAGGAGCGTACATTCTAGCTCGTTTCAAGGCACTAAAGTCATGCTCAATATCATTTAAATCAGGAGAATATTTCGGCAAAAAAAGAACTTCATGACCTGCTTCTTTAGCCAATTCTTTAATGGCAGTTTTACGATGAATAGGAGCATTATCCATTATTAATATTGATGGAATGTCGAGGGAGGGTAGCAAATATAATTTTAACCATCCTTCAAAGCCTTCTGCATTCAAACTCCCGGTAAAAACCATCGGCGCAATCAAATCTTTTTTTCCTTTTCTTCTCCCTGCTACTAGATTTTCTCTGACTCCCCTTTTTCCTTGTCTATCTCCATAAACTTTTTTTCCTTTTTTTGACCAGGCATAAATACAAGCCTGGATTGCTTCGAATCCAGATTCATCTATGTAAACTATAGCTTGACTACCATAGAGCTTAATTAGTTCTCTTAACATTCTATAGTACTTAACTCGTTCCTCCCGGTTTCTTTCTCGATAACGTAGTTCTTTTTTTTTTCTGTTTATTTTCATTTTCTTTAATGCGTAATATACGGCACTCGGCCTCACTCCAAATTTCTTGGCTCTGTCTATCAATCTTGCATCGGGATTTTCTTCTACGTCTTTTTTTAGAGCTTCCCAGTCTAATTTCCTATGGCGACGCTCTACTTTTGTTGGGCTTAAATCTACTCTATTTAACCATCTGTATATCGAGGCTTTTCCTATTTTATATATCTTGGAAGCCTCAGTTATTTTTCCTCCAGCTTCTATATAAGCTACTACCCTTTGCCTTAAATCTAAACTGTAAGCCATTGTTTAAACCTGTTCATTTTGTACACTCCATAATTTTACATTAAATTCTCTCATCGTTAATTGAAATGACTATACCTCTTAATTTTTACTTTAGAAACTATAGCGAAGATCAAGACGGTTAGAACCAACAGTCACTGAAACCTTCTCGGAATAAGCATTTTGAAATTGAAACTGTCCCAAATAACTCACTTTTTGCTATAGCTCTTAATATTGGGATAATTTTGTTGATGGGTGGTTGAAACTACAATTTTTCCAGTGTGGTCGGTCATAAATTAGTCAGACAATCAAATAATTAAAGCAATTTAGATCAGATTTTTAGCAATAACTGTTGAGCCCATTGCCCGCTAGCTATCCGAGTTGTGATGGTAGATAATTTTGTGGGTAATTTGACTGTGGCTATAGAAGGGTTTGGCTGCGTGTAAAATTTCCGTGACCCAGTTGAGGGTCATGATGGCGTCTAAATAATCTCCCCTACTATTCTTGGCGATGGGATGATCAAGGAAGGCAACTGCCAATTCTTGCATTAACGCCCTAGCAGTGCCGCTCCCATAGGAACTTTCGTCCGATGATTGCTTATGAAAGTCCCAGTCAATAATCCAGGTAAGAATTTTTGCTTTGGCTTGGTTAACCCGATAAGCTTTAATGCGGTGGGTGTATTTGGTGATATCAACATTGCGTTTTTGACGAATATATCGGTCTGCTTTGCGGAGATAACCTTTGCTCGCTTCTTGTAAAATTTCTTGGTCTAACATTTTATTGAATTCCCGCAGGTTATCTAGGGTAATAAGAATAGAACCAACGGAAGTTTGATAGCGTACTTGGAAAGCGGCAATGGTAAATTCATGGCTGGGAGGCAGTCGGTATAATTCCCCTTTTTGATCCAAGGATTTTTTGATCAAACTAACTTTGTCTACAGATGAAGCTTCGGCTTTGGTTTGGCGGTTAAGAATGGTATCTAACCCTTGCTGCACCAAGGACTCAACTTTCATACTACTTAGCTTTGAAAGATCAAAGTTCATTTTAACTAAGCCAACTGGTGAATGGGAGGAAAAAGGTAGTGGAAAAGAGAGAATTTTAGCGTGGTATTTTTCTATCGTAAAAAGATATTAAAGATGCCACCAACTAACCCTTCAAATAAGATTTCTCCATTCCTACTTTAGCAATTGAATTTCTTATTTGGAGCCATTGCCTGGGGAATAAAAAACGAACTAGGGTGGGGGTGGGCAAAGAGCCATTATTCAGTTCAAAAAATTATCCTTACTACCCATTTGACTGGGCACTTGTCAAGAATCGGCCTCTTATGGAGGAGGGCTAGGGAAATTTGACATCACTTTCAAACTTTGTCAACACCCTCTAATTTGGGCGAAACGAACTGTTACTGAAAATTTTCGTTAACCTTGGAATCAGTTCGCCAAGTTTTAGCCATGAAATACGTTGATGAATATCGGGATGCCCAGGCGGTGGCCCATTACCGTCAGGCGATCGCCAGGGAGATAACCAAACCTTGGACGCTGATGGAGATTTGCGGCGGCCAGACCCACAGCATTGTCAAATATGGCTTGGATGCTTTGTTGCCGAAGAATTTGACTCTGATCCATGGTCCCGGCTGTCCTGTGTGCGTCACTCCGATGGAATTAATTGACCAGGCTTTGTGGTTAGCTAAGCAACCGGAGATCATTTTTTGTTCCTTTGGCGATATGTTGCGGGTGCCCGGCAGTGGGGCGGATTTGCTGAGCATTAAAGCCCAGGGCGGCGATGTGCGCATTGTCTATTCTCCTTTGGATTGTTTGGCGATCGCCAGGGAGAATCCTAATCGGGAAGTGGTATTTTTCGGAGTAGGTTTTGAAACTACAGCCCCTGCCACGGCCATGACTCTCCACCAAGCTAGGGCCCAGGGAATTAGCAATTTCAGTTTACTTTGCGCCCATGTATTGGTGCCCCCGGCTATGGAGGCTTTATTAGGCAATCCCAATTCCCTCGTGCAGGGCTTTTTGGCGGCAGGGCATGTCTGTACGGTGACCGGGGAAAGGGCCTATCAACATATCGCTGAAAAATACCAAGTACCCATTGTCATCACTGGCTTTGAACCTGTGGATATTATGCAGGGCATCTTTGCCTGTGTGCGCCAACTGGAGTCGGGACAATTCACCTGCAACAATCAATATCGGCGATCGGTCCAACCCCAGGGCAATGCCCATGCTCAGAAAATTATTGACCAAGTGTTTGAGCCAGTCGATCGCCATTGGCGGGGTTTGGGATTAATTCCGGCCAGCGGTTTGGGTTTAAGGCCAGCATTTGCCCCCTGGGATGCCGCAGTTAAATTCGCCAATTTATTGCAAACCATGGCCCCAACGATGGGAGAAACAGTGTGTATTAGCGGGGAAATTTTACAGGGACAACGGAAGCCCAGCGATTGTCCAGCCTTTGGTACTATCTGCACCCCAGAACAACCCTTGGGGGCTCCCATGGTTTCCTCGGAAGGAGCCTGTGCCGCCTATTACCGTTATCGCCAACAATTACCGGAACCAGTGGGAGCGGCCAGAGTTTAGTTTTGCTGGGATCAGACAATCCCCTCACTGATAGCTTGGTGGAGCATGGCCCGTAACGAAGCCCGCCAATGGGGAGGGGCAGAACCCAAAGTTTCTACTATTTTTTGATGGGATAAAACAGAATAGGCTGGCCGTCGGGCCGGGGTGGGATAGGCAGCTGTGGCAATGGGCACCACCTGACGCACCTTAAGGGGAATACCTAGATTTTCAACTTCCTCAAAAATAGCCACGGCAAAATCGTACCAACTGGCCACCCCACTGTTGCTGTAGTGGTAAATGCCCTGGGCCCGTTGTTCCGTCAAAGCGGCGATCGCCTCGGCCAGATCCTTTGCCCAGGTGGGCCCACCAATTTGATCCGCCACCACCCTGACTTTTTGCCGTTCTTTGCCTAAACGCACCATGGTTTTGACAAAATTGCCCGATCCATGGACTCCATAAACCCAGGCAGTGCGGACAATAAGAAAATTACAACCACTGTCGGCAATGGCTATTTCCCCCTGGAATTTGCTTTGGCCATAAACCCCGAGGGGATTGGTGGCATCCGTTTCTCGGTAGGGAGAACTCTGGCTACCATCAAACACATAGTCAGTGGAAATATGCACCACATAGGCACCGATTTCCTTGGCCACTTTGGCGATCGCCTGGGGAGCAAGGGCGTTAACTGCGTAGGCTAATTCCGGTTCTGTTTCGGCCCTGTCCACAGCAGTATAGGCCGCGGAGTTGACAATAATGTCCGGGGCAAAAGCACGAATTTTCTCCCCTAAGACATCCGGCTGGGCCAAATCAAAGCTAGCCCTAGTTGCTTCTTGCACTGAACCAAAACAGGACAAAGGAATGGCTAATTCTCGTCCCACTTGCCCCGCTGAACCTAATAACAGGATTTTGCTCGCCAACCTAACTAAGCTCCCAGGGAAACTTCTGTGCCAATGGGGCAGGCCACATTAGTGCCCCCCAAACCGCAGTAACCATTGGGGTTTTTCGCCAAATATTGTTGGTGATAGTCTTCAGCGTAATAAAAATCCGGGGCTGGTAAAATTTCCGTGGTAATTTCCCCGTAGCCTGCCTGTTGCAGAGCTTGCTGATAGGCTTGCTTCGATGCCAAAGCGGCCTGTTGTTGGGCTTCGGAATAGGTGTAAATGCCAGAGCGGTATTGGGTACCCACATCATTGCCCTGGCGCATGCCCTGGGTAGGGTTATGGCTTTCCCAAAAGACTTTGAGCAATTGGTCGTAACTCACTTGCTGGGGATCAAAGGCTACTAAAACCACTTCGTTATGGCCAGTCATACCCGTACAAACTTCTTGGTAAGTGGGATTGGGGGTATAACCAGCCGCATAACCAACAGCGGTGCTGTAAACTCCAGGTATTTGCCAAAATTTGCGTTCTGCTCCCCAAAAACAGCCTAAACCAAACAGAGCCGTTTCCATTCCCTGGGGAAAGGGAGCTTTGAGAGGATTGCCGTTGACAAAATGCTTATCTGGCACGGGCATAGTGGCCGATCGCCCGGGTAATGCTTCATTGGGGGCAACCATGGCAGTTTTTTTACCGAATAAATCGAAGAATCCCATAATGCTTAAGTTGTTGTTATTTATCTAAGTGCGGATAATACTGAACGAAGCTTTGACCAACTGCTTTGACTCCGCCTCTGAACTAGTGTAACGAAACTGTTACAAACCCGAGGTGTTAAGCCCGGATGTATTCGTAGGCTTCCACATATTGGAGCCCTGGTTTATTCCAAGAGTAGTCGTAGGCCATGCCCTGCAAGGCCAAGGTTTTAAAAGCCACGGGATCATCCTTATACAAGGCGATCGCCCGACTGAGGGCCGTTTCCAGGGCATACTCATCCGGTTGATAGAAAACAAAACCATTACGTTTCTCCGGGGGATGGTTCTGGTCATAATCCCGGTCGAAAACAGTATTTACCAAACCGCCTACTCCCCGCACCACCGGAACGGCCCCATAACGCAGACCAATCATTTGGGTCAAACCACAGGGTTCGTAGTTACTGGGCACCACAATAATGTCCGCCGCTCCGTAAATTAAGTGGGCCAGCTCCTCGTCAAAGCCCAACTCTAGATGGACATTGGGGTTATCGTTGAGATGTTGTTTTTCATGCCAGAACCATTTGCTCAGATTGGGTTCGGTGGCGGAGCCGAGCAGGACAAATTGCGCTCCCTGGCTGAGGGCGTAGTAGATGGAGTGATGCACCAAGTGCACACCTTTTTGTCCATCCAAGCGGCCAATAAAGCAGAGCATGGGTTTTTTATCATCCGTTTCTAACAGTAATCTTTCCCGTAACGCTTGCTTATTTTTTGCCTTATCGCCAAAGGTTTTGACACTGAAGTTACTCGCCAGTAAAGGATCAATTTCTGGGTTCCACACTTCGTAATCCAAACCGTTCAAAATACCGCCGAATTTTTGCTGATGGATTTCCAGGGTATGGCCCAAGCCACAGGAAATATCGGAAAAACGGGCTTCCCAAGCATGGTGGGGGGAAACGGTGTTGACATAGTTGGAGTAGACAATGCCCCCCTTCATGAAGTTAATCGCATTGGGATTGAAATTATCCTGCAGGCGATCGTAGCTGAAATAATAACTGTCATTATTGAGCCCAGTGGCGTGGAGAATATTGGCTCCAGCAATACCCTGGTGTTTGAAATTGTGGATGGTGTAACAAACCCGTTGATGGTCCATGCCATGGAAACGGTAAATTTCATACAACAACACCGGCACCAGTCCCGTTTGCCAATCGTGGCAGTGGATAATGTCTGGGCGTTTGTTACTGCGTAGCAAAAACTCCATGGCCGCCTTGGAGAAAAAGGCAAAGCGCATATGGTCGTCTAGAGCGCCATAATAATGACCCCGATTGAAAAAGTTATCAGAAGATTTGGGCTGAATGAAGAAGCAGAGCCTACCGTGAACCCAGCCACAAAAAACATCACAGAAGATTGAGCTTCCATACCAGGGCACCTCTAGGTTGCGGTAAGCATCGTGTAAACCCCAGATGTGGTCATAGCGCATGCAATCGTACATGGGTAGGATTAGCTCGACGCAATGGCCCCGCAGTTCCAATTCACGGCTTAGGCCGTAAATAACATCCCCCAATCCCCCAGCCTTAATGACGGGGGCGCATTCTGAGGCAATTTGAACGATGTACATAGAGGCTCCTGATAGCGGTTTTTACTCGACTTCGGCTCGACGGCGATCGAGTTGATTGTATTTTCCTATATTGCCCCTCCCTTGCAAGCACTGGAGGAGAATTCCCCTGGCCAAGGGGCGATCGCCACCGGAAATTAAAAGATTAAGTTAGTCAAGTAAAAGATTTGGTTCACTACCCATTTTGGGTCATGGGCCTGGCTTTTTTTAGCCCAAGAATGAAAAACTAACCGTAGTGATGATGCCGTACCAGTAATGTTTCCACCAAGCATTGGGCAGTTGTAAGCCTTTCTGGATCGTTAGACTGGGCTACCCAGGCGGCCAACTCATTCAAGGAACCATTGACCAAGTGGGCAAAACCCTCAGCATCGACGGCGTCAAGTTCTCCTTCGGAAACGGCGGTCTGAATCGACCCATGGAGCAAACCAAAGCCATATTGATCAATTTCGGTCAGGTCATCCGCTGCCAAAACTGCGGGAGCTTCCACAAATACCAAGCGCCGCAGTTCATCCTGCTGGGCAACTTCCAGAAATGCTCGACAGCCGACGATTAACTGTTGCCAATTATTATCTAGGGGTTGAACTTTCGTTTGGATATAGTCGGTGATTTCTTCGTAGGCCTCGACGATGACAGCTTTAAACAGCCCCCGCTTGTCCCCGAATTGATGATATAAAGCTCCCCTGGTAATGGCTAGCTCACTGATAATTTCTTCGGTGCCAGTGGCGGCGTACCCCTTGGTGGCAAACAGGTGACGGGCCCGGTCAAGGATGGCGCGGCGAGTGCGTCGAGTTTGTTCTGCTTTGGTTAACTTAGCCGGCATGGTGGATGGATTTAACATTCAGACAGTATGTATCTTGACAAGAAAAAAAACTTCCCCTACTTTTGAGATACATACAGATTGTATCTTTTACGCAAAACTTTCCCCAAGGGGTCGTGATGTCAACCACGCTAAATACCCGTCAAGCAACCACTGCTGACATTCCATTTCTGGCTAGGATTGAGTACGAGGCTTCCCTACCACCTTTAAATCACTGCTTTTGGGACGATTTGTTGGATGGTACTGGCACCACCGCATTGCAGTTTATCGAGGCGGAACTAAAGGCTGATGCTTGCAATTGGGGCAATGTGCCGGATTTTCTGATTTTGGAAGCTGGGGGCCAACCAGTTGCGGCCGCCGCCGGATATGTACCAGGGACGGATGATTACTGTCCATTATGCCTATCCCAGCTAGGGGCGATCGCCAAGGAGTTGAACTGGGGAGAAGAAACCCTAGAGGGTTTTCGTGAGCATTATGTGGGGCTTTGGGGAGGGAATTTACGGCCATTGTTTCTCACACCCCAGGCAACCTGGATTATCGAAAATGTGGCCGTATTACCGGAGGCCCGGGGCCAAGGTTTTGGCAAAGCGTTACTAAGGGCTTTATTGGCCAAAGGGCGATCACAGGGCCATGAATTTGCTGGCATTATGGTAATCAATGGCAATGACAGAGCCCGCCATACCTATGAATCTGTGGGGTTTAAACCTTACCAAACCTTTTACAAAGATTATTTCTGGGAACAATTTAAGATTGATTTTCCCGGTGTTACCAAGTTTGGTATGCGTCTCAACTAAAAAAGATAACTACCATGTTTGACAAGGGGTGAAACTGGCTGGCTTTAATCATTGGTAATCGGTGGTTGGACTATGATCAATTCACCCACACTTTTTCACTGTGTCCCCCATGGAATTAACCCCTGAAACCAAGGCCGCTGTGGTTACCCAAGGTTTGACCAAACGTTTCGATCGCCAGGGGGCGGTGACCAATGTGGATTTAAGCATTGCGGAGGGTGCCGTGTACGGTCTGATGGGTCCCAATGGGGCGGGGAAGACTACCCTAATCCGTATGTTGGCCACTGCGGAAGAACCCACCAAGGGGGAAATTTATTTATTTGGCGATCGCCTGGTAGCGGGGGCAGACAATTTACGCATCAAACAATATTTGGGCTATTTGCCGGACGATTATCCCCTCTATGAAGACTTGAACGTTTGGGATTATCTCGATTACTTTGCCCGGTTATATCATTTGAAAAATCCTGGCCGTCGCCACCGCATCCAGGAAGTGTTGGAGCTAGTGCAACTAACCAGTAAGCGCCACAGCCGCATTAACAGTCTTTCCCGGGGGATGAAACAACGGTTAAGTTTGGCCCGCACCATTATCCATGAGCCCATTTTACTCCTGCTGGATGAGCCGGTTTCCGGGCTGGATCCCCTCGCTCGGCAACAATTTCGTGACATTATTCGGGTGTTGCAGGCCGCTGGCATGACCATTCTGATTTCCTCCCATGTGCTCAGTGACCTGGCTGAACTCTGCACGGCGATCGGGGTGATGGAACTAGGTTGTTTGGTGGAAAGTACCACTTTGGCAGATTTATATAACCGGCTGGGGCAGCGCACTATCTCCATCTTCCTATTGGAGGGAGTAGAGCAATTGCAGGATTGCCTGAAGAATCAACCCGGTGTGGAGGATTGGCAGATAAACTATGACCAGGGAGATCAGCCAAATTCCGCCCCAGGTACCCACTGCTCTGTGATTTTTTCTGGTTCCCCGGAAGACAGCGCCAACCTGCTCAGAAATTTGATCTATGCTGGTTGTCGAGTCAGTCAATTCCATTGTCAACAGGAGGATTTAGAAAGTATTTTCCTCAAACTAGGACATCAACAGGTTTCTTGACAGTATCAACGGCTGTTCTGCCCTGGTTAAGACTGATAATTTAACTATTTTCTTCTCAAATTACCGTTAATTTATTCATCACTAAATCTCTCTCTGTCTAGTTGATTTATTTTCCATTTATCTGAGATTTATTTGACAACTGAAAGCTGTTTCCAATCAGAATTATTTGCTTAATTAAGAAGCTGATTGAAATTACTTACCCTCACTGCTATCGGTGCTTTACTGAGCAAATGGGGGATTAATTAGGATTTGACTAACAACTGATTGACTTAATTTTTTGCTTTTTCCTGCCCCACTTCGCCGTCACTGCCATGATTAATTTTTTCTCTACCCATATCGATCGCCTGGGGGATTGGTATCCCCAACTGTACCGGGAACTCAAAAGCCGTTTCACTGCTACTAAGGTCCGTTGGTTGCTGTTGGTTAGCGTAATTTTCCAGGGTGTGATGGTATTTTTTCGCACCGGAGAAATTCCCGTACTGTATCCCCTCAACCCCGCTGGCGAGCAATTTAGTCGCTACTGTCTGGGCACCCCACCGGATTGGGAATATAGCCGAGGCATTTTTGTTTGCACCCAGGATTTATTGGGACAACTACAAATTAATTGGCGGCTTTGGTGGCTGGATGGCTTCGCTTTTTTGAGCTTGGCCGGGCTGGCTTTATTGCTGGTGGCGGGGGTTTATTTGCTGGTGGCCGATTTACAAAAGGAATGTCAACGGGGCACTTTAAATTTTATTCGCCTTAGTCCCCAGGGCGAGGGCAATTTCATCTGGGGCAAAATGCTGGGGGTGCCTAGTTTGCTGTATGGATTTTTGCTCACCCTTTTGCCTCTCCATATAGTCGCCGCTGGGGGGGCGGGCATTTCCTTGCTTCTATTGGCGGGTTACTACGCGGTGGTGCTGGCTGGAGCAACCTTCTTTTTCCACATTGCCCTCTGGATTGGTTTAAGCAGTAATGCAAAAAGTTATTCCCTTTCTAAAAGCGCGGCGATCGCCGGTTTGTGTGGGGTGGGGACGCTGATTGCAACGACCTTAATTATGCAAGACAACGACTGGGAGCCATTTTTCCTGTCTTGGTTGTCTCTGTTTTACCCCGGTAAAGCCCTAATTTATTTAGTCCGCTCCACCTTTTTGCCCATAACCACCGTTGGTTACCTCGGCCCCAATGAACTAGACCAATTGCGCTGGTATGGTTGGGATTTATTTCGGTCGGCTCCCCTGGGTATGGGGTTTATGGTGGCTAATTTCGCCGTGGGGACCTATTGGATTGCCCAAGTATTACGCCGTCGCTTCCGTCGTCCCCTCAGCACTGCCTGGAGCAAAGTTCAAAGCGTGGGGGTAACCCTGTCCCTAGTGGCGATCGCCAATGGCTTTTTACTGCAGAGCTACGTAAAAGGTGATTATCTGGATTCACTGTTGTTGAACCTGGCCAGTTGGCAATTGACCCTTTGTTGCTTCTTTTTGGGTTTGACCCTGGCCCTGTGCCCCCAAATTAACTATTTACGGGATTGGAGTCGCTATCGCCACGAAGCCCCCCGGCAGTACCGCACCTGGAGCTGGCAAAATCTAGTTGCTGACCATAGTCCTCCCCAAGGGGCGATCGCCATTAATCTTTGCTGCACCGCCCTTTTAACCTTGCCCATGGTGTTATTGTTGCCCTGGCTAGCACCAGCACCGGCGGGGTTTCCCATTCCCCTCGGCGGCATAGTGGTGGCCTTGACCATGGGTTTGTTGTGGAATTTTACTTTTGCTACCTTGGTCCAGTGGAGTCTGCTGCGGATGCGTTTTCCCCGTCTCCTGGTATTAATTTTGTCTGTGGTGGTGATGGTGGTTCTTCCCTTGGCGATCGCCATCGGCGCGGGAATTAAGGAAAGCACCGTGATGTGGTTTAGTCCGCTGCCGTCCATTGCCCTGGTGGAAGGAATTAGCTTTCAAACGCCCCTCTTTTTTCTAACGATTCTCACCCAAACAGTGGTAATTGCGGCCAGCACCTGGCAGTTTAATCGCTACGTTCAACGTCTCGGGCGATCGGAAAGCCAGCAATATCTTGCCCCGGTTCAGCCAGAGTGAGAAATGGCAAATTCCCTATCCCCGCATTTTCCGCCATCACCATGACCACACCCCTTGAAAAAAAGTCAACCATTGAAGACATCCGTTCCCGTTTTGATAAAGATGTGGCCCGTTTTTCTTCCCTCGAAACTGGCCAGGCGACAACCATTGATGCTCCCCTAGCGATGTCCCTAATTACCGAGGCGGCTATCTCCTGCACTAAGAATATTCGCCACGTACTAGATATTGGCTGTGGTGCTGGTAACAACACCCTTCGATTGCGTCAATCTGCCAACTATGATTTCAATGTTGACCTACTTGATCTAAGCGCACCCATGCTGATGAAAGCGGCGGAACGGGTCCAGCAATTAAATAGGGGTTTAGTCCGTACCATACAGGGGGATTTTCGCTCAGTAAGCCTGCCAAACTCCACCTACGATGTGCTCATTGCAGCGGCCGTGTTGCACCATTTACGGGATGACGAAGACTGGCGACAAGCTTTTCAGAAAATTTACAATTTACTTGCCCCCGGTGGTAGCGTTTGGATCACCGATTTAGTTTCCCATGAGCAACCCGCCGTCCAAGCAATGATGTGGGACCGGTACGGCGACTATTTGGTCTCCCTTGGTGGTGCGGAATATCGGGACAAGGTGTTCGGCTACATTGACCGTGAAGATTCTCCCCGACCCGTTACTTACCAGCTTGATTTGCTCCGTTCCGTTGGCTTTGATGCGGTTGATCTTCTGCATAAAAACTCTTGCTTTGCTGCATTTGGTGCGGTGAAGCATTGATAAATTTATTTCATCAAAAGAATCAATTAATATGCAAACAAAAAATTATTTCGAGCTAATGGCCCAATACAACCAATGGGTCAATGGGAAAATTTATGGGGTCTGTGCCGAAATTCCCGATGGTATGCGAAAAAAAGATTTAGGTGCTTTTTTTAAATCAATCCATGGAACCTTAAATCATATTTTGTATGGAGACAAAGCATGGCTGGGCAGATTTACAGAACAATCTTTGACATCAAAAAGTATTGGCCAGGAACTTTACCAAGACTTTGAAGCGCTATGGGCCGAGAGAAGGGCAATGGACCAAGAAATTTTACACTGGTCCCAGAACTTATCATCCCCATGGTTAGAAGCTCCTTTTGAATACACCAGCAACATAGACAACAAAACTCGCATCATGCCCACCTGGGTGCTGGTCACCCATATGTTTAATCATCAAACCCACCACCGTGGCCAAGTAACAACCCTGATCAAGCAACTTGGCTATGAACCTGGCATAGTGGACTTACCTTGGTTACCTGACCTTGAGCTAAACACTGGTAATGGGCTCTAATCGATAGCGACAAGTACTAGGCTGAAAGGTACTTTTTCTGGCATTAAATTAATTGGGGGCACAGCTCACGAAATGAATCAGGAAAAATTATTGGCCCTGATGATGGATTTGCACCAGGATGGAGCACGCCAAGGGCCAGGAAGCGAAACCGAAACTCTACGAGCCCTCGAACTAACTCGAATTGATCCGTTGGCAAAACTTCAGGTCGCTGACATCGGTTGTGGTACTGGAGCATCGACTTTGGTTTTAGCAAGTAAACTGCAAAATGCACAAATTACTGCCATTGATATTTTTCCAGAATTTCTTGATGTTTTGTCCACAAGAGCAAAGGTAATGGGTTACTCCGAAAAAATCGAGACACTTACAGAATCAATGGACAAACTTTCGTTTGCAGATGAATCGTTGGACCTCATCTGGTCTGAGGGAGCGATCTATAATTTAGGCTTTGCTCAGGGGATTGAGTGCTGGAAGCCCATGCTAAAAACGGGTGGTGTGCTTGCGGTTTCAGAAATCACCTGGCTGAATCCCCTTCCCCCGGAGGAAATTAGACAACACTGGAACACGGAATACCCCGAAATCGCCACTGCTTCTGAGAAAATTGCAATTCTTGAGCACGGAGGCTACGACCTAATTGGATATTTCATTCTTCCATCAACAAACTGGCTAGACAGTTACTATACGCCAGTTGAAGAGCGAATACATGACTTCCTTAAGCGCCATAGGGGAGACCTAGAAGCAGAGGAACTAATAAAAATGGAACGCCGAGAAATGGATCTATACAGCCGATTTAAAAATTGGTTCAGTTATGGGTTTTATGTGGCCCGCAAACGATGAGTTATGGCGACAGATATGTATGTCATTGATTAGCAAAATTGATTACAATGCTAAAAAAATAAACAGGACGTGCTGGATTTATTTTAGTTGAAATTGGTCAAATAAAACTATATTGTTATTATCTGCACTGCTGTCAAAATAGTAGCTTTTGATCACTGCATTATCTTCATCGGTTTCCAGTACACTAAAAACAGTAATTTTATTGCTGGCAATGTAGGGTAATGGTTTGCCATCGGAATTGAGCAAAGGCGCAATGGTGGGAGTAATGGGCGATAAGCCATTGGGATTGCCCACGGGGAAGTCGTTGTTAGGATCAATAAAATCCGGTAGGGAGCGGGGATTATCAGCTAAATGGGCGCCATAACTGTTACCGACATTGGATGTTTCTAAAAAGTGCATTCCTCCAGGACTAACAAAACGATTCCAAAGATGGGAATGGCCATAAAAAACTAGCTGAACTCCGGCATTTTCTAGTAGGGGAATTAGGTGCTTAATAATCTGATCTTCCCCCTTGGGGTAATGGTAACGGCGATGCACCATAACACCATCAGGGGTGTATTCTTCGTAGGCCTGGGGATCGGTATAGGGCGGAGTAACATTACCTCCTAAACTATGGGGAGGATGGTGGAACATCACAATTTTGTACCGAGCTTGGCGGAATTCTTCCCCAGCCAATTCCTGCTTCAGCCATTCATACTGCCTGCTACCGGGGGTAATGGGTTCAAAAATATGCTGACCATGGCCCCAATTTTCCGGTTTATGTAACTGCTGACTGCTTTCTTGGTAACGCCCTGCAGTGCTTGAATCCTGTTGCGGCGTGCGCGAAGCGTGCCCTGGGCAACGCCAAACATTGGTGACCATTAAGGAAATGAGACGAATATTGCCAAAAGTAACGGCGTAGTACTGTTTTTGTGGAGCTGGGCTGGGGGGTAAGGAAAAAATTTCTTGATAGGTTTGGAAGTTAAAGGAATTGTTTTCAATCCATTGGGCGGCTTGGTCTGGGTCGTATTCCTGCTCAGCAAAATCCTGCCGCTCAAAGTATTCTTCTTCGGCGATCGCCTGGGGTCGAGCGTCTTTAAACTGCAAATGCAACGCCTTGCTGGGGGAATTGCGCCCCATTACTTCATGGTTGCCAATGCAGGGAAAGAGGGGAGTGGATTGTAACACTTGCGCTCCCTGATAGATTTTCCCCCCCAACGTTACTGAAGCCCGCCCCTGCAGCACTGGAAAAAAGGATCTACCCCGGCGATCGTCAAACCATTCCGAAGCCCGATCTGGTACGTTGACCATATCCCCTGCGTGGAACACCCCGTCAAAGTCACCATAAACGGCGATCGCCTGTTGGATATTGGCCGCCACCATGGGCATTAACTGATGGTCGGAGGTGAGCAAAATTTTTAAGGGCTGGTCTGGAGGGGGACTAGGTTGCAGGGAAAAAATATCGCTCTGGTGTATGCGTTGGCTCTCCTGGCTAAAAACTTGATAGGGCAAAGTCTCCCCAGCTCTTAAGCCAGTTATCACCGCTTGATGTCGCCAAATGGGTCGGAGAGAAAGCTTGTCATAGGTTTGGAAGGTGTAGGACCATTCATCTTCCCTGGTGCGGGTCAACTGTTGAGTGTCGGCCCCGGTGCGATGCTCCAGGTCTTTGCCCCACTGCACCCAGTGCTTGTCCCCGGCAAATTCGGTAAACCAAACGACTTCAACGCTGTCAGGGGTGGGAAGTTGTAAAAAAGGATCACTCAACATAACCAGGAAATGCATTAATAACAAACTAGTGACAATCATCCCCTGCCCTCGGTTTTATTGCTCCGACAATGGCAAAATTAAACCACCCAGACATCCACTTTGGCTTTTGCTGTGACCATTTCCCGCACCATTATCAGCACGAGAATTGACTGCACAGACTATGGACAAGCCACAGCCACCATCATTAATTTAGCTAAAGCGGCGATCGCCAGTTATGTGGTAGCGGCCAATGTCCATGTGGTAATGAGTGCCTATGGCAATAAAAGTTATCAAGAAATTATTAATCAAGCTGTGTTGGTCACCCCCGATGGTATGCCATTGGTGTGGGGATTAAAATTGCTCGGTTACCCGCAGGCCACCAGAGTTTATGGCCCGGATTTGATGCTAACAATTTGTCAGCGGGCCGCGGCGGAAAACCTTGGTATTTATCTTTATGGTGGCACAGAAGATTGTTTGCAGCAACTTAAAGTTAACCTAATTAAACGGTTTCCTAAACTGAAGATTGTTGGCGCTGATTCTCCCCCTTTTCGCCCACTAGAACCTGAGGAAGAAAAAAACGCCTTGGCCAAAATTAAGCAGTCCGGCGCTGGTATCCTTTTTGTTGGTTTAGGTTGTCCTAAGCAGGAAATTTGGATGGCTAATCATTACCAAAAAATAGATCTAGTCATGGTGGGGGTGGGAGCCGCTTTTAATTTCCACAGTGGTTTGGTGTCTCAAGCTCCCCGTTGGTTAATGGCCATGGGATTGGAATGGCTCTACCGTTTGCGCATGGAACCGAAGCGATTATGGCGCAGATATTTAATTAACAACCCCGCTTTTATTGTTCTATTTACTTGGCAATGGTTAACAAATAAAACAACTTTATAAACTATTTTATCCCTAATGTTTTAGCAGTAAAAAGTAAGTTAATTTGCCACAGGGTCGGTGGGACTCATGCCATAAAAAGGTTGGGCCGCTGACCAGTGGGGTCGATCGCCAAGGAGCCAATGTTGCCAAGCGAGGGTGAGGAGTTGGGGGGCAGTGATACCGAGCTGATCTGGGGTAGCGTGAATCTGTTTTACCCCTTTATCCGCCATAAGTTGTTGCCAATCCTCCGGTAACCAAAGGCGATCGCCGTCTAGGGTAATTAGTTTTTCCCCGACTATTTGATAGAGCGCCCCATAAAAATAACCCCTGGTTGCGGGCATAGTGACAGCCAATAATTCGCCATCGCCACAGGTTTTAACCAAAGATTGGGCAAAACAAGCCAGGGTAGAAATGGTAAATAGGGGAATTTGTAATTGCTGGGCCAAGGTACGGGCGGTGACCATGCCAATGCGGACACTGGTAAAGCTACCAGGGCCCTGGGCTACGGCCAGATAATCTAACTCAGACCACTGTTGGCTAGGCAAAAAATCCCCTAAACAATTGTGTAATTGATTGAGTAATTCCCGATCCAAGGGCCAAGTTTGCTGGGCCACTGGATTTTCTCCCCGTTGTAGAGCTAAACCTAGCTGGCCGGTGGCGGTGTGGATGGCCAAGCCCAAACTATGATCGGCCAGGGAAAGGGGAGGAGGTACGGTCATTACCAATAGGTTTAAGTATCGTTGCTTACTGCAACCTTTAGTTTATCGGGGATAGGATGGGGCAAATGCGCCGCAATTATCTAATTTTTTGCCCCAATTTGGCGATCGCCGGGGGGCAAATGTGTATAAATGCTTACGTCAACCTGTAGAATCTCAGTTAAGATCTCGTTACAATCCATCCCATTGGTTTTGATTTTACCCGCCCGACCCTAGGACATCATCCCATGCAAACGATTTCCCCTGCGTCGACCCTTACCCAAACTCCCCGTTTTGACCACCCCCTGAAAGTGTTGGCCATGGGGGACAGCCTTGTCTACGGTTACGGAGATCCCATTGGTGGCGGTTGGGCAGAACGGCTACGGCGATTTTGGATGGAAGAAAATGGCCCCGTACTCTATAACCTCGGTATCCGTGGCGATCGGGTAGCCCAAGTTAGTGAACGTCTGGAGCAAGAATTTCGCCTGCGGGGAGAAATCCGCAACAAAGTCCCCGATTTGCTGATTCTCTCTGTGGGGGTAAACGACTCCCCCCGGTTGGGTCGGCCTGATGGACGGTGTTTCACCGATGAAATTCTCTTTCAAAAACAGGTGGAGCAGCTATTGGACAGCGCCCGTCAACTTTGCCCGGTGCTTTTTGTCGGTATGGTGCCCGTCAACGAAGCTCCCATGCCTTTCCTTGATTGTTTTTACTTTAACCACGCTGACCAACATCGTTTCAAAACTATTACCCAACAGGCCTGCGGCGATCGCCAAATTCCCTACCTAGATATCTTTGAAATTTGGCAACAGCGGGGCCAAGCATGGATTAACGATCATCTCATGGCCGATGGACTCCATCCTAACGTGGCGGGCTACAAAGCGCTCTTGGATGACATCAACCACTGGCAACCCCTAAAGGAACTAACCAGCAAGGTATCTCAACCCTAGTTGTTGGTAACTTCGGCAAGATTTTCCTTGTCAGTTTTTTTCTAGAAATTCACCAAAGATCTGGGCTAGATACTGAACCTGTGTTTCTAGTTCTTTCACCCGGTCTTCCAGGGATTGCGGTACGGGCAAACTCTTAATTTTAGGTAACAAACTATCCCATCCTTTTGCTTTTATGCCATAGGTCTTATTGTAAGCACTGTAAGTATTACGATAATTGCCAAAATGTTTAATTAGAAATTCTTTGTTAACTTCCTTTTCTTGATCTAAAAATTGCGTAGTCTTTCGATTAACAATCTCTTGTAAACGCTCATAAAGAACAGCGGTAGCCCCCAGAAGCTTGGCGGTATTTTTAGTGTCTTGTTGATCTATTTCGTCAAGTTGGTCTAGTAATTTGCTAAATTTAGACATAGTTTTTTAGATTTTTTTAAGAGGGTTTAACCTGAATCTCTACCAATGGAAGATGGTTTTGTGTCCATTTGAGGTTTATCAGGATCAGATTTGGGGGAAGTATCAATTAATCCCATATCGGGCGGCTCATCGAAAAAGACTGAATTGACAAATGTCCACAATATATGAAATTTGCCAAACCAACTTCTGCTTTCTTTAACTTTGAATGCCGCCAATTCTATTTCTGTTTGAATATTCTTTAATTCAGCCTTAATTTTATCTCTTTCAATGATCATTTTTTGTTTTTCTACAATAGAATTCTGCACTTCTATTTTTATTTGATCTAATTCTGCTTGCAGCCTATTTTTTTCCTCCTCTTGAATCTCTATTGAGCTATTTAGCTCGCTAATCTGACTTCTATAGCGACTATTCCAACTCTGAAGACTTCCTCTTGACCTACGAATTGACTTGAGAGTACCTACCGCTATTTGCAAATTTTCATCATCTGGATAAATTTTTGCAAGATCATAAAGTTCTTTAACTTTTTGTTCTATTCGATCCATAATTACCTCTAATTCAACTCACTATTAAGGTCATTGACAGTGTCATCCAGAGGACGAACAATTGCGTTTCTTCCGGTCGGATTAGGATCAAAAATTGCCTCTATGGCTTCATTTAAGCTTTCTGCCATGGCAATTTGATTACCATAAACCACCACAACCCGAGCGAGGGTGGGCAAACTATTTTTCTCAGCTTCCAGATAAATTGGTTCCACATAAAGTAAGGATTCTTCAATGGGAATTACCAGCAAATTACCCTGAATGGCCCGGGAGCCCCGGCGGTTCCAAAGACTAATCCGTTCGGAAATTACTGGATCTTGGTTCACCAAAGCTTCAATTTGCTCTGGGCCATAAACCAGTCGTTCCTTGGGTAAGGTGTAGAGCAACAATTTGCCATAATTTTGTTCATCACAGCGGGCAAAGAGTAGGGCAATCAGGTTATTGCGGGCATTAGGAGTATAAACTTGGGAAAGAACAAATTCCTCTTCTTTGGCATCAATCCCTGCCAATTTCATAATTAGGTAATACGGGGCAATGGGTTGTTGCTCATCGGCATAGGTTTCCTGGGGAATACGCCATTGGTCTTCCCGGTTATAAAATACATCAATATCTTCCATGTGATAGGTCAACAATCGCTCCGATTGGGTACTAAACATATCCACTGGATAACGAATATGACTTTTTAAAGTAGAGGGCATGGAACTAAAAGGTAAAAACAGTTCGGGAAATATTTTCTGCCAAGCATTAATTAGCGGATCTTGCTTATCAATAGTGAAAAAACGCACATCACCATTGTAGGCATCCACTAAAATTTTGACTGAATTACGAATGTAATTGAAATTACGCCCCGGTTGGTTAGCATCTCCTTCCCCCGGATCGGAATAGGGATAGGAATTGCTGGTGGTATAGGCATCGATCAGCCAATAAAGAGTGGAATGTTCTTCCCCTTTTACTTTGGCTGTCACCAGGTAAGGATCGCGGTCAAAACGCAAAAAGGGAGCAATGTGGCGGATGCGATGGTTAATATTGCGGCGAAATAAAACTCTGGTATCAGGCTTAAAGTTCTCAGTGAATAGCATTTGCCAATCCCGCAAATAAACGGCAAATAATAATTTTCTGATGGGAGAATTTAAAAAAATGCCACCCCGCCCGTCATAAAAGTTGTAAACATTGGCCTCTCCACTGGGAAAATCCAGTTCAGGAATGGCGGTGTTGGTCATGATGTAGTTATCAGTGATTTCACCAAAATAAATGCGGGGTTTACCAATGGGAATACTAGTGCGGATCAACTCACTAGAGGTACGTAGAGCGCCTGCGTTTTCGTCAGTGCCAATATCTTTGACAAAGTAATAGGGCAATCCACCTTGGTCCACTAGGTTAACGGGGGAAAGGGTGAAGCCGTAGCCGTGGGTATAGACCAAATGTTTGTTCACCCAGGTTTGGGCCTTTTCTGGTACAGCGGTGTAGTCCAATTCCCTGGGGGCAATGAGGGTTTGTTGTTTGGCGGTGCTAATGGTTTGCGTGTCGTCTTTTTGCACCCGGATAGTGTAGCGGTCCAGGTCAGCATCAGAGAACTTATAGTAAAGGCGAATTTGTTGTAGTTGTCGATTAGTTTTCAGTAGGGGAATGGGATCCCAGAGGCGAATGTTATTTAGGGTGAGTCGGTTTCTCTCTAGGCTAGCGGGGGTGAGTTGGCCACGGCCGGTGAGGGTAGCTGGCTGAATGATTTGTAGGTTAAAAGCCTCTCTAGTGGCGGCGATGTTGCGGGCGAGATAGGGTCTTTCCCTGGTGAGTTGATTGGGTTGCACTACTAACAGTTCGATCGCCCAACCCCCCAAATTTTGCAGAAGCAGAATTAACAAGTAAACAGCCACTGGCAACCAGAGGCCAATTATGGGTAACTGTCCCCGCCGCTGGGGAGCACCTGTTCCTTTTGCCCTAGGCCAACCCTTAACGCTTAACCACCCCAACCAAATGGCGATCGCCATGCTGAAAATCGCCAGCCCAGTTTCTACGGGTAAACGCCAATGAATGTCGGTGTAGTTGGCCCCATAGACTACGCCATGGTTAGCAAACAAATAATCGTAACGCTTTAACCAATGTTCCACCCCTAGGGTGAGAGCTACTGCGGCTCCCAGAGCACTTATATGTCTCAATTGGGCTGCAGAAAAACCGGGAAATCGTCCCTCCGATAAACTATCAGCGGATTTGAGAATAATTAGAGTTACCCCTAACAAACTGAAGAGGAATAAACCCCGCCACCAACTTTCGAGTAATTGCCAGAGGGGAATCTGGAAAATATAAAAGCTAATATCGTGGTGAAATTGGGGGTCGATGGTATTGAAGGGCTGACTATTAACAGAAAGTAACAGTCGAAACCAGTTACCAGATAGCAGCAGTCCCCAAACTGCACTCAAAATAAAGACCAAGCCCGGTAATAGTCTGGGACCCCGCAACACACCGATGAGGGCTAGCATACCCGCCAAGGCCGTCACCCCCAACTGGCTACCCATGCCACTGAAACTAGTAAACAAAAAATGAAGCCGAAAGGGTTGGGGCACCGCTGGGGTGATATTGGGCAAAGTATAGTCCGGAGTCCACACCTGAATAGTGATGAAAACGTAATACATCACCAGGGATATCAGAATCAGTTGTAGGACAATAATTAGGGGCAGTAGAACGGGTAGTTGCAGGGGACGGGAATGGGCTTTGGGGCCCACCGGGGGAGCGGGCATGGGCAAGTAACGAGAACCGATCGCCACGGGCACTGGTGCATAAACAGCTTGGGCAACGGCCAGGCCTTTCAGTTGGGCCTCCTCTTGGATCAGGCGATTAGTGACTTTAACCTGGAAGACAATAAAGCCCCAGGAAATAAAGCCTGTAATCAGAGCAATGCTCCCTTGCCAGCGCACCCGCTTCCAAAAGACGGACTGGAAGCTTAACTCCTGGAACCAGAGATTTTCCACATAGATGCGGGCAATGACTTCCAAACCCACCAAAGCAATGGCCAGAACAATCGCCCCCTTGACCCACCCTTTCATGGCCCTAACCCCCTTGTTTAGTGGTGAACCATTGGGAAAGTTTTTTGATTCCCCAACTGCTGACGGCACCCAAAATCAGAATACTAATGGCGGGATTGAATAGGGGCAACCAAAGTTTTTGCCAGATTTGATAGCCCAAAGGAATACCAGTGGATTCCCCCACCACAGCGATGGCAAACCAGAAAAAGCCCAGCAGCACCAGGAATACATCGGCAATCAAAATACGATCCAGCCAGGTTAGTAATAAAGTTTTCATACAATTTGCACACAATCCAGATACTCAGGTCGGGGACTGATTTCTGCTCAGCGGTGGGGTCCCCCATTAATACCTATGCCAGGTACTTGTTTCCCATCTTAATCCTTTGGTGGATGACCTCTGTTAACCAATCGTTTGTCCCCAACCATGGCCCGGGGCAGTGGGCGATCGCCAAGCTGTTAACCCCCGGTTTGGTAAATTGACAATAACGCTCTAAGTTGAAAAAACTAATGTCTTGCTCAAACTTTCCTTGGAGAAACTAACCACAATGGATACCATCAAACAAATTAGCTATTTTCTGGCCGGTGTGGTACTGATGGAAATGACCCTCACAGCGGCGATCGCCAGGGCCGATGACCGGGATGTAACGGCCCAGGAAAGACAGAGAATTGTCCAAGCCCTCAATGCCCTGGGCTGTAGTTCCTTTGATGATGCAGAGTACGAAATCGACAAAAGACGGTTTGAAATTGACGACGCGATTTGTGCCGATGGGCGGAAATATGAAATTTATCTAGATGCTAACTATCAGCTGATCAAGAAGGAATTAGAGGACTAACCGCAGTCAATAAGGATAAAATTGGGCTTTTCAAAAGGAAAACGGACTACATTTGTCTTAGAACCTGTTCGTCAAGTCCTATTGCACTCCTTAAATTTAAATTTTCCAATGCCGGGGGACTTTAAGTTTTTTCCCGTCGTCGAAATTAGGGGGAAAAGGGCTTGGCAAACACCACCTTAAACCCTTGACATTCCTTCGCCGAGACCAGCATGGATCCCCTGATTGCCCCCCTTGCTTTCCTACTTGCCATTGCTCTGGGCTGTGCCGTGGGTAGTTTTCTCAACGTGGTGGCCTATCGTTTGCCAGAAGGTTTATCCCTGGTACATCCCCCTTCCCGTTGTCCCCACTGTGGCCACCGACTGGGCCCGAAGGAGAATGTGCCAGTGGTGGGTTGGCTTTGGCTACGGGGTAAATGCCGTTGGTGCCAAACTGCCATTTCTCCCCGCTATCCCTTGGTGGAGGCTGCGACGGGATTCTTATTTGCCCTGACCTGTTGGCGTTTTGGTTGGCAGTGGCAAACCTTCGGCTACTGGATATTAATTAGTTTTTTAATCTCCCTGACTTTAATTGACTGGGACACCATGACCCTGCCCAATAGTTTGACTAAACCGGGATTGGTGCTTGGGCTGTTATTTCATTTACTACTGGGTTGGCAACGTGGCCATTGGATTGTCCCCTTGGTGGAGGCGATCGCCTCGGCGGTATTGGGGCTATGGTTGTTTGATTTGATCCGCATGGGAGGAAGTCTGTTGCTCGGTAGGGAAGGCATGGGGGACGGGGATCCCAAATTGGCATCCATGGTAGGGGCTTGGTTGGGCTGGCCGTCATTACTGTTGACCACCTTCATTGCCTGTTTCATCGGTTCCATCTATGGGGGTTTGAAGTTACTGTTGGGCACATTGCAACGGCGACAGGGTTTTCCCTTTGGCCCCTTTTTGGCGATCGGTGCCCTCATCAGTCTCTTTTGGGGTGAAAAATTGATCACTAGTTACTTAAATTTTGTGACCCCACAATTTTGAGTATTTTGCTGCCCTTGTTATTTTTTCGCAAAGATTGGTAAAAAGTTCCGATCTGCCAAGTTGGGCGAAACAAGATGCCAATATCCCCGGTATTGTTAGAGCTTTAGCCAAAAGATTTAGAGGATAAACAAAGACACTGGAAACCGGCTCCTAAAGCCGAGCCAAAATTAGCTTTGTAACTTGATCAACTTCGGGGTATGCATTCACTGTGAGTAGGTTTTGCTTCGCAGCGTAGTATTCCAATAGGGGAACGGTGTACTCATGAAACTTGCCAATGCGAGTGGTGATGGCTTCAGGATGATCGTCAAACAAAGAACGGTTGAGGGAACGTTCCACCATCGTGGCTTCATCAATTTTCAGGTACAGGGCCCAATCCAGGGGCTGCCCCAGATCTTCGAGTAAAAAGTCCAGTTCTTCTGCTTGGAAAGCGGTGCGAGGATAACCTTCCAAAATCCAACCCTGACCCCCATCTTCCTGCACCAACCTCTGTTGAATAAATTCGATCATCATCGGATCTGGCAACAGATCCCCTCTTTCCACATAGGGTTTAGCCTTGATTCCCAGGGGAGTGGCGTTGGCAATGGCTTCCCGCAGAATACCCCCCATGGAAATCACTGGCAACTTAAGTTCTTGGCTGAGGTTATGGGACTGGGTGCTTTTCCCTGACCCCGGGCCACCGAGCATAACTAATCGCATAGTTAATAGTTAAAGGTTGAGTTTTTGCTGGACTTTATCGATCAATTTCTGATTGAGTGTTAATTTTTACCCTAAGTGACTAGAGTAGTTTTTCCAGACCGTAAACTAAGCCCTTCAGTTCTACCACTTTACGAATGCCTAAAAGTACCCCCGGCATATAGCAAGCCCGGTCGGTGGTGTCGTGACGGATGGTATAAAGTTGCCCTGGGGAACCAAATAGGACTTCTTGATGGGCGATTAGCCCCGGTAAACGAATGCTGTGGATGGGAATTTGCCCTGGCCCTAGTCCTCCCTTAGCTCCCGCAATGGTTTCCTTTTCTTCTACGGCCGGTGGGTTAAATGTTTTGCCCATTTCCGCTAACATTTGGGCGGTTTTAATGGCAGTGCCGCTAGGGGCGTCGGCTTTCTGGTTATGGTGTAATTCGATAATTTCCACGTGGTCAAAGTATTGGCAGGCTTGCACAGCAGCTTGTTGCATCAACAGAACTCCAATGGCAAAGTTAGGGGCAATCAGACAACCTGTACTAGCTTTTTCAGCAAAATCCCCTAGGTCTTGGATTTGTTGCTCACTCAATCCGGTGGTACCCACCACTGGCCGCACCCCATAGGCGATCGCCGAACGAACATTGTCATAAACGCCGCTGGGATGGGTGAAGTCCACCATTACCCCTTGAATTTTTTCCTGGGTGGCCAACACCAACACACTCTGGAGATCAGCTAAGACAGGAACTTCCAGGGGGGCAATGCCCACCACTTCGCCAATGTCTTGACCTTGGAGACTGGGATTATGATCCACTGCCCCCACCAATTGGAGATCGGGGGCTTGGGCTACGGCTTTAATTACTTCCCGGCCCATTTTTCCAGCCGCACCGTTCACTACCACAGGAATTAAATCTTGATTAGCCATAATTGCCCCAGCTTTATCCGAATTGCTCAACTGATTAATCTCTCCATTGTTGGGCAACCGTTAACCCAGGGCAAGCACTGGATGGTTCAGGGAGAGAAAAGGGAAACTGCTATTTGTTCCCGGATGCGATGGAGATCTTCCCTAACCCGAAAATCCTCTAGCCGTTGAATCACCTGACCACGGTTAAAGAGGATCAGAGTGGGAAGATTTTTTAAGCGGTAGGCGTTGGCTAAATGCAGGTTGACATCAGCATTAACCTCCACACAAACGAGTTGCTCTTGCCATTCGCCGTGGAGATGGTTGAGCAGGGGTTTGACAAAGTGACATAGTCCGCACCAGGGAGCGCCAAAGTAAACCAAGATCGGTTTTGGACATTGAAGAACGAGGTTATCAAAGTTGTCTTCGTTAACGGCTAGCATGGGCATGTTTCTAGCGGACTGATCCCTTGTTGTCCATGCTACAACCATTTTCGACCCCAAAGGGAGGACTGATCCCAACTGATCCCCTTGGTTTTGCTAGCCCAGACGACGGGCGATCGCCGTGAAGTGGCCTTTAACAAGCCAGGTAATTAATTAAGATTCAGTACAAACTAGGGGAAAACGTTCAGGATGTTTGATGATGTCCAAGGTCAAATCTACGTCCAGATCGGGCCAATAAAAATGATTGGCGGTTGGCTCAATGACATTGAAAATATGTTTTACCAGAGCGTTTTTAAACCAGGGAAAATCGTCGTAGGACAAAAATAACTCATTGTCCCCAGACAACAACCAAATTCCATGGCTAGAAATATGGGTAATTTCAACAGTTGAAATGTTTTTGCCAAGCGTCTCTAAGCTCATTTTGTCTGGCCTCAATAATCTTTTCGATGGTTTTCAGTTCCGACCGAGATAACTTGTAGTTTTTTGCCAACTCAATTTCAGGTTCAAGCCAAAACTTTGCTTCTCCCTTTTCGCAATAGATATGGACGTGCATTCTTGTTTCTTCACGAGAAAAGAAGAAAAAACGATAGCCCTCCTCTTTAAAAACCGTTGGACTCATGGAGTTTTTCCGTTGCTAGTCTTAGGATTTTAGCCGACGGGCGATCGCCGTTTGCCAAGGTTCTGTCAGAGCGGAAACTGGTAAATCAATCAGAGCGTTATTTTGGGCATCGATAAAAGTCAAGTTGCCCTGTGCTGTACCCACTACTCCCAATTTTTGCCAGGGTAAGGACTGACCAGCTAAATAGTTTTCCCAGGCAGGCTGATGTTCCGGTGCCACCGCTACCACAATGCGACTGGCGGATTCCCCAAACAGCAAGTTATCCAATCTTTGGTCGGAATCAGGTAGATTAATTTCCGCTCCCAACTGACTGGCGATCGCCATTTCTGCCAGGGCTACCGATAAACCCCCTTCCGCACAGTCATGGGCCGCGTTCACCCAACCTTGGGCAATACCATGGCGACAGGCTTTTTGCACTGCTTTTTCCAAATCGAAATCCACCTGGGGCGGCTGACCAGCAACGGTGTGATGGACAACGGCTAAATATTCCGATCCCCCGAGGGTATTGCCGTCATTACTACCCAGTAAGTAAATGCCATTCCCCGAATTGCGCCAACCTTGGCCAACAACTTTATTGATGTTTTCCACCCGTCCCACCATGCCAATAACCGGCGTGGGATAAATGGGTTGGGGTCTACCGTTGGAGTCCAACGTTTCGTTATACAGGCTGACATTGCCCCCCGTCACTGGGGTGTTTAACTGCCGACAACCCTCCGCAATGCCTTCACAGGCCAGGGCCAACTGCCAATAGCCCACTGGATTTTCAGGGCTACCAAAGTTTAAATTATCCGTTACCGCCAGGGGTTCTGCTCCCACACAACTGAGATTTCGAGCCGCTTCTGCCACTGCGGCCTTGGCCCCTTCCAAGGGATTTAAGTAAACGTAACGGGCATTACAATCTGTGGTGGCCGCCACCCCGATCACACATTCCTCTGGTTTGGCATCCAGGGGACGCACCCGCACCACCGCCGCATCGGCCCCACCGGGCACTATGACCGTATTGTTTTGTACTTGATGGTCGTATTGACGGTAAACCCAATGCTTAGAGGCAATGGTGGGACTGTCCAACAGGGTTAATAACACTTCATTCCAGCTTTGCTTTTGCCCTGCAATTTCAATGCCGGCGATCGCCGCTGGAGATAAATCACTTTCCTGCCATTGCCAAGCTTGTTGGGCATAGTCGGGTGCTTGGTCTAGCAACTGACGATGGTAAATGGGAGTGTTATCGGCCAGGGCTGTAGCGGGAATTTCCGCCGCAATCCCTCCTTGGAAAAAGATCCGCACAATGGGATCCGCAATCACCTGCCCCGCCACCACCGCCTGTAAACCCCAACGATGGAAAATATCGATTAATTCCTGTTCCCGCCCCGGTTGAGCCACAAATAACATCCGTTCTTGGGATTCGGATAGGAGATATTCGTAGGGCACCATGCCCGTTTCCCGCACTGGAATTTTATCCAAATCCAACTCAATGCCCACGCCTCCCTTGGCTGCCATTTCCGCCGTGGAACAGGTAATGCCCGCCGCTCCCATGTCCTGGGCCGCCACCACTGCCCCACTTTTAAAGGCTTCCAAGCAAGCTTCAATTAAGGATTTTTCCAGAAAGGGATCCCCCACCTGCACCGCTGGGCGATCGTCCATGGACTGATCCGTTAACTCAGCACTGGCAAAACTGGCTCCCCCCATGCCATCCCGTCCCGTGGTGGAACCGACATATAAAACTGGATTGCCTATCCCAGAAGCCCCAGCTTTGACAATTTCTTCCGTTTCCATCAAACCCAAGGCCATGGCGTTGACGAGGGGATTACCGGAGTAAGCCGGATCAAAGTAGATTTCCCCGCCCACAGTGGGCACACCAACACAATTACCGTAATGACTGATCCCATCCACTACCCCGGTGAAAATACGTCGATTCCTAGCATCGTCCAAATTACCGAACCGTAGGGAATTTAAAATGGCGATCGGCCTCGCTCCCATGGTGAAAATATCCCGCAGAATCCCCCCTACTCCGGTGGCGGCTCCCTGGAATGGCTCCACTGCGGAAGGATGGTTATGGGATTCGATTTTAAACGCCAATCTCAGGCCATCCCCCAAATCTACGACCCCGGCATTTTCCCCAGGCCCCACTAAAATGCGTTCTCCTTCGGTGGGAAAGTTACTCAGTAGGGGACGGGAATTTTTATAACAACAATGTTCTGACCACATGACACCGAACATTCCCAGTTCAGCTTTGTTGGGATGGCGGCCGAGCCGTTGCACAATATCTTCGTATTCTTCGGGTTTGATACCTTCGGCAGCGATTTCGGCGGGAGTAAAGGGGGCGGTCATGGCAAGGAGGGTAAAAGGGTCAGGCATTCCAGGCTCATTTTATCTGACATTGCCTAAAAACAATCCGGTTAGATAGTTCAAGGTAGAATGTGCCTAGTGTCCACCGGGTTTGAAATCTGAGCCCCAACCCGGAATACCTTTTTTAAAACTGACTTTGATCATCCATGGCCGATTCTGCGCTACAACCTCGTCAGCATCCCATTTCTCCCCCCAGTCACCCCAAACAGTTCCGGGCGATCGGGGTGGTATATGGACGCTACTATGCCAGCGAGGAATCCAGTCAACGGGGAATATTGGTGACGGAAACCGGTGACATTGTGGAGTCAGTATTATTAGGAAAAACTTTCAGTTTGTTTAAGCGCCATGTCAACTTGGAAGATCCCCATTTTTGGGTGGTTTATCCCCGACTAAGGGATAAGGATGATCACCTTCATTTTCAGTTAGCGGGATTATGGGAACCGGAAAATCTTGGCCCGGGGCTCACTTCAGCTTCTGAGCCGGCTTCGGACAATTTACCTAGTTTGAAAGTAGATCACCCCTATTTTTCCATTCGGGGGGAAGTGGTATTTGTATCCCAGGCTAGGGAAAATATTGTGATGAAAATTCGCCAATCCCCCAAGCCCCCCAGCAAACGACCCTTATTTTTTAAGGTAAAAATTAGCGGAATTTTAAAAGATGCGGAAGGAGAGATTTGTCGCCGTCCACTCCGGCATTTTTGGGATATTGAAACGACGCTGCAAGGCAATGAATTAGTGTTGGAAAAAGCGACTGATCTGGGGCAGATACAACGGCGGCCTAGCCCAGGCAAATCTGCCATCAAGTCAGCACCCAAACCAAAAACTAGTATGCCCAAGCCTGTCAAAAAAAACACCACGACTCCGTCAAAATCATCCCCCGCCAAACGTCGTTTGTTTTAGTTTCTTTAAAGCAAATGGCGCATCCAGAAGTAACTGGCAATGGACTTTGCGTCGATCATTTCCCCTTTGGCGATCGCCGTTTCAAACTGGTCGAATGTCATTAACGCCACTTCAATGTCTTCGTCTTCATCCTGGGCGGGCGGATTGGGTAATTTTTCCAGATCCGTGGCTAGATAGGCATAAATAATTTCATCGGAGTAGCCCGGAGCCAGGGGAAATTGACCAATGGTTTGCCAGGTATGCCCCCGGTAACCAGCTTCCTCTTCCAATTCCCGTTTAACGGTTTCTGCTGGATTCTCCCCCACTTCTACGGTGCCCGCCGGAAACTCCAACAGCCGCCCCGCCAATGCAAAACGATATTGCCGCACTAGCACCAACTGACCTTCGCTGGTAATGGGCACCACTAGGGCTCCCCCTGGGTGCTGGATCAGTTCCCAGTCCCCCACCACCCCATTGGGCAATTGCCTACGACTAACATCAAAGTTAAATTTACGTCCCCGGTAAAAAAGTTTTTGCTGGAGCACCGGAGCAATTTCCAGAGGATGAGGGGATGAATCTGGGGCAATCATACTAGACAAAAAAGAGAGAGCTAAATAAATTCTAGGGGGTTGGGTTGGCTGAGCCTTCTGTCGGCGCTGGCTGGATGGGGGCCCCGTCTTGCACCCTCAATAATCCCGCCGTGATAACCCTGTCTCCCGGTTCTAACCCGGACAAAATTTGGTAGTTACTGCCCTGGATACTGCCCAGGTTAACGGACTTTTGTTGGGCCACCAGGGCTGCTTCTCCGGTTTGCTCATTTTCCTTGTCCTGGACAACGTAGACAAAGCTTTCCCCTCCAATGCGGGTGACGGCCACGGTGGGAACCACTAGCCCTGTGTCTTGCTGCCAAATGATCCGGGCCTGCACCAACTGACCATTGAGTAGTTTTTGGTTTTCGTTACTGAAAGTGGCTCTGACTAATACACTTTGACCATCGTTGTCCACATCGGGGGAGACAAAACTAATTTGTCCTCTGGCGATCGCCTTTTCTTGACCATCGAGGATTTCTACAACTAGACCGGGGCGTAACCGAGGCGCTTGGGCTAGGGGCACGGCTAAATTCAGATCTAACTGTTGGTTTTCAGTCAAATTGGTTAAATCATCGTTAGCTTGGACGTAATCTCCCAACTTTACGGGAATGTAGCCCACTACCCCAGCAAAAGGGGCGGTAATTTCTGATTTATCGAGGCGGGCCTGGAGAGTTTTCACACTGGCCAAAGCCTGACCTACCCGGGCCCGAGCTTGGGCAATGGTTTCGGGTCGTTCCCCAGCTTGTAAACGGTTTAAATTTTGCCGTTGGGCATCCACTTCCGCCGTTAACCTTTCCACATCGGAGCTACGGGCTTGTCTTAGTTGTTGTAACCGTCGTTGGGCCGCTTCCACATCGGCGATCGCCTGCCGTTCTTCCTTCAACTGTTGGTCATAGGCATCGAGGGAAATCACCCCTTGGTCCCGCAGATTACGAAACCGCCGCACCCGCTCACTGGCCAATTCCGCCGCCGCCTTGGCGGAATCTAATTGAGCTTGGGCCTGGGCAATTTCCTCGGGACTGGCCCCCCCCTGGGCATTGGCTAAACGGGTTTGAGCTTGACGTAACTGGGCCGCCGCCGCCGCAACATCTTCCTGACGACTGCCCGCCTCCAACTCCGCCAATTGGGCCCTGGCCGCCGCTAGATTAGCCTGAGCTTCCAGCAACTGAGTTTGTAGAACATCGTTGTCAATACGAAATAAAACCTGCCCCTGTTCTACCCGTTGCCCTTCCCTAACTAAAATTTCCTCGACCCGCCCATCAATTTCTGAATCAATTTCCATCCCCTTGGGGGCTTCCAACGTTCCCATCAACGTGGTGAAATCCCTCACCTCAGTGGGCTCTAACACTTGCCATTTCACTGGTGCTGGTGGCATTTGACCCATCATGGCCCCTCCGGGAGGGCCGCCGGAACGGGACTGAAACCACCAGTAGCCACCACCTCCTAGCAACAGTAAGGCTCCCACCACTAGCCAGAGTCGTTTGCCTGGTTTGGAGGCTTGGGGAATGGGTTGAAAGGACAAATTCTGTTTACCAATACTTTGTTCCTTTTCCGATTCCGAAGAAGTTTCGTGCAGTACGGGTGGCTCAGTCATGGGTAAGGGGAGACTAAATGGGCTAATCTTTAAGAAAAGTTTACACGGATGTAAATTCCTAGGGTAACGGATCTTTTCCCCGGAGCGCTTCGTTCCTAGGGAGTATTTGAGGATTTTAAGGTTGTGCTTACTAAAAAGTCGAGCCAAACTGAACTTCCACCCAGTATTGCCCAGCTATATTGCTATCTAGCCCCTGTTTTTGCTTGTTAATTCCTTCGGGGGTTACTCATAATTATTCACTTTTGTTATTAAGTAATTGTTAAGCTCCATGGCTCCAGACCAAACTTCAGTAAAAGGACAATTAATTGTGCTAACGGGCCCCAGTGGTGTGGGTAAGGGGACTTTAGTGCAACTGCTGTTGGAGCGCCAACCCCATTGGTTTTTGTCCATTTCCGCCACTACCCGATCGCCAAGGGCTGGGGAAGTAGACGGGCAATCCTACTATTTTCTAACCAAGGAAGAGTTTCAAACTTGGATTGGGGAGGAAAAACTATTGGAATGGGCCGAGTATGCCGGTAACTATTACGGCACTCCCCGGCAACCAGTGGAAGAACAGATTGCCCAGGGCAAAACCGTGTTGCTGGAAATTGAAGTGCTGGGGGCCAGGCAAATTAAACAAACTTTTCCCTCTGCCCGACGGATTTTTATTTTGCCCCCCTCTGTGGAGGTGTTAGAAGAACGGTTACGGGGCCGGGGTTCGGACAGTGAAACGGCGATCGCCAAAAGATTGGCCCAGGCCCAGCAAGAATTGCAAGCGGCGGCGGAATTTGATTACCAAGTGGTGAACGATGACCTAGACCAGGCTTTGCACCGCTTAGTGAAGTTAATTGGGGAGGAGGAGTAGCCCCGGGATTAAAATACGCCCACTGCCACCCCAACCCTGTAAAATTGGTCTGATTTTATCGTTCAGGAGGCAGGGGGATTGGCTACTCGGGTCATCATTGTTCGCCACGGGCAGAGCACCTACAACGCAGAAAAACGGATTCAAGGGCGCAGTAATCTATCGGTACTCACCGATAAGGGCAAAGCCGATGCCCAAAAAGTCGGGCAAACCCTCAATTCCCTGGCGATCGACAAAATCTATTGCAGTCCCCTACGCCGGGCCAAGGAAACGGCCCAAATTATCCAAGCCAGTTTCGCCCACCCCCCGGAGTTGATTCCCAGCGAAAACTTGTTGGAGGTCAATCTGCCCCTCTGGGAAAAAATGACCAAAGACGATGTGGCCCACCAATATCCCGAACAATATCGTCTCTGGCACGAAGCACCGGATCAATTGGCCATGACCGTAGATGGAGCGGAATATTACCCCGTTGCGGCTCTCTATGCCCAGGCCCAAAGATTTTGGCAGGATGTGTTAACCGATGCGGCGGGACAAACCCTGCTGATTGTGGCCCACAATGGCATCAATCGTTGCCTGTTAATGAGCGCCATTGGTATGCCCGCTTCCCATTACCAACGCCTGCAACAGTCCAACTGCAATATTAATGTGTTGAATTTTAGTGGTGGCTGGGGCGATCCGGTGCAACTGGAATCCTTGAATCAAACCGCCCATATGGGGGTACCTCTGCCACCTCCCCGCAAGGATAATAATCGTCTGCGGTTACTGCTTATCCGCCATGGGGAAACCCAATGGAATCGGGAAGGACGGTTCCAAGGTATTCGGGATATTCCCCTCAATGACAATGGCCGCCATCAAGCCCAAAAAGCGGCGGAATTCCTCAAAGATGTGCCCATTAACCTAGGCATTAGCAGTCCCATGGCTCGGCCCAAGGAAACGGCGGAGATTATTCTGCAATATCACCCAAGCATAGAGTTGGATTTACAGCCGGAATTGGCGGAAATTTGCCATGGCCTGTGGGAAGGCAAGCTAGAAACGGAAATTGAAGCGGAATATCCCGGATTATTGCAACAGTGGAAAGATGCCCCCGCCACAGTGCAGATGCCGGAAGGGGAAAATTTACAACAGGTCTGGGACCGGGCGATCGCCTGTTGGCAGGACCGGGTCAAATTCTATAGCCAGGGGGATGGTTCCACAGTGGGCATTGTGGTGGCCCATGATGCCATCAACAAGGTGATTTTGGCTTATTTGTTGGGTCTTACTCCCGCTCACTTTTGGCAAGTTAAACAGGGTAATGGCGGGGTGAGCGTCATTGACTATCCCCAGGGTCTAGATAAGCCCCCAGTTATTCAAGCCATTAATTTGATGGGCCATTTGGGCACAGTGTTGGATAAAACCGCCGCCGGAGCCCTATAGTCCTGTCCATAGCCAATTATCCCCCCATTTGTTCCCTAACTCTTGTTTGCTATGACTCACTTTGGTTTGCTCTGTCCAGCAACGACGGGTCATCTCAATACCATGTTGCCCTTGGGTAAGGAACTGCAACAGCGGGGTCATACTGTGACCATGTTTGGGGTGCTAGATGCCCAAGCCAAAACCCTAGCGGCCGGTTTGAATTTTCAGGCGATCGCCACAACGGAATTTCCCTTGGGAGCCCAGGCAGAATTTATGGCTGAGTTGGGCAAACTCAGTGGCATTAAAGCTTTGCAATACACTGTGGCCAAAATCACCCAGAAAGCGGCGGCCTTCTTTGAGGAAGCCCCTGGGGTCATGGCCAAAGCCGGTGTGGAAGTTTTATTAGTTGATCAAGTTTCCCAAGAAGGGGGCACCATTGGCGATCGCCTGGGTATTCCCTTCATCAGTATATGTAGCGCTGTCGTACTTAATCGAGAGCCCACCATACCGCCCTATGCCACCCCTTGGCCATATGATCCTAGCTGGTTGGGACAATTGCGGAATCGCCTTGGCTATGGACTTTTAAATCGGGCCACTAAACCGATTACAGCGTTAATTAATGACTATCGTCAGCGTTGGAATTTACCCGCCCAATCTAGCCCCAATGACCGTTATTCCCCACTAGCACAAATTAGTCAGCAACCGGCAGCGTTTGAATTTCCTCGGGAATGTTTACCAAGCCGTTTCCATTTCACTGGCCCTTTTCACAGCAATGTGGGGCGAGATATAGCTGATTTTCCTTGGGAGCAATTGACCGATCAGCCCATAATTTATGCCTCCCTTGGTACTATTCAAAATCAGTTAATGAGCACCTTTAAAATCATTGCCGAAGCCTGTATGGATTTGGATGCCCAATTGATTATTTCCCTGGGGGGAGCCAAGCTAGAATCAATGCCCGCACTACCTGGTAATCCCCTCGTTGTTAATTACGCTCCCCAACTGGAACTTCTGCAAAGAACAGCCCTTACCATTACCCACGCTGGGCTCAACACCACGTTGGAATGCCTCAATAATGCAGTACCCATGGTGGCCATTCCCATTGCCAATGATCAACCGGGAGTAGCGGCCAGAATTGCCTGGGCTGGAGTGGGGGAATTTATTCCCTTGAGTAAATTGAATACGAACAATCTGCGGGCAGCCCTTGAAAAAGTCCTCACTGAAGATTCTTATAAAAGAAATACTCTCCAGCTTCAACAAGCAATTAAAACTGCTGGAGGTCTTACTAAAGCGGCGGATATTATTGAGCAGGTAACAGCGGAGGCCATGGGCTAAATTTTGCAGGTTTCAACATTGGGAAATCTTGTCTCTTTACAACGAAGAATTTGATATGGGTAAGAATTTCAAGAAATATTTTAAAGTTCACCCCAGGAACATTACCGCCGTCTAAAACTATTTGCCCCAAATCATTTTCAGGGCAATGACTAACATTGCTCCCCCAAAAATCCGCCCCAGTAATTCGTTAGAAATATTGGTGGCTACCCTAGCGCCAAACAAACTACCAAGCACAAATCCCAGGCAAATTAGTACCGCCACTTTGATGTCCACGTCCCCCTTTTGGTAGTAGGTCCAGGCCGCCGCTAAACCAATGGGAGGCACCATGAGGGCGAGGGTGGTGCCCTGGGCTAAATGTTGGCTAAAACCAAAACCGAATACTAGCACTGGCACAATGATCAATCCACCGCCGATACCAATCAGGCCGCTGGCAAAGCCGGCTATTAAACCTAGAGCAATAAAACTAATAATAGTAAAAGTGTTAATGGCCATCTTTGCTGGATAGAGTAAATAGGAAATTTTTCGTTCCAGTGTATGGCTAATCTGGGTCCAGGTTTTGACAATCTATCAAAGTGACGTCTAGAGGTGCTCTAAAAGCCTAGATTGGGCCGATGTTTTCCAGGGTCCAAAGGATGCGTTCCCCCACGATCGCCTCTGGTTCTTGTTCTACAAAAGACTGGAGAAAATCCTTTAGGGGTTGGCGGTAATGCTGGGCCTGCTTGGCTAAATTTTCCAGACCGGCGATCGCCCCGTAGCGTACCACCCATTCAGGATCTTCACAAACTTGGATCAGAGTGTCGTAAATGGCTTTTTGTACTGTCTCTTGTTCTTCCTGGGGTAGGGATTGCCAACGGAGAAAACCCAGTCCCTTGGCCGCCGCCCGCCGCACACTCAAGGCAAAATCCGTCAGGGCCGCTTCCTGCAATAGGGCCAATGCCCTGGGGTCGCCGATGCCAGCACAGGCTCTGGTGGCCCAGGCCCTAGCGCCATAATTGTAGCCATCCATATTGGCCAGCAAGTGAGTCATGGCCGCATCGCCGATTTGGATCAGCCCATCCACCGCCGCCACCGCTGCCCCTGGATTGTTGTAGCGCAACACCGTGGTTAATTGGGGCACTGCCAACGGCGATCGGGTGGCCGCCAAAGCCCGCACAGCCCCCACTAATTTGGCTGCCGAGTCTGCGGTTTCCACCGCTTGGATCAATCTTTCGATTTCTGGAGTTACGACGCTATTACCCTCCATGGTTTAGCCCCTGAAGCCTACGCTAATGACAGTGAACCACCTTAACATTGGTTTGACCCCAACCCCTGCACAAATACCTGGTATTGACAGGCGCTGAGCTATTCCCAGCCCTTAGCCATGGATCGTAGACGAAGTTTCTCTCTTATCAGAGCTGAATTAATGGGCCAAATGCGCCGCCGGGTCTAATTCCTCCAGGATGGTGAACTGCACATGATTAATCGCCAACTCACCAATGGAAACCACCTGCTTATTGACGGGAATGCCCTGACTCAATAATTGCTCAAAGGGTACATCCTTGGCGGTTTCGGCATGGTACCAAGCCAAACCCATAAAGAAACGGGTGGGGTACGGGCCACCGTCATTGGTGTCGTCGGGGTTAGATTCCATGGGCAACCAACCAATGCCAGGTAAATAAAATTCAAACCAAACATGGTTGAAGTCCGGCTCCATAGGCAAATTACGCTGGAGGGGATGGGGTGGACATTTATAGCGGCCAGCGGTGCGGCAAGCAATGCCATTCAAACGAGCTAGGGCTAACAAAACTCCCACATATTCCCCACAGGAACCGACCCCCCGGCGGAGAGCTAAGTCAGGGGTATCAATATGAGGTTTTATGCCGTAGGAAAGGCGATCGTAGACATAGTTCCGGATATTGAACATTTGGCGGAGGAGGTTGGTTTCCCGACCGATCGCCTCGGCCGCCGCCCGGATAATAATGTCCGTTTCCATGCTGAGGTTGTCGTTATCCACCAGGTAACGGTCGGCAAAACCCTCAGGTAAGGCGGGAAGATGCTCACAATCACTGGGTTTCAGGCGATATTTAATGCCCCATACTTCCATTTCCACCCGCCAGCCAAACACGGCCCGACTATCTAAATCAAGCTGGTCAAACTCAAACACCGCCACCTTTTGACCGTTGACATCATCAATGCGGCTAAAGGGTAAACCCACCGATTCAATTTTGCGAATTCTTTGGCGGGGGGTGACCGCCGGTAGAGCCATGCGCCATTCCACTTGTTTTAAATCAACGGGGTCCAGGGGGGCCAGCTCCTCAACGTAACGCATCTCCACCAGGTAACCGTTGGAAAAGGCACAGCACTGGTGGGGGTCGTTATAGAAATAGAGGGGATGGATGAAGGTGGTCTCCCGATACATCAACTCATGGTTAGGATCGGCGTTGGGATTGTCCCGGACGTAGGGTTCCTGTTGTACGTAGGCCACATAGAGGGTCGCTTTCCCTACGGCTTGATCATCATAAAAAGCCAGGCCAGTGGGGCTTTCAAAGGGGGTAATCAGGCTAAAGTTAATTTCCCCGGTGGCCCGGTCGAGGCAATAGACACTCTGTTCAGCACTGTCACAGACCCACAGTTCTTCCCCCCGCACGGTAATGTTTTCCACCCCAATGCCGGGACTGTAAAAAGTCGCCACTAGCTTGCGGGTATCCCGGCCATAGACCCAGATGTGGCCCCGTTTATGGCAGGTGATGTACACAGTGCTTTCCCAGATGGCCACCCCATTGACTGGGTCATCAAACCAAGCAAATACCTCGGGCTTGAGGTCTGGCCCCTCCAGATTACAGGTGTACACATACTGTCCTGAGCTAAACCATAACTGCCTGTCGGCGATCGCCAGGCCGGTGGCCCCGATGAATTCCTGCCAGTACTGGCCATTGAGCAACTTAGTGTTGTTGGTGTAGGGATCGATTTCCAACAGATAACCATTTTTGCTGTCCACAGCCAAGAGACGCTCTCCATCGAAGACAATGCCATGGATGGAAACAGCGGCCACGGGACGAATGGTTTTTCCCACAAAAGTAGATGAATCGGGCACAGAATCGACAACCATAGACACTAGATGGCAGGACAGTTTAGGCAATTCTACAGCTTAACAAAGGGACCGGTGGAGCAGATGCTCATCACGAACGTTCCCCTCCTACTGTCCCTAGAGGTCGTGCTACCATGCCGTTAGAATGGAAAGGAGGGCAACAAAAACCACTGTTAAACTGTCCTTCTGTCCTAGGAAAGTGCTTCTGTCTGGGCACAATGTTGAGAGAAATTGCCAAAAGGATTGAGACAATGGCTAATAGGATAGGTTCACTAAGTTTGGGTTTACTCACTGCCCTAATGGGGGGAGAGTCCCTGGTATCCGTGGCGACGGCCGTCCCTTCGGCCCCCCCCCTGGCGATCGCCCAGAATGGAGTTTCCCCTTTGACGGTGGACGTTTTAAAAAACCTGAGCTACACCATTCCCGACCAAGGTACATATTCCCTTAACAATGGTGTGTTCGCTGGGGGAACTTTTAGCCTTAATCTGATCAAGCCCATTGCCATTGGGGATGTGGACCAAGACGGCGACCAGGATGGGGCGGTGATTCTCCGCCGACAGAGTGTAGTTAGTGCCGACGAATTGATCTATCTAGCGGTGGTGACCGTGGAGCCCGATGGTTCCCCCACTAACCCTGACACCTATTTCCTTGGCGATCGGGTGCGGGTGCAAAGTTTAGTGGTTAAAAATGGGCAAATCCGTCTCAACATCTTGAAGCACCAGCCGGGAGATCCCCAATGTTGCCCCAGTGCACTGGTTTCGGAGGCGTATCAGTTGAACAGTGGAGAAGGGACCCTCGCGCCGATCACCCTCAATGAACAGCAACGCCAAGAAATTCACATTCAGGATTTACCAAGCCAGGCCCTTCCGGGGGATCAAGACGAGCCATTCCAGCCCTCCCTCGATCAATTCCAAATTCAACTCTAGCCTTTCCATATAGGGAAGTTAACTATTCGTTACCGCTCTTTTACTGAATTTATTGTTGGTTTTACTAAACATTGACCTTTTTCCCAGTCACAGCGGAGCTAAACCATGGAAGCCTTTTTTCTCTTCTTTCTCGTCTTCTTCGGATCGGCGATCGGTACATCCGTCAAAATTGTTAACGAAAAAAATGAATACCTAGTGGAACGCCTAGGAAGTTATAACAAAAAACTTACCCCAGGGCTGAATTTTACGGTTCCTATTTTGGATCGGGTCGTTTTTAAGCAAACCACCAGGGAAAAAGTCATCGACATTCCCCCCCAATCCTGTATTACCAAAGACAACGTGGCCATCACCGCCGATGCTGTGGTCTATTGGCGCATTATCGATATGGAGAAAGCTTATTACAAGGTGGAAAATTTACAGTCCGCCATGGTGAACTTGGTGTTGACCCAAATCCGCTCTGAAATTGGCAAGCTTGAGTTGGACCAAACCTTCACTGCCCGGACGGAAATTAATGAATTACTACTGCGGGAACTGGATATTTCCACCGACCCTTGGGGGGTGAAGGTTACTAGGGTGGAATTACGGGACATTATGCCTTCTAAAGCAGTGTTGGATTCCATGGAACTGCAAATGACCGCAGAGAGAAAAAAACGGGCGGCTATTCTCACTTCCGAAGGTCAACGGGATTCTGCCATCAACTCCGCCCAGGGGGATGCCCAAGCTCGGGTGTTAGAAGCGGAGGCTAAGAAAAAAGCGGCTATCCTCAATGCAGAAGCGGAACAACAGAAAAAAGTGTTGGAAGCTAAGGCTACAGCGGAGGCCCTCAGTATCCTTACGGAAAAATTGAGTTCTGATAACCATGCTCGGGAAGCGTTGCAATTCCTTTTGGCCCAGCAATATCTCAATATGGGCACCACCATTGGTAGTAGTGACAGTAGCAAAGTGATGTTCCTTGATCCCCGTAACATTCTTTCCACCCTGGAAGGAGTACGGTCTATTGTGGGGGATGGGGCCCTAGATGAAGGATTAGAGGCGGCTTTGAATAAGGTAGACCGCCATCGGGCAGTTTAGGCAGTTAGCTTGGGGGCTGGGCTTTCTTGCTAAAGGCTACCATTTCAGGTTATATTCAGTTTAAATTCCTTGGGTATTAGGTTTATTTTTTGACAATGCCCGGGATATTTTGGGGGGACTCCAACCCCTCAGGCTTGACGTCCAATGGAATCATTGACGTTGATCCAGGGATAACCAGCAAAAGTTATGCCCCTGTAGTGAATCGCCGTAAGCAGCCCCCGATTCTTCTTTTCTAATCGTTACCGGTTGTCGTTCTTGCGGTGAAGAAAAACAGATAGTTTTTTCCGTCTTAAACTGCCTCCAATACTCTTGCCTATCTATCTCCCCCGTCCGTGCGATGGGCGGCTGTCCCCTGGGAGTTTCCCTGGGAATATCTACGGCTTTCTCCAGCAAGCTGACTGTAACCCCTGTCCCCCAAAGGTCCCTGTTCACCCCCAATCGGGCAGCTGGGGTGGCAAAAAACGGTCACAACTATAGCAACTGAGATGACGGGAATAGTTCACTGGGCCAGAGGGTAGGTTGACCCTAGAGAGGAAAATATTCAGTTTACCCAATGTCCAACATTACAACATTTTTCTGTAGGCCACCTTGCCCCTGTCCACACCACTGGGACCGCTTTGGGATGGCCTTTTGAGGAATATATTTATGCCAAAACAAATTGTCATTGCTGAAAAACATCAGGTTGCTGCTGTTTTTTGGAAGGATCAAATTCAAGAATTGGTGGTGTCCACGGGCAGCCAACAGGTGGGAGATATTTATTTAGGCTTAGTTGACAATATTCTGCCCAGCATTGACGCCGCTTTTATTAACATTGGGGACACCGAAAAAAATGGCTTTATCCACGTCAGTGACCTCGGCCCAGTTAGATTAAGGCGCACCGCCGGTTCCATTTCTGAACTTTTATCTCCTCAACAAAGAGTGTTGGTGCAGGTGATGAAGGAACCCACCGGCAATAAGGGCCCCCGCCTAACTGGAAATATCAGTATGCCGGGGCGTTATATGGTGTTGATGCCCTATGGCCGGGGAGTGAATCTTTCCCGTCGGATTAACCGGGAGGAGGAACGCAGTCGTTTGAGGGCTTTGGCTGTGTTAATCAAGCCACCGGGCATGGGACTGCTAGTGCGGACTGAAGCGGAAGATGTGCCGGAAGATGCGATTATCGAAGATTTGGAAAATCTGCAAAAACAATGGGAATTGGTGCAACAACAGGCCATGACCCGTAGTGCCCCCATGCTTCTGGACCGGGATGATGATTTCATCAAGCGAGTGCTGCGGGATATGTACTCCAGCGAAGTGAATCGCATTGTGGTGGATACCCCGGCGGGGATGAAACGGATTAAACAACAGTTGATGAACTGGGATCAAGGTCGTTTGCCGGAGGGAGTTTTAATTGATTGTCACCGGGAATCCCTCAGTATTCTGGAGTATTTCCGGGTCAATGCCACTATCCGGGAAGCCCTTAAACCCAGGGTGGATCTGCCTTCGGGGGGTTATATAATCATTGAGCCGACGGAAGCTTTGACGGTAATTGACGTTAACTCTGGTTCCTTTACCCATTCGGCCAATTCCCGGGAAACGGTGCTCTGGACTAACTATGAAGCGGCGACGGAAATTGCGCGTCAGTTGAAACTGAGAAATATTGGCGGGGTGATCATTATCGATTTCATTGATATGGATTCCCATAAGGACCAGTTGCAACTTTTGGAGCATTTTAACCGCTGCTTGGAAACGGATAAGGCCAGGCCCCAGATCGCCCAGTTGACGGAGTTGGGACTAGTGGAGTTGACCCGTAAGCGCCAGGGACAAAATTTGTATGAACTATTTGGACAGCCTTGTCCTGAGTGTGGTGGTTTAGGACATTTGGTGGAACTCCCTGGCGAGAAGGGTTTTGTTTCCCTGTCCCCCACAGCGGTCAACAGTAGCATTCCCCCCCGGTTGGTGGAAAAACCGATTCTCTCTCCCCCCGTTGCCAAGGTCAATGACCTGCCCAAGAAGGAAGAAGCAAAAATATCTAGCCCCCTGGACTTACTTTTCCATCCTAATTATCAAGAGCAGGGCGATCGGGATAGTAACCGTCGTCGTCGTCGCCGTCGAGGCTCGGAGTTTTCTGAAAAGGAAAATATTAAATCTGTGGGAATTTCCCGTAGTAAGGGTCCCAGCCCCAGCCCCACTAAGGAGAAAGTGACGGGCACTGCTCCTCCCCGCCGTGAACGGCCTTCCCGTCGAGTGGAAAAAACCTTGGTTCCGGTCGATGTCGCCATGACAACGTTGGAGCAGGATATTTATGCTCGTATGGGAATTTCTCCCCTAATCAAAACGGAGTACGCTGATCAAGACCCCCGCTCCTTTATGGTTTCGGTGGTTACGGCGGGAGCGGCCTTGGAGGGAAACACTAACGGTAGTGGCAGTCTGGTTAATGCTGTTATTACAACGGTGGACAATGGAGACAACGGGGATAACGTCCCCAGTGATGGGTTGACAATTGTATCTGAGGTCACAGCCCCAACCCCGGTTATTGAGCAACCAAGGGAGGAAACGGTTGAGCCGGAACAGGTTGTCTTACCCCAACTTGATGATGAAACTCCAGCCGCTCCGGTGGCAGAGGAGTCTGCTCCCATAGAAACAAAAAAACGTCCTGGCAGAAGACGGCGGCGTTCTTCAGCGGAGTAGGTATTAGCTTGATTCACCCCTCCAGTGACTACAACGATCGCCAATGGTGGCAAGAAAGCCAAGGATTAGGTGGCGATCGCCTGGTGGCGGGGGTGGATGAAGTGGGGCGAGGCGCTTTATTCGGGCCAGTGGTGGCGGCGGCGGTGCTAGTGCCCATCGAAGCCATTAACCAATTGCAGGCCTTGGGGGTAAAGGATAGTAAACAGCTTTCTCCCCAACATCGTTCCCAGTTAGCCCAGGCACTGCCCGATTATGTCCATAGCTATGGCATTAGCTTTGCCGATGTGCCCACCATTAACCGGGTTAATATTCGTCAAGCCAGTCTGTTGGCCATGGAAAGGGCGGTGCAAAAATTGCCTGTTATGCCGGCCTGGGTGTTGGTGGACGGGCGGGATACTTTACCCCACATTGCCATGGCCCAAATGGCCGTTACGGGGGGGGATAGAAAATCTTTACTAATTAGTGCTGCCAGCATTTTGGCTAAGGTGTGGCGGGATACTTTAATTACCCGTTTAGCAGAACGCTTTCCTGGCTACGACCTGGCCAGCAATAAGGGTTATGGTACGGCCAAACATCGTCAAGGATTAAGGCAGTATGGTGCGACTCCTCTACACCGACCGCTTTTTTGCCGCAAAATTATTGAAAACCCAGATTGAGTAGCCCGGTCAACTGAGAAACTTTTGGCGTAGGGCCTGGATAATTTCCCCATTAGCCTTGGGAAAACGGTACTCGCCCAAATCGGTGATCGCCACCCAGCGGATTTCTTCACAGGCAATGGTTTGGGGCTGCCCCGAGAGATATTGACAGAGATGGACGTAGAGAGTTAGGCGCACCTGGGGATAACTATGGTCAATGGTGATCAGAGATTCCCCCACCGCCACTTCAATGGCAATTTCCTCCCGCACTTCTCGGACAATACATTCAGCCGCCGTTTCCCCCGGCTCTAGTTTGCCCCCAGGAAATTCCCATAGCCCCCCAAAGGAACCTCCCACCGGACGGCGATCGATCAATACTTCACCTTGGTCATTAATAATTACCGCTACGCCAATTTGTTTATGCTTGCTGGGAAAAGTCATAGAATTTGCCAGAAATTTACAAAATGAGCAAAAAATCCCCCAAGATATCGAATCTTAGGGGAATAATACAGAGTTTTAATGGTCTTTGACTAACAATTAACCCCGGCTAGCGTTACGACGGGCTTCCGCTGCTTCATCGGGGTGAATGCCCAAGCGGGTGAGGTTCAAGCGGCCTTTACTGTCAATTTCCCGTACTTTGACAATGACCTCATCGCCCACACCCACTTCATCTTCCACCTTGCCAACCCGGCCTTCCGTTAGCTGGGAAATGTGGATCATGCCTTCTTTTCCAGGTAGCACTTCCACAAAGGCACCAATGGGAATGATGCGGGTTACCCGACCGAGGTACACTTCCCCTTCGTTGAGTTTGCGGGTCATGTTATAAATCATTTGCCGCGCCCGTTCTGCCCGTTCCCCTTCACTGGAAGCAATGGTGACGGTACCGTCGTCGGCAATGTCAATCTTACAACTGGTTTGTTCGGTGATGCCCTTAATGGTTTTACCACCGGGCCCAATAACCATGCCGATGTGTTCCGGCTCAATTTTCAGGGTTAACAACCGGGGGGCAAAGGGAGACAACTCAGGACGGGGTTCCCGGATCGTCGCCAACATTTTGTCGAGGATATGGAGTCGGGCGGGGAGAGCTTGCATAATGGCTTTGGACACCACTTCCATGCTCAGACCATCAATTTTCATATCCATTTGCAGGGCGGTAATACCGGAATCGGTACCAGCTACTTTGAAATCCATGTCGCCAAGGAAATCTTCAATGCCCTGAATGTCGGTGAGAATGCGAATTTCATCCCCTTCCTTGATTAAACCCATGGCGGCGCCACTAACGGGTTTTTTAATCGGTACCCCCGCATCCATGAGAGCAAGGGTGGAGCCACAAACGGATCCCATGGAAGTGGAACCGTTGGAAGACAGCACTTCCGACACAACCCGTACCACATAGGGAAAGTCTTCCTGGGGGGGGAGCACTGGTATGATGGCCCGTTCAGCAAGAGCACCGTGGCCAATTTCTCGGCGGCCAGGGGAGCGCATGGGGCGGGCCTCACCGACGGAATAGGGGGGGAAGTTGTAGTGATGCAGATAACGTTTTTCGTCCTCGGGATGGAGGTCATCCGCTAAATCTTGGGCATCGCCGGGGGAACCAAGGGTAGCCAGGGAGAGCACCTGGGTTAAACCACGGTTAAACAGTCCACTGCCATGGACCCGGCGGGGTAGAAAACCGACTTCGCAGCTAATGGGGCGTACCTGTTCGAGTTTGCGGCCGTCTACCCGTACTCCATCATCAACAATCTGTTTCCGCATTAACTTTTTGGTCAATGCTTTGTAGAGGTTGCCGACTAGTTTGGGGTCTTCTTCTACACTTTGTTTAACGGGATCGGTTTCTGGTAATTCGGCGATCGCCGTTTCCACTTCGGTGGCTTTAATTTCATCGAGGGCGGCATCCCGACCATCTTTACCCAGGTCAAATTGACCGAGCACGGTGATGATTTTTTTAGAGGCTCTGTTTGCAATGAACTCTTCCACGGCGGTATTGACCGGGGGCGGCTCGGAAGTGGCCAGGGTAATGCCCAGGTCTGTCATCAATTCCCGCTGGGCGTTGATCAGATCCTGCACTGCTTCATAGCCAAAATCAATTGCTTCGATGATGTCCTGTTCCGGCAACTGGTTCGCCCCAGCTTCCACCATGACAATACCGGCGGGGGTACCGGCCACCACCAGGTCCAAATCTCCGTTATGGACTTCCCGATAGGTGGGATTAATAATGAAATCATCCCCTACTAAACCTACCCGCACAGCGGCCATGGGACCTTTGAAAGGAATTTGGGCCAGGATGACCGCCACGGAAGCCCCGGTCACCGCTAACACATCGGGGGGCACTTCCTCATCCATGGAGAGGGTGGTGGCTACTATTTGCAGTTCATCCCGCAGCCAATGGGGGAATAGGGGACGCAAAGGACGGTCAATGAGGCGGCTGATTAATGTGGCCTTTTCTGGGGGTCGGCCTTCCCGCCGCAAAAAACCGCCCGGAATACGGCCTGCGGCATAGAGTCGTCCTTCGTAGTCCACCGTTAAGGGTAGAAAATCAATGCCATCCCTTCCTTTAGCTCTGGTCGCCGTGACCAACACCGCTGTATCGCCGGATTGAATGAGGACTGAACCTCCTGCTTGGGGGGCTAGGGTTCCCATTTTGAGTCTTATATCCCGTCCGTCGAAGGATATGGACTTGTCAAACTCTTGCATTTAACGTGTTTTCCTTATGTGCTATGACGTTTCTTCTTCTCAGCAGATCCTAACACCATTGACGAACCCTGGGCCGACCAAAGGTTGATCACCGGGGAAATGGGCCTTGTCCACCGGGTGTCGGGTATTAGGTATTGATGATGGTACGGGCTGGGACAAAGGTGAAGCTACCCAGTTGGCCCCAACGGCTGGCGGGGAAAAAACGAAATAGGGCATGGCCGATGATATTTTGCTGGGGTAAAAATCCCCATACATGGGAATCATTGCTGTTGTTGCGGTTATCCCCCATGACAAACACCTGACCGTCCGGCACCCGCACTGCGGGCAAATTATATTGGGGCGGCTCCAAAATATATTCTTCCTGTAAAGGTTGCCCATCCCGGTAAACAATGCCGTTGTTAACTTCCACTGTTTGCCCCGGCAACGCAATGACTCGTTTAATAAATGCCTGCCCTAGATCATAGCCTTGTACTTGCAGCAACTCCGGCGGATGGAACACAATAATGTCCCCCACCTGGGGTGGATGGAAATGGTAGGACACCTTCTCCACCACCAGGCGATCGCCTTGTTCGAGGGTGGGCAACATGGAATCGGAGGGAATGTAGCGGGGTTCCGCCACAAAGAAACGCAGCAGCAGGGCCAGCACCAGGGCCACCATGAGCAGGGGGATGTTTTCCTTGATGAATTGCCAAGGGGAAGGGATGGGGGAATTTTGCATAAAAGGGAATCGAACGGGAAAAGCTCCTCGGGTTAGAATCTGGGGAGATTGATGGGGCTAGATACATGGGCAAACCCTGACAGCTAGGGCAAACCTCGGTAAGCAAAGGCCACAGATCAAGCATAATCGAGGAGAGACTGCGTACCCAAACGCCGCCTGACATTGTTGAATTTCGCTTTTCAAACCCTTTTTCCATCGCCCTATGGTTAGCCTCACCCCCAATCCGAGTTATAGCGTCAGCCTACTGTTGGAACTCCCCAACCACGCCGGAACTTTGGCCAGCGTTACCCAGGCGATCGCCGATGCGGGGGGCAGTTTTGGGCAAATTTCCCTGATTGAGAGTAACTTAAAACTCACCCGGCGGGAAATTGCGGTGGATGCTTCCAGCAGTGAGCACGCCGAAAAAATTATTGGGGCAGTGAAAGCTCTGGATAATGTCAAATTGCTGAAGGTGTCCGATCGCACCTTTGATTTACACCGTCAGGGCAAAATTAGCGTGGTTAGTCGCATTCCCCTCACCTCCCAATCGGATTTGGCCATGGCCTATACCCCAGGGGTGGGGCGCATCTGTCGGGCGATCGCCGAAGATCCGGAAAAGGTTTATTCCCTGACCATTAAAAGCAATACGGTGGCGGTGGTGACCGATGGCAGTGCGGTGTTGGGGTTGGGTAACCTGGGGCCGGAAGCGGCTTTACCAGTGATGGAAGGCAAGGCCATGTTATTCAAGGAATTTGCCCAACTGGACGCTTTTCCCATCTGTTTGGATACCCAGGATACGGAGGAAATTATTCGCACCGTCAAGGCGATCGCCCCGGTGTTTGGCGGCGTAAATTTGGAAGACATTGCCGCTCCCCGGTGTTTTGAAATTGAAGCCCGGCTGAAAAAAGAATTAAATATTCCTGTATTTCACGATGATCAGCACGGCACCGCCATTGTTACCCTGGCCGCTTTGTTAAATGCCCTCAAATTTGTTGGTAAAGCCATGGCCGCTGTCCGCATTGTCATCAACGGCGCTGGGGCTGCTGGGTTGGCGATCGCCGAATTGCTCAAGGAATCCGGAGCCACCGATATTTGGATTTGCGACTCCAAGGGCATTGTGGGCAAACATCGCACCGATTTAAACAGCAAAAAACAGAGCTTTGCGGTGGATGCGGAAGGGACTTTAGCCGATGCTATGGCTGGAGCTGATGTGTTTTTAGGGGTGAGTGCGCCGGGGGTAGTGACCAAGGAAATGGTGCAATCCATGGCCAAGGACCCGATTGTGTTTGCCATGGCCAACCCTATCCCCGAAATTCAGCCGGAATTAATCCAAGAGGATGCGGCGGTTATTGCCACGGGGCGCAGTGATTACCCCAACCAAATTAACAATGTGCTTGCCTTTCCGGGGGTTTTCCGGGGAGCCATTGACTGTAGAGCTAGCATTATTACCACCACCATGTGCATCGAAGCGGCCAAGGCGATCGCCTCTTTGGTGCACAGCAACACCCTAGATAGTGAGCATATTATTCCTTCGGTTTTTGACAATCGGGTCGCCACTACCGTAGCCAGTGCAGTGCAGTTGGCCGCCCGCAATGAAGGGGTGGCCGGTCAATAGTTAATCGGGAATTGTTAAACCTTTACTGGTCAACCATTCCTGATTGTAAAGACGGGATTGGTAACGGGCTCCTCCGTCACAAAGTACGGTAACAATGGTATGCCCCGGCCCAAGTTTTTTGGCCAATTGGTAAGCCGCTCCCACATTAATGCCCACGGAACCGCCCATAAATAGGCCATCCCGCCGCAGAAGTTGGTACACCACCCGCAACGCTTCTGGATCGTCAATTTGCACCGCATCGTCAATGGGCACATTTTCCATGTTGGCGGTGATGCGACTGTTGCCAATGCCTTCGGTGATGGAGTTGCCGCTGGGGTTAATCTCCCCAGTTTTGATGAAGCTATACAGCCCACTACCCATGGGGTCCGCCACCACGCATTGCACGGCCTCAGACTGTTCTTTAAGATACAGGGCTACCCCTGCATAGGTTCCTCCGGTGCCAGTGGCTGCCACCCAAGCATCTACTTTGCCGTCCGTTTGTTGCCAAATTTCGGGGCCGGTGGTGTGGTAGTGGGCATCACGGTTGGCCAAATTATCAAATTGATTGGCCCAAATGGCGTTATCTAATTCTGCGGCAATGCGTCCGGAGAGTTTGACGTAATTGTTGGGATCCCGGTAGGGCACGGCGGGCACGGTCCTGACTTCTGCCCCCAGGGTGCGGAGCAAATCAATTTTTTCCTGGGATTGGGTGTCGGGAATGACAATTAAGCATTTATAACCCTTGGCGTTGCAAATGTGGGCGAGACCAATGCCCGTATTACCCGCTGTGCCTTCCACCACAGTGCCACCGGGTTTGAGCTTCCCTTCCTTTTCGGCGGTTTCGATGATGCCCAGGGCGGCCCGGTCTTTGACAGAACCACCAGGGTTCATAAATTCTGCTTTGCCTAAAATTTCACAGCCGGTTTCGTCACTGAAACTGTTAAGGCGAATCAAGGGGGTGTGGCCAATGGAGTCCACAAAGCCGTGCTTAATATCCATGCTGAGTTGAGGTAAGGCGGTCAAGCGGGGGTTAAAACCCTGTTAGGTTATCCTACCCCAGGGAGGATGGGCTGATGTAGGGGGAATTTCTGCCGCAATTGATTGATCCAGGTCAATTATTCATAATTTGGATGCCGTGGCCGATGGTGTGGGTTAGCCAAAAATCCACGTCGGGGTCGTTTAATTTTTCTTTGGCGATCGCCAGGACCTGTTCCGCTTCTGCTTGCTCCCGGCAAAGGGTAAACACGCTGGGGCCGGAGCCGGACATCATGGTGCCCAATCCCCCCGCTGACTGTAGGACCTGACGTAACTGGGCTACAGGCTGATGAGCCGGGAGCACAACTTTTTCTAAATCGTTGTGGATATGGCTGGCGATTTGCCCTGGGTTGCGGTGCTGAATGCCCTGGAGTAGGGGCCCTGCATGGATGGTTTTCCGCCGGGCTCGCTGGGACTGGTCATCGTTTAGGTAATTCTTGCCAAACTTTTGACGATAGGTTTGGTAAGCCCAGGGGGTAGAAACTTCTATGGAACGATGTTTGGCCAATACCACCCAGAAGCAATTGCCGTCCGGTAAGGGGTCGAGGATTTCCCCCCGTCCCGTGGCGATCGCCGTGCCACCGCCAATGCAAAAGGGAATGTCGGAACCCAGTTGGGCCGCTAACTGTTCTAATTCCGGCCTGGTTAAGCCTAAATTCCAGAGCAGGTCTAAACCGACTAACACCGCCGCTGCATCGGCCGAGCCCCCCGCTAAGCCCGCCGCCATGGGAATATGCTTGGTCAAGGTGATATCTACGCCGCCGTAATTATCATGGGCTTGGGGAAAATTGTTAATCATCAACTGGGCCGCTCGGTAGGCCAAATTGGTGGCATCGTTGGCCAAGGGACTATCCCCACAACTGAGCCGGATGTCATCGGTGCCGTTGGCCCGCACGGTAATTTTATCCCCCAGGGCAATGCTCTGCAACACCATTACCAATTCGTGGAAACCGTCGGGGCGATCGCCAAGAATTTCGAGGAAAAGATTAATTTTGGCCGGGGCATGGAGGGTGTAGGAATGCATTAAGTTGGGGGTGAAAGAGGGGCAATAAATCAGTTAAATCTAACCACTCAAGTTATCGCCTAACATTTTACGGCGATTGGCGAATCCTAATTTGATCTTTATTTTTTGTCCTTAATAATTATATTCAAGATCTCTGGAAGAGTAAAATAAATATAGTAAAGAATTGGCGTGCCAACAACATCTATTGTCCCAAAATTACGACATAAATCAGAGTTGGGTATTTTAAGTTGAGGAACTTGAATCGGAGTGGAATCAATATGAAAAGTTATACACCATTTAACTTTAATTTTTAATTTTCTATGTTCATCTCTATCTTCTTCTTTTTCTCCCAAATCATAAAATAAATTGTCGTAAAAATAGTCTATATTTATTTTATTAAATTCTTTACCAATAATACTTTGTGAATATGGAAAATAAGATTCCATAAGATTTGGAATATCCACTTGAATTTCTTTGAAAAAGATTTCTACTTGTTCAAGAATATAAGTCCTGGCATTTTTTCTTTGCGCCTCATTTTGGAAAGTAATCAAAGGAATATAATTGCTTTTTAAGTCTTCATTTTCGAATAAAATAATTTCTTTTTTTTTAACTGAAGCATGAGCATTATTTTTTCGAAATTGGTAATAATTCTTCTCACGAATTGGGCTATCAAAGTCTGATGCCTCAGTAATACCCAAATAAATATTTTGTATTGCAACAAAATTTGCCTTAAATATTTGAATACCTCTAATGTGAAATCTGTCCTCCATAATTCCCAGAAAATTACTCTCAGATTCGAGTTTGTCAACATAATAAAAAGGAATAAAAAAGTAATTTCCGATAGTGGCTTGAGGAAAAACTTGTTGCAATGCTAATTCATAACCAAGTTGTTTTTCCAAAGCTACTCTGTACCCTTTATCAGTTTCTTCTAAAGATTTATTTTCATAATCTTCATATTTTTTTAAAGAAATATTCTTAAAATCCACAATTGCAAAGTAACTTGAATCTTCATTTTTAGTAACAGTAACTAGGTCTGGCTGTGGATATCGACGCAACTGATTGGGGTAATCTGATCTAGTCACTTTATATTTCACGTCAGGAAAGATTCTCGCCTTTAAATCCCATTCAATACAGAATAATTCTCGCCAATAGAGTGGCTTGTAATTATTGGGATGGTCAACTTCAGACTGTTTTTTTTGATATAGCCACTGATTACTAGATTTATTTTTCCACCAACCAACTCTATTTTGTTCGCTTTCTGGTCTATGATGTTTAGAATTTCTAATTCTATTATTTTTATAGCCTACTATCGGAATATCAGTATCTGCAAAGCCAATTTTATTAAAATCATTCTGAATAGGGTTAAAGTTCTTCTTAAAGAAGTAAGTTTGACACATATCTTCCCAAACATAATCAAAACCTTGTTCTCCTTGTATTCCCCAAAAATCGCCATCATCTAAGTTTGGGTTTAATCCCCCATACAAAAAAATCTCGATAGCTTCATATAGCCCCCAATAATCAGCATCTTTATAATGCGTATTTCTATCTATATTATCAAGAGCCTCTTTGCAAATTGAAAGAGTTTCTTCAAAAGTATCTTGGTCAAAAAGAGAATGATTAATAGTTAAATAGTGATCTCTAAATCTTTGAGATAAAAATTGAATATCCTGACTTCTATCATAAATATGATCAAGTACATCTTCCTGCAATTGTTGAATAATTTCATCGAGAATAAAACAATAAAGATCAACTATATCGGTGCTTTCATGACTTATCATTGAACGCGGTAAGTTCATAACATCGATATAAATTGCTCCATTATTTAAATAAATAGCTCTATCTAAATATTTATAAATTTTAGAATAGTCTATTTCTTCACTGCGTCGAGCTTTTTTTTCGATAGAATTGAGCGCCAAATCATCATAAGCCTCTAATATTCGTTCAATCATCGAAAGTTTACTGTATAAAATACACTCGCTTGCCTCTTTATAGTCTAAACTAATACCACCCGTGCTTAAATTGACCTGGTCTTGGTTTTTCTTGTTTTTAGCATCTTTTCTTGTGACTCTTGAATTATTCTCATTATCACGATCAAACTTCCTTAGTGTTCGATACATCAAAAAGAAAGAATCACGGACTTTATTGAATTTGTCGGTATCTTCAGAAGTAGCTGCATTTTGATATTTATCAATAAAATTGTCAAAACCTTTTGGTAAATAAAAAGCATATCCATCAGGTTCAGATTTAATACCTACAAAGTCTGAGTTTGTTTTTAGATTAAGTTGCGAAAAGTTCCACATAATATGTAAATAAAACTATTCAATGAAAAGAAAACTTAGATTATTTTGATTGATAATTTATGAGATTCATTACAAAAGCTTCATGATGTGTAATAAAGTCTCCAAAAGTTACTAATTTTTTATCATTTTTGTTAAATCCTAAAAGTTCTCGAAGTGGATTTTTGTCTCGGTTAAAAACACTATCCCAAACAAAAAACATCAATTTATTTTTTATTTGATCTTCTGTAACTATTGCTGTATTTATGAAATGATAGCCTATTTGCATATCTTCTATTCTGCCACTTCTCACAGAATTATGATTATCTTTAATGAAGTTGTTAAATTTTTCTACTAAATCTGTCCACTTTAAATTAACATTTCCATAATCTATTAAAATAACATTATTTATTTCTTGATCATTATCTTGTTTCCAATCTACGTATTCCCACTCCCAACGTCTTTTAAAGGCATTATCCATAAAATATATAGAATTATCAGAAGTATTCATTGTTCCAAAAATGGAAAGATTGTAAGGAATACGAATTGAACTACCTACTGCTGTATTAACTTTTACTTTAATTTTAATTTCCTCAAATACAGTAAATTTTTCTAGCACGTTAGACGAACCTTTATTTTGATATTTGTATGTAGGATTACCATCATCTATTCCCGTTTGTTGAAAGCCTATTAGTTCAACCATTTTTCTAAATTCTAAATCGGAAATATTAATACCATAAGCTGACCAACCATCTCGACCTCGATCTAAAAGTTGAAAAACTGTCCCAAAAATTGCAGAAGAATTACCTCGATTAATTTCATCAATTACTAAGGCAACGTTTTGAGCTTGTACACCTTCCTTCTGAGCAATGATAATATTTTTATACGCTTGTGCTAGTGCCTTCAAAAAATGTCCTTCATAAAATTGATAATAAACACTCTTATCTTTATCATCATTCATAGTCATTGGCATTAATTTTCCCATAAAATCGCCATAGGTGTATTCGGGATGAAAAACAGTCTTAATTAAATTTTCAGGATGAATATTTTTATCAATACCTAAAACTTGTTTAACAATTCCACCATCATCATCATTAGAAATCTTATGGCTTTTGCCAGTACCAGGACAACCGAAAAATATTTTTTGAATTGGACTATTCATAACTTTGTAATGACCTTTGCTTTTATCATTGCCTTGATGCTGCAAGCGATCAAGTAAATCTAATAACTGTTCATCAGTAAGTTTATCGCGGACTATTTGCCCGTAAGTCTTGCGAATATAGTTGTACTGCTCTGATTGCCTCCATCTTAAACGTTCAAACTCTTTATTGGTTTTAGCTATAAAATCTCTCCGCTTAAGAGATTCAAAATCTTCCATAGTTTCGTATGGTTGTTGCTTTTGTAGATCCGTTTTGAGCCACTTACTTAATATAATATTACTCACATTCCGCACACGCTATATGGAGCGTAGCAGTATAAATAAATGCGCAGTAAACACAGTATAAGCAAAAACTATTGCGCTATCAATAGCAGCAATCTGCGAAATGTCAGTATTAGTGAATAATTATTCATATTATATCTAAAAAGGTTATCCCACACAACAAAAAATGGGTAGTTATTAACCACCCTTCAAATCTATAATCAACCTACAGCGGTCATGCTTTCCATCTGGTATACCAAAGTCATTGTAAAACAGTGGTTACAGGCATTTTATATGTGCCTAACTAATAGGGTATCCGCTGTATCCCTCTTCCGTCAAACCAAGAGAGATATTTTAGGATTAATTATTGAAAGTGCCTAATCGTAAGACTTTCAGAACTTGGCACTTGGTTTGCCCCCCTCTGGCAGTGCCTACAATTGATATGGACTGATAGCGCCTTTGTCGGAAAAGATTTTATCTAGTGGGTGGAGCAGACCTTGGGCTGGAACTTTGGAAGTCGTCAGCAAAAAAGACGGGCAGAAGGGCTTCGAGATTTTACCGCGACGTTGGGTCGTTGAACGTACCTTTTCTTGGTTTGGTCACTATCGTCGTTTAAGTAAAGACTATGAATATTTACCTAACACTAGTGAGACAATGCTTTATTTCGCTATGATCAGTCTCATGCTCCGGAGGCTTGCCTAAAACTTTTCAAACACTTTCTAAAGCATTTTTAACAGAATCGTGGAAAATATCTTTGGCTGGCATAGGTTGCTAGAATTTAATTCTAATCTATTCGAAAAGCTGGATTAAAGATCCCATAAGTGTAAGAACTACAAACATAAATCTAAAACTTTCTAGCAAAACTTGATCCGCCGTCAGTGATACCCATAATTTGCTTGGTGATCGCCAAGAATTTCGAGGAAAAGATTAATTTTGTCTGGGGCATGGAGGGTGTAGGAATGCATTAGGTTGGGGGTAAAAAAGTCGGCAACAAATTAGTTAACTCTAACCATTGTTCTAGGCTTAAGTCTTCCGCCCGGGCAGTGCTCGGCAAAGCTAACTGCTCCAATAAAGTAGTCAACTGTTCCGGGGCAATTAATCCCTTGAGGTTATTGCGTAACATTTTACGGCGATTGGCGAATCCTAAGCAGAGAAGTTGATCCAGTAAGCGACGATCTCCTGGTAATTGCTCGACGGGGTAAGGGGTTAAACGAATGACAGCGGAATCCACTTTAGGGGGTGGCGTAAAAGCTTTGGGGGGTACATCCACAATCCAATCCACCCTGGCTAGGTATTGCATCCGTACCGATAGGGCACCGTAGGCTTTGGTGCTGGGTTGGGCCGTTAACCGTTCGGCAATTTCTTTTTGCACCAATAAAACAATGGTTTCAAAGCCTGGTACCCTCGGTTTTTGGATGGTACCCAACAGTAGTTCCAAAATCGGACTGGTGATGTTATAGGGAATATTAGCGACCACTTTATTGAGGGGAGAAAATTGAGGAAAATCCTGTAATAAAGCGTTTAAATCTAGTATTAATACGTCCCCTTCGAGGAGCAGAAAATTTTCCCGTTGCCCTAACTTTTTGCGTAATTTAAGGCATAAATCCCGGTCTAGCTCCACCGCCACCACCGGATTCCCCGTAGCCAATAGCTGTTTAGTTAAAACCCCCATGCCAGGGCCAATTTCCAGCAGGCGATCTCGTAGAGATCCGCTTTGCGGTGCGCCGGACTGAATATCTGCGGCCGCCACAATGGCCTGTAAAGTTGGTTCATGGTTTAGCCAATGTTGGCCAAAGCGTTTGCGGGGTCGAAAAGCCATAAAATTCTAATCAATGCTTGGTTTACTACCCTGCCGGGGCAATGCCAGAAGCCCATTGTACAATTTGTCCTATCCCCCATCCTTGTTTCAACTAACTTAACTCCGTCAATCCTTTCTCTACCCGTCCAGGAAAAATCTTCTAGTTCTTTTGTTATGGCCTACCGTTTGGTTGTTGCCCCAGAGCAAATTATCGAGGCTACTGTTACCCTAACCACGGCCCAACTCCACTATCTGCAACGGGTATTGAGACTACAAAAGGGCGATGGCTTTATGGTGTTGGACGGCGGCGGCGGGGTATGGCGGGCCCAGTTAAATGATTTGGCCCATGGCACAGCCCAGTTATTAGAAACAGTGAGCGAACAGAATGAATTACCTCTACCCGTCACTTTGGCGATCGCCTTGCCGAAGGGCAGTGGTTTTGAAGAAATTATTCGTCCCTGTACGGAGTTGGGAGCCACAGCGTTTCAACCTTTGTTGACGGAACGTACCCTATTAAAGCCCAGTCAAAATAAACTTGAGCGCTGGCAACGCATTGTCACGGAAGCGGCGGAACAGTCGGAGCGGCAATGGTTACCCCCGGTGGCAGCCCCGTTAACGTTTGGGCAATTTGTGGAGAAAGTTGCAGGGCCAGAAACCCTGGCCTTGCTCTGTGTGACCCGTTTAAATAGCCCCATGCTTGGGGCATACTTGAAACAGAGTAATTTACCAGCCCAAATTGTCTTGGCCACTGGCCCAGAAGGGGGATGGACGGATAACGAAATTTCCCTGGCGATCGCCAAAGGGTTTCAGCCGGTGTCCCTTGGTAAACGCATTTTGCGGGCGGTGACGGCCCCCACGGTGGCCCTAGCCCAGATCAATGCTCTGTTGGAAAGCTAATTTTTTTGGCCCTTTTCCCTATGTATAAAGCCATTGCCGATGCCATTGACAGCCAAGACCTGGCCACAGCGGAGCAACTGTTGGCAGCGATGGAGGGGGAGAGTTGGGAAAATCCCATGACGGCCTATTACCAAGCTCGGCTGGCGGAAGCCCAAGGAAATTTGGATGAGGCGGAGCAAAAATTTCGGCAATTGTTGACTACTAGCCATAGTCCCCAACTAGTGGCCAAAATTAGGGCGGGACTGGGTCGCATTCAAGCCCATCGCCAAGCAGAATACCAGGCGGCCATTGAGGACGCTAAGGCAGATCCAGAGGCCCAGTCGGTGGGCATTTTTGTGTTGGAACCGGTTCCTCCAGCGGAAAAGCAAGCCAAGGCAGTACAGTTTGGCAAAATTATGGCCATAGACCCCTACACCGCTCGGCTCCAATTACCCAGTCGGGCGTGGCGGCTCTATCGCACCGGGGCGATCGGGGAATTGAACCATTACCATCAGCAATGTCAGGCCGCAGGGATTCCTAGTTTTTCGGTGGCGTTGGCGGACATTTTGGCGGTGAAAGTTTTCCCGATTTTCCACATTGAAAGTTTGTCCCCAGAGGTCACCGTTACCTATCGGATTAGTCGAGAAGAAGAAGGCACTTTTAGTTTTAGTTGGCAAGATGTCAGTCAAATGGTGGAGGGTTTATTACCCATTTTTGAGGAATGTGTGGATGTGAATATGCGGGGCAAAATCCAGCGCAAAACGGAAATTTTAGATTACGCCCACATTTGTGATTTACATTTACCGCAACAGCAAATTATTCTCCGTTTTTGTGACCAAATTTATGAGTTTACCCGGGGAATCAGTCTAGACACTGCTAACTCTAGTAAGGAGAAGCAAGGAACTTCCCACCAACAATGGCAACAACTGAGCCGCATTTGGCAAACAAATTTACCAGGTAAGCCGGTCTGGAAGGAGTTCAAAGCCTTTGCAGAAACGGCCCTAGATTTTCAGGAATTACTCAAATCAGTGGAGCCCCACATTCCCTTTCTACGGCGGGAAGATACCAATTGGGATCGGGCTTTCCATCTCTACAGCACCCTGGCCTTCTGCCGCGATCGCCGTTTGGAATGAACAAACCTCCACATTCGTTGACAAGACAATGCAGCCGCATTACCATCGGCGTATAGTTTTATGGGCTGAGGGACCACTATGGCGGGAATATTATCCCCATGTTCAGAATCTACCCTGACGGATCGCTATCAGACCACAGTGCCTGACCCGGTTCGCAAAGCCTTGGGGTTGAATAAGCGAGATAAAATTTGCTACACCATTGAAGCCGATGGCAGAGTGTGGATTGCCAGGGCTGAACAGGCAGAAAATGATCCGGTGCTGGGGAAATTTTTGGATTTTTTGGCACAGGATATGGATAAAAATCCTCAGCATATACAAGCGGTCAGTTCTGAGTTGGTTGATCGTCTGCAATCGCTAGTCTCCGATGTTGATGTAGATCTAGATGCGCCATTGCTGGACGAGGATGAATAGATTTGCCAATAGATAAGCCTTTATTGATTAATGGGTGGAAGATATTTGCCCATCCCCTATTTCTTGAGCAGGTTGAAGAACTTGTGGCCCAGGTTGAATATCTGCGTCAAAAGAATCCCAAAGATTATAAAAAGAAAAATGCTACCAAGCGTCTAGCGGCGATCGCCAAATTAGCATTTGAGGTTATTCCCCAAGATCCCACCCGCCATGAATATCGACAGGGAAATACCCTTGGAAATGATTATAAACACTGGTTTAGGGCTAAATTTTTTCAGCAGTATCGTTTATTTTTTCGCTACCACCAAGAAAGTAAAATTATTCTCCTCGCTTGGGTTAATGACGAAGACTCAAAACGTGCCTATGAAAGTAACACAGATGCCTATAAAGTCTTTAGAAAAATGCTCGAAAATGGCCATCCTCCTGATGACTGGAATGATTTACTTACCGAGGCTAAACGTGTTGGCGATCGTTTACAAAAAATTGCCGAAGTTGAGCCTTAATTTTCCCGTCTTTCACACTGGCGATCGCCATTTGGAATCAACAAAAATGTTTTAACAATGTTAATTTTTCTCTCAATCTCTCAAGATTGGGGTATTTAGAATCTGATTCCTTCGATATTGAGAACCCAGGTAGACTTCTCAAATATACTCTTTAGTATGTACTTGTGATAATATTGGGATAGCCTTATTATTATGCATTTCAGTGTACTCATGAAGTTAGAGCAAAATATTTGAGGCAATTCAAACATTTCGTAAAAGTCTAAAATAATGTGATAACTATATAATGGATGATAGCTTTAGTATGAAAAACCACACAATCTCCCAGAACCCACAAACTACTTTTATCTACTTGCACATATAATGATGACTGACTATCCTACCAATTTATTTGAATTATCAACAGGCTTTCTAGACCACAGAATAATAAAAGAATTTTATGTTTATACAGTTTGTATTGAGAGAGGTAGATGGAGCGACATTGAGTATGATGTGATACATGATCTACATATAGTAGAATTCAATTCTTTTACAGCTTTGATAAAGATAACAAATCGTGACAAAGTTGAACCAATAATCATAGTGCCAAGACAGTACTGGAACCTCATAAGACCTTTCAATAACTTAAAAGAAAAGTGTGAAAGATTTTACACTTTTGATGATCTGAAAGAATCTATTTACACAAAATGCTTTGTTAGCGTAGATAGTATAGATAAGATATTTCGTAGTATTCTTACCGCGCAAAAAATAACTGAAGAACAACATAATCAGTTAGAAAAATACATAAACACGATTGAGGATTTTTGCAGAATGTTCATGCCAAAATTTGAGTCTATCAATGATTCATTAATGAGTGATGAAGAGTATTCAGAGAAAGTTTATAAAGAATTTTCATCACCCAGGTATGACTCTAATGAGCAGAATGAGCAGAGGTACAAATACAACTATAAATACGGAAAGGTAGGTGAAATGTATATAATGAATAGCATGGCAAGTTTATTTCACCAAATGCATTCAATCGAAGAAAGCATAAAATTTTTGTATGAAAAGAAAAAAAGTGATGAATATATCAAGGAGCTCTGTGAAAACAAACTAATGGTGACCATAGAAAGTGAATTAAATGTATGCCGAGAACGCCTTAGAGAGTTAAAAAAGAAAAATATTTATATTTCACCAAAAGTATTCGATGGTCTATATGAAAAATACTTAATGTCAGACTATCAAGAAGAAGACGCTCGATTATATGCTGATTATAGAGAATCTAATCAAGGGCAAGAATATTTTGCCCCTAATGATGACTGCTACCTCCCACTTGTTGATGATGGTCAATACTCTTAGTTTGAATCATAATTAACACCAAATGATAGCTTGATTAAACTTTAAACCGAGAGTGCCAAAAAAGCTAACTAAGAACTGTCTGAAATCCTTTATTTTTTCATTGACATAACTTGGATTTAGACAAAATTTAAATCTCTATTTCAGAAAAACATAAACCACTTTAAAAATAGATAATTTAACTTGATGATCAGACAAACGTTGTTTAATCATTGGTTTTCCTCTCCCCAATCGGAAGGAGAGTCAATGCGGAAGGCGATCGCCTGGGGATAATATGGGGAGTGGTAATTTTGGGAGTTGCAGTTGAAAATCCCTTCCCATCTCTTGAAGAAAGAACAACTAGCGGTCTATTGGGGCTTGACCCTACTGCCCTTCAACGCCGTAGCGGGGTTACTGCCACTGCTGTTTGCGAGCCTGAGCCCCTGGTTTTTCCATGGCAAAAAATTAGCGAGCCTACCCCTGGCCAAAGTGTGGGCCGCCCTGACCCTATGGTTTTTACTGACCACCATCACCGCCCATGACCGGGGAGAAGCCCTGTTGGGATTGGCCAACTTTGTGCCCTATTTCATAGTTTTTCTTGCCTTTAGCCAAGTAATTTGCCAATTTAAGCAACTCAATACCCTAGCTTGGCTGTTAACTGCTAATACCGTGGTGTTAGTCATCATCGGTTTTGGACAAGTCTATGGCGGCTGGGCCACCCCCAATTGGTTAGTGGCGATCGGTACTAACTTGGTGGCCGGGGGCAGACCAGAAGGGAGAATGTCTTCCCTATTAATGTATGCCAACCTATTTTCCGCTTGGTTATTGATGGTATTTCCCCTCAGTCTGGGGCTATTGATCCAATCCGTCCGTCGTTGGCATTTCACCGCCCCCAGTAACCGCTTCAATCTTCCTCCCCTGGTATGGGCCCTGTTAGTAGCTTGCATCCTAGAGGCGATCGCCTTAGTGTTGACCGGTTCCCGCAGTGCTTGGGGCATTGGGTTACTAATTGGCATTGCCTACGCCATTTATTTAAGTTGGTACTGGTTAGTGGCCCTGGCTGGGGGAGCCACTGCCATGGTGTTATGGGCATCCTTTGGCCCCTTTGGCAAAGAACCATTGCGACAGATAGTGCCTAAATATTTTTGGGGCAGATTATCCGATGAACTTTACCCCGACCGTTACCGCACTGCTCTTCGTAGCACCCAATGGCAATTTAGCTGGGATATGTTCCTGGACCAACCCATTTTTGGCCAGGGCTTGCGGAATTTTACCCCCCTGTACCAAGCCGCCATGAACGTTTGGATTGGCCATCCCCATAACTTGGTGCTGATGATGTTGGGGGAAACGGGCTTGATCGGCACTGCGTTAATGCTGGGAGCGGTGGGCTTCATTCTGGCCCAGGGCATGGTGCTACTGATTCACCTCAGTCGTGGTGGCGGTTTTCGCCGTCGGTCCCAACATTTATTACTGCTGTCCTATGGCATTGCCTTTGCCGCCCTTTGTTTATACAACCTATTCGATGTCACCATTTTTGATATGCGGAATAATGTCTTGGGCTGGATTTTCCTAGCGGCGATCGCCGGGGTGAGCCAACGGTATGGAACCAAATTAGCCCAGGGTGATCCGGCAAAATTACAGGTGCCTGGGTAAAAGTCGTTGCTTTCAGGTTCTCGATGTTCTGGTCTACCATGGGAAATGTAGCAAGGTGAAATTAATTGCTCAATGCCGGCCATTGCCGATTGACCCTTCCCAATAAACCCCATCGCCCTCCGAATTTCCCATGACCTCAACTACCCCAGAGATTGAAGCCCTCGCCGCCGACATTGGTGAACAAATTGCCATTGACGTGGCCAAGTGGAATTTATTTTTGGCCGAAGCCCATTTGCATATTCCCCTGGCGGAAAGGGTTTATCCCCTGTTGGAGAAAGATGAACTGGGGCGGGCTGGGGTGGAAGCCGCTCTGAAGGATTTGTCCGTGGCGATCGGTGGGGGCAAAGTGAACATTTCCCTACTGGATGCCCTTTCCAGCACCATGGTTAACCGTTTGCTGACCCTGTTGGAAGAATATCAAAGTAAGAATTTTTAAACTTTTTCCGCCCTTAAAAGCTAGTAAAAATTCCCATTTGTTCAGTGTTTTTGCCATTGTCCTTAGAACGTGTTTGGAAAGTTTTATTCCGCCCCCTAAATCGACCCACTAAAGCTCCGGCAATAATGGGGGACTTTCACCCAGTTTCCCCCCAAATTTGGGGGGCCAGGGGAGCTTTTAAAACATGCTCTTAAACCTAGGCAACCTAAGCAAAGATTAAATTTTCATTCACCACCAAGCCCATTAACCATGGCCAGCACCCCCATCCAGAGCGAAGCTCGTACCGACCTAGAACCTAGCTTTGTCATTCCCCTCGTACTGCTGTTTGGAGCCATACCGATTTTCTTTCTACAGATGTGGGTCGGCCTGGCGATCGCCGTGTTTGGTGTTTTTTTAATGGTGCAGACCGCCATTATCAAACTCAGCTTTACGGCCACCGCGTTGGAAGTGTACCGTGGGAGCAAGTTAATTCGTTCTTTTCCTTACACAGAGTGGCAAAACTGGCGAATCTTTTGGGAACCCGCTCCCATTTTGTTTTATTTTAAAGAGGTCAAGAGCATCCATTTTTTGCCGATTATCTTTGACCCCGGCACCCTCAAAGCTTGTCTTGAGCGCCATTGTCCCCTCCAGTCCCTACGTGCGGAATGACCCCAGAATTGAATCCTAATTTTCCCGAAGAAACTACCTCCGATGCTTGGCTGACCCCAGCAGATGCCGGCCAGGATGGTGATGCCCAGGAACCGGCGGAAGATGGGGGAGAAGAAGGAGTAGTGTCGGAAGAACTGGCCCTGCCTGAGGACTTACCTCCTATGGATGCCATGGTGGCGGCAGTGGAAGAAATGACTCCGGTGGTGGTGCCCGAAACTGTACCAGAAACAGAAACCCCAGCCTTAGAGGATTTGGTCGCCCAAAAGACCGCCCTGGAAAAGGACATTGCCGCTCTGCAACGGGAAAAAGCCCAGTGGTATGGCCAGCAGTTCCAGCAATTACAGCGGGAAATGGCCCGGTTAGTGGAGGAAGGCACCAGGGAATTAGGGCAAAGAAAAGCAGCTCTGGAAAAGGAAATTGAGAAGTTAGAGCGCCGTCAGGAACGGATTCAACAGGAAATGCGTACCACTTTTGCCGGGGCTTCCCAGGAGTTGGCCATCCGCGTGCAGGGCTTTAAGGATTATTTGGTGGGGAGTTTGCAGGATTTGGTTTCCGCCGCCGACCAGTTGGAATTAGGGGTGGGGGACAGTTGGGAGTCTTCCTCTACCCATGGGGATGCGATTATTGAAAATGCCGACCCAACTCCGGTGGTGAGTTTTGCGGAGCAGGGTTTTAGTAGCCAAAAACGACAAATCCAAGCTTTGCTGGAGCAATACCGCACTCGCCCTGATTATTACGGTCCCCCTTGGCAGTTGCGTCGTACCTTTGAGCCAGTCCACGCCGAACGGATTGAGAATTGGTTCTTTACCCTGGGCGGTCGGGGAGCAATCCTCAGTTTAGACAGTCGTTTACAAAATATTTTGGTGGGTTCAGCGGCGATCGCCATTTTGAATCAGCTCTACGGCGATCGTTGTCGGGCGTTAATTTTGGCGGCCACCCCAGAAAGATTGGGGGAATGGCGACGGGGTTTACAGGATTGTTTGGGTATTTCCCGCAGTGACTTTGGCCCAGACCGGGGCATTGTTTTGTTTGAATCGGCCAATGCCTTGATCCAGCGGGCGGAAAGATTGGTCGGCGATCGCCAAATGCCGTTGGTGTTGGTGGATGAAACAGAGGAACAAATTGACTTAGCCCTGTTGCAATTCCCCCTTTTACTGGCCTTTGCACCTAGTTACCAAGTCGGAGGCAGTAACTATTTTTCTTAGTCCAATCAAAGTCTAATTAGCCCGGCCATTCCCCTAACTTTTAGCCTTGGATGCTGGTCAACTGGGGACAGAGTTGAGCAAAAACTTGTTTAATCGTCCGGGCAGTGGTCTCAATATCCGCCATGGTGGTTTCCCGGCCAAAGGTGAGACGAATACCCGCTAGGGCCTGTTGTTCCTGGTAACCCATGGCCAACAGTACTGGGCTGGGATTAAGTTTGCCGGAATTACAGGCGGCCCCGGCACTAATGGCAATACCTTCCCGGTTCAAAGCCCGCACCAACTGTTTCCCGGTCAGCCCCGCAGTGCAATGGCGACGGGATTGGACAACAAAGCTAACGTGATGGGGCAATCGATAAAGGCGATCGCCAGTGGGGGTCAAAAATTCGCAGTCGGCCAGCAGGTCGAAGCAACGGTCCCGCAGGGTTTGTAACCTAGTCATTTCCTCGGCCAATTCATGGTGGGCCAACTTGGCGGCTATCCCCAAACCAACAATGGCCGGCAGGGGAGGAGTACCGGATCTTAAACCTTGTTCCTGCCCTCCTCCCATGAGTAGTGGGCCAATGGCCAGGTCGGGATGAATGTATAAAGCCCCAGCACCCTGAATACCATAAAGTTTGTGACTGGAAAGGGAGAGCAGATCCACTGGTAAACGCTTAACGTCCACTGGACAGCGCCCCGCCACCTGCACTGCGTCGGTGTGGAAGGGAATATGTCGTTGCCGAGCTATACGACCCAATTCTTCGATGGGTTGGAGGGTGCCTACTTCGCTTTGGCCGTAAATAACGGAAATTAGTACTGTATTGCTTTGTATTGCTTGCTCTAGTTCCAGCGGATTCACCCGCCCCTGGGCATTCACCCCTAATCTAGTTACTTGCCAGCCTTGGTTTTCTAGCCATCGCACTGGTTCGGCGATCGCCGAGTGTTCCACCGTGGAAATGATTAAATGTTGGGGACTGGGGTAATTGCGGGTGACCCCAAATATGGCTAGATGGTTGGCTTCGGTGCCACCGGAGGTGAAAACAATGCTGTCGGGGTGGCTAGCGTTGAGCAGTTGGGCCACTTGCAGACGGGCGGTTTCTAAGGCCAAGGCGGCCCGGTTACCCCAATGGTGCAGACTAGCGGGATTGCCCCAACTTTGGTCCAAAAAACTTTGTACGGCGGCCTTTACCTCTTGCCGGGGCGGAGTGGTGGCACTGTAATCGAGGTAAATTTTCATGGCACATTGATCAGGTAACGGATAACACTCTTCCTATGGGATTGATCCCATTGTAATCTTCCTCAACCCTTCGGCGATCGCCTAGCAAATAATTATCATTGCAAACTGGGCGAAATTTGGCTGATCATTGCCGATAAAATATGGCGATACCTTTATTATTGACTGCTGCCCGTTCATGAAACCAATCCACAGATACATCAGATTAATATTATCTAAGGATCAAGACTTACTGTTTTTGTCGCTGTTGCGTACTTTTGAGAAGATACTTTCCAAGTTGTTAGCCATCTGCCTGATGGTGGTAGTTTTTGTTGCGGTGTTCGACCTATTTAAGGTGCTAATTATCGAATTGCAGACGGAACCCTTTGGCTTTTTTAATCGGAGTTTAATTGAGATTTTTGGTTTATTTTTAAATATATTGATTGCCCTGGAACTGTTGGAAAATATCACTGTTTATCTGAAAGATAATGTTATCCAAGTGGAATTGGTGATTGTGACAGCTATGATTGCGGTGGCCAGGAAAATTATTATTTTTGACTTTGGCAAATATGAAGGCATGGATTTATTAGCTTTGGGCTTTGCCATTGTCTGTTTGGCGGCGAGCTTTTGGATGGTTAAGAAGTTGAATGTTAATAATAAGCACTAACTTAGTACAAAGTTTGACAATATTTGGCAATTTTCCCATAGGGGCAATGACTCCAATTCCTGCCAACTAATGCCCTTGGCGATCGCCAGTTGTAATAGGTTCATACTTTCCCGGGCCCGTTGCCCAAACCAGTGGGCGCTGATAATCCGGTCTTGGGAGTCCAATGCCAGTTTATACATCCCCCGTAGGTCACAGTGGTCGCTGTAGGGTTCAAAGCCTCGGATGATTTTTTCGGTGTAGTCTGTGCAGGCGGGGTCCCCGATACGATACCAAGGGGGGTCTAGGTCAATGAGAAAGGGGATTTGGCCGTAGTTAATTGGAGTGGTATTTTTTCCCAAAACCTGGTGGACCACATACCTGGCTTCCTGCTGGGCAATGGCAGGGCAATGGTAGCCCTTTAACCAGTCGCCACAGGCATAAATTTGGCTATGGGCGGTTTGCAAATGATCATTAATGCTGAGGTATGAACTATCCTTCAATGTTTGATTAAATTCCGGCAGATTAGCGAGTAAATTTCCATACTTCAGCGATCGCCCTATGGCGAGCAAATTATCCACGGCTAGGTGATGGCGAGATTCTTCGGAACCATGGTTGAACTGGATGCTATAGGTGCTTTTGTCTTGATTGTAATGGGAAGTTAAGTTAGTGCAATTAAACCAAAATTCAATGCCTAAACTAGCCAAATAGCATTGCAGAAGGCTAGCCATTTCCCGGTCTTCCCCTGGTAATAGGTAACCATTCCGACTCAGGATGGTGACTCCATGGCCCAGTTTGGTTAGCTTCTGGGCAAAAACCAAATTTTCTGGCAGTGTCCCCACGATGACCCATCTTTGAGGCATTACCTTATCCGAATTCGGACCAGGAATGGCAAGGACATTCGAATCTTTAGAATCGGCTTTGCCACTGGTGAGTAGATAGCTTTCCCCCTCTAAGGTCCGCTCCTGGGTTTGACATAGCAATCCTGATGATTGTGAGAAAATTCCCTGCCCTACCACCACATCAACTCCTTGGGCTGCTAGCAAGCGTAACTCTTCCCAAAAGTTTTCCTCCCCTAAGTCCCCATGGCGATCGCCAGACCAACCCTGTTCCCAACCCTGGGTGACTAGGGCAATGCGGGCTGTGGGATATCGTTCGATGCAACTATGGGCTGCCGTTAGCCCCTCCAGACTGGCCCCGATAATCACTAGCTGGTACATAAATTAACCTTTGACTGGTAATAGGCGATCGCCAAACCTAGGGATTAATCACCGTTTCTAGTCCTAAATTTTGCAGACTTAAGGCCGCCTGTTGAGCATTGAGAGGATCGCTAAAACTACCTATTTGTAATAACCGTTGCCCATTGAAGTTGGTGAAAAAAGCGCCAGGATAGGCTGCTTTAACCTGTTGTTCTTCTACTGGGGAAGTAATCAAGGCCATTACCCGGTAAGAAGTGGCATTGGGGGTGAAGCTCAGCGCACTCGGGTCCGGCACTGGATTGGGACTGGCGGGCGGCGGTGGTAACAGTTGAGTCTGACTCACCAACAGAGGAGGCTGAATGGGAATAGCTTGGACAGGGGCGATCGCCGAGATACATAAGCAGGCACCAAGGACGGCGATCGGAGAACGGTAATTGATAACGATGGCCATGGGCAAACAATTAAAGGGGGAATAATTCTCTTTCCTGGCAATTCTACCCCTAGCCTTGCTGCTGCGCTGATTTGGTGGGCTGGAACCTTCACTGTCCGGGGGTTAGCTTATATTAAGAATGTGATAATGAATGTTTCCGCATTCTTGAAGGGATATGGCAAATGCCAAGACAGAGGTGGGATTTATTTCTGTAGGTAAACTGTGATGACCGTCATAATTTCCAAATTTCGAAACAATGATCATTGACCGTTTACGTTTAGCTCATCGTTATGGGTTGGGATTGGTTGTCCTCATTCCCGTAGTGGCGATTTAGGAGGGAATATCTTCTTAGAAGGCTAAGGGTTGGGGAAAAATGCAAACTTTGTCAAAATCCCCAGAAGTGCAATAAACATCCCCGAAATGAGAACCCATAAGCGGTTGTCCTGTTTATCAGCCTGTTTTTTGAGGTCTGATAGGTTGGATTCTATTGCATTTAACCTTTCATCGATCCGAGCCTGATTAACGTCGATTTTTTTATCAAGCCCATTGATTAAGTCTTTCAGTTCCTGTAGATCGGAATCAGTTATGGTTGCCATGATGAGTTAGACTCCTTGTAGACATTAGATGTTGGATTTTTGCCCCTAGATGGAGAGAGTTTACAGCTTCTTCTTTTCTGCTTTTAGGGTAACGGATCAGACTCGGTCCCACGACTGCTATCAAACTATGTGACCCTTTTTGATGGTGAAAGAGTAAGAATCACATAACAACTTCTTCCCTATGTTCCTCCCTTCCCCTAACAATTTATCTGGGCTTAACCAAAATATCCTCGAAGAACTTCTGCGGGATAAAAGATCGCCTAATACCAGGAGGACCTATGCCAAAGCGTTAAAGGATTTTTTTCTCACCATGGCCGGCGAAGAACCGTCCCCAGATGTCATTGCCTGGTTTTTGAGCTTGGATCATTTCCAGGCGATCGCCATGGTTTTACGCTATCGAGCAGAGTTACTAGCCAAGGATCTCAAACCAGCCACCATTAATGTGCGATTGGCAGCAATTAAAAGCCTAGTGAACTATGCCCGGCGGGTAGGAAAATGCCAGTACACCCTAGAAGATGTGGAAGGTTTAAAAGCAGAAACCTATCGGGATACCACCGGAGTTAGTCCCACTTCCTTCAAACAAATCACCGACCACATTACCCCTGATTCCCTCAAAGGTAAGCGGGATTTAGCCATTATGCGTTTGCTCTGGGACAATGCCCTGCGGCGGGCGGAAGTTTGTGGACTTAACGTCGGGGACTATCAACCAACAGAGCGGCAATTACTAATTAAAGGCAAAGGAAAATTAGGCAAACAGGCCATCACCCTCAGCGCCAAGGGCATGGCTTTAATCAACCAATGGTTAACTGCCATTGGCCCCCGCCCAAAAAATGAACCCCTATTTTGCACCCTAGACCGGGCAACTTTTGGCCATCGTCTTAGTGGCAATGCCATCTATAACCTTGTCCGCACCAGTGCCGAATCCGCCGGCATTCATAAAGTTATGAGTCCCCACCGAGTCCGCCACAGCGCCATCACCGCCGCCCTAGAAGCCACCAATGGCGATACCCGCAAAGTGCAAAAACTCAGTCGCCACAGCAATCTAAATACTCTGATGATCTACGACGATAACCGTCACCAGCACCAGGCTCAAATCACTGATATTCTGGCGGATCTGCTCTAAATTTTCTGGCTTATGGGAGAAATTACCGAAATTTCTTCAATTTTTCTAGCCAAACTTTTCCATCATCGTTTTAGCCCGTTTATGGTTGGCGATCGCCTGACGAAATTCAGCCTTCTGCTTAGCCTGTTCCAGAATTGCAGTCCAGGCCTCTTTGTCCTCTATATAGTGTTCGAATAAAGCCTCAAATAAAACTTCCCTGCTCAAACCTTCCTTCGCACAGAGCTTGGTGAGCCGCTCCATCATCTTGCTCTCCAGGCGAATGGTGGTCTGCTTGGTGGAAAAATTTTTGCTGACTTTGCTCACAGAATTTAAGTTACTAGACTTCGACATACTTAAAGTTTTTGAATAATTTACAATTGCTTGCCTAAGTTTACAGTAATCTACTAGCTTTTAATTTTTATAGTCTAGATACCTAGATAACTAAAATTCTAAACTCTTAAGTTAAAGTATTTAAGATATTTATAATTCTAGCAACTAAGGTTGCTTTTGACAAAATTTTTTCTACTATCGACCGGGCGAAAGATGAAAGGTTATTTACTGGGAGACGGGGTCAAGGACGTTTTGAGGTGAGAGCAAAATCGAGATCTGCCCTATGATCAAGATTCGAGCAACAGAGAAACTAACCTATGCCAAACATTGCCGTTATTGGGGCGGGGGTTGTAGGGGCCGCCATCGCCTATGAGCTGAGTCTCATGTCAGGCTTAACTATTGACCTGTTTGATGCCCAAGAACCAGCCCAGGGAGCTACCGGAGCGGCTCTAGGCATTTTGATGGCAGTCATTAGCCAGAAAACCAAGGGCAGGGGTTGGCGATTACGGGAACAGAGTTTACAGAGATACCGCACGCTTTTACCGGAACTAGAAACTGCCACAGGCAAAACCATTCCCGGCGATCGCCAAGGCTTAGTAAAAATTCTGCTGGAGGCGGATTGGTCCCGTTGGCAACAATTGCAAGCTGTCCGTCGGAGCCAAGGCTATCCTCTGGAATTGTGGACTAGGCCGGAAGTTGAGCAGAAATTATCTGGTTGGCCTTTGGGTTACGGGCCCATCGCCGGAGCAATCTATTCCCCTTGGGATTGGCAAATTCAGCCCCAAGCCCTCACCCAACGATTAATTGAAGCAGCTCAACAACGGGGAGTGCGTTGTCATTTCCACCAAGCTGCTCATCCTTTGCCTGTTGCCGATTCTATCAATCACTGCCAGAACATTCAAACTAACCAAGCCAAATTTCCAACGGATTATGTTGTGATCACCGCAGGGCTAGGCAGTAACCTCCTGATCAACCCCAACAGCGATAACAATGAGTCGTTGCAGTTACAGCCGGTGATTGGCCAAGCCTTTTTGTTGCAACTTGCTGATGCTGATAATCCCCTGAAAAATTCTCCTTGGCGATCGGTCCTGACCACTGAAGATATTCACCTAGTTCCCCTGGCCAATGGCCAATTTTGGTTGGGGGCCACCGTCGAATTTCCCTCTGACTGTGCCAACGGAGAACCCAATGTCCAACTAAGGGAAAACCTTTGGCACCAGGCGATCGCCTATTATCCATTTTTGGAACGGGCGGAAATTATTAATTATTGGAGTGGTAAACGTCCCCGGCCGGTGGGGGAAAGTGCGCCAGTAATCCGTCCCCTAGATGGCTATGACAATGTTCTATTGGCCACTGGCCATTACCGCAATGGCGTTCTCCTCGCCCCAGGTACAGCCCAGGAAGTAAAAACTTGGTTGAAGGCAAAGTTAGCCTAGACAACAGACCGCATCCTAGGCCGGAGGGAAGTTCTAAGTTCAGTGTGAATAGCGTAAATTTTCCACTTATAGTAGTTTCAAATAAAGCTGAGACGCTAAACGCCACAGTAAGAACGGATAATTTCATCAAGAGACGTGTCAATAGGAGCGTACATTCTAGCTCGTTTCAAGGCACTAAAGTCATGCTCAATATCATTTAAATCAGGAGAATATTTCGGCAAAAAAAGAACTTCATGACCTGCTTCTTTAGCCAATTCTTTAATGGCAGTTTTACGATGAATAGGAGCATTATCCATTATTAATATTGATGGAATGTCGAGGGAGGGTAGCAAATATAATTTTAACCATCCTTCAAAGCCTTCTGCATTCAAACTCCCGGTAAAAACCATCGGCGCAATCAAATCTTTTTTTCCTTTTCTTCTCCCTGCTACTAGATTTTCTCTGACTCCCCTTTTTCCTTGTCTATCTCCATAAACTTTTTTTCCTTTTTTTGACCAGGCATAAATACAAGCCTGGATTGCTTCGAATCCAGATTCATCTATGTAAACTATAGCTTGACTACCATAGAGCTTAATTAGTTCTCTTAACATTCTATAGTACTTAACTCGTTCCTCCCGGTTTCTTTCTCGATAACGTAGTTCTTTTTTTTTCTGTTTATTTTCATTTTCTTTAATGCGTAATATACGGCACTCGGCCTCACTCCAAATTTCTTGGCTCTGTCTATCAATCTTGCATCGGGATTTTCTTCTACGTCTTTTTTTAGAGCTTCCCAGTCTAATTTCCTATGGCGACGCTCTACTTTTGTTGGGCTTAAATCTACTCTATTTAACCATCTGTATATCGAGGCTTTTCCTATTTTATATATCTTGGAAGCCTCAGTTATTTTTCCTCCAGCTTCTATATAAGCTACTACCCTTTGCCTTAAATCTAAACTGTAAGCCATTGTTTAAACCTGTTCATTTTGTACACTCCATAATTTTACATTAAATTCTCTCATCGTTAATTGAAATGACTATACTTTGGGATCAGGGTTGTCAAAGCGAAACCTAGCCCACCACCATCAACATGGATTGATACACGGCCAGATCAAACCAAAAAGTAGTACCCACCCCCACCTCACTGACTAAATGGATTTGGCTTTGATGTTTGGCAATGATATTTTTGACAATGGAAAGCCCCAACCCAGTACCCTCCAAAGTGTGAACCCGGTTTTCCACCCGATAGAACCGCTCAAAAATGGCCGCCTGATCCTCTGGGTCAATGCCGATGCCAGTGTCAGAAATTTCCACCCGTACTAGGCCAGGACCATCCTCTGCTCTAAGGTTACTACGGTGGAGGGGATAGGCTCGGACAATGATTTTTCCGCCGGCTTTAGTGAATTTAAACGAATTACCAATTAAATTGGTCATTACCTGCAGGAGTAGGTCGTAGTTACCCAGAGCGAAGGGGAGATCCGGGTCCAAAATTTTTTCTAACTGTAGTTGTTTGTCCTTAGCATTAAGTTGGTAACTACGTAAGCTTTGTTCAATTAGCTGGTACAAATCAACTGCATCTAACTGGTAAATTTTGGAAGACTCTAGCTTGGATAAATCAAGGACATCGTTAACCAAACGACTCAGGCGATCGGTTTCGTGGTTAGCGGTTTCTAGGAATTCTTTACGCTCCACTTCGCTCAAATCTTCCCCAAACTCACTCAAGGTTTCAATGAAGGATTTGATATTAAACAAGGGAGTTCGTAATTCGTGGGAAACATTGCTAATGAACTGACTTTTGGCTTCATTTAATTCCACTTCCCTAGTAATATCCTGCACCATCATGACAATGCCCCGTAAATTTTCCCTGTTCTGATCCAACACCTGGGTCAACATCAGACGAATGGTGCGGGGAAACGGTTGGGTCAGGCTAATGCGAAATTCTTCCGGGGCGTAGGTTTTATCCTGCTCCTCTTCCTGAGGCCCATGGCCGGGGGAAAACAGCAAACTTCCTTGGTCAGCGGCCAATTCCCTCAGGGGTTGGGTAAGTTGGGCCGTGATTTCCGGTGGCAAATTTTCCAGGAGATTTTCGCCAATAATTGGCTTATTTTCCCAGGCGAATAGGCGACGGGCAGTGGGATTGACCAACAAAAGTTGCAAATTGGTGTCCACTAACATGGCCCCATCGGCGATCGTGGAAACAAGGGTGTCTAGCTTCGCCTTCTCCGCAGTCAACTCTTCAATATTTTGGGCTTCATAACGCTCCAGCCGCTCCGCCATCTCGTTGAAGTTAACGATTAATTCCCCCAATTCTCCCCCAAAGGGCAAGGTGATTCTCTGCTTGAAGTTCCCAGCAGCGATGTTCTTTACTCCTAGCAGCAGTTCTTTAATGGGCTGGGTAATAGTTAGGGCATTGAATACAGCTCCGAGAATTACCATCACCCAAATGGAAATAAAAACTGCAATGGTCACATCCCTGGTTAGGTTAGAAGAGTTGACCGCAGCGGGGTTGGGGTTGATACCAATCGCCAGAACTCCGAGGAACTTGCCCTGGTATTGGAGGGGAATAAACACATCGGTGACATCGCCATTGGGAGTGTGGTGTTGCCGTACAAAAGGCTGGTCAAAATTATGGGGATCAATCTGGGGTAATTCGATGCGCCGCTCTAGGGTGAGGGAGTTTTGAACCGTTTCTTCAGAGTAGGGAATACCAAAAAAGATCTTGCCAGAGGGGTCCGCATAGATCATGTAGCGGATATTAGAAGTATTTTCGTAAAAGCGACTGGAAAACCGGGCCACCTCCGTCAGATTTTTATCCGCAATCATAGGGGCAACATTGGCCGCCAACAACAAACCCACATCCCGGCCAAAACGGGTATTCACCAATTGGGCATCCTCTTGGATCGTATTTACTGCCCAAAAAGTTAGCCCACTCATTAACAGGGACACCACCAAGGTGGCCGCGGCCATCAACCGGGTTTGTAGGTTGAACTCAGACCACCATTTACGCAGAAAACCCTGCATAGTCTGCAAAATCGCCGTTGGATTGGACACAGAAGTCCCCATAATCTCCTTGCCAAAACTCCTATGATTCTATCTCGATTACACCAACCTACTGGGCGTTCTAACAGAGATGCTCTACCCATTGTCCTGGGGAGCAGAATTTGGTGAAATGTTACAGTTCTTGACAAAGCCAGATGGTAACCGTAGGTCAGTGGTAGGATTCCCTAAAATACCTTATGAAATTCCATTTTCATCCCTATGACAGAACTCTCTGGACAACCGCCTAAATTCGGTGGCAGCACTGGTGGACTTCTCTCCAAAGCCAACCGGGAAGAAAAGTATGCCATCACCTGGACCAGCGCCTCTGAACAAGTTTTTGAAATGCCCACTGGCGGCGCGGCCATCATGAACGAAGGGGAAAATCTCCTTTATCTAGCCCGCAAAGAACAGTGTTTAGCCCTGGGGACCCAGCTACGGACAAAATTTAAACCCAAAATTCAAGACTACAAAATTTACCGTGTTTATCCCAGTGGTGAAGTTCAATACCTCCACCCCGCCGATGGCGTTTTCCCTGAAAAAGTTAACGAAGGTCGGGAAGCCCAAGGTACTAAAACCCGCCGCATTGGCCAAAACCCAGAACCTGTAACCATCAAGTTCTCCGGTAAAGCCCCCTACGAGGTCTAGTTCCTGGCTCTACTTGCTTGCGGAACTTGCACAATTGGCAGAAGTTTAACTAACGGGCGAATTTGTTAAAGGCACTACTGAACCTTTGACAGTTCGCTCTTTCAATGTTGGCAAAGGTTTTATGATTTCCCCTGGGTTTTCTCACTTCACTGAACTCGCCCAACAAGGCAATTTTATTCCGGTGTATCAGGAATGGGTGGCGGATTTAGAAACGCCAGTTTCTGCTTGGTACAAAGTTTGCTCTAGCCAACCCTACAATTTTCTCCTGGAGTCGGTGGAAGGGGGAGAGAGTATTGGTCGCTATAGTTTTCTCGGTTGCGACCCCATGTGGGTGCTAGAAGCCAGGGGCGACGAAACTACCCAAGTTTTACGCAATGGGCAAACGGAAACCTTTCGGGGTAATCCCCTCGATATTTTGTCCCAATGTTTGGAATCAATCCGTCCGGTGAATTTACCCCAACTACCTCCGGGCATTGGTGGGCTGTTTGGGGTTTGGGGTTATGAGCTGATTCGTTGGATGGAACCCAGGGTTCCTGTGTATGAACCCCAGCCGGAAGATCCACCCGATGGCATTTGGATGCAGGTGGACCATCTCCTCATTTTCGACCAGGTCAAACGCAAAATTTGGGCGATTGCCTTTGCGGATTTGCGGGGGGAAAATGTTGATTTGGAAACTGCCTATCGCAATGCTTGTCAACGGGTGACGAAATTAGTCCTGCAATTACAATTACCTCTGCCGCCGGAAGCCACCGCCCTGGAACTGCTCACCAAAACCCAACTTGAGGGTAAGGAACTGAACTACAGCAGTAATACGGAGCAAGAAAAGTTTTTAGAAGAAGTGGCGATCGCCAAGGATTACATCACAGCGGGGGACATTTTCCAGGTGGTGCTTTCCCAAAGACTTTCCACTATTTACCGGGATGATCCCTTCAAGCTCTACCGTTCCCTCAGGCTGATTAATCCTTCCCCCTACATGGCTTATTACAACTTTGGCCATTGGCAAATTATTGGCTCTAGCCCGGAGGTGATGGTCAAAGCCGATCGCCAACTGGATGGCAAATTAATGGCCACGGTACGCCCCATTGCTGGCACCAGACCCAGGGGCAAAACCCACCCAGAGGATGAACAGTTAGCCGAAGAATTGCTGAACGATCCCAAAGAAATCGCCGAACACGTCATGCTGGTGGATTTGGGTCGCAATGATTTGGGACGGGTTTGCGTTCAGGGCTCAGTCAAAGTGAATGAGTTGATGGTGATTGAACGTTATTCCCACGTCATGCACATAGTCAGTAACGTAGTGGGAGAACTGGCATCGGATAAAACCGCCTGGGATCTTTTGAAAGCTTGTTTTCCCGCTGGCACCGTCAGTGGTGCACCGAAAATTAGGGCCATGGAAATTATTAACGAGCTGGAACCGGAACGGCGGGGGCCCTACTCCGGAGTCTATGGCTACTATGATTTTGAAGGCCAGTTAAATACGGCGATCGCCATTCGGACCATGGTGGTGCAGGAACAGCCAGATGGAGCCCATCGGGTGTCGGTGCAGACCGGAGCTGGCATTGTGGCCGATTCCGATCCCCAAAAAGAGTATGAGGAAACTTTAAATAAAGCGAGGGGACTTTTGGAAGCCATTCGTGCCTTGTCCTAGGTTTCTTCCATCACCCCTACCTGTAAAATGGGCTCTAGTTGCCGCTCCCGGCCATTGCCCAACCCCGTTATTTAGTATCCAGTGACAGTATGGTTGCCCAACAAACACGAACCGACTTTGATTTAGCCCAATACTTACAAGTTAAAAAAGGTGTGGTCGAGGCAGCCCTGGATAGTTCCCTGGCGATCGCCCGGCCGGAAAAGATTTACGAAGCCATGCGTTATTCTCTGTTGGCGGGGGGCAAACGATTGCGACCGATTTTATGCATTACGGCCTGCGAACTGTGTGGCGGTGATGAAGCCCTGGCCTTGCCCACGGCCTGTGCCCTGGAAATGATCCACACCATGTCCCTCATCCATGATGATTTGCCCTCCATGGATAATGACGATTTCCGCCGGGGTAAACCCACTAACCACAAAGTGTACGGGGAAGACATTGCCATTTTGGCCGGGGATGGACTGCTAGCCTATGCGTTTGAGTATGTAGTTACCCACACCCCCCAGGCTGATCCCCAAGCTTTACTCCAAGTTATTGCCCGTTTGGGTCGCACGGTGGGGGCCGCCGGTTTAGTGGGGGGACAAGTTCTAGACCTGGAATCGGAGGGGCGCACTGACATCACCCCGGAAACCCTAACTTTTATCCATACCCATAAAACCGGGGCATTGCTGGAAGCTTCCGTGCTCACAGGCGCAATTTTGGCCGGGGCCACTGGGGAACAACAACAGAGACTGGCCCGCTATGCCCAGAATATTGGCTTAGCTTTTCAAGTGGTGGATGACATCCTCGACATCACCGCCACCCAGGAAGAGTTGGGTAAAACCGCTGGTAAAGATGTCAAAGCCCAAAAAGCCACCTATCCCAGTCTCCTCGGTTTGGAAGCTTCCCGGGCCCAGGCCCAAAGTTTGATTGACCAGGCCATTGTCGCCCTGGAACCCTTTGGCCCCTCCGCCGAGCCCCTCCAGGCGATCGCCGAATATATTGTTGCCAGAAAATATTGATCCCTTGCCTCAAACTAATTTCCCGTTAAGCTAGGGACAGTTTTATCTGTTCATTGCATTAATTGAACTCACTACTCACCATGCTGGGAAATTTTCAACATAGCCAACTCCGCATTGAAGTGGAAGCAACGGCACCGGTAATTCGGGACAGCTTAACCAAAATTCCCCAACTGCGGCAATGGTTAGCCCCCCTCCCCCTGGGAGAAGGTTTGCCGGAGCGATTGATCCCCGGTGTTACGCTCCACACTGGTGTGGGTTTAGCCACATTAACCCAAACGGTGGACCGGGTAGGGGATGACCATTTGCGTCTCATACTCAGTGGGACCATTGACGGTTTCCATGAATGGTACTGGGGCGATGGTTGGGTCCAATCCCGTTTGGAAGGTATTTCCCTGTTGCCCCTAAATTTAGGCCAGACCCTTAGTTTACTCAAGCTAAAGCAATTTGTTACCACCGTTAAAAGCCCAGTCGTTTAAGCCAGGGCTTTTCCCCTTGGTTGACTAGCCAAAGTAAGAGGCATAAACCAGCGATACCCATCACTCCGGAAAGAGGATTGCGGTCAATGCCCGTCACCCAAGCCGGCATTTTTTCCGTATAGGTCACTAATTGCCCCACATTGACAATGTAATAGGCCCAGACCATGCCCCCGTGGAGACCAATGCTATGGCCCAGGCGATCGCCATGGCGGCGTTTAGTAATGCCTAAGCTCAAACCCAACAACACCAGAGCGGGAAATTGGGGCAGGGTGCGGATTACTTCTCCTAGGGGCTTCAGGAAATGGAGCACAGCAAAAATAATGGCGTTACTCGCCAAGGAAGTTTTGTTGCCATAACCCTGTTCCAACTCCTTTAGTAACCAACCCCGAAAAAATAGTTCTTCTGCTAGGGCTACTCCCAACCCAGTGAGGCTTCCCTGCATAATAATTGTCCAGAGGCGATCGCCAGCGGGTGCCAGCACGGCCCAGCCCAATAAGCCCTGGATGATAAATAGACCGAAGGTAAAACTAAAACCAAGCCCCAGCCCTCGCAATAACTCCACTCCCTGGCGACGATTCCAGCCCAGACCGTAGACTCCATAGGCTTTTAAAGACAGGGGTGTTTGGTAGCACCAATGACTCCAAAAAATTAGCAGGACCAGGAAAATTAAAAATAAAATCCCCATCACCACAATGGAACGCAAATTGGCATCGGCGATCGCCAGGGAAAGGGGCACCAAGAAAGGCAACCAAGCAGCGGCCAACATTACAATGAACACACCAATTCTCCATGGAGCGGTCAGTTGAGCAATGGCCTGCTGATTGAAATTGAAATTAACGGTTGATTTTGGCATTCCGGTCTTTTCCCATACCCGTAGGTGGTCCTAAATAGTCTGTTCAGTCGATTTCTTTCCCCATCCCCCTAGTATCATGGCCGCCAGTTTATCCCAACAGATTAACAATCCCGAACGTAGTTACTTTGAGCAAGCTCTCAAACGGGTAGAGCAAGACGTACTCCGCATGGGTGCCTTAGTGGAAGAATCCTTCCGCATGAGCCACCAGGCCCTGTTTGAGAATAGGTTAGAAACCCCCCTAAAAATTGCCGAATTGGAAAAGGAAATTGATCGCCTCTACCGCCATATCGAGCAGGAATGCGCCAGTTTCCTCACCCTGCAAGCCCCCGTAGCCCAAGATCTGCGTCTACTCAGCGCCATTATGCAATTAGTGCGGGATTTAGAAAGAATTGGCGACTATGCCCAGGATTTGGGGGAAATTGCCATGAAGTTGACCCGCTATCCCCCACATCCCTGTATGGACGAAATTGCCGCCATGGCCTGGCAAGCCCAACATATGTTGGACCAAAGCCTCGTTTGCCTGACCCAACTGGACCCCAACGCCGGGGAAATTGTCAAAAAAATGGACGACGTGGTGGATGACGCCTACGATCGCCTGTATAAAACCCTCGCCTTCCAACGGGACATTAAGGGCGTAGTGGAACCAATTTTGCTTATGGCCCTAGTGATTCGCCACCTAGAGAGAATGGCCGACCATGCCACCAATATTGCCCAACGGGTTTCCTATATCGTCACCGGCAAAAGGGAATGAGATAGGGTGATTAATGGGGGAGTGGGGAGATTAGGTCGGATGGCCACGAAGATTTGCTAAACTGGACGCAGAGTAGATACGCAACGGTGCGGTCTGCCCCAATCTTGGACTTTTTTCCAGAAGTGGGTGTCCCCCGCTTTTTTTATGCCCAATTGTATTCAATGACCCATCCCGTAATTCCCGACATTCTTGCATTAGCACAGCCCATTGCCGAGGATTTGGGGCTGGAAGTGACGGATGCGGTATTCCAAACCAATAAACGTCCACCGGTGTTGCGGATTGATATCCGTAATCTCCAGCAGGATACTAGCCTTAATGACTGTGAAGCCTTTAGTCGGAGCTTTGAAGCCCAATTGGAGGAAAGCAGTTTGATCGCCAGCGCCTACGTGTTGGAAGTTTCTAGCCCAGGCATTTCCCCATACCTCGCCACGGAGCGAGATTTTATTGCCTTTAAAGGGTTTGAAGTAGTGGTTACCAGTGACAATCCCCACCAGGGCCAAAGTCAGTGGCAGGGGAGTTTACAAGGGCGAGATGGAGAGGCAGTTTACTTAAGCATTAGGGGGAGAACCGTGGCTATTCCTTTGACAGTGGGGTTAACAGTGCGGCTACCCCATTAATTGACCCTGGAGTCTAGCCAGCCTAGGTCTGGGGAAGGGCTAGAGCTTTATCGCAAATATTTTGGAGGATTTTCCATGTCTCTTGTTAGTTTACCGGGGCTCCCGGCAATGATTAGTGAAATTAGTAAGCGCAATAATTTACCCACCACGGCGGTGGAAGAAGCTCTACGGGAAGCTTTATTGAAGGGCTACGAGCGTTTTCGGCGATCGCAGTTGATGGGACACCAATTCCCCGAAGAATATTTCAACAACTTTGAGGTGGAATTAGACACGGAAGAAGAAGGCTTTCGGGTACTTTCCACCAAACGGATTGTGGAGGAAGTGGAAAATTCTGACCAACAAATTTCCCTCAAGGAAGTGCTGGAAGTGGCCGAAGAAGCTCAACTGGGGGACGAAGTAGTGCTGGATGTGACCCCAGAACAAAAGGACTTTGGGCGCATGGCCGCCATTCAAACTAAGCAGGTATTACTGCAAAAACTGCGGGATCAACAACGAAAAATTATCCAAGAAGAATTCCAAGACCTGGAAGGCACTGTTCTCAATGCCCGGGCCCTGCGCTTTGAAAGGCAGTCCATCATTGTGGCGGTGCAGAGTAGTTTTGGTCAGCCAGAGGTAGAAGCAGAATTGCCCAAACGGGAACAGTTACCCAACGATAATTACCGGGCTAACTCCACCTTCCGGGTGTATCTCAAACGGGTACGGGAAGGCTCCCAAAGAGGTCCCCAATTGGTGGTTTCCCGGGCAGCGGCGGGGTTGGTGGTGGATTTATTTAGTGTGGAAGTGCCGGAAATTGAAGAAGAGGTGGTGCGCATTGTTGCCGTGGCCAGGGAAGCCAAACCCCCTTCCCCTTCCGTGGGGCCCCGAACAAAAATTGCGGTGGACACTCTAGAGCGGGATGTGGATCCGGTGGGAGCCTGCATTGGCGCTCGGGGTTCCCGTATCCATGCGGTGGTCAACGAACTCCGGGGGGAAAAAATTGATGTGATCCGTTGGTCCCCAGACCCGGCCACGTATATTGCCCAGGCCCTCAGTCCAGCCCGGGTGGACCAGGTTTACCTCATCCATGCGGAGGAGCGCCATGCCCTGGTAATTGTGGCGGAGGATCAACTCAGTTTGGCGATTGGCAAGGAGGGACAAAACGTCCGGTTGGCGGCCCGCCTAACCGGTTGGAAAATTGACATCAAAGATCCCGAAACCTATGCCCGGGATAAGGAAGCCATTGAACAATCTATTTTGGAGCGGGCGGCGGCTTCAGCCCAGGCCAGGGCAGAACGGGAAGCAGCAGAACAGGAGGCCCAAGCTAAATTAGAAGCGGAAATGGCTGCTTTGGAAGCCGAGGAAGCTGAAGAGTTAGAGGAAACCCCAGAGGCGATCGCCGAGGTGGAAGAAGAAGTAGAGGAATGGGACCAAGACCAAGGGCCGGAGTTAGGGGAGGAAGAAGAGTTAAGCTAGGAAAGGTTGATAATGCCAGCTTTGTGCTAATTTGTCCTGACCACTCCTTGCCCACCGTTGACCATGGCCCCTGGATACCGTCGTTGCCTCAGCTGTCGCAAAGTAGGCGATCGCCGACAATTTTGGCGAATTGTCCGAGTCTATCCATCTCGAACTGTACAATTAGATCACGGTGCGGGGCGATCGGCTTATTTATGTCCGACCCATGACTGTCTGCGTAAAGCTCGCCACAAAAATCTGTTGGGGCGGGCCCTCCGAGCCCCAGTTCCCAGCCATCTCTTTGAGCAACTAGAAGCCCGTCTTCTCACCACTCCCTGAGGCGCTGCCATAAACCCTTTCCCTATCCATCACCATGGATGCCCTCTGCCGAAACTTACCCAGCGGCAGTTATCGTTAGTTAGCATTAGGAGTAAAACCATTTACTATTTCGGCTTCACCTTATCGACTCCGCAAAGCTTTCTTGGGGACAATGCCCCTGGAAAAAGCTAGTGCTCTGTCTGTGCACCTAGTCTTTGCACTCACATAAACCAATTTGTCACTTATTAAATTTATGGATCATTAGTCAGGGGGACAGTGGATGAACAACGCCAAAGTCAGAATTTATGACCTATCAAAAGAATTAAATCTGGAGAATCGAGATATTTTAGACATCTGCGAACGGCTCAACGTGGCTGCTAAAAGTCATAGCAGTACCATCAGTGAATCCGATGCGGAGCGCATCAAAGCGGCAGCTGAAAAATTCACCCCCCAACAACCGAAAAAGCCTAGAGTGGCATCCCGTCCGGAGTCGAAAGAGGATAAGTCAGATCCCAAGCAGCAAAAGATTCTAGCAATTCACCACAAACAGGAAAAATCTGGCGGTCCATCTCCGGCCCGGCCCACCCCCCCTCCCCGGCCAAAACTACAAGCGCCGAAGGCCCCCACGCCCCCCCAACCCCCCGTGGCCAAAGCTTCAGCTCCAAAGATTCAGAAACAGGAAGAGCCTGCCCAGGAAGCGCCCAAAAGTGTTGCTCCCCCCACCCAGCCTTTGGCACCGCCCCCAGTGCCCAGTTTGCAATCTCCCCCCAGTAAGCCAGCTCCCCCTACTCCTCCTGCAAAGAAAGCGGCTCCAGCCCCCCGTTTGGCAGGGCCTCCTGGTCGAACAGCCAGTCCCAACAAAACCGCTGTCCCTGCCCCCGCTAAACCCAAGGTTAACCGTCCGGAAATTGTTAGTTTGAAGGATAATCGGGGTCAAGCCCGCTCCCCCGGTGACAGGGAAGAGAAGGTGGCGATCGCCGCTCCGGAACCACCTAAGCCCAAGGTAGAATTGCGCCGGCCCAAGCCCCCCCGGCCTGAAGAGGACGAAAACTTACCAGAATTGCTGGAATTTCCGCCCCTTAGTCGGGGCAAGGGGGTCGATGGGGACAACGATGCCGATGACGGTGATCTGCTCTCCACCGAGAAACCCAAGCCCAAGCTGAAGCGCCCTACTCCTCCGCGTTTGGGTAAGCCAGATCAGTGGGAAGATGACGAAGACGAAAAAGCCAATAAGGCCAAAGCGGCCAACAAGGGCAAACGCCGGCCCAAAATGGACGACGATGACGATGACCTGGATATAGATGGGGATAATGGACCCAAGCCTACCCTGGTTAGTCTTTCCATTGCCCGTCCACCTAAACCAAAATCCTTGGCGGCGAAACCCAGCACCCCCACTGTGGCCAAGGTTAAAAAGCCCACTCTCAAATCCGAAGCGGGTAGTAGCGCTGGTGGTAGTTCCCGCAGTCGTGGCGATCGCCGGGATCGGAAGGAAGTGGTGCAAAAACCCGAAGTGATCATGTTGGACCGGAGCTTGACTGTCCGGGATCTGGCGGATCTATTAAAAATTTCCGAAACAGACATCATCAAACGGCTCTTCCTCAAAGGGGTAGCGGTGCAAATTACCCAAACCTTGGACGAAGAAACCGCCCGTATGGTGGCCGAATCCTTTGAAGTGGCCGTGGAAACCCCTGAAAGGGTCGCCGCCGCCGCTAAAACCACAGAAATGCTCGACGAAGCGGATCTGGACAACCTCGTACGTCGTCCCCCTGTGGTTACCATCATGGGTCACGTGGACCACGGTAAAACCACGTTGCTGGACTCCATACGCAAAACCAAGGTGGCCCAAGGGGAAGCGGGGGGTATTACCCAGCACATTGGTGCCTACCACGTGGAAGTGGAGCACAACGACAAAACCGAACAGATTGTCTTCCTTGATACTCCTGGCCATGAAGCCTTTACCGCCATGCGGGCCCGGGGAGCCAAGGTTACGGACATTGCCATTCTGGTGGTAGCCGCCGATGATGGCGTCCAGCCCCAAACCAAAGAGGCCATTAGCCATGCCAAGGCCGCCGGGGTTCCCCTCATTGTGGCCATCAACAAAGTCGATAAACCTGAAGCCAATCCCGACCGCATTAAGCAGGAATTGTCCGAACTTGGCCTTCTGGCTGAAGAATGGGGGGGAGACACCATCATGGTGCCCGTCAGTGCCCTCAACGGAGATAACCTGGATGGCTTGCTCGAAATGATTCTGCTCGTATCGGAAGTGGAAGAACTAGTTGCTAATCCCAACCGTCAGGCTAAAGGCACCGTGATTGAGGCTAACCTAGACCGCACCAGGGGTCCTGTGGCTACCCTCTTGATCCAAAACGGTACTCTCCGAGTTGGGGATGCTATTGTGGTGGGGGCTGTGTACGGCAAAATCCGAGCCATGATCGACGACCGGGGCGACAAAGTCGAGGAAGCCAGTCCTTCCTTTGCAGTGGAGATCCTTGGTCTAGGGGATGTGCCCGCCGCTGGGGATGAATTTGAAGTCTTTACCAACGAAAAAGATGCCCGTCTGCAAGCGGAAGCCCGGGCCATGGAAGACCGTCAAACCCGTCTGCAACAGGCCATGTCTTCCCGCAAGGTTACCCTCAGCAGTATTTCGGCCCAGGCCCAGGAAGGGGAACTCAAGGAACTCAACATCATCCTCAAGGCAGACGTACAGGGTTCCTTGGGGGCTATTTTAGGCTCCTTGGAACAATTACCCCAAGGGGAAGTACAGATCCGAGTCCTGTTGGCGTCCCCAGGGGAAGTCACGGAAACCGATGTGGATTTGGCCGCCGCCAGTGGAGCAATCATCATTGGCTTCAACACCACCTTGGCCAGTGGAGCCCGTCAAGCCGCGGACCAAGAAGGGGTGGACATTCGGGAATACGACATCATCTATAAGCTTTTGGATGACATCCAAGGAGCCATGGAAGGTCTCTTGGATCCCGAAGAAATTGAGTCTTCCCTGGGAACAGCGGAAGTGCGGGCTGTCTTCCCCGTGGGTCGGGGTAATATTGCCGGTTGTTACGTGCAGTCAGGCAAAATTATCCGGAATCGTAACCTGCGGGTGCGCCGGGGTGACCAAGTGCTCTTTGAAGGCAACATCGATTCCCTCAAACGGATTAAGGAGGACGTGCGGGAAGTTAATGCTGGCTATGAGTGCGGCATTGGCTGTAGCAAGTTCAACGACTGGAAGGAAGGAGACATCATCGAAGCCTATGAAATGACCATGAAGCGTCGGACATTGGCTACCTAGGATGTTGTTGCTCCAATTCAGCACTTCCCACTATTGCCGCAAAGCTAGGCTGGCCTTGGGTTATAAGGGCATTATTTACCGAGTTAAAAATTTAACTCCCGGTGTCCATGCCCTGCAACTTAAACCCAAGACCGGTGCCACTACTGTGCCAGTACTTTGTCCAGAACTCCCAGGACAACCGGAATGTATCAGTGATTCCAGCGAGATTTTCCGCTTTTTAGAGGAATTTTCCCCCGATCGCCGTTTATTTCCCCTGGAAGCGGAACAGAGATTGAGGGCGGAGTGGCTGGAGGATTGGTTGGATGAAAGTATTGGTACGGCAACCCGGTTTGTTTATTACGACTACCGAGCTGGGGCAGGCAAGGCCATTGACCCATCCCTTGCCAGTCAGATGGTCATTCAAATTGTCCGCCGTCAGTACAACATCAATGGCACCACCGTTGCCCTAGCGAAAAAACGATTGGCCCTGGCTTTCCGGGTTCTATCTGTTTGGCAAGATCAGTCCTATCTTTGTGGTGACCAGTTGACCATAGCAGACCTAACGGCCGCCGCTTTGCTTAGTCCCTTGGCATTGTTACCGGAATATCGAGAGTCCGTACCTTGGTTGTTTGAGCGCATCAAGGAAATCCATTTAATTTGTGGGGAACCGTTGCCGCCGGGTCTAGGTTAGGGATCGTTAAAAACCGGGTGCGCCAGAAAGTTTTAGTCACTCCTTTTACTTGCCAGGGCTAAACTAACTTTCCACCACGGGAAAAAACATCCGGCGATGACAAGGGCGATCGCCCTTGTTTCCCTTTTCCAAAGGTTTGCTAGTTTTAAGGGAAAGAATCTGAACAATTTTTGGAATTGCCTGTGCCACAGTTGATATCTGTTCCCAACCTGTCCACCGATGTCCACCTTGGCCAAACGTTTCCCTTAGGGGCAACGGTCTACGCCGATGGGGTTAATTTCTGCTTGTTTTCCAAACATGCGGAAAGGGTCACGCTATTGTTGTTTGATCGCCCTAATGATCCGGCCCCGGCCCGCACCATTGAGCTTCATCGAGGACGGAACCGCACCTTCTACTACTGGCATGTTTTTGTGAAGGGTTTAAAGGCGGGGCAGGTTTATGCTTACCGTGTTGATGGGCCCCACGAACCGGAAAAGGGCCATCGGTTTGACCCGGACAAAGTTTTGCTCGACCCCTACGCCAAGGCGATCGTCGGGAAGGATATTTACGACCGCAAAGCAGCCATGGCCCTCGGAGATAACTGCGCCCAGGCCCTACGCAGCGTGGTGGTGGACACCAGTGTGTACGACTGGGAGGATGACCATGCCCCCCGCACGCCCTACGCCGCCAGCATTATCTACGAACTCCACGTCGGGGGCTTTACCCGCAACCCCAATTCGGGCTTAAGCGAAAACAAACGGGGCACCTATGCAGGATTAATTGAAAAAATTCCCTACCTCAAGGAATTGGGCATTACAGCGGTGGAATTATTACCGGTGCATTATTTTGACCCTGAAGATGCCCAACCAGGACTGACCAACTATTGGGGTTATAGTACCATCGGCTTTTTTGCGCCCCACCAAGGCTACAGTGCTGCCGATGATCCCCTGGAAGTGGTAGACGAATTTCGGGACATGGTCAAAGCCCTGCACAAAGCGGGCATAGAAGTGATTTTAGATGTGGTCTTTAACCACACTGCGGAGGGCAACGAAAAAGGCCCCACCCTTTCCTTCCGGGGCATTGATAACAGAACCTATTACATCCTCGATGAAGATAAAAGTTCCTACAGCAACTACAGCGGTTGCGGTAATAGCGTTAAGGCTAATCACCCCGTGGTGGGGGGTCTAATCCTTGATTCCCTGCGCTACTGGGTATCGGAAATGCATGTGGATGGCTTTCGCTTTGATTTGGCTTCCGTACTGGTGCGAGATACCAAAGGAGTGCCCCTCCATGGTAGTGAAATTGCCACCGCCAACATCATCTGGGCGATCGAATCCGACCCGATTTTAGCCGGTACTAAATTGATCGCCGAAGCTTGGGATGCGGCGGGACTGTACAGCGTCGGTAAATTTGTGGAGTTGGCAGACTGGTTTGCGGAATGGAACGGTCCTTTTCGGGACGATGTGCGTCGCTTTGTCAAAGGGGATAATGGCGCAGTGCCAGCATTGGCTAGCCGCCTACTAGGTAGCCCCGACATTTACTATCGCCAAGATACGGATATTAACCGCAGTATCAACTTTGTCACCTGCCATGATGGTTTTACCCTGGTAGACCTGGTTTCCTACAACGAAAAACACAACGAAGCCAACGGAGAAAAGAACCGAGACGGGACCAATGATAATTTCAGTTGGAACTGTGGCGTGGAAGGGGAAACCGATGACCCCAAAATTAATCAACTGCGACTGCGGCAAATTAAAAACTTTCTAACTATTTTATTCTTTTCCCAGGGTACGCCGATGTTGCTGATGGGAGATCCGGTGGGCAGAACCCAGCAGGGCAATAATAACGGCTATTGCCAAGATAACGAACTAAGTTGGTTCGACTGGAGTGGGGAAGAAACCCACAGCGATGAAACTCACTTTTTGCGGGGCATTATTGCTTTGACCCAAAGCCTATCCCTATTTCTTGAGGAAAGTTTATTGCCGGTGCTAAATTTTGCTCTACCCCGCTTTCCCGATGAAAATGACGGCTCTGAGGGGGATGGCCAGGACGGGGAAGAACCCGTTTATAAACCCCTCCCTCCAGTGGACGAAGCAGCTCTGCGGGAAATGTATCTTAAAGCAACTAAGGATTTACCGGGCTCCTGCGTGGTTTGGCATGGAGTGAAACTAGCCCAGCCCGATTGGTCTTACACTTCCCATACTTTAGCGGTCACCCTATTCCATCCAGGAGCGGAGGAAATTCTCCATCTGATCTTTAATGCCTATTGGGAACCGCTGAATTTTGAATTGCCCCCTCTAAACGATGGTTTGATTTGGCATCGACTGGTGGATACCTATTTACCAACTCCGTTGGACTTCCAGGAGCCGGCGATCGCCTCTCCGGTTGAGGGAGAAACATATTGGGTTCAGCCCCGTTCTTCTGTGGTGTTAATGGCAAAATAGTCTAATTTACTGAGTTTTTGCCCAATTAACTTTTTAGCCCATTGGAACCATGAGATTAATTAAACAAATTGTGGCTTTTCTTTTGCTTTCCCTGGGAATTCCTTTGGGGCTCTACTGTGTGGTGGAAATTTTCGACTCCACTAAGTCCCAGGAAGACCGGGATGGAGCGGCGGCGGCTCTGATGATTTTTTCCCTGCCCATGAGTGCCCTGGGGGGTGGGCTACTCTGGAGTGCGGTCCATGATGGCAGAAAGCAACAACAACAAATCACTATGGCGACCTCGGAGAACCTCAGAAAAATTTTCTTCCAAATTCTAGAGGAAAATAAAAACACCATTACGGTTTTACAGTTTTGCAAGGCCGCAGAAATTGATGGTAAGGAAGCCAAAGAATATTTGGACCAAAAGGCGATTGAGTTCAATGCCACCTTTGAAGCTAGTGAGTCCGGTGGTATTATTTATAAATTTCCCTAAATTTGAACAATGTAGTTTATCTAACATTGTTACACTCGCTTTTTTGGAAATCTCTAGCAATCTTAGCATTAAATATGTAATTATAGTTATAGTTATTTCAAATAAGAGTGAAGCACTAGACGATGCAATAAGACCGAATCACTTCATCAAGGGATGTTCCGACAGGGGCATACATTCTGATTCTTTTTAACGCACTAAAATCATGCTCAATATCATTTAAATCAGGAGAGTACTTCGGTAAAAATACAACCTCACGACCGGCTTCTTTAACCAATTCTTTAATGGCATTTTTACGATGAATGGAAGCATTATCCATTGTTAAGACTGATGGAATGCTGAGTGATGCTAAAAGATACACTCTCAACCATCCTTCAAAGCCTTCTGCATTCAAGCTTCCTGTAAAGATCATTGGTGCAATTATAGCTGATTAGTACGACTATAAGGTACTAGAGTATTAGGAGTTCAACAAAGACTAATAATAAAATTTTCTATGATAATAAAAGCGAAAATGACAATTTAGGCATTTAAACTAAATATTTAAAATGGTCTTAATTGTGAAAATTTTACGCAATTTATAGTTATCGATAAATGCTATTTGTTTTTCTTATACCTCCCAGATAATCTTTATAAAAACGTCTTCATGGATTCACAAAACTCTTCTTTTTCTCCAGCGGTTTATTTTGTTGGGGCGGGCCCCGGTGATCCGGATTTATTGACCATTAAGGGGCAAAAGCTTTTGCAGGCGGCGGATTTAGTCCTCTATGCCGATTCCTTGGTGCCCAAACAAATTTTGGCGGACGTCAGACCCCAGGCGGAATGTGTTGCCACCGGGAATAAAACCTTGGAAACCATTGTGCCTTTGATGATCACAGCGGTGCGCCAAGGCAAGATTGTGGTGCGACTCCATTCCGGCGATCTAACCCTCTACAGCGCCATCCACGAACAAATGCAAGCCCTGGGAGAAGCGGATATTCCCTTTGTCTGTGTGCCGGGTATTAGCGCCTTTCAAGCGGCGGCGGCGATCTTAAACTGTGAACTTACGGTGCCTGATCTCGTGCAAACCATTGTGCTAACCCGCATTAGTGGTGCGGCTTCGGCGGTGCCAGAACGGGAAGAGTTAGCAGGTTTAGCGTACCACCAAGCTAGTTTGGGGTTATACCTGGCGGCGCGCCATGTGGAAAAAGCTCAGAACCAATTGTTAGAGCATTATCCCGGCGACACTCCCGTAGCGGTTTGTTTTCGGGTGGGTTGGCCCGATGAAAAGATTTGGTTAGTGCCCTTGGCAGAAATGGCAGCCTTAAGTTTGCGGGAAAATTTAATCCGCACCACCCTTTACCTGATTAGCCCAGCTTTAAAGACTGATTTACCCCGGCGATCGCGCCTTTATCATCCCGACCATAGCCATTTATTCCGTCCAGTCCGTCCCCTATTGTGACAACCAGTTAAGTCTGAGGATATTTTTGCTTTCATAGCTTGTTTTCTTCCTGAGGGAAGTTAGGATTAGTGATGGGGGTTATTCCCTCCAAAAAGAATTAGTATTTTCTCCTCCCCATGAGCTGGATTCCCCCCTACCGTCCCCAACAATTGTCCCTGGGCCCCCTGGAGCAGGAAATTTTACAAATTATCTGGCAATTGGGCCAGGCCACGGTGAAAGATATCCACGATCGCATTTTGAGCGACCCTGACCGGGAATTGGCCTACTCTTCGGTAACCACGGTGTTAAATCGGCTCACAAAGAAGGGCTGGTTAGTGTGCCATCGCCAGGGCAAAGCCTTTATTTGGACGGCAAGGGTGAGTGCAGACCAGGCCAAAGCGGTGCAGTCCTACGAACAATTACAGCAGTTTTTGGCCATTAGCAATCCCGATGTGGTGGCCGCCTTTGCTGACAGTTTAGACACCGCTAGCATTGACCAGTTAACGGCGATCGCCGATCGTTTGCGGGCGGCCCGACAACAGCGACAGGAGGAGAAATAATGCACAGTATTTTGTTTGCCATTGCAGTTTTAATTGCCTTTGGCCTGCGTTGGGCCATTCGTTGCTGGCCGGGCGGATTATCTTGGTCCATAGCGTTAGGCTTTTTTGCCCTTCCCCCCCTACTGTTGATTACCACTAGCATGGCGATCGCCTGGATGGGCTGTGGTTGGATGTTTGGCTTCCCCGCTAGCATGGGCAGTCACTTTCTCGCTTGGCTATTTTTGCTCTGGACAGCAGTTTGTGTTGCCAACCTTACCTGGCAAACTTGGCAAACGTTGGCGGCGGTAAAAGTTCATCCGTTGGCCGATTGGCAAGGACAAAAAATTCGTCTTTTGGATACTCCTTTTCCCTACAGCGCCCAGGTGGGATTATGGTCACCGGAACTGGTAGTAAGTCAGGGTTTATTGAAATTGCTGTCTCCGGAACAGGTAAATGCGGTCTTAGCCCATGAAAATGCCCATCGTTTTTACCGGGATACTTGGACGTTTTTCTGGTTAGGATGCCTGCGTCGCCTAACTTTTTGGCTACCGGAAACGGAATCTTTATGGCAGGAATTACTGTGGCAGAGGGAATGTCGAGCCGATCGCCATGGGGCAAAAAACTGTGATCCCTTGCTCCTGGCGGAAGCCCTGGCCCTAGTGTCCCAAAATTCCATCGTTGCCAATCCCATTCCTTTGGCAGTGCCCTTTTCTGGTCAACAAGACCGCTTACTAGCCCGCATTGACCATTTACTAGGTTTTTCCATTACCCCGGATTCCCACCGTTTAGCTAGCTGGGTTGGATCTTTCCTTCTCCTGGTGATCGCCATTTTGCCCCTGATTTTGATTCCTTTACATATAAAGTAAGTTCAAGCTATTCAGGTGAGATTTTAAGTAATACCAAATTTTAAAATGATAGATACGATTCCTAATCCCCCCGCCTATCGGCTTCCCCCCTTCTCAACCGGAGCTTTAGTGAGGAGGGCTAGGGGGGATATCTCTTGACCCGTCGCTGGAATTTAACGAATTGGTATAACAATTATCACTCCTGTAAAAGTTCCCAAGATCATTTCTCTTAAGACATTTAAGAATTTTTTTAACATGGCCACTGCCTTAGAAACTAATCAACCAGCCCCGACTTTCTCCGCCCCCAATGCTGAGGGGAAAACAATTTCCTCCGATGATTTTTTGGGGCAGTGGTTAGTGCTTTATTTTTACCCCAAAGACAATACCCCCGGTTGCACCACTGAAGCGATAGATTTTAGCGAAAAGTTACCGGAATTTACAGATTTAAATGCTGTTGTTGTCGGTGTTAGTCCGGATTCGGAAAAAAGTCACGGCAAATTTATTGACAAGCATAATTTAACCGTTCAACTGCTCAGTGATCCGGAACACGAATTAGCGGCAGCCTATGGCGCTTGGGGACCGAAAAAGTTTATGGGCAAAGAGTGTGAAGGCATTCTTCGTTCTACTTTTTTGATCAATCCCCAGGGGAATATTGCCCACATTTGGCCTAATGTCCGGGTTAAGGGCCACGCAGAAAAGGTATTGGAGAAATTGCAACAGTTGAATAGCGCTGATTAGTTAATTGTTTATGCGAAAATCACTTTCGGGCAAGCAAATCCTTCAGCCTTGGCAGAGTTTCAGCGTTAACCTAATCGATTTTTATCGGTATCGATTGCTAAATTGGTTAACCCTTGGTTTGATTTGCTTCAGTTTAAATGCCTGTCAAAGTGCCCCGCCCCCTTTGGAATTTGCCCCTGACGGTGCGGTGGTACAGCAAGCAATTACTTTCCAACTTAATCGTACCCAAACTGCCCTGAGCCAACATTTAAACGCCCCGACCCCAGATTTTGAAATTAGCAAAATCAATGTCAAAAATATTGAGGCGATCGCCGTGGATAATTTACCGGCCTATCACCTGACTGGGGGATATGATTTAAAACTAATTTTGCCCCGGCAAACGGTGACTCAAAAACAGAATCCCTTCGATCTTTACCTACAGCGGCAAAGTGAAGGCAAAAGTTGGCGGTTGTTAAAAAAAGACATTGACCCCCGCACTAACGAGGAAAAATGGGGCAGTTATCTAGTGGAGCTACAAGCAACGGAGCCCGAAAGTTAACTAAGTTGACGGGTTAAAAACTAAAATTCACCTTGGCTAGAGAGAATTAGCAATTAACTTTGGCTTTCCCACCATTGCCCGTCTAAGAATTTTCCAGCCATGTTTCCACACTTTTCACCTTTTCATCCATGGTTTGGGGGCGATCAGTGCGGGTACCAAAACGCATGCTGGAAGTGATGCGGGGGGCTCCCAGGGCATGGACAGCTTCATGGCAAGCCTTAACTGCGGCAAAAACTTCGTCCCAATCCCCTTCAATGTTGGTGCCGTAGGCATGCATGGTATGTTTCAGCCCCGCTTCGGCCAGTACTTTCTGGCAAGCGGCCACATACTGACCCACGGAAACCCCCACACCCAGGGGCACAACACATAAATCCACAATCACGTTCATAGCTTTTACTCGTCGGTAATGGCTGACGACAATCTCAAATTTCCCTAGATTTTGACACACTCCTGCCGTCAATTGGAGGGGCAGGTTAGCTGTTGATATGGGTATTGGGTTAGGAGTTCCCTAGAACCATGGCCCACCAAGGCTGAGAAAGTCCGCAACAAGTCGTTAAATTTCTGCGCTTGCATTGGCCTTATTCTGAAGGGATAAGGCTTAACCGAGGAGGGCTTGCCGTTATCAATCTCCATGGCACGGTGAGACTCTCCCTGAACCGATTCAAGGAACTCAATTATCATGCTTAGCAAAATTTTATACGCAGATTCTGGCACCAGCCAAACCCAAGAAATGCTCAAGGCCATGATGGACTTTCCGGCGGTGCAAAAGGCATCGATCACGATTTTGCACGTGGTTCCGCCCCAAATTACCACGGAGGCATTCACGGAAAAATGGGCCGAGGGCGGTAAAATCCTGGCGGACTTGTTGGAGGATGTGGCCATCGAACCCAGTAAGGTTTCCACCGTGTTGCGCCAAGGAGACCCCAAGGGAGTGGTGTGTGATGTGGCCAACGAAATTGATGCGGACCTGATTATTATGGGTTCCCGGGGCTTGAAACGGTTGGAAGCCATTCTAGAAAATTCTGTTAGTCAGTATGTATTTCAACTGACCAATCACCCCATGTTGTTGGTGAAGGACGATATTTACGTTAAGCGCATTAAACGGGTCATGGTGGCCCTAGATAAGTCAGCGGCGGCGGAGTATGCGTTGGAACTGGCCCTGGAGCTTTTGCGGGATTATCCAGAAGGGGAATTAATTCTAGCTCGGGTGAACCCCGACCTGAAGCCGGATCTACTACCCCTTTCCCGGCAAGAAATTGAGGAAAACCCCGTCCTAGCTCCGGCGATCGCCAAGGCGAAGCGTTTGGGCATTGCCTATCGTTGCACTGTAACGGGGGGTAAGCCAGGGGAAAAACTATGCGAATTGGCGGAGGATTACAATGCTGACTTGATGCTGTTGGGTTCCCCCGATCGCCGGCCCTCCATTGCCAAGAGTTTGCCAGATTTAGACCGACTATTGGGCACTTCCCTATCGGACTATATTCGGGTCAATGCCCCCTGTCCGGTGTTACTAACTCGCAAAGAAGGGATCTAATTTCAATTAAAGGCGAAATATTTACCCAGGGTTTAACTATCGGCAAAAAAAGGGGCTGGATCAACTCCGCCCCTGACTCTGTTCTGTTTGACAATGGTTAACCAAGGCTTAGCTTTCGCTTTGTTTCCCGGTTTGAATAAACAGGATCAACAGGAAAACCGTTGGCACCAACACAAATAAAATACTTGCTATAAAGCCGAGATTGTTAACTTGCATAGCCTAAACTGCCTCGATCTTAAATTTGGCTCAATACCCTACCTAGAATAGCATTGGTGGGTCATGGCCCTGGGGCAATGGCTGAAGGGCTGGCCAAACTTTTTGCTCCGCCTTCTCCGCCTAATTTTACTATCCACCACCACTTACCATGGTCGCTATTATTTACAGCGCAGAGTTTTTGCGCCACGAAACTGGCCCCACCCACCCCGAGTGTCCGGCCCGACTGACGGCGATCGCCACTGCTTTACGGAAGATGCCCGGAGCGAATTACCTCCATTGGCAAAAGCCTTCCCCGGTGACGTGGAATTTAGATCCATACATCCTCCGATGCCATAGCCAGGAATATTTAAACAAATTGGCGAAATTGGCTGAGCTAGGGGGCGGTTCCCTCGATGCGGATACCCCTGTTTCTCCCCAGAGCTATGATGTAGCCCGCTTGGCGGTGCGGGCCTGGCTAGATGGGGTTGACCATGTCTTAAATCAACGGGAGGCGGTGTTTGTGTTGGCCCGTCCCCCTGGGCACCATGCTATTCGTAACACGGGTATGGGTTTTTGTTTGCTCAACAATGTGGCGATCGCCGCCCATTACGCCTTAACTAGACCAGGGGTGGAGCGGGTAGCCATCTTAGATTGGGATGTACACCATGGCAATGGCACTGAAGCATTGGTGGACCATAACCCCCGGATTTTCTATTGTTCCCTGCACCAATTTCCCTGCTATCCCGGCACAGGGGCCGCTGGCGATCGGGGTCAACACGACAATGTGCTTAATATTCCCCTCAAACCAGGGGGGGATGGCAAAGTTTATCGGGAGGCGTTTGAGCATAAAGTTCTCCCATTTTTACGGCAAGTGAAGCCGGATTTACTCTTGGTGAGTGCTGGTTATGATGCTAACCACTCCGATCCCTTGGCCTATATGAACCTAATTCCGGAGGATTACGGCATGATGACCCATTATCTGATGGAAATATCTCCCTATCCGGTTTTAGGACTGGAAGGGGGCTACCATTTGCCGAGCTTGGCCAAATCCGTGGTGGAAACCCTCAAGCCTTTATTGTTCTAAGGGAGTTTGACCCCGGCAAGGTTTGGAATCCGTGGGGCGAGTTTTGCTCTATCCTCCTTTGGGTCTGTGGAAGACTTTTATTCTTTTTTTCCTAAACTTCAGGGAGATTTTTGACAACAGAGAATAGCTAGAGTTTTTTCCGTTGGGACTCTCCCCAGTAACCCATCAACTTATAGGCTAGTTTAGCGGTAGAAAATTCCGACACCACCGAGCCTCGCACTGGGGCCAGTTCCATCAAGTCGCAACCAATTACTTGCTTGGTTTGAAAAAGACGGCGGAAAAAATTTAACCCTTCATACCAACCTAGCCCCCCCGGTTCAGGGGTGCCGACTCCCGGCATAAACCCCGGATCAAAACCGTCCATATCAATGGTGAGAAAGACTTTTTGTGTGGTGATGCTGGCGATCGCCTCGTTAATCCAATTGGGATTATCGGCCATTTCCCTGGCCCAAAACACAGGAATATTTTTTTCCCGAATCAAATCTGCCTCTTCCTGACAAATGGCCCGAATGGCGATCGGCAGAGTGGGTAAGCCCAATTCCAACACCCGGCGCATTACACAGGCATGGTTATGGCAGGAACCTTCAAATTTGTCCCGCATATCCCCATGGGCATCAATTTGCACCACCGTAAAAGGCTCCGATGTCCCCCTTTGCATAGCCCGCACTACCCCAGTGGTAATGGCATGTTCCCCACCGATCGCCACTACAAATTTACCGTCTTCCACAAAAGGGGCAATGCCGTCACAAACCTCCGTTACCATGGCGTCTCCAGCCAAAGCGGGATGCTTATTGCTGTCCGCCAGGGGAGCGCAGGTGTAAATACCCAAATCATGGCAGGGGGAAGTGCCCAACTCTTCGTCATAGGCTTCCAACTGGTCCGAAGCTTCTAGCACCGCCTCAGGGCCATGCTCACAACCCTTACGGTAGGAAGTAGTTGCCTCATAGGGAATGGGCACCACCACCACAGCGGCATCAGCATAGGAGGTAATGGCTTCCGACTCCAGAAACTGTTTGGGCCCAGAGGTAAATTTATTAGGACTATGCATCTATTTTTCTAAGTTATTTTGCCCTGTAATTACCTTGGCGGACTGAATCTTGTCCCCCTGTTTGATTTTCAGCACTACGTCCATACCCTGGGTGACGTAACCAAACACAGCATAATCACCGTCTAAAAATCCCGTTTCATCGGACAGGGTGAAATAAAACTGGGAAGAAGCGGAGTCTGGCATTTGGGAGCGGGCCATAGCCACAGCGCCGGTTTTGTGGGGCAGCATCACCGGAAATCCAGCTTGATTGCCCAAGGCTCGACTGTAGACCGGGGTTTCTGGTGCATTTTCTACTGCAGGGTCCACCTTAATCTCCAAGGGAATATTGCGGGGACGTTGGGTGTTTTTATCCACATAACCCCCCGTACCGTCACCTTTGGGGTCTCCCCCCTGGGCCACAAAACCATCTACCACCCTGTGGAAAGTTAAACCGTTGTAGAAGCCCTGTTCCACTAAGTCAACAAAGTTACCGGCGGTAATCGGCGCATTTTCCCCATCCACTTCAATGATGATTGGTTGGCCATTAACCATCATTTCCACAGTGGCTTTGCCATTTAAGCGAGGCTTATAGTCTTTATATGGATCCGTTGTTACCTGGGCCACTGGGCTGTTGGTTTCCGTGGGGGAAGGCTCGGCTGAAGAATTGGCAGAGGGCTGATTGCAGGCAGTCAGTAAAATGTTGACGACAAAAAAGATGCCCACAAACCAAGTGGCTCGGCTGATATTCGGTAAAATCCTCATAAAATCTAATCTCCGTAATTGCTAATGGCAACTGCCTTTCATCGTTTATGTAAATTAACCAACTTTAAAGTCCTTGTTAGGAACCTTAGTCCACTTTAGATAACTTTCTAGGGGAAATGGGGACCAATTGAACATAACAAACCCCCGTTTCTGCCCTGAATTTGGTGTTCTTGGTAGTGAAATCTGACAGCACGGGAATGGCAATTTACAAACCTTCTAGGGGTACTCCTAGAAAGCGGGCTAACTCAGCCCCCTGGTTTTCCAATTGGGAGAGCGAAATGGGTTGGCCTGCCCTGGTGAGGGGAATATCTCTTCGCTGTTTGACTTTGAGGTATAGGGAGCGTTTGGGGTTAACGCCTTCTTTAATTTCCGCCTTTACCGCCTGGACATCGGCAATTTTATTGATCAACTCAATGCGGCGGTTTTTGCCGGGGAAGCCCCAACGGAAAATGGTCACTTGCCCGGACTTTTTATTGAATTCGTTGTAACCACTGCCGACGTTTAGAGCCATGGTTAGCCAGAGATAGCCTGCCACTGTGCTGCCGGCCACACCGTAGAAAAGTAGCGCCACACCCTGGGGAATAAACTGCAGTCCGGTGGTGTCACTAACAATCAAAAGATTTTTGCCAAAGTAGCTAGAAAGGCCGGCCAACAGGAAACCGACACCACCAATGGTAGAAATTCCAGCCCAGAAAAAGTTGCTGAAGCGGCGGGCTCCCAATACTTCTTGGCGCAAAACTTGGGAAGATTCTGCGAGCGTCTGTCCACCCATGTATTTCTCTAACAATAATTACAACGAAACTAACCATTGAATTTTACCCCATCAGGGCTAGGGGCTAGGATGATAGGGCGATCACCTTAGGGGAACTGGGGTCTAACCTCTACCAAATTTTGGGAGCTAGGGGACTTTTCAAACGGTCCCAGAAGGAGGAATACGAAGGCAATAACTTTTTTCATCTCCCCAACGCCCCTGGGTTAACCAAGGGGGATAACCATCTGTCATTACTTGCACCGGCCCTAACTGGGCCAATTGTCGAGCCCGACGATAATGAAAACTACGTTGGAGGCCGTTATCCAGTTGCTGGGCCAATGTTGATTCCTCTCCGGCGATCGCCATCATTGCCCCGGAGGATAGGTACAAAACGTAATGGGGCTGGGTTCCTGGGACTGGCACTAGGAAGCAAAGACCAATGTTACCAACTAAGCCAAGATTATTAAGGGTTTCAGCCACAAATTCTTCGGTTAGTTTTTCTCCCACCAAGTCACTCACCCGATCGCCCCTACCCACCAAAGCCAGGCAAGGGGTTTTGGCATACCAATGGGATACCTGCAGGCGATCGCCAAGGCGATAACGGTATAGTCCCCCCAAAGTGGAAATAATTAATTGATAAGTTTGCCCTGTTTGCACTTTGCACAAGTCAACAATGGTGCCATCAGCGGTCATAAATTCCAACACAATTTGGTTCACTAAGGGCACAAATCCCCCAGCTTTAATTAGAGGAATGGTAATGGGAGCTTCCGTGGCCAATAAGCCTTTTCCTTGGATAAATACTCCGGGAAAATAAGTCTGTAAAGCCCTAGCTTGTTCCCCGGCAAATAGTTGATCCCAACAGGAAATTAATTTTAATTTTGGCCAGATTTTTAGCCAATCAATCGGATCTATTTCTAATGCTTTTCGTCTTGTGTCATCCAGGCGATCACCAAGGGCCGTGATCAGGGCGTGACGGTGCTGGGCCATAAACGTTAATTGCACTGTCAAAAAAGTTGGACTCCAAAGGGAAATAATTTCTAAGTCTGGATTTTGCAATAAAGCTAAGGCCAAAGCCCAACGAAAAGCGTCTCCGTCAGGAAAATGATTACCTACCCGTACCAAAAAATGACCACTAAGCCAGCGCAGAGGCCCCGTCAAATAGTCCGTGTCATCAATGCCCCCAGGGCGATCGCCAAGGGTGGGAGAAACACAAGCATAGGTTTTACCTGTGCGAAAATCTGGGCCATGGTGGAGCAGGTCATAGGCCCAAACCGCAAACATGGAGGTAAATGCAGTCAGTAAACCATGGGTGTAGGGAATTTGTTTAATCGCGCCAGAACTGCCCGAAGTTTGTTGCCAATAATGAATTTTTTCGTTGGTAATTATTGATTGTTTAGGTGAGGTTTGCTGTTGTTCTAACCAGGAAAAAAAATCATCATAGCTAACTACGGGAATAGCCGACCAAGGAGAGTCTTTAGTGATCCCCAAAGATTGGCCATAACGGGTGTGAGTTAGGCGCTGAATAATTTTGGTTTTTAACCGCTCTTGTTCAACGTCAGGCTGATGTAATGCGTTATTAAAACTATTAAAGGCTGGTTGCAATAGATACTTGCTAGCCCTTAAAAGGAAATTATGCATTAGGAACTGCTTAATTTGATCATTCCTTCCAATGAAGGGCTGGGGCAAATTAATCCCCACTTTAAGCTTTGCTAATAATTGCTAATAGCTAACAATGGGAATCCACTCAAAACTATCCACAATGCCTTGGTAATAATCGTTGATCGTTTCCCGGGGATAGGGCGCAACGCCAGTTTCTTCATCAAACCAACGCTCGTAAATTTCCACCGCTGCGGTCTGATCGCTGATTACCCCTTCCATATATTTGACTAGACTGTAGTTGACCAAATTGCGCCAGTCAGAATCATCTTTGGGTAATAAACAGGCATAGGCTTCGTACTGATAGGGAAAATTAGGCACCACTTTCCACTGTTGGGGATTATCAGAGGTTTTTTTCAATCCTGCCAAAACAATGCCATCTCCAGCAAAAGCTTCGATTTCTCCAGCTTCAAGCTTGGCCATGCCATCGGCCTGGTCTTTAACTTCAACGATGGTTGCCCCCGGTTGAAAGTCGAGAATAGCTTTTGCATTGGTGGTGTCGGGAATAACCCCGATCGCCCGTCCCGCTAGGGAATCGGCAGATTCTAGATCACTATCCACCCCGGTGATAATTTTGGTACCATCGGCAAAGTAACTGACTGAAAAATCCACCACTGCCGTTCTATTCCAGGTGAAGGTGGAAGAAGCACATTCCAAGTCGATGGTCTGATTGGTAATCAAGTCAAAGCGATTATCGGCGGTGGCTTCCACCATGTTTAACTTGATTGGTTTACCCAGTCTGGCTTCCGCTTCCTGGCGAATCAATTCCAGCAGATCAATGGAAAAACCCACCCATTCCCCTTGGTCGTCAACGTAGGCGAAGGGCACCGCATCCTTTCTAGTGCCGGCATTAATCACCCCCGTTTGTTCAATGCGGTCCAATACCTCCCCTGCCCAACTGGGTAAGCTCGCGGCTCCACTGAGTAATACAGACAAGGCTAAACAGGCAAATTTTTTCATTGGTCAACTCCTAGCACCAATTTCCCAAGACTACGGAGGGGGCAATGAAGTTTCAATTAATTGGGGTCACAAACCACAGCGGCCTATGGCTCTAATCAATGGCACACTAGAAAAAGAGAGTTAGGGAGGGAGTTGCGGATTCCTGTCACAGGGAATCTGAGGAAAGTCCGGGCTTCCCAAAGGCCAAACTTGCTGGGTAACGCCCAGTGCGCGCGAGCGTGAGGACAGTGCCACAGAAAAATACCGCCCTTTTTAGAAAACAGCAACCAGTAAACAGTTAACAGGGTTTTTCTGCTGACTAACTGGTAACTGACCACTGAAAAGGGTAAGGGTGCAAAGGTGCGGTAAGAGCGCACCAGCAGTATCGAGAGGTACTGGCTCGGTAAACCCCGGTTGGAAGCAAGGTCGGAGGGGCAAAGGTTGGTCTTTTTCCTGCCCCATGATTGGTGGAACCGCTTGAGGAATTTGGTAACAAATTTCCCAGATAGATAACTCCCCAAGGGTGCCTCGCATCCTGGAACAGAACCCGGCTTACGACTAACTCTCTTTTTTTGTCCATGGGTCCAGTGGCATGCTGTCAAAAACTATTCATGAAGGGCCTGGTTGGCGCTGGGGCTTTGATCCCAATGCCGAGACTTTTCCTTTTTTGCTGGGGTCAGAGAATTGGGCTTTGGAGTTGACCCAAGATGAGTTTGCCGATTTCCATCGCTTGAGTAGGGAGTTGGCCCAGACCGTCACGGCGATCGCCGACGAGTTAATGGAGGAGGAAAAAATTTGTTGCGAACTGAGTAGTGAATTGGTGTGGTTAGAAATTGAGGGCTATGCCCACGCCTATGAATTGAGGTTTATTTTGTGCCAGGGGCGTAAAGCAGAGGGCGGCTGGCCAGCGGCGATCGTACCGGCATTGTTAAACAGTTTGCAGTCCTTTGACCCAGGGGAAACCTAAACCCACGGTGAACGTCCAAAACCCAGGGGTGGAGGATGGATTTCTGACCTTAGCGACCCAAACAGATTGCCCCAATTCGCTACACTAGCTTTATTGGGTTGACAATCTTCCCCTGCTTTCTTCCCTAAGCTTGCCTGTTAGCGATTATGGTTCGTTTGCTCATGGTATTCCCTCAACGTTTTTCCCCCTCCCATTTGCTATCTCGTCACTGGGGTTGGTTGGCGGTCGCCATGGCCTCCCTAGGGAGCTTGTCTTCCCTGCCCGTCAACGTCAATTCCTCGGTGGTGGCCCAAACGGCCCCTTCTAGTCCCATGACTGTCCGCTCTGATATCCAAGAAGCTAATTCCCAAACCGGGGTGGTGACCGCTAGGGGGAATGTTCAAGTTTACTATCCTGCGCGGAATTTGCAAGCAACGGCGGCCCAGGCCCAATATTTTTCCCAGGAGAGACGTTTAGTCCTTAGTGGCAACGTCTATGTGCTCCAGGACGGCAACAGTATGCGGGCGGAAACCATGACCTATTTAGTGGACGAAGGGCGTTTTGTCGCTAACCCCCAAGCAAATCAACAGGTGGAATCCATTTATCTAGTGGAAGAGTCCCAAAGTCCAGCCGGCCCCGCCCCCACTGGTCCCAATCCTCTCCCCGGTGATACCCTGCCAGATTTGCCGCCCCTGGGTTCTTAGCTGTGGGATACTAACGGCATTCGGTGACAGGCTTTTTAGCGAGAACGGAGATCGTGACCTTAGTTTTAGAAAATATCCATAAACTCTACGGCAAGCGTTGTGTGGTCAATCGGGTCAACGCCCAGGTCGCTCCCGGGGAAATTGTCGGCTTACTCGGGCCCAACGGAGCGGGAAAAACCACCACTTTTTACATTGCCACGGGATTAGTAAAGCCGAATACAGGGCGGGTGTGGCTCCACCAGCGGGACATAACTAATTTACCCCTGAACCAACGGGCCCATCTTGGTTTAGGTTACCTAACTCAACAGGCCAGCGTCTTTCGGCAGTTGAGTGTGCGGGACAACATTCTCTTAGCTTTGGAGCAAACAGGGGTTTCGCCTCCCCTACGGAAACATCGCCTTGAGCAGCTATTGGCCGAGTTTCGCTTAGAAAAAGTGGCCCATACCCAAGGTTCGCAAATTTCTGGGGGAGAACGGCGGCGCACTGAGTTAGCCCGGGCCCTGGCGATCGGGGTGGAAGGACCACAATTTTTGCTTTTAGATGAACCCTTTGCGGGGGTTGACCCCATTGCCGTGGCGGAAATTCAAACTATCATTGCCCAGTTGCGGGAACGAAATATGGGCATTTTAATCACCGACCATAATGTGCGGGAAACCCTAGCCATTACCAACCGGGGTTACATTATGCGGGACGGGCAAATTTTGGCTTCCGGTAGTGCCGGGGAGTTATCGGAAAATCCTTTGGTGCGGCAATATTACTTGGGTGAAAAATTCCAGTTGTAAGCACTTAAATCATGGTGGATAGCCTGGCAACCGTTTGGTTAATTGGTGGAACGGTGGATAGTCGTGCCGTAGCCGAAGGGTTAATTGCCCAGGGAATAAATTGTCTGGTGACAGTCACCACATCGGAGGCCAAGCATTTATATCCGATTCATCAATGTTTGACGGTTCACGTTGGAGCTTTAACCCCACAGGAAATACCGAAATTTCTAAAACGCCATAGCATTGCAGTCATTGTCGATGCGTCCCATCCCTTTGCCGCCCAAATTACTACCACGGTCACGGCGATCGCCAAAGAACAACAAATTCCCTATATCCGATTTGAGCGGCCGCCCCTGGCTTTGGGAAAAAATACCTTAGAAGTACCTGATATTCAGAGTTTAACCAGAGGGAAATATCAGCCTTACTTGAGGGGAAAACGGGTGCTGTTGACCGTTGGAGCCCGCTGGTTAAGCCATTTCAGCCTCCTACAGGATGAAGCAGTTCTATTTGCCCGTATTCTGCCCTATCCCCAAGCCCTAGCCCAGGCGATCGCCGCTGGGTTTACTTCCGACCGTATCATTGCTTTGCGCCCCCCCGTAGCCGAACCATTGGAAAAAGCCCTGTGGCAACAATGGCAAATTCAAGGGGTGGTAACTAAAGCCTCCGGTGCCCAGGGGGGAGAATTGGTTAAGCAAAAAGTGGCGGAAGCGTTGGGGGTAAATCTGATCAGAATTGCCCGTCCCCAGACTATTCCAGGGCAAATAACTGACGATTTAAGCCAGATCAACCAATTTTGCCAAAGACATTTGCCAAGCTAAAAACGAAAATTTGTTAAGTATTGCAACGGTGGTTTCCCAGGGGCAGAGCGTCCCCGTAAGATGAGATTTTTAAAGACCCCCATTAGCGTGGGGCTATCCCTTTAAAAACCGTCTTTATTCTGGAGAATCTCAATGCATAGCTTTTTGTTGGCCACCGCCGTTCCCGCCACCCTGTCCTGGAGCCCTAAAGTTGCTGGGGTGATGATTGCTTGCAACATTTTGGCGATCGCCTTTGGTAAATTGACCATCAAACAACAAAATGTGGGCACCCCCATGCCTTCCTCTAACTTCTTTGGCGGCTTTGGTTTAGGGGCTGTGCTGGGCACCGCTAGCTTTGGCCACATCCTCGGCGCTGGAGTAATTCTGGGGCTAGCCAATATGGGAGTACTTTAAGGCTCGATTCTGAATGGACTAGCTTTTATCCTTTGGGAAAATATCAAAGGCGATCGGGCAATTGAAAGAAAAGCCTGGTCGCTTTTTTGTTAGGGATTAGGGAAAATGCCAAAACGCACCAAGGTGGTAATTATGGCTCCGATGACGGCAAGAATCAACGCCCAAATTTGAGCATTAGCCCGCCCTTTGACATCTTTAACATCATCCTTGACTGTACCTATCTCCATCCTGACCGCAGATAACTCGGTTTTCACCGTTGCCATATCGATCTTAAGAGAAGTTACATCTTTTTGGAGGTCATCGAGTTTGGTCTTAATTTCCCCCAAGATCTCCTTTAAATCGGTTTCTATAGTTACACTCATTGGCTTTTGCCTGCAAAGCAATATTTCCTGATACCCCTAGGGTAAATCATGGGAAATGGCGATCGCCGGAGTTTCTCCTGTTTGCTGGAGGGCTGTCTGCAACATCTTGGTGCTGACCACGGAATCGGTGGCGAGGTTAAAGAGGGGATTAGCCAGAATACCTGCCAGCGAGGTAGCAACCAAAGTAGCGACAATGCCCACCTGTAGGGGACGCATGCCGGGTAAATTCCATTTGATGGCCGGGTAATTTTTGATTACTTCGGACATTTCCTGGGGCTCCTTCACCACCATCATTTTCACCACCCGGATGTAGTAGTAGATGGAAACTACACTGGTAACCAGACCAAGTAGGACTAGGCCATACAATCCCGATTGCCAACCGGCCCAGAAGATGTAAATTTTGCCGAAAAAGCCCGCCAGAGGAGGAATGCCCCCCAAGGATAATAAACAAATGCTCAAGCCCAAGGTTAACAAGGGGTCTTTGTGGTACAGACCAGCGTAATCACTAATTTGGTCACTGCCAGTGCGGAGGGTGAAGAGAATAATGCAACTAAACGCCCCCAGGTTCATAAACAGATAGATGAGCATGTAGAAAACCATGCTGGCGTAACCATCTTCACTGCCGGCCACTAGGCCAATCATCACAAAGCCTGCTTGACCGATGGAAGAGTAGGCCAACATCCGTTTCATGCTGGTTTGGGCTAAAGCCACCACGTTGCCCAGCACCATGCTCAACACGGCCAGAGCGGTGAAAATAACGTGCCACTCATCGGTAATACCACCAAAGGCAGTCACTAGTAATCGGATAGCTACGGCAAAACCGGCCGCCTTAGAGCCCACCGAAAGAAAAGCCACCACCGGGGTGGGAGAACCTTCATAAACGTCGGGGGTCCATTGGTGGAAGGGTACAGCGGAAATTTTAAAGGCAATACCAGCAATGACAAACACCAAGGCGATCGCCAAACCGAGGGATTGACCCACAGTGTCAGCGTTAACTAATTTCTCGGCAATTAATACCAACTGGGTTTCGCCACCGGACAAACCATAGAGGAGGGAAAGACCGTAAAGGAAAATGGCGGAGCTAGAAGCACCAATGAGCAAATATTTCAACGCCGCTTCATTGGAACGGGGGTCCCGCTTCATGTAGCCCGTCATGAGGTAGGAGGAAATACTGAGCATTTCCAGGGAGATGAAAACCATCACCAACTCGTTGGCCGCTGAGAGGAACATGCCCCCCAAGGTAGCCGTGAGCAAAATGGCAATGAATTCCGCCAAGGAAGTCCCCGTTTGTTGCACATAACGCACCGACATTAAAATGGTGACAACGGTGGACAGGGCAATGATAGCCCGGAAAATAATGCTGAGATTATCTCCATTGAAAGCGCCGATGAAACCGATGGGATCCGCCATGGACCAGGAAGTAACTAGCAAACCCACCGATACCAATAAACCGGCGATCGCCAGGTAGGGCAGGGCCAAGGCTACCTTGCGTCCCCCAATCAAATCAACAATTAGCACAAGGAGGAGAGTGACAATAACAATGCCCTCTGGCAAAATTGTCCCCGCATTGAGTTGCGCTGCAACGTTACTAGAAAAGTCCATAGGTACAACCGAGAAATGCTCACGAATAAGCTTAGCGCAGGTTTGCCGCAAAGGAGAATTAGAATGGGTGATGGAATTTATTAGTATTTTCCTGGTTTTGGGCCATGGCAAAGGGCCCCAGTAATGGCATGATTGCCCCCTTTAATGACATAAATCCTTCCCCTGTTCATTGAATTCGTCGGTGTTGGCGGTTAGGAATTGCCAGCGGTAGCTGTTGGATTGGAGTTCCATTTTCAGCACTCCATAAACTCCCATTGCCTGAACTTCACTGTTGGGGCGCACGGTTTTGAAAGGATAAAGACTTTTGCCGCCGGTGCCAATGACAAATTGCCTCAGCCCCTTTTCCCTATCCAATTCACCCTGGGCATTTTGGGGGGCAAATCTTTCGTACAGGTGGTCGTGCCCCGATAGCACCAATTCCGCACCGCCATCGTAGAGGGTCTGCCATAGGTCCGCCATTTGCTTTTGGTTACCGTGCACACCAGAGGAATAAAGGGGGTGGTGCCAATAGGCTAGGGTACAGACTTTGTTGTTTTCGGCTAAATCTTGCCTGAGCCATTCCTGTTGGGCCGATCCCATTTCGCAACCGCCAATGTATTGGCAGTTGGAATTGAGGGCAATAAAATGCCAGTCCCCCTGGTCGTAGCTGTAATAGCCCTTTTGGCGATCGCCGGCTAGTTGGCCAAAATAATCAAAGTAGTCCGCCGCATCTTTGCCGGGGCCGTAATATTCATGGTTACCTGGCACAGGGCGGCTGATGGCATCGAATTTTCCCCAGGTGGGTTGATAGGAAGCTTGGTAATTAGCCAATTCTCCCCGTTCGTACTGGTTATCCCCTAGCGGTAAAACTAGATCAGGATTAGCGCTAGCAACCAAATTAGCTGTGGCGGCCATCTGGCAACGGTCTGCTGTACCTAAACTGTTATTAAAGCCGGGATCTTCGGGGGCACAGGCAATATCTCCCGCCGCCACAATAACCAACCCAGGAGAGGAGCTTTGGGTGGGGGCATCCTTGGCCAGATTAACCGGGACTGGATTTTGGTCAAAGTTGGCAACCAGCAAAAAAGCTATGGTGACCAGGGTAATAAATAACCCAATCACCGGTAAACGGGAAAGACCCATAAGTTATCACAGGGGTGGTGGCACAAGAGGGCAAAATTCCCCCGCGTCCGTAAACTTTTCAACTACTCAAAAAACTAGCGACCCATTTTTTTATCCCGATCCTGCCGACGGCGATCGCGCCATTCCAGGGTGGTGAGGTAGAGAATGCCACCACTAACAAGCACTAGCATCACCAGGGCCGCTAAAAAAAGGGTGTTGAGGACAGGAGTAGGAGTTGCTTCCACGGTATCAAAGACTCTTAAACAACGGGAAATCCAGGTTTAATCCTAGAAGCCGTTCCGACCCCATACCACCATGCTGATGGACCAGGTGAACAGAACTAACACGCTTACCCAACCTAATGTCAAAATGTCCATAGTCTTTTGTTAAATACGCCAATAAAAACAAGCTTTGCCAGCCTTTATCTTACGGCGATCGGGCAAAATTTTAAAGCTTGCCTCAGGGACAAAACGCCCGAGCTAATCTCCCCTGGAACCATCATTGTCTCTATCCCCTTTTTTCTCCCCCAAAGCTAGAAACCATGGCCCTGTTTAACCATTATCAGGTGGAAACCCCCGAAAGCGTAGAATTGGAATTTACTTTGGCGGGCATCGGCAATCGTCTCTATGCGGTGCTGATCGACTATGTCTGTCTGGGAAGCGTTGTTTTAATTTTGCTAATTATTTGGGCGGTGTTGGCCTATAACCTTTCCCTCTACGCCTCCGGGGAATGGCAACTCTGGCTCACCGCTATCCAAATTTTCCTCATTTTTGCGGTTTATGTGGGTTATTTTGTCTTTTTTGAAACCCTCTGGCAGGGTCAAACCCCCGGTAAACGCAGGGCTAAAATTCGGGTAATTCGGGGAGATGGCCGCCCCGTTGGCTTACAGGAAGCTAGTTTAAGAGCTCTGTTCCGCCCCATTGATGATTTTCTTTACATCGGCGCTTTATTAATCATTTTTGGCCGGCGGGAAAAACGCATTGGAGATTTACTGGCGGGGACTTTAGTGATTCGGGAAAGTCGGGATCAAAGAGGCGATCGCCTAAAACTGCAACAACCGGAGCAAGCGAAGATTCTCGCCGCTGAGTTAGCACAATGCCCTGGTTTAGAAAGAATTACAGCAGACCATTGGTTAGTGATCCGGGATTATTTACTCCGACGGGGAGATTTACTACCCAAGGCCAGGCAACAGGCGGAGAAAAGGTTAGCCAAACAGGTACAAGAACGTCTGCGTCTCACCGCTCCCTCGGCCGATAATCCCCCCGAAGTTTTGCTAGAAGCAGTTTATCTTGCCTGCCAAGACCGCCAAACAACCCTGACTAAGCCCAAGTTTGAATTGTAAAGTTTTTGAAAATGCCGTAACACTGGCAATTAGGCTTGTAATTCTGCCAACCGGGCCAAAACTTCTTCACTGTGGGTGGCGGGTCTCACTCCCAGAAATCTTTCCCGCAAAATACCCTCGGGATCGATGACGTAGGTGTGTCGTAGGGCCATGCCACTGAGCCAAGAGCCATAGGTCTTGATTACTGCCCCGTCGGAGTCCGCCAGCAGGGGAAACTTAAGCCCTTCCGCATCACAAAAAGCTTCATGGGAGTCTAAGTCGTCCACACTTACCCCAATTACCTGGGCATTGAGAGCTTGATATTTGGTCAAATCCCGCTGGAAACGCTGGGCCTCCAAGGTACAACCGGGGGTAAAGTCCTGGGGATAGAAATATAAAACCACCCATTGACCCCGGTAATCTGTCAAATTAACTTCCCCTTCTCCGGTGGTGCTGGGCAGGGTGAACAGGGGCGCAGGTTGATCCAACTCTGGTTGGATACCCCCCAGGGCATAGGTGGGTAAGTCTGCCAATCCTAGCCATAAACCTAGGGTTAAAAGTAGGGCAATGATAGTTTTTGGCCAGGAGAATTTTTTGCTTGTCATAGGGGATGTTTTAAACTTGCTACACCGAGTTACCGGCGAGAATAAATTGCTTTACCTGTTATTGTTCCACAGCTTTTTGGGGACAGCAGGCTGCTGTTATTGACCTGCAACAACCCAGGGGCCAACTACTCCACGGTGACGGACTTAGCCAAATTACGGGGTTGATCCACGTCTAACCCCCGGCGGGCGGCAATATGGTAGGACAAAAGTTGCAGGGGAATCACTGCCACAATAGGGGAAAGCATTTCCTCCACGTGGGGCACTAACAATAAATCATCGAACACAGAACGGGCCTGGCTGTCGTCCATGGGAGTAACCCCGATGAGCCTGGCATCCCTGGCTTTGGCTTCCTGGGCATTAGAAATTACCTTGTCATGCACTGAACCCGGCATGGCGATCGCCACCACTGGGACTTTGGCATCCAGGAGGGCAATGGGGCCGTGTTTCATTTCCCCGGCGGGGTAACCTTCTGCATGGATATAACTAATTTCCTTGAGTTTTAAAGCTCCCTCCAGCGCAATGGGAAAATTGATGCCCCGACCAAGGAAAATAAAGTCTTGGGTTTCGGCAAATTCATGGGCTAGGGCTTCAATAGCACTACCCTGTTGTTCCAAAATGGTTTCAATTTGGGCGGGTAATTGTCGCAGACCAACCATGATGTGTTCTATGGCTTCCAAGCTCAGGCTGTGTCGCTGAAAGGCAATGTCCAGGGCGAGAAAATAAAAGGCCAACACTTGGGCCACAAAGGTTTTGGTGGCGGCCACCCCAATTTCAATGCCAGCGTGGGTATTAATAATCTCATTAACCATGGTAGCCAAGGTACTTTCCGGACGGTTGGTAATGCCCAAAATCAGGGGTTTATAGTCGTCTTCCAAAGTTAAGCGCCGTTGTTTTTCCATTTCCAGGGCGGCCAAAGTATCCGCCGTTTCCCCCGACTGAGTCACGCCAATGGTGAGGGTGTGGGGCGTCAGGGGAGGGGCCGCATAGCGAAATTCCGAAGCGTAATGCACTGTGGTGGGAATGCCGGCCAATTGCTCTAGTAAATATTTCCCCACCAGACCCGCATGCCAACTAGTACCACAGGCCAGAACTTGAATATGTTGGAGATTTTTGGTCAACTGGGGGTCTAAACCCAGGAATACGGGACTATGGCTAGGATGGTCGGCGGCCCGCCATTGTTCATTGAGATAAGTTGCTAAACAAGTGCGGACAACGGCTGGTTGCTCGTAGATTTCCTTGAGCATAAAGTGCCGAAAGCCCTGTTTTTCAACGGTGGTGGCGCTCCAATCGAGGGTGCGGGGTAATTTTCTCACCCTTTTCAGGTTAAAGTCGTAAACTTCTACCCCCAGGGGCGTTAACCTGGCAATTTCTCCATTCTCCAAAGAAAGTACTGTGGTGGTGTGGTGCACTAAGGCTGTCACATCGGACGCACAAAAGAATTCCCCCTGGCCAAAGCCCAGAATTAAGGGTGCTTGCTGTCGGGCCACAATTAGTTGCTCTGGACAATGGGCATCTAAAACGGCGATCGCAAAGGCTCCCTCTAGCTGATGTACGGCCTTGCCAATGGCTTCCAGTAGAGCTTCGTCTGGATCATCACTGGGCAAATCCTTAAGGATGTCGGCAATCAAAATCGGAATGACCTCGGTATCCGTCTCCGAATAAAACTGGTAACCCTTTTCCTTTAACTGATCCCTCAGGGTTTGATAATTTTCGATGATGCCATTCTGCACAACGGCGATGCGTTGCTGGTTATCCAAGTGGGGGTGGGCGTTATGCTCCTCCGGTTTACCGTGGGTGGCCCAACGGGTATGTCCAATGCCCAGGCGGGAAAAGTTGCTGTGGTTTTCTAGCTTTTCCTTGAGGTTAAATAGTTTGCCCTTAGCCCGCACCGACTCAATTTTTCCTTCGGTGACCGTAGCAATGCCGGCGGAGTCATAACCTCTGTATTCTAAGCGTTCTAGCCCTTCAATGAGGATATTTACTGCCGTTTGGGTGCCGATGTAACCAACGATGCCACACATGGAGATTCCCCAATGATAGTGAAGATGATCAAATTGCCCTCCAGTTTAGCTTTTTCCTTCTGCCCAATGACAAATCTATCGCCCCCCATGGCAATTAGCTGGGTATGGTAATGGGCTTTCGGGAGGAACTTGGCACAGGGGCGGACTATATCCCCAAAACTGACGTCAGCATGGCATTGGGGGATTTAGGAATTGCTAACCTATGACCATAAACAGAAACACCGTTTTGCTCAGTTTAAAGCTGTTCTCACTTCCCACCCTGATGTCTGCCATAGCCAAGACGGCGATCGCCATCATTAGAAGCGTAAAGAAGTCCGAGATGGAAACTCAAGGTTAGAAACTGCTAGCGAGTTGATCACAACCATGACAGCGCCTAATATTGTCCCCCCGATTTGCGGTGTCGTATGGCAGTGATGCCGTTGGGTTGTAACACTTGTCCGGCCTGAACTGTTGCATAAACCAGGACATGATCGCCTATATTCGACCAAGATTGGACGAGGCATTCAAGATAAGCCAGCGCCTCCGCTAGAATCAGACAGCCATTCTGGGTTGAATAATGTTCCAATCTGCTGAAGGGATTATCCCCATCTTTCGGCAGGGGCTGGTGATCAAAATGACGCCGTACACTCCTACCTTCCTGCAGAAGATTGAGCACAAAAGCCTTATTTTGTCCGGCCAAACCGTAGGCATCAAATTCGCCCGGAATTGCGAGCATAATGCCAGGGGGAGTGAAGCTGGCTTGGGAAACCCAGGAGGTCAAAATCCCTTGATGGCGGCCAGTTGTTTGGGTTGTAACCACACCAATGGAGCCGATAATACGTCCCACTGCCTGCTGAGTGCGGTCAGCCTGGGTTTCGGTAGTGGCTTGACGGGCAATCCTCTGACGCTTGTGGGTACGGAGTTGCCGCGCGAAATTTGCGCCAGAGGTTGTGCAAACATCTAGGGCATCGAGATTGGGACTGAATTGGATGCGGATGGCCTCAAAGCCGAAGCGATAGCCGCCATCTTTTAGCTTATTTTCAATCAAATCAATAGCTTCACCGCTCCAGCCATAGGAACCAAAGACTCCGGCCAATTTAGTTTTGGTTGCGGAAGATAAAACAATCCCTAATGCCGTTTGGATTTGAACGGGGGCATGGCTCCCCAGGGTAGGAGAACCGACAATAAAACCATCACAGGCCTGAATTGCTTCGACAATTTCGTTTGGTTCTGCGATTTCACAGTTAATTGTTTCGACGGCAACACCGGCCTTGACTAATCCTTGGGCGATCGCCCGGGCCATGGTTGCTGTATTGCCATAGGCGGAAGCATAGATCAATGCTACTTTGAGGGTCTGGCTAGGTTGTTGTTGACACCATTGGCGATAATCACTGTACAGACGACTAAGGCTAAAACGAACCAAGGGGCCATGGCCAGGGGCAATCATTTTCAGCGTTAACGGATCAAACTGATCCAGTGCTGTTTCGACCTGTCTAGTTTGGGGAGCATGCAAACAATCAAAGTAAAAACGGCGATCGCCGCCTAATTGTCGCCAGTCCTCATCAAAAATGGCATCGCCACAAACATGCGTGCCAAACAACTTGTCACTAAAAAGAATCTGGCTACCTGCATCGTAGGCACATAAACCGTCAGGCCAGCGGGGGGTAGGCAAGGTCATCAACTGGAGCTTATGGCCCCGGCCCAAATCCAGCATGTCCTGGGACCGCACGGTCTGGAATCTTTCTTCCCAATGGGGAAAGGTGGCTTTAAGCACCTTCGCCGCAGGACGAGAACAAATAAGCTTGGCCTTGGTTGCCCGACGCAGTAATTGCTCCAGGGTAACCATGCGATTGGGATTAACATGGCTTGCAACAATGTAGTCAAGCTGGGCTAAATCCAAATATTTGGGTAATTCCGCTAGATACAAATCACAAAATGACTCTCCCGGAGGATCAATCAATGCCGTATGGTCGGCCTGAATCAGATAGGAATTAGAAGTAGTGCCCCGACGGCGACCATATTCCACCTCAAATTTAAGTCGATCCCAGAGGCGAGACCGTAACACTTTGGTTTGAGGGGCAATTTCCGCAACCTGAATATCCCGAGGCAGGGAAGCAACGAAAATTGAATCTGACGGACTATGCAAAGCTTGGGAAAGACCACCAATTGGAGAAATCATGGATTTAACCTCGAATAAAGACAAGAGGGAGCGGGGATGGTCAAGATAATCAAATTGATGGGGACTCCTTACCAGACTGACGAATTTGATGGCGGCGGGAGATTTCCCGTTCAGGATCGACCCCTTCAAACGTGGGGGGTAACCAAACCCGCACTACGAGCAAAACACCCAGAATGAGCAGAAATGAACAAGCTGCCAGCACTTGCTCCCAAGGCACTTCCAGAACGCCCCGGACAATAATTTCTCTTAGAACCGAAACAATTGAGACTTCCACTGCAACTCCGATGGAAACCCGGTGTTCCTGCAGATAAATAATCAGCAATCGAAACAGTTCCACTAAAATCAGCAGAAATAAAATGTCGGCGGTGACCCGGGGAAAATCCAGGGGAGGAAAAAGGGAGACAAACATTTCCCGCAACTGCATCACCATAAAACTGAACAGGCCGACGCAAAGGGAAATCACAATAAAGTCCTGCACCGTTTCCAGTAGACGCACCACCACGGCACGACTGAAATATAGGAGAGTAGGCTTTGCGTCCGAATCCACATTGGTTGAGAGGAGTTGCATGAGAAAATCCCAGGTAGAAGGTGAACTTAGTAGTGGTTGCCCAGTTTGCGGTGGTGAGTGGCGGTTAGGGCATTCAATTTGGCGACTCGTCCAGTTTGTATGGTGCTGTAGACCAACCAATGGTCATTGCCATCAAGACGGGAGGTAACCTCACATTCCAGATAAGCTAGGGTTTCCAACAGGATCGGAGAACCGTTCTGGGCAGGATAGGTGTTAACTCCGGCAAAGCGGTCTGCCCCTGGGGGAAAACGGAGGAGGAAATGGCGCATGAGGCTTTGATAGTTGTCCTCTTCCAGCACATTGAGCACGAAAGTATCGCCGGGATGGAGTAATGATTCGATCGCCCGGTCTTTGGCCACTGCAATGACAATGCCCAGGGGTTCAAAGCTGCCTTGAATCACCCAGGAAGCTAACATGGCACTCCGCACATCTCCCTTTTGAGCGGTTAAAATATACAGTCCAGTGCTGAGGCGACCGATCGCCTGATTGAGTTCTGGATCAAGGTCTGTATTTGCCTGCTGGGATTGTTTCTGGGTGAGGTACTGGCCCAGATCGGTACCCGCTTCACGGCAAAGCTGATCCGTGGCGGCCGTTGGTTCGGTCTTGAGCAAAATTGGCTCAAAGGCTTCTTGCAAACCCAATTCCTGGAAGCGATTGCGGAGGGGGTAAATGGGCTCATCCTGTCCTCCCCCGCTTTCAAACAGGCCGATAACTTGTTTGGGATGTACCGCCGCTAAAATGGTGCCCAACAAAGGGTCTAGGGTGGTTGAAGTGGAAGATTGGGGAGGCATACCAACCACCAGGCCTGCCGCACATTGGGCCAGGGTACGAACCTCGTGGGTATCCGCCACACTTAGATCGACTAGTTCAATGGCCACACCGGTTTTACTGATGCCATCGGCAATGGTCTGCACCAGGCGATCGCTCACCCCATACCCATCTACATAAAATAGGGCCACAAAGGTTTCAGCTTTGACCTGGTTTTGACTCCAGGCATCGTACTGTCCAAGCCAATGGGAAATGTGATGTTGCAATAGCGGCCCATGGCCCGTTGCCACTAGAACAACCTGCAGCGGTGCAATGCGTTTTAATGCCATCAACACCGAGCGGGCATTGGAGCCCATCAAGCAATTGTAATAGTATTGGAAATCAGGTTCGAGTCGTTCTGGCGTTTCATCGAAAAGGGAATCATCGCAATAGTGCATGCCAAAAACATCGCAGGTATAGAGTACCTGGGTACCCGAGTCATAGGTCAAAATTGTGTCGGGCCAATGCAAATTGGGCGCTGAAATAAATTGCAACTCATGGCCCTGGCCCAAATCCAGGCTGTGGCCACTTTTGACAATCTGTGACTCAAAAGGTCGGTGTACGAGCTTTTCCAAGAATTGGATGGCCACCTTGGAGCCCACCACCGTCACCTGGGGGGCCAGTTCTAAGAGGTCTGGAATCAGTCCACTGTGGTCTGGTTCTGTATGATTGACGATCAAATAGTCGAGACTTCTGAGATCAACTAGATCCTGCAACAGTTGCAAGTAGACGGCCTCAAACTTGCGATGGGACGTGTCGATGAGGGCCGTTTTTTCCCCTCGGATTAAAAATGAGTTGTAGGTTGTGCCATGGCGTAACTCAAACTCAATATCAAAGCGATCCCGATCCCAGTCAAGGCAACGAATCGCTGTGGTGTGGGCTGCAATGTCCGCGGTTTGGAGTGTTAAGCGGGGCTGGACAGCAGCAGAGGTTGGAGAATCAATTAGGGTAACCATAGAAAACTTTGTGGTTTTTCAAGCAAGTTCGCTGCTGACTTCTATGGTGCTGTGGATACTGGATTCTGTAAAATGTCAATATCTAAATAAAAAAATTAGTTTTTCTTATAACTAAAGTTTTAATTAATCAGTCAACTTAATCTATCGAGAGGGCTCTATGGCTTGGGTTAATATCGGCGGAGCCCATTGAGGCCAGTGAATGGAAGATGCCTTTTTTGGTGGCTCCATCTTGCCCACGAACTAGATTTTTCTTGCTAGGATTGGGCTTAAATGGTTTAGTCCCCCGTTTTTGGGAAGGAATTTTGCCCTCCGCCATGCCAGTGGCCCATTGCATCGGACTTGACTATTTGTCTGCCTCCCTTTGACCTACCCTGCCTTCCATGAGTCCCCATTTGCTTTGTCTTCGTCCTTTGGTTGCCGCTTTAGTCTTCGGTTTGGGTTTGGGCACTGCCCTCAGGCCCGCCCTCAGCGCTCCCAACGTGATCAACCCCGATAGTCCTACGTTGGCGACTCCCAAGGACAAAGATAGTGGTGTATCCGATAACGTTACCCTCCTGGAAAATAGTCCCAAGGCAGTGGTGGATGAGGTATGGCAGTTAGTCAATCAGCAATTTGTTGATAAGGACTTTAACCATTCCAACTGGTTGTCCAAACGCCAGGAATTATTAGGGCGCAATTACCAGGATAATGCTGAGGCTTACCGACAAATTGGGCGCATATTGAAGGATTTGAATGACCCCTATACCCGTTTTCTGTCTCCGGAGGAATTTGCCATCCTCAGCAGTCAAACATCAGGGGAAGCTTCCGGGGTAGGAATCCGGGTGTTGATGGATAAACGTAGTAGTGATTTGGTGGTGGTGGATGTGATGCGGGGCACCCCGGCTTTGAAAGCAGGCATTCGCCCTGGCGATCGCATTGTGCGCATCAATGGCCAACCGGCGGCTTTGATGTCCTTGGAGCAAGCCACAGAGGCAATTCAAGGGGAGATTGGCACCGAATTGAGCCTGCAACTTTCCCGCCCCAAAAGCGGTGTTTTCAGTGTCACCCTCAAACGAGAAAATATCGAAATTGATTCTGTGACCTATAACGTCAAGGAAGAAGGGGAATTACGGGTGGGCTACATCCGCCTGGATGAATTTAGCTCCCATTCCGCTGAGCAGATGGAAAAGGCCATTACGGAACTCAATAAAAGTCGCATTAGCGGCTATGTGCTAGACCTACGGGGTAACCCAGGGGGCTTGTTACTTTCCAGCATTGACATTGCCCGTCTGTGGCTCAACCGGGGGGAAATCGTCAGTACTATTGACCGGCGGGGAGGCGATCGCCATTTTTCAGCCAACGGCAGAAGTCTCACGGATTTACCCTTAGTGGTGTTGGTTAATGAGCGGTCCGCCAGTGCCAGTGAAATTTTGGCCGGGGCATTGAAAGAACAGGGAAGGGCCACGGTGGTGGGTACTGCTACCTATGGGAAAGGTACGGTGCAATCGGTTAACACTTTGTCCGACGGCTCCGGTTTGGCGGTTACCATTGCTCGTTACTATCCCCCCAGTGGCACCGACATTAATCGAAAAGGCATCAGTCCCGACATTCATTTGGATATTTCCAACGATACCAAGCTACAGTTTCGTAACGACCCAGAATTAATGGCCACGGAGATTGATCCGCAGTATCAGCGGGCTATTAGTGTGTTGCGCCAACATCGCCATAGCCTGGGGCTGCCGCCGGCCAAAGACCTGGGCATAGGGTTATTGGAGCCCAGTCAACTTTAATCAAATTCCGCACTAAAACAAATCTCGCAGGGTTTCCCAACCCAGCCCTTCCCGCACCACTTTGGGTTCTTTGTCGGTGAAATCAATAATGCTGGAAGTTTGATAGCCCGGCTCCCGGTCATCGTCAATGATGATGTCCACCAATTTGTCAAATAGGTCAAACAGTTTCGCCTTTTCCGCCATAACAAACTCATCTTGATCCGGCAAATGGGCAGAGGTGGAGATGATCGGATTGCCCAGGCTTTGCAGAATTTCTTGGCAAATAGGGCGATCGGGCACCCTTATGCCGGTGGTTTTTCGCTTCGGCTCCACCACTAGCTTGGGCACTTGCTTGGTGGCCGGAAGAAGAAAAGTATAGGGTCCAGGTATTAACTTACGCATGAGTCGATAGGCATCGTCCGCCACCACTGCATATTCCGCAATGTTAGACAGGGACGAACACAAAAACGTTAACGGTTTATTATTGGAGAGTTGCTTCAGTTGTCTAACCCGTTGAACGGCATTTTTATCGTTGAGGTCACAACCGATGGCATAGACCGTGTCGGTGGGGTAAAGCATAATTGCCCCCTGGCGGAGACTTTTGCAAATCATTTCCACAGTGCGTTGTTGGGGGGTTTCGGGGTGAAGATTATAAAAGGTGGCCATTTTTTATGGGTTTGATTGCCTATTTTGACTGTCCCACAGGGATTTCTGGTGATATGTGCCTGGGGGCTTTGGTGTCGGCGGGGGTTCCCCTAGAATACCTGATGGAGAAACTGGCTCCGTTGGGTTTAACAGATGAATATCGCTTGACGGCGGGTCTGGTGCAAAAACAAGGTCAGGCCGCCACCAAGGTAGAAGTAAAACTCCTTAATGACCACCACTCCCACGGCCCTGGTCACCATGGAATGCGTCATCTACCAGAAATAGAACAGTTAATCAAACAGGCTAATTTACCTGCTCGGGTCAGTCGCTGGAGTTTGGCCATTTTCCATCAACTGGCGATCGCCGAAGGGGAAGTCCACGGCATTGAGCCAGAGGCAGTACATTTCCATGAAGTAGGGGCCACCGATGCCATTGTGGACATTGTGGGTACCTGTTTGGGGCTGGATTATCTAGGGATCGATCAATGTTACTGGTCTGCTTTGCCCACGGGCAGTGGTACGGTGCGGGCCGCCCATGGGGATTTACCGGTTCCAGTCCCGGCGGTATTAAAACTTTGGCAAACTCGCCAAGTACCAGTTTACGACAATGGTTTGACGGGGGAATTGGTTACTCCCACCGGAGCGGCGATCGCCGTTACCCTAGCTAGCCAATTTGGCCCTAAACCCCCATTGAATCTGCACAAAGTCGGGCTGGGCGCAGGGAGTAAAGACTTCCCATTGGCCAATATTCTCCGGCTCTGGATCGGAACAGAAATTACGCCCCACAATCACCCCCTATCTTCGGAAGCTCCCTTTGGTCAACTGGAAACCATCACTGTACTAGAAACCCAATTGGATGACATCCAACCCCAGGCAGTGGGTTATCTGCTGGAAAGTTTGCTACACCAAGGGGCGATCGATGTTTTTACCCAGGCGATCGCCATGAAAAAATCCCGCCCTGGCATTTTACTCACTGTCCTCTGTGCGCCAGAAAATCAAAATCACTGCCTCAATTTACTGTTCCGGGAAACCACTAGCCTTGGTGTGCGGGTGCGCCAACAACAACGCTACGCCCTAGAGCGGGAATGGCAAACCGTAGTTATTCCCCATGGTCCCATCCGCATAAAAGTAGCCTACGGTTATCAAGCCGGTAAAAAAATTATTCTCAATGCCCACCCAGAATTTGCCGACTGTGCCGCCCTTGCTAAAGCCACCGGCCAACCCTGGCAGTTGATTCACCAACAGGCGATCGGCGCTTGGTCAAATCTCAACAAAGAATTGTCACCTGAATCTTAATATCAGTATGTCCGAAGCGTTAGAGAGGCATGAAGGCCCTGAAGTAAAAAACTCCCGCTAGTTCAAGCAGGAGTGCAACGAAAAGATCACTAAATGGGTTAGAGGGAATTAGCCCCTGCTACCACTTCCAACAATTCTTGGGTAATGGCCGCCTGCCGGGCTTTGTTATAGGACAGGGTCAAAGTCCCGATCAACTGTCCAGCGTTGTCACTGGCATTACTCATGGCTGTCATTCGAGCCGCCAACTCACTGGCGGCGGATTCCTGCAAAGCCCGCAATAACTGGTTGGTGTTGTACAGGGGCAACAGCGCTTCCAGAATTTGCACTGGATCCTGTTCAAAAATCATATCTTGAGGAAAACTTTCCACCGGAGCTTCCACTTTTTCCCGTTCCACTTGGAATTTGCCACCCCTGGTAATCAGGCGAAAAATCTCGTCATCAGGGGCTTCCAATCCTTGGGGAGAGAGGGGGAACAGGGTTTGTACAACAGGTTGGGAGCTAATTAGGGAGACAAACCGAGTGTAAATTAATTCCACCCGATCCACCGTTTCAGATACGAATAGAGCCACTAGGGAATCGGCAATCTGAGCCGCTTCGGATGCATTGGGAATTTGCTCCAAATTGGCATAGCTGGCGGCTACATCATAGTCCCGCCGGCCAAAATATTGCTTGGCTTTACTGCCCACCAGTACCAGCTTGACGGCAATGCCTTGGTTTTTTAATTCCTTGGCCCGTTGCTCAGCCCGCTTAATTGCGTTGACGTTATAACCACCGCACAAACCCCGATCGCCGGTGACCACCAGAAGGGCTACCGCTTTAGGTTCCCGCTGTTCAAACAAAGGTAATTCGGTTTCCGCAAAGGAAAGACGATTTTGTAGGTTATAAAGGACCTGGGCTAAAGCATCGGCAAACGGACGGGTAGAAAGCACCTGTTCCTGGGCACGGCGCACCTTAGCGGCCGCCACCAGACGCATCGCTTCAGTAATTTTTTTTGTATTTTTGACCGACTGAATCCGGTCACGAATCGCTTTAAGGTTAGGCATAGGACGTTACACCCGTTAAATTTATCTTTTTTAATGTTCTGGAGCCTAAATATGAGTCCCTAAAACCAGGGGCGGGGAAAAGTAGAGCTTAGCCCTAGCCCTTTCCCCAACTCACCGACTTGGGCATTGATTAGGCGGCAAAACCTTGGGTGAATTCTTTGATCCCTTCTTTCAACAAAGTTTCTGCTTCGTCGGTCAAAGCTTTGGAGCTATTGATAATTTCTACGTACTTGGCTTTGTTGGCCTTGAGGTAATCCCGCAGACCCTGGGCAAATTCAGTCACTTTGTCCACAGGAATGGTGTCGATGTAACCATTTAAACCGGCATAGCTAATGGCCACCTGTTCCCACACGGACAAGGGGGAATTTTCTGGTTGCTTCAACAATTGACGCAACCGTTGACCCCGGGCCAATTGGGCTTGGGTGGCGGCATCCAAATCAGAGGCAAACTGGGAGAAGGCTTCCAACTCAGCAAACTGAGCTAGTTCCAGTTTCAATTTACCAGCCACTTTTTTCATGGCTTTGGTTTGGGCGGCGGAACCAACCCGGCTCACTGAAATACCAGCGTTAATAGCAGGACGGAAGCCAGCGTTGAAAAGGTCAGTGGAAAGGAAAATTTGACCATCGGTAATGGAAATTACGTTGGTGGGAATGTAGGCAGATACGTCTCCAGCCTGGGTTTCAATCACCGGTAGGGCGGTCATGCTACCACCGCCGAGGGCATCACTCAATTTGGCGGCCCGCTCCAACAAACGGGAGTGGATGTAGAACACATCACCGGGGTAAGCTTCCCGACCGGGGGGACGACGCATCAACAGGGACATCTGACGGTAAGCCTGGGCTTGCTTGGACAAATCGTCATAGATTACCAAGGTGCTCTTGCCTTGATACATAAAGTGTTCCGCCAAGGTGGCACCGGTGTAGGGGGCCAAATATTGCAGAGTGGCGGGGTCGTTGGCGTTGGCGGCCACCACAATGGTATAGGCCATGGCACCTTTTTCCGTCAGGGTGTCAATGATTTGAGCGACGGTGGAAGCTTTTTGACCGATCGCCACGTAAACACAAATTACGTCTTCGGACTTCTGGTTAATGATGGTGTCAATGGCGATTGCCGTTTTACCGGTCTTACGGTCCCCAATGATCAACTCCCGCTGACCCCGACCAATGGGAATCATGGCATCAATGGCGGTGATGCCGGTTTGCATAGGTTCACAAACGGACTTCCGTTCAATAATTCCAGGGGCCGGGGATTCCAACAAACGGGTAGCGGTGGAACTGATGGGGCCTTTACCGTCGATGGGACGACCGAGGGAATCCACCACCCGGCCCACCATGGCATCCCCAATGGGAATTTGGGCAATCTGACCAGTGGTTTTAACGGTACTGCCCTCTTGGATACCAAAACCATCCCCCATCAATACCGCCCCAACATTGTCCTCCTCTAGGTTTAGGGCAATGCCGATGGTGCCATCTTCAAATTCCAGTAACTCCTGGGACATTACCTGTTCCAGCCCATAGATCCGAGCCGTACCGTCCCCCACCTGGAGCACCGTTCCCACATTGGAAACCTGGACGCTTTGGTCGTAGGACTCAATCTGTTGGCGGATAATACTGCTAATTTCGTCGGGTCTAATGCTTACCATAGTCTTAATTTTCCGTTGAAAAAGTGAATATAAAGGGTCGCTAGGCGACTAAATTAACTGCTAGAGGGCGGTCCCAAGACTTAAACCCACCCGGCGGAGTTGACCCCGTAAACTGGAATCAAACACCTGGGAACCCACTTTGATGACAATGCCACCGAGGATGTCGCCGTCTACTTTGGTTTCTAGTTCCACCGCCTGGGCCCCGGTGAGTTGCTTAACTCTTTCCTTCACCTGATCCTTTTGGGCATCGGTGAGTTTGAGGGCGGAGGTGACCTCTGCCAAGACCGTATTGGTGAACTGCCGCAACAGGGCGAGGTACTGCTCACAAATGGCTTCGAGGAAAACAATCCGGCGTTTATCCACCAACAACATTAAGAAGTTGAGAAGATAGCCATTGCCCCCGTCCCCCAGCACGGAGCGGAGCACGGATTTTTTATCTTCGTCCTTGACTACGGGGCTAGAAAGCACCGCCGACAGATCGGGAGAATCTTGGAGCAGGGTCAACAGAGAGCGCAAGTTGTCCCCGAAAACTTCAGTTAAATTCTGCTGTTGGGCCAATCCTATCAACGCCTGGGCGTAGGGTTCAGCAATCTTACTACTGTATAAGGAACCTTTCATTAGCGACCTCCCAATTGGGCAATACTGCGTTCGATTAACCGATCCTGGGTGTCTTCATTCAGGCGATCGCGCAGGTCAGCTTCAGCCTTGGCCACAGCCTGTTCGGCAATACGACGCTTGAGTTCAGCAATCACCCGTTCCTGCTCAGCTCCCAAATCCTGGGCCGCTGCTTCCTGCATCCGCCGCAGATCCGCTTCCGTCTGGGTCGCAATTTCTTGTTTAGCCACCTCTGCCCGTTGCCCAGCTTCTTGGACAATGCGGGCCGCTTCGGCTTTGGCTTGGGCTAGCTTTTTCTCTTCCTCCGCTAAAATCTGAGCAGATTTACGTTGGCGAGTTTCCGCTTCTTCAATGGCATCAGCAATTTTTTGGCGGCGATCGCCAAGGATTTTACCCAAGGTTTTCGGCGCATAGTAAATAATAATTCCCAGCAAAATGGCCAGGTTAAAGAGGTTGGCTTCCAGAAAATCTAAATTGATTCCAAACCCCCCTTCCCCCGCCTCATGGGCTTCGGCCGCTAGGATGAACAAGGTATTAAGCATAATGGCAACTAGATCTATAGGGCACTTATTTAATCAATTCAGGGCCTAACAATTTGTGCAAAATCTGATTACTCAGGGCCGCCACCTCCTGTTCTAAAGAACTCAGAGCCGACTGCCGTTGGGCCTCAATTTCTTGCGCCGCCGTTTCCTTTTGCCGTTGGGATTCCCGTTGGGCCTCCGCAATCTTTTCCGCCGCCAAGCGCCTAGCTTCAGCTTGGGCATCAGCGATCACAGCTTGGGACTGCCGACGGGCATCGGTAATCTGTTGCTCATACTCCTGGGTAATCGCCTTGGCCTTGGCTAACCGCTCCCGGGCATCCTCTTCATTGGTGCGAATGTAATCAGCCCGCTCATCCAAAACCTTATTCATTGGCTTGTAGAAAATAGCATTGAGCAGGAACGCGAGAACCACGAACTGCAATGCCATCAGGGGCAGGGTGGCATCAAAATCAAACATTGTTTTACAAAAACTAGGTCAGGGATTAGCGGAATAATCCCCACAAACCCAACGCATAGCGGATTGGCGGGGGGAGGAGACGCGATCAACTCACGTCTCGGGCTACGAATCCTTCCTTACGCAAAGGGGTTGGCGAACAACAATACGAGGGCAATAACCAGACCGTAAATTGTTAAGGATTCCATAAAAGCCAGGGTCAACAGCAAGGTACCCCGAATTTTTCCTTCAGCTTCAGGCTGGCGAGCAATACCAGAAACGGCTTGACCAGAGGCGTTACCTTGACCAATACCAGGGCCGATCGCCCCTAAACCAACAGCAAGGGCAGCGGCAATGACAGAAGCAGCAGCAACGGTAGAATCCATAATTTTTTCCTTTTAGCTAACAAAACGACAGTAAAGTTTAGGATTTTTGGAGTGAACTTTCGCCAGATTCAAAACATCTCTGGGAAAAGGGCAACTCCTGGGGTGAGCATTGGCCAAGGTAAGCATCGGTTAGGAGAGATCAACCGCAAGGGGTCAAACCACCATGGCCGCAGATATCTTACACCGGAGGGCTAATGCTCTTCACCTTCAGACTCGATCGCCTCATGGATATAGGCTCCGGCTAAAGTGGCAAACACCAAGGCCTGGATTGCACTGGTGAACAATCCCAATGCCATCAGGGGTAAAGGTACAAGTAAAGGGACCAGCAGTACAAGCACTGCCACCACCAACTCGTCCGCAAGGATGTTACCAAATAAACGGAAGCTCAGGGAAAGGGGCTTCGTGAAGTCTTCTAAAATCTTGATGGGTAAGAGAACGGGAATGGGTTGCACGTAGTTGGCGAAATAGCCCAACCCCTTCTTACGGAGACCTGCATAGAAGTAGGCCAAGGAGGTAAGCAACGCCAGGGCAACAGTTGTATTGATATCATTGGTGGGGGCTGCCAATTCAGCTCCGTCGGGGATGTGAATTAGCTTCCAAGGCAAGAGGGCCCCGGACCAGTTAGATACAAAAATAAACAGAAACAATGTGCCGATAAACGGTAGCCAAGGACGGTATTCCTTTTCCCCCAATTGGTTCCGTGCCAGATCCCGGAGGAACTCCAGCACGTATTCCATGAGGTTTTGGATGCCGCTGGGAACCCGTTGCACATTTCGCGTAGCCGCGAGGGAAGCAATTACCAGCAATAAAATGACAAACCAAGAGGTTGCAAATGTTTGCCCGTGTAATTTGAGGTTCCCAATTTCCCAATACCACTGCTGACCCACTTCCAGGGCAGCTAGAGGAAACAAATTTAAAACACTCAAACCAGCTAACATTGTTATTCGGTGAGATTGACGGGGTAAAGAGGAAAGCTGTTGGCCCTCAACAAACCTGAGCAACCAGGAGAGGCTCCCTTGCATAAACTAGGAGGTACTGTCCTGGGGCCAAGCCAGTCCATAGCCCAGACCTTTCTTCAACCTCTCATCGTCTAATCCGCTGCGGGCGTAAACACGCTTTGCAGCATATAGAAAATGATCGCAGCTTTATAGGTTAGGAATCCCAGAAAAATAGGCAAAACCTCGAGGTTTTCCCTTTGGGTGGCAATGATGATGAGCCCAACAAAAACTGCTAAGCCTTTCACCCCAGCCCGCCCAGACTGGGCTCCGATCCTTTCCACATCTTTTGCCAATAGCTTGAGATATACCAGCCCCACCAGTGCTCCGAGCAAATAATTTAAAGCTATATTGAGGGAATAGACCCAGACAACACAGACAAAAATTATCGCCGTAGCTACCAGGGTCCAGGTCAACAACTGCCGTTGCAACCGGTAAAAGTCAGCCATTCCGTTATCCACTACCGTTTCCGCTTCCATAAGCTTCGGGGCAGGAGCACTAGGAAAATTTTGACCCTCGGACGATGGAGTTGGCGGTGTCACACTCTGACTACTAGCAAGGTGAGAAATGGAGTTTGGGCAACGGTCTTCCTTGGTAATCAAGGACCACCTACCCTAAGCCAGAAGCGATCATATCACGCTGTCGCAACGGATTCTTAGTTTTTTGTTTTTTGCCTAGACCCCCAACAAGGACGGCAATCCCCCTGGCGATCGCCAAAGAAAATTGCCAAGATCACCTAGGTGGCTGATTCTGATCATTATCCAAGGCCTACCAGTTGCCCCTATCCCGTCCAGCGTTTTTTCCCAGCGGCTATGGTTCTTCCCCCCAATTCTCCCCAGCCCGAGGTCAACGAAGCCAAAAATCCAGACGAAATTGACCAGGAAATTATTACCCATCCCAATCCCTCCCTAGCCCCGTCCGAACAATCAGAGCAAACTTGGCCAATCCATACCTGGTGGCAAAGTACTCGTCAGCATTTCCAAAATCTCCTTCCCCTGAAATATTGGAAAAAAAAGCTTCTGGACCGCCTCTGGGTGGATGAAGCCGAAATTGCCGACATCTTGACCCAATTGCGCCGGGAATTACCCACCACGGAAGCCCTACTGATCGGTAAACCCCAATCCGGGAAAAGCTCCCTGGTGCGGGGATTAACTGGGGCCTCCGCCGCCATTGTCGGCCAGGGTTTCCAGCCCCATACCCAAAATACGGCCCGCTATGCCTATCCTTCCCCCGAACTTCCCCTATTAGTTTTCACCGACACCGTTGGCTTAGGAGATTTGGGCCACGACACCCAATCCCTAATCGAGGAGCTCAAGGTGGAGTTGGCGGCCCCGGGGGAAGTTAATCCAGCGACGAAAATTTTACTGCTCACGGTCAAAATTACCGATTTTGCCACCGACACTCTCCAGCAAATTATTCAGGATTTAAAAACTGCCTATCCGCAAATTCCCTGCCTGTTGGTGGTGACCTGTCTCCATGAAATTTATCCCCACCCAAGGGATGACCATCCGCCTTATCCCCCCGACCAACCAGAAATAGAACGGGCTTTTGCGGCCATTACCAGCAATTTTGCTCCCTGGGTTGACGGAGCCGTGATGGTGGATTTTACCAGGGAAGAAGATGGCTATAACCCTGAGTTCTATGGTCTAACGACCCTGCGCGATCGCCTGGCGGAGAGATTACCTAAAGCAGAAGCTCAAACCCTCCATCAACTTTTGGATGGGGAAACGGGTAAACGACTGGGGAACATTTACCGGGATGTGGCCCGCCGGTATATTTTGGCCTTTTCTATCATGGCGGCAACCCTGGCCGCAGTGCCTCTCCCCTTTGCAACGATGCCAGTGTTGACGGCGCTCCAAGTTTCCTTGGTGGGACTGCTGGGCAAACTGTACGGCCAAGTGTTAACCCCTTCCCAGGCAGGGGGAGTGGTCAGTGCCATTGCGGGGGGATTTTTGGCACAAGCAGTGGGGCGAGAACTGATCAAATTTGTGCCGGGATTTGGTTCCGTGGTGGCGGCATCCTGGGCGGCAGCCTATACCTGGTCTTTGGGGGAGGGAGCCTGCGTCTATTTTGGCGATTTGATGGGGGGGAAAAAACCAGATCCCCAAAAGATCCAAGCGGTGATGCGAAATGCTTTCCAAGAAGCCCAAAACCGATTTAAAAATCCCCCCAGTGGCCATAATTAGGTTAGGTTCTCCCAAGGCCATGGCCACAAAAAATTGGAGCGATCACCATCCATGTTCAGATTTGTTCAGGGGCAGGCCCCCCATGCCCTGCACACGTTGGGAACGGGGGCGGCACTTAGTTGGTTTAAAAGTATTTGTCTGATTTTGGCGGATAACCAGATTCAGTGCCGTGTTTGGGCTAAGTTTAATGGGCAATCCCCCTGGCAAAAGGCGATCGCCGACTATAGTCAAACGGGGTTATTGAGCCATTTATATTGGTGTCGTTCCGGGGGGGAACCGGGGCCGGTGGCGGGATTGGGACTGAACCTAAAAACAACTATCAGTCCATTGCTTTTAGAAGTTGATACCCATTGGCACGGGGAAAGTTTTTTTTGTTTTCTCAGTTCGGACATCAGCCTGTTAATTTTGCTGAATGAATCCCCAGAAAACCCCAAAGTGGTAAATATTTTGCAAAGCTTTTCCCCCCGGTTGATTGGACATTTTTTGAGTCAACTAAAGCAATTATTGGTGGTGGCGGACGATTTACCAGTGGATTTGTTCGCAACGGAAGAACTCCCCCCCAGCGCTGATTTAGATCTGGTTAACCAATTGGTGCAAGGGATGGGACCACCCCTTAGAAAAAGTACGGCCGATGATCCTAAGCCGTCAAATTACACGGCGATCGCCAACTCCTTTGGAATTAGTTTAATTAGAGAATTGGGTATTCCCCTGACCAATGCGAAAACAGCTTTACAATTGCTGGAATCTTTTCAACAAAAAAAGGAACTCCGCCAGCGATATTTAGACTTAATTAGGCAAAACTGCGATCGCCAAACGGATTTGATCACTGGCTTGCAGGACTTGTTGGAAATTGATGCCACTGCCCCCTCCCCGGAATCGGTGCCCATTGCCGATTGCATTAGGAGTGTAATCGGTATTTACCAACCCATTGCCGCTGAAAAATCAATCACCTTAAATTCCACTGTGGTAGAAAACTGTCCTCCAGTGGCCTGTTCTCGGGCGGATTTGCAAGCCATACTGCAAAGATTGCTGGAAAATGCCCTGCAATTCACTGACCCTGGGGGGCAGGTACAAATTAAAGCCTATCACCAGGGATTTCAGGTGGAAATTGTGGTGAATGATAATGGTTGTGGCATTGCCATGGCGGACATTCCCCATTTATTTGATTGTTTTTTCCGGGGTCAAAATACGTCCTCGGCAACCCAGGGAGCGGGGCTTGGTTTGACCATTGTCCATCGCCTAGTGGAACGTTGGAGCGGCAAAATTACTGTCCACAGTCGCCCCAAACAAGGTAGTAATTTCCACATTTTTTTGCCAGCTATGGTGGATAATTCCCTCGGCCACCGTTTTGTCCTCAGTAACTAGGTTTTACGCTCTGATGTCGTGATTTGTGGGTCTTGATCCGCCGTTGCCAATGTTGTTTAAATCCCGCCGTAATCTGGTTATTCTTCTGGCGATCGCCGTGGTGGCGGTGGCGGCGCTGCTGTGGACTGGGCCGGGCCAGGCCGACCATCTGCAAGGGTCCACCTATAGTACTACTCCAGGGGGCTATGGGGCTTGGTGGCAATGGATGGAAAAAGCTGGAACTCCGGTGCAACGATGGCGCAAACCCGGAGACAAGTTAACGACCCTCTCTAGTCCGGCAACTTTGCTGAAAATTAACCCTAGGTCCATCCTCAACTTTTCTCCCTATGATGACGGTGGCAGTATTAACCCCAGCGAATCTGAATGGGTAGCCCAGGGTAATCGTTTGGTTTACCTGGGACGATGGGCGGAATTAACCGATGCTCCCTTTACCCAAACCGTAGTAACAGACCAGGGCCCCATAAGTATTCAGGGAAGACGGAGATCGCCACAGCAGGAAGGCAAAATATTAGCGGACAAATACGGCACCTTAATTTGGCGGCAACGGCAAGGCAAAGGAGAAATTATCTGGGTAGTACCTCCCTTTTTGGCGGCTAATGCTTTTCAGGATGAACCGGCTAACTTTGCCCTGCTCCAATCTTTGCTAACTGAAGGCCATAATCCCCTGTGGGTGGATGAATATTTACACGGCTATAAGGACGCAGAAACTCTCCAGCAGGAAGGGGTGGAATCGGTGTGGGCCTATCTGCAAAACACTCCCCTACTACTCATTTTTCTGCAATCCTTAGTGGTGGTGACACTCCTAGCTATTTTTGGGAATCGGCGTTTTGGCCAACCCCAAACTCCCCCTAGCCTGGCCAGTAACAATAACCAAGCCTATATCAATGCCCTCGCCCAGGTCTTGGAAAAAGGCGATCGCCCCCAATTTGTGGTGCAACAGTTGCTCCAGGCAGAAAGTCCTTCCCTAGAGAGACGATTGGGTAACTTGCCCACAGCCCAGGCCAGGGAAGCAATGGCGGCCTTGCTGACCAACCTTAGCCAGCCAGACAAATTGCCCAAACAGGAAGCTGACTTAAGGGTATGGTTAAAACAATGGCAACAACTACAAGCCCAACTGCCCCCCTCCAGCTCAAATCCATCGGGTAAGGTCCTCAAATCCAGTGCGGCAGAGTAACCGATTAAGTTTAAGTTAATATTTTGTGCTCGGTTCGGTGTTTTTAGGTGTTAATTTATGGCCTTTGCCAATAAATTTTGCTAGAAGTACCATTGCCATCAATTTCTTGATTTTTTCCCTTGACCAAACCCTATGACCCGTCCCCTGTTTAACGAACTCCGTGGCCATTTGGAAGCATTTTTGGTGGGTCAACCCCATCTCATCCAAGAATTATTGGTGGCCCTGTTGGCAGGGGGCCATGTGATCATTGAGGGGGTGCCGGGGACAGGCAAAACCCTGTTGGTGAAACTTCTAGCCCAATCAATTCAATCCCAATTTAGGCGGGTACAACTGACTCCAGATATGTTGCCCTCCGATATGGTGGGGGTAAACGTGTTTGACTTCAACCAGCAAGCCTTTAGCCTCAAACAGGGCCCTGTATTTACGGAAATTTTGCTGGCAGATGAAATTAACCGCACTCCCCCCAAAACCCAGTCCGCCCTGCTTGAAGCGATGGAAGAGCAACAGGTGACCCTCGATGGTCATACCTATGCCCTGCCGCCTTTATTCTGGGTGGTGGCCACCCAAAACCCCTTGGAATTTGAAGGTACCTATCCCTTGCCAGAAGCCCAACTAGACCGCTTTTTATTTAAGCTAGTGGTGGACTATCCTCCCCCGGCCGCGGCCAAACAAATGTTGGTCAATTTTCAGCAGGGTTTCCACGCCCAACGACAAGACCTGGAACAGTTAACCGCCATTGCCACCGTAGAAGAAATTTTGGCTAGTCGGCGATCAGTAGAAGATATTGCGGTGGATGAAAAACTATTGGATTATCTCTTGGCCCTGGTGGAAAAAACCCGCTATCATCCCGATATTCTGATTGGAGCTTCCCCTAGGGCCTCCCTCCGTTGGTTGCAAGCCGCAAAGGCCGATGCTTGGCTTAATGGCCAGGAATATTTACTGCCGGATAATCTCAAAACCGTTGCTCCGCCGTTATTGCGCCACCGTTTAATTCTAAGGCCGGAAGCCCAGCTTGATGGCATTGGCATTGATGAAGTGATCACCGCCATTCTGGAGCAGACCCCGGTGCCCCGTTGACAAAGACAATGGCAAAGTTCCATGGCTAATCCCTCATTCGTTGACGACAAAAGAAGAAGTTTAGCCAAGACCCAATTGTTGCCATAGGGAATTTCCGCCCACAGCCTCCCCCGTTGTCGCTAAGATGGAAACTAAAGCTGTTGAATTTACTTTTAATTTTCCTCTAACTTTTGCATAGGAGTTCAAGCCTAACCATGAGCCAAGCCACCGCTACCCAAGCCAAAGGCATCCAACTTTCCGATGCGGCCCTCAAACACCTCCTGGCCCTGAAAGAACAACAGGGCAAAGATCTTTGTTTACGGGTGGGGGTACGTCAAGGGGGCTGTTCTGGCATGTCCTACATGATGGACTTTGAAGAACCGAACCGGGCAACGGAACATGATGAAGTGTTTGATTATGAAGGTTTTCAGATTATCTGCGACCGGAAAAGTTTGCTATATCTCTATGGTTTAATGCTGGACTACAGCAATGCCCTCATTGGTGGAGGGTTCCAGTTTACCAATCCTAATGCTAATCAAACCTGTGGTTGTGGTAAATCCTTTGGGGTTTAAATTTTCATTCTAGTTTTGGCGATCGAACGGTAAAAACACCAGAAAAAATTAGGGTAGGAGTGGTGGCTCCTGCTCTTTTTTTTTGCTATTTTAGGGAATTTTTTCCCGTACTGGGACTAACTTTTTCGTAGTTGAGCAAGGCAATGCTAAACGTAACTAGGCATACCCCGAAAATTTGGATATTGGTGAGGCTTTCTTGAATAGCTAATCCTGCTAGCACCACCGTCAAAGCGGGATTGGTTGCCCCAATAATAGCCGCTCGACTAGCACCGATTAAATGGATACCCCAGTTATTGAGCACATGGCCCGCCAAAGTAAATAAAGCGGACAACAGGGAACCAATGGTGATGGCAAGCCAGGGTAAATTACCTTCATGGGGTTGCCAAATGATTAAACAAAGAATGGACAGAATTAACGTGGTGGCAAAACTGATCCAGGTGAAGGGAACGGGATGGAGTCTTTGAAAGCTCCTTTGGGCAAATACCGTATAGCCCGCATAGACAATGCCCGAAGCAATGCCTGTGCTAACGCCCAAAACTAAAGTTTGTTGCTCGCCACCGTAGGCATAGGGAATGGTTAAAAATGTGCCGATTAAAGTTAAACCAATCACTAACCAACGCAATAAACTGGGAACATCGTTAAATAACCGCCATGCTAATAATGCAGTAAAGATTGGGTAAGTAAAAAATAGAGTGATGGCGATACCAGTGGGAATAAAGCTAATGGAAATGTAGAGTAAGACTAGGTAGAGAAACATTAAAAATCCACAACCCATGGCCTCCCAAATTACCGGACGATTAACTGGTTGTTTTAGTTGATTAATTTCCCGCCAAGTATTGCCATAAAGGCGTTGGGAAATTAAGGCCATGAGAGGCACAACCCAAAGCATTCTCAATAGTAGAAGAAGAAAGGAGTGGCTCAGGGTAGGGGTCACGAAACCGCCAACTTGCCAAATGCCCAAAATATTTTGCTGGGAATATAAAATCCGGACAATGACGTTATGAAAACAAAAGAAGATAGCGGCCAGGAGGACTATCAATAGTCCCATCAGATTAACATTAGATAAAATTCGCATAATTCTTTGGTGCCGCTACTCCGAAATGGGACCATCGTCGTCCCTAAAAATGAACTTGACCAAGGATATGGCGTAGGCGATCGTAGTCATCTTTGAGGAGCAAACTAAGGTGACGGCCGACGGTTACTAGCCAGGCCCGATCGCCTTGGCGGAGAAGATAAATTTCCCTGAGGGCGGCGGCAATCAGGGCATCCACAGGGGCATCGCTAATTTGCAAAAGAATCCGCAAAAAATCAGGGGAATTAGTAAATTCCATTACTTCTTGGCGATCGCACTGAAACACAGCTTGGTGAATTTGGGGTGGACGAGGCGGTAAATAGTGAAACACCCTACCGGAGATGGGACCGCGACCATTAATACCCGACTCTCGGCTCTGGAAACCCACGATCGCCGCTTGAAATTCCGTGGTTAACATGGCAAAAATTTGAGGCTGCTGTTCCCGCAGTTCCCCCAGGGAAAGACCTAGGGCCCTGGCCCGATGAATGGAATCGATGGGCATGGTGGTGGCATAACTAACCACCGCAAAAATGGTATTACCAGAATCTTCATCTGTGGCCTTCACCCAACTACCAAAGGCAGGCATGGTGGGAAAATTCAATTCTTCCGGTTCCAGACATTGGGCTAAAAAGCCAGTGGTGCTGGTTTCAATTACCTCTGCAATATGGTGGGGATGGCGTTCATCAAGGCTAAATTGAACTGGTGACGAGGGCATAAAACTAGCAAAATCAAAGAATAATTATGAGATTTAAGAATTAATTTAGAGTTATCGAGATTTTACTAAAGCTGATTTAAAATTAATTAGATTGAGATTAAATTAAAACTTCATTAAAACAAGTTAAAGCAATAATTAACTAATCGGGCCATCAATGCTACCGGAGAAAAATTGCTTCAATAAAGGGTGCTCAGATTTGTAGGCATCCGCTGTGGAACCATCCCACTGAATTTTGCCATCGTAAAGAAAAATAATCCGGTCGGTGGTGTTATCAATAGTACTGAATTGGTGGGTAACAATTAGGTAACAACAACAAACATGATCTTGGCTGAGCAGGTGACGAATTAAACTCTCAATTCTAGTGGATGCCACCGGGTCTAACCCAGCGGTGGGTTCATCGTAAAGCAAAATATTTTTATATTGCTGATGTTGTTCCGGATTGATGACGATCGCCCGGGCCAAACTGACCCGTTTACGCATGCCACCGGACAATTCCGCTGGGAATCGATCGCCAATGCCCGGCAAGCCCACCAACTCTAAATTTTCTTCCACAATGGCCCTAATTTCCCTCGGCCGTAGGTCTGAATCTCGGTAGAGGGTAAAGCCGACATTTTCCGCCACAGTGAGGGAATCAAACAGGGCCGATTGCTGAAACACTAAACCCACCCCTAAAGCTTTTTCCCCTTCTTCAATGGAACGTTGACGGCGATGGCCATGGACGATTACCTCGCCGCTGTCGGGGGTGAGTAAGCCCGCCACAATGCGCAAAATAGTTGATTTGCCCGTCCCCGATGGCCCAATTACCCCCACTGCTTCCCCTGGGTAAATTTTCAGGTCCACATCATCGAGGATCACTTTTCGGCCAAAGCTTTGGCTCACGCCGCGGAATTCAATAATGGGCTGGACTGGTTCACTCATGGGCTTTTGAACGAAAGGAGGTGGCCGGCATTAGTAGAGTTAGAGGCTAATTATATTCCTTGGGAAAATTTGGCCCCAAGGCGATCGCCCCGGGAGAGTGATCAGTTTTACCATTGCTATGACTACTTTTTTGACCGTGGTGATGGTACACAATCCTTTGCTGGGGGGCACCCAGGGCAATACCAGCCAGCTCAAATGCCTTTTTCATCCTGAGACGAAATTCTCGACCCACGGGCCAATGTTGCCCTGCTTGGGTTTTAATCCACACCTGGAGCCGAATGCCCTTAGAGGCAATGTCATCCACCCCCAAAATAGCGGCCGGTTCCAAAATTTTCTCTTGCCAAAGTGGATCCTCCCGCATTTGTTCAGAAACTACCCGAATTAAATTGAGGGCTTTATCCACATTGCTGGACTGGTCAATTTCCACAATAAATTCTGCCCTGGACCAGTCCTTGGTCAAATTTTGGACTACGGAAATTTTACCGTTGGGAATGGTGCTCAAACGGCCTTCGGGGCCCCGCAACTGAGTAATGTAAATATTCATATTTTCCACCAGACCAAACACATCCCCAATTTGCACCACGTCACCAATGGCATAGCGGTCTGTCCAAAGAATTAGCGTGCCATTGAGCATATCTTCTACCACGTTGCGCCCCAGAAAAGCTAGCACAAAGGCAACTCCGCCAAAACTAGCTAAGACCAAAGGATTAATGCCAAATAGCCAAATGGTGCCTAGAATACCGAGAATGGTCAATAGTACTGAAATTCCTCCCTTGATGGCCGGGGAATAGGTCATAACCCTAAGGGTGTAACGGTTAGAATGCTCATTATAAGATTGCTGTTCCTTCGCCCAATTATTGAGCAAACCATCGACGAAAATACCGCACACCTTATCAATTAAAGTTACCCCGATCCAAAGCAGGGGAAAATACATGGCTTGGCCAATAAATAGCAAAGTAAATGGCCTGGTGGAGGGAAAAACATAGACGATGAAGGCTCCCACAATAAAAATGCAGGAAATTTGGAGCCACAACAAAATCCAGCACATCAACACAGCCAAGTTGCGACGTTGTTTGAGCAGGGTTTGTCGCCGTAAATTTGAGCTAGCTAAATCACCGATGTTTTGCCAGGCATGGTTAACCCGGTCCCTGACTTGATCAGCTAGGGGCACATATAGGGGAAAATTCCGCTCCTTGGACGGCGATCCATGGCCATTTTGTCCTTCTTCTCCTTGGCGATCGGGGCCAAGTTCTGGAAACTCCGAAACTTCTTGGCTGGCTAGGCGTACTGATTCTGCACTTTCTGCCTCAATGTCTTTGGTGATGGACTGGGCTAAAACTTTTAACTCTTGACGTAGATAGCGGTCCCGACGGTAAAAGAAAGAGCGAATTAAACCCATAATCGTGACGATCGCCAGGGCCACCACCATAAAGGCGCCACTGATGTAATAGCGGTCCCAGGGATGTTGACGATCCAGTTCGTGTCCCCATAAAGCTTTATCAAAACTACTTTGTATTCTGTCACGCCATTCATGGGCTAGTAGATTGATGGGCTTGCCATTAATAATTTCGTCAGCCTGGTTGACCGTAACAATGGTTTGCTGAGCTAGGCCAAGGCTTGGCTGACTAGGCACAAAAATTACCGTCTCATTGTTCTGAATGCCCACTTCCACATTGGGAGTAAAGGGATGGATTTCGTCAGCGGCCACATTAGCCAAATTAGGGGCCGGAGAAGAAATAATCCGGATGGCACTCTGGGGAGCGTTACGAAAAGAAGTGGTAGGGGTTCGCCGCTCCACTGAACTGCTTTCCTGGTTGTTTTGGTTAATTTCGGGCGCGGTGGTGGTGGAGTCTCGGGAGTTAGGGGGAGCGGGGCTTGTTCCCGGCCAATTACTTGGGTTGGAGTGATAGCCAAGGCGAGATTCCCTCAGGTCAAACACCTTGGAGCGGAGAAACTGCACGTCCTTCTCGGGAATTTCCACCGTATTTAAGCTAATTAACCGAGAATAGATCGAATTAAAAATCGATTCCACTTGCTTAGCCCGATTTTCAATGGCCTGGGCGGCCGCTTGGGAACTTTCCTCTGGATTGGGAATTAAACCCACAGTGAAGGTGACCTGGGAACTGCCCTGCAAAAACACATCACTGCACCAGAGCCGGCCACAACGTCTTGCTTTATTGGTATCCCACCAAGGGGTGCTAGAAGTATTCTGACTGCCATTGTTTCCCCCCGAAGAAAGGGTTATTTGCGCTGTAGCAGGGGGGATGAGCACCGCTAGGGTGAAGGCCAAGAGACCCAGCAGAATCAGACGCTTGACGGTGGCAAATCGGCAACCCATAGGCATGTTGGGGTTTTTGTAACGTTTTCGTAAAAATTCACCGCCATCTTAACAGTGAGTACACTTCCGAAATAGTCAATATAAACTATTGTTGTTCTCTGGGTTGGCGATTGGGGTGAAAATCGGTTTAGACTCCGTGACAAGCCTGACAAATCCCTGGAGTGGCCAATGATGTCTGGGAGCTTGGGGTTAGAAGTTTTTGGTAGGATAGAATCGATTGTTTGTCCCTATTTCTATGGCTCCTGTCTCCCCCACAGATTTTCCGCAACAATGCCATGGGGCAGTGGTAGGCTTGGGGGGCAATATTGGCCCAGTGCTGGACAATCTCCAAGGGGCGATCGCCGAGTTGGCCTTGGTAGCGGGCATTGAAGTGGAGCGCTGTTCTAGTTGGTACCGTAGCCGAGCTTTTGGGCCGCCGCAGCCCGACTATATCAATGGCTGTGTGACGTTACGGGTCAGTTTATCCCCCCCAGAGTTGTTGCAAACTTTACTGGCGATCGAGCAAAAATTTGGCCGCATTCGTTTGGAAAAATGGGGACCCCGCACCTTAGATCTGGATTTAATTTTCTACGGCGATCGCCAATTGGAACAGGCTAGACTGACCATTCCCCACCCGCAAATGCAATACAGACCATTTGTGCTAGTTCCCCTGGCGGAAATTGCCCCGGACTGGGTTGATCCTCGGTCGGGGAAAACCATTATTCAACTAATTGAGCAGGTGGATTGCACTGCGGTTTGGCCAGTGGCTCCAGGGCTGGAACTAGGGGGGAGTCTGGAACCAGAGCAAGTTTTTGCGCCGGGTGCTGTGGCGGTTCACGGATAACATTGTGAAGAGTGCTCCACAAAAACATCCTTGACCGGACGGAAAACTTCAAAAAGCATTGAGTTACAACATTATTCAATAGTTCACTGCCAAGCCAATGGTCACCATGGGAAAAGCCTCCCCTGGAAGCTTATAATGCTTACAGAGAAGGCTTTTCAGCTGAATCGGAGCGGCGGGATTTGAACCCACGACCCCCACTACCCCAAAGTGGTGCGCTACCAAGCTGCGCTACGCCCCGAATTTCACAGACCCTAATCTTAGTCCTCCCCTGTGGCCCTTGGCAAGTTTTTTGGCAAATATTTTCGAGTGTTTATTTGATGAAATTTATTGGCATTGATTTGGGTTGGCGTTCTGGGGAGAGTGGACTATGTCGTTTGCAACTGCAATCAACCCCCACTGGCGATCGCCTAGGGATTGAAGACCTTACCTGTCGCTTGAGTTTGGAGGAAATTTTCGCCTGGCTGGACAAAGGTTTAGGTGAAGCGGAGGGAGTCATGGTGGCGGTGGATGCTCCGACCATTATTCCCAATCAGACTGGGACTCGTTTGCCCGATCGCCTGACCCATAAATATTTTGGCAAGTACCATGCGGGTTGTTATCCGGCCAATTTGGGCCGACCTTTTGCCGAAAGAACCACCGGAGTGGGCAAATTACTAGAAGAAAGGGGGTTTCTCCATGCCCCGGAGATTCAAGCCCAACGGCAAGGGCGTTACCAAATTGAAGTATTTCCCCACCCTGCCATGGTGCAACTTTTTCAGCTAGAGCGGATCATCAAATACAAGAAAGGGAGTCTAGCCAAAAAAAGACAGGGTTTGCTGGAATTACAGTCCTACATTGAAAATATTTTGCCCCAACTAACCCCGGCTCTGGACCTTACCCTCCCCCCTGGTATGGAACCTTGGCGATCGCCATTGACCTTGAACGGCAAGGAATTGAAACACCAGGAAGACCAATGGGATAGTTTAATTTGTGCTTATATTGGCGCTTATTGGTGGTACTGGGGTCGAGAACGGAACTGGGTTTTAGGCGATGAAAGTACGGGCTATATTGTGGTGCCCACCTTAGGTGCTGACCAACCCGTACCGGATGCAGAGAAAAACTAAAAACTAGCTAAGGATTGCTGTTGGGTCTGACCTTGACTTTGCACTGGCATGGGCGACAACACCGGCTCATTGACAAAGAACGTCTGGGCCATTTTAACCCCCACTTCGTTTACCCTAGCTTGAATCTCCTCCAGGAATTCGTGTAGCCCTTGGCTAATAACATCTTCGATGGTGATGTAGCCCATTTCTCCACAAAGTCGACCCAGGGCCCTCTCTGCCTCATTGCGCCAGGAACCGAGGGGCGTACCAGTAACTTCATGCAATGACCGTTGTACTTGGAGTAGACAAAAATGGATAGAACGTGGAAATTTGGGGTGCAAAATCAGAAAGCTGGCCACGTTGGCAGGGGTAATGCGCCGCTGGCTCTTGCGATACATTTCGTAAGCACTGGCGGATTTGAGTAGGGCAATCCATTCCACCTGATCCAGGGGAGTGCCGACCCATTCCACCGAAGGCAGCAGGTAGTAATATTTCACGTCCAAAATGCGGGCGGTTTTGTCAGCCCTTTCCTGCAAACGTCCCATCTGGCCAAAATGCCAAGCTTCGTTATGGGTCATGGTGGCGTCCATAATGCCGGCAAAGCGATGACTAGATAGTTTCACCCGCGCAAAAAAGTCGGCAATGTTGGCCGGAGGGCGATCGCCAGCTTCTTTGACCATAAGGTAAAAGCGATTAATTTCTTCCCACATCTCCGAAGAAATAATTTCTCGAATGGAGCGGGCATTTTCCCTGGCCATGTTCAGGCAGGAAAGGATGGAGTTGGAGTAATGCTGATCAAAGGTGAGGAATTGGATCACATTAGCCTTGGTGACTTCGCCGTAATGCTGTTTGAAAAAGCTCAAATCCCCAGTGGTCATAACCAAAGGCTCCCACTGCTGTTGGGCACCGTAGGGTAAATCCAACATTAGGTAAAGGTTCACATCCACAAAGCGAGCAATATTTTCCGCCCGTTCGATGTAGCGGTTCAGCCAGTAAACGGAGTCAGCAACACGGCTTAGCATAATTTTCGGTTTTTTCCAATTACGGATCCAGGGCCTATTGTACAAAGCCGTTGGTGGTTCAATATGTTGCCATTCTGACGAAATTGTCGAGGCTTTTCCCCTGTATAAAAACCTAGTCCGCCCTAAAGCTCCCACTTCCCCCCTGGCGATCGGGTCTTTGTGGAAACTGCCGGCTCGGCCAAGCTTGGGGAGCAATACTGCAGGTGAAGCAAAAATAACGGTTTAGACTACCAGGGAGAAGGAAAAACAGTGAAAATGCCAAACTTTGATGGGGTGTTAGAATCGGGCCACATTTGAGCGTTTGGAGCCCCAGGCCATGACCGCCGCCCTCGACCAAATCATTGTTTATCCCGATAGTGATGGACAACCAATGGCAGACAATACCCTACAGTTCCGTTGGATTGTACTGATTAAGGAAAATTTGGAATGTGTTTTTCGAGATAATCCAGATGTGTTTGTGGCGGGGGATTTGTTGTGGTATCCGGTGGAAAGACACCCAGAAATACGGGTTGCCCCTGATGTGATGGTGGTTTTTGGTCGGCCTAAGGGGGAGCGGGGTTCCTACCAACAGTGGCAAGAAGAAAATATTGGGCCCCAAGTCGTGTTTGAAATTTTATCGCCGGGTAATAGGTTAAAGGAAATGGCAAAAAAATTGGTCTTTTATGACCAGTACGGAGTAGAAGAATACTACATTTATGATCCTGAACGAGTTGATTTTACGGGATATGAGCGGCAAGGGGAAAATTTGGTTGTGATTGAAACTATTCATGATTGGGTCAGCCCCCGTTTAGGAATACGTTTTGTCCTAACCCAAGAACAGTTGGAAATTTATGATCCCCAAGGAAATCGTTTTTTGACAACAATAGAATTTTCGGAGCGGGCTAAGATTGCGGAGCAGGAAAATGAACGGTTAAGGGAGTTATTACGACAGGCCGGTATTTCTGATGGATTGGGGTCGAACTAATCGAAGACAATGGGCGATCGCCAGGACGGGGGTCAACTTTCCAGAGGTTGCCCTTAACCCCTAAACTAAAGTCTTGACAGATTGAGGTGCAAGCAACGATGAGTCAGGATTTTGATTACGATTTGGTGATTATTGGCGCTGGCGTTGGCGGCCATGGGGCTGCTCTCCACGCCGTTAAATGTGGTCTGAAAACCGCCATCATCGAAGCTAAAGATATGGGCGGCACCTGTGTGAATCGGGGTTGTATCCCTTCCAAAGCTCTCCTCGCCGCCTCCGGTCGGGTGCGGGAAATGTCCGACCAAGATCATTTGCAACAACTAGGTATCCAGATCAATGGCGTTACCTTCACCAGGGAGGCGATCGCTGCCCATGCCAACGACCTTGTGAGTAAAATCCAATCTGACCTGACCAATAGCCTCACCCGTCTCAAAGTCGATACCATCCGGGGTTGGGGTAAAGTATCCGGCCCCCAGGAAGTGACGGTGATCGGGGACAACGAAACCCGCATTCTCAAAGCAAAAGAGATCATGTTATGCCCAGGCTCGGTGCCCTTTGTGCCCCCCGGCATTGAAATTGACCATAAAACTGTCTTTACCAGTGATGAAGCAGTGAAGTTGGAAACGTTGCCCCAGTGGATTGCCATCATTGGTAGTGGTTACATTGGCTTGGAATTTTCCGACGTTTACACCGCCCTCGGTTGTGAAGTGACCATGATTGAAGCCCTGCCGGATCTGATGCCAGGGTTTGATCCGGAAATTGCCAAAATTGCCGAACGGGTGCTGATTAAATCCCGGGACATTGAAACCTATACCGGCGTATTTGCCACCAAAATCAAAGCAGGTTCCCCTGTGGAAATTGAACTCACCGACGCCAAAACAAAAGAAGTGATTGACACCCTGGAAGTGGATGCTTGTTTAGTCGCCACTGGCCGCATTCCTGCCACCAAAAATTTAGGGCTGGAAACGGTGGGAGTGGAAACCGATCGCCGGGGTTTCATTGAAGTTAACGACCAAATGCAAGTGATTAAGGATGGCAAACCGGTGCCCCATCTCTGGGCGGTGGGAGATGCCACGGGCAAAATGATGCTGGCCCATGCCGCTTCTGGCCAAGGAGTGGTGGCAGTGGAAAATATCTGCGGCCGCAAAACTGAGGTGGACTACCGAGCCATTCCGGCGGCGGCCTTCACCCATCCTGAAATTAGCTACGTGGGTTTAACGGAAGCTCAAGCCAAAGAGCTAGGGGAAAAGGAAGGATTTGTGGTTAGTACGGCCAAAACTTACTTTAAGGGGAACTCCAAAGCTCTAGCAGAAAAGGAAACCGACGGCATTGCCAAAGTGGTTTACCGCCAGGATACCGGGGAATTATTGGGTGCCCACATTATCGGTATTCATGCATCGGACCTAATCCAAGAGGCGGCCCAGGCGATCGCCGACCGCAAATCAGTGCGGGAATTGGCCTTCCATGTCCATGCCCACCCCACCCTGTCGGAAGTGTTGGACGAAGCGTATAAACGGGCGGTTTAAACCATGGTCACCATCACCGTTACCCCAGAGCAACTGAGTAGTTTGGACCTTTCCCCAGTGCAATCGTGGCTGGAGCGGGCCATTAGTCTTAACCTGAATCGCATTGACGAATCTGCCCTGGCCACCATCGAAAAACAGGTACAGTTCGACATTCAATTTGCCAGGGAAGAAGGCGATCCCAGGGAATTATCAGAGATTCCCGAAGTTCGTCTGTGGTTTATCCGTCTAGATAGCGTTTATCCCTGGTTTCCCCTGTGCTTGGATTGGCAGGCCGGGGAATTTACCAGGTATGCTGCCATGCTGGTGCCCCACGAATTCCATCGGGTGGATGGCATCCAGTTCAATCCTGAAGCTCTGGATCTGTTCATTATGGGTAGGGTATTTGTGTTAGCGGACTGGTTAAAAAAATATCAACTCCCAGCCCAGTTCCGCCTCAAGTCCTTGGCTCAACTGTTGGGCTACGATTTGGACGACAATTTTTTGGCCCAGTTGTAGAGGAGTTTGCAAATAGGACGGACTAACCCCGGCCCCTAGCCTAGGGGGGGAAATTTCGTGAGAAAATATGGAGCTATGCGTAACCAAGATGATCTGCTACTGGAGGATTCCTGGGTTGATCCCCTGGATCAATTAGATGACGACGTAGCCCCTCCACCTCCGGACCCTGATGAAATGTTGGTGCTTCTGACCAGTAGAGAAGCCCCACAGAGGATGCTGGCGGCCCGGGCTTTTTGTGAAATTGCCGATCGCCGGGCGGTGGAGCCGTTGATCAATTTATTAGGGGATAGCTGTCCCCTGGTGCGGGTGAGTGCGGCCTATGCGTTGGGGCGTAATACGGACCCGACCATAGTGGAACCGCTAATTCAAAGTTTGCAAACAGATTTCAATGGTTATGTCCGCAAGGGATTGGTCTGGGCCTTGGGAAATTGTGGCGATCGCCGGGCTCTAGCGCCCTTGATCCATGCCCTCAAAACCGACATTTCCGCCGTGCGCCTCTGGAGTGCCAGCAGTTTGCCTAACATTGCCAAATTGGCCTACGAAGATGTTATTGCCACCATTCCCCCGTTGATTGAGGGACTGAGGCGGGACAAGATGGCCGCTGTCCGCAGTAATTGTGCCTGGGCGGTGGGGCAACTATGCCGGGAATTGCCTTCCAATGTGGTCTATGCCACGGCGATCGATGCCTTGCTGGAAGCCCTAGTGGAAGATGAAGATTTTGGCGTCAAGGAAGATGCCAAATCCGCCCTACTGCGACTGGGGGACGCCCGGGGACTACAGATGATTGAAGACCTGGAAATGGACGGACTGATCTAATACGTCGATTGGTTTGTAAAGATATGTAAAGGGAAATAATTAAAAATTAACTAAAAATCAACACACCATGGCACAACCTTTGATTTTGGGGGTCAGCGGTGCCTCTGGGCTAATTTATGCCGTCAGAGCCATCAAGCATTTACTGGCGGCGGATTACACCATCGAACTGGTGGCTTCCCGAGCCAGCTACCAAGTTTGGCAAGCGGAACAAAATATTCAAATGCCAGGGGAACCCTCCGCCCAGGCAGAATTTTGGCGCTCTCAGGCTGGGGTAGAAAAGGGTGGCAAATTGATTTGTCACCGTTGGGGAGATGTGGGGGCCACCATTGCCAGTGGTTCCTACCGTTGCGCCGGCATGGTGGTGCTGCCCTGTAGCATGAGCACCGTGGCTAAATTGGCGGTGGGCATGAGTTCCGATCTATTGGAGCGGGCGGCGGATGTGCAAATCAAAGAAGGTAAACCCTTGGTGGTGGTGCCCAGGGAAACGCCCTTAAGTTTGATCCATCTGCGCAATCTCACTAGTTTGGCCGAGGCTGGAGTCCGCATTGTGCCCGCCATTCCCGCTTGGTATCATCAGCCCCAATCGGTGGAAGATTTAGTGGATTTTGTGGTGGCTAGGGCCTTGGATCAATTGGCGATCGACTGTGTGCCCCTCCAGCGTTGGCAAGGGGGTATGGAAGGGGAGTGACGGATTTACTTAGGCTCTGAGGGTAAGTCCTTCTGATGAGTCGATTATGAGGGAAGTGTAAGTCCAAATCCCCCAACCTTGCCGGAGCTTTAGTGAAAATAGTTGGGGGACAAAGGCTTTAGTGATCGCTCGGTGCGCCATGGTTGGGATTAGCCGTTAAGCTAGAGAAAAACCGCCCAGTGTCGGCGGCTGTGGGCAAAGTTTGGCATTGCCGCCAGAAAAGCTGACGGGAGGTGGTTAATTGATAAGCGGTTGTCAAGCGGTTTGTTCTACAGATTCTTACCCTCCACCCAACTGTAAACACCATGGCAAGACGTAAAAAAACTTTTCCCTGTGGCCATAAGGGTTATGGTCAAGAATGTCATCGCTGTGTGCAAAAACACATTGACCAAGAGGAAAGGAAACATTCCCGCGACGCTTGGAAAGCCACCTTTGCTGAAGATCCCATTGATCTGACCCATCTACCCAGAAATGTGGTGCTCAAAGCCAGACAAATTCTCGCAGGTTTGGCCAATCAACATGACTACCGTGAGTTTTACGGCAAACGTCTTAGGCATGATCGCCTAGTGATCAGTATTCCAGTTACTAGACATTACCGGCTTATTTGTCAGGACGATGGCGATCGCCTAGAACCAAAAGAAATCGTCTCCCACGAAGATTACAATGTATGTAAGCCAGGGCATTGAGCAAATCCCTTGGTCTGGCGGAGAAACTGCTTAAATTTGCCTCAATTATTGCCCATTGCCCCAAGCCTTGGAGGGTTACCTTGTTCAATAGAATTCTCGTTGCCTTGGATCTGTCCCCCGCAGGTCAAGAAGTTTTAGAAAAAGGTTTATCCCTCGCCAAGGTCTATGGCGCTTCCCTATTGTTGCTTCATGTCCTGTCGGCCGAAGAAGAAGGTAGTCCCCTACCCATCCCCGTCAATATGGATGAAATTTACCCCGCCGTGGGTAATGAGTTGACCATGGAGGTGTGGCAACAGCAATGGCAAACCTTTGAACAAGAAGGGTTAGATACCCTGGAAAAACGCCGTCAGCAAGCACTGGCTTTGGACATTGAATGCCAGGCGGAACAAATTTTGGGCAGTCCAGGTAAAATTATCTGCCAGCGGGCCAAACAGGATAATAGTGACATCATTGTGGTGGGGCACCGGGGCCGGTGGGGACTAAGCGAAATTCTCCTCGGTAGTGTGGGGAACTATGTCTTTCACCACGCCCACTGTTGCGTGTTTGTGGTGCCAACTCCGGACTGAGAGGCGATCGGACCCTGAAGTTAACCGGCGATCTTCCCAAAGTTAAATAAAACCATCCCCTGAGCCATGCCATCCATGAGTAACGATTCCATTGTCCGCCACGTCCTGGTCATTGAGGATCAGAAATCTCGTCGCATTGTTTCCCTAGAAGAAAACACCTACGACATCGGTCGGGACCCCAGCAGTGCCATCCCTATTTACGATCGCCAAGTTTCCCGTCACCACGCAACCCTGATCCGGGTTAACGACTATCAGAATCATCAATACACCTATAGATTAATTGACGGTAATCTCCAGGGAAAACGCAGCACCAATGGCGTGGTGGTCAACGGTCAATATTGTCTTTCCCATGAGTTGGAGCACGGGGACGTAATTCGCTTTGGCAATCAGTCCAAAGCCAGCTACCACATTATGAATCTGACCACAGAATCGGAGGAGCAACCCTACGGAGCCGAACCTGTGTCGGTGGTGGCCAACCCAATCATGGGGGAAACCTATGTGGACCCCCTAAACTTTGCCATGGCTGACCACGGCTATGGAGAAGGGGCTGGATTTGACCATGAAGCGGTAGAAGTAGAGGAAGACTCTTCCTTTTCCACAGCGGTGGTCTATAACGATGAAATACCAGATGTCAGCCGCAGTGCTCCATTACCAAGTCATCGTCCACCGGCTTCCCTCAGCGAAAATAGTACCCAGTTAATTGTTGAGTTAACCACTGCGGGGCAGGTGATTTACGCCAACGGGGCAACCAAAGCCTTATTTCCGGAACTAATGGCCATCCAGGCCCAACATCCTCTGATCCAAGGCCTCTCAAATTTATCCCTCACCAGGGAGGGCTTGCAGTTGGAACGGGATATTGCCATCGGCCAACAAATTTTTCATCAGCGGATTTTCCTTGGGCCAGACCGAAGCCGGTTACAGTGCTACAGCGAGGACGTGACCGAGTATCGCAAAATGGAGCAGGGGTTAAATGATCTCCACCATCGTTTGCAAGCCTATCGGGAATATAGCGCCACAGGTTTTCTGTTGGTGGATGCCCGCACCAAAACTGTGGTCGAAGCTAACAGTGCTTTTTGCCAGTTATTGGGCTATGAGGAATCGGAGGTTCTCGATTTCACCCTTTATCAGTTGATCGCCGCAGAACGGCCGGTGATTGAAGAACTATTAATTAACCTGGAAACCCAAAACTATCTATCGGTACCAGAACTAGAGTACCGCAATCGGGAAGGGCAAACGGTACAAGTCAAGGGGGAAGTGTATCGCCTACCGTGGGAGGACAGGGAGGTGTACTGTTTTGTCATGCGCACTCCCCGGGGTCGCCAGGGGTATTCAGAAACCTTGGCTAACCAAGCGTTGTATGACCCCATTAGTAAACTGCCCAACCGGGTAAATCTACAAAAGGAACTATCCCTCGCCATCGATGCGGCAGCCCACCACCAGCATCTCATGGGGGTGATGTTCATCCATTTAGAAATTCTCAATCGCATTAACCAGGCCTATGGCTTTGGCTTTGGGGATGAAGTATTTATGGCCTTCCACGGGGCGATCTCCGACTGTATGCGTTCCGGAGATACCGTAGGGCAATGGGATAGCAACACCCTAGTGATTATTCTGGCCAAGATAAAAAGCCCCCAGGATTCCATTCGTCTAGCGGAAAGAATTCTAGACCGCTTGAAAAATCCCATAACCGTGCGAGAAAGGGAATTTATTTTTAATATTAACATTGGCATTTCCGCCTACCCCAACGATGGTAACCGGGCCGAAGATTTACTCTCTCGAGCCAACGCCGCTCTGCAAAAATTGCGCCAAACTGGTTTTAATCATTATCAGTGCTACGATCCGAAATTTAGCACCGCCGCCCTCCATCAAGCCCGCCTAGAAAACCTTCTTCAACAGGCGATCGCCAAACGGCAACTTACCCTGCAATACCAACCCCAAATCCATCTCCAAAGTGGGGAAATCACCGCCATAGAAGCCCTACTCCGTTGGGAACATCCAGAAGTAGGGGAAATTGCCCCGGGAAAAATCATCCCCATTGCCGCCCGTAGCAATCTCATTTTTGAACTCAGCGATTGGATTTTTCGCACCGCCTGTCAACAAAATTTGGAGTGGCAAAAGGATGGTTCACCCCCTCGGGCGATCGCCATTAATCTATCAGCCCGGGAATTTTATCGCCAAGACCTAGTGATGATGGTAGGTAAAACCCTAGAGGAAACCGGCTTAGATCCCCAATGGTTGGAGCTAGAAATTACCGAAAATACTCTGAGGCAACAACCAGCCAAGGCCCTGGCCATTCTCCAAGACCTCAAAACCTTTGGGGTTAGAATTGCCCTAGACGACTTCGGCCTAGGCCAAATGGGCATTGGTTTTGTCACCCAGTTTCCCTTCACCACCATCAAAATTCATCAAGGATTCATGGCCCGCTTGCGGGGCACCCCCCAGGAAATGGCCATTCTCCAATCCATATTTGCATTAAGTCAGGGCTTCCAATATCGTCTGGTGGCCGAAGGGATAGAAACCGATGCCCAACTGAGCTTGATCAAGCAACTACAATGCCAGGAAGTACAAGGATTTTTGTTGAGTCGCCCCCTGCGGAAACGGGAAATGGGACAATTTTTACAGAAATAATTACACCAAAACTAAGTCCTATCCCCACTTTTAAAACTAACCGCAACTTGCCATCATTGATGACCCGCCCAAACCCTTAATAAAGTTTGTCTAAGAAGTACGATCCAACCGTTAGGGGTTATGTCACACTAGAGGTAGGGTCGCAATTTAGCCAGATTTTGTCTCCATCATCGGGTCAAGATACATATTTCCCTTGCCCATCCGCCCATCCTTGCTGTTATGACTAACCTGCCTGAATTTCGACATATATTTGTGATCGAAGATCAAAAAGCCCGTCGTATTATTTCCTTGGACGAACCCACCTATTCCATTGGACGGGAATCCAGCAATGATATTGTCATTTACGACCAGGTAGTATCCCGCCACCACGCCACCCTAATTCGCATCAAACCCACCTCCCAAAATGAAGGTTATTCCTACCGGATTTTAGACGGGGATTTGGAGGGCAATCGCAGTACCAATGGTCTGATTATCAATGGACAGGATAGTGAATCCCACGACCTGCAACACGGGGATGTGATTTTATTTGGTAGTCAGTCCAAGGCTAGTTACTACATCGTTTCCACTTCCTTGGAAATTGCCATGTTCAACCCCCTGGAGGCCATGTCCTTAGAAGACTTGTCTCGCCAAAGTTTGGGGGAGTACACCAGTAAGTCCACCATTATAAATGAGCAGGAACAGGAAGCATCCCGTTTGGCCCCTAGTTCTGCTGATTTGGTGCGTTTTTCTTCCTTTGCTGAGCTTAGTCCCCATCCCATTGTGGAAATTGATTTCAATGGCAAAATTGTTTATCTGAATCCGCCGGCAAGTATTAAGTTTCGGGATATCAATGACCTAGGCGTCAGCCATCCTATTTTAGAAGGTCTGCTCAACCAAGCCCAAAATGTACGGGGCAATTTGCTTTTGCGGGAAGTGAAAAGTGGCGATGAATGCTATGAGCAATACGTCCATTATCTGACTGAAAATCAAATTATTCGTAGCTACTTAATTGACATTACCCGACGGCAACAGGCAGAAGATAGCTTGGCCCAACATACTTTCTACGACCCCATGACCGGGCTACCCAACCATGCTTTTTTTGAGGAGCAATTGGCGATCGCCTTGGCAAAGGTACAGCGAGATCAAAGTCGGCTGGCTATCCTGTTCCTCAATTTTTATAATTACGAGCGGATGATCAATGCCTTTGGACTAGGGTGTGGAGAAATATTGCTGAAAACCGTAGCCAAACGCCTGAGTCAGTGGACAGAAAAAAGGGGCTTGGCCTGCCGCTGGCAGGGAAAACAGTTTGCCATTTTGCTCAAGGAACCGGGGGACAATCAAGCCTTGACGGAAATGGTGAAGGAAATGCTGGCCATGCTGGAAGAGAGCATTGACGTGGCCAAACAAAAAATTCACCTCAAGGGTAAGGTGGGCATCGCCGTTTACCCCGATGGGGGTACTGATGGGGCTACCCTATTGAAAAATTCCCACACTGCTCTAGAACAAATTAAGGAAAAACATTTTGACTCCTTCGCTTTCTTTAACGAAAAGGCCGCCTCTAAAGCTAACCTGTTTTTCCGACTGGAAAACCTACTCTACGAGGCCCTGGACAAGCATCAGTTCTACCTAACCTACCAGCCCATCCTCCAGATAACTACAGGGGAAATTACTGGCATGGAGGCCCTGTTGCGTTGGCACCATCCCGAAATTGGCGAAATTTCTCCGGTTAATCTGATTCCCTTGGCAGAAAAAACTGATTTAATTGTACCCATCGGCGAATGGATTCTAAGGACGGCCTGCCAACAGAATCGGCAATGGCAAGGGGCCGGGATTCCCCCCTTACCTGTATGTATTAACCTCTGCCTCAACCAATTCCAAAATCCTCACTTGATTGCCAATATCCAAAGTATCCTAGAGGAGAATCAGTTGGAGCCCCACTGGTTGACCATTGAGGTGACTGAAAGCATCATTATGGACAACATTGATTATTCTCGCCGGGCCATCGAACAGTTGGCCACCATTGGTGTTAATCTTTCCCTCGATGACTTTGGTATTGGCCTAGGCACTCTGTCCTGCTTGCAACAGTTTAAGATTCCCGCCGTCAAGATCCACGAGTCCTTTATCAAAGATTTGGAGCAGAGTCCCGTCAACGAGGCGATCATTACCAGCATTATGACCCTGGGAAGAAAATTGGGTGTTCGCATCATCAGTGAAGGCGTAGAAACTCAACAGCAGTTGGAAGTACTACAAAAACTGGAATGCCAGGAAATACAAGGTTTTTGGTTTAGTAGGCCCCTCAAAGTTGATGCCGCGACGGAACTTTTGAGTCAAAATAAGATTAAGGCTGATCCTCTGGCATAACTTAGAATTAATAGATCCCAGATTCTCTATGAAGCAACACATACTAGTTCTAGAAGATGCCAATCAAAGAAGAACAATAATCTTAGACGAGCAACAGTATTCCATTGGTCGCCATTCTGGTACTAGCATCCAGATTCACTCCCGGCAGGCTTCCCGGCACCATGCCACCCTGATGCGGAAGACTAATAGTAAAACTAACGAAGAGTGTTTTTGGATTATTGATGGGGATCTAGAGGGCAATAAAAGTCAAAACGGCGTCTTTGTGAATGGGGAAAAACGCCTCATTCACGAGCTAAAAAATGGTGACCTGATTAATTTTGGCTGTAGCATCAATGCCAGTTACCACGTTACTGGAGAGGGGTTTGGGGAGTCTTCCTCCCAGCCAGTGGAAATATTGCCCCAGACTTCTCCCTATAATGAGGCGGTTTCCGCTCAGATTGCCTCCAGCTATAACACCAGGGAAGGGGTTGATTTGTTGGCTGGCTCCAATGATGAAACGTTTCACGAGCAATCCTATCTTGATACGGCAACGGATTTGCCCAATCAGACTCTGTTTTTGGAGTACTTAAATATTGCCCTTTCCAATGCCCGTCGTCACCATGCCCAGGTGGGGGTTTTACTCTGCCAGATTAATAATTGGTCTGATCTCAAGCGCAAACGGGGAGACGCGGTGGCCAATGCTTTCCTACAGGAAGCGGGGCAAAAACTGAAGTCAAATTTGCGCAATGGAGATATTGTTTCCCGTTGGGATAAAGATGAGTTTATTTTTCTGGTGTCCAAGGTACAGGATACTAGCAGCCTGTTGGGAATTGCTCAACGCTTGATGAAACCGGTTTTAGCTCCGGTGACGGCGGGGGGAAGACCGTTCCAGCCAGAGATTACCTACGGGGTGGCCCTCTATCCGGTGGATGGGGAGCAGGTGAATGACTTGATCGGTCACATTAGAGAAAATTTACAGCAGTTGTTACCCCAACCCACCAACCCGGGGTCAGGAGAGGCGGATGACCATATAGAAACAGCGGTGGATGTGCGCATCGGTGCCCCCCAGCCGGTGCCAGGACTTTCTGACTCTGATCAAAAGCGTTTGGCGATCGTAGAAAAGCGTTTACTACGGGCGTTGGAACAACATGAGTTGGAATTGTACTATCAGCCCCAGATTAATTGGCGTAAAAAAACTATTGAGGCCATGGAGGCGTTTATCCGTTGGCAACATCCCCAAAAGGGCCTACTGCCCCCGGGACAGTTTTTGCCGTGGAGCGACCAAACGGAATTTATGGTGCCCCTCACTCGGTGGATTTTAGAAACTGCCTGTCAACAAAATGTCCTGTGGCAACAGCAATTGCAAACTCCTTTTTTAGTTTCCGTTAATATTTCTGAAAAGCAGTTTTATCATCCTTTACTTAAAAATATGGTCATGGAGGCGATCGCCATGGCCAAGATGGAGACCCATTACTTGGAGTTAGAAATTCAAGAATCCACTGTGATGAAGGATTTTGGTCTGGCACAGCAAATTATCACCAACTTACATAACTACGGCGTGGGTTTTTCCCTAGATGATTTTGGCACCGACTATATGTCCCTCCGTTGTCTCCAGGATTTACCTTTTCAAAAGCTAAAAATTGACAAATCCCTAACGGCACAGTTACTAGAACAAACCGATAACGTTCCTAATTTAACCATGATGGAAACCCTGATCAATCTTGGTAAAACCTTCAACCTGAAGGTGGTGGCCGAGGGGGTCGAACAGGAGGAACAGATTAACATTTTAGATAGCCTCAATTGCTTTTTCATGCAGGGCTATTGCTTCAGTGAACCGTTAAATATTCTGGCCGCCAATAGCTTTTTGCACAAATACATTGCGGGTAATTAGAACGTGTTTGGCAAGTTTTATTCCGCCCCCTAAATCTCCCAATAATGGGAGACTTTCACTCAGTTTCCCCCCAAAATTGGGGGCCAGGGGGCTTTTCAAACAGGCTCTTAGGTTCAGTTTTAGAAGCTTTTTGCTCCAGAGGAGGCAACGGTAGGATAGACTGAATATTACAAATTGTTAATGCGGACCTTGAAGCCGCTTGCCCGTTATGTCTCTTCCCATCCGCAATGTCGCCATCATTGCCCACGTTGATCACGGTAAAACCACCCTTGTTGATGCTTTGTTGAAGCAATCAGGCATTTTCCGGGAAGGGGAAGACGTACCGGTGTGTGTGATGGACTCCAACGATCTGGAACGGGAACGGGGCATTACTATCCTCTCGAAAAATACGGCGGTCCGCTACCAAGATACGTTAATTAATATTGTCGATACCCCTGGCCACGCTGATTTTGGTGGGGAAGTGGAACGGGTGCTGGGTATGGTGGACGGTTGTGTGTTAATCGTCGATGCCAATGAAGGCCCCATGCCCCAAACTCGGTTTGTGCTCAAAAAAGCGTTGGAAAAAGGTCTGCGCCCCCTGGTGGTGGTTAATAAGATTGATCGTCCCCGGGCCGACCCCAACACCGCCGTGGATAAGGTATTTGATCTATTTGTGGAACTGGGGGCAGACGATGACCAGTGTGATTTCACCACTCTGTTTGCTTCTGGTTTAGGGGGCTTTGCTAAAGAAAGTCTGGACGACGATTCCGAGGATATGAAGCCTTTGTTTGAGGCGATTTTGCACCATGTCCCGCCCCCGGCCGGCGATCCGAACAAACCCCTCCAGTTACAAGTGACTACCCTGGATTATTCCGATTATTTGGGACGGATTATTATTGGCCGCATCCACAACGGTACGGTTAAAGCCGGACAACAGGCCGCCTTGGTGAAAGAGGATGGTTCGATCGCCAAAGGAAAAGTTAGTAAACTCTTGGGTTTTGAAGGGTTGAATCGCATCGAACTGCCAGAAGCCAGTGCCGGCTACATTGTGGCGATCGCCGGTTTTGCCGATGCCAATATCGGTGAGACTTTGACCTGTCCCGATGAACCCCAGGCTTTGCCCCTGATCAAAGTGGACGAGCCGACTTTGCAAATGACCTTTTCGGTCAATGATTCTCCCTTTGCGGGCCAAGAAGGCAAATTTGTTACCTCCCGTCAGATTCGCGATCGCCTCAATCGGGAATTGGAAACCAACGTTGCTCTACGGGTGGAAGATGGGGAAAGTGCCGAGCAATTTTTGGTCTCTGGTCGGGGGGAATTGCACCTCGGTATTTTGATTGAAACCATGCGACGGGAAGGTTATGAATTTCAAGTGGCCCAGCCCCAAGTGATTTATCGCGAGGTCAACGGTCAACCCTGTGAACCAGTGGAATATCTGGTTTTAGATGTACCAGAAGCGGCGGTGGGAGCCTGTATTGAACGGCTGGGACAACGACGGGGAGAAATGCAAGATATGCAAACCAGCGTCAACGGCCGCACCCAATTGGAATTTGTCATTCCGGCCCGGGGTTTACTGGGTTTCCGGGGGGATTTTATCCGCATCACCCGGGGGGAAGGCATCATGAACCACAGCTTTTTGGAATACCGCCCCATGAGTGGTGATTTGGAAACCCGCTATAACGGTGTCATGGTGGCCTTCGAGGAAGGGGTGGCCACATTCTATGCCATGAAAAACGCTGAGGATCGGGGCGTATTTTTCATTACTCCCGGCACCAAGGTTTACAAGGGCATGATCATCGGTGAGCATAACCGGCCTCAAGATATTGAACTGAACGTTTGTAAAACCAAGCAGCTAACCAACCACCGTTCGGCCACCGGGGACGAATTGGTACAGCTCCAAGCGCCGGAAGATATGAACCTAGAAAGGGCTTTGGAATACATTGGACCGGATGAGTTAGTGGAAATTACGCCGGAATCCATCCGTTTACGGAAAGTAGCCCGGAAAAAGTTGGTCAAACGTTAACAGAACAATGGGGCTTTGCAAGGTTTTAAAGGGGCAGAAAGGAACACCAATCCAGGCATAGTAACTTTCTATCCCTTTGGTTCAGTTATAGCCAATTCAATTAAGAGCGTGTTTGGAAAGCCCCCCTGGCCCCCCAAGTTTGGGGGGAAAGTAAGTCAAAGTCCCCCAGCATTGCCGGAGCTTTAGTGAGGAGATTTAGGGGGCAGAATCAGACTTTATAAACAGGTTCTAAGAATAATTTAAACAGGCTAACTAAAGTGGTCTTGGTAAAAGCTTTACAGCAAACGCTGCCTTCTTAGTCTGATTTGAATTAGCCATAACTCTCTTGTTTAGGCAAAAGAATTCCGTACGAGGAACTTTGGGAAAACGGGGAATTTGATACGGGCGAATGGCGGCATTTTGTACCGCTCCGGTTTGGTCCAATTCCCAAACGTGCACTAAGAAATTGGCAGCCATGGGGAAAGGTCAAACTCTCTCCATCGTGGGCTGGGGCCGACTGATAAGAATATCCAACAACAGTTGCATTTGATAAAGATTAAGGTAGGTGGGAAAATCTAAATGTCCTTTGAGAAGCATTTCCCGATAAATTTCCTGGCATTGTTGCAGATGTTCCACCATCCAAGGGGCATTATTGCTGCGGTATTGCTGGACTTCTGTTAAACCGCCAATGATTTTGCTCAAATCCTGGTCCTGTTGGCGATTAATTTCCGTACGGCATTGTTCGATAAAAACCTCGTTCATGCCCTCAATTTGTTGATATAAATCCGGCGCTAAATTGCCTTCAATCAACATCAGGCGATAGCTTTGTTTTAAACTTTCAATTTCCCTTAACGCTTCCTGGGGATTTTCCTGGGCCGTTTCCCGCAAATCGGCGATCGCCTGACGGTGGCCCACTAGGAACTTTTCCGTTTTCCGTTTGCGCCAACCCTGGAGCAAAAAGCCAATGGTGGTAGTGCCCAACAGCATAATGGAGGCGGCCTGGAGGGGTTTGTTCTCCTGAAGATAACGTAACCAAGCAATGCGGGGGTCTCCCTCCCGATAGGTACGCATAGCGGCGGGATGAATATACAGCAAGCCCTCATAAAGATTAACCGAACCATTCTCCGTTGCCAATTTGGGGTAAAACGAAGCGAATTGCCTAGAATTAGCAAAAATTGCCCAGGTCATTAAAGCCACTTTTTCCCGATTCATATTGGGTCTGGTTAATAAGGCCCCTCCGGTGGAAATGGTCAGAATGTCTTCCGAAGGAAATGGGGGCAACGCACGGTAGGTACCCTGGGGAATATAGGCTTTGCGGTAGGATTCAGGAAATTGCAAAGTCAGGTAATTAATGAAGCTTTCGCTCAGGGGCACAAAATCAACATTTTCCACAATGGTCAATTGTTCCCGCACTTCATCGCTGGCTTTAAACGGCCCCACGTACACCATGGCATCCAAGGGACTGTTGGGCGCAACGAAATTTTGCAAGCCCATACTCAAACCTAACTGGGTATAGGGTTGAATGGTCAAATTGGTGGAATCAAATAAGCGGGTGGCGGTGAAGTTGATGCCACTAGCTGGGGGGCCAATGCTGACTTTTTTACCCTCTAGATCTCTTAGGGTATTCACATTTTGATTTTTGCGGCCAACGATGTGGGCATATTCTTCAGTCAGAATGGCCACGGCAGCTACATCCCCTGCTTTCATGGCTTCGCTGGCCACGTCGAGTTGCACCATGGCAAAATCCACTTCCCCGTCCAATAGCCGTTGTAAATTTTGTTGGGAACCCTGGGAATCCTTGTTGTCCACCACAACAAGGTCAACGGTGGCCGCTGATTCCTGGATTTGTTGGCCAATGCGAACATAGGCGCTGAGCCCATTGCCAGTGGACAGGGTCACGGTGGCGGGTTTCCTGGTAGTGCAACCGACAAACACCAAGGGAAAAAGGGCAATCACAACCACAGCCCAGGGCAGTCGATTTTGGAGTAATTTCTGTAGGGAAAGATTATTTGCCAATGGGGACAGATTAAAAAAGTTCAAAACTGGATTGGGTATAAAAGCTATTGGCCCATGGGGGAAAGGGAAAATTCGGCTATCTCCAACCAGTCCTTAAAATTTATTGGAATTTAACTGATTATTTTAAGGATGGAATCCCTTGAAGATGGGCCGACCTCACCCCACTATGGTAATGGTTGCAAGAGGATTAGCCATTGTTCCAGGAATCAAGCTGATTTCCATGCCTTCTTTGGCGATCGCCGTGGCGGGAAATTGTTGTTTAGCTCGGTCCCATATGACATCCAACATTGAATCATCATGGCCAGGATCGTGGTGGAAGAGGATTAATTGTCTTACCCTGGCAGCCTGGGCCACCTTCACCGCTTCTTGCCAGGTGGAATGGCCCCAACCGACCTTGCTCATCTGGCGATCATAATATTCTTCGTCGGTATAGGTGGCATCAATGATCAACACATCTGCATTTTGGGCTAAAGCCAATACATTGTCATCCAGGCGATCGGGAAAATGTTCTGTATCAGTGATAAAAGCCACTGTAATGCCTTGCCAAGTTACCCGATAACCCATGGCTTCCCCTGGGTGATTTAAAGGCCGGGTCTGCAACTCAATGTTACCAATCACAACATCTTCCCCCACCTCCAAATCGTAAAAGGCCACAATGCCCTGCATCGTTTGCAACGGCACAGGAAAATTGGGGTGCAACATTTGCTCATGGAGCCGTTGTTCAATGGTTGTACCATCGGGGGTCGGTACACCATAAACTCGAAAAAAGTTACCGGGCCGGAAAGCAGGGGTAAAAAATGGAAATCCTTGGATATGGTCCCAGTGACTATGGGTAAAGAAAATATCGGCCGACACGCTCTCCTGGCTTGAGAGACTATCCCCCAACATCTTGATGCCGGTGCCTGCGTCAAAAATCAGTCGTTCCCTTCCGATCGCCATTTCCACGCAGGTGGTGTTGCCCCCATAGCGCACTGTGGTTGGCCCTGGACAAGGGATACTACCCCGTACTCCCCAAAATTTGATCTTGAATGTCATTGGATTGTCACTTCCTCTGGTTCCCCAGCAATGATGGCGGTAACTTCAACTAGACCCAGGCCAAGGGAGTGGCGAGGAAAGGCCTTCAGCGGGGATTGGTTAGCGATGTTCTTCTTGTACTTCCTTGATATTGTTTAATTCATTGACGTGGCCCAACTGGTCACGGACATCGTCGATAACCAAATTAAGTTGGGCAATTTTGTCTTCCAGGCGACGGCGAGCCAACTCAATATTTTCCTCACTATCGAGATTTCCTACCCCCTCAGTGTCTAATTTTTCCCGGTCGGGGCTTTGGGTAGCAGCTCGATTGGCCAGGACAGAACCCAAAATTCCCCCCACTACGCCACCAATGACCGTACCTAATAAAAATCCTCCGGCGAAGTTATCTTTTTGAGCCATGACTTTACTCCTGTTGTTAACGTTTGGGGGTGAATTTGTAATTATTTGATCACTAGTTTAATGGTGTTATCAAGTACCAAAGCAACGATCGCCTGCATCCCCTAGGCCGGGCACAATGTAACCCCGGTCATTGAGTTGTTCGTCAATCATGGCGGTGTAGATGGTCAAATTGGGATGGGCATTACTTAATTTTTGCAGGGCAGTGGGGGCGGCCACCACGGAGACCAAACGGATTAAATTGGCATCAATGTCCCGGGCCATCAGCAAATCCAAAGCAGCCATGATGGTATTACCCGTAGCCAACATGGGATCTAGCAACAAAAGATGGGTACCGGGGGCAAACCGCTCCGGCAACTTGTTCAGATACAGACTAGGTTCCAGGGTAGTTTCATTGCGCACTAAACCCAGATGGTAAATTTTTGCCAGGGGCAACAACCCCTGGGCCCCTTCCACCAGAGCCAACCCCGCCCGCAAAATGGGCACAATGACAAAGGGCGTTTGGGGGTCAATAAGACTGGCCTTGGCGATCGCCAGGGGAGTTTTCACTTCCGTATCCACCGTCGGCAACCAATAACGAGCGGCCTCATAGGTCAACCAACGTCCCAATTCCCCCATGGCAGTTTTAAACAAAACCGGCGGCGTGTTTTCATCCCTAGCTACCCCCAACCAATGCTTAATTAGAGGATGCTCCGGCACATAAACACGTAATTGAGAAGCCATGGGAAAACTTAAAAGTTAATATCTAAAATTTAATTTTGTTAATCTTGGCCGTTGGGGAACCGAAAAATGGGCTAAAAGTTAGGACGTGGTCTCACCGTCGGTAACAATTCACCGCGGAACTCCACTGTAGCTCAGATCGGGTTACCGGAAGTTGGGGCATTGGGAAGGGAAAGGTTTTCTGCCATACTTTGGGCAGGGATTTCCCCCAAGTTCAACGACAGACAGGCAAGCATTATGAGCAAACAACCATCCTTTGACGGCTGGCAGTCCATTGTGGGGGGGCTGATCGCCGCCTTGCTAGTCCTGCTGAGTTTTAACTCCTTTGTGGTGATTAACCCTGGTCAAGCCGGTGTGTTGAGTGTGTTGGGTAAAGCCCAGGACGGAGCCCTACTAGAAGGCATTCATTTCAAACCGCCCCTGGTATCGTCGGTGGATATTTACGATGTGACGGTGCAAAAATTTGAAGTGCCGGCCCAAAGCTCCACTAAGGATTTGCAAGATTTGTCTGCCAGCTTTGCCATTAATTTCCGCCTCGATCCCACCGAGGTCGTTACCATTCGCCGCACCCAAGGCACGTTACAAAATATTGTCGCCAAGATTATTGCTCCCCAAACCCAGGAATCTTTTAAAATTGCCGCCGCGCGACGCACAGTGGAAGAAGCCATCACCAAACGGAGCGAGTTGAAGGAAGACTTTGATAACGCCCTTAATTCCCGCCTGGAGAAATACGGCATCATTGTTCTGGACACCAGTGTGGTGGATTTAGCCTTCTCCCCCGAATTTGCCAAGGCGGTGGAGGAAAAACAAATTGCTGAGCAGAGAGCCCAGCGGGCAGTGTATGTGGCCCAGGAAGCGGAACAACAGGCCCAGGCGGACATCAACCGAGCCAAGGGGAAGGCAGAAGCCCAACGGTTACTGGCGGAAACTTTAAAAGCTCAGGGGGGGGAATTAGTCCTACAAAAAGAGGCGATCGAAGCTTGGCGGGAAGGGGGGGCTCCCATGCCCAAGGTTTTGGTGATGGGGGGAGAAGGCAAGGGGTCTGCGGTTCCCTTTATGTTTAACCTAACTGACCTGGCTAACTAGCGGCAGCGGGGAAGTTATAGGTCCCAGGGCTCCTGCCTGACCTTTAGGTCCATTCTTATAATCGGATTAATCGGATAACGCCATCTTTTCCACCGAGGTTCCCCATGGCAGGTAACGAGAATATTGCCGAACCCCAGCCGGTCTATACGGGCACCATTCTTTATCCTTCCCCCAGTCCCTATGCTTTGGCCATTACTCCTCTGGTCCAGCTCAAGAAAATTTTCCAATCCCTCTACACCAGTTTATTAAAAATGATGTGGCAGGAGTTGTGGGCGGGGGAGGTGCAAAACAATGAAGCTTTCAATCTCATCCTTTTTTTGATTTTTCTGCTTCTTTGTTGGTTAACGTTTAGCTTCCGTACCGCTAGCCAATGGTTGTTTACTTTATTCTTTCTTTTCTGGTTTATTGACAACTCCATTACCCATCGAAATTTTCAGGAAGGCCATTACATTCGTCGGGTTTACCTCCGTCGCCATGGGACAGAAAATTTACATTGGCAACTGCAACTATCCCACAGTGCTCCCCTCTCGATGGAGTTTAATCCAGGACAGGTAAGGGCCATTGGGGTGCGGCGACGGGAAATTAGGGGGGGAGCCTTTCAGGACAAATTGGCGACGGTGTGGCAGGGACAACTGCTTTTATACGATGGGTCTGATTGGATTTTTGAGGAAGATCAAAACCTCGACCCGGTGCTAGAGGCGATCGCCGTGATTCAAGAACTGCTCGGGGAACCGGTGCCGGTGGCTTTTGAAGCTAGCCATGGGTTGGGAGCCTATGCCCTTAATAGGATTACACCCCAGGAGGAAGCAAAGCTGTTACAACAAGGACAAGGGGTGGGGGTGAAAAGAACAGAGCGTAAATGGCAGATTTTTTCCCGTTGGCGCTGGGGGGATTCTTGGCTATTAATTCAACAGATTTTTCGAGAGTCGGGTTTCCTCTTATTTGTGATATTGATGATGGGATTTATGGTGCAATTGGGGGCTATTTTGGATGGTTTTAGACGGGCATTTGCTGGGGAGATGGTTTACGTTGAAATACCGGATAATTTCGGTTTAATGCTGCCCTGGCAGGATTGGCGCATTGGTCTGCCCCTATTGCTGGCGATCGCCATTATGATTTACCGGGGCTGGCGTCTGAGTCGGGTTAAGCACTGTGCTGTGGATCAACATTTTGTGCGGGCCAGTTTGGACCATCAACCCCTGGGTAAACTACCTACCGAGGCGGTGGAAACAGTATTGACAGTGGGACAGGACAAACCAGAAATTTTGGTCTTAACCGCCAGCCGTAGTCTAATCATTCCCTCTTTCCAACGGCTAGAAGAAGCCCTGGTGTACACCTGTGTCCTTACCAAGGCGATCGACGCATTCACCCTAGGCAAACACCAAGCAGAAGTTACTGAAACTACCACACATCCAAAGGAATTTGGGGGCGAACCTTGAGTCGCACCAGTACACCGGTCAAATTGTCATGGCCATTGTATTCATTGGCCGCCTCCATTAATTTTCTCAGGCCCCGGTCTACGTCTTGGCTGGAGCTAACATAGGGCAGCAGTAGTTCTTGCCAGTGTTCTTCGACAAAATCATTGTCGGAAATCCCATCAGAACAGAGCAGAATCAGACAATCTTCTTCAATTTCAAAAATTGCTACGTCCGGTTGGAGATAACTACTGCTATGGGGTCCCAAGGCCTGGGTCAACTGATAGGCATCGGGGCGAGCATAGGCCAATGTCGGATCCAGCCCGTTAAGAATGGCCTGTTGGCCCACCTCATGGTCCACCGTCAACTGCTCTAAACCATTTTTGCGGGTGACTCGGTAAATACGACTGTCCCCCACGTGGGCGATCGCCATGGTGGTGTCTTTAACTAGCATCATCACCAGCGTAGTACCCATGCGGCCACTGCCGGAACTAGCATTACTTTGATTAACTTCGTAAATTTTTTGGTTAGCTAGATTAATCCCTTCAGTGATGGTATTTTTGTCCGGCAACCTATTGGCCATGACAATTTGGAAATACTCCAGCAGGGTCTTGACCCCCATCTGACTGGCCACCTCCCCTGCCGCATGGCCCCCCATACCGTCACAGACCACATAAACCCCCTGGGCCTTGATGGTCTTGCCATGGTTATTACGATGGGTTTCCACACTTGTGGTGATACCGAAAAAATCTTCATTATGCTGTCGGTGCCCACCCCGGTCAGTGTAGCCCGCATCCACCAGGCTAATTAACTGCATAGGTAATACCGCTGTGGGGACATCGTCCACCTCTTCCGAGTCAAACACATTGACATCAGGCATGGTAACAGGATTAATGCTGGGAGCAACTTCCTCGCTTTTGAAAGCACTTTCTCCACTTTCTATCGCCGCAAAAACATCATCAGGAATTTGCTCAAAATCCACTTCATGGATAATGAAATTTTCCCCTTCCTCCTCCACCGTAATCACTAAATCTTCGATGTCCGCAAACAAATCATCTACATCTTGATACTCGCCCTGGGCCGCTCTTTGCAGTATGGCCAACAAGTCCTCCCCTGCCGAGGGTACCGGACTAAAATAACCATGTAACAGAGAGCCAAATTCCTCTAGGGAAACTGGCGTTCCGCCATTGGCATAAATTTGTTCTAGGGCGATGTTTTGGTCTTCATCAACTAGCAGATTTTGCCCCATCAACAGCCCTTTACCGCAGCCAGCCGAGGAAAGTTGCTGCCAGAGTTGGAAAAGTTGATTGATCCAAAAAACCATTTCCAATCCCGGCAGAGAGTCCCCTTCGTCCCGCAGCACATCTGCTAACACATCCCATTCGGAACGGTCCTCCATCAAGACAAAACCATAATCTCCGTCACACCAGGCATCGTAGACTTCGGGGATTTTGGGCATCAACACCGGAAAGCGAAAGTAGGGAATGATCGCCTTGGGTAAATTCAAGCTTGACCAAGTGTCATTGGCCATAATTTCCCCATCGGACATTTGGGGTAACCTGGTTAACAAGTCTCCCTGCTGGGACAACAACACTTTTAGTACAGAAGGCTGTAAAGGTTGGCAGTCCACCACCCTGCTTTTGAGCACGATTTGTTCCCCTTCCCCCACTTCATCCACCACAAATGGGTTTTCTTCCACGGGAGTGAGGAGTTGGTAGCGTTGACCCACATCAATGAAGTTTTCATAAAGCCTGATCCCTTGGGGATCAAAACTCTGTTCCGGTTTCCCATCCGGGCCCACCGCCACTGGCACCGTGACCAACACTGTTAATATCTGACCGGCGATCGCCCCGCAATGGGGACAATGGGCTTCTCCGTACTGCACCATTTCTCCGCACTGATTACAGGGATGCTCCTTCAGGGACGCCCCACACTTTTGGCAATCAGTGTTGCGATTAGGATTTTCGGCGGAGCACTGGAGACAGATCAGCATAATTTAGGCGAGACGCAATGGATTGAGATAACTGGGACAAACAACCACCAGTTTTTCCGGAAAAGACCCCACTTTGCCGCTAAAACAACAATTAAGCTGAGTTGGGGGAAAAACCGTGACTATGGGCGAGGAGGAGGAATTTTTAGGGAGACGCTAATTTTCCAACACCATCCCCTTCATGGTAAATACCTTAGCTTAAAAATTAGACACTACCTCAACTAACTCTACTTTTGTGGGTATTACCTCACTTTTAAAGGTTTAACCAGTTTTTTCTCCCCCCGCTGTTGGTGATACGGCTGGTTGAAATACAATCAAGAGAGTAGCGCTTTCTACAAAGCTTATATTGAAGGCACTTGAGACGTTTACATTGCACTATTTTTAGTCGAATTAGTCATATCGTTGCCCCAATGCCTTATCCAGGATAAGTACACCACTGTGCCCGTCTGATGCTCTAGTGACAATCCATTTAAGAACTAAAATATCGTCGTTCCGGAAATAGGGTTAAGAGTAACTGATTAATGTAAACCTGACCCACTACGGGAGGCTTTTCTTGTACTTCTTCTGAAACTAATGGCGCAGTGGTGACCACCGTCGGAGCAGTTGGCGTCGATTCCCCAGGGGATCGATTTGAGGAAATCTGTTCTGCGGCCTCGGCGGTTGATGGCCTTGATTGCCTGGCAATGGATTCTTTTGCTTGATCTGACGGGGAATCTGTCCCCTTTGCAGGGGGCTCGTTGTCCCAGGGGGAAGGAATAGGGGCAATGGGGTTTGCGGTTGAAGGGGATTTTTTTTCAGTAACGCTGTCAGTTGTTGGAGAACTAGCCCCTACCGTCTGGACATCGGCAACCCGATTCATTAATAAGGAGCCGGGAGGAATTAGGACCTGGGCATCAATATCCTGCTGAAAAACGGTACTCCGGGAACCGAGACAAGCTGTTGCCCCAATGGTCACTGGCCCGATTACTAGACAGCCAGGGGCGATCGCCGTCTGCTCCTGAATTTTCACGTCACCGGCATGGGCGCTAATCACACTGCCTAAACCAATGCAGACTCCGGCTTCAATGGTAATTTGACAATCCGGAGCCGCTTCTAAAATAACCCCCGGAGCAATGACCGCTGTTTCGTGAATGATCACGTTACCACTCACAAAATATTCAGAAAGACTAACACTGTGAACGGGCGGTAACTGCATGGCAAAATCCGGGGGGCTGGTCAACTAGTAATTACTAGGGACGCTGAATAATGGTTTCCAACACCCGCCGTTTAGCCGTGGGATCTATGCCTAGTAAGCGGACATATTCGCCGTTATGGTCTGCCAAACAACCTTCTAGGGCCCGCAACACTTCCGACTCGTGGGTACTGGTGATAGGGGCACAACTCTGCCAGGATTTGGCTTTAAAGCGACGTTTATCCGTGTGTTCGGTGCCAATTTTGTAACCCTGGGCCAGGAGGGAACGCACCTGGGTAACCACGCTGTTATCTAGGCGCACGGCAGAATTACTGTAACCACCACCATTGCCACTGCCAAAGCCATTGCTGGAGGCACTACTGGATGTACTAGCACTAGACGAAGACGGCGATCGCCCAGCAACAACGTTGTCCCCTGGACGTTGAATAATCTGTTCTAACACCCGTCGCTTACCAACCCGGTCAATACCAATAATCCGCACATACTCCCCGGCATGATCTGCTAGGCAAGCTTCCAATTTGGCTAAAACTTCAGCTTCCCGGCCACCATCAATGGTGGGACAAGTATCCCAGGATTTGGCCTTAAAGCGACGTTTATCTGTGTGTTCGGTACCAATGCTATGGCCGTTGGCGAGTAATCCCCGCACCGTTGCTATCACTTCTGGGGTTAAACCACCAGCACTAGAGCCCCCGGCGGAGCTCACAGGGGCAGACTTATAGCCAACGGAACTGCTGGAACTAGAAGGTTTACCATTGCCATTACCATTGGGACGGTGTACAACAATTTCTGCCACCCGCCGCTTACCGGCTGGATCAATACCGATAATGCGCACATACTCATTGGTGTGGTCGGCCAGGAAACGATTTAATTCCTGCAAAGCTTCCCCTTCCCGATGACTACCAATGGTGCCTCCAGTTAACCAAGAGCCGGTTTTGAAGCGACGGGCACTGGCATATTCCAAGCCGATTTTATAACCCTGATGCAACAGGGCCCGCAACTGGTTAGCACTATCCCCAGCTAAGTTACCTGTTTGGTGGGCCACCGCACTCCGGCCGCTACCGCCACTGCTTAGGGCTTTGGTGGTGGTGGTACCCCGACTAGGAGAACCGGGAACATCACCGGGGCGTTGAATAATCACTTCCACTACCCGGCGTTTAGCCCCCTGGTCAATGCCAATGAGGCGGACATATTCCCCCGCAAACTCCTGGAGCCAACCTTCCACCGTGGCAATAACCTGGTCGGGACGGAAACCATCGGCGGTGCCACAGCTCTGCCAAGATTTGGTTTTGAAACGTCGTTCGTTGGCGTGTTCCGCCCCGATACCATAGCCCTGGGCCAGGAGGGAGCGGATCTGGTTGGTAATGTCAGAATTAATACTCATGTTGTCTATGGAATTTATATAGGGGGTTTCAGTAACGGGGGTAACGGCGGGGAGGGACTCCGGCAACACACACACGGTTGGATCAGTTCCCTGGGTTGGAGAAGCACTTTGTCCGTGCATGGCCGCAATCTGCTGGACAAAATGGCGATCGCCAGCTTGCACATCCGGTAAACTATCCGCCTGGTGTTGCTGGGTAATCATGGCACCGGAGGGCACCAATTTGTTGGGGGGAATTTCCACATCCTGAACTAGGGAATGCATCATCACCACCGCCCCATCCCCCACCCGTGCATTGAGCACAGTGGAACGGAAACCAATGAAGCAATTAGCGCCGAGGTAAACTGGGCCGTGGACCAAAGCCAAATGGGCCACACAGGTGCCCGGCCCAATCCAAACAGAATATTCCTGGTCATCATCCCCCAGCACCCGACCAGTTTCTAAGCCATGGATCACCACTCCATGTTGGATCAGCACATTACCGCCAATCCAAAAGGGCGTGCCCTCGTCCGCTCGAATGGAGCTCCCAGGGGCAACACTGACCCCGGGCTGAATGCGCACATCCCCCACCACATTGGCAAACGAATGCACGTAGGCCGTCGGGTCAATCTGGGGGTCTGCTAAATGTTTGGACCAAGGCCTGGAAGCCAAGGCGGTGCGAGATCCCATGCAATAGTTCCTCCTAGATACAGCCAACAACCAGCCCAGGGACTTTGCCAGCACTGCATCGGGTTCAAATATGTCCCAAGCAAAATCCTAGTTCCTCCACTGGATAGGAAGGATAGGAAAAAAGGGGGGAGCGTTATCTCCCATCATCCCTCTTGTTGTAGAGGGAGCCACTAGCCACATTAACTGTGTCGATGATGCCCACCACCATGGCATCCAAAGGGCGATCGCCATTGCCCCGTTCCTTACGGGCGGCACTACCCCGGGCCACCAGCACCCATTCATTTAAGCCTGCACCTACCACATCCCCCGCCACTTCATAGCGTTCCAGGGGTTGACCTTTGGTGTCGAGGAACTGAACTAAAAGCAGCTTGACGCCGGTTAAGTTCGGTGTCTTCGATGTACTGACCACGGTCCCCAAAACTTTGGCAAGTTGCATGGCTTAATTGGGCTCAAAATTTATAGGGAAAATTAACGGCGGATGATGGAAGGATTAACGATTTCCCGGAACTGTTCCACCGCCTCGGTGTAGCGAATGGGTAGCACATACTCCAGGTTTTCGTGGGGACGGGCAATAATGTGGTTAGACAAAACTTCACCACCGTTTACCCGACGGATGTTTTCAATGCCAGCGGTCACTGAGGCCTGTACCTCGGACACGTCACCCCGCACAATCACGGTGACTCGGCCGCTACCAATTTTTTCGTAGCCCACCAGGGTAACCCGGGCGGCTTTAACCATGGAGTCGGCGGCCTCCACAACGGCGGGAAACCCAAGGGTTTCGATCATCCCAACTGCAATTGACATAGGTTTAAGTTACTCCCAGGGAATATCAAATCAAAAAATCAAAACTACGCTGATCAGCGTCCATTGCCCAGGCTCGGCAGTCCTGGCTATTCTGTGTAGTTGACTACCGATCGCCAAACAAAGGGGAATTAATATGTCCGAAATTGTTCAACTTCTTCGGTATAGCGAATGGGGAGGACGTATTCCAGGTTTTCGTGGGGACGGGCAATGATGTGGGTAGAAAGCACTTCGCCACCGTTGACTCGGTTAGCGGCTTCGATACCAGCGGAAACAGAAGCTTGTACTTCGGAAACATCCCCCCGCACAATCACCGTGACCCGACCGCTACCAATTTTTTCGTAGCCCACCAGGGTGACCCGAGCGGCTTTAACCATGGAGTCGGCTGCTTCTACAACAGCGGGGAAGCCACGGGTTTCGATCATTCCAACTGCAATGGACATGGGGGATAGTCTCCTAGAATCGTGAAAGTGCGGGTAAAAGTTAGCAGGCGAGTTCGACTGTGGTCAGGGGCAGAGCCGGATCTGGCCATTCCCACCAAGGGATCAAAACCCAGAACCCGATTGATTGCCTAACAGTCCACAGTAACAGCTTTGGTGAACGGAAAAATCAAGAGAATTCAGAATAGGTTTTAGCAACCCAAGATAAACCCCCGACACAAAAAGTATCGGCTCTTGACAGCTTTTCCTGCTGTTGAAGTTGAATTTAGGAGGATAAATAAAAAATTTACGGAAATTTGATTATCTACCCTATGAAAAGCATAGGAAACCTTGGGCCCTTTGACAACATAAGGGATTATGATAATTTTTAATTCGACTATTCAGCATTACTAATCAAAAATCAGGGGGCAATCGCCGCTTTTGATACACATTTGGATAGTTAATTAACCGATGGCTATGGCCACCTAGGGGAGGTCTGTTTCCCCCATTAAGTAAAGGTCACAGGCTTTGGCTGCCCCCCGACCTTCGTTGAAAGCCCAGACCACCAAACTTTGGCCCCGGCGACAGTCCCCCGCCGCAAATACCCCGGGAATACTGGTTTCATACTGACCGTATTCAGCTTTAATATTGCCCCGGGCATCTTTATCCAATTTCATTGCATCCAGCAGTTGACTTTCTGGTCCCACAAACCCCATGGCTAGCAAGACTAATTGAGCTGGTCTGACCTGTTCCGTGCCAGCCACTTGCTGGGGAATAAATCGTCCCTGCCCATCCTTTTCCCAACGGACATCGACGGTATGGACTGCTTTGACCCGCCCCTGGTCATCCCCTTCAATTTTGGTGGCAGTGGTGAGGTAACTGCGGGGATCATGGCCATAGACGGCGGCGGCTTCTTCCTGGCCGTAGTCCATTTTGTAAACCTTGGGCCATTCTGGCCAGGGGTTGTTGGCGGCCCGTTCCTCCGGGGGTTTGGGCATAATTTCCAATTGCACTAGGCTTCTGCAACCGTGGCGGAGGGAAGTACCCACACAGTCGGTGCCGGTGTCCCCTCCACCGATAATTACCACGTCTTTATCCTTGGCACTAATGAAATTCGGGCCGGGAGTTTTATCTAAAATTGCCTTAGTGTTGGCGGTCAAAAATTCCATGGCGAAGTGGATGCCTTCCAGTTCCCGACCGGCGATCGCCAAATCCCTGGGCTTAGTGGCACCGGTACAGAGCACCACCGCGTCGTAGTCCTTGAGTAGGGTTTCCGGGGGTAAATCCTTGCCAATTTCCGTATTGCAAACAAAGGTGACTCCCTCTGCTTCCAGCACGTTTAAGCGGCGTAGCACCACTTCTTCCTTATCCAGCTTCATATTGGGAATGCCGTACATAAGCAAACCGCCGGGGCGGTCTTCCCGTTCATAAACCGTTACCCAATGACCGGCTTTGTTTAACTGGGCGGCGGCGGCTAAACCAGCGGGGCCAGAACCAACTACGGCTACTTTTTTCCCCGTGCGTTTTGCGGGCGGTTCCGGCGTTACCCAACCTTCCTGCCAACCCTTTTCGATGATGGAATATTCAATATTTTTGATGGTCACCGGAGGATTATTGATGCCCAACACACAGGAGCCTTCGCAGGGAGCGGGACAAACCCGGCCAGTAAATTCAGGAAAGTTATTAGTCTTGTGAAGCCGATCTAAAGCTTCCCGCCACAGCCCCCGATAGACTAGGTCATTAAATTCCGGGATGAGGTTATTGATTGGGCAACCACTGGCCATGCCACTGATCAAACTACCGGTGTGACAAAAGGGCGTGCCGCAATCCATGCAACGGGCTCCCTGGGTTTCCACCTGCTTATCGGGCATGGTCACATGGAATTCGTCCCAATTCCTCAGGCGATCGCCGGGGCTTAACTCTTGGGGAATTTCGCGGGTATATTCCAGAAAACCAGTGGGTTTGCCCATGCTCGTAGTTACCTCTTGTGGTGGGGGCGATCGCCGTAAATAAGGGATGTAAGCCTAGTTTAAAGCAGTTCCCAACCAATGGAGGGTAACTTTTATTGAGATTTGCTGGCCATGTTGCTTTTTGTTACAAACTTCCCCTCTGCCATTGGTACAAGTTACCAACAAAAATCCCTGGTGGGGCCATGGCCAAGCCCCGAACAACAATGATATTTTGGAATATGGGGCATTCAGACGGTCAAAGGTCGAAGTATTTTTAGCAAAAAATCAGCAATCAAACCATGGTCAATCCCATTGTGGTGGCGGCTAAACAGGGTCAATGGCAACTAGTGCAAGAATATTTATTCGCTGCCGCTTCAGACCAGGTTAACCAAAGGGACGAAAGGGGGCTGACGGTTTTGATGTACGCAGTAGCATCCCTGGAAATGACCACCGTCAAACAATTGCTACAAGCGGGGGCTGACCCCAATCGCTCCCGGCCGCCCCATGGCATTACCCCCCTAATGTTGCTAGCGGGATTACAGTCCAACCCTAATAACCCTGAAAAAAATCCGGTTCAACAGGCGATCGCCGCAATGTTGATGGAATTTGGTGCCGAGGTGAATCAAGGTAATGATGACGGCACAACGGCGTTGATGATGGCGGCCTATCGCAATAATTTACCTCTGGTGGAAACTTTACTAGCTGGAGGAGCCAGAGCCAAAATCCAAGACCAGCAGGGGACAACCGCCCTGGAATGGGCCATTAAACAGCAAAATTTGTCCATGGTTCGGAAGCTAATAGAGCACCACGCTCCGTTGGACCTCAGCGATGGGGATGGTAATTTACCCTTGACCCTGGCAATAAAAACAGGCGATCGAGTAATTGTTGACTATTTACTCCAAGCCGGTGCTCCCTGGGATCAGAATGGTTGGTTCACAGCGGTGGAGGAAGGAAACGTTGATCAGGTGAAAGCTTTCATCCAGGGCGGTTATCCCCTTACCCAGGCTGGGGATGGCGGCGATACAGCCTTACACATTGCTTGTTTAGAAGGTTACCAATCCATGGTGACCATTCTGTTAGAAAAGGGCCCCAAAGATATGGTCAATGCCGTCAATCAAGCGGGGGACACGGCCTTACATTTGGCGATCGCCCAGGGACATGTGGAGATTGTGACCCAACTACTCAATGCCGGCGCCGACGGTAATTTTTCCAGCAATGGGGAACCGCCCCTCCTAACAGCCCTCACTGCCACCCATGGGAATGCCCAGACCCAAGCGGTCATGGTTAACGCCTTGGGCCGGGCAGGGGTTGACCTGGACCAAACCCTATGGGAAGGAAAAACCCCCTTAATGCTGGCAGCCATGGCAAATCTCGCTGCGGTGATTACCACCATCGCCAATTATTCTGTCCAAGTTAACCGTGGTGATCCCAACGGATCTACTGCCCTGATGTGGGCTTGCCATCGGGGCCACGGGGCGGCGGTAGAAGCCCTGCTGACTAATTTCCCCGCTTTAGACCTTAATCTCAAAAACCAGGGGGGCCAGACCGCCCTTGATTTAGCACGATTGAATCATCATGGGGCCATTGTGGCCTTGTTGGAATCCTATATTTCCCGCAGCGCTTGATTATTGGTTAGTAAATTTATTCGATCTTAATTTCTCTTTTCCCACCATGGTTAATTCCCTACCGTCTCCTCCCCAACCTTTGCCCGATCGCCTGCTGGGGGAAAGTTGGCAATTTGTCGCTCTCCCAGCCCAGGATATTTGGCCCTATTTTGGCGATCGCCCCATGCGTTATCAAGCCATGCCAGAGCATTTGTCCCCTCTCCGGCTTGGTTTAGCCGCAGATTTACCCATCCCCGGTGTGGTTATTTACGGTGGTCGCCAATGTCGTTTCATCGGTGAATGGTTGGCGGAACAACAACCCAAAAGCCTGGTTTACATTGCCGAAGATCCCCAACAATCGGGGGGATTGGTGCTTCATACCCAAAACGGCGATCGATGGGTCATGGTCACCTTTAAGGATGGGGAAATGGCCACCGCAGCGGGGGTGTTCAGTCAGCGACAACAAAAAGCCAAGGGTTTACATTTTCTCTGGCTCCAACCGGATAATTCGGGGGTGACTACCACGGGGGTCTGGTTATTGCAAAAGTAATAGAACATTAGCATTTCCATTTTCAATTAAGCTCAAAGAACCTAGAAACTAGACCATGAATTTCTGAGTTTGGGACATGGTCGGGGCGATCGCCCGATGGGCATCCCTTAAGATTGTGATGAACCCTAGACAGTTGACAAAGACAATGAATATTCAGTTTCTCGGTAACATTACAACGGCCATACTGCTAGCAGTAGTGCTACAGATTACCCTTTGGCCCTCAGCGGCCCAGGCCTGCACCAGAATTTTGTGGAATAACAATAAATTAGCTGTGGTGGTCGGCCGAACAATGGACTGGCCGGAATCCACCGAGCCCGAGTTGATGGTTTTTCCCCAGGGCATCAAAAGAAATGGAGGCATGTTGGGGGACATGTTAGTGGTTAAAGACAACCCAGCCCAATGGACTTCCAAATATGGCAGTGTAGTCACCACGGTTTATGGCATGGGTACGGTGGACGGCTTGAATGAAAAAGGACTGGGCATGCATATGCTTTACTTAACAGCGACGGATTTTGGCCCCCGCAATCCCAAGAAAGCCGGGGTACAGGCGGGACTGTGGGGACAATATTTACTGGACAATGCCGCCACTGTGAAGGAAGCCCTTGCGTTGATGAATGAGATTCAGCCGGTAATGGTTGCCCTGGATGATATGAAGGCAACGGTGCATTTAGCCATTGAAGATGCCAGTGGAGATTCGGCCATTCTGGAATACGTGGAGGGTAAGCTGGTTGTCCACCACGGCCCAGAGTATCGGGTGATGACGAACGATCCCACCTACGATCAACAATTGAAATTCTTGGAAACTTGGGATTTTACCAATGCCACCCGCCAAACTCCCTTGCCTGGCAATGTGGATCCCAAAGATCGTTTTGTTCGGGCTAGCTATTACCAGATGATGTTGCCGGAACCGAAAACTGAACAGGAAGCCATTGCTGGTATTTTGGCGATCGCCCGCAATACTTCTGTTCCTTTTGGTGCCCCCAATAATATTCCTGGTTCTCTGTATAACACGGAATATCGCACCGCCATTGACCTAACGAATCGTCGTTACTTTTTTGAGTTAACCACTAGCCCCAATGTCATTTGGGTCAACCTTGATCAACTTAATCTTGCCCCTGGTGCACCAGTGTTAAGTCTTGATCCTGATAATTTGGATCTGTCGGGAAATGTTACCGATAAATTTACTAAAGTGCTAAAAAGTCCATTTTAGAAATTTGCCTAAAAATGCCCAATAACCTCCCAAGTTTTGGGAGAAATGAGATCAAATTTTCCCAGTATTGCCCAACATCTGGTTGACTAATTAAGCCGGGCCAGCAAAAAATTTCGTTAACCAATCCTTTAAAATCCAGGTGGCTCGGCAATCATCTTCGTTATAGCGCAAAATTAATTCCAAAAATTGGCGATCGCCAGTGGTTAACCAATTGTCATACCAACAGACCGACTGATCACCGCTGGCCTGGGCATCCCGCCATTGAAAACCTAACCAACTCGCTAGGGACTTGAGGGAATAACTTTCCACCGGGCAGATCACATGGTTGACCACATAATGATGTAAATCAAAACATTGTTCGAGGATTTTTTCCCGTACTTTTGGGGGCGTTCCATAAAGTTTTCCTAATCTCTTGATTGTTTCCCTTTCATACTCAGAAAAGTGATAAATGGGAGCATTAGGATAGGTCTGGATTAACTGGACAAATTCCTGCCAAATTAAGCCTTCTTCTTCGGGATCTTTGGCCATAAAACCATAGAATTTTTCCGTTTTTTGCCCATGGTCAACCACCACTACCCCCAGCAGATAATCCAAATTTCGTTCCGGTTCCGCTTCAATGTCGAAATATAATTCCACTGGCGATCGGGGTAGGGGATAAACTTTTTTCTCCTTCGCCATGGCCCGTTTTTCCACTAAAGCCAAGGCCTGTTGTTGTAATTGTTCGGCGATCGCCGTGCCCATTAATTCGGCCACTTGCTGGGTTTGCAGTCGGGCGAGGGAATCAATGGTCAAAACCCCCACCATTTGTAATGATTCGTAGCGGCTGGGGGTAACACCGGGTACCAAGGAAAGATGTTGTTGCTCCTGGGCAATGGCGTAGCAATGGTCATACCAGTGGCAGAGATTACATCGTTGGCGAGAAATAAATACCTCTGGTTCCCGCTGATGAATTAGGGTTTGCACACAGTCGGCTAGGGTTTGGTGAAAACGGGGCAACCATTCCAACAAATCCACCGAGTAAGAATTACCCCGCCGCAAAATAATTTCTACCCAACGGGGCAATGGTCCTTGATGTACCGCCAACAACTGGGCATAGAAGGCGGCTAGAATTTTGTACTCCGGTTTTGGCCGACGACCCAATTGGATACTCACTGGCCGATATTGCCATGGCCCCCAACGGGATTCACCAGGAACTTTAACCAATAAATGGGGATGGCCCAACAGTTCCAGCATTGGTAAATGGCCGTTGTTGTCGGTGTGCAAATTGACCGGCAAACTGTGGTAAAGACAACCCCGATAGATGCAATCTACCCCCTGGGCCATTAGGGTTTTGGTTTCCTGGGCCCGTTCTTGGCCAAGATAGGTGGGGGTTTCCGGTTCCCGATAATGGGGAAATTGTTCCTCCAGAACTTCCTGGATATGTCTTTGACTTTCTTGACGCAGCTTAAGCAAAAAGTCCCGCTCCGGGCGGCGCTCCTCACTGGAGCCGTGGGTGTTGAGATAGGCCCGGCGTTGACAACGCTTATAATCCAGCAAAAGAGAGTCGGTGACTAACATATCGCCCCAACGACCACTAGCTGGCAATTATTTCGGTTTACTGTGCCCCCATGGTTACTATTCTGTCGGGGAAATTCGCTGAGATCATCCACAAAGTTCACAAATCAAAAATTTTGCCTTAGTCAACCCCCATTATTCTACGAAAATGATTAATTTATTGCCGACATGACGCCCTCTTACTGCCACCAATGGGGATGGGCTGACAGAAAAAGTACATAGCTCGGAATGGCAAATTAACTATATCCAGTTGGAACGGGGTTAATTCCAGGCAGAGATTTTGAACTGTCCATGGTCTGATATGTAGCTAATCCGGGTACAACACAATCAGGTAATTAGATCTATGGGAATCTCACTGTCGAGAAAGGTGGCGATCGCCCTTGGACTGTTTGCGAGCTGTGTCAAAAATTTTGTGTTAGTGAACGAACCCTACGTTAAGACTTGCAAGAAACTTTTGGTATTGGCTCAAAAGCCTATTTGCAGACCGACAAACTCCATAGAGCTAGACGATAATTAAACTTAGCTGCCCCGGGGCAAACCACCGTTACGGCGATCGCCTTCACAGATGTGTCAGGATTCAATCAACAGTTAACGGATCAAATGTCGGCATTTTGCCAAGTTGCTTCCCCGGTGAACGAAAAAGGGACAAAATTCGCTCCCAATCAACCAGCCCATCGGGATTACACAGCGGCAGCCATGGTCCGTACTCTTAATTGCTTAGCCGAAGGAGCTAAGTAAGAAAATTAACCTATCTAGAATTTTATGTTGAAAAATATTTTTGCCCTGACAATTTTTGGGGGAATTTTTGGGGCTTTTCCCGTCCTTTCCCAAACGCCAATTCCCCAAACCGAAGCTCCGGCGAGAACCACAGATCAGTTAGTTGATCAAGTTTGTGGTTTTATCCAGTCCCAAAAGACTTTTAGTGTAGATATGGCCATTACCTATGATGAATTATTGGAGATAGGTAGTAAAGTTCAATACAGCGCTAACCAAGCACTATTAGTGGCAAAACCGAACCGTTTACGCTCCGATTATGTCGGGGATGAACGGGTAACAAATTTTTACTACGATGGTAGGAATTTTACCCTCCAGGCTCCCAATTTAGGATTTTATAACACTAAACCGGCACCGGATACATTGGATGGTGTGTTAGATCAAATTGATAGCAAATACGGCATCACTCTGCCCATGTCTAACTTGTTTGCCAGTGATCCCTGTGAAGATTTAAAAGCAGAAACCGAAAGTAGTTTCTTTGTGGGTAATAATTTAGTGGGTAATGAAGAAACCTATCAAATTTTGCTTCAGGGGGAAAATAGGGACTTTCAGATATGGATTAGTCAGGGGGAGCAACCTGTGTTAAAAAAGGCAATCATCACCTATAAAGACTTGCCCGGAGAGCCCCAATATACAGTGGTATTTTCCAATTGGAATTTCCAGCCAGAATTACCTAGCAGTGCTTTTACTTTCACCCCAGCTAAAGACGATGTAATGGTGGAATTTATTCCCCTAGATAAACTGAATTTGCCGTCAGAAAATTAGTGATTTTAAGACTGGATCATTTCCGGTCATATCCTTTAAAACTATGGGCCCAACTATGAAATCTTTAGTGCGTCAAACTGCCTGTTTATTTTCCATTCTCATTTTAGGATTGACCCTTTTACCCATGGATTCGGCCTTGGCTAGGGGAGGCCGAGGGGGAGGTAGTCGAGGGGGCGGCGGCGGTGCTTCTCCCCGGATGAGTTCCGGTGGTGCCAATCGGAGCGGTGGGGGAATGCAAAATCGGGGCAGTTTTAACAGTAGCAGTCGTTCCCAAAGTCGGAGTTCAGGGCAGGCTAACCGCCAAAGTAACCGTCAAGCCGGCAGTCAAAGTCGTCAGGACAACCGGCAAGGAAATCAACAAAACCGTCAGAGTAACCGTCAAACGGGGAGCCAGAATCGTCAGGATAACCGTCAGGGGAACCAGCAAAATCGGCAAGATCAAAGAACTCAAAGGACGGATACCCGTCAGGGAGAACGCTCTAACCGCACTGATACCCGACAACAAGGAGCAACCGATCGCCAAAATAATCGCCAAAACTTTGTGGACAACAATAATAATTGGTACAACGGCGGTGGCTGGTATGGGGGCGGTTACGGAGTGCCACCGGGATGGGGCTGGGTCGGCTTCACCACTGGGCTCGTTTTAGGAACGGCGATCGCCACTCCTCCTCCCTATTACGACACCGTCTATGTCGGTTCTTCGTCCTATATGTATTCCGATGGGGTTTATCTCCAACCCAGTGGGGATGAATATGTGATAGTTGCACCACCAGTGGGAGCGACAGTTAATTATTTACCCGATGGTTGTACTTCTGTGAGCTTAAATGGGGGATATTATTTCGATTGCGGTGGTATTTACTATCAACCATTTTTTGAAAATGGCATAGCAGTTTATCAAGTCGTGCAACTCTAATTATTAATTAGCCTAGAAAGTATTACAAATTTTATTCCTGTTATGACTGTCCTGTGATTAAACAAATATTTCCCATTTTCCAGTGGTTACCAAATTATCATCCTAGTTGGCTGAAAGCTGATGTGGTGGCGGGTTTAACCCTTGCGGCCTATGCCATTCCCGTGGCCCTAGCCTATGGATCTTTAGCGGGATTGCCCTCTGAGGTGGGATTGTATTGTTATATGTTGGGGGCCGTTGGCTACGCTTTTTTCGGTACTTCCCGTCAATTAGCGTTGGGACCCACGTCTGCTATTTCCATTCTTGTCGGGGTGAGTTTAGCCCCCCTGGCTAACGACGATGCTGGGCGTTATTTGATTTTGGCATCTTCCACTGCGATTTTGGTAGCAATAATTTGCCTGCTAGCTTGGTTACTCAAGTTATCCCAGATTGTTAATTTTATTTCCGAACCAATCTTGACCGGTTTTAAAGCGGGGGCGGCATTACAAATTGCATCTACCCAATTACCCAAATTATTTGGTGTGCCGTCTGGGGGAAGTAACTTTTTTAGTCGTATTTGGGATTTATTCCACCATTGGCAGGAAATTCAGCCTGCAACTTTACTGGTGGGAGGTTTGGCTCTGGTTTTGCTCGTTATGGGCGATCGCCTTTGGCCATCCAAACCTATTTCCCTGATGGTAGTGATTTTGGCCATTGTTGTTATGGGAATCACAAATTTACTCGAACAGGGGGTGAAAGTGGTGGGGGAAATTCCCCAGGGTTTACCTAGTTTTGGGATGCCCCATTGGAGTTTTAGTGACCTTGATAGCCTATTGCCCCTCGCCCTAGCTTGTTTTTTACTGTCCTATATCGAAGGTATTTCCACCGCCCGTAGTTTTGCCATCAAACATCACTATCGCATTAATCCAGAACAGGAATTGTTGGCGATCGGGGCGGCTAATCTGGCGGCGGGTTTAGGGCAAGGTTATCCCATTGCCGGGGGACTTTCTCAATCGGCAGTAAATGAAAAAGCAGGGGCAAAAACACCCTTAGCAATCATTATTACTGCCTGTATTATTGCCATAGTCTTGCTGTTTTTTACCGGTCTTTTCAGCAATTTACCAGAGGCAATCCTGGGATCGGTAGTTTTAGTGGCGGTAAAAGGGTTAATTAATATTCCTGAGTTACAACATCTCAAAAAAATTGCCCCTCTGGAATTTAAGGTTTCCCTTATTGCTCTGTTCGGGGTACTTTGCTTTGGGGTGCTACAGGGGGTTTTATTAGCGGCGATCGCCTCCATTTTGTTCTTGATCCATATTATTTCTTATCCTAGTAGCGCAGTTTTAGGAAGAATTCCTGGCTCTGACCAATTTAGCGACCTTGAACGTCATCCGGAAAATTTAGTCATTTCTGGGGTATTGATTTATCGAATCAATGGACCAATTTTATATTTCAATATTAATAACATCGAAAGTGATTTATTTAACCACCTTGCTCAACAGCAAGAGCCAGTAGAGTTAGTGATTTTTGAAATGGGAACCTCCCCTGGTATTGATACTCCTGCTGCTCGTTGGTTTAAAACCTTATCGCAAAGCCTTAATCAACAGGGCATAACTTTAAAATTAGTAAATGCTAGCGGGTTCGTGCGGGATCGTTTGCGGGCAGAAGGGTTAGAAGGTGAAGTAGGAACTTTCCGACGTTTAGACACCGTTGATTCCCTGATTTCTGAGTTTAATTGCCAACGATATTCAGATTTACCCCATACCGAAAATGACTGAAGAGTGACATTTTATTTTTACTTGGTAAATATAATTTATTCACATTTGAAATTCACCAATTTATCTATCCTGTAAATACGAAGTGAGACAACTATTGTTGCATTTTCTCCAAAATAGCGACAGAGGTGGGGGACTGACGGGTAAAGTAATTAAAAATTAATAGCTTAAACAGTGAATCCAAAAATACAGGCACTGTGGCAATAAAAATATAAACGGCGTGGCGATTTTCCGGTAGTCCAAAATGGCTTGTCAAGTTTTCCAATACCACTTCCCAACCATGGGCCGAATGAAAGCCAACAAACATATCTGTTAATAAAATAAAAATGAATACCTTGGTAATATCATTTAAAGCTAAAAAAGACTGACTTAAATATTGCTGAGTGATAATGGATTTACCACGAAATACTATGATCAAAACCACAAAAGCTACTAATCCAGCAATATCAGCGAGGAGATTCACTATGCCCTGTTGACTGTTAGTGGCAGCCTGGCGGATTAATTCTTCAGCTTTCTTCTTTAGTTCTTGATGAATTTTTTCCTGGTTGAGAGGTTGATTTTCTGATAGAAGCTGTTTGATTTCTAAAGTTTCTTTATAGCGAGCAAATTCTTCAAAATAGTGTTCAATGGTCTCCTCTTGATAGTGAATTTTTTCCCAGGCAACTATATCTACTCGGAAGTGTTGTACCAAGGGGGCAAAAACTAAGTTTTTAGTCAGTATTTGAACTGTCAAAGGAATGAAAATAAGAACTATTAAAAAACGAGTGGCAATGCGTCTTTGAAGTCTGAGATTACGGAGATTTTGTAAAATTTTCTGTTCATCCTGTGCGGATAAATCCCGTTGAATATTAAAGAAGTTACTACGTTTTGGTGAGATATTGTTAATTTCAGCAGAAGATTGGGAGTCAACTTCTACTAAATCTTCAGAAAAACGATATTTGGCAATAATCTTTTCAATGGCATCCAGTTTGACAATAATTTCAGCTTCTGTTATTTGAAAATCCTCACTATTGTTCAATAAATTAGTTGCGTTAAAGCGAGCTAGATTAAACTTAATTTTTAATAATTCCCGCTCTAAAGTAGATTTGAAATAGTTGTAGGTATTAACGCCTCTTTGACTGTCAGGGGCGATTTTGCCCCCGTCAAAATAGGTTTTCTCAATGGATTCGATCGCCTGGGCACTAACTTGGGCGTTATCCAAAGCGGCGATCGCCTGGCGGACTAACCAGTGGTGGAATCGATGGTTGGGGGAACCGAGTTTTTTGTCAGGTAACATGGTGGTAGGCTCTGGGCAAAATCAAGGGGAAAGGGAGCTTACAAATCAACGGAAGGTCCACCTCAATATTCCATAACAATCCGAAAAAAGTTGCACAAGTCCAGGCCCACCGGGGATGATGTTAACTTGTTGCTCAAATCTGTTCCCCGTCGGTACTGTTAACTCTCCATGACCACCCTGACCCCCTTTATTCCCCTCAATTTCCCCATCACGGCGATCGTCGGCCAAGAGGCAATCAAGCTGGCTTTACTCCTAGGGGCGATCGATCCTGGCTTGGGGGGCATTGTTATTGCCGGACGGCGGGGCACAGCCAAATCGGTCATGGCTAGGGCAATTCACACTTTGCTCCCTCCCATTGAAATCATTAAGGGCAACCGTTACCAATGCGATCCAAAAAATCCCGGCAGTTGGGATGATGACACCCTAGAAAAATTTGCCGATGTTCCCCTGGATCAATTGGAAACCCAGGTAATTCCCGCTCCCTTTATTCAAATTCCCCTGGGGGTCACGGAGGATCGCCTGTTGGGATCGGTGGATGTGGAAAAATCCGTTAAGCAAGGGGAAGCGGTGTTTCAGCCGGGATTACTGGCCCAGGCCCATCGGGGGGTGCTGTACATTGACGAGTTGAATTTACTGGATGACCAGATTGCCAATCAGTTGCTAACGGTGTTAACGGAAGGCAAAAACCAGATTGAGCGGGAAGGCATGAGTTTTCAGCATCCCTGCCAGCCTTTATTAATTGCCACCTATAACCCCGAAGAAGGGCCGTTGCGTCGCCATTTATTGGACCGCATTGCGATCGCCTTGAGTGCGGACGGTATTTTGGGGCTGGATCAACGGGTAGCGGCGGTGGATCAGGTGCTAGCCTATGCCGATTCTCCCATTAGTTTTATTGACCAGTACGACGCCGAATTGGACGACCTAAAAACCACCATCATTCTGGCTCGGGAATGGCTCAAGGAAGTGAGTTTAACCCCGGAACAGGTGAGTTATCTGGTGGAAGAAGCAATCCGGGGCGGCCTCCAGGGCCATCGGGGAGAATTGTTTGCCATGCGGGTAGCGAAGGCGATCGCCGCTTTGGATGGCCGTAGTGATGTGCAGGCTGATGATCTGCGGCAAGCAGTGGAATTGGTGATTGTGCCCCGTAGCGTGTTGATGGACAATCCCCCGCCTCCGGAACAGGCTCCCCCCCCGCCGCCCCCTCCCCAAAATCAGGATGAAGGGAAAGACGAGCAAGAGGATCAACAGGATGACAAGGAAGACGACAAAGATAATGAACCGGAAGCGGAACAGGATCCCCCCAGCATTCCGGAAGAATTCATTTTTGATCCTGAAGGAGTAAGCCTTGATCCCTCGGTGCTGTATTTTGCCCAGATGGCCCAGAAACAAGGTAAATCCGGCAGTCGTTCCGTAATTTTTTCCGATGACCGGGGCCGTTACCTCAAACCGATTTTGCCCAAAGGAAAAGTCCGCCGCATTGCTGTGGATGCCACGTTGCGGGCCGCTTCCCCCTACCAAAAATCCCGTCGTTTACGCCATCCCGATCGCCAGGTAATTGTGGAGCAGGGAGATATTCGGGGTAAAAAGTTAGTGCGGAAAGCCGGGGCATTAATTGTGTTTTTGGTGGATGCGTCGGGTTCCATGGCGTTGAATCGTATGCAGGCCGCCAAAGGGGCGGTGATGCAATTGCTCACAGAAGCCTACGAAAATCGAGATCAGGTTTCCCTTATTCCCTTCCAGGGAGAAAATGCCGAGGTACTATTGCCCCCCACCCGTTCCATTGCCATGGCCAAAAAACGGCTGGAAACTTTGCCCTGTGGCGGTGGTTCTCCCCTTTCCCACGGCTTGATGCAAGCGGTCAATGTGGGTATGAATGCTAAACGATCCGGGGATATTGGGCAGGTAGTAATTGTGGCCATTACCGATGGTCGGGGTAATATTCCCTTGGCCCGTTCCCTGGGCGATGAAATTCCCGAAGGAGAAAAGCCTGATATCAAAGCGGAATTGTTAGAAATTGCCGCCAAGATTCGCGGTTTAGGGATGCAATTGTTGGTGATCAACACCGAGAAAAAATTTGTTTCCACTGGCTTCGGTAAAGAATTGGCCCAAAAAGCCGGGGGCAAATATTATCAACTCCCCAAAGCCACTGACCAAGGTATTGCCTCCATGGCCCGCCAGGCGATCGCCGACATGCAATAGAATAAACTGACAAAATGTGCATTAAGTAACATCCCCTTTAGCTCGAAGGTTCAAGGTTGCCTCCACACAACTCAATCATCGATGAAAGATGAAATTAAACAAGTTAATGATGTCGCCAAGCAATTTAAGATGTCAAAAGTCCAACGCAAGGAATTTGGCCGATTTTTGGAAAAAAAGAAACAGGAAGGAAAGGGAGGAACAAAAAATGGACGGGGAGATTTTACTTACCCAGAATTAGAACAACAAGCCAAAGAGTTTCTAAAATCATGAATATTTCTTTTATTTCTTCGACAAATACATCCCCTCAAAAACTTGATCAACGTTATTTAAATAAGCTAATTAATTTGCAGATAAATGGTAAAATTTGCTGGCAAGCTCATCTAGGTTATGGGCAAGAATTATGTCTAGAAATTGGTCAAAAAATTCCCTACTCTTCTCCTAGGCTTCAAGGCGAATCCAAAGGTGAATGGCAGTTTGGGACTAGAGCCTCAGACTGGTCTATTATAACTGCCGGCAAAAGGCCCTGTTTCTTTGTCAAATCATCAGAAGATGAATCAATAATTAGGAGTAAGATAGAAAAACTTAATAATCAGGTCGTTAAAGGCATTAGAATTATCAACTATTCCCCAGGTTATTGCTACTGTTTTAATTTAGGTCATTATGATCTTTTGATTCCCGACCAAAATAATGATGATGGTTTATCTTTATGGGAATTGTTTATACCCGAGCCCGATCGCCTTGTGTTGGAGGTATTTCCCCATCTGAGATTTCAACTACATTCCCAAGATGAAAGTGCCTGAAAGTTCGGTGATCGCCTACGTATGAAAATTTTAATCACAAATTATTTTCAACTTATTAATTTTGGTTTAATTCACCACAGCCAAATGGGTTAATTCCTCACTAGCTAAACCGCTGATGGTACCCCCTAAATTTAAAACTTCTGTCAAAAAGGCGATCGCCTCCGGGGTGATAATTTCTCCGGGAACAAGGACGGGAATACCGGGGGGATAGGGGCAAAGCAGACCAGCACTAATTTTCCCAATCGCTTCATTAACGGTTACCGATTTTTGGGCAGCATGGGCCGCTCGGCGGGGAGTCATAGCCAGAATAGTACCGGGTAAGACGGGTAAAGTTAGGTGAAAAGGTTGTTGAGGATTCGTAGGTGCTAACTGGGTTAAAGCTTCCAATAAATGTCCTAAATCCTGGGCTTGATTGCCAATACTAACGATAAAACTTAACTGCCTTAGGGTGGGCAATTCCGCTGTAATTTGAAACTTTTCCCGTAACAAATCATCTACCTCAAATCCTGACATTCCCCAGGCAGTGACATCGACGGTAATGCGGGTGGGATCGAGGATTAAAGCTCCGGGCAAAGGTTTGGTAATTTCTAATAAAGTTAACCCAGGAATTTGACTTAATTGTTGTCGATAATGGAGGGTAAAATTCAATAATTCCGCCATCTTTTCTCTGCCGCCATTGGCCATTTGGTGCCGCGCATCATCGAGGGAAGCCAATAAAACATAATTGGGACTAGTGGATTGAATTAATTGCAAACATTGACTAATTCTTGGGGGATTAATTAAGTTTCCTTGGCCATGGATCATGGCACATTGACTCAAAGCTCCCAGCATTTTATGGGTGGATTGGATGACAATATCCGCCCCTAATTCTAAAGCCGGTCTGGGTAAGGATGGATGGAAAGCAAAATGGGCACCGTGGGCTTCATCAACAATGACAGGTAGGTTAACTCTATGACTTAATTTAATTAATTTTTGTAAGTCCCCCACAACACCGTGGTAGGTAGGATTGAGCAAAAATACTGCTTTTGCATCGTCATGTTCTTGCAATGCTTTACTTAAAGTTTCCTCCGTCACCCCCAAAGCCAAATCCCAATCGGGGTTAACCTCCGGTTCCAAAAATATTGGCACTGCCCCAGCATGGATAATGCCGGCGATCGCCGCTTGGTGAACATTCCGAGGCAAGAGAATTTTATCCCCATCCCCACAGGTGGCCAAAATTGCGGCCACAATACCGGCGGTGGAACCGTTAACAGAAAACCAAGTGTGTTCTGCCCCCCATAAATCCGCGGCTAACTCCTGAGCTTTGGCGATCGCCCCGGTGGGAGCAAAGAGATTATCTAATTCCGGCAATTCCGGCAGATCAGCTTGGAAGAGGTTTGGCCCCAACCATTGTTTAAAACTAGGGGAAATACCCTGACCCCTTTTATGGCCCGGCGCATAAAAAGGCGTATCCGGTTGTTGAGCTAGGGCTTTTAACGCATTGACCAGGGGCAAATCTTGTTGATTGAGGTTGACCATTACAAATCAGGAAATACCGTTTTTACCGCCCCTTGCACCAATTTTCCGGCTTGAACATTGACTCCTTTCGCCAACGGCAAATCATTTTCCCAAGCCTGTTCCCCCAGATTGGCCAATTTCAACACATAGCGCAATGTACTATTATTCAACGCTTGGGTTGCTGTCCAGGGAGTGGCTCCTGGCATATTGGGAATGCCCACATGAACTACTTCTGCTTCGATGTAACTGGGTTGACTATGAGAAGTTACCCGCAAAGTCTCCACACAGCCCCCTTGGTCGATCGCCACATCCATAATCACCGCCCCTGGCAACATTTGCTCCACTTCCTGGCGGGAAACCAACACTGGGGCCCGCTTGCCTGTGATCAATACTGCGCCGATGAGCAAATCTGTATGGGGCAACAGGTCTTCGATTTGGCTGGCATTGCTGTAGCGCAGATCCACCCGGGAACCGAACAGTTCTCCCAATTGGTTTAAACGGTCTACATTGATGTCTAGGATGGTCACCATGGCCCCCAGTCCGATCGCCATTTTGGCCGCCTCTGTACCGACTACGCCACCGCCGAGGATAGTTACTTGTCCGGCCTTGACTCCGGGTACGCCTCCCAACAGAACTCCCCGGCCTCCCTGTTGTTTTTCCAAATAATGGGCACCCATCTGCACCGCCAATCGTCCGGCAATGCGGCTCATGGGGGCCAACAATGGCAATTGACCATCAGCCAATTCCACCGTTTCATAGGCGATCGCCGTAATGCCAGATTTAATTAGAGCTTCGGTGAGGGTACGTTCCGCTGCCAAATGGAGATAAGTGAACAACAACTTAGGCAAAGTTAAATATTCATACTCTTCAGGGAGAGGCTCTTTCACTTTCACCACCAATTCCCTGTTCCAAGCCTCTTTGGCAGTGGCAACTAACTCAGCTCCCGCCTTTGCGTAGGCTCCATCGGGGAAGCCAGACCCGACTCCGGCCCCTTCTTCCACAAATACTTGATGGCCCTGGCTCAGCAATGCCCGTACACTACTGGGGGTCAGCCCCACCCGAAATTCCTGGTCTTTAATTTCCTTGGGAACACCAATTTCCATACCAATCTCTGCAAGGGGGATACTATGCCGACACCCCTATTAAATCAAACATTTCCACCGATGCCATGGACTAGAACCCCAACTATGGATTGGTCATCAATTCCCTTAAAATAGTAAGTCCGCTTAGATCAACAAAATCCAAAATTATTGAGAGGTTTGCCTTGCTAACATTGGGGGTCAACATCGATCACGTAGCCACCATTCGCCAAGCCCGCCAAACGGTGGAGCCAGACCCGATCGCCGCCGCTGTGTTGGCCGAACTGGCCGGGGCGGATGGTATTACAGCCCATTTACGGGAAGACCGTCGCCACATTCAAGAGCGGGACGTGGAAATATTGCGAAAAACGGTGCGCACCCACTTAAACCTGGAGATGGCCGCCACCAAGGAAATGGTGGAAATTGCCCTCAACCTTAAACCGGATTACGTCACCCTGGTACCGGAACGGCGGGAAGAAGTGACCACGGAAGGGGGTTTGGATGTGGCTGGGAACTTGAACTATTTGCTGGGAGTAGTTGAGCAGTTACAATCCCGACATATTCCCGTTAGTCTTTTCATCGACCCGGATGTGGCCCAACTGAAAGCCTCTGCCCAAACCGGAGCAAAATTCATTGAATTACATACGGGCAAATATGCCAATGCCCCCACCGCTGACGACCAAGCTAGGGAATTGGGGTCCCTGGCGATCGCCTGTGACATTGCTCTAGAACTGGGGCTAAGGATCAACGCTGGCCATGGGTTGACCTATTGGAATGTGCGCCCAGTGGCGGAATTACCGGGCATGGAAGAGTTAAACATCGGCCACAGCATCATGAGCCGGGCCATTCTGGTGGGCATGGAAAGGGCCGTGCGGGAAATGAAATTAGCCATGTTGGGGCTGCCATTTTAGCGCCGAGCCCATGGTAGGGTGGAAAGTTGGGCATTGACGACCCCACCCATCGACATAGTCAATCAGTATTTATTTTTTATAAAACGTAAAACAAACTATATGGCTACCTATTATTATGCTTTGGCAAGTCAAAAATTTCTCTTGGAAGAGGAACCCTTTGAAGAGGTGCTGAAAGAACGGCGACGGGATTATGGTGAAAAAAATAAGGAAATTGACTTTTGGCAGGTGATCCAACCGGCCTTTCTTAATGCCCCAGAATTAGCCGAAGCTAAAGCTAAAGCTCCCGAAAAAAATGTAGCCATTGTTTCCACCAATAAGTCTTTTATTGTTTGGGTAAAACTCCGGTTGGAATATGTCTTAACTGGAGAATTTGAAGCTCCCTCCGATGCCATTCCTGACCCCCTTGCATCCCTGGATTAGGTTCAATAACCATGGCGATCGGGCAAAACTTTTCTCCCCATAGCTAAGGTCAATCGCCCTACTCGTATTCCAGTAAACTCCAAAACTGATTACTGCCGGGGAACTGGGCCGCTACGGTCACATTGTCAAAGCGGATAATTTCTGAGCCGGTGAAAACGTCCCCTGTGCGGTCTAGGGGAATTAACTCTTGCCGTTGCTCATCAACTAAGACCACTTTTTCCGCCCCCGGCACTTGAAGTTGGAAATAGCTGGCTTGATTTTGGGGCAAATTTCTTCCCAATGGGGAAATTAACCGCACCTGCTTTTCGCTGAAGGTACCATAGGTGCTGGGAAATGCTTGTCCTGCTCCCTGGGCCTTCACATCGTAGGCGATCGCCTGGTAATAGGTATCTTCCTGGGAATTTTTACTGAGAATTAATAACTGATATTCTCCCGGTTGGGGAAAGGCGGCATTGACTGTCACCTGGCTCTGCTGACTTTGGCTGAGGGTATATTGCTTATCTAAGGGTTGACCGTTGTTATCCATTAACTGGGCCACCACCTGCACATCGTTACCCGTGCGGAGAATCACTTCTAAATCCCCACCAGCGACGATGTCATTTTTGGGATGACTAACCAACGCTATTTGATCCCGGAAAAATCTGGGGGTCAACGCGGGTAACTGATCAAACGTTTGGCGATCGTAGGGTTGGGGCAATAACTGCCATTGGCTTTCCCTAGGAAAATGGCTGACAATTAGCTGTTCCGGCGCTGTAGCAAAATAGGTAGGGTTAAATTTAGCCTCGAACTTGCCATCACTGACAATGCCTGCTCCCCAGGTGGTATCGAGTAAATACCATTGACCGTCTATTTTTACCCCGTTCCAAGCGTGGTTAACGTCCGGATCATCCCCCACAATCACGTCTCCCCCTTTGGCAAAACCTTCAATAATGACCACATCTAGCCCCAATTCCTTCGCTAAAGCCTGATACAAATTGGAGTAGCCAGAGCAGATGGTTTCCCCCCGAGCAAGCACTGTTTCCGGCCGGAGATCATCTATGTTGCGGGTTTCCGCCATGGGCACGTCATAGGCAATATTTTGGGTAATCCAGCTATAGGCTAAACGGGCTTCTTCCCAGTCATTACTGGCCAAGGGGCGGATTAAATCCGCTAATTCCTTAACCGAGGTACCCTGGTAGTTGATAGTACGAGCCAAATTATCTAATCTTTCCCCTCCATCCACAGAAAAGCTTTTAGTGTTACCGGCAATGGGATTATCCACCCGTTGAGTTACCACAAGGGTTTTGGGGTTAATGCCCTGGGGCAAATTGTCGGCGATCGCCCCTAGGTTAACGGGTGGCAAATTTTTGGAACCACCACTGGGGCTGAAATACCAAATCCCTGCCCCGATCAAACCCACCAGCATCAGGGCGGGGAAAAAGCCGCCGTTAGCTTTCGGTGACTTTTTAGTCATCCTTCGTCGGGTTGACCGAGGTTGGGGACGGTAAGAACTCACGGTGTAATGAGCGTTGATTAACGCTGAAAAATTGAAGTTGACAAAACCAAGAAAAAACCTAAGCGCCGACAAACTTGAGGGAAACACCGTTCATGCAATAGCGTTTACCGGTGGGCTGGGGACCATCATCAAAAACGTGACCTAAATGGCCGCCACAACGGGCGCAATGAACTTCAGTGCGAGTCATGAAAAAGGATTTATCGACAGTGTAAGCCACAGCATTTTCCAAGGGAGCATAGAAACTAGGCCAGCCGGTGCCGGAATTAAACTTGGTTTCGGAAGAAAATAAGGGAAGCTCGCAACCAGCACATTCGTAAGTACCTAAATCATAGTTTTTGTCCAGGGGGCTAGTACCAGCTCTTTCCGTGCCATGTTTGCGGAGTACTTTATAGGCCTCTGGACTTAGTTGCTGTTGCCATTCTGCATCGGTTTTGGTGACTTCAAAAACTTCGTTTGTTTTAGGCATGATTTGAGGTTCTAGTTCGGATTTAAGTTGGGGTTGGGATTGGTTGGTTGAATTTACATATTGAGCCAGCCAGAAAGCTCCCAAGGAGGCGGTGCCCACTTCTAAAAGGTAACGTCTTTTCATGGTTAAAGTTTGGATGGGTGAGGTACGGGAAACTTAACTGGTGGGATTACGAAGTTGGGCCGTTTGTACGGTTAGGCTTAAACGGCGATCGCCCCGGAGTAGGTCGAGTTTGAGAGCTTTGTTCAAACCGGCTTGTTCTACTATGCGCTGTAGGCGGGCACCATCGCTAATGGGAGTACCGTCCACCGCCACAATGACATCTCCCCGACGGATACCGGCCCTTTCAGCGGGGGTTCCGGGCAAGACCCGCATCACCAAAATGCCATCCACTTCAGGAATGATAAAGGGAGAATTGGGATTGCGATTATTCTGCTGGGCTTGGTCCACCGTGATATTCATCATTTGCACCCCAATGTAGGGATGGGGCACTGTTCCCCCCGCAGCGAGGGTATTTTGAATTGCCTTGGCCTGATCTATCGGAATGGCAAAACCAATGCCAGTGGCATCGGCTCGGATGGCGGTGTTAATGCCAATCACTTCTCCCCGGGCATTGAGCAACGGGCCACCGGAATTGCCGGGGTTAATGGCGGCATCGGTTTGAATAAATTCCACCCGCTTATCGGGGATACCGGCCTGGGCGGCGGATCTTCCCAATGTGCTAATAATTCCTAGGGTAACTGTATTATCTAACCCCACCGGATTACCCACGGCGATCGCCCAATCTCCCACCTGCAGATTACTGGAAGTGCCAAGGGGAGCCACTGGTAGGGCAGAACCCTGGGGCTCAATTTTCACCACAGCCAAATCTGTCACTTCATCGGTGCCCCGCACCTGGCCGTCGAAAGTACGGCCATCCCGGAGAGTCACCACCACTTTACTGGCACCATCTACCACATGGGCGTTGGTGAGAATAATGCCACTGTTGTCGATAATGAAGCCACTACCCTGGCCGGCAATGCGTCTTTCCCGGGGAGGTACGGGGAAGGATCTACCAAAAAATTCCTGGAAGAATGGGTCGTCCAAAATGGGGTCAGTGCGACGGGTTACCACTGTCTCCGTATCGATGCGCACCACCGCTGGCCCAGAACGGGATACGGCCGCCGCCACAAAGCTTTCTGAGGTCAAGGGTACCGATGCCTGGGCGGTAATCACAGGAGCCGGGGGCAAATCGTCCGCCGCCGCCACTGCATGGGGTAAATTGGCGATACCAAAAGCCGTGCCCACTGCAAAAGCCAATAAGTAACCGCCGATGCGGCGTAACCAAGTGGGATATTTCATCGTCTCCAAATACGCATTAGCAAGGATTTACAGAAATTTTCACTTTTGCCATTCTAACAGGGACGATTTTACCTAAGAATCCGTTTTCAAAGCTTTTCCACGCCACTGACTTGTGGGCAATAGACTAGCCCAAGCAAACTTGGGGGCCGGAGTGGGAGTTGCCGAACGGTTTCTTGGGATGGATTGACTCAACCCCGGGTGGGCTTGAGTTTGCTGCGCCCCAGGCTAGTTTTTCTTGAGTTTATCCCCCGTGATAGGCTGATGGGGGGAGGAATCAGCCAGTCTGGCAACCTGCTACGATCGCCTCCTACTAAACCGCCCTATTTACCTTTGCACGACTGCATTACCGCCATGGCAGAACCCATTTCCCTATTGTTAGTTGATGATGAACCCGGTGTACGGGAATCCGTGCAGGCGTTCCTAGAAGATAGTGGTGATTTTAAGGTGGATTTAGCGGCCAATGCCACGGAAGCTTGGGATTATCTTCAGCACCATTTGCCGGCTTTGGTCATTTCCGACATTATGATGCCCCAGGTGGACGGTTATCAGTTTTTGCAAAAGCTCCGGGAGGATGCCCGCTTCCAGTCGTTGCCGGTGGTGTTTCTCACGGCCCGGGGGATGACTGGCGATCGCATTCAAGGTTATCAAACTGGCTGTGACGCTTTTTTATCCAAGCCCTTTGACCCCGATGAATTGGAGGCGATCGTCCGTAATTTATTAGCTCGTCAACAGGCCAGTAGCGATGCGGGCAGTGAATCGGCTAAGTTACAGGAAATTTACCAGGAAATCCGGGCTTTAAAGGAGCAAATTGGCCAACCCAGCGGTATCCACACCACTCCGTCGCCGATCAAGCTGGATTTTACCCCCAGGGAACAGAGCGTTTTAGATTTGGTTTCCCAGGGCTTAATGAACAAAGAAATTGCGGCCCAGTTGAAGACCAGTGTCCGCAACGTGGAAAAGTATGTCAGTCGTTTATTTACCAAAACTGGGACTAATAGCCGCACTGAATTAGTTCGTTTTGCCCTGCAACACGGCTTAACAGAATAACTATGACAAGTTCGCAGCAATTATTTGGTTGAGCCAGTCTTTTTTGATTTTTCCCAAGGTACTATGTCTGAAAATTTTGCAGTTGCTACGCCGGTGCGGGTCGGAATTGTCGGTACTGGTTATGCGGCCCAACGTCGGGCGGAAGTTTTCCGGGGCGATCGCCGTAGTCAATTGGTTAGTTTTTGGGGCAATAGTGAAGCCAATACAGCTAAATTTGCCGATACTTTTGGAGTTAGACCCCAGCAATCTTGGCAGGCATTAATTAATGATCCAGAGATAGATTTAGTGCTCATTGCCACCATTAACCAACTCCATGGGGCGATCGCCGAGGCGGCATTGCAAGCCGGTAAACATGTGGTGTTGGAATATCCTTTAGCGTTAACCTATGCCATGGGCAAAAAACTACAACAGTTAGCCCGGGAAAAAGGTAAATTACTGCATGTGGAACATATTGAACTATTGGGGGGAGTACACCAAGCCATTCGCCAGAACCTAGGCAAAATTGGTGAGGTTTTTTACGCCCGCTATAGCACCATCATGGGACAAAATCCCGCTCCCCAACGTTGGACCTATCACCATCAGCAATTTGGCTTTCCTTTAGTGGCGGCCTTGTCCCGCATCAGTCGGTTTACGGATTTATTCGGTACAGTACAGCAGGTGGATGCCCAATGTCGTTTTTGGGATCAGCCTAATCCGGAATATTTTCGGGCTTGTTTAGCCACCGCCTATCTCCAGTTTAATAATGGTCTTAAAGCGGAGGTTATCTATGGCAAAGGGGAAGTTTTTCACCAGAATGAACGGATTTTTACCCTCCATGGCGATCGAGGCACCTTAATTTTTGTCGGGGAAACAGGTAGGTTAATTCAGGGACAAACGGAAACTGAAATTACCGTTGGTAGTCGTCGAGGACTGTTCAGACAAGACACGGAAGCAGTGTTGGATTATCTAACCACTGGTAAGCCCCTTTATGTGGATTTAGAAGCTAGTTTATATGCTTTAGAAGTGGCGGATCTCTGTGCCCAAGCTTGTGGATATAAGGTTGAAAATTAGCGGAAATATCGGCAGTTAGCCAAACAAAAATTGGCAGATATAAACTGCTGAAAAAATCCCCACTACATCGGCCGTCAGCCCGGCCAGAAGGGCATAGCGAATTTTTTTAATGCCCACTGAACCAAAATAAACCGCCAGTACGTAAAATGTGGTTTCCGTAGAACCAAACATGGTGGCCGCAGTTTTCGCAATCAAGGAATCGGGGCCATGTTGTTCTACCAAGTCAGCAAACAAACCAAAGGAACCACTGCCGGAAAGGGGACGCATTAGGGCCAACAGTAAGTTCTCCGGCGGAAAATTGACCAAACTCAACACTGGGCTAAGCACCGTCAGCAATAAATCCAGCATGCCAGAAGCCCGAAACATGGCGATCGCCACTAGCATAGCCACTAGGAAAGGAATAATCCTCACGGCAATGGTGAAACCTTCCTGGGCTCCGTCCACAAAAACTTCGTAAACTTTAACTTTTTTGACCACCAGGCCATAAAAGGGAATGCCACAGAGCAAAAAGGGAATAACATATTTTGCTCCAGCATTAAAAATATCAGCGACGGATTCGAGCATTATTTTTCTATATCCTGGGGGAAGTAAAAAGCACTAACAATTAGTTCTTATAGTTTTTATATTTATCAAACAAGTTAATTAAATTCTTCTTCTGGTTCCACCGTAGCAGGCAAAGCAAATATCTTAAGTCGGGCTAAAAGTTTAGCTGCAATAATGGCTGTTGCCGTGGAACAAGTAGTAGCCAAAATTGTTGAGAAAAAAATGTCATTGGCCGCCGTCCCCATTAAACCCACCACCGTAGCAGGCAAAATTAATTGCACACTGGAAGTATTAATAGCTAAAAACATACACATGGCATCGGTGGCGATACTTTTATTGGGATTGATTTCCTCCAACTCCTGCATCGCTTTTAAGCCCAAAGGGGTGGCCGCATTACCTAGTCCCAAAATATTGGCGGACATATTCAACACAATGGAACCGATCGCCGGATGCTCTGGGGGCACATCGGGAAAGAGTTTGATAGTGATGGGTTTAACCAGCTTGGCAATTAATTCCACCAAGCCGGCCGCTTCAGCAATTTTCATCATGCCCAACCACAGGGCCATAATGCCAATCAAACCAATGGAAAGTTCCACCGCTGTCCCGGCACTTTCAATGGCGGCCTCCGTCACTGCTTCAATTTTGCCCGTCACCGTCCCGGCTATCACCGATAGCAAAATAATTGCAAACCAAATGTAGTTGAGCATAACCCCTAGGGTAAACTTCCCCATCCCAGACGGGGAAAGCACGAGCCTTGTTTCAATCGGGGTTACGCCAAGGCACTCCCAAATGCCCCAAACCTATGGGCTTGTCCCTAGTCTGTGTGGTAAATGCGCCGTCCGTAAAGCTCCGTAATGAAACTCAAATGCCCCGATAGCCAATCGTTGAGTTGGTCGGGATGGTAACGCCAACCCCAGTTGCCCGCCGCAGTGCCCGGTAAGTTCATGCGACAGTCACTACCCAAACCGAGGATGTCCTGGAGGGGAAAAATTGCTAGGGCCGCCACCGAACTGGACGCTAGGCGAATTAAGCTCCAATGGATACCTTCGTTGCACACACAGCCGAGGTAATTGATCACCTTTTGCTGATCATCCTCTGACCGTTCCTGAAACCAGCCCACGGTGGTGTCGTTGTCGTGGGTGCCGGTATAAACCACCGCGTTGCCATTGCTGTAGTTGAAGGGCAGAAAGGGATTACCCCGGTCGGAGTCAAAGGCGAAATGGAGCACTTTCATGCCGGGAAAGTTAAATTCATCCCGTAGCGCTTCCACTTCCGGAGTAATTACCCCCAAATCTTCGGCCACAATGGGTAAATTATCACCCAGGGCTTTCCCTAGGGCTTGGAAAAATTCCTTGCCGGGGGCTGGATACCATTCGCCATTTTCAGCAGTTTTTTCCCCTTGGGGCACTCCCCAATAGGACTCGAAGCCCCGGAAATGGTCAATGCGGACAATGTCTAGATATTGCAGATTGGCTTTAAAACGCTTAATCCACCAGGCAAAGCCCGTAGCTTTGAGGGTTTCCCAGTCGTACACAGGATTACCCCAGAGTTGCCCTGTGGCACTGAAATAGTCCGGTGGTACCCCGGCCATCATGGCCGCTTCTCCGGTTTCCGGATCAAGGCAAAAGTTCTCTGGATTGGCCCAAACGTCAGCGCTATCGTGGGCAACGTAGATGGGTAGGTCCCCAAAAATGGCTATGTGCCGTTGGTTAGCGTAGGCTTTGACTTCCTGCCATTGGCGAAAACCAAGAAATTGCAAAAATTGATGGTATAAAACTTCCGTTTTCAGGCGATCGCCCCAGATTTTCAGGGCTTCCGGTTCCCGCCAGGCAATGTCCTTGTCCCATTGATGCCAACCGGCTCCATTGTGGGCTTCTTTGATGGCCATGAACAGGGCGTAATCTGCTAGCCAATCACTTTGGGCTTGGCAAAATTCTGCAAATTCCTGCTCAATTGCTAGCTCTATGTTGGTACGGAACTGGGCAAAGGCCTGTTTTAAAACTTGGGATTTGTAGGCGATCGCCTGGTCATAATCCACCCTGGGGTTAGTAAATGGGGGGGCTTGGTCTAATAAACTCGGTGGCAAAAATCCTTCTTCAGCTAGGCGATCAAGGCTAATCAACCAAGGATTAATTGCTAGGGCAGAATAGCAAAGGTAAGGGGAATTGCCGAATCCGGTGGGGCCCAACGGCAATATTTGCCATACACTCTGGTCTGCGTCCGCCAAAAAATCGATGAACTGAAAAGCACCGTCCCCCAAGTCCCCAATGCCGAAACGACTGGGCAAGGAGGTGGGATGGAGCAGAATACCGCTACAGCGTTTATCTAACATGCAAGCCTAGGAAGGAAAATCTCTTTCCAGATTTAACATATCCAACGGGCCAAGAAATGACTTTACTGGTTTTGGCGGCGCTACTGTCAAGATGTGCCTATAAACCCATGGGATCACAGCGAATTTCCACCTGAAAGCCATCCGGGTCATAAAAATAAATTCCCCGGCCCGTCGGCCTGGTCACGGGGCCCGATGCAATGGTCACTCCATGGGCTTCCAACACGGCGATCGCCTGGTCAAACTGTTCCGGGGCAATGTCAAACGCCAAATGATCGGTGCGAGTGAAGGATTGGTGGGGATCTACTGCCGGGGGAGATAAATTCGGTGTGGCAAACAGATCAATTACGGTGCCATCGGGGGTGATGAAATTGCTGACCTTTCCCTCTTCCACCATGGTTTTGAGGGTAAGGGGAATTTCTTCTCCCGCCAATGGTTTCAACCCCAAAATATGGCCGTAAAAGTGGCAGGATTTTTCCATATCTTTAACGTTCAAAGCAATGTGGTGCACACGCCGTAAACTACCCATAGGTAAACCAGAAGAAAGGGTCATGGTGAGAGAAAGGGCTCAACGATCAACACTGTCCCTGTTTTAATGGTTGATGGGCGGTTCTGCCAAATTTTTGTCGCCAACTTCCACTTCTCTTCTGCCTTTGTCTCAATCATTTCCACCCAATTTATCTACTCCGTCCCAGCCTGACCAAACCATTGGGGAGTTAGGAGAACAAGCTCTGTTGGCCCAACTACAAAAATTTTCCCCGGCGGAGATAACGGGGGACGATGCCGCTGTGTTCGATTTACCCAACTCGGACTCCCTGGTAATCAGCACGGATATGTTGGTGGAAAATGTCCATTTTAGTGACCAAACCACCTCCGCTTTTGACGTGGGTTGGCGGGGAGCAGCGGCCAATTTATCGGATTTAGCAGCCATGGGGGCCACACCGACGGGTATTACTGTGGCTTTGGCTTTGCCTCCCTCCACTCCGTTGGCTTGGATTTTAGACGTTTACAAAGGTTTGACGGCTTGTTTAGAGCCTTGGCGGACTCCAATTCTGGGGGGGGATGTTTCCCGATCGCCGCTTAAAACTATTAGCATTACGGTTTTGGGTCAAGTGCCCCAGGGTAAAGCCTTGTATCGTCACCAAGCCAAAGTGGGGGATTGGATTATTGCCACCGGCGACCATGGAACGTCTAGAGCTGGCCTGGAATGTTTACTTCATCCGCACAAGACTGAGCATTTACCACCAGAACAAAAACTAATTTGGCAACGGGCCCATCAACGGCCCCAACCCCGCTTAGATTTAGTGCCCTCCCTTCTTAGCTTGGAAACGAGCATTGGCGCCATGGACAGCAGTGACGGCCTCGCTGATGCTGTATTGCAAATTTGTCGGGCTAGTCAGATGGGAGCGGAGTTATGGGCGGAAAAACTCCCCATCCCCCAGGGGTTGACCGATTGGGTCGGTCTGGAAACTGCCAGGGAATGGACTCTCTATGGCGGTGAAGATTTTGAATTAATCCTCGCGATTCCCCCTTTGGAAGCACAAAAATGGCTCATGGCGATCGCCTCTTTGGATTTATCCCCCAACCGTTCTCCTCGAGTCATTGGTCAAATCACCAATGGGACTGAGGTGTTATTAGTGCTGGAGGAGGAAAGGGTAGAAAAATTATCTCTACAGCGGGGATTTCAGCATTTTTAGTTTTGATAACATCTTTCGCTGCTAGATGCAAAAAAAGTTTAGTAAATTTCTACGAATCAGAGAAACTGATCTTGAAGAAGTGGTATTTTTTCAGACTTAGGCCAAAAAGTGTGAAGATAAATTACAATACTTATGGTATTTAAGTATTATTAAAAGCTTTTATGGATCAGCGTTATAACCGCTTTACACGTATCAGGTTGATTCGGAATGGGTTCTAGCCCGATAGAGAGATAAATATTAGCCCCCAGACTTGTTTTACTAAGTATTATTTAAATATCTACCAAAGGGATGATGGCAGAAGAATTTTGGTATATAATGCCGCCATGATCCAATTACCAAAATCCTCCCATGGTTAGAGCTATACGTCCTCCCATTGTGCCTACCCTAAAAAAGACTTGGTGGCAAAAAGGGGTTTTTAGTGCGGAAAATGGATTCGGTCGTTGGTTTCAACGGGTTTTCGGTCGTTACTTCCAGGGAAAAGAGTTAGTTTCGGAGAGTTCTTTGTTTCTCCATCAGCGGGCCATGGAGGAGGCGGGGATTTTGGGTCGGAATGCGGAAGCCCTCGACAACGAAAAATTTGGCAAGAAAGAATTCTTAGTATTAGTTCGACTCCGTTACATCCTGGCCAAAAATATCGGTGAATATAAGGGACTTAATAATAGTGTAGAACTACTTCAGGCGGCGATCGACGCCAAGGACAGCTTCATTACCATAGACCAAGCAGAACATCGTTTCCGGGGAAGCAAGCAACAGGAACTGTATCGTTTTACCGACGATCTGCTTAAACGTTTTGAAAACACCAAGCAATTTCGCCAAGAGGTTAATGAGCGCTTCTCCGAGGCAATCCCTAATATCCAAACAGAGGAAGGACGGGTGGCAATGGAGAGCTATGCTACCCATTTGAATCGACTATCAGAGAAACCTTTGGGTCTGAAACTTCTGTCTCTGTTCAAAGCTTATCATTTGGGAGATTATTCGATTCTTCGTCAAATTTCTGATTTAGTGCAGGGTCTGAACAAAAGTGATTTGCATGAATATGAAACTCTTGTGCCGCTGGTGAAAAAAAATTATTCAGTTTTTGAAAAATTGGGACAAATCATTAGCTTGCCCAGTGAAAAAAGTGAACCGGATACCTTTGCCAAAATGACTCAAATATTAGCCCTGAATTATAAATATCGCCTTTCCTTTGGACAATTTGAAGACTTGTTGGGCATGATGAAACGTTGGTATCGACCCTATCAAACCATTATCAACATCCGTGAAACCCATCCACCTCAGCAGTATCGACAACCAGACCAATTTCAGGATTTGATTGCTGGTGAAAAAGTTTATTTAAAGTATAGAAACTGGCTAACGGATAAAAAATCTGGCATGGTATTTTTAGATTTTGAAGACGAAGATTGATTGATTTTTTCGTTTTTTAATTATTCCCTTGCTAATATTATTATGAACTTTTATATTGCTCAAGCTAAGCCTTCGCCTTCTCCCGAAACTGAGACAGATCAATCATTTTGGGACAGAATCAAGTCTTTACTCAACTTTGCCCAAAACAAGCCTGCAGATAAGATTAATCAACAGTTACAAGACCGCTACCATGGCATTATTCCCCCAGAAGAATTACAAGATAAAATCACTGCTGGAGAAAGGGAGGCATTGGCACAACAACTAAGTGAAGGCGGGGAAATGAATTTGGATGCCATCCGAACCGAAGGGTCAGGGGCAGAACTAGATGCTAAACTTAACCAGATTGTCGCCATTGGTGGGGAAAATTTAGACGGAAGTGGTAGTGGTACTTTAAATTTCAGTAGTCCCTATGTTTTTGGCGGTGGATTAGTCGGCTTGCTGGTGTTGGTATGGTGCCTGCAATCTCTGAATACTTGGTCAAATTTACGGGAAAAATTGATGGGGGAAGAGGGAGTCTATTATCAAATTTTAGAAAAGTTTGGCAAAGCTAAACCTAAGGTTTCTGAAAGTGATTTATTTCTCTATAACAAAGCTTTGGTGGAGTTAGAAAAGCAGGCTAAAAAAGCTATCAGTATTGACAACGACAAATTTAGCAGTAATGAATTTCTTGTTTTTGCTAAAATCCGCTATTCATTCAACAATGATGTAGGGGATTACCAAGGCTTAAAAACTTACTTACAAACTTTACAATCCGCTATTAAAGCTCAGGCTAGCTATTTAATTTTGGGGCAGGTGGAAAGCAGTTGTAGGGGAACGAAACAGCAACAGTTTTATGATTTTTGCCATCAATTACTCCATGATGATCTATCTGGGCAAGAACTGCGGCTTCAAGTCAAAGAAAAGCTTGAAGAAGTACTCAGTGTTGCTAAAACTGATGTAGGAAAAGCTAACTTAGAAAAGTATGCAGATGAAATTGGGAGGCTAGCAGATGATCCCCAGGCGATCGCCATTATGAATCGGTTTAAGGGAGAGCAAGAGGACGATTACGCCACAATGAAAAAGGTGGTAGATATTATCGGTTGTTTCAATCAGGAAGAAGTTAGTGATCGTCGTATTGTTATGCACACGACCATGGAACATTACGACGATTTTGAACACCTAGCAGACATTATTGACTTGCCAGAAGGAAAGCGGAGTCCTGATACCTATTCTCGTCTGTTACAGTATCTAGCCCTAGAACAGCGTCACCAATGGTCTTTTCTGCAATTTCAAAATTTGGTGGAGGTTTTACGACAATGGCACAAGCCCTTCCGGGCAATTGTCAATATTCGTCAAAAATACCCTGGGACAGAATTCCGTCGACCAGCAATTTTTAAGGAACCCATTGCCGGTTTAACTTTGTACGAAAAGCATCGCAATGCCTTGATGGATAATAAGACCGGCCACAGTTTTATTGCTTTTGAAGATGAAGGGGATGACTCAGAAGATTTGACCGCAATCCCCATAGCGCCAATTCCTTCTTAGAATGTGTTTGGAAAGTTTTATTCTGCCCCCTAAATTCCCCAATAATGGGGGACTTGCACTCAGTTTCCCCCCAAATTTGGGGGCCAGGGGGGCTTTTCAAACAGGCTCTTAGGCCATTAGGCGATCGCCCGGTTGCGTCCTTGGGATTTAGCACTGTATAAAGCCTGATCTGCTTCACTAATAATTCTTTCAATGGTGTCTTCCGGCATGGGAATTATACTACTAACACCAATGCTAATAGTCACATATTTACTGACTGAAGAACCTTCATGGGGAATGGCCAAAGCGGCGATCGCCTGGAGCATATTTTCCGCCATGGCTAAAGCATCTTGCCGATTTGTATTAGGTAAAACTATGACAAATTCCTCGCCGCCGTAACGGGCTACTAAATCAGTAATGCGTTTAGCAATATCCACCAAAGTATTGGCTACTTTTTGCAAACAATCATCCCCCTTTTGGTGACCATAGAGATCATTATAAGCTTTGAAATAATCAATATCGACCAAAATCAAAGACAATGGTTTTTGTTCCCGGCAATGTCTTTGCCATTCCTGGGCTAAATACTCATCAAAGCGACGGCGGTTAGCAATGTGAGTTAAACCATCAATATTGGCTAATAGTTGCAACTGCTGATTTGCCGCTTGTAATTCCAATTCCATCCTTTTTCGATCAGTAATATCTCGCACCGTGACAGCAAAACCATCCCCTAATTTAACTGCTACAAAATGATACCAATCAGAATTAGCAATGGGAAAATAAATATCTTGGGTTAAAAAAGTACCCGTCTCGACCAAATTAACAAACTGGTCAAAAAGTTGGGGATCTAGGCGTTGTAAAAAACGCTTCAGTAATACCCGACCAATTAAATCTTCCCGACTCCGATTAAAAGCTTTGGAAAGAATGGGATTAATTACTAAACAACGAAAATCTTCAATATCTCCCGTTTGGGGATTACGCACCGCTTGCATGGCCGCAATGCCATCTAAAGCAGAATTTAAAACACTGGAAAGTAGGGCCCTCGATTGGTAGAGGACTTCTTCTGCTTCCCGGCGTTTTCTTACTTCTCTTTTGAGGGCAATCCGTTGCCTTTGAATGGTAAACTGACCCTCTATGCGAGCCACCACTTCTTCAATTTGAAAAGGTTTGGTGATGTAGTCTACTCCACCACATTCAAAAGCTTTAACCTTATCAAAAGTATCCCCTAGGGCACTAATAAAAATGATGGGGATATCCTGTAATTCTTCTTCTTTTTTAATCATTTCACAGACTTGATACCCGTCCATATCTGGCATTTTAATATCAAGTAAAATCAAGTCTGGACGTTTGACTTGTAAGGTTCTAAGGGCCATTTTGCCACTGGTAACACTCCGCACCGTGTAGCCCAAATTTATTAGTAAATCACTCAACAATTGTAGGTTGTTGGGTAGGTCATCTACCAACAGGATATTTCCTTTTTTTTCATCGGTATTTTCCATAATAATTACTATGATAGCGGCTCAATTAAATCAAGAATTTTTTCAAATTCAAATCTACGTACTAATTTAGTTAGATTTTGCTCCAATTCTGACTCTGAAGCTGGAATTTCTGCTATCAATTTCATTACCTGCTCAGTGTCAGCTTCTAAAAGATAATGGGATAACTGAGTCAACCAATCCTGGGACATAATTAGAAAACTTTCTGGCTTCAGTGCGGTGTCTTCATGATTATCGTTCTTGTTTGGGGCTGACTCATAAACATATGTTACTCCTAAATGTTTGGTCAAGGAGTCAAAAATGGTGTTCTCCCGGAATGGCTTACGGAGAAAATCATCGCATCCCGCCGACAGTACGATCGCCTTTTCTTCCTCTAGCACACTGGCCGTTAGGGCCACCACCGCCGTTGCATTGCCTTTGACCTGACCCTTAATGTATTTAGTTGCTTCATAGCCGTCCATCACGGGCATTCTCATGTCCATAAAGATTAAATGGGGCTCCCAGCTTTCCCACAGGGCGATCGCCTCCTGGCCGTTACTAGCTTCTTCGATCTCAAAACCAAAGGGAGCGAGGAGTTTAATTAGTAATTGACGATTCACACTTTTATCATCCACCACCAGAATTTTATAGACAGGTTGTCCTGGGGTGAGGGCAAGAACTTTTTTCGCAGAGTTGGGTTCCCGACTCAAAGTTATTTCCCCCAAATCAACTAAAATCGAAAAGCTAAAGGTGGTCCCCTGGTCAACCACACTACTAACGTTAATATCTCCCCCCATTAACTTAATAAACTGACGGGTAATTGCGAGGCCTAATCCGGTGCCTTCCTGGGCATTACGACCAGATTCTGTTTGGGAAAAAGCTTCAAATAAGTGACTCAACTCCACTTCACTAATTCCTTTACCCGTATCTTTAATTGTGAAGTCTAACCAATATTTATTTTTAGGCTCCGTTGATGTTTCTGGGTTAATCACTTCCTGTTGTTCTGCATTTCTAAAGTTGCTAGTTAGGACTACTTCTCCCTCCGTTGTAAATTTAATCGCGTTACTGAGAAGATTTAGCAAAATTTGTCTGAGCTTAATTTCATCGCCGTAAACGTATCTCGGTAAATCATGATCTCGAATAAAAATCAGCTCGATACCTTCATTGGCCGCCTTGAGATGCAACATATCTTCTAAATCATCCAGAAGAAGATAAAGATCAAAATTATGGCGATTTAAATGGGTTTTACCAGCTTCAATCTTAGAAAAATCAAGAATATTATTGATTAAATTTAATAAATATTCCCCGCTACGTTGAATAATGCCAGCATTTTCATACTGCTCCATTGGTAGATTTTTGGTACGCAGCATCAGCTGGGAAAAACCAATAATAGCATTGAGAGGAGAGCGCAGTTCATGGCTCATATTAGCCACAAATGTGCTTTTAGCCTTAGCCTCACTTTCAGCTATTTCTTTTGCCCTCACTAGGTCAACCTGTTTTTGTAAGGATTCATTGTATTCTATGAGAATTTTTTCCCTTTGAGCTCTTTCTAATTCCCTTTGTTGATAGAGTTCCTGGAGCTTTTGATTTTGTTCTATTAATATCTGATTGGTCGTAAACAATTGATTTTTCGATCTTTCATTTTCACTGAGGACGGCATTTAAAACTAGGGTTGTCATACTGATGCAAGCTAAAATTGATTGCAATAATAAAAGTTGATCTTTGATAGCTGCTTTTTCTTGGTCTAGGGCAAGAATTAACACCAACAGGGCAGAAACTACAATTGTCAACAGAGAAGATCCAACTTCAGTGAAGCGAAAGGCTGACCAAAGTAAAAAAGGAATCAGTAGATACTCAATGGGATAACCGTTGGCAATAATTTTAACAATTAATAAAATAAAAAAAATAATGCTAGCCGCTTCGAGCCATTGTTCTTGTAGTAGTTTAATAAATACTTTAAAATTATGATTACAAGCAATGATAAAGGGAGTAACAATCAAGAGGGCAAAAGCATCACTCAACAACCAAGTATAGGCAATTTCAGAATATAAGCCGAAAGAAATTTTCTCAAATAAATATAATAAAAATGGACAAATGATTGCAGCGGGAAGACGACTACCAAAGCAAACAAAAACAATAAATCTAATAATATTCTTAATTTTAGAAAATAGATAATTATTGGCTGTAAGAATGTCACTAAGATAGACTGAAAAAAGATTGACTAAACTGACTACCCCAGTGATCGCCACCGTTAGTATGAAATTAGCAGCACTTTCCAAACCGTGGAGAGCCATAATTTCTCCCAGTAATAATCCCCCAACCATACCCGGCCAGACTTGGTAACCCCAAATAGATAAAAAGCCTACAGCCATACCCGTAGGAATCCAAATGGGCGATGAAGCGGTGCCCGCATAGGTAATAAATAATTGGGAAATATAGATAGTTCCATAGATGGCGATCGCCACTATAATTTGCCTTTGCCAAGACACTGATCGAAAATCAGCCAAACCTTTGAAAACATGGTTATTGATTTGCATTTTATCTTCTATTTTTTATAGAAAAAATACTTAAATCACGGTCTGAGATGACAATAAATTATCCTAATTTTCCAGAGAGACTCTAAACAATTTAAATAAACTTAAGCTTAGTTTTGATTTCAATTTGACAACAGAAGGAGATTGTAAACCCCTCTTTTTGCCCAGAAGCGGGCTTTGGCATTGGCTCCCCACCCTAATGAGTTGGTTCAATGGTTTTACCCATGGCAAATCGACGTAAATTTTCTCCCCCTATGGTAACGGTTTCTTCCGCTATGACCACAAAGCCCCTGGACTCGAAAAAGGGCCGGGCTACCATACTTGCTTTAGTCTCAAGTTCCCTTACCCCGTCAGCGATGGCCAACTGCTCTACTGCTTGCATCAATATGGTGGCAATGCCCAGGCGGGTAAAGGCTGGATGGACAAAAAGCAGGTCCACCAATCCAGCGCCATTGTAGCCAATAAAGCCAATGATGGTTTCTCCTTGCTCAGCCACCAACACCACCATGGATTCCAGGCGATCGCCCCACCGCTGTAAGTCTGGTTCGGATGGGGCCCAAGCACTTAGTTGGGCTGGGGAATAATATTTAATACCTAACTGATGGACAGCTTCAGTGAAAATTTGAATGATATTGTTTAAATCCGAGGGACGATATGGGCGTAGATGGATGGTGTTCACTTTGGCTACCTTGGGACGAAAGTTGCCAATCTTTGGCTGAGAAATATTTTGCAATGTAAAGTTAAAAAGCAGAGGGGGTCAGCACCATGGTTAAAATTTCCGATATCTTGGTCGTTTTAATTGCTTTCCTTGGAACTTGCTTGTAATGTAACCAGTTTTAATACACTCCCTTGGTTTTCACCATTGCCAATGCAGAGATTTGGAGGGTTAAACCAAGTCCCCTAGGGTCTGGGAACAGGACTTTGCATTTGAATCGGACAGTGCAAAATGATTTGGGACTGGGCAAGGCGATATAATGGCCCCCTTGGGTATGAGCTGATGACCCACCCTGTTCCTGGGAAATGCCCAAGCGCGAGTATTTCTCCCTCCCTTGTCCACTGTCAACGTTTACCATGGCCTACTACTGGTTTAAAGCCTTCCACTTGATTGGCATTGTTGTTTGGTTTGCTGGATTATTTTATTTAGTGCGTCTTTTTGTCTATCACGCCGAGGCAGACCAGGAGCCGGAACCAGCTAAAACTATCCTCAAAAAACAGTATGAGTTGATGGAAAAGCGGCTTTACAACATCATCACTACCCCCGGCATGGTAGTTACGGTGGCTATGGCGATCGGTCTCATTTTCACAGAACCCGAAATTCTCAAATCCGGCTGGCTCCACATCAAACTCACCTTTGTGGCGTTACTGTTGCTTTACCATTTCTATTGTGGTCGGGTGATGAAAAAGCTAGCCCAGGGGGAATCCCAATGGAGTGGGCAACAGTTCCGGGCTTTAAATGAGGCACCGACTATTTTGCTCGTGGTGATTGTCCTACTGGCGGTGTTTAAGAATAATTTGCCCCTGGATGCGACCACTTGGTTAATTGTAGCTTTGGTTATTGCCATGGCTGCTTCGATTCAACTCTACGCTAAAAAACGTCGCCGGGACCAAGCACTATTAACGGAACAGCAAAAAGCGGCTTCTGCTCAGAATTAGCTGCTAACGTTGCTGACATGGTGACTGCAACTACCTACAACCAAGAGAAGTTGAGTTTAAGCTAGGCTTCATGCTTACTCCCTAACTCTGTCGCCACTTTAATCTGTTACCTATACTCTTACATAAATATTTTCCATCACCCACTGATGTCCCATACTCTGACTAAGCTCGATCTACCCACCTTACAAACGGAGCTGGAAAATGCCACCGCCCAACAGATCATTACCTGGGCGGCCCAAACCTTTGGCCCTGGCTTGGTGATGAGTACTAGTTTTGGCATTCAGGCGGCGGTGATGCTCCATTTAGTGACTAGCATTGTGCCCAATATTCCTGTTATCTGGATTGACACGGGCTATTTACCGCTGGAAACCTATCAATTTGCGGATCAGTTGACCGGACGGCTACAGCTAAATTTAAAGGTTTACCAATCTCCCCTCAGCCCAGCTCGCATGGAAGCTCTGTACGGCAAGCTCTGGCAACAAAAAGACGTGGAATCCCTCAACCGTTATGATCAAATCCGCAAAGTTGAACCGATGCAGAGGGCATTAAAAGAACTAGAGGCGATCGCCTGGTTGACGGGGTTAAGGAGGGATCAAACTCGGCACCGCCAGAATTTGAAACCAGTGGATCTCCAGGGTAATCAGTATAAAGTTCTCCCCATTTTGGACTGGAATTCTAAGATGGTTTACGAATATCTCACCGCCCACGATTTACCCTACCATCCGTTTTTTGACCAGGGTTACGTCTCTGTGGGGGATTGGCATTCTAGCCGGCCCCTGATGGCCCACGATGAAGATGAAAGGGATACCCGTTTCCACGGCCTCAAACAGGAATGTGGTTTACATTTACCCCTGTCCCCGGAAGCTGGCCAGAGTTTGGATTCCAGTGCTTTGTAGGGCAGTCAATGGCACTCGAAAGCTCTACTAACCTGTTGCCTGGAGAGAGGCTTAATTTTTGCTCAATGCTTCCGATAAACATTCAGCGGCCTGTTCTACCAAGGGAATGGTTTGTTGATACACCATGCGGGTAGGTCCCAAAATGCTCACACTTCCCATGGGAATCTCTTGTTGGCGATAAATGGCGGACACCAACGTGCAAGGATGCATGGATTCCAGCGGGTTTTCTGCGCCAATGCGGATGGTCACCACTGGGCGGGTTTTAGGCATAGTTTCCCCGGTTAGCAAATTCATTTCCTGACCCAAGTTAGCCAGATTATCTCCATAGTTATCGGGGTCGAACAGCAGGGAAAATAATTTATCCTGTTCCTGTTCTAACAAAGACAACAGCATTTGTACCTGTTCCAACTGGGAAAACTCTGGTTGTTGGATTACCTTAGAAACCCCATGAACCACTAAGGGGCCCGCCATGCGCCGTTGCAGGAGGGGCTTGATTTGTTGTTGTAAGCCTTTGAGAAAATCGGCATAGATACTAAATTTTTGGTCTAGCTCTTGCCAATTTAAATGGCTCAACTCAGAAAGGTTTTTTCCCCGCAATTGGGCATTGAGAAAGTTGGAGAAAATTGCCAATTCCTGTTCCAATTCTCCCTCTTCCTTTGCTTCCATGGCAGCGGGTAAATCTAGGGTAGCGGAATGGGTGTGATAGCTGTCGGTCACCAGAATAATTAATATCTGATGGGACGGTAACAGCATTAACTGTAAATGCCGCAATTGCACCGTTTCCGTTTGGGGAAAAGTAATCAGGGCGATATAACCGCTCAAGCCTGCCAAAATTTGCCCCATTCTCTGGATCAGGGCTTCAAAATGCCAATTATCACCATTAATTTCGTTTTCCAGTCGTTGTTTAACCGTGCGGCTCTGGCGATCGCTCCAGGTCAAAAGATTATCAACATAAATGCGGTAACCGGAATCGGAGGGAACCCGCCCGGCGGAGACATGGGGTTGGTAGAGTAAACCCGCTTTTTCTAGTTGGCCGAGGGCATTGCGAATGGTGGCGGAACTGACAGCAAATTGATATTCCTGGGCCAGGGTATGGGAGCCCACAGGCTCGGCGGTGGCGATGTAGTGCTGGACGGTGGCGCGGAGAATTTGCTGATGGCGATCGTTTAAGCGGAGGGGCTTCACCATTGTTTCCTAAATTGCGGGCTAAAGACTAGATGTTAAAACGGTTGTTGTCGGGATAGATAAATTGGGTTCAGAGTTAAAAGTCTATAAAGGATTCTTAAAAAAATTAGATTATAAAATAATTACCCAGGATTTGCTTGGGCCGTTGCTGGTGTGCCCTGGATTATATCCCATCAATTAAAAGTGAAAGTTAAGCAAGCGGAGAGGGTGGGATTCGAACCCACGTTGAGTTTCCCCAAACCCGATTTCAAGTCGGGCGCATTCGACCACTCTGCCACCTCTCCAGGGGGTCAAAGATTAGTTAATCATCTTACCATGGCCGTCCTAGGGACATTGCCCGGTCAATTTTGTTCGGCACTGCATTGGGGTTTAAGCAGTCCTGGAATAGTGGCCAGTAATTCTCCGGCGATCGCCAGAGGATCTTGGTCTGCCTGCAGGGGAAACCGGAGATCCGCCTGGGCGTAGAGGGGTTGCCGTTGGGCCAATAAATTTCCTAACCGTTCTTCCAGATTTTCCACCTGGAGCAGGGGTCTTGCTTCATCTCCCTGGAGCCTGGCCAAAAGTAATTCCAGGGAACCATCAAGCCAAATGACCAGGCCATGGTGTAGATAACTCCAATTTTGTCGTCGGAGCACCACTCCGCCCCCGGTGGCAATGACGCTTCTGGTTTGGGCCGCCAGATGTCCCAACACTTCCGTCTCCAAATCCCGAAAAGTATCTTCCCCATCCTCCGCAAAAATGTCGGCGATCGCCTTGCCAGCCACCCGCTCAATCAACACATCCGCATCGAAAAAACGGTACCCCAACTGTTCTGCCAACAACGGCCCGACGGTGGATTTACCACTGCCCATCATGCCGATCAGAAACAGGTTAACGCCTTGTAATTGTTCTTTGATTAGATCCTGGGCCATGGCAAAAGTTACAGAGGTTGAAAAATAGTGAACAGTAATTGGATGTCAGTCCGAAGCCAATTTGCCCCCTAGGGTTCGGCAACGCATCGGCGTTCCCTAGCTTAAATTATCTTGATGTCCAAAGAAGGCTCGCTTTCGGGAATCACCATTACCATTGGAGGGAAAGACGTTGAACTTGTTTAATCGCCATTATGGGTAAGAATCTCCTCGAACAACTGCGCCAATTTACAGTGGTGGTGGCCGACACCGGCGACATCCAAGCCATTGAAACCTTTACCCCCAGGGATTCCACCACTAATCCTTCTTTGATTACGGCGGCGGCCCAGATGCCCCAGTACCAGGAAATTGTGGACAGCACCCTGCTCAAAGCTAAGGACGAAGCTGGGGAAAATGCATCTATTAAAGACATTGTCCGATTGGCCTTTGACCGTTTGGCGGTGGCTTTTGGCCTCAAAATTCTGCAAATTATCCCCGGCCGGGTTTCTACGGAAGTTGATGCCCGCCTTTCCTACGACACGGAAGCCACCATTGCCAAAGCTCGCTACCTAATTGGGGAATATGCCAAAGCTGGCATTGATAAAAAACGCATTCTGATCAAAATTGCTTCCACTTGGGAGGGTATTAAGGCTGCAGAAGTATTGGAACAAGAAGGTATTCACTGTAACCTTACTCTACTATTCGGTCTCCACCAGGCGATCGCCTGTGCCGAAGCCAAAGTCACCCTAATTTCCCCCTTTGTGGGACGCATTTTGGATTGGTACAAAAAAAGTACTGGCAAGGAATATGACAGCCACGAAGACCCAGGGGTACAGTCTGTTACAACCATTTACAACTACTACAAACGCTTTGGTTACAAAACTGAAGTGATGGGAGCCAGCTTCCGTAACATTGGCGAAATCATCGAACTGGCCGGCTGTGACCTGTTGACCATTTCCCCCCAACTGTTGGATCAACTGCGGAACACCGAAGGGGATTTACCTCGCAAACTCGACCCCGCCACGGTGCCCCAGGACATTGAAAAAATTGTTATGGACAAGGCCACCTTCGACAAAATGCATGCCGAAGATCCGATGGCCTCGGAAAAACTGGCCGAAGGCATTGCCGGTTTCACCAAGGCTCTGGAGGTGTTGGAACATTTATTGGAAGAAAGGTTAAAAGTTCTCGATGGCCAAGAGCACATCAAACATGGGGCAGAGGAAATTTTCCATGCCTATGATCTAGATGGGGACGGTTTTATTACCAGGGAGGAATGGGCCGGCACCGATGTGGTTTTTGATGCCCTAGACCGGGACCATGATGGCAAAATCACCGCCGCTGAAATGTCCGCTGGGTTGGGAGCCGCTTTCCGTTTAGCCTCTGTTGGTTAGGTGTTCTCAGGGCCCAGCCCTTAAAAGTATTGGGGAAAACCATCCCCTCTTTTGCTGTCCTCAACGGGGCTTTTTGCCATGGCCGCCGTTGTAGTTTCTCCCCAGTTAATCACAGCACCATTATTTTGCTGAGTTGCCCTCAGTTTGGGGGCGAGGGAGGGCACAGATTCCGCTAAACTGGGGGGGATTGCAATGTTTCTTTACTTAACCACTATTTAAGCAATATGACGATTGAAATAGGTCAAAAAGTTAAGGTTTACCGTCTGCGGGACCGGGTTTCCCCCGATGTGGTGGGTAAACTAGGTAAAGTCGGTGTTGTTAAGGATTTTAAAATGACCGATGGCAGTGGCATTGGAGCGGTGGTTTCCTTTGATGACCGCACCGCCACCTGGTTTTTTGAGGATGAGCTCAAAGCGATTTAATAACTGGTTTTGCTCTCCCCCATTGGTTTTGACTACTTTTCCCGATCGCCGTTGAAGTGTTTTTACGGTTTGATTCGGGAATCTTTATTATTTTTGCTGGATTCTAGGAAATTGCTGTGGCGTTAGTTCTGACTTTTTTAGGGAAAGGCGGTGTTGGCCGCACCACGGTGGCGATCGCCGCGGCTAAAAAACTGGCCCAAGCGGGTCAGAGGGTACTGGTGCTGGGGCAGGATCCTAGTTTGGCCTGGCAATGGGGCATAACTCTGTCGGAAACGGCCCAGGGGGTGGAGGCGAACGTTGATGGTTTACTACTTAGTTCCACCCATCTGCTGGAAAGAGGCTGGGAAAAGCTCAAGGAAGTGGAAGCCCAGTATCTGCGATCGCCGGCGCTGAAAAATATCTATGGGGAAGAATTAGGAGTTCTGCCGGGCATGGACGAAGTGTTGGTGCTCAATGCCCTGCGGGAATACGAACTCAGTGGTCGCTATGACGTGCTGATTTACGACGGCCCCGGTAACCTCTCCACTCTGAGAATGTTGGGCATTCCCGAAATTGCCAGTTGGTATTGGCGGCGTTTCCAGAAAGTATTGGCGGATTCGGAAGTGGTGCAGACCCTTTCCCCCTTTGTGCAACCCGTGGCCAGTGCGGTGCTGAGTGTGAACTGGAGTCCAGACCAAATGCTCAACCATCCCGATGGCCCCCAAAATTTATTGCAACAAGGTAAAGCGGCGATCGCCGACCCCAATCGGTTTGCCGCCTATTTGGTTACTAGCACTGATTCCCTGGCGCAAAAAGCAGCCCAGAGCTATTGGGGTGGGGCCCAGCAAGTCGGAGTAACAGTAAAGGGCGTGATTCAAACTCCCTTGGGTAATGGCAGTTTAGATGCAAATTTATTTGATCCGTTGCTCATTGCGGCTCTACCAAGTTACAACCAAGGTAACTGGCAACCCCTGATGGATGCGCTCCCTAATCCCCAGGCCATGGGGTCGGCTCCCCGACCATTGGAAATTGACGTTAACGCCCGCCAGGTGAAGGTATTTTTGCCCGGTTTTGATAAACGTCAGGTGAAATTAACCCAGTCCGGGCCGGAGTTAACCATTGAAGCGGGGGATCAGCGGCGCAACATTGACTTACCGGGGAATCTACGGGGTAAGGGAGTGACGGGAGCCAAATTCCAAGGAGGATATTTAATTGTTAGTTTTTAGTGTTAACTTGACCCAATCCCTGCGTCGGCGTGGTTTTTGGTTCACCCTGGCCCTGGTGGGGTTGGCGATCGCCGTGGGTAGCTTTCTCATCAGTCCTTTTTCCAAGGTTATTCCCGACCCAGTGGTGGACATTAACCCGGTCTCTACAACGGCAAGGGGCACCGAAAAAGCCGTTTTTGCCGGGGGCTGTTTTTGGGGACTGGAGGCCATGTTTGAGGAAGTGCGGGGTGTTAAGGATGTGCAAACCGGCTACAGCGGCGGCACTGAAGCCACGGCCAACTATGCCAGGGTGAGTGGTGGCGGCACGGACCATGCGGAATCCATTGAAATTGTTTATGACCCCGCCCAGGTAAGTTACGGCGAACTGCTGAAAATTTTCTTTTCCGTCGGCCATGACCCCACCCAAGTTAACCGCCAGGGCGTAGACCAGGGTCGTCAATATCGTTCGGCCATTTTTGCCACCACTCCTGAGCAAAAGCAGGTGGCCCAAGCTTACATTGACCAACTAGAGGAAAGTCAGGCCTTTGACCAGGCGATCGCCACGGAGGTGAATGACTTTGATGCCTTTTATCCAGCGGAGGATTATCACCAGGATTTTGTCCAACGGAATCCGGCCCATCCCTATGTGTTGGTCCATGATTTGCCCAAACTCCGAAAATTTCGTCAGCAGTATAGCGATAAATTAAAAGCCCAAAGTTAGGGGTTAGTAAACCTTGTTTAAATCAAGACTTACTTTTGTCTAGTTATAAGCAGTCTAGGACGATCACCATGGTCGTCCAGCAAGGGCTTAACAAGGCCCTAAATGACTGTCAATCCACTCTCAGCCCCTCCTTTAATAGGCAAGAAAATTGGCAAAAGCGACCTTCAGAAGGACAAAAATAGTGGGCTTTGGCTAACTACCAGAGAAATTACTGAACAAAATCAATGACCGATATTCAAAAACAGTTACAAGAAGAACTAGCCCCCATGGATTGGGGCACCATTATTCCCCACGCCAAACGGGATGCGGTGATTGTGGTGGATAGTAGTTTAGATTTGCTCTCCGTTGGTCTGGCGATCGCCAAGGATGAAGTTAACCAAGTCAACCATTGGATTAGCGAATTATTGATCCATAAGCCCACGGAGAAGGAATTGACCGATTGGAACGATGATCCAGAACGGGAATTTCAAACCCTGATTGTGCAACCCTATGTGTTAGTACAACCCGGTTGAATTGAGGGTCTTTAACTACAGGTCTTAAAAAGTACAGCCTAAGCATCAATGGCCCGGATTTGGGTCAGGATAGCTTCCGCTTTTTGGGCCATGTCCTTTTTCTCTTGGGCGTTGAATAATTCGGCGGCCTTGGTTAAATCGGCGATCGCCTTGGGTTCATCTCCCAGACGATATTGGGTTAACCCTCGATTGAAATAGGCTTCAGCGGAGTCGGGATCCAACTGAATGCTTTGGTTATAATCCGCTAAGGCTTGTTGGTCTTGCTTGAGACGATTATGGGTCAACGCCCGGTTGTAATAGGCATTGGCATGTTGGGCATTAATGCGAATGGCATCGTTATAGTCGGCGATCGCCGTAGTTTCATTGCCTAATTGGGACTGGGAGTTACCCCGATAAACATAAAAGTCCGCATAGTTGGGATTAATTTCGATGGCATTGCTGCAATCTTGAATGGCTTTGTCGTACTGACTCAGTAAAAAATAAGCATAACAACGGTTACCCAGGGCATAGGCAAATTCAGGATTTAAACTAATGGCCTGGTTGTAGTCCGTAATGGCCGCCTGGTATTGCCCCAAAACGTGCTTGGCATAGCCCCGGTTGTAATAGGCATCGGCGTCCTGGTCATTGAGTTTGATGGATTCGGTAAAATCGGCGATCGCCCCGGAGAAATTTTGCGCCGCTAGTTTGTCCACCCCATCGTTGTACCATTGCACCGCTGACTTAGTTTGGGCCAACACGGGCAAGCTCAAGCCCCAGGCAAAGGTTAAAGCCATGACGGTGAAGCGTTGGGGCCAGGGAAAAGGATGGGGGGATGCCATAGAATTTTTCAAAATTAACATCAGGTCAATGGGCGGAGGTGGGTAGTTGGCCTAGATTAGGGCAATCTACTTGCCATGGGCAATGGAATTCGTTTGGAATGAATGAAATTAAACTCCCTTAGTTGATGAACCATGGTAACAAGCTGGGAATTACCAATGGATCCCCCCTCAGCCAGGCAATTAACAGGGCCAAGGCCAAACAGCCCCCCAGGGTTAAACCCAACAGAGCCAGCGCAAAAAACTCCCCCGCCGACAAAGGGCGATCACTAGCATCCAAATAGGCGGAATTTCTTCCCAAGCTTGTTGATGCGGCCGAATTTTGCCCTTGGAGGGGATCCGGCGGTACCTGAATCACATTCCAACGGGAATAGCCAATTTGCAAGTCGTACACAGAACGGCGATCAGGATTGCTCAATACAGCATAAGCCTCATTCAAGCGCTGAAATTTGACCGTGGCAATGTCTGGGGTTAATAGGGTAGTGTCTGGATGGTAGCGCTTGCTTAATTCCCGGTAGGCTCGACGGATGGCCACCGGGGAAGCGGCGGGGTGTAGTTCCAAAACACCGTAATAACTGTCGGCAAAAGGAGAAGGGGCCACTCCCGGTCGGGGTCGAGATTGGGTGGAATGGGGATTAGAAGACACGGGAAAGTTTACATTGGGAAAGACTTTGCCCTATTTTAGACTGAGTTTTTTCCACGATGATTATGTCTGTGTGTTTGCCATGGCTGGCCCGTTGTCGCCGCTTTCTCATAGTTTCCCTTGCTTTTGCTATGTTACTGCTGGGAATCTGGGGCACTCTGCCCTTTTCCCTGTCCGATCACGGTACGGCGATCGCCGCTTTGGAAGATGACCGTTACGATGGCAATATTTTTGTTGTATATGCCGGCAATGGTTCCCTGGTGCCGCCCCGCTTAAACCTAAGAGAATCCTTTGAACGCAAATTGCCGGTTATTTTGGTTTATTACCTCGATGACAGTAAAGATTGCAAACAGTATGCTTTCATCGTTTCCCGTATGCAGGAATTTTACGGTCGGGTTGCTAGCATTATTCCCGTTTCCGTTGACAGCATTCCCGACCAAAAGCGTTTCCGTCGCGATGAGCCTGGCTATTACTACAGCGGTGGGGTACCCCAGACGGTAATTCTAGACAAAAGCGGCAAAAAAATCTTCGACGCCCAGGGAGCACTTAAGTTTGAAGTAGTGGATGATGTTCTCCGGGATTTATTTGATTTATTGCCCCGTTCCGAGTCCATGGAACTGAAACAGCGTACCTATAACGAATTCAATAGTGAATTAGTCGATTAACTCATTCTTTCCGACAACAAAAAAACGGATAAGCCCAGTAAAGTTAGTTGGGTTTATCCGCTTTAAGGTCAATTTGTTACCGGAAATTTAGGGGAAAAAGTCTAGGGGTCATGGTCGTCCGGGCCGAAGTCAAAATCGTCTAGGGAAGTTGAGATTACAGCATCGGCACCGGGGGAGCTGGTGTCACTCAACAAGGCATCCAAGTCATCTAACTCGCCACTTCCACTGGAGGGGGCTTCTCCGAGCATGTCCGCTAAACCGGGAAAAAGATCATCATCCTCGTGTAACTCAGCTTGGTTTGCATTGCCTTCATCGGTTTGCAGTAGGGCCAGCAAATCGTTGTCAGAGGAATTGGGATCTTCATCTAAAATATTGATGAAAGGATCTCCCCCATGGGTTTCCGGGTTGAGCTCCAGCAGGTCAGGAAAATCACCACTGCCCTCCCCTAATGTCTCCATGCCGACAAAACCGGCGCTGATGGGTTCTTCATTGGAAAACTCCGGTAGGAACTCATCCTCATTCTGTCCGGGAAAAAGCTCCGTCTCTTCTGTTTGCAATTCCAAAAGAAAGTCGAGGTCATCGGCTTCAGCGTCCCCATCCCCCGGCAAAATCTCTTCAGTGGTTAGCTCAGGGGCTGGAGTATCTGTGCCCAGACTTGCCAGTAGATCTTCAGACAGATTCAAGTCATCACCGGAGTCGGATGTGAAGGAAAGATCGTCACCAAGGTCTTCCAATTCTCCCAGAGTCTCAGTTTCCGCCGGGGTTTCGCTGAATAAAGGGAGTTCAGGGGCTGACTGTTCTTCGGTTAACTCGGCTAAAAATTGATCACTACTTTGTTCCGTTTCCGCCGCTTCTGGTGTTTCCACACTGGATAGCTCTGCTAGTTGTTGTCCTGGGTTGGTGATGCCCTCATCATTGATATCAGGCAATTCCGTTGCCAAGTCCATGGGCTCAAAATTTTCTTCCCCACCACCAAAGTCCATATCTGGTAGGGAGGCTTCTGGGGGGGCATCAACCCAGTTTTCCAAATCAGCTTCCGCCTCTACCTCGGTGGTTTCAGTGGGGGGAGCATCAAAGGGGGAAAACGTTTCTTCCTCCACCATGGGTTCCCCTACTGGCCCCTGGTAGTCTAAAGGTTCGGTTTCCAGTTCTGCTGTGGGAGGAGCATCAACCCAATTCTCTTCCTGTTCTGGAGTAATTTCCGCTATTTCAGGCGTTTCTTCCGTGACAGTGGCCTCCATGAATTCTGCTACGGGTTCGGCCGCCGGAATAAATTCTTCCCCTGGGACTTCGGTAAATTCGGCGATCGCCGGAGGAGCAACATCGGCATCAAAGGATTCCTCCTCGGCTAACGGTTCTTCCTGCTCTTCTACCGAGGGTTGGGCTTGCTGAAGCGATTCAATTTCAGCCTGGTATTGGTTCTGGAGGGCTTGGACTCTGGCTTGGTGTTCCTGCTCCATGGCCAACAACTGAGCTTGCAGGGCGGCAACTTCATCACTCTGGTCGAGGGGCCGTTGTTCTTCTGCCGGCCCACTTTCCCTGAGGGACTGGAGCTCATCTTCCAAAGCTGTTTTTTCTGCCGTCAACTGGGCCAGGGCCGCCGCTTGGGCTGTTTGAAGCTCGTCTAACTGGTTACGATGGCTGGACTCCAGAGATTCCAATCTAGCTTGGAGGGCTTGGGTTTCGGCTTTTTGGGCTTCCAACTGAAATTGGAGAGTTTCGGTATCTTCACTGGCACTTTTGGCACGGCCCAGTTTGCTTTTGGTGCTATCCAACTTTTTCTGAAGTTTGGTAACCAGGGTGAAATAGGTGCCGGCAAAACCAACGACTAGCCCAATGATTACCGCCAACACCAAAGATAAAGTTTCCATGTAATGTCTCCAAAGTGACAGTTAAGTTAGAAAATACCCATTCCGACCAAGGAGCTCAGCAGTAACGGGTTGTTAGTCTGGTTGACCAACGGGAAAAATCAGTCTTTGTTGAGCTGAGCTAAAAGACTCAATTCACTGTAACAGTGTGTAACTAAATTGAATGAGCAAGATTAGCTTAAATGATAGGGAATTTTGGGAAAGCGATGCTCCTAAGTCAAAATTTCTTAAGAATTACCGCCGCAAGCCACGAAAAATTTGTCGGTATTTTACCCACAAACGTTGCCAAACCTATTAGATTTGCATTACTTCAACTTGCTTTAATGGGAGCTTTGACTTTCTGCAAAGGCGGCATATACCCCTTGAACGTTATACCAATTGAGGAAAATTCGGGCAATTTCTAGGGCTAGTTGGGGGCGATCATGGTCAATGAGCCATTGGAGGAGTGGGGCCATTGTTTTTTCATTCAAGCGTCCCCCTAAGGAGAGTAATCCCCATAGAAACCAATGGAGCCGAGTCATTTGAATCATCAGCCGCACTTCCCAGGTGGGATGTTTTTGGTAAAATAAAACCCCCATACGCCCCCGTTGTATTTCCTGGTCGATTAATTTGGGGATTTGTTGCAAACTGAAGGGAGGATGCCAATGATAGCCCACTGCCCGGGGGCATTTAACGAGTTTTAGACCTAAATTTTTCAGTCTGACTCCCAATTCCAAATCTTCCCAGCCATACAGTTGAAAGCCAGTGTCAAATAAGCCTGCTTCTAGTAACCATTGCTTGGCGATCGCCACGTTGCCAGTGGCAAAGAAGGCGGCGGAATAATCAGTGAGTTTGTAGGGTTCCGATTGGGGAGAGTCAAAGTTACAGGTATTGACCACGGCCCCATAGGTAAAAACCCGGTCTGAATTGTATTGTTTTTGGCCCCGTTGTAAACCTTCGGCATGGGCTTGGAGAAAAATGTCCGTCACCACCAAATCACTGTCAATAAAAATGATGGTGTCCCCGGCGGCTTCCTTAACCCCAAGATTCCGGGCGGCAGCGGGCCCCTGGTGGTCCTGTTCCCAGGTTCGGACATGGGGAAATCCCTGGCAATGTCCATCTAGCCAGGCTAGGGTGCCATCGGTGGAGCCGTCATCCACCACCACAATTTCGTAGCCTGAAATTAAGGTTTCGTCAAAGGTTTGTTGTTCCAGGGCCCGTAGGCATTTTTCCAGGATCGGCAGACGATTATAGGTGGGAATGACAACACTGAAAAACATAAATAAACCCAGGCATTTTCAAGGGACCTTCCAGCTTAACTTAGCCTAGGCGGTCAATAATTCCTGAGCTGTGTTGGCCACCTGTTCCACCTGATCCTGAGCCAACTGTTGCAGTAGGCTTTGGCGATCGGGATGTTCTAGATGACCCACCGCCAGGGCTAAACGATAGCGCACTTGCCAGTCTTCGTCTTGTACTAAGGAGGCAAGCAGAGGTAGGGCTTCCGGGTTGCCCAATTCTCCCAACGCACTGATGGCCGCCGTTCTAATCAAGCTATTCTCAGAATCAAGGGCGATTTTCAGCAGGTCGAAGCCCCGGCGATCGCCCATTTCCCCCAGGGTGGCCACAATGCTCATCTGCAAGAGCCATTCAGGAGTTTCTTCGTAGGCTTTTTGCAAGTCAGGGTAGGCGGCGGTTAATTTTAGCCCCCCAATCACGTCGGCGGCCACCGATTGCACATCAATTTCCGGATCGTTAAACAGCCGATCGCGCAGGAGTTGCAATGATTGTTCCAAATCGGCTTTACCCACCGGATCCAGTTGACTAACAGCGGCATAGCGGATGCGGGGATTGGCATCGTTAACCAAAGGTTTCAGCAGGGGAAAAGCTTCGGCCGGCTCCAGGGCCCGCAATTGATTCAAGCCCCGGACTTTATCACTAAAATTATCCGAACCCAGTAATGCTTTGATGGCGGTGAGGGAATCACTCATAACAAGATTGGAAAAATCAACTAAGGGCTAGGGTTAGGAATTAAGACGGGCTGGACCAGCCTGGTGGATGGAAATGCTGGAGGTCTGCCAATTGTAGGACTTTTGTGGGGTAGCTGCCAAAAATTTTAAGCACTTCTGTGTATTGTTTGAGCTTTTCTAGGGCTTCCTGGAGTCTGGGTTCCGTTTGGCTGGCTTCTAAATCCATAAAAAAAACATATTCCCCCAAAGACCTTTTGGTGGGGCGGGATTCAATGCGACTCAGGTTAATATTCCTCTGGGCCAGGAGTTGCAGGGGAGCTACTAGGGCTCCGGGCACATTGCGGGGAACACTAAAGGCAAGGGTGGTATGGCTTCCAGCAAGATAACCCTCTGAACTGATCGCCCAGAAGCGAGTGCAATTGTCAGGATAATCTTGAATGTCCGTTTGTAGTACAGAAAGATCGAATAGGGTGGCGGCCCTAGGAGAGGCGATCGCCGCCGCTGTGGGGTCATCACCAATAATCTGAATCGCTTCAGTGGTGGAATTGGCCGGCACCAAACTTACCTGGGGAAGATGAGCCCCCAACCATTTCTGGCATTGCCCCAGGGCTTGGGGATGGGACACAACCTTGGTTAAATCCGCCAAAAGTTTTCCCCGGCTGAGCAAAACATGGGTAATGGGCAGCACTAATTCCTGTTGTATTTTTAAATTTTCCGCCGCCCAAAGGCAGTCCAGGGTAATGGCAATGCCTCCTTCCGTCGAATTCTCCACCGGCACGATCGCCACATCCACCAAGCGTTGGGCCGCCGCCTCCAGGGTTTTGCCAATGCTGGGACAGGGAAAAAACTCCACCGCCTGCCCAGTGCGCTCCTGATGCTGTTCCCCATAAACCAGGGCGACGGTTTCCGTGTTGGTTCCCCTTGGCCCCAAATGTGCAACGACCAATGGCGGCATAAATTCTCCCCAGGAAAGCTGGTACAGAAAATGTTATCATTTTGCAGTGGAATTAGGTTGCGCCGAAGTAGCTCAGTGGTAGAGTAGCTGATTCGTAATCAGTTGGCCGTGGGTTCAAATCCCATCTTCGGCTTTGTTTTTTCAGTCCGCCTACACAATTTTCCCTAAATTTGCTCCAGTCTTTTTAGAACAGATAAAAAGTCTAAGCAATTAGGCCTATACTTACTCTAATGTCGGGTGCTATACCACAAGGCCCTCGACGAATTGACACACTGAAGCGTCGGGAAATTTTAGGCTGTGGGGGCAGTGCAATTATGGCCAGACAGGATTACTGGGCTCCGATTCATCGTCATGAACTGGTTCGCTGGATTAAGGGCAGTGGCAGTGCGAGTTTTTGGCAGAATCCCCTCCTACATAATATTCTTTTAAATCTTCTGGTAGCTCTGTTTTATGTTGTAGGAATTAGGCTGAGCGACCAGTTAGTTAGCACTCTATTGCCGGGAAGAATTTCCCCTGTTTGGTTTCCTTCTGCCCTCACCTTTGGTGTGTTTTTTCACTTTGGTCATTGGGTTACCCCCGGCATTATTCTTGGCTCAGTGTTGGGTTTAGTTTCAGTACTTTCTACCTTTGATCCGCCCCCTAGTATTGCTCAATTTCTGGTCTTGGAAACAGCTTTTGCCTTTGCCAATACTCTTCAGCCCTTTATAGGGGATCTCTGGCTAAAAAATAAACTGATATCAGTTGCCCAAAAGGAATCTGTGACCATTATCAAAGACAGTGACAGCATACAAGAACCGTTGGCTATCCTCAATCCATTCCAAAGGGTTTCCACCACCCTTGCGTTTGTTCAGGGGGCCATAATTGGTCCGTTTTTGTCTGCGGTTATTGGTGTTACCACTTTACTTTTAATGGGCATTATTGCTCGGGAAAACTTTTTCTATTCCTGGATAACTTGGTGGTCCAATAGTGTGCTGGCAATTATTGTCTTCACACCAGTGTTAATTAATATTCGATTTTATCATTTTCGTCGTCATCATTTTTTCAACACTAAGCTAGTTATCTCCCTTGTTTTAACTTTTTTGGTTTGGTTTCTATCGTTTTATCATTCCTTCCCCGTCGCCTACATGTTTTTGCCACTAATTCTATTTGTGGTCTTTCATTTTGGTGACTTCTTTGCCAGTATTTTTGTTGCTTTCTTTGCTTTTTTTGCTATTTTTGCCACTGCCCAAGGCCAAGGTTTATTCAACCAAGATTCCGGCAATAACTCGATTATATTTCTCCAACTGTTTACGGCGGTCATTTCCATGACAGCATTGTTTTTCTCCGCTATTATTCAAGAAAAGAAAATTGCCCAACAATCCCTCTCCCGGGCAGTAAAAAATTTAGAAAATGAAGTGCAGAAAAGAACTGACAAGTTGGCTGCTGCTAACAAATCCTTGGAATTGGCCAATATTGAACTTAATAAATTAGCCCACATTGACGGTCTAACCCGTATCCCTAACCGTCGTTATTTTGAGCAACAATTTGCTGAAGAATGGCAGATTTTCCTGGGGAGGGGCAAGAGTCTAACGGTGATGATGGTGGATGTGGACCATTTCAAGCTCTATAACGACCATTATGGCCACAGTCAGGGAGACATTTGCCTCGCGGAGATTGCCCAAATATTGCAATGCTGTATCCGTCAACCAGGATCTGATTTTGTCGCCCGTTACGGAGGGGAAGAGTTTGTCTTAGTCTTGCCGGAGGTAGACCAGTTCGGGGCGATCGCCATTGCCCAAAGAATTAAAACTGCCCTACAAACCAGAAATATTTCCCACCACGCAGTTGATCTGGCCGGCAATGTCACCTGTAGCATTGGCATCGCTGTAGCCCATTCTAGATTTGCCAGTAGCAAGGAAACCTTGCTCAAACAAGCAGACCAAGCTTTGTATTGTGCAAAGCAGGCAGGCAGGAATCAATATTTTCTTTTCGACCATGCTGAGGAGTGAACCAACATCATTCACCGCCCCAGTTAGGCATTGGGCGGATTACCTATTTTGTTTGGGAAAGACACTTCAAGAACCACACATCCTTCCTCTGTTTTAAAAGGCCCATGAATTTCGCCGGGGGGTCTGCTAGCATAGTGGCCGGTTTCTAACCACATCTCAAAGGCTTAATCATATAGGCGACCGCTCACGATAAATACCTCTTCGGGATAGTCATGACTTTTGCTTCCCAACGGTGTTGTGTCGGCCTTGGGAAAAAAGCGGGTTAAACGGGTATATTCACCTGTTTCACCATCGATACTCAGTGTTATTTCTTTGGCCATGCCTTCAAGACCTTCGATGGGATGCCACTCGTTTTGATTGTTTGAAGTTAACGGGTTCCAGTAAGTGACGGTTGATTTAGCCATTTTCATGATTCTTTATCTACAATACTTTTGCTAAAAATCATCACAATTTGCCATAGCGCCAGCCGTCGATGATATCAATCAACTCATTGGACCAAGCATTGGGGTTACGGTCTTGGTAAATGCTCCAGATGGATTGATAGTACCAAAGAATGCCGGATTTACCCCGATTAAACTTTTGCCAAATTTCATCTCCATGGCGACGTAAATCAATGGCGATGGTGCGGGCATTGTGGAGGTTATCTGCCAAGGAAATTTTCAGCACCGCTAGGGAAGCCTGACGCATTTTTTCCAAATGTTCTTGCTTTCGTTGTTCCCAGGGAGGCTTGGGTGTGGTGGTACTGTCTGAACAGTCTCGGACTAAAGCCGCCACCGTTCGGCCAAATTGATTTTCGATCATGGCCAGGGTTTCCATGCCCCCTTGGTCTTCCACTGCATCATGGAGCAAAGCGGCGATCGCCTCATCTTCACTGCCTCCCATTTCCAATACCAGGGCTGTCACCCCCAACAAATGACTGATGTAGGGCACCCGGGAACCTTTGCGGCATTGTTCGGCGTGTAGTTGGTTGGCCAATACCAGAGCATCACCAAAGCGGGCAGTGAGAGGAGTAGGATTTGATCGATTCATGGAAATTACTAATGCCAATCTTGCTAATCCAGGTAAAGATCCGCTGTAGCTAACTCAAACAAAGGGAAGAGGAAGGTGGAAATTAGGTAATTACCTGCTTAAACTTCCTCAGGATTTATTTTAGTCCAATTTTATTTAAATTCGCGTTGAGATGTTCATAGAGGGTAGTGCGTTGTTGATAGGGGCGACCAGTGGAGATGATGGCATTCTGCAGTTGGGTGGCGGTCAGACAGGTTCCCCCTTTAGCCCCGGCCATGGTGGTGATGTGTTCTTCCATCAGGGTTCCGCCCAAATCATTACAGCCCCATTCCAAAGCGGTGGTGGCTCCCGTCAGCCCCAGTTTGACCCAGCTTGGTTGGTGATTGACAATCCATTTTCCTAGATACAAACGGGCAATCGCCATAATTTGTAGGGCTTGATCTAAATCCGGCTGGTCTCTGCCGACCCTTTTCCTCAGGCTAGGGGGCGCTTTTTCCCCCACAAAGGGCAGGAGGATAAATTCAGTAATACTGGCGGCATAACCTTGGGCTAGACTTGTTTGTTGCCTTTGGCGTAGGCGATCGAGGTGGGTAATAATCTCCTCTGGGGTTTCAACGTGCCCTGCCATGAGGGTACTGGTGGTGGGTAAACCGTGGCGATGGGCTAAACCGATGATCTCCAACCAAGTCTGACTATCGATTTTTTCCGGGCAAATAATACGCCTTACCCGGTCCACCAATACTTCTGCTGCCGTGCCGGGTAAGGAATCCAACCCAGAGAATTTGAGGGCCATTAACACTTCTCCATAGGTCAAACCATCCTGGCGGGCGATAAATTGAATTTCCTGGGGAGAAAAGCCGTGGAGATGGAGCTGGGGAAATTGTCCCTTGATGGTTTCGACTAAGTTGACGTAATAGGCCAAGCTGGAACCATTAATTTTTGCCTGGGGATTTAACCCCCCCTGGAGACAAATTTCCGTTGCTCCCTGGGCCACTGCGCCCTTAGTTTTGTTGAAAATTTCCGAGTCGGTTAACCAGTAGGCTCCCGTTTGTCCGTCATCCCGACGAAAAGCGCAAAAATTACAATGTTGCTCGCAAATATTGGTGAAATTAATGTTGCGATTGACCACATAGGTGACCGTTTCCCCTACCAATTTCCGCCGTAGGCGATCGCCGTATTGCCGGATCACCTCCCAACCTCCGGGATCATCACATTGCAAGAGTAGCAAACCCTGCTCAGGAGTCAAATCTTCCAGGGCCAGGGCTTGGGCGGCCAGTTCTTCAATCAGGGTAAGGTTGACGGTAGATAGCACCATTGGCCTGGGTTAGGGAAGGAAAGATGGGCGGTCTTCCACAGTGTAACCTCAGTTTTGCCCGATGCCTTTTTTCAAATTGGCGATCGCCTGGTTGGGCTCAACTTCAAGCCATTTTCTAAACAAGCCCTAACAATTTTCGTGGAGAATGAGACGATTTCCCGCTGGATCATAAAGATAAATTTCTCGCCCGTGGCTGGCATAGGTAATGTTGTTTTCAGCGATAGGGAGATGGAACTTACCAATGCTGGCGATCGCCGTGGGTAAATCAGCCACTTCTAAACAAAGGCTAAAGCCACTACGGTCAGAACAGGAAAATTCCTGGGCATGGTCTGGGTGGGGGGAAAAAATTGCCAATACCATCCCTGGCAACTGAAATTCACCATAACGTCCGGGGGAGTAGGGCTGGGGTTCTTGTTCCAGAAGAGATTGATAAAAAGCCACCACTTCAGCAAAATTAACAGCACCAATGGTGAGAAAAGCTTTTTTGCAGAAAACCATGGCGCTGTGCCCCATTGCTAACTTTAGGAGTACGGTTAACTTTGACCGGGTTGCCTCCTCAGAAAATGGCCGGGGCAAAGCAGTCTGACCCCAGCCTAGCGCCATCTCTGGGTTAAAATCCTCTCAGGTCAAGTAATGTTAAGATTGGCCAGAAAAAATGTGGTGCCAATTAGTAACTCGGTTTTGTTTGACCCTAGCTGGCGATCGCCTAGGTGGCCGTAGCTGACTAGTTTTTCCCCTGTAATTGCAGATGAATAAGACCTTTAACCTCCCTATTGCCCGCTATTTCCAGTCTGGTCTGCCACTGCAACGGTTGCCCCTTCAGTTTTGGGCGATTTTTCTGATTTTGATGTCGGGGGGAATCGGTCTGGCTTCCACCAATTGGTTGTTGGTTTTGCCCAAAAGTCCCCAATGTAACCGGGTGTTTTGGCCGGTGGCTTCGGCGTCCATGCGGCTTTACTGTGCCCAGTTATCGGCGGAAGAAAAAACCGTTGATGGGCTGTTGCGGGCCATTAATCTTTTGGCAGCCTTGCCCAAGGATCATCCCCTGGCGGTGGAGGTGAACCGTAATATTGAAGCCTGGGCCACGGATTTATTGGATTTGGCCGAGGATTTTTTCCAAAAAGGACTACTGGAAGAGGCGATCGCCGCAGCGGAGAAAATTCCCGACCATGTGCAGGCCTACGACTTGGTGGAGGAAAGGATTGCCGCTTGGCGGGGCCTTTGGCAGGAAGGGGAAACCATCTATGGCGAAGTGGAAAATGATCTACGCAATTCCCGTTGGAATAGTGCCTTTCGCAATGCGGTGCGTTTGTTGAATCTGGATAACACCTTTTGGGCTACCACCAAATACGACCAAGCTATCCGCAATATTCAAATTGCCCAGGAGGAAAGTAGTAAATTAGACAATGCCTATCGCATTCTGCGCCGGGGAGGTACGGATAATTGGCTCAAGGCGATCGAAGATGCGGCCAAAATTCCCAAAGATAGCTACGCCTACCAAGAAGCGCAGAAATTAATCGCCCAAGCGGTGGATAAATTAACCGGCTCCATTGAAACCATGATTGAGGGTCAAGATTGGCAAACTTTGAACAGTACCCTGAGTCGTTTGCCGGAATCTTACTTTCCCGCCCAAGATTTAAATGATTGGCAAATTCTCGCCACAGCCGGTTTGGAAGCTCAAATGGGCACAGTGGAAGGTTTAGGATTGGCCATTACCACCGCAGAAAAGTTGACGGATAGTAGTCGCCCCTACTATGCCCTCGCCCAGGAACTGGTTAAGGATTGGCGTCAGGAAGAAACTGCTCTACAACAGTTGGCCCAGGCCCGCAACACCGCTGAAATTGGGACCGTCAGCGCCCTCAACCAGGCGATCGCCCAAGCCAAATTAATTACCCCGGATAACCCCCGTCATCAAGAAGCGGCCCGGGACATTGCCAACTGGACAGAGCGCATCCAAATTGATGAAGACCGGCCGATTTTGCGGCAGGCAAGGGAATTGGCTAATGGGGGCAATCTAGAACAGGCTATTCAGCAAGCGGAACGGATTGGCAGGGGCCGAGCTTTATATTCCGAAGCCCGCCAAAGCATTAATCAATGGCAGGCCACCATCCAGCGTCGCATTGACCAACCCATCCTCGACCAGGCGATCGCCTTGGCCAATGCCCAAAATTATGAAGCGGCCATTAGTACCGCCCGTCAAATAGAAGGAAACCGGGCCCTGTCCGGGGAAGCCCGTCTGCAAATTAGCCGTTGGCAAGCAGAAATTAACGCCCAAAACAACCTGAGGAGGGCCCAGGAATTGGCATCTTCCCGAACCGTGGATTCCCTTGGCCAGGCGGTGCAACTGATTCGCCAAGTCCCCCGTAGTAGCGATGTTGGTGGTCAAAGGTTGCAGTTGGTCAACAATTGGAGCTATCAAATTTTATCCCTAGCCCAGGAACAAGCCCAGTCTGGTAACTACCAGCAGGCTATCCGTGCCCTCCAGCAAATTCCGGCTGAAAGCGCCGCCTATAACAGTGCCCAAAGCTTTTTGCAGGAATGGCGCAGTTTTAACCAACCTTCCCCGGTTCCCCTTACCCCCGTCGCTCCCCCTGCCCCTAGGGTTGAGTCTCCTTTGTCGACGGAATCAGAATTGCCTCCCCTGGAGAGTCCGCAAAATTAACCCCTGATAGGACTGTCTTAGCCCTATTTTGGGACGACCGACCAGGAAGATCTCCCCCTTGTGATAGCTTGGTAAGGCTTTGGCAATCATTGCTTTCCCTAAGCAGTTGCTCTGCTGTCCCCAAACATTAACCAGATTAAAGATTAGCCCTATGGTTGAGCTTGCGCCTTCCCCTGAAGCCATTACCGCCGCGCTGGAAATTCCCGCTGACATTAACTTTGCACTGCCCGATCCTGCGGACGAAGAGATCCAAGAGCACGAGTTTCAGCAACAGTTGGAGGATTTTTGGCAACTGTGTGAGCGCTTTGATCTGCAAACGGAAATCTGGCGGGGTCGCATTCTCCGGGCGGTGCGGGACCGAGAAAAAATTGGTGGTGAAGGTCGGGGCACTGGCTTTTTAAATTGGCTCAAGCAACGGGAAATTTCCAAAGCCCAGGCCTATGCCCTCATTCAGCTGGCCAATAGTGCCGATACTTTAATCACTGAAGGACAATTAGACCCCAATTCCATCAACAATTTCAGCAAACGGGCCTTTGTGGAAACCGCTAAGGCTGATCCGGAGGTGCAAAAGTTAGTCAGTGATGCGGCCCATAACGGCGATCGCATTACCCGACGGGAAGTGAAGCAGTTGGCCGATGAGTGGACTGCCATGAGCTCGGAACTCTTGCCCGATGTGCTCAAGGAAAAAGCCACCGATGGCACCGTCTCCCCCCGACACTTAGCCCCCCTGGTGAAGGAACTAGAAAAAGTACCAGAAACCCATTTGCAAGCCCTCCAGGAAGAGGCGATCGCCTCCCCCGATGTGGACACGGTTAAATATCTCACCACTTCCGCCCGTAATTTGTCTAAATATTTGGATGCGGCGGCCAAGGTGCAAACCCTGAAAGCTTTTCCGCTGGATATGGAACTGGCTTTACAGGAAGCCCTACGGTTGGATTGCCTCAACACTGCGGCGGATTTGCTCAAACAGGCCACCCAACTAGAACAATCCGTAGGTAAACTGTTCACCACCTGGAAGCGTTTAGCGACTTTGTCCGATCGCCTCTATGTGGACACCGGAGCTAGTACCCCCAACCTGCGTTCCCTGTTGACGGCTATTGAAAGTCTCACCCAGGAAGTGATTGAAGTGCCCCTGGATGAGGATGGCAACAACACAGTGCGTTTAAAAATTACTTGTTCAGACGGTCTAGCAACCACAGGGACGACAACAAACCAGTGAAGTGGGCAATGATGGTGTTGATGTTGGCCTGAATAGCGAGGAGATCCGTAGACTGAACAAAGCGGTTGGGGTCAGCGGCGGAGGCAAAGGTTCCCGGTGGTACACTGAGGGCTTTCCCCAACACAATGCCACTCATGGCCGCTCCCCCAATGATGGCGGTACCCATGCCCACTAAGTTGATGATTAAGCCAATACGAATCAGTTTGAGAATATCGGCCCGGCGGGGATGCTTAGTGGCCTCCGAGTCCTTGAGGTTACGCCCTAAGCGACGGTAGCGAGTGGAAAAGAAAATGCCAAACCCCAACAGGACAATGGAAATAAAGGCTGAAAGGATGCCCGCTTCAATACCTGTAGTGCGGTTGGGGCCACTTAGACTAAAACCAGCAAACAAAAACGTGACTACGGAAAAGGCTCCCAAAACAATCTGCACCCAAAAGCCGATATTGCCCCAGGTGGTCAAGTCTACGGAGGCCCGCAAGGCGGCCTGGGGAATGGGATTGGCCAATTCGGTGTTGCGTCGGTTCATGGTGGGGGCATAGGCGTTGACTTGTAAGTATTTTAGCCGTTATCCGGCGTGATCGTAGTCCAGACTGACGGTGCCGGGGAGGATTATTTCCCGTCGTTGACCAATCAGCACCACCAATTCTCCCTGGGCGGTGACGGATTCAATTATGCCAACTCCCTGGGTTAGGCTAATTTCCCGGCCCCGATGGGCAAATAATTGGAGATAATCTACCAAAATGCCTGCAATGCCTTCTCTTTGGTAACGATGCCAACCAAGGGTGAGCCCCGCCAGGGTAATTTCAGCTAAATCCGTCAGACTGTTGATACTCTGGATTGATTCCGCTTCACAAAAGGGCCCTAGGGCAATGCCAGTGGCTGGTACTGGGTTAGTCCAGTTAATGCCCACCCCAATGATGGCGGCGGTGATTCTGTTCCCATTGATTTTGCTTTCGGTTTTAATGCCAGCTAATTTTTTCCCCTTCAATAACAGGTCATTGGGCCATTTAACTTGCACTGGAATACCGTGCTGAATCAGCGCGTGGGCAATGCCCCAGGCACTCCATAGAACTAGATGGGGACCATAACTGATTGGTAAATCAGTGGCTAACCACAGAGATAGGTACAATCCCCCCGGAGGAGACTGCCAAGTCCGACCCCATTGCCCCCGGCCAGCGGTTTGTTCCCTGGCGATCGCCACTAGGGGCGGGTGATAACCCTGATGTCGTAAATCCCAGAGTATTTGGTTGGTGGAGTCGGTACAGGCAGGGGCAATGACCTTTAACCCAGAGAGGATATCCGGGCGGGCCAGGGATATAGGTTGGCCATGGTCTTCCTGCCAAGCTTGATCGAGCCAATCCCCGTTCCCAGGGTCACTGATTTCCGCCATGGGAATTTTGCCCTGACCCTAGGGCACCACCAGCACTGGGCAGGGGGAAAGATTAATTACCCTAGCAGTGACACTTTCCGCCACTCCTTCGGTGGTGAGACCCAAACCCCGACAGCCCATCACGATTAGGTCAGCATTCACCTCATCGGCCACGTCACAGATGGTGAAAGAAGCCATGCCTTCCCGTTCAATGGTTTTGGTGGCAATGCCCTGTTGGGAAAAAACCGCCTGGGCCGCCTCCAGTAATTTAGCCACCGCTTCCGGGGAATCCATGCCATGGGCTTCGTGGTCTTGGCCGGGGGGATTTTTTTCCACCACTGACAGCAGAATTAACTGGCTTTGGTGGATTTTGACTAAATCCGCCACCATCTGGGCCGCATCCCTTGCTTCTCGGCTCCGGTCTAGGGGAAATAAAATGGTTTTGAACATAATGACACCTCCGCTACTCTTACCAATAGCGCGATTAGGCGATCGCCAGCAATTGATCGACATCAAATTTTACAGGCATTGTTTGATCGGTTCACCAACTTTTGGCAAATCAAACTAATTCTGTACCTATTTTTCCGCCACTAAAACCCCCATTAAACCAGCGGCGATGGGATAGTGGACAGCTTTGGCAAACCCGACTTCTAGGGCAAATTGTACTTGTTTAGGGCCAGTGGGAAAGCGGTCCAAACTGGGTTGCAGATAGGCGTACTCTTCAGTTAACCGCCATTGTTTGGCCATGGGCACCACCACATTAGCCAGGTACCAACGCTGAAAGTTGGCCGCCAGAGCATTACCTGGCTGGTGAAAATCCAGGATGGCCACTTTCTTACCCGGTTTGAGCACCCGTTGCAACTCCGTCAGCGCTTGGGGAATATTGCCCACATTCCGGAGGCCGTAACCCATAGTAGCTCCGTCAAATTCATTGTCAGAGAAGGGTAATGCCAGGGCATCTCCTTGCAGCCATTGCATGGGCAAATGGGCATATTTACTTTTATGTTTCCCAGCGGCGATCGCCAATAATTCTGCACAAAAATCTAGTCCAACAACTTTTCCCCTAGTGCCCACCACTTTTGCCCCCTGGAAAGCCAAATCCCCACTGCCACAACACACGTCCAACAGGCGATCGCCAGGTGATACGCCGCTCCACTTCACCGCCATGGCCTTCCAAATATGGTGCTGGCCAAAACTCAAAAATGTGTTGAGGTCATCATACTGGGGCGCAATGCGGGCAAAAATTTGCTGTACGCTCTCCTGAGTCGGTTGGGTTAATAGGGAATTACTCATCCAATTTCCAGATTGGTCAAGTTTCTTTTTAACTCGCCATGGTACTGATGTAAAGTTGGGGCTAATTTAAGGGCGAAGTACCGATTGTTCCAAAACCTCCCTGATGTACTTTTGGTAATTCATTCCTTGAGCGCTAGCGGTATTTTTAACCGCAGTCAAAAGCTCCGATGACAAGCGCAGGGTAATACTTTTGTCCTTAGGGGCAAACTCAAAAGTTGTCTTGGTAAAGTTCTCTGGGACTAAATAGTCTGTCAAATCCTGCTCCAAAAGATCTTCTGCTTCTTGATCACTGTTCATTTTTGGTAAAGGCTTGTTCATATTTTTGTACTTCTCCTTGATGCATATAACGGGCACTGATAGGGCGCAATAGAGTGTTTTCATCCTGAATACGTAAGGTAAAGACGACAAACATGGGCCTGCCAGAATCAGAATAACCAACAGCGAGAAACCTTTCTTCTTGGAGAGAGTGTTTAACATCTGGCGCAATCCAAACTTGATTTTTGAAAAACGCTTCAATGTCAGCTTTGGTCAATCCGTGTTTCTGGCATTTTTGTTCGTTGCCTTCATCCCACTCAAACCCATCAATTTTTGGATTCATGCCCCCAGTTTAACAAATGTATGTACAATTGGCAATACTTTATTGATTTTCTCTCCACTCATGCAAGCATGAAGATAACCAAATAGAAGAACCTAGGGTCTGTTATAGAAATTCTCCTTACTAGTGGAGTGATTTTCAGTTCCGCAATGGGATAAAAATTTCGTAACAGCCAATGCAATCAGAGCCTCCAGAAAGGATTATGATCTGCTCCGTGCCGTTTTTTCAATGACAATTTGCTATGTACGAAAAACTTCAGCCCCCCAGCGTTGGGTCAAAAATCACCTTTGTTGCAGGTAAGCCCGTAGTACCCAACGATCCGATTATTCCCTACATCCGGGGGGACGGCACCGGGGTTGATATTTGGCCCGCTACGGAATTAGTCATCAATGCAGCGATCGCCAAGGCCTATGGCGGCGAGAGGAAAATCAACTGGTTCAAAGTCTATGCCGGGGACGAAGCCTGTGAATTGTACGGCACTTATCAGTATTTACCGGAAGACACTTTAACAGCGATTAAGGAGTATGGGGTAGCCATCAAAGGGCCTCTCACAACCCCGGTGGGCGGTGGTATCCGTTCCCTAAACGTGGCCCTGAGACAAATTTTTGACCTCTACACCTGTGTGCGGCCCTGTCGTTACTATCCCGGTACTCCGTCTCCCCACAAAACCCCGGAAAAATTAGACATTATCGTTTATCGGGAAAATACGGAAGATATTTACCTAGGCATTGAATGGGCGGAAGGTACGGAAGGGGCGAAAAAGTTAATCGCTTACCTTAACGATGAACTGATTCCCACAACTCCAGCTTTGGGCAAAAAACAAATTCGCCTCGACTCTGGCATTGGTATTAAACCGATTAGTAAGACTGGTTCCCAACGGTTGGTGCGGCGGGCTATTCTCCATGCATTGCGCTTGCCGAAAGCAAAACAGATGGTGACGTTGGTCCATAAGGGCAACATTATGAAGTTCACCGAAGGGGCGTTTCGGGATTGGGGTTACGAGTTGGCTACGACGGAATTTCGGGCGGAATGCGTTACGGAACGGGAATCTTGGATTTTGGGCAATAAGGAAAGTAATCCGGACTTAACCATTGAGGCCAACGCCCACATGATTGACCCCGGTTATGACACTTTGACCGAAGAAAAACAAGCGGTCATTAAACAAGAAGTGGAGCAGGTTTTAAATTCCATTTGGGAATCCCATGGTAATGGCCAGTGGAAAGAAAAAGTCATGGTCAATGACCGCATTGCCGATAGTATTTTCCAACAGATCCAAACCCGCCCCGATGAGTATTCCATTCTGGCGACCATGAATTTGAACGGGGATTACCTTTCCGATGCCGCCGCCGCTGTGGTGGGAGGTTTGGGCATGGGCCCCGGAGCTAACATTGGGGATAGTGCAGCCATTTTTGAAGCCACCCACGGCACTGCCCCCAAACATGCTGGTTTAGACCGGATCAACCCCGGCTCTGTGATCCTTTCCGGCGTAATGATGCTGGAATTTATGGGCTGGCAGGAGGCCGCTGATCTGATTAAAAAAGGTATCGGAGCGGCGATCGCCAATCGGGAAGTTACCTACGATTTAGCCCGGTTAATGGAACCGAAGGTGGATAAACCCCTAAAATGCTCCGAGTTTGCCCAGGCGATCGTCAGTCATTTCGATGATTAATTTTCAATCAATAACCCACCATGATTGCTCACTCCCCATCTGCCCCATTTCCCAAACTTAGCCCAGAGGAATATTTGCAATGGGAAGAACGGCAGAGGGAGAAGCACGAATATTTTGATGGGCAGATCTATGCCATGGGGGGCGGCAGTAAAAACCACAGTGTCATTAGTGTCCGCCTATCGACTTTATTTTGTAATCATCTTGATGGCGGTGATTGCGAAATAGGTAATTCAGATTTAAAAATTCAGATTGTCAACACCCAAAACTACACCTGTCCCGATGTCAGCGTCACCTGTGATCCAAGGGATCGGAAGTCAACACAATTTATTACCTATCCCTGCCTGGTTGTGGAGGTTTTATCCCCCAGTACCGAAGCCTATGACCGGGGTGGCAAATTTCGGCTCTATGCCCATAATCCCATGTTGCAGGACTATCTTTTGGTCAGCTCCACCAGTGTGGAAATTGATCTCTATCACAAAAATGATGACGGTGATTGGTTAATCCTCAATTATCAGGCCAGTGATCGCCTGGAACTGAAAAGCATTGGTTTGAGCTTTGCCGTAGATGTCATTTACCGCGGTTTAGCCTTTTAAAATCCTAAAGGCGATCGCCATAGATCCACCAAAGGACGTGCTAACCGATAACCGTATCAAATTTTAGTTGTTTTGGTTAGCAACAAACCGATTAACCAGTTCAACATCAATATCTAACTCCTTGGCAATTTCGGCGATTGTCAACCCCAATTTTTTCAACAAAGGTATAGTTTCTAGTTTTGCCTCCAGCCTTCCTTCTAATTTGCCTTTAAGTAAGCCTCTTTGTTCCCCTTCCTGTAGAATTTCCTGATAAACAGCGGATTCCTTCATAATTTCACTCCTTAGAATTGTCTTGATCAGCTCAGGGGTCAGCAGAATTCCTCCAAAAACAGAGGTTGCCGCCATGAGATTTGCCTTAACTCGATTATCTTCAATCTGTTCCAATGCAGTCGCCACTTCCCTCAATTTTAATGTAGGGTCAGAGGTCTGCGTCAATACCGCTAGGGGCAATAGCCCTGGGCTTTGGAGGAATATCTCCGAGGGGTGCTCCCAGAGCCGGATCGCTTGGTAACGGTGCACAGTCTCTCCCAACTGAAAACTATCCTGATAAACCAAGTCATTGTTACTACGTTTCAGGTAGATGACAAATTGGTGCATCGTCTTCTGGGGGAAACGGCGATAAACCCTTACCCGATAGTCCAACATCCGAAAGCCCATGGTGGGGTCAGGCTCCGTTTGGAATTCCAGATGCAACACCAAGTCTTCCGATTGCTCCAAAATCAGAGAGTCAGCCCGAATTGGCTCCAAAGATAGTTCCGTCGGACTCAGCTTAGTCAATTTAATGGGTCGTCCCAGTAACCAGGCGGCATAGTCTTCGGAAAAGGATTCAGCGAGGAATTTGCAGAGATTGTCAAACATAGCCGAATTCTACTGGTAATCTCCTAGAGATCCGCCAGGCGATCGCCAGAAAATTGGCAAAAATTTAACAAGGTTAGGCGAGGAAAAACCTAGGTCAAAGAACTTATTCACATGGATAGAGCCCATTCTCTGACTTCTATAGGGAAAATCTCAAAAAAAATTCTCAAAAGTTTACAAAGTTTAATATAATCGGAGGAAGATCACTAGGTATTTATTCTTATTACCATGTTGGAACACTTCCCCTGGCTGACAACGATGATTGCCCTGCCGTTAGTCGCCGCCCTCTTCATTCCGTTAATTCCCGACAAAGACGGGAAACAAGTCCGCTGGTATGCCCTTGGTGTGGGTCTAGCGGATTTTGTTTTGATGAGCTACGTTTTTTGGACTAACTACGACATCAGCAGTACCGGTTTTCAGCTCCAGGAAAAATTTAGCTGGATTCCCCAATTTGGGCTCAGTTGGAGTGTTTCCGTGGATGGCATCTCCATGCCCCTAGTGTTACTAGCCGGACTGGTTACCACCCTTTCCATCTTTGCCGCCTGGCAGGTGGACCATAAGCCCCGCCTCTTCTACTTCCTAATGTTGGTGCTTTATGCGGCCCAGATTGGCGTGTTCGTGGCCCAGGACATGCTCCTACTGTTCATCATGTGGGAACTGGAATTGGTACCGGTTTACCTCCTAGTTTGTATCTGGGGTGGCCAAAAACGGCAGTATGCCGCCATGAAGTTTTTGCTCTACACCGCCGCCGCCTCCGTATTCATTTTGGTTGCCGCCCTGGGCTTAGCTTTCTACGGTGATGTAACTACCTTTGACATTGCGGAATTGGGTCTGAAAGATTACCCGATCGCCTTAGAACTGTTTTTATACGCCGGTTTACTTATTGCCTTTGGCGTTAAATTAGCCATTTTCCCTTTCCATACCTGGTTACCCGATGCCCACGGTGAGGCCTCTGCCCCTGTATCCATGATTTTGGCTGGGGTGCTGCTGAAAATGGGCGGTTACGGCCTAATTCGCTTGAACCTTGGTCTGTTGGAAGATGCCCACGTTTACTTTGCCCCTATTTTGGTCATCCTTGGGGTAGTTAACATTATCTACGGTGGTTTCTCCTCCTTTGCCCAGGACAACATGAAGCGCCGCTTGGCCTACTCCTCCGTTTCCCACATGGGCTTTGTGCTCCTCGGTATTGCTTCCTTCACCGATTTGGGCATCAGTGGAGCCATGTTGCAAATGCTTTCCCACGGTTTAATCGCCGCTGTGCTCTTCTTCCTGGCTGGGGTTACCTACGACCGTACCCACACCCTTTCCTTGGCCCAGATGGGTAACATTGGCAAAGTAATGCCCACGGTTTTTGCCCTCTTCACCATGGGTGCTATGGCTTCTTTAGCCTTACCTGGCATGAGCGGTTTTGTGAGTGAATTGGCAGTATTTGTCGGCGTAAGTTCCAGCGACATTTACAGCACTCCTTTTAAAACGGTGACCGTGTTCCTGGCAGCTGTGGGCTTAGTACTCACCCCGATTTACCTGTTGTCCATGTTGCGCCAACTTTTCTACGGCAACAACATTCCCCCTTCTTGCAATCTGGAGCAGGACAATCTGTCTGCTAATTCTGACCAAGAAGCGGTTTGTTTTGGCACCAGTTGTGTGCTCCCCGGCAATGCCATCTATGATGATGCCCGGCCCCGGGAAGTATTCATTGCCGCTTGCTTCCTGTTACCCATCATCGCTGTGGGACTCTATCCCAAGTTGGCCACCCAAACCTACGATGCCACCACGGTAGCGGTGAACAGCCAAGTGCGCCAATCCTACGTGCAAATTGCGGAAACCAATCCCCGGGTCTATGCCGAAGCATTAACTGCTCCCCACATTCCCACCACGGACTTTGCCACCGTCAAAGTTCAACCCTAGTGATCTAGTCTTTTGAGTTAATCAGACTACTTGAGACTACTGTGTGATTTTCTTAAATAAATTAAATAAAGGGGAGTGGGGGAATTTAATCTCCTGCTCCTTTTTTGTTTGGGACTCTGAATCCTTGCCAATATCGGGCACAAAGCAAGGTAGACATTACCAACATTGCCAGTCCCAACCCCCCGTGCATCTGGCTGGACTGAGTTGACCAATAACGGGTAAAAACGTCCCCCGCTAGACCCACACAGCCAAAATATAAACCGATGCCCACACCGGTCTGATTACCCTGGAGAATTTCCAGTAGCAAAGGAATTAAACCATTGTTTAAAATGCTGGAACCCAATAACCAGGAGAAGGCGATCGCCGGTAACCAAAATCCGTTTAACAAACAGAACAAAGTCAGCACTAAAAGTCCCAAAGCTGTGGTGAGGGATGCCACTGGATGACCTGTTTTACGGATTAACCACCCTGCAGGTAGGGCCATTAATGCCAACAGAAATTGCAAACCCATTAAGCCATTACTAATTCCCTCCAATTGTTTGGTTAAAACTAGCATTAACACCCTAGTGCCCCAGGTGGTGCCAATGGCAAATAGAGCAATATTGACCATGGCAATCCAAGGAAAAGCTCTCACCGTTGCCGGACTTATTGCCTCTTTCTTTTCAATTGGTGGTAAAACTCGACTTAAAAATAGGCTGGCCCCCAATAGCACTACTGAACCGAGTAAAAAAGCTGGTAAACTCCCCAAACTTAATAACCACTTACCCATCGGTTGCCGAAATGTAGCAACTATCCCTCCCACCAAACTCAAAACTCCCATGGCTAAAGGCAGTTGGTTGGTTGGCGCACATTGACCAATCAGCACCATGGTGGGACTACGAAATAAGGTCATAGCTATGGCCCAGGCGATCGCCAGGCTGGGGAGTAAGAACCGAGCTACGTTGGCAATGGGCAGGAAAAATACTAAGGGAATTAAGAGGAAAAAACCGGCGGCGAGAATCACCCCCAAGGAAATTAATGGGAATCGAGTGCCTAAATTTTGCTGTTGGCGATCGCTCAGGGCCCCAAAGAGAGGTTCCATCACCACCCCCAAAACCATTTCAAAGGTTAGCAATCCCACCACAAACTCCGGCGAGAATCCCCAGCCCTTGAGCAAGTCCCCCAGGTAAAGGCGGTAAGTTATCCACATCAAAGTTACTGAGCCCTGAACCAAGGCAATGCCCCAAACCCGCCGCCACAGAACCGCAGAATACTGACCCATGGGTAATTCCAAATCCTATTCAAGGGGGATTTAAGTTGCTGTTGTTAACGTTGAAAACTATTTACCAATGCTTGCCACTGTTGGAGCCGAGCCTATCGCATTTACTCCACCAAATCAATTGACTATTGACAGAATCTTGAACAATGCCTGGGCCAGGAACCGTTGCAACCAGTTACATTAAGAAATGTAAAGAAAATTTCCCCACTGTCCTTTTCCCATGGTCCCTAGCAATGCTGAATCTCAATCCGTAGTTGTAATTGGTGCTGGCATTGGTGGTCTGACAACGGCGGCCCTGTTAGCCCAACAGGGTTATCGAGTCAAAGTTTATGAACAGGCGGCCATAGTGGGGGGTTGTGCATCCACCTTTCGGCGACGGGGTTTTATTTTCGATGTGGGGGCCACCCAGGTGGCGGGCCTAGAGCCAGGGGGAATTCACCACCGCATTTTCCGCCAGTTGCAAGTGGATTTGCCGGAAGCAACCCTGTGCGATCCCGCCTGTGCAGTTTTTTTGCCAGGGGAAAAGCAACCGATTAACGTTTGGCATGATCCTGAGCGATGGCAAAGGGAAAGGGAACAGCAATTTCCAGGGAGTGGCAGATTTTGGCAGTTGCTACAAACGTTGTTCCAAATTAGTTGGCGTTTCCAGGGGCGAGATCCTGTATTGCCCCCCCGCAGTATGTGGGATTTGGGCCAGTTGTTGGGGGCATTGCGGCCGGATACCCTACTCACGGCTCCCTTTGTGCCTCTCACGGTGGGGGATACCCTCCGATTATTGGGTTTGGGGTCAGACCAAAGGTTAAAAACTTTTCTTGATTTACAGTTAAAACTCTATTCCCAGGTGGGGGCTGATGAGACAGCTTTGTTATACGCCGCTACGGCCTTGAGCGTTTCCCAAGGGCCCCAGGGTCTATGGCATCTCCAGGGCAGTATGCAAACCCTAGGCGATCGCCTGGTGGAAGCGCTGAAAAACCATGGAGGGGAATTATTTTGCAGTCAGCGAGTAGAGCAGATCCATTGTGGCCAAGGCTATGTAGAGGGGGTGACGGTGCGGGACGTAAGGAGCGGAGAAGTACGTCAAGAAAAAGCCCAGCAGGTGGTGGCCAATTTAACGGTGCAGAATTTACTCCAAGCACTAGATCAACCATTACCCGGTTATCAAAAAAGAGTGACTAATTTACCCTCGGGCTCGGGTGCTTTTGTCATCTATTTAGGCGTCAAGGAAGATGCCATTCCCCCAGACTGTGCTCCCCATCTACAGTTTTTGTACGATCACCAAGGCCCCATTGGCGAAAATAATTCTCTCTTTGTCAGTGTTAGTAAACCAGGGGATGGCCGGGCTCCCCGGGGCTGTAGAACTGTAATTGCTTCTTCCTTCACCGACGTGGCCCCCTGGTGGAATGCTTCCCGGGAACAATATCAGGCTCTCAAGGAAAGTTACACAACCACGGCGATCTCCAGATTGGGAGAATATTTCAATTTGGATGAATCCACCATTGTTCACCAAGAAAGTGCCACTCCCCGCACATTTGACCGTTACACTGCCCGGGACCAAGGCATCGTCGGCGGAGTAGGCCAGCGTTTGACCACCTTTGGGCCCTTTGGCTTTGCTCCCCGTACCCCCATTCGTAACCTTTGGCTAGTGGGGGATTCCGTGCATCCGGGGGAAGGCACCGCTGGGGTAAGTTACAGCGCCCTCACCATTGCCCGGCAAATTTGTGCCAGTGGAGCAACAAACTCCTAGGGTCGGGTTAAGATGGGGAGAAATTGTTCATTGCTATCGATATCACCATTGCCACTATGGACCTACTCCTTTCTACCCTCGTCAGCTTCATCAACATTTACCTGGTGTTGTTATTTGTCCGTATTTTGCTGTCCTGGTTTCAAACTGCGGAGTGGGCTGGCAACATCATGGGCTTTCTCAGCCCCGTGACCGATCCCTATTTAAATATTTTCCGCTCCTTTATCCCGCCCCTGGGAGGCATTGATTTTTCCCCCATTCTGGCCATTTTTGCGTTGCAGTTTCTCCAACAGGCCCTCAGCAGTGTGGCGGGTCCCTACGCTGGCTTCTAATTGACATAATTCCGGTGGCTAAAAATCTGATTGGTGGTTAGAGGCCCCAACCTCCAGTTCCACTGACCATGGTTCACAAATCTTCCCTCTGTTACGCCAGGGGGATTTTATTTGTCCAGGTTACTATTAATAATAAATTTTGTTAGTGAGTAGAGATTTCCATCAGCTAGAGCTATGACAACCCAGGGTAAAGGGGAGTATTACCAAAGTTGAGACTCGGCTAAATTTTTCTTCCTAATCCTTGAAAGTCAAGCAGTATAAACTTTTAAGATCCTTTGCGCCCAATCAGAAAGATTTTTTCCTCAGGTTTTACGAGCAAAATAATAAGATTTATTTATGTCGTTTGGTTGAAGACCTAATTAAATAATCAGAAAATTACTCATTATATCTCCACTGCTGATAAAATTATTGAGAATTACTTTTATTAGAGGAGTGAAAAAGTTCAGCCACCATGGTCCAAAAGTTATCCCGTCGCCTATTTTTGTCCATTGGAACCGCCTTCACCGTTGTGGTGGGTTCCCAGTTGCTCAGTAGCTGTGGCCAATCCCCTGATGCCCCGATCGCCGACACACCAGGGGAACAGCAGGAGATCAATTTATATTCATCCCGGCACTACAACACCGACAACGAACTGTACGCCAAATTCACCGCAGAAACGGGCATCAAAGTTAACCTGATTGAAGGTAAGGCAGACGAACTGCTGGAACGGATTAAGTCTGAAGGGGCCAACAGTCCGGCGGATGTGCTCCTCACAGTGGATTTGGCTCGTTTATGGCGGGCCGAAGAGGACGGCATTTTTCAGCCGGTGCAAAGCGAGATTTTAGAGACTAATGTCCCGGAATATCTCCGCTCCCCGGACGGGATGTGGTTTGGTTTCACTAAGCGGGCCCGGGTGATTATGTATAACAAGGGGAAAGTTAAACCGGAGGAGTTGTCCACCTACGAAGAACTAGCCGATCCCAAATGGAAAGGTCGGGTGATTATCCGTTCCTCCAGCAATGAATATAATCAATCCCTGGTGGCTTCCTTGGTGGTAGCTGATGGGGAAGAGTCCACCTTGGCATGGGCTAAGGGCTTCGTCAGCAATTTTGCTAGGGAACCCCAGGGCAATGACACAGCCCAAATTGAAGCAGTGTCTTCCGGCGAAGCGGATTTGACCTTAGCCAATACCTATTACATGGGGCGGCTCCTGGAAAGTGAAGATCCGGCCCAAAAGGCGATCGCCGAAAATGTGGGGGTATTTTTTCCCAACCAGGAAGGGCGGGGTACCCACGTCAATGTCAGTGGTGTGGGCGTAGTCAAAACTGCCCCTAATCGGGAGGGAGCGGTCAAGTTTATTGAATTTCTGGTCAGCGAACCGGCCCAGGCATTTTTAGCACAAAATAACTACGAATACCCGGTTTTGGCTGGGGTTCCCCTGAATAAATCTGTGGCTTCCTTTGGGGAATTTAAGTCTGACACCACCAGTTTGGACAAGTTGGGCCCTGCCCTAGCCCCTGCTACCAAAATCATGAACGAAGCAGGCTGGAAGTAGGATTCCAAGGTCCATTGGCAATGGTTGAGGAAAGCATTCGCTCTAATTCTTAGCCATTGTCATCGGGCTACCGATTAGCCCTCATGGGGAAGGCTGTCGATCTTGCCATTTTTGCCACAAATCCGGCCGCCTCTGTTGGGTTCGTTCCTCCTGCTGTTCCAATCGCCATTGGGCGATCGCCTGGTGGTTGCCGGAAAGTAACACTGGGGGCACGGCCAAGCCCCGGAACACTGGCGGCCTGGTGTAGTGGGGATAATCCAACAGATCGGTGCTAAAACTCTCAGCGATTAAAGATGCTTCTTTGCCCACGGTGCCGGGTAGTAAACGGATGACACCATTAATTAAAGTTAAAGCGGGAATTTCGCCACAGGTGAGCACAAAATCCCCCAGGGAAACCTCCCTTGTCACCAGTTGGCAGACTCTTTCGTCCACCCCTTCGTAATGGCCACAGATCAACACCAATTGGTCATAGTTCGTCAATTCCCGAAACAAAGCCTGGTCCATGGGCTGTCCCTGGGGAGTCATTAAAATCACTTCCCGTTTGGACAGTACTGGCAACGATTCCACCGCCGCAAAAATAGGCTCTGGTTTGATCACCATACCCACCCCACCGCCGTAGGGTTCATCATCCACCCGGCGATGTTTATCCGTGGTGAAATCCCTGGGGTTAATCAAATTAACGCTGGCGATCGCCTTTTCGAGGGCTTTACCTAGAAGGCCAGATTGCAGGGGAGAAGTAAAAAAATCAGGAAACAGGGTGAGAACGTCAAACTGCACAGAGGGCAAATCAAATTAGATCAAACTGGTGACACACCATACCACAAACACTGGCGATCGCCGTGATCATCAAAGCAACAAAGGGGTCTTGCCCCTGATTAACGGCAAAGGAAGTCACAATGCCTGCCCCCAGGGCGGAAACCAAACCAGCGCTGATTAAATCTTTGTTGGAACGATCAAACATGATTTTTAACCCCCACCCCTTAGTTATTGATCCGATTAATTAAAGTTATGGAAAAATTTCGTTTTACAACGTATCACTCCCCCGGGGGAAAAGGGAGAGAAAGGGCGGTTTTTGCAACTAAGCTTTAACATCCGCCACATTTCTTTACAATTGCGCTGCTTTATCGGGGAAATATGGCCCAGATCGCCAGTTAGGAACTGCTAGGAACTTAATCGTTACCAAGGCAAATGCCCAATCCCCGCGCAGTTTTCACCAAGGTGCCGTCCAACTGCACCGTTTGATAGGTTTGGATGGCTTCCTCAATGGGCACACTAATGGTTTGACGATTGCGCCAGGCCACCATGTGGTCGAATTTGCCTTCCGCAATCAAGTCCACCGCCGCGACCCCAAACACACTCCCCAACAGGCGATCGAAAGGTGAAGGAATGCCCCCCCGTTGGATGTGGCCCAGCACAGTGACTCTGGTTTCTGCTCCAGTGCGTTGGGCAATTTGTTCCGCAATGTATTTACCAATGCCGCCGTAGCGGTCTTCGCCAAACTGTTGGATTTGCTTGACCTGATCGCCCAATTCTGTCCGCACCGCTTCCGACACCATAACCAGGCAAAAGTTTTTCCCCTCGGCCTGCCGTTGACGAATTTTATTGCACACACTTTGGATGCGGTAGGGAATTTCAGGAATGAGAATAATGTCCGCCCCTCCCCCAATGCCGGCGGCCAGGGCAATGTGGCCCGCATCCCTACCCATCACTTCTAGCACCATGACCCGGTTATGGCTAGCGGCGGTGAAATGCAAACGATCCAAGGCTTCGGTGGCAATGTTGGTGGCGGTGTCGAAACCAATGGAAATTTCCGTTGCCCCCACATCATTGTCAATGGTTTTGGGAATGCCCACTAAGTTGATGCCCCCCTGTTGGGCTATGCGGCGCAAAATGGCTAAACTACCGTCTCCGCCAATGCCAATGAGAGCGTCAAGCCCCAACTGACGATAACCGGCAATAATATCTTCGGTGCGGTCCCGCACAGTGCCGTCGGCCATGGGAAAAGCGAACGGATTACCCTTATTGGTGGTGCCTAAAAAGGTACCTCCCATCATTAACAAATGGTCAATGTTATCCCGGTGCAGGGCGATCGCCTTGGAGGGATTTTCCATTAGTCCCTGGGTGGCTTCTTGAATGCCAATTACTTCCCAACCGTAGGTGCCAATGGCATGGTGTACCACGGAGCGAATTACGGCGTTTAGTCCGGCACAGTCTCCTCCACTGGTTAAAATACCAATGCGTTTAATTTCCCCCATGGTTTTCCTTGCCGATATAGTTCTGTTTTATTTGTAGAAGCAAATCGAATCAGCAAAACTTCTTTGTGAGAATTCTTAAAATTGTCCTCAATCCTTAACCTACTTTTAACTGATGCTGGCTAAGCTCCGCCAACGCCTTGCTTTTTTAACCCGTACCAATGGGACTATTGATTGGGGTAGGGGCATTCGTACTTTTTGCGGCATGGCAGTCCCCTATCTGGGGGGCATGGCCCTGGGAAATCCCCAACTAGGTTTGGGCGTTGGTTTAGCTTCCCAATTAATTTTATTAGCGGACATGGGGGGACTATATTCCGTCCGTTTGAAGACTATTTTCGGGGCCTGGGTCGGGGCGGCGATCGCCATGGCAGTGGGAACTATAGTGCCCGATGGTTGGGGTTTAGGGCTAGCAATAACGGGCTTCGTTTTATTTGCTAGCGGTTATCTAGCGGTTTATGGGGAGCAGGGAGCCATGGTGGGCATTGTCACCACCTTTGCTTTTCTCCTCGGTGCCCAAAATGTCAGTACCGATTCCTTTGAATTTACCTCCCTGGCGATCGGGGGAATGTGGAGCTTGATATTAGCTATTTTCATTTGGCCCTTCCGTCCCAATCAACCTTTGCGGCAAATGGTTGCCAACAATTACAGCATTTTAGGCAATTATCTCCGGGCCATGGCCGCCGCTAACTTTAGTCCCGATGACCCCCAAGCTCAGCAATTGGTGGTCAAACTGCGTCAAAACTTGCTTAAATCTCGGCAAACTCTGGTGGCCAGCCAGCGAGGATTATGGGGACAAAGTAAATTAAGGGAATTATTATTAGTTTTAATCGAGCATACGGAAAGATTAAATAAATGCCTAATGTTGCTCAATGAAATTGTTAATTTCCACAATCTACCCCAATTACAAACAGTGGAAATCCTAATGGAAGATGCGTTTAATGCTCTGGGGGAAGTTTGCTTAGATTTAGGACAAATGGTGCTAGGCAAAAGACGCATTCCTAACACTAACCGTTTGCAACTATTAGTGCAAGCATTGCAACAGCAAAAAAAATTACAACGGCAGGCTCTCACAGAGGATTTTAACGACTACAACAGTTTAACCACCGTAACCCAATTGGTTAACCATTTAGAAAACCTGATCAAACAATTAGAGCAAACCATTCAAACCGCGGAACTTTTACAAAATCCCCAACTTTTTTCCGATAATAATTCCAATGATCAAGGAAAACTAAATAAAGTTAGGCTTATGCCTTGGTGGGACCCCCTAGGGAGTAATTTTCACCTTAACTCGCCTTTGTTACGCCATGGTTTGCGCATGGCATTGGGGGGTATGGTGGGGGCAACAATTGCCCATCTAACTCAAATTCCCTACGGTTTTTGGATTGTTATAACGCTAATTTTTGTGCTCAAGCCGGATTTTAGTTTAACTTTTCAAAGGTTATCCAATCGTCTTTTAGGCACTTTTTTAGGGGTATTAGTAATGTCCATTGCCCTCAAGCTCATTCAAGACCCCCAATTGCTCAGTTGGCTGGGAATTTTGGCGATCGCCATGGGGATGGCCCTGTTGAGATTTCACTACAGTGTGGCGGTCTTTTTTATCACAGCTTTTGCTTTAATTCTTAAGGCCATTGATCCGTCGGTGCCCACGGAATATGCCCTCCTTTCCCGCCTGGTTTGTACCCTCATTGGCAGCGCCATTGCCCTAGGTTTAGCCTTTAGTTTTCTGCGGCAATCGGAAAATTTACGCTTCACCCAGGCCAGTGTCAGAATGCTAACTAATCTGGAGCAATATTTTCAGCAATTAATCCCCGCCCTACTGGGAAAAGAGTCAATTAACAAAAAAGAAGCAGAAAGGGTACGCAATGAAACTCGGTTAGCAGCCACCGCCATGCAGATTGCCCTGGATCGCTTACTCAGTGACCCCAGCACTCCCCTGGAAAAACAAGAGCCAGCCTTGACCATGACCAATTATCTAGCCCGCTTAAGTAGGGGTTTTCGGGTTTTGATCAGTCATTTGGAAAATAGCTCCGGCAGTAATCCCCCGCCCCCCATTAAGTTATTTACCGAGCAAGTACAACAAAGTTTGGAAAATTTACGCTTTTCCCTGGAGCACCAATCATCACCAGCGGCTTTGCCCCCCATGGCCACCACCATTAAAGAAATCCGGGAATATCACCAGAGTTATCAAGCCCAAAGAATTACGGAAATTAATCAAAAACAAGACTTTACTCCCACCCGCCGTTATTTGGACGATTTTAATTTGGTGGTGGAGGAATGCCAACAAATTTACCAACGCCTGGAAACTATCCACTCGGCGATCGCCAGATTTACCGATAGCCCCCAACTGGCCAATGGAATCAAACTCAAAAGTCAGCCCAGTTGAGCAATGTAAATGAGGAAATGAGGCAACAACAAAAAACCACCCCAAACAAGGCAAAGTTCAGAGCGGTGTGGATATTTATGGAATTGGGGAAGTCAATAATTGCCCTATCTAGACAATGAATAATGGCTAGACCGCAATCAGTGGGAGTTTTAGTAAACTCCTGGATTAATACGGTCATCGCCAGAAGTTAGCTCAATGCTTGGTTCGGTGACGGTGAAGCTACCCAAATTGGCTTCCAAGCGGCTTTTTTGGGTTTCACTCAAACCAGGAATGTCCAAAACTTCCTCTACGGTGTCGTAGGGGGCATTTTTAATGATTTCACTGGCCAAATTGGGATAAAAGCCCCGCAGACCACGAAAATCCCGAATATCACTATTATTTAAATCAATCTTTTGACCAAAATCCGTGGTCAATTTAGCATCCACAGCGTTTAGTTCAGCCAATATAGGATTGGGAGTGAGAGCTTGGGCCAAATCCGCTCCCAGAAAACCCATCAGTCCGATCAATAAGCTACACGCAACCAGTAGGCGGGAAATAAATTTCATGAATTGTCTCCTATAACCAAGGCAATGAATTGTTACTATCTAAGAAAATTATGCCGACTGCGCCGATTTTGGGAGGTCAAACCAGCGCTAATTACAATAGATTGTATATTCTTGGGGCACGGCTGACCATCTTCCCTGGATTGACTGAGTAATTATACTTATTAGGTTTGCGGTTGGTTTAACCGTTGGAGAGATTAAATACCAATTACATATTTTCGCCATTCATGGTTGCGGTCATTGCGAGTATGTTTAATAATTTCAAACAGCAAACTGCTGTAGGGACGCCGGGGGGTATAATTTAGGGACATTTGTGCTTCCCTAGGGGTACGATTACCCTTCTTGATGTTGCAACGCACACAGGCAGTGACCAGATTTTCCCAACTGTCTCCCCCACCCCGGGAACGGGGAATAACGTGGTCTAGGGTGAGTTGTTCACCTTTGTAATTGCAATACTGACAGGTGTGGCGATCGCGCTCCAGTACGTTGCGGCGAGTAAGGGGGATTTCCTTGTAAGGAACCTTGATATACTGCCGCAGGCGAATCACCGACGGGAGGGGAAAATTGGCGTAGATCAGCTTGCCATTATTTTCCAAAGCTTCGGCCTTATCTTTCAGCAGTAACACCACCGCCCGTTGCCAATGGGTAATGTTTAAAGGTTCATAGGAAGCGTTGAGGACTAAAACCTTAGCCATGGTCTGCCATCGCTGAATTTTTTTCCCTAGATGCTAGCACAATCAGCTTTTGGGATTCAGAGGGCTGTTGCTCAGTTAGAACTTTTTTCGATTCTGCTACTAACTCCCTGGAAAAATAGGCGAGTGTCCCTGGCGGTTGGTTTTGCCATAATCCACCATAGGTGAACCCCCCAACAGCATTGAGTCAGGGGGGACAAAATAGCCAGAGCTAGGCATTAGGGAATATGGACGGAGGAAACCATCGACTATTCTTCAGTACTGTTTACTAAAATCTCACCGTCAAAGGGTTGAACACCAACAGCGGGATATTCATCATCCGAAGGGCCAAAAACCCTGGCAAATGCTTCGGTGAAATATTGCATAAGGTCCTGTAGCATCTCAAGTAATTTCATCATAACCTCCGTCCCAATGGGGGAAACTCAACAGTTGTCTTTTGGGCAAGTTTGAGAAAACGGGGAGGTTTTCTGCCTCTGGTTTTATCAACCAGGACTAGGTATTAGGTAATTTATTTTCCTGCCCCCTGATCTTTCCTCTTGTTTTAATTATCCAATGAAAAACAGGTTAGATGAGGATTTCTTAATATATTGTCAAATTGGGCAAATTTTTTAGACCAGACTCCAGGGCAACTTTTTACTGCTCAATTTATTTTTTGCCCACTGGGCATATCTCCTCAGGCATTTACCACAGTTCCCTTATGGTTTTCTGACAAACACAATTTTGTTTGACCTAGGTTGAAATTTTTGTCTTAACTGCCCGGATTTTTAGATCATGTATTCACTACTAACTAGATTGAGAAATGTTGAGACTGGCCAAGCTAAAGTCTGGCAAAGTCGATTGACAGGGGGGAGAGGTATCCCCTAGGCTTAGGCTTATTTTCCGGCCTCCGGTCGACCAGCTCAGCTTGGGCAATTGATCAACAATTCATTCCATAGAACTAATCAATGCGTGTTTGTGTTATCGGAACGGGATATGTGGGTTTAGTCACTGGCGTTTGCCTGGCCCATATTGGCCATCAAGTAATTTGTGTTGATAACAACGAGGAAAAAGTCAAGCTCATGCGGGCAGGGCAATCCCCCATCTATGAACCCGGGCTGTCGGAGTTGATGGTGGCCAATATGGAAAGCGGTCGTCTAGTATTCACTACGGATTTGGGCAAGGGAGTCCAGGAGAGTGCAATTCTTTTCATTGCAGTGGGTACTCCCGCCTTGGAGGATGGTTCCAGTGATACCCGTTATGTGGAGGCGGTGGCCCGCAGTATTGGTGAGCATCTCGATGAACAGTATCGGGTGATTGTCAATAAATCAACTGTGCCCATTGGTTCCGGGGATTGGGTGCGGATGATTGTCACCGAAGGCAATGAAGCCCATCAACAACAAACGGGTCAGGCGATCGCCGTTAACTTTGACGTGGTTAGTAACCCAGAATTTTTGCGAGAAGGGTCGGCGGTTTACGATACGTTTAACCCGGACAGAATTGTGTTGGGGGGCAATAATCCCCAGGCCTTGGCTTTAATGCGGGAACTTTACACGCCCTTAATTGAAAGGCGGGTGGGGGAAAATCCTGAGCTGCCGCCGGTGCCGGTGGTGATGACGGACCTTAGTTCGGCGGAAATGATTAAGTATGCGGCCAATGCTTTTTTGGCTACCAAAATTAGTTTTATTAACGAGGTGGCCAATATCTGTGACCGGGTAGGGGCGGATGTGACCCAGGTGGCCCAGGGCATTGGCTTGGATTCCCGTATCGGTAGTAAATTTCTTAATGCGGGCATTGGTTGGGGAGGTTCCTGTTTTCCGAAGGATGTGTCTGCGTTGATCCACACTGCGAAGGACTATGGTTACACCACTTCAATTTTGAATGCCGTAGTGGAGGTAAACCAGGTACAACGGCTGATTGTGGTGGAAAAACTACAGCAGGAGTTAAAAATCCTTAAAGGTAAGGTGATTGGCCTGTTGGGATTGACTTTTAAGCCGGATACGGATGATATGCGGGATGCTCCAGCCCTGAACATAATTCAACAACTAAATCGTTTGGGAGCCAAGGTGAAAGCCTATGATCCGATTGTTTCCCAGTCTGGGGTAAGCCATGGTTTATCGGGGGTAAAAATTGAGTCGACCCCGGCTATGTTGGCGGACCAGTGTGATGCGTTAATTTTGGTGACGGAATGGCAGGAATTTTTAAAGCTAGATTTTCCTGTCCTGGCCAGCCGTATGCATCAGGCTGTGATCATTGATGGTCGTAATTTCCTCGACAAGGAAAAATTGCAAGGGGCAGGATTCCGTTACCTAGGGGTTGGTCGTAGTTAGGGCCATATTCAGCTCAAAAGTTGATGGGGAATTAAACACCGCCAGATAAGTCCTAGTGACAATCTTGCCCAACTTCAATTCCCCCCCTATCTCCCACGGACAGTAGAAATAAACAACGTTACAATTAGATACAATCATCGTTGTCAACCATAGGGATAAATGCCTTACCCTGGGCGTGTTTCACCATCACTGACGACGGCATAAAAATTGTCCCATTGTTTTTCCTATGACCTTTGTAGCCGCTTCCATAACTGATAACCAATTCGATGTGGCGATCGCCGGGGGAGGCGTTGTGGGGCTGGTACTAGCGGCGGGTTTGCGTCATACGGGGCTGAAAATTGCCATTATCGAAGCTTTACCGAAGGAACAGGCCCTAACTAAGCCCCAGGCCTATGCCATTTCCCTGCTGTCGGGCAAAATCTTAGCGGGACTGGGGGTCTGGGAAAATATTAAGGACTCCATCGGTCATTTCGAACGCATCCAAATTTCCGATAATGACTATCGGGGTACCGTTCCCTTTGCCAAGGAAGATGTGGACGAACTGGCCCTGGGCCATGTGGCGGAGCATCCAGTCATTCTGCAGGCGCTGGAAAATTGTGTAGAGCAATGTCCCCGCATTGCCTGGTTTCGTCCCGCTGAGTTGATCAGTTTTACGGCGGGAGAGAACCACAAACAGGTCACCCTACAACAGGAAGGCAGAGAAATTACCCTACAAACCAAATTGTTGGTGGCGGCGGATGGAGCCCGTTCCCACACCCGTTCCCTGGCGGGGATTCAAACCAAGGGGTGGAAATATTGGCAATCCTGTGTGGCTTTCACCATCCAGCATCAAGCCCCTGACAATACCACTGCCTTTGAGCGTTTTTGTGACACTGGTCCCATGGGGATTTTGCCCCTACCCGGCGATCGAGCCCAGATTGTCTGGACCATGCCCCACCATAAGGCCCATACCCTAGTGAATCTACCGGAAGCGGATTTTATTACAGAACTGCGCCAACGCATTGGCGATCGCCTAGGGGAATTTCATTTAATTAATGCCCGCCGTTTATTTCCGGTGCAACTAATGCAGAGCGATTGTTATGTGCAACCCCGCTTGGCATTAGTGGGGGATGCGGCCCACTGTTGCCATCCGGTGGGGGGTCAGGGTTTAAATTTGGGCATTCGGGACGGAGCCGCCCTGGCCCAGGTTATTGCCACGGCCCACAGCCAAGGGGAAGATTGGGGTTCCCTAGCAGTGCTGAAACGTTATGAACATTGGCGTAAACCAGAAAATTGGCTCATTTTGGGCTTCACTGACCTGCTAGATCGTTTCTTTTCCAGTCATTGGCTGCCGGCGATCGCCTTGAGAAGGTTTGGCCTAGAGGTATTGCGCCTAGTGCCTCCAGCGAAAAAGCTGGCCCTCCGTTTGATGACCGGTTTGCTCGGTCGGAAACCCCAATTGGCCACAGGGCAATCCTTAGTGAGTCAGTAGCTCTAGGTATTCCTAGATAGTGAGGCGACGGGCAATCAAACTCCCCAGCAATACACCGATCGTCCCGATTCCTAAACTCCCTAAACCGTAGAGCACTCCCTGGCCCAACTGTCCCATACGCCAGAGGGAAGTCACTTCCAAGGCATAGGTGGAAAAGGTGGTGTAAGAACCCAAAAATCCCACTGCTAAAAGCAACCTTAAATCCGGAGACATCAAGGCCGGTTGGGTCGCCAATGTCACCACCAGACCCATACCCACACAACCGGAAAAATTAATTAAAAAAGTGGCATAGGGTAAATCGTTACCAAAAAGCCCGGCCAGAAAAATAGTGGCATAGTAGCGGGCCAACGCCCCCGGTATGGCTCCTAAAATAATTGCCAATGGCGACCTGAGAGAAGCTGGCATGGCCCCCAACCATTGCAATAAAGGATTCATACAAGATCGTCAAAATCGAATTCCCGGTCTAATTGTTGTTGGGAAGGGACTCCCCGCCGACGATTACCACCGGGTAACGGGGCCAACAAACTACCTACCACCAGTCCCCCGGCCAAGGAAAATACCAACAGCAGACCCACCGGCATCTCAATAGACTGCAATGTCAAAAAACTCAGGGCCACAGGGGTGACATTTTGGATAGTCAATAATGCCAGGGATATTAACCCCAAAGCTAAAACCATGGCGATCGCCAATTGACTCATGCGACGTAGCATCCAACGAAAACTCCCCTCTGCGGTCGGCTCCACTCCCCAAGGATAGCTCAAAAGCCAGCCCAAGCCGTTCCCATTACCCCCAAGCTGAAACCACCAACCCTTGCCACTGCAGAAAAAATCGAGCATTCTGGATTATGAGGATTACGGTTAAAATAGTTGGCCGTCAGCCACGGCGACAACGGTGGCAGCAAGAGTAATAAAAAACAACACCAGTGGACTTGCCCTATTCCACTTTTTTCCATGTTCATCCCCCCAAAGATGGGACTGACATGCCCTGAAGAGAGCCCTATGGTGGTAGTAGAGCAGTCAAAGCTCTAATTTGGTCTCGGTGTGTTAGGACGTGTCAAGGAGAGAAGCTGATGAAATTACAGCATCCCAAACCCCACAATTCTGTCCGTCGGGCGCTGCGCTCTTGGGCCGGCCCCTTGGCGATCGCCCTAGTGATGATCATTGGCCTGGAAACGGCGGCCACAGCGGCTTTTTCTAGTCTCGAGGAACATACCGTTGTTTATAACGGCAAATGCCCCGGTGACAGGGACGATGACTGTAGGGACTAAGCAGACAATTGTCCGTTGGTTAAGGACACTGGTTGACTAATAAACCGGTAATTAATCCTAGCTAGCGGACCATTAGCTTAGTCTTCTACCACTTATTACTAAGGGCAGGCGAGGGAAAATCTCCTTCACCTCCTTTTTTTTTGACAATTTTTGCCAGTGTGGAGGCAAAATAGAAGCAGTTTGGTCAGATTTTCCTCTAATTACTCCAGGGGTAAGCTAAAAAAATTCCCGCGGTCCTGCCCATCGGCGGGCTTAAGATTAAAATAAAGCGAGAACTTTCCCGACAAAATCGTCTCCACTGCTCAGGACAACGACTTGTGCTCTATCTGGCTGAAATTAAGAAACAAACCAAAAACTTTTTAGGCGGTTACAAAACCGAGTTAAAACTTCTGGCCTGTCAGCACAGTGATCAGACCTGGAGTGCCCTGCCTAACGAAGAAAACTTCCAAACCGACGACATGGGAGAAGCCAGGGAGGGAACCCTATGGATCCTAAACCTGAGTAATAGTCGCTCCCTACAAGGGACTCCAGAAGTAGCGGCGCCAGAGTTAGTGCGGCAGTTGCAAAAACTGTCCCGCCTCTCGGAAAAACTCAAGGAACAACAGAGCGAAATTGAACGTTGGCGAGAATCCCTCACTTTTCAGTTCCAAGAACTGAGCCAGCGAGAAATGGAAATTGAAGCGAAGGAGTCGGAGGTTGAAGACCGAGCCAATCAGCTTGCCCAGGTGGAACAGCAAAGATATGAGGTGGAGCAGGCCCGACAAAGGTTAGAAGGGGAAAGAGAACAATTGACCGAACTCCAACAGCAGTTTGGCAGTTTGCTGGAAAATAGTGCTGAAAATCGGGAAGTGTTACAGGGCATACTCCACCGGTTAGGAGCTTACCCGGAAGCTATCCCCGCCCTATTTACGGCCGCAGCCAATGCCCAGCAAAGCACCGACCAACAACAACAGATCTTTAATGACCATTGGCAGATGGTTACCAGTGCAGAACAGGAGTTGGGACGGAACCAAGCATTAATTCAGCAAAAACAGGAATTATTGGTCATCCATGGGCAGGAATTGGATGCCATCGCCCAAGAATTAGCTAAAGCGAAAGTTCAACTAACAGTGGAACAGGAGGGGGTGGTTAATGGCCAAAAGCTCCTGACCCAATTGAAAGCTGAAATTGCGGCCGCTGAAAGCTTACAAACCAATCTCTATCGATTGGCCACCGGCGCAATGAGTGTCGATAAAGACCATCAAATTGATGTGCAACATCTGGAACAATTGCCCCTGGGGGAACTGGAGGAAACCGTTAAAGCATTGCAAACTGATATGCAAAAATTAGCCCGCTTTGTTAACGATCAAGAGGAAGAGTTAACTCTGCAATGCGAAGAAGTGGAAGCTATCCAAGCCCGCCTAGAAGCCGCCGATGAGTATAGTCGTCTCACCATTGAGGAGGAGTTAAACGAAGAGCAGGAAAGGAAGCGCATGCTGGACGAAACCCTGATTGGGCAGCGCCGCAACCTCAAGGAGCGCCAGGAAGTGTTGTTGCAACATCTCAAAATTCTTCGTCGTCGCCAGGGCATTGTGGAAATTGACGACAGTATTCCCAACATTGATTTGGATCCGGTTATCCAACAATTGGAGGGGCGCAAGCATAAACTCCAGGAGGAAAAAAATAAGCTGGAACAAAATTTGCAGTCCACTAGGCAGGGTTTGGCAGAAATTGAAACCATGATTGCTAGTCTCGACCAGCAGTACCAGGCGAAAAAGACTAATTTTGAGCAAAACCGTCGGGAAGTGGAAGATTTACAGAAACAGACAGCGGCGCTAGAAGCCCAGGGTCGTTTGTTGAGGGCAGCTTTGCAACCTCTGCAGGATCAGTTGGATGTAATGAAACCCCGGTTGCAGGAAATGCAGACCCTATTGTTTGGCGGTTAGTTGGGTTGGTTGCCGACTTCCATCGATTGGGGCTGAAGAAATTTCCTTGTGCCCTGGCATTCTGGCCTGGATTGCTGGGATAATGGCCTCTATTATGGGCTTTTGTATCGAAACCATAGTTCTGAAGTTATGACCCAAACCTCCCTCGCCCCGTCCCGTCATCCCCTCAGAGGATATATTCAAAATCTAGAGGCGGGGCAGGCCCTGTTGGTGGATTCCCCGGCTAACACGCTGGAAGTGGTGGGCATCCTCAAAAGCTATGGTGTGATCCTCGATGCCTATTCCATCAATCTGCAACACATTGCCCATACCCAGTATCTGAAGTTATTTCCCTTTTTTAAATATTTCAACGGTAATGTCAATGGCGATCGCCTATTGAAACATTGGTGGCACAATCGCATTAACTACGAGTATGCAGAATATTGCATGAAGGCAATGATGTGGCATGGAGGGGGAAAATTGGATGAATATCTAGACAGTGCCGAGTTTAAAGCCAATGTTAAAAAGTTAATTAAAGCGAAAATCAAAGGCAATCCTTTTTTGCAATTACTTAACCAGATTTTTCCCGAATTTTTGCCGGAACAAATGCGAATGATGGCCTATTATTCCGCCTTGGGTCAATTCTGGCGGGTGATGGCGGATATGTTTTTGAATTTATCTGACCGCCATGACCGGGGAGAAATCAAAACCATTCCTGATGTGGTGCAACATATCCAAGACGGCCTAGTGGCCGATGCCGCCCGCCCCATTATTTACCGGGTGGAGTTGGGGGGAACTACCTACGATGTTTTGCCCCCCAGTGCCAATTTAGCTTTTTTGATGGAAACCGCAGTGCCCTACGTGGAGGCGGTGTTTTTCCGGGGTACTCCTTTCCCTGGCACCATTTCCTACAATGCCCAAGCGGGACAGATTCCCCCTGACCAAAGCCTGTTTACCTATGGGGCCCTCTATGCCGATCCCCTCCCCGTTGGTGGAGCTGGCATTCCCCCCACCTTGCTAATGCAGGATATGCGCCACTTTTTGCCGGACTATCTCCGACGGGTTTATCAGGCATCCCTACGGCAGGAAGGGGATTTACTGGTGCAAATTTGTGAAAGTTTTCAAAAATCAATGTTTTGTGTCACCACCGCGGCCATTCGTGGTTTAGCACCCTATCCCCTGGAGACCGATAATCCCCAGGAACAGGAGACTAACCGAGCTTACCTGGAAAGTTGGATGAATCGTTTTCTCACTTCCCGGGTGGAGATTATTAACCAACCCTCAACCATGGCCGATTAGCCGGCTCTCCATCAGCACTGTGGTTGAAAATCTTGAAACTATTGACCAAGCAATGGAGCGGTGTCGCACAGAAACTCTCCGCCTGTTGCACCGCATTCCCCCAACCCTAGGCGATCGCCAATGGCACCCAGATTTCAGCCCCATTGATTGGCACTTTGGTCACATTGCCTTTACCGAAGCCCTTTGGCTATTGCCGGAGCAGGAGCGGAAAAAATTTCATACCCCGTCTTACCAAAAATTGTTCCGAGCCGATGGTTTATCGAAATCGGAACGCTGTGCATTACCTAGCCGTGGAGTTATTGAGCAATATTTAGGGGAAGTTAGGGCCTCTGTGAAGCAGGTCTGGGGATCGACTGATCGATCCTGGGACCGAGCCCAAGCAAGGTTAAGGTGGTGGCTCCTACAACACGAAGTCCAACATAGTGAAACCATTAGTTTTTTAAGTCATTTAGCCGGAATTGATTTAGGGGTTAATAGCCAAATCCCTGGGGACGAATGCCCAGAACCAGTGCTGGAGGCAACCATGGTGCCTATTCCCGCTGGAGGTTTTTACCAAGGCAGTGAGCAAATATGGGCCCAGGACAACGAACGCCCCGTCCATTGGGTCGAAGTAGAACAGTTCTGGCTAGATAAATACCCAGTTACCCAGGCCCAATACCAACAATTTATCGATGCTGGTGGTTATCAACAAAGTAAATACTGGACAGAAGCCGGTTGGCAATGGCGATCGATGGCGAACGTCACAGCACCGCTTTATTGGCACCCCGAAAGTAATACCCAGAACCATCCCGTCTACGGAGTCAGTGCCTACGAAGCGGAAGCTTATGCCAATTTTGTGGGTAAACGTTTACCCACAGAGCAGGAATGGGAAAGGGCCGCCCGTTGGTCTGGTCAGCATAACTCCAGCACCTATCCCTGGGAGGAAACTTTGCCAACCAAAGAGCAATGTAACTTTAATAATCACCGTGGGCGCACAACCCCTGTCCATTATTATGACCAGGGTCGTAATCAAGGGGGCTGTTATGACCTGTTGGGCAACGTATGGGAATGGACAGCTTCTACTTTCGAGCCCTACGACAATTTTCAACCCTATCCCTATCGGGGTTACTCCCAAGCCTATTTTGATGGGGAACATCGGGTGATGCGGGGCGGCAGTTGGGCCACCCGTAGTTGGGGCTTAAGGGCCAGCTTTCGCAATTGGTACCATCCTTGGACTAGACAAGTTTTGGTCGGTTTTCGTTGTGCCAGTTAAGCTTCAGCAGAAATGTCATCAAACTATTTTTTTACTGCTAAAAACCACCTACAAAGCGCCCAGGACTAAAAGTATTGTGGGGGTCGAACTGATTTTTTAGACGGCCCATCATAGCCAAACCATGGCCACTCTGGCCCCAAACGTCCCAGTGTTTTTTACATTCCGGAGACGCTTCTAACACCGTTACATAACCACCATAATTCTGACAAATTTGCCTTTGCTGGTTCAACTTTTCCCGGTCCAGTTGGCCAAAACGTACCCAACCAATGCCATTGCCCAATTGTACATGTCCCAACCCTGGTAACTGTTGCAGAAAATCCGCTGCCTTAGCGGGTAAAAGACCAAACTTACAGAGTATGGTTTCCGTAGTACCCTGCCCGGCCATGGCATTTTCCCACCGTTGCCAAAGTTCGCTCTCTGCTTGATTGTCAAAGGACTGGCTGGCCAAGGTCAAAGTTTGGGCGAGTTTTTTTACCTCATCAATCTGGGCCTGCACCACCGGCTCTAGGTTTTGGAAACGGACGAGTAAGCCCAATTCTTCCCCAAGGTTTAATGCTTGAACTAGAGCCGGGGAACAGATTAGGGCCGCGGTGGGTGCCAGTCCCGATCGCCGCAGGGCTTGGCTGAGTTTGGCTAGTTGGTTGGTATCACCAGTTAAAAAAACTGTTTGGGAATGGGAAGGTAGAGGGTAAAGACGGAAGGTAATTTGGGAAATAAAACCTAACGTGCCGTAGGAACCAACGAAAAGTTTCATCAGGTCATAACCTGCCACATTTTTGACCACCCTACCGCCGGCTTTGGCCAGTTGCCCATCCCAGCGGACAAAGGAGAACCCCAAAACTAGGTCTCGCACCCCACCGTAACGCTGTTGCCACGGCCCCGCACAACCTGTGGCCATAATGCCTCCCACCGTTGCCTGGTCATGGTAGAGGGGATTAAGGGGCAGAAATTGCTGATGGGGTTGCAAAATAGCCTGTAAATCCTTGAGTTTGACCCCCGCTTCCACCGTCACGGTCAAATCTGCCACCGCATGGTCAACAATCCTATTCAGGCCAGCACTGCTAACCAGTAACTGCACCGGCTTAGCTAATCCACCCCAAGCCAATTTACTTTGGTTGCCACAGGGGATGACTGGCCAATTATTTCGATCGCACTCACTTAGCAAACATTGCAACTCTTGCTGACTTTCTGGGGCCACCCAATGACTGGGGGCATGTTCCGGCTCAGCTAAAGCCTGGGCGATCGCCATTTGTTGGTGGGGAGGCAAATCTTGGACGGAACAGCTAGAGCTGTGGGGAAAGTTTTGGGGTGAAAAAGGTAGGGAAACAACAGCCATGGGCATTGATAAAGACAAATAGCAACCCCCAAAATCTCCAATTACAACGTCGATTTTGACGCAGTTTTGTGGTTAATTTAAAACAAATTAAGGCAAGACTGAGGGTCCCATATTCTTGGACAATAGCATAATGCTTGACGGTAGTTGCTAGAATTTGTCTAGGGGTAAGGGAGACTCCTTTACCACCGTCCTTCCGTTGAACAGGTCAAACTTTTTATCCCGTCCCTGAGAGGTCAATGTCATCCCCCCAAGTCCCCACAGTTTTTGCCATTGACGATAGCCCTTTGAATCTTAAAATTCTCCAGCGTTTTCTGGAAAAACAAGGCTGGAAAGTGTTCATAGCGGAGGATGGATTAACAGCCATTACTGAGATCAACCAAGTGCAACCGGACATAATTGTTTTGGATATTATGATGCCCGGTATAGATGGCTTTGAAGTTTGTCGTCGTCTCAAAGCGGCTCCAGCCACAGCGGAAATTCCGATCATTTTTCTTTCTGCCCTCACCGATCAAAAAAGCATTGTCAAAGGATTAGAATTGGGGGCAGTGGACTACATCCACAAACCATTTCAGCAAGAGGAAATTATCACCCGTTTACAACTACAACTCAAGTTACATCAAACAAACCAAGCTCTGCTGCAAAAGAATCAACAATTAGAAGAACAAATTGAAAAAACAGCCCGGACCCAAGCGGCATTAATGCAGTCGGAAATCAACTTTGCCGTTGCCTTTAACCAAAGTCCTGACCCCATTTTTATTTACGGCCGTAATAGCGGCTGTATTATGGATGTTAATCAGCCATTTTGTCAATTTTTTGGCTTGACCAAACAGGAATTGGTGGGAGTGAGTCGTCAGCAGTTTTACTTTTGGGTAGATGAACAACAAAGACAAAGTTTTTTAAGGGATTTATTGCTATGGCAAAAAGATGGCCTGGTTAAGTTTGAAAATCGGGAAATTGAAGTCTATGACCAGGAAAAACAAGTCCGGACAATGTTGCTATCCGGGGAGCCGATGGAATTTAATCGGGTAGATTGTTTACTGTTTGTCATGCGCGATATTACCGAACGCAGAAAAGCCGAAAAACAACTCAAAATTCTCTCCCAAGCCTGCGAACAAAGTCCTGCTTCCATTGTTATTACCGATGTTCAGGGCAATATTACCTATGTCAATCCTAAGTTTGAAGAAATTTCTGGTTATAAATCAGCAGAAGTGCTGGGCAGAAATCCCAGAATTTTAAAATCCGGCAATAAAACCCAAGAAGATTATGAATTAATGTGGAAAACCTTGGCCTCCGGTCGTAATTGGCACGGGGAATTTCATAACCGTAGAAAAAATGGGGAATTATATTGGGAAAGGGCGTCCATTTCCCCCATTTCTAATCAGCAGGGTATTGTCACCCATTATGTAGCAGTCAAAGAAGATATTACCAAGGAAAAACAACAAGCGGAGGCTCTTTTTCACCAAGCCCATTATGACCATTTAACCGGTTTACCCAACCGCATTTTAGCCAAGGATCGGCTCCAACAAGCCATCGAGTCGGCCCTACGCCAGAAACATATATTTGGTTTAATGTTTTTGGATTTGGATAATTTTAAAAAAGTGAATGATACCCTCGGCCACGATGCGGGGGATCAACTTCTAGTGGAAGTTTCGGAACGATTACAACGGGCTTTGCGACAGACAGATACCGTTGCTCGCTTGGGGGGGGATGAATTTTTAATCATTTTAGATCAGGTTTCCCATAGCCGTAAGTTAATGGCGATCGCCCAACGGTTATTAAGGGTGATGCGGCAGCCGGTCAATTTGCAAGGTCTGGAATTTTTTGTCCATGGCAGCATTGGCATTACCGTTTTTCCCGACGATGGTTTCCATGCTGATGTCTTGCTGCGGAATGCGGATACGGCCATGTATGCGGCCAAGCTAGCGGGGCGGAATATGTTTCGTTTTTTCACCCCCCATATGAACCAGGCAGCCCAACAGAGAATGGCAATAGAGTCGGAATTGCGCCAGGGTTTATCCCGCCAGGAATTCCAAATTTTATATCAGCCCATTGTCAGTTTGGAGTCGGGGCAAATTGTCGGGGCGGAAGCGTTGATGCGTTGGCATAATCGACTGCTGGGTACAGTGCCGCCGGATCAGTTTATTCCCATTGCAGAGGAGGTGGGTTTGATTGTGGAGTTGGGGGAATGGTTACTAGATAATGTCTGTTGCCAGGCAGCCCATTGGCATAGCGCCTTGGGGGAGCAAACTTTTTGGGTGTCGGTGAATGTTTCCCCCCGGCAGTTAAAAGATAGTTATTTTGTTGCTATTTTGCAGGGATTCTTACAACGGTATCAGGTGCGACCGGAATGGTTAGAGCTGGAAATTACAGAAAATTTAATCCTGGAAGAAAATGGCGACCTACTGAAAAATTTAAGTGATTTAGAAGAAGAAAATATTGCCCTTTCCCTGGATGATTTTGGTACTGGTTACAGTTCGTTAAACTATCTGCGTAAATTTAACTTTAATTCCCTCAAAATTGATCGCTCCTTTGTAGAATTGTTGCCCCATGATAATAATACTGTGGGGTTGGTGCGGGCCATTATTGCCATGGCCCACCATCTAGAGCTAAAAGTGATTGCTGAGGGCATTGAAACCCCAGAACAGTGGAATTTTCTTCGTCTCCAAGGCTGTGATTATGGCCAAGGTTATCTATTCAGTCCGGCGATCGCCGTGGAGGAATGGGAAAGCCTGGGGCAGAAGCCACCGTTCTTCCCCTGATTCCGGTAGGATGGGATTAGCCAAAATCCAGGTTAGTTTTCTGGGTTATTCGGCCTAGTTGGATTAGCTTGAAGGGAAGGGATGCAATGGGGCAACCAGGTCTAACAATGGGGTTTAAGACTGTGTTTAAAAAGCCCCTCGTGATGGGGGGAATTGGCCTGTCAGTCCTACTGGGGCTTTGGTCCACCACCCACAGTGCCGAACAACCATGGGACCAATGGGGTTTATGGGCTTTATCCGGTCTGGGATTGGTTATCTGGCGGTGGCGGCGGCGTCATCATGCTCCTCCTGAGCAGAAACAGATGTTAACTCCAGAGGTTCTGCAAAAGGTGATCGCCCAGGGGGAAAAGTTATTGGCCCGCCGTCAGGCCCAGGCACCGGATTTGGTTCTGGAAGATTTGGCCCAGGAACTGCAAGCATTACAAAAACCAGCCCCCCCACCCCAAGCATTAAACGGTATTGTCCTAGGGGAAAAACGCAGTGGCAAAACCAGCTTATTGGACCTATTGCCGTCCCGGTTGACCCCAGGGGAAGGAGAAAAACCATTAATTTTGAATTGGCAAGTGGTGGCAGCGGAAACTCCCCCGGAAACCATGGCCCAGTCAATGACGGAAGCCCATTGGGTCCTAGTCCTAGCCACCGGAGATTTGACCAGCTCCCAGTGGCAGGTGTTGGAGTTTTTGCAAACCCACCATCACCATTGGCAATTGTTATTTAATAAGCAGGATATTTACCCGATCGGCGATCGCCAAATCCTCTGGGATCAATTGCAGCATCAGGTGAATCAATTGGGTAACGCCAACCCGGTTATTCCCATTAGCGCCGCCCCCCAACCGATCCAAATCCGTCGTTATTTGGCCGATGGAGAATGGGAAATCGACCAGGAAACTCCTCCCCCCGACCTGGGGAATTTGCTGTCCCAACTGCAACAACAGGCCACAGAGCAGTGGGAATCCCTGGTTTTGGGTCAACAATGGCGTCGATGCCAGGCCATTAACCAACAGGTGGAGCAACGGTGGCGAGAAAATCGCCGCACCCTAGCCATTCCCCTAGTGGAACAGGCCCAATGGTTAGCCGCTGGCACCGCCTTGTTTAATCCCGTGGCTAATTTAGATCTGCTGACGGCGATCGCCATCAATGGTCAACTGGTCTGGGACTTGGGGGAACTGTACCATCAAAAAATTTCCCTGGCCCAGGCCCAAACAGTCGCCAAAGAGATGGGAACAATCCTGATCAAATTAGGTATGGTGGAACTATCTACCCAAGCTCTGGGAGCATTGCTAAAAAGTCAGCCCCTCACTTACTTGGCCGGTGGTGCCCTCCAAGGATTAAGCGCCGCTTACTTGACTCGCATTGCTGGTTTGAGTTTAATCACTTTCCTGGAAAGTCAAGATCCCGACCTCAGTGAACCCCAATGGGATTGGCAAAAATTGACCGCAGTGGTCAAACAGACCTTTGAGCAAAATCAGCGTCGGGCCGTATTGCAAGGATTTTTCCAGCGAGCCCGACAACAATTAAGTCCAGCCTCCCCAACTATTGCCTAGTTAACTGGTTAATAATCTCGGCGGAGCGGGGGTAGAGCTTGAGCAAATCTTCCCGATTGGCCAACTCAAAATCCTGAAAATCGAATCCAGGGGCAACGGTGCAACCCACTAGGGCATAATCTCCGCCGTTTTTAACCCGAGAAGCAAACCAACCATCCTTGAGAACCACCGCTTGGGGCACTTCTCCTTTTTCCAAATCCAAGCCCAGGCTGATCACCTCCAGCTCTCCCTGGGGAGAAAACCAGTAAATTTCCAAGCTATCACCGGCATAGAAATGCCACATTTCATCGGATTTAATCCTGTGGAAAGCGGAAAAGTTGTCCTTGGTCATCAAAAAATAAATTCCGGTAACTACATTTCTACTGCCGTCAAATCCTGCAAAATTTGCCTCTACTGGCGATCGATAGGTTTCCTTATAAAATCCCCCTTCAGGATGGGGGAGTAGCTCCAACTTTTCTACCCAATAATTAATTTCTTTTTTCATAAAATTTCTCCTAGATTAGAGTATTTAATTAAGCCTGTTAATTTGCCGAATTAAGTTAATTTTTTACCAATTTTCGCTCCGACCAGTCCGGTAAATTTTTCTGCAGAAGATATAACCAGACAATTCCCGCTGTTCCCAATAAAACTAGGGTGATGCTAACAACCTGAGCTATTCTCAGAGGACCAAGCATCAAACTATCTAATCTTAAACCTTCAATCCACACTCGACCGAGGCTATAACCAATCAAATAAACACAGGTTATGGTCCCAGTTTTGATTTTTTCTGGATTTCTTAGTCCATAAAAAAATAGGGCTATCAAGATTGCAAAAATTCCTAGGTTCCAGACTGATTCGTATAAAAAAGTAGGATGGAAATAGGCATAGCTGGTCAGATTTAGCGGACGATTAGCAAAGGGAATATAGAGCTTCCAAGGCAAATTAGTGGGGGCACCAAAAGCTTCGGAGTTAAAAAAGTTGCCCCACCGACCGATCGCCTGGCCGAGAATAACCGCCGGGGTGAGTACATCCAGCAAATTCCAGAAAGATAACTGATGGTAGCGACTGAAAACAAGAATGGCGATCGTTCCCCCAATCAAGGCCCCATGGATAGCAATGCCCCCTTGCCAAATGGCAAAAATATTTAACCAATGCTGGGCATAGCGGGGCCACTCAAAGGCGACGTAATATAGGCGAGCAGAAGGGATGGCCGCCACCACTAACCAAATGACTAAATCGTTGAATAAATCCGGGTTAATGCCCCGTTTTTGCCCCAACCATTGACAGAGATTCAAACCAATAATGACAGCACTGGCAATCAAAAATCCGTACCAACGCAGGGCAAAACCCCCTATCTGGAACATCACCGGCCCGGGGGACTGAAATTGTCCGAAAAATATTTGCTCAATCATTAATCTTCCTTCGGCGATCGCCAACCTCTAATTCTTAGCATCAATGTGGGATTTTACCCAAATGCGAAAAGCCTTGATGGTTTTGTTGCGGCCTTCCTGGTCAATGCGTTGTAGATAGGCGGGAATAATTTCCCTGAGATCAAAATCAGGAAAAATCGAGCTAACTTCCCTTTGGCGGTATTCCCCTTGTTCTAGGCAGTGAATTTCCAATTGTCTGCGTTTAAAACGCCACACTTCCGGCACCCCTAATTGGGCATAAATATCTAAATGGGTACGGGAAGTTAGATCCACTTCGAGAGCTAAATCCGGTGGAGGATCAATGGTGGTATCCCAACGTTTTAAACCCCGCACTTTCGCTTCATTTTGAATATAAAAACAGCTATCTGGCTCTAAACCCAGACCGAGAAACTTATTTTTAAAAGTTGTTGAACCCAAGGGGGAAAATTCAATGTCTAGCTCCTCTAACAAAGCTTTGACTAAGTCGCCCACTAGTTCTTTATCAATTTCGTGTTCAGGCAGGGGAGCCATAATTTCTAGTTGTTGACCATAGTAAGCAATGCGGGAACTGCGATGTTCACCGAGTTCTTCCAGCAAAGCTTCAAATTCGTCCCAATCCACATCCCGCAAAACCAAGGTCTGGCCGGGAAGCACACTGATGCGGTCTAGGGCTAGCAACATGGCTCTTCTTCCTCGCAATATGGCTAGTTTCCATTATGGCCCCTCTACCAAAGAGCAGGATTAATCCCCAGCCTAAGGCAGAAGTGAATAGAGAGAACTAACTATTAACCCAGTCCTGGGGAACTAAGAATTTTTCCGTTAATTCCGCCTCGGGACTACCGGCTTCGGGACTGTAGCAATATTGCCAACGTACTAAGGGAGGTAAAGACATCAAAATGGACTCAGTGCGGCCATTGGTTTGCAAACCGAAAATGGTGCCCCGGTCATAGACCAAGTTAAATTCCACATACCGACCCCGGCGATATAACTGGAACTGCCGTTGGCGATCGCCATATTCAGTATTGCGACGTTTTTCCACAATGGGACTGTAAGCAGGTAAAAAGGCCCGACCACAGCGTTGGGCAAAACTAAATAAATCCTCCCAACCCAGGGGTTCAATGGGGGCTAATTGGTTGCTGTACTGGGCCGCCGGGCCATTGGGGTCAGGGCCACGGTACAGGGGAGCATTGCCATCTTGGTAATCAAAAAAGATGCCGCCAATACCCCGCATTTCCTGGCGATGTTTGAGGTAAAAATACTCGTCGCACCAGCGTTTAAATACCGGATAAAATTCCCCATGGGTTTGGTCACAGGCATTTTTTAACGTGTGATGGAAATGGGCCGCATCTTCAGCAAAGGGATAGTAGGGAGTTAAATCGGCTCCACCTCCGAACCACCACACCGGGCCTGCTTCAAAGTAGCGGTAATTAAGATGCACCGTGGGAATGTAGGGATTTTTTGGGTGCAACACCATGGAAGTGCCCGTGGCATAAAATTCGTGGCCTTCCGCTTCGGGGCGTTGCTTCAAAATTGAAGGAGGTAGGGATTTGCCCCAGACTTCGGAAAAATTGACTCCGCCCTGTTCCAAAAAATCTCCGTCCGCCAACACCCGGGAACGGCCACCGCCCCCTTCTTCCCGTTGCCAACTATCTTCCTGGAATTTGCCCTTGCCATCCAAGGCCTCTAGACCCTGACAAATTTCGTCTTGAAGAGTTTGCATAAATTGGCTGACCCGCTGTTTAGCGTCCGCCGGGGGCAAGGAATGATTAGTTTGGGGCTGGGTTGTGGGAGAGACGGTCATGGTGGAGATTGTTAAAAAAAGATGAATGAAAAATCTGAAATTATCCTAGAGTCCGCCAATCAATCTTGGGGAATTTTGGGTCTGATCCATCCCAATAATTGCGAGACTAGGAGATCGGCTTAAATAAGCTCTAAACAGACGGAGAAAAACTGGCAACTCTAGGTTGATTCGATTCCCTAAAATCACCAGTTTTTCCTGGATAAGTTGTCACGCTAGGTAAATCTAGCCTTCGGAGGTGGCGAGGCCAACTTCGGTGCTGCCTTGACTGCGGCGACGGGTGAGGCTGTTGAACACCATAATGCCGATCGCCTTGATCAGGTTGCCTTCAAGTTCGTTGAACATTTTCATGTTCATGGCAAAGGCGTCATTGGCTTCATCCACAATCCGTTCGGCGGTGGCTTGGTCAATGGGCAGATCATTCATAGCTTGACGGTAGGTATTTTTAAAAGCCTTTTCGTCATCAATGTCGGCAAATTCATAGAAAGCTGTGCCACCATCGTGGAGATTCATGGCATTTTGGGCAATTTTCTTGAGAATTTGACCGCCGGAAAGATCCCCCAGGTAACGGGTGTAGGAATGGGCCACCAACAATTCAGGGGCCGTAGCGGCCACTTGCCGGACTCGGTCCACATAGGCTTGGCCAGCGGCAGAAATTTTCACTTCTTGCCGCCAGTTGGAGCCGTAATAGAATTGCAGGTCTTGCTCTAGGCTTTGTTTGCGGTTGAGTTCGGGGAAGTAAATGTGGCTGAGGATGGGATGGTCCTTAAATTTTGCCATTTCCTCTTCCATGGCACTGTAGACAAAGTAGAGATTGCCAACCAGCTTACGGTAGGAATTTTTCTCGACAACGCCCTTGAGGAAGCATTTGACAAAGCCGACGTTCTCCGCCATGGAGTGGGATTTTTTCGTCCCTTCCCGCAACTGGGAAGCTAAGTTGACACTCATGCTAAAAATACCTGTATATCTTGGGTTGAATGAAAAATTGGCTTTTAACGAAGATAAAAATACGCCTAGTTTATTAGCCTAAACGGATTCGTTGAGTCGTACCATTAAGTTTTTTTAACGTCCTCCCTTTGGCCATGACCTACACAACCCAGCAATTGCTAGAAATTTTGGAGCAGGAGCTAAGGGCAACTTGTCAGGGTAAACGAGTGCTCCTCTCCCCTGGCGATCGCCTGGACAATCCGATCATGGCTAAGGCTATCAACCTCGACCAAGTGGGGAAGGTGTTTGCCTATCAAGATTTTCGTGGGCAGATCCATGAATATCAAAGGCAACATAACGTTTCGGGGCTGGTGTGGCGGCAATGCCATTTCCGGGGGGAATCCATTCAGTTTCCCGAGTTGCACAACCAATTAATTGCCGTGGAAGGGGATAAGGAAAAATTAATGGCTGTTAAACAGGAAATATTGGCATTTTGGCAACGGCACACCCAGCAGTTAAATTATTGGCTTATTGCCCATCAGCACCGACCTCTACGGCGGGAATCTTTGGCGGAATTGTGGGAACAGGGGGAATGGGCTGAGTTAGACTCCACCCAACAGGAGCTTTTTCTCGGTATTTGCTGGGGTAATCCAGTGGAGTATCAATATCAATGGGCTAAGCCCAATTCCGGTTGCCATCGCATTGTGGCCACCCCTGATCAGCCCAGCGGCATTAAGTTTTAAACGATTTAGCCAGAGAATGGCGATCGCCCGCCCATAATCCTCTGATATAGTGTTAGATCGGACTTTATCTGATCATAAGGAGATCTGCCATGGCCCGTCGCTGTCAACTGACCGGGAAAAAAGCTAATAACGGTTTTGCCGTATCTCACTCCCACCGTCGCACCAAGAAATTACAACAGGCAAATTTGCAATGGAAACGGGTTTGGTGGCCCGAAGGCAATCGCTTTGTCCGTCTGCGTCTTTCCACCACTGCCATTAAAACTTTGGAATCCAAAGGCATCAACGCCATGGCCAAGGAAGCGGGCATCAACTTGAATAAATTCTAGAGCGATCGGCTGTAGTTTTTGTTGGTATCCCAGACAGCTTCCCATGGACAAATCCACAGAGGAGCAGAATCTTCGATATGGTTCCTGCTCCTTGCCATTGGGGGGTAAAACCACTGGGTTAACAGGGGACGATAATTTAACAGGAAGGTCAAGATAACGCAGAATGGAAAGGTGAACTTCTCGATGGAGTAACTTCCGATGTTGGCGTTGATGCTATCCGGTGCAGTGGCCTTAGCCAGTCTAGCTTTTTTCTTTTCGGCATTTTTTGCCCCAAAATTGCATCGCAAGGACGATTTCCTTTGGAGTGGCGTGGGCTTTTTCTACGGCCTAGTGCTCTGGAACTGTGCCCAACGTTTCACTGGAGCCATTCTCCTTGGCCAAGCAGCCGTGGTGGTGTTGGTGCTGGCCTTTGCTTGGCAAACTCTGCGACTCCGGGCGGCGATCGCCAGCAATGCCATTGTGGAAGTTCCTAGTTTCTCCCTGCTGGATTGGTTCGCTGGTGGTTTGCAACGTAAACCTAAAGTTAAAACTCCAGTCGCCGTTGACGATAAAAAGGCTGCAACAAAGGATCAAGACAACACTGAAGTTGAATCCGTAACCGGGGCCGTTAAACGAGATTTGCCAGAAACAGGGGAGCAACTGAAATCTGTTGATGATTCCGCCCCAGCATCAGTTACAGAAACGGTTACAAGCACTGTTGAACAAGTTAGTGAGAGTATTCCAACAGAAGCAGAAAGTGCAATAGAAACAGCAGAAGAAGTAGTGGTGGAATTGAATCAAGCCGCCGAAACCCTGGCCGAAGAAGTCGTAGAAAAAGCTGAAGAAGCGGTGGAAAAGGTCGCTGAAATGGTTGGCCAAAAGGAAGAAAAGCCAGTTAATCCTGCTCCAGAGAAAGAGGAGGAGGTTCTGCTCAAAAAACCTAAATCGAAACTGTTTCAACGCTTATTTGGTCGTAAAAAGGCGGCAGTTCCCCCAGTACAGCCCAAAGCATCCCAGCCAGAAACGGTGGAGCAGAAAGTAGCCATTGAGCCGGAGAGTTCCACCGCTCAAACCGATGATTGGGATGACGGGGAAGATTGGGGCGAGGATCTACCATCGACGGAAGATTCTAGTCCTGGTGGGGAAATTTCCGATGAAGTCAGCGAGGATAACCCAGAAAATGATCAGACCAAGGTAATTGCTGTGGTGGAAACGGTGCAAATTGAACAGCAAATCACCTTAATCGAAGTGCCCGATTCAGAAAATATAACTGCAGAGGAAGCGCCTGCAGCTCCTTTAATCGAGGAGGAGCAAATAGCCCAGGAGGAAATAGTAGTAGATGAAGTTATTGCTCCAATGTCTGGAACAACGGCGGCGGTAATTGAGGTAACCATGCCAGAACTTGTCGACCCTGAAACCAACATTGAGCAAGGGCCAGATTCCAGCGGCGTTGATGAAGTTTATGAAAGGGAAACAGAGACAGAAGAAATTGGAGAAATTACCGAGGCGATCGCCAGTGACCTAGAAGAGGTTCCAGAGCCAAGGACTGATGTCAACGAAACTACGGTCAATACAGACATTGCAGAGGAAGAAGAGACCCAAAATGAAGGGGAAGAGCCCACCGAGGAAAAACAAAATTGGGCCGATGGCTAAACAGTTAACTCTGAAAGGAGATGTCCTATGTTAGGATCGTAAAGCTTCATTGCGGGATGTAGCGCAGCTTGGTAGCGCACTTCGTTCGGGACGAAGGGGCCGCAGGTTCGAATCCTGTCATCCCGATTGTTGTACGATGACACACTCTTTGTTGTTATTTTATCAACCTCTAACAATTACAGTCATCTACGGTTTCCATAGGAATTTTTCCACAATACCCACCTTCAGATCCAAATTAGTATGGCAAGGGTTAGGCTAGCGAAAATTTCCCGTGTCATAAATGCGCTGATTAGTATAAGGCCAAAGGAAAACGTTAAAATTTTTGCCGCCAATTTGTTCTCGATATTTAAATGTGTCTTTTTCGTAGAGACTCACCACTGCATTGAGTTGGTTCGCTAAGTTAAGGCATTGCTTAAATGTGGGGGAAGTATAACATTGCACATCAATTTGGTTACAGCCGTAGCGGGGCACCAGGTTCTTTTGGAATGGCTGAATGGAGCAAAAAATAAACTTACGATACTGGTTAGCTAAATACTCAAAATCCCTGGAGGAGTAGTTGGCAAAAAAATGGTCATCCACCTGTAAACCGTCCGTGTGGCGGGCTTCATTAATAATTTGTTCAATGGTGAGGCGGCGGTATTGGGGAGATTGGACCCAGGCAATGGGAATTAAGTTATGGTTGCGGGCTTGTTGACTAATTTGTTCCTGCACATCGTCCGCTACTCCCCGAAAATCCAAAAATACAAGGCGGTAGCCCTGACTTTGAATATCCTTCATCACTTGGTCTAGGGCGTTTTGGGAAGCATAGAAACGGATTTGGGGTTGGGATAACCAAGTGCCGTTGGGCACCCCGGCCAGGGCCATACTGGGGCAAAGTGTGAGAACACCGATGAGTAATTTTTGCAGAATTTTTAACATTGGAGGAGGAGGAGGCGATAAATGGTAGCACCAAAGCTAGGAAGGACCCATGGAGCTGATTATGGTCAATGTTAGGCTAAGGGAAGGAAATTAACCCTGTTTTACCGCTGACAAGGGCCAAAGTATAAACAGATTTGGCGATCGCCGCTTGACCGGGGGAATGGTATCTCTCGCCCACTATTAAAGTTAAAATAGGGTTTTCTGTGGATTAACCACGGACGATTTTCCCGTCGATTACATAGAGAGAGTTAATGGTAACCACCCCCACCGCTGCCCCCCGTAAACCGTCCAAGGTAGAAGGCATCAAGGAAAGAAGCAATTATTTACGGGAACCCCTGGCCACCGAACTGTTGAATGATGCTAACTATTTTACGGACGATGCCGTCCAAATTCTGAAATTCCACGGTTCCTACCAACAGGACAATCGGGACAATCGGGTTAAGGGGCAAGAAAAGGATTATCAGTTTATGCTCCGCACCCGCAATCCGGGGGGATTGATTCCGGCCCAACTCTACACCGCCCTAGATGATCTGTCCAAAACCCACGGTAACCAAACTCTCCGGGTGACCACCAGACAAGGTTTGCAAATCCACGGCATTGTCAAAAAAGACCTGAAAATGGCGATCGCCACGGTGGTGAATAATTTGGGGTCCACGTTGGGAGCCTGTGGCGACATTAACCGTAACGTGATGGCTCCGGCGGCACCCTTCCGAGATAAACCGGAATATGGTTATGCCTGGGACTATGCCAATAAGGTGGCGGATCTACTCAGCCCCCAGAGCGGTGCCTATTACGAAATTTGGCTCGATGGGGAAAAGGTCATTAGTGGGGAGGAAGCCCCGGAAGTTAAAGCGGCCCGGCAAAAGGATCTCAATGGCACTAACCTGAATGACCCCAAGGAACCGATTTACGGCCAACAGTTCATGCCCCGGAAATTCAAAATTAGCGTCACCGTGCCGGGGGACAATTCCATTGACGTTTACACCCACGATATTAGTTTGGTGGTAATCACCGATCGCCATGGGGAGCTACGGGGTTTTAATGTATTGGCTGGCGGTGGTTTGGGACGTACCCACAATAAAGAGGAAACCTTTGCCCGGGCCGCTGACCCCATTGGTTATGTGAGCAAAGACGATGTCTATGATCTAGTCAAAGCCATTGTGGCCACCCAACGGGATTACGGCGATCGCCATAACCGTCGCCATGCCCGGATGAAATATTTGTTGGCGGACTGGGGGGTGGAAAAATTCCGCAAACAAGTGGAAACCTACATGGGTAAACCGTTCCAATCTTTCAAACCTCTGCCAGCCTGGCGTTACCAAGATTACCTCGGTTGGCACGAACAGGGGGATGGCAAGCTCTTTTTCGGTTTGTCGGTGGAAAATGGCCGCATCAAAGACGAGGGGGATTTTCAGCTTAAAACCGCCCTGCGCAAGGTAGTGGACCAATTCCAATTGCCCCTGCGCCTCACCGCCAACCACAATATCCTGCTCTACGACATCAATGCCCAGGATAAAGCGGCGATCGAGCAAATTTTCCAACAGCACGGCGTAGTCACCGACCCAGAGGCGATCGACACCCTAGTCCGTTACTCCATGGCTTGCCCCGCCCTGCCCACCTGTGGCCTAGCAGTCACCGAGTCGGAAAGAATTATGCCCAGTGTTAACGCCCGTCTGCGGGATTTGTTGAACAGTCTGGATTTACCCAATGAAAGTATCGTCACCCGCATGACCGGTTGCCCCAACGGTTGTGCCCGGCCCTACATGGCGGAAATTGGTTTTGTTGGTAGTGCCCCCAACAGTTACCAAGTGTGGCTGGGGGGAAGTCCGAACCAGGAACGTTTAGCGGCAGCCTATACGGAAAAAATGCCCCTGGAACAGCTAGAAAGCCTTTTTGAACCTTTATTTGTGTACTTCAAGCAGAGCCGTAAAGGTAAGGAAAGTTTTGGAGACTTTTGCCATCGAGTGGGCTTCACTGCCCTACGGGAATTTAGCCATGGTTACACAGCACCGGCCAAGGGCGGTAAAAACCGCAAAAACCAACGGCGGGTCAGCCTGTCCGATGAAATGTATGCCCAGCTTAAGGCCCGGTCTGAGCGGGATAATTGCCCCATGAATCAGATTGTGCAGCAAGCCCTCACCGCTTACCTGGGCAAATAATTCCTTGCCATAATTTCCCTAAAGTTCCGTCGGCTAAACCGCCCGATCTCCCAAGTTTGGTGGCGCTTTGGTCAATTGGGATCAACTGGACCGAAGTGCTCCGGAACACTCATATTGGGAGAAAAATTAGGGTCCTGCCAACCAATTCAGCAAAATTTCAACTATCTGTATCTCAGTTCTCCTAGCCTCTTAATCAAGATGGATTTTGCCTCCGGTTTACCCATTTTCATTGTCACCCTGCGGGAAGCATTGGAAGCATCCCTCGTGGTGGGCATTGTGTTGGCTTGTCTTGCCCGGGCCCAGCAAATGCAACTCAAAGGCTGGGTTTATCGGGGCATTAGTGCCGGGGTGGTGGCCAGCGTTTTAGTGGGTTGCCTGCTGGCAGGGGTATTGCAGGGAGTTGAACGATTGCCGGGGCCCTACACCCCTATTTTAAAAGCCCTTTTGGCCGCTCTCTTGGGGGCGATCGCCGTGGGGATGCTGAGTTGGATGTTGCTCTGGATGACCAAACAAGCCCGTTCCCTGCGGGGGGAAATCCAGGGGCAAATTAACCAGGCGGTGGAAAAAGAAGGAGGGGGTAAAGCCATTGCCATTGTGGTTTTCATTGCTGTGGTGCGGGAAGGTTTTGAAATGGTCCTATTCCTAGCAGCCCAACAAAATATGGCCAATCCAGCGGCGATCGGGGCGGCGTTGGCGGGCATTGGTACAGCGGTAGTGATGGCCTTCTTAATTTTCCGCCTAGGGGTCAAACTGAACTTGAAACTTTTCTTCCAGGTGATGGGCACCCTGTTGCTGATTATTGTCGGAGGATTGGTGATTGGGGTGCTGAAAAATCTCGATCTGGCGGTCAGTATGATGGGCTTGGCCAATCTGGGCCTGGGTTATCTCTGTTTTGTCCCCGGTGATTCTTGCTTGCTGGGGCCCCTGTTGTGGAATTTAGCTCCCTGGTTACCAGATAATCAATTTCCCGGCATTGTGCTCAAAACCCTGGCGGGCTACCGGGATCACCTTTACCTATTCCAGGCGATCGCCTACGGCATTTTTTTAAGTGTCATTGGCAGTCTTTATTTCCGAGGTTTGGCCGGCAAAGGTGATGCTCCCCAGGCTGTGGCCCAAAAATCCTAGGTAGGGGCCAGCGTTGCCCTCAATTTTTACCATTGGTCAAGTCTTTTCCTAACCTCCCTAAAATGGTAGGGTTTCTTTCCCCCCTTTTCCCGTGCGTATATGAAACTCATCTGTCGTCAAAGTGATTTAAGCAGTGGTTTATCCCTGGTCAGTCGGGCTGTTTCCTCCCGACCTACCCATCCCGTGTTGGGCAATGTGCTCCTGGAAGCCGATGCAGACAAAAATTATTTACGCCTAACGGCCTTTGACCTCAGCCTTGGTATCCAGAGTAGTTTCACCGCCGACGTGCAACAGAGTGGCCGCATCACCCTGCCTGCTAAATTGCTCAATGACATTGTTTCCCGCTTGCCGGACGGAGATATTACCCTGGCGATCGATCCCGATGGCGATGCTGGGGATAGCCATTTAACCACCATCACCTCAGAATCAGGGCGGTTCCAAATTCGGGGCCTGGATGCGGATGATTTTCCCGCTCTGCCCACCGTTGAAGGAGTCAAACCATTACTGTTACCAGTGGCAACCCTCAATGAAGGGTTACGGGGGGCCCTGTTCGCCGCCAGTACGGACGAGACTAAGCAAGTACTGACAGGAGTACATATCAAAGGCAGTGGCGACAGTTTGGAATTTGCGGCCACTGATGGTCACCGACTGGCAGTGGTGGAGGCCCCCACCCAGATTGAAAACGATGAAGGGGAAGCGGTGATTACGGGCAGTGACCTGGCAGATTTTGCTGTCACTATTCCGGCCCGGGCTTTGCGGGAATTAGAAAGAATGGTGGCCAGCCAAGGTAACAGTGATTTAGTTTCCCTGGTGGTGAATGATACCCAGGTAATTTTTGAGTTGGGGGATCAACGGTTAACGAGCCGTAAGTTAGAGGGGGCCTATCCCGCCTATGACCAGCTTATTCCCCGGCAGTTTAGTCGCACCGTCACCATGGAGCGCAAACGGTTAATCACTTCCTTGGAAAGGGTTTCTGTGCTGGCCGACCAAAAAAATAACTTGGTCACCTTCACCTTACAAAGCCCCGGTAATCAACTGCAGTTGGCAGTGGAAGCCCAGGATTTGGGACATGGGGAAGAATCCATGGGGGCGGAAATCATTGGCGAAGGGGGGCAAATTGCGTTCAACATCAAATATTTGATGGATGGCCTGAAAGCTTTACCTAGCAATGATATTCAAATGCAACTTAATGAGGGCAATCAGCCGGTAATTTTTACTCCCCTGGGAGGCCTGAAAATGACCTATCTAGTCATGCCGGTGCGTCTGGTGAATTAGGTTGAGCAAATCCTTTGGGGATTGGCCATGGGACTATGGCAAAATATGTGAGGCTCAGAGCAAGGCTTATTGTTGGTTGCTCTGTCCGTTCCAGGGAGATGATCCCAATCCCACCTTCCTTTTTGTCCTAGCCTAGCCTGCCCATGAACGCTGTTGCCGCTTGTTTTAATGCCCTTCGTCAACGGGGGGAATGTGCTTTGATTCCTTTCCTCACAGCGGGGGACCCGGATTTAGCCACCACAGCCGAAGCGTTGCGAATTCTAGACCGGGCAGGGGCGGATTTAATTGAGTTGGGAGTGCCCTATTCCGATCCTTTGGCCGATGGCCCGGTGATTCAAGCGGCGGCCACTAGGGCTTTACAAAAAGGGGTCAAGTTGGATGATGTGCTCGCCATTGTCCGAGAAGTTCACCAAGATATTGCCGCCCCGATAATTTTATTTACCTATTACAATCCTATTTTTTATCAGGGTGTGGAGGTTTTCCTCGACAAAATCAAGGCCGCTGGAGTGAAGGGTTTGGTGGTGCCGGATTTACCCCTGGAGGAATCTGATCGCCTGTTGGAAGCGACAGCGGAAAGGGGGTTGGAGTTAATTTTGTTGGTGGCCCCCACCAGTTCCCCAGAAAGACAAACGGCGATCGCCAAAAAGTCCCAGGGCTTTGTTTACTTGGTCAGCGTGACAGGGGTGACGGGGGTGAGAACGGAAGTGGGATCGAGGGTGGAAGCTTTGTTAGCAGGGATGCGCCAGGTCACCGATAAACCGATTGGAGTTGGTTTTGGTATTTCCCAACCGGAACAGGCTGAGCAGGTGAAAGCTTGGGGCGCAGATGCAGTAATTGTAGGAAGCGCCATGGTTAAGCGTTTAGCGGAAGGAACCCCGACGGAAGGATTGCAAGCTTTGGAAACTTTTTGCCGGGAACTGAAAACGGCCATCAGTTAAAGAAAGTTAGTACGGTTGGCAAGGCTTAAAAGAAGCATAATTTCGGCAAAATTAAGGGCGGAAATCCCCATCCCCCAAGGAAATTAGCCCGTTTGGGTGAAGACAGCTTGGGTAGTCTCCCTTTATCGTGAGATCAACTGAGCGAGAGGAGAAAGATGATGAAAACGATCAAAAGTCCATTAATTGCCCTTGGCCTAATTTTTGCTAGCCCCCTCCTATGGGGAGGAACGGCGATCGCCGAAAACGCAAATCAAGTTCAACAACTGCTGGAAACCAATGCCTGCATGAACTGTGATTTATCCGGGGCTGACTTGTCCGGAGCCCATCTGATTGGGGCAGATTTGCGTAATGCCAATTTATCCGGTACAAACCTCAACGAAGCTAACTTGGAAGGGGCTGATTTGACCGGTGCCAATCTGCAAAATGCCGATCTGCGAGGAGCCATGGTCACCAATGCCACCCTCAACCGAGCTAATTTGACTTCGGCTAACTTTGCCTTTGCTAAACTCTACGACGTGGATGTGACCGGTGCCACCGTTGAGGGTATGAACATCCAAAATGCGGAAATTTACAACACGGGCATTGGTATTGGCGGCGGCGACGATTGATGGCCTTGACTGGAGTTGGGCGAGGAAAAGGCGATCGCCATGGCTCAATGGTTAACGGCCATGTTCCTGTCTTTCCTGTTCAATTTCCATTCTGATTTCCGATTCCAGTTCTTTACCAAGAAAATAGTTTAAAAAAGTCCTGATTACAGCGATTAGCCCTAGTTTGCTCAAGCTTTCTAGGGTAGGGGCGATGGTGGTGGAAAGGATATCTGCCCCCAATTGGAATTCCAGGGCTAGAGCCAACCACAAACCGAATTGCAAGCGAATACTGTTGAAAAATTTGGGCGTATTCATAGTACGGCGATCGCCAGCCCAGACCATTTGCAAAGTTTTCACTAGCCCGAGAATAATACACAGCACGGAAACACTTTCCAGCACAAACCTGGTAATGCTGACTAAATTGCCCAGATAATGATCCAAAATTTCCATAGTTTTATTCCTTTGCCTTTTAGTCTAGTTTTGGTCAAGAAATTGACCGATTTTTTTGGCCGCCGTAGCCAAAATATCCGGCTCCTGTACTAAGGCAAAACGTACATAACCTTCCCCCCCTGCACCAAAGCCAGACCCTGGAGAAAGGGCAACACCGGTTTTAGCCACCAGTTTTTGACAAAATTCCAAGGAATTGCCAAGCCAACTTTCAGGTAATGGTGCCCAAACATACATGGTGGCAGTGGGCAGAGGCACAGCCCAGCCAATCTTCGCTAAAGCATCAATCAATGTTGCCCGGCGTTGGGCAAAAATTTGCACGGTTTGTTGCACAGTTTCCGGTGGACTTTCCAGGGCGGCGATTGCCCCTTGGAGAATGCCTGCGTATTGATTAAAATCCACCACCGCTTTGATTTTTTTCAGGGCAGAAATTAACTGGATATTACCAATGGCAAAACCAATACGGAAGCCCCCCATATTATAGGATTTGGAAAAGGTAAAAAATTCAATGGCACAGGATTTTTGTCGGTCTGCTTGCAAAACTGACGGTGGCATTGCTATACCATCAAAAACCAAATCCATGTAGGGAAAATCATGTACTAATACTAAATCATGGTCACGACAAAACTGCACCGCCGTTTGAAAAAATTCTAAGCTGGCGATCGCCGTGGTGGGATTGTGGGGATAGCTGAGCACCGTCATTTTGGCCTTGGCTAAAACTGAGTTGGGAATGGCCGTAAACACTGGCAAAAATTGGTTTTCCGAGCGCAACGCCATGGGATAAATTTCTCCCCCCGCCAGGTACACGCCCCCCATGTGGGAGGGATAACCAGGGTCCATCAACAGAGCCACATCGCCGGGATTCAACACCGCCAACGGTAAATGGGCTGTGCCTTCCTGGGAACCAATCAGGGGCAGCACTTCCGTTTCCGCATCCACCGCTAGGCCAAAACGCTTTTCGTACCAAACGGCGATCGCCTGCCGCAATGGTAGGGTTCCCTGGTGCAATAAATAACCATGGGTGCTGGGATCTTCTAAAGCTTTGGCGATCGTGGCCAGAATGGGGGCAGGAGTAGGTAAATCAGAGGAGCCAAGGGAAAGATCAATAATGGTTTGACCCTGGGCCCGGGCTTGGGCCTTAGCCAAGTCCATATCAGCAAAAACATTACCACCAAAGGCGTTGAGACGATCAGCAAATTGCATAAACAAAACTATTTTATTAGAAACTTTGTAATCGAATTGGTTAGCGTTCGTAACAGCTAATAAATTCTCGAATTACCCAACCCCAAACCCGATAACGATCCTGATAATAACCAGCAACTTTGGCCCAAGGGCGGCCTTGTTGGTCAAAATCAATTTCTAGGATTTCCACTTCTCGATTATTTCTTAAAGCATTAATAACTTGACCATTGGGACTTTCTCTAACATTGAGAGGCGTACCGGTAGGATCAGTAACTTTACAAATTTCCTTTGCTTGGGAAGGAATTGCTGTTAAGACGAAGCAAAAAATGCTGGTTAAAAATAAACTTTTAAAGAAAGCCATTGGCAAAAAATCTACTATTCCGTCAGGACTTGTTTACACGTCATAGCCAAACAAGTTGGGATTAACTTCGGTTAAATTAATATCCCCCAAACCGTACTCGGCCCAGCGTTGGCTGACCTGCTCCGCCATGGCTGGATCGGACTCCAATACTTCTCCCCATTCATGATCCGTTTCCGGGGGAATTTTGGTGGTGGCATCAATACCCATGCGGCCGCCCAAACCAATTTTTTCACTGGCAAAATCGAGGCTGTCAAAGGGGGTTTCCGGCAAAATAAACACGTCCCGCACCGGGTCAACTTTGGAGCTGATGGCCCAGACCACCTGGCGGGGATCGCGGATGTTAATACTCTTATCCACCACAATGACGAATTTGGTGTAGGTAAATTGGGGTAGAGCACTCCAAAAAGCCAGGGCCGCCCGCTTAGCTTGCCCCGGATAAGCTTTGTCAATGGAAATAATGGCAGCTTTGTAACTCAACGCTTCCATGGGCAAAAAGAAGTCGGTGATTTCCGAAACCTGTTGCCGCAAAATTGGCGTATAAATCCGGTTCAAGGCGATCGCCATCATGGCTTCTTCTTTGGGGGGACGACCGCTGAAAGTAGTTAAATAAACGGGATTTTTGCGGTGGGTCAGACACTGGAACCGCACTAGGGGAGAATCCTCCACGCCGCCGTAGTAGCCCATGTGATCGCCAAAGGGGCCATCGGGTAACATTTCGCCGGGGGTAATGGTACCTTCCAGCACAAATTCTGAGTCCGCCGGCACTTCCAAATCGACGGTTTTACATTTAGCTAGGGCCACCCCAGAACCACCGTATAACCCCGCAAATAACCATTCTGACAAATCCACCGGGATCGGTGTGGCCGCCGCCATAATAATTAATGGATCTACCCCCAAGGCGATCGCCACTTCTAATTTTTTGCCCTGTTCCGCCGCTTTGCGTAAATGCCTGGCCCCTCCCCGCACCGACAGCCAATGGACCGTCATGGTGGTTTTGGATTGCAGTTGCAGACGATAAACCCCCACATTGGGGGTGCCCGTTTCACAGTCCTTGGTGATCACTAAACCAAGGGTAATAATTTTGCCCGCATCACCGGGATAGGGCCGGATCAAGGGGATTTGGTTTAAATCGAGATTTTCACCATCGATGACTACTTCTTGGCAGGGGGGAAAGAAGTTACGCCCTGGTTTGGCCTTGAGCACATCAAACAACACTTTGCCAAAATCAATGGCCTGGGAAATTTTCTTGGGCGGCTTAGGCTGTTGCAACAGGGCTAGCTTTTTGCCCAAATCCTCCAACTCCAGAGGATGGTCCATATTCATGGCCCAACAGATGCGCTCCACTGTGCCCATCAAATTCACCGCCACCGGGAAAGGGGAGCCTTTGACATTCTCAAATAACAGCCCTGGGCCACCGGCCTGTAGCATCCGGTTAGAGATTTCCGCCACTTCCAAATCGGGATCCACCTCAGCGGTAATGCGGCGCAACTGCCCCCGTGTTTCCAACAACTGGATGAATCCCCGTAAATCTCTGGCCATGGCTGATGTCTAAACAAATACGCTCTCTAGCTTAACGGGTTTAGCCCGACCAGGATGGCGATCTCCAACGAGAATTTGCCGCTATGCTAGGGGTTGACAATGATAGACGGCAAAAATTGTTGAAAACTTTTCATCCCCTTACGGCGATCGCCGTCACTCCCCAAGCCGTTAAATTGCTTCTGCCCGTGGTGGAAACGTTGACGGGAAAATTGCTTTTATCAAAATCTTTGGCAGAGGAATTAGAGCTTGGCAAAAATTCCCTAGTGGAAACCTATGGCGATTCTTTGGCAACGGCTGTGGCAGAACGCTGGAATAACCATCAAGCCTTTATTTTTGGTTTAGCCACGGGGGCCGTAGTCCGCTTAATTGCTCCTTTATTGCAAAGTAAACAAAGTGATCCCGCTGTGCTGGTGGTGGATGCCATGGGTCAATCGGTGATTAGTTTACTCAGCGGCCACCAAGGGGGAGGCGATCGCCTGGCGCAGATAGTGGCGGAACAGTTGCAGGCAAAAGCAATTCTCACTGGCGGGGCCAATGGCTTGGGGCAGATAGCAGTGGATTGTTTAGGCATCCCCTTTGGTTGGCGCAAAGGAAAAGGAGATTGGACAGCGGTAAGTTCTGCTTTGGCCGCTCAAAAATTAGTAGGAGTAACACAAACGGCGGGGTTAACTCTTTGGCAAAATCATTTACCCCCAGGCCATGGTTTTACTTTTTCTGGAACTAAGGAGACGACGGCAACCTTATTAATCACCGTTCAAGAAAGTAATTTGGAAAAACTGAATAAACCCATGGCCCCATGGCATCCCCGACTGTTATGGATTGGCGTTGGCTGTGTGCGGGGTACGGATTTAGCTTTGTTAGAACGGGCTTTGTTAGAAGTTTTAGAACGGGAAAATTTAAGCCCTTTGGCGATCGCGGGCCTGGCCAGTGTCCATTTAAAAGCCGACGAAGTGGGAATGCAACAATTCGCCCAAAAATACGATTTGCCCTTTTTCACTTTTCCCCCAGAACAGTTAGCGGCCCAGGCTGTCCCCAATCCCTCCGAGGTGGTTCTTCAAGAAGTGGGTACCCCCAGTGTGGCGGAAGCGGCGGCATTAACGGCGGCTCAAATGTATAGCCAAGGGGGAAAATTGATAGCGGAAAAAGTAATTGTTAAACAACACAACCAAGCAGTAACAGTGGCGATCGCCAAGGGAGAAAGGGAATACATCGGCAAACCGGGACAGTTATGGTTAGTGGGCACCGGGCCCGGAGAATTAAGCCAAATTTCCCCAGCGGCCCGAACGGCTATTAGAGAAGCAGACGTGCTCATTGGCTACGGACTTTATTTAGATTTGATTGATCCTCTACGACGACCCGGCCAAATTTGTGAAACGTTCCCCCTCACCCAGGAGCGGCAACGGTGTCAGCGAGCCATTGAGTTGGCCCAATGGGGTTTAACGGTGGCGGTGCTATCCTCCGGGGATTGTGGCATTTACGGCATGGCTGGGCTAGTGTTGGAAGAACTGGAGAAATTAAATTGGGATGGGCAAACCCCCGCAGTGGAAGTTTTTCCCGGCATTAGTGCCTTCCAAGCAGCGGCGGCCCGGGTGGGTGCTCCCCTGATGCACGACTTTTGCGCCATTAGCCTCAGCGATTTGCTTACCCCCAAAGAAAAAATTCTGCAACGGTTAACGGCGGCGGCCCAGGCGGATTTTGTCACCGCTCTGTATAACCCCAAATCCCAAAAGCGCACCGAGTTGATTGAACAGGCCCAAGCTATTTTCCTACAATGGCGATCGCCAACCACTCCGGTGGCCCTGGTGCGTTCCGTTTATCGCCAAGATGAAACCATTGTGCGTACCACGTTGGCGGCAATGCTGAACTTTCCCATTGATATGCTGACGGTGGTGCTCATCGGCAACAGTAACACCTACAATTATCAAGATTATTTGATTACTCCCCGGGGCTATTATGCCAATGCCTAGAAAAAAACAGTCAATTACTGGAGCGGTGCTCAAGCCCTCTAATCCCATAATTTTCAAGGTACCCTGAATAGAAGTGAGTCCGTTGACCGGGAGTATTTTCCAATGAAGCTGGTGAAGGATGTACAACTGAGGCGTTATACCCCTCCCACCTGTACTTTAGAGTTGTGGCAAACTCGACGGGTATGGCAAAGACCTCCCCAAACTTTGCCGGCGGATTATCGTTTTGCGCTCCATTTTGACGATCCCCGTTTGCCGGAAGTAGAACAATTAACTTTGTCTGGCACACCGGAGGAGTTGGAAGCCCTCGCTTTAGCGGTGGAAACCTATCTCCAGCAACGGCTTAACCCCTGTGCTTCCTTGGAACCAAGCACCTATCCGGAACCAGTATTTAATGCGGACGGTGAACCTTCTTTTTGCCTACGACCCCAGGGATTATGGAGCCATGAACTTTTGGGGATGGGGGCTCCCATTACCCTCAATACTTCCCAGTTGTACGATCTGATGCTGGCCTTGGAAGGTTTCCGTCTCCAGGATTTAGAGCCGAGCCGGATGTCAGTGCTCATGGCCAGAGAACAGTCGCCTAAAGCATTGGTCTTAGCCGGAATGGTAGCAGCCGGTAGTGTGGCGGCGATCGCCATAGCGGCCCTGTGGATGCGCCAACCCCAACCCGAAGTGGCGGTGCAGAATAATTTTCAACTGCCAATGCCCAACCAATTTCAGTTTGAGGAAGTTAGCTCTATGGTGCCACCACCACCGAGGGGCGATACCCCCTCCCCTCAATTGGCCCCAATCCTAGCTTTACGGGATCCTCTGCCTTCCCCCAGTGCCGTGCTAGCTGCTGCTCCCCCTCCCCGTAATCCTAATATTCCCCTAGTGGTGCCCCCAGAAAGGGTGCGTCCCCCTGATTTACAAGCTCCAGGAGCCCCAGGGGAAACCTATATTGCCATTCCTGATCCCACTAATCTACAACCCCTGACACCGCCGCCAGAACCGTCTTACCCCGGTGCCTTGGCTATTTTGCCCCGCCCCGACGGTCAACCCCTACCCTATGGTGGCGAGATATTGTCCACTACCCCCGATTTACCGCCTCTGCCCCCTGCTTCTAATCCCGTTAGTTTTAGGCCGCCTCGACCCCGTGCTGTGCCACCCCGTTCCACCAATTTACTGGACACCATTCCCCAGGTGGCGGAAGTGCGTAAGTTCTATCAAGAGCAGTGGCAACCGCCGGAAGATCAAACCCAAACGTTGGAATATCGCCTACAAATTGATCCCAGTGGGACGGTGAAGAGAACCATGCCCCTAGGCCGAGCCGCTAGCATTTACATGGCCCGCCTGCCCCAACCTGCCCCTGGGGAACCGTTGGTCTCTCCCCTCGCCGATGACAGGATGGAAACCATTCGCTTAGTACTTACTCCCCTGGGAGATGTGAAGGCTTTTCTGGAAGATCAACCCCAATAGTCCGCACCATCCAACAAAAAAAGGCCCGCTGGTTTTTCCGTCGGGCCTGGTTTAATCTGTTTTAGTTTTACAGCGCGAATTCCTAGGCCAGGGCCGCTACTTTAGGCCAACGTCCTACAGTTTGCCCAATAACCGCCAATTGCTTCATGGTTTCGTCGAAGCGGTCGGGGGTCAAAGATTGGGGCCCATCGGACATAGCTTTAGCCGGGTTGGGATGCACTTCAATCATCAAGGAGTCTGTCCCCGCGGCGATCGCCGCCATGGCCATGGAGGGCACATACTCGGATTTACCGGTGCCGTGGCTGGGGTCGATCATAATGGGCAGGTGCGTAAGGGAGCGCAGGACAGGCAACACCGACAAATCAAGGCAATTGCGGGTGTAATGGCCGTCAAAGGTGCGAATGCCCCGCTCACAAAGAATCACGTTGGGATTACCCGCCGCGAGAATGTATTCTGCCGCCATTAACCATTCATCAATGGTGGCCGCCATGCCCCGCTTTAACAGCACTGGCTTATCCTGGGCCCCTACCTTTTTCAGCATGGAGAAATTCTGCATATTGCGGGCACCCACTTGGATTACATCCGCCACTTCCGCAATGATTTCTAAATCCGCCGCATCCATCACTTCGGTGATAATGCCCAAACCAGTGGCTTCCTTAGCTGCTGCCAACAGACCTAGAGCACTTTCCCCATGACCTTGGAAAGCGTAGGGAGAGGTACGGGGTTTGAAGGCGCCGCCCCGTAAAAACTGGGCCCCGGCCGCCTTAACTCGACGGGCCGTTTCCACAATCATGGTTTCATTTTCCACCGAACAGGGGCCTGCTACCACAGCCACCGGATGGTTTTTGCCGATCGCCACGGGGCCAGCGGGGGTAGAAACGATTACTTCACTGTATTCCCCATGGCGGAAAGTCAAACTAGCCCGTTTAAAAGGTTGTTCCACCCGTAATACATCTTCAATCCAGGGGCTAACCTCTTGGATTTGCAAAGGATCAAGTCCGGCTGTTTCCCCCACCAACCCCATCACAACTTTGTGCTTACCAACAATCTTTTCGGGGGTGAGGCCCCGTTCGGCAAACTCCTTACCAATGCGCTCAATTTCTATTTCTGGGGTGCCGACTTTCATGACGACGATCATGACAAACTTCCTCTATTCGATAGGTTGGGACAGGGAGGGTTAAAAGCTTAGCTAAAGGTCTGACAGTAAATGCGGACTCGAAAAGCCGATGCTAATGCTAATTTTAACGAAATTATTTTGACCAACAGGACTGGGCAATTATTATTGACCAATTGTTAACTTTGTTAACGAAAATTTACAAATTCTGAGTTTTGTTCAACGATCGCCATTGTCCTGGGCCGTTTGTTGGGCGTTGCGCCAGACAGCGATGGTACGACTGAGGTTGAGGCGAAATTCCGGCCAGCCCCAGACACTGCCAGGCTCATCTTCCCAGGAGGTGGAAAAAATGCCATAGCTTAAGCCCACCACCCCTAGACCAAAAAAGAGCAGACTCACCGAAAACACCACATAGGTGGGAATCTCAAACCAGTCCCGGCTCACAACAAGATAAAAAAGCACAAAGGATAACATGCCCAGCCCAGTGGGAATGCCGGAGAACAGGGCCATGCGTTTAACCATCCTTTGGCTCACCACGGCGGGAATGCCACTGTCTGCTGAACGGCGGCCCTTTTTATCTTTGGCTCCGCTGGTTTTAGTGCTCGGAGCCACCACTGCAGGGGGCTTTTTTTCAACCTTTTTCTTTTTTGATTTCCGCTCAAAAGGAAGACGGTCTCGATTGGTGGGGTCAGCCATGGGAAAAATGCAAAAACTTAACGACGGATACCGAGGCGTTTGATCAGGGCTTGGTAACGTTCTGGTTCCCGGGCATTGATGAAGCTTAATAGACGCTTACGACGACCAATCATTTTGAGCAGGCCCCGACGGGAAGCGTGGTCTTTGGGGTTAGCTTTGAGGTGCCCTGTGAGCTGGGTAATTCTTTCTGTCAAGAAGGCCACTTGCAGATCAGCGGACCCAGTATCAGTCTCGTGGGCTTGATACTCGGTCATCAATTCTTGTTTACGGATTTGGGTTAAGGACATAGTCTCTGTGGAAAAAACCTAGGCTGTAAAGTATTGGGCGATAAATTTCGTTGCAATCTCTTACTATATCACGTTTGCCGGAGGGCTCCTTTCCATCACGAAAAGGGAAAGTTATCGACAACCAAAGACGTTGGGGGGCAAATCATTCCAGATTCAAATCAGATCTAAAACAGATAACTATGGGCCAAACTGAGCAGAAAGGTTAACTGGCCTGTCAGGAGGAGCAGATAGATAACAATGCGCCGTTGGAAAACGGAAAGCAATAGCCCGATGCTTTTGACATCAATCATGGGGCCAAAGACTAAAAATGCTAACAGGGAGCTACTAGTGAAGGTGGAAACAAAGGAGAGGGCAAAAAATGAGTCCACTGTGGAACAGACCGATACCACCACCGATAGCAACATCATGGCCAAAATGGAGCTAATGGTGCCTTGTCCCAACAGTAAAATCCATTCCCTGGGAATGAAAACTTGGATGACGGCGGCGATTAAACTGCCTAAAATTAGCATGCCGCCCAATTCCCGTAATTCCTGCACAATATTGTCGGTGAACATTTCCCAACGGCTGGGGGCAATGGGGGGTAGGAGGGTTTCCACCGCTTGCTCGTCTAATTTCAGCAGTTGACCGCTGTTACCACTTCCCAAGAGAAAGGTGCCCGATTGCAAAAGGGGGGATTCACAGGCGATCGCCGTGGGGGATTCTTCCGGACGAGTGAGGTAGGCCAATCTACGACCCAAAGCAGGTTTAAGCAGAGGCACTGCGTCCAACTGACGACTAAACACCCAACTGACAATCACAGTAATAATCAGGGAGCAGACTACCCGGGCCACTACCATGCCCGGTTGATCCCGAAAAGCCACCCAGGTGGACCAAATCACAATCGGATTAATGGTGGGAGCAGCCAACAAAAATGCCACTGCTACCGAAGGGGGCAAACCCTGCATCAAAAATCTTCTGGCCACGGGCACATTGCCACACTCACACACCGGAAACATAAACCCCACCAAGCTACCGGCGATCGCCCCGAGGAAAGGATTACGGGGAATATAGGCAATTAGCTTTTTTTCATCGCTGAAGACTAATAGGGCACTGGAGAGCACTACCCCAAAGGTGAGGAAGGGGATGGCCTCCACCAGCAAGCTCAAAAAAATAGTAAAGGCTTCGTGCAATTGGGTCATAGATTTAAGCAAAGCCAGGCAGAGTCAGCCCAGGGGACAAAAACTTCCTGAAGCTCACGGTGAGAGGAGCAAAAAACGATAATACCAAACTGCGATCTTTCTAGGGTTGGGTAGGGGTAGGCGTCCCCCCGGTCCCCCCGCCCTGGTTATTGGGTTCCGTCGGTGCCAAAGGGTTTTGGGGTGGGGGTAACTGGGGATTTTTCACCTGTAGTTTAATGGCCTCCAGCAACTGTTTTAGCCCCTCTTCCTCCGGATAAATTTTCGTCAACTTCTCCATCGGGGCGATCGCCCCGGCCAAATCCCCCATTTGTAAACGAGCTTCCACCAGCCCTTGCAACGCGTTGGGATTATCCGGTTCCCGTTGCAATACTTTTTCATATCCCCCAGCGACCTCCTTTAAGCGCTCCAGATCTGCCGCTGTGGGTTGTTGCGGTGTCCCCTGGGATGGACCCTCAGTCTGGTTAGCATTGCCCCTCAACACAGTCAGCATCGGCACTGTCATCATGCCTAGAAAAGCCAACCCTGAAGCAATGATGAAGGTCTTTTGTAAAATCTTTTTGGTGGAAGCCATAGAAAAGGGGAAAATTCCCAATAACAACAAAATTAAGCTGGGGGAGCCGGACTTTCTGCAATCCAATGCCGATGATAACGCGAGGGCCTGTCGGCAAAGTTTTAGTTTCCCGGCCAAAACTTGGCACTAAATAAAAGCTCCGACAATATTAAAGGGCTTTCAAAACAAGCTTTAGTTAAGAGAAGGCAACGGATAGTAGGAAAAATAACTGTAAACCCCCCCCGCAAAAGCCGAGCCACAGATTAGGGCTAATAATAACAAGCTTTGCCCCTGGCCCATACCCAGATTACGCAACTCAATCCGACCCAGAATAGCCGCCGCTAGTAGCAACAAAAATGAAGTGAAATAATTAAACCACCGCAGGGCCACGACAAAAACAAAACACCAAAACACCATGGACACCATCGACCGCAATTCTGACTTAGCCCAATTGCCCACCACATAGGTCATCAGGGTAATGGGGGTAGTCAAAGCTAAAGTGGTCAACGTAATGATGAACAGGGTAAAAATATGGATTAAAGCCAGAATCGTCCTTTGATCCAGTTCTATCTGCCAACCCTTGAGGTGTTCGTGGAACATCGTGCTCCAGGGCACACTGGCCTCGGCCAATCTCCAGCCAAAGGCCACATAGGCAACAATTACCAAAGCAAGGGATAAAAAAGGAATGGATTTGAGCCAGGGCATGGACAGTTTCCCCCCAGGGCTGAGGATTATCGTGATCAAAACAGCCAAAAACGAGAAAACGAAGAAGGCATAGTCGGCCACAGAAACCCACCGCCATCTTCGTTAATCTTCGTGCCAAAACAAATCAGGACATAAACTGAATGATGTAATCAAAATAGGGAGCTGTCTCATTGGCATCCTCTGCACTCAACAGTCCCAACGCCGCATCCTTCAGTACAGTTACCGCGTCGACCATCCCTGGCACCGGCACATTTAAGGAGTTGTACATTTCCTTCACACCGATTAAACCAGTAGTTTCAATGGGTTCTTTGTTGCCCGCTAAAACGCCATAGGTAACTAGGCGCAAATACCAACCGTAATCGCGCAAACACTGATTATATTGCCGCTGACCGTAGGCATTACCTCCGGGAGCACGGTATTCAGGGTGCTTCTTAAACAGTTGTTTTTGGGCTTGATCGACTATCTTTTTTTCATTTTCGGCCAGGGTTTCCGCAATGCGAATACGCTGGGCACCGGTGGTTAAAAACGCCTGGATCCCTTTGAGTTCACCGCTAGTGGGGTAGCGGAGTTGATCGTCGGCTTGCAAAATAACTTGACTAACTACACTCATGATATCAACAAGAATTTCATATCATACTGTAGTTTAGCCTGAGTTGCCCCATACTGCCCCAGGCTAAATACCCTCTCATCCTGAGGCAGTGTACTTTTTCCTGCTGCTTCCCTAGACGGCCACGGCCTGGGGGCTAGAAGCAAAAGCTGCTTTCAACACATCCACTTTGTCGGTGTATTCCCAGGGCAAATCCAGGTCATTGCGACCAAAATGGCCATAGGCGGCCACATCTTGATAAAATCTCCCCCCCCGTTCGGCGGGCAAATTCCGCAAATTGAGGGATTGGATGATACCGGCTGGGCGCAGTTCAAAGTTTGCCAATACGACTTCCAGCAGTTTTTCTTCATCTACCTTACCGGTGCCAAAGGTATCGATTAAAACGCTGACTGGGCGAGCAACCCCAATGGCGTAGCTGACCTGTACTTCGCATTTATCTGCTAAACCGGCAGCAACAATGTTTTTGGCCACATAGCGGGCGGCATAGGCCGCAGACCGGTCTACCTTGGTGGGATCCTTACCGGAAAAGGCACCACCGCCATGGCGGGAATAACCACCGTAGGTGTCCACAATAATTTTCCGTCCCGTTAAACCAGCATCCCCTTGGGGACCCCCCACAACAAATTTGCCAGTGGGATTAACAATAAAGCGGGTTTTATCAGTGGGCTTGAGGGCAATGTCGCTGAAGCAATGACCCACCACTACGTCCCAAAGATCGGCTTTAATTTTGGCTTGGACTGCATCGTTGTCGGTGATATCGCCAATGTGCTCGTCGTGCTGAGTGGAAATGAGGATGGTATCAATGGCTACGGGTGAGCCATCTTCGTACAGGATGGAAACTTGGGTTTTACCGTCGGGGCGAAGATAAGCCAATTGGCCAGATTTACGTACTTCCGATAGGCGCAGGGCAATGCGGTGGGCCAAACTAATGGGTAGGGGCATCAATTCTGGGGTTTCGTTGCAAGCATAGCCAAACATTAGGCCCTGATCGCCCGCACCGATTTTGTCTAACTCGTCGTCGCTGAGGGCATGGCGCTGTTCTTGGGCGGCGGTTACACCTTGGGAAATGTCGGGGGACTGTTCGTCGATCGCCAGCATGACGGCACAACTGTTAGCGGAGTAGCCATTATCGGCGTTGGTGTAGCCAATTTCAGCAATTTTCTGGCGGATCAATTCGACAAAATTAATGTGGGCTTGGGAAGTAATTTCCCCCGTCACTAGGGTCAAGCCTGTGTTGACTACGGTTTCCGCCGCTACTCGACTGTTGGGGTCCAGGGTTAGGAGGGCATCAAGGATGGTATCGGAAATCTGGTCACACACCTTATCAGGATGGCCTTCTGTCACCGACTCGGAAGTAAATAAATAGCGCTTAGACAAAGTCTTCAGTCCTCGTACACGATAAAGGCTATTGGGCAAACAAGACCTTCAACAAAGCTTGTTAAGTTAAATTAACATTTCATCATACAGGTTATTTTCCCTGGTACGGGAACGGAAAGGGCTAAAATTTGTTCCCTATGCTACCAATACCCCTGGGAATTTTTGGGCTTGGAGGGCTGTTTGTAATAGCTCCGGCCCTGCAGAAGCCAATAGAGTGGAATCACTCAGGGTACGACGCCAAAATTTAGCCCTGGGTTGACCATTGAACAAACTCAATAAATGCCTGGTAATTTGATTAAGGCGATCGCCGTGACGTAAACGCTCTTCCACATAGGGCAACATACGTTCAATAATTTCCGCTCGGCTGGGGACTAAATTGGTTTTGTGGTAAATGTCCCGGTCTACGGTGGCGAAAAGGTAGGGATTTTCGTAGGCGGCTCGGCCCACCATCACTGCATCCACATGGCTAAGATGCTGTTGAATTTGCTCAGTTTGGGTGATACCGCCATTAATTTCGATCAATAACTGGGGAAAATCCTTTTTTAATTGATAAACATCTTCGTAACGTAGGGGAGGAATGGTTCGGTTTTCCTTGGGACTAAGCCCCTGGAGCCAGGCTTTACGGGCATGGACAGTGAATCTTTGACAGCCAGCGTTTGCCACGATTTCGACAAAATGCACTAAATCTTCATAACTGTCCCGATGATCAATGCCAATGCGATGTTTAACGGTGACGGGAATTTCCACGGCCTTTTGCATTGCACTCACACATTGGGCTACCAAATCCGGTTGAGCCATTAAACAAGCCCCAAAATTGCCGCTCTGCACCCGATCGCTGGGACAGCCCACATTCAAGTTAATTTCGTCATATCCCCAATCCTGGCCAATGCGGGCACATTCCGCTAGGAGTTGGGGATCATCGCCCCCCAATTGCAACGCTACGGGTTTTTCCTCCGGGCTAAAATTTAATAACCTCTGGCGATCGCCGTGGAGGATGGCCTGGGCCGTAATCATTTCTGTGTACAACAGGGTGTGGCGGGTTAACTGCCGTAGAAAATAGCGAAAATGGCGATCAGTATGGTCCATCATTGGGGCCACACTGAGGGGATTAATAGAAGAATCAGCGAAAATTTTTGTCATCAGGACAATATTTACGTTAAATCAGTCTCCATGCCAACTTCATCCACCAATGCCGGCAGATTCAGGGTGGCATAAATTTCCGCCAAAGGAATGGCTAAATTAAGCGCCTCAATGTCGGCGATCGCCTCTAGACCCTCATAGGACTTCAGCAACCAAAAATCCTGGGGAGTCCGCTGAAAACACTCCACCAAATACTGCTGGGCGTTGACCAAAATATACGCCCATAAACTGGGCAGGGTGCGGTAATCCTGAAACTTTTTGCCCCGGTCAAAGCCTTCTGTGGATTCCGACAAAACCTCAATAATCACCCTGGGAAAATTAACAAATGCCTGGCTCGGAGCATCTCTTTCGTCACAAGTTACCAACAGGTCAGGATAATAAAACCGTCTTCCTTCCTTTAGTTTCACCTTCAAATCAGCAAAGTAGACACGACAGCCAGAATTTTGGAGGCGACTACGAAGGGCCATGTAAAAATTGCCACTGATGATGTTGTGAATTCCACCAGTGCCGGCCATGGCGTAAATCTGGCCATCGATGTATTCATGCTTAACGTCACTGCGGCTTTCCAGCTCTAAGTAATCGTCGGGGGAAAAGTATCCATTGGAGGAGAGCGCAACCATCTGCCTTGCCAAATTTGTCTAATTGATTGCCTTCATTCTATGGCCCCACACCATTGCGTTAAATATCTTTACGATCGCCATTGGCTAGCCATGGGAAGCTAAAATACAGGCCGGATAACCCCATTTACCCTTTCCCAAAGCCAGAGTACCCTAGGGGAGAGCGAGTAAATTGCAGGCCGAAAATCCGAGAGAATCGGTAAAATGGCAAAGTCAGCATTTTCGCTTGTAAACCCAACATTACCTACAAACTTCAACAAAAAACACCTGTGGCCGATAAAAGAAGACCCCAACGCGACTTACCTCAAATTAACGAAAGAATACGTTTCCCAGAAATACGAGTCATTGACAGTGACGGTGCCCAATTGGGGATCATTACCCCCAATGAAGCCATGGAAATCGCCGACGAGCGGGGGCTCGACCTTGTGTTAGTGAGTGAGACCGCCGATCCGCCGGTGTGCCGCATCATGGACTATGGCAAATATAAATTTGAGCAGGAGAAAAAAGCCCGGGAGGCCAAGAAAAAACAACATACCGCCGACGTTAAGGAAGTAAAAATGCGGTACAAAATCGATGAACACGACTATCAAGTGCGCATCAATCAGGCCAAACGCTTCCTCAAAGCTGGGGATAAAGTCAAGGCAACGGTGAACTTCCGGGGGCGGGAAATTCAGCACGCCCACCTAGCGAAGGAATTACTGGACCGCATGGCAACGGACCTGGCCACCGAAGCCGATATCCAGCAGGCTCCCAAACGGGAAGGACGCAATATGATGATGTTCCTTTCCCCCAAAAAGGTTTAGACCTATACAAACGATGAACCTACGCCGTTGAATGGTTCTTAAAAAGTTTTGTGAATCCCCTGAGAAGGTGTTTGGAAAGTTTTATTCTGCCCCCTAAATCTCCTCACTAAAGCTCCGGCAATACTAGAGGACTTTCAGTCAGTTTCCCCCTAAATTTGGGGGTCAGGGGGGCTTTTAAAGCATGTTCTGAGACGATCTGAGGGGATTTTTCTTTTGGCTGTTACAACGGGGTCAATGTTGCCGGAGGGCCGCACAAGTTTTCGGCCCCTGTCCTAGAATGGGGAAATTAGCAGAGCCCCACTGGTGGAGGAAACGGTCTTGGACGAACTGCGCTCAGCGTTAGAGTTGGCGACGGAGGATGAACTGACCCAACTAACGCAAATTCTCTTTTGTAGAAAATTTAATCCTTTGGATTATCTGCAAACCCCCCTTCCGGTGGAGGTACAAAGCTTGGATCGTCCCCTCTGGGAAAGTTCCCTCGAGGAAAGATTCCGCTATTTAGCCGCCGATGGCCTAACGGTTTTACGGGGCAAGGCCAAGCAATTTAGCTACCGGGACACCCTCATTCGGGTTTGTCAATTCCTCAAAGTGCCCTACGCCCAACAGATGACTACCCTGGATTTGGAAACGGATATTTTTCTCCACTTGGTCAACCAAGCTTGGCAAAAATTGCCCCCGGCGGAGCAGAATAATTTGACTCGTAAAATCCAACAGTCCCTGATTAATTCTCCTTTGCCGGAACCTCTGCCCCTGCAAATTCAACACAATCCCGTCAATGTCATCCTCAAGGGAGGTGGGGCGATCGCCGTTAGTTCGGTGCTCAGACCCCTACTGTTGGGGCGCATCTTACAGCAAGTGACGGTACACATTGCCCAATATCAAGTGGCCAAATCGTTGCTGATGAAGGGGGGACTAAATGTCGCCAGTCAGTTACAAAATCAGTTAGCCCTCCAAACCGCTAAACAGGGGGTGCTGATGGGAACGGCTCGTTACGGGGCAGTGCGGACAATTTTTTCGGTGTTGGGACCGGCTCTGTGGGGATTATTCCTAGCGGATCTGGGCTGGCGAGCGATCGCCACTAACTATGGGCGTATTATTCCGGTGATTTTTACCCTGGCCCAAATCCGTTTAACGAGGGAAACCTGTTGGCAACTGGCCTAGGTTTGGCTAATTAATTCGACCTATTAGGAACGCCGGCGAGATTTAGACTTGCCTTGGCTAGAGTGTTTTTTTTGCTGTGGCTTTAGCTTTTTTTTGAGCCAACTACCTCCCCAATCGCTCACACTATGGGCCATGGCCCCTGCCTCCAAGCCAACAAAAATTGTTAGCAGTTCCCAACGGTGTTGCTCCAGCCATTGTCTCGGGATCAACCAGTTAATTCCCTGTAAATTAAGCTTTTGTAACAGTATCAGCACTGTCCCTATGCCTGCTGAAGCCAGTAGCAGCCAACTGCCTAGATACAATAAACGCAAAATCGTACCAATCAAAAAGCCGTGGGAAAGGGGCGATCGATGGGGAATGAAGTGGCGGTAGGGAAGCCAGACCCATCTCAGCCAGCCCCACCTTTTATATTGACAGGAATGGATGTCCAGATCCGGGCCAAACATCAACCCGCTAAATCCAAAGGCGATCGCCATTAGCAGGGTTAGTCGGGCACTACCAGTGCCAATAAATGTGATGGCCATAACCGCTGGGGTGGCTCCCAGGGTAATGCGGTCATGGATTTTACCGGCGGGCATGGCAAAGGCAAAAAGGGAATAGGTAACTAGGAAAAAATTTTTTCCGATGGCGATCGAACAAAACGATAACCTATGATATAGTGGTTAAGCACGAGTAAAGGGCGATTAGCTCAGTTGGTAGAGCGCCTGCCTTACAAGCAGGATGTCGGCGGTTCGAGCCCGTCATCGCCCATACGTTAAGCCTTTTTTGGACCTGGCCATTTTTGCCCCGCAAGGTGGGGTTCTGTGCTCCCGATCCTAATTGTCTGCCTGGGCAACTTTTTGACGATCGTAGTAACGGTTATTGTAGTAACGACCATAGTAGTAGCCATAACCGCCGGACGTAGAAGTGATAGCATTGGCCACAATTCCGATAACGTTGAGATCAGCCAACGCCAATTCCCGAAAAGCTTCCTTGATGCTATCCTTGCGGGTCTTATTGAGGCGCACCACCACCACCAGACCATCGGTTTGATCTGCAATCAGACGGGAATCCGTTAGACCCAAAATGGGGGGCGTATCGATCAAAATTAGGTCGAAAGTCTCTTTCCACTGATTCATTTTGACGACAAAATTTTGGGAAGCAGAAACCAACTGCTCCGGGGTCATGGTGTCATCTTGGACTTTGAAGTAGAACAGATTCTTGCCCAAAGGTTCGGGTAAATCCCCATTGTGACCATTAGAGTTGGCCACCAGACTGCCGAGGACGCCATTACCATCGGGGGTGGTGTTTTCGCCTCCGAAGCCGGTAATTTCAGCTAACTTCAACCAGGACTCCTTTTGAGGAAAATAGCGATCGCCATCCACCAGCAGCACTTTTTGCCCCAACTTAGCGGCAGCTTGGGCCAGGAAAAAAGCCGTGGTAGATTTTCCATCACCGGACTCAGCCGAGGTAACCACAAAGGAATGGCACTGGCGTTTGCGCTTGAGGAAAAACAGGTTGGAATAGAGCCTAGCGTAGGACTCTTGCATTGCCTCATTGGGCAGAGGGGAGCCATACTTAATACTGGCTCGCAAATCCTTTTCCAAGGGAATGTACCCTAGGATGGTGTGGTGCTGACTAGCTCTCAAATCTTCGACACTGTGATAGGCAGGATCTAGCTTATCAACCAATAGGGCCGCGCCTCCCCCGGCCAAAAGTCCCAGCATGACAGAAAGTAAAATATCCCTGGGCAGGGTATTAATCGGTGTATCGGGTAGGGTAATGGCGGAAACTAAGCGCCAGGGTACAAAGCTCCTCGCGACCTCCACTTCCAGTGCCTGCCTTGTGGTCACTAATTGGGTTAAACCACTTCTTTGAAGCTCCAATTCCTGTTGGAGACTGGCAAACTCGCCAGCAATGGTGGTGAAATTTTCCAATTGATTTCTCAGTTCCGCTTCCGACCCAATGATACTTTCCAGTTCAATGTTGAGAATATCTAGCTCAATGCCCACACTGGCAAGTTCCTGCAAAGCTTCTGCCTTGGGCCCCCCCACGTCTGTGGCAATGAGGACCTGATCCAATTCTCCATTGCTGAGCGTCCCCTTTTCTTTTTCGGCTTCGGCTCTGATCAACTGCAAAACGTTATCCTTTTCTTCTTGCAACTGCTCCATCTGGGGGCTATTGCCAGTGTAGATGGTGCTAGCTTCCGCCAATTTGAGGTTGATTTCGTTGAGCCGACTAACTAAGCCTGCATAGACAGGGGATTGTCCCAGGGAGCTCAAGCCAAAGGCACTATTGTTATCTATGCCCGTTTTTTGTTCCAGGGCATCTCGTTTGGCGGTTAGTTGTTGGATTTTGATCGACAAATTTTGCCGGAGCACATTAATTTCGTTGAGGCGTGAGCTGAGATTTTCTGCTGTCTGGCTAGGGTCAAAAAACTTATATTGCTGCTGCAATGCCAACATTTGCGCTTGCAACTCTGCCACCCGGTCTTGGAATTTGGGCAACTGGTCATTAACAAAGCGGAGTTTTTCACTCTCCTGTCTGGCTTGCTCTCTACGGGTGTAGTCTAAATATTGTTCAGCTAGAGCCTCCAAAACCGCCTTGACCCTTTCTTGGTCATTGCCCCGGTAGCTGATCTCAACAATGCCTGTGTCCGGCACCACCATCACCGACAGGCTAGCCAGAAAACTACTATAGGAAATTTGCTCCTCTGGGGGGAGGGCGTCATAAATTTGGCTCCAGACCGGCTCCAATAGAATATTACTTTGTAGAATTTCCGACTGGGTGTTCAAATATTCTTTGCCCCGGGGAAGGCTGCCCAGCAGTCCCGAACCTTGGAGTTGGGCCAGGGGATTAACCGTTTCATTCTCGGGGGGGGAAACCAGTAATTGGAAACTAGATTGAAAAACCGGCGGCTTATCAAGTTGCCGCTTGAGGTTCAAGCCTCCCACCGCTAGGGCCACCAGGACAACAATCCACCATCTCCTCCTCAATACACCTGTCAGGTTACCAAGGGAAAAAGAGTCCACTTCTTCAGCACCGTATGCTCCAACTAGCGGAGGGGGGGGGCTACCTTGGGGCAATTCTGGGTAACTGTAGGTCATTATCTTGGGGGGAATGGTTATTGGGCAAGGATGCTTGGGGAATTAGCCATGGTTTAGCACCTAGTGTGTGGAAGCAGTTTTATTTACTTGGGTCAATATTACCGTTATTTTCGGTGACTGTGCACTGTCAATACTAGCCTGGATCTACTGGGAAGGACTCCCACCGGGTTGTTCTAGTTCCTCGGACTACAGCAGGGCCGGAGGACAAAAAACCGAGTCAGAATCGGCGATCGCCATTGGCCAAAAGATTTAGCACCGATGATGATGATCATCTGTGGCCGGGTGGAGGGATGGAGAGTTTGAATTGTTATGACCATAATTGTCTTAGGTCAGTGTGATGCTAACGCAGAACCCCTGTCTCCATAAATTTGAACCTTCACACTTAAGTATTGTTTGCAACACTTAAGTATTAACCAGGTAAGATTGATAACAAATTTTTCCTTGTTTACCTGGACAAAAATGGGTCAATAAATTAGATTTGTCTGTAACCGAATTCGCTTGATCACGGACTCATATCCTGGAATAAAAACCAGTTCAGACTGAATAACTTTTTTGTTTTCCACAGCGGGAGAAGTTCTTAGTATAAGCTCTCGGCAGGAGTGAATGTTTTTTTCTTATAAAAACAATTGAATTTTCGTTTTTCCACCCTAGCCGGAGCCTCGACGGTCCCACAGATCTCGGTTTCGTCTGCCGTATTCTTAGACCAAGCTAAGAACGTATGCAGGATTCCTGTGGCCAAAAATAGGAAATGTAACCGGTGAAAAGCCAATAGTTTGCTCCCATTTGCGGTCCAGGGGAGAACGGCGACATAAATGCCCGGCAGGATTTCTGCCCACTTGGGGCAAGCCATTATGATGGAAGCCGGCCCTTCTCCATCATCATTCGGAGGACAATATGTCAGCAATAACGGCCCAGGAACTGGAATCACAAATGCCGGATGCCACTATGCTTTTGAGTGATGAACCGGAGATGGAAAGTTCAGTGCATTATTTGCAACTGCTCTTGCTAGTTACTAGTCTGGAGTGGGCCTGGCGTCAGAGGGATGATTTTTTTATTGGTGCCAACCTAACCATCTACTTCAGTCGACAACAACTCAAACACCGTGATTTTCGAGGCCCTGATTTTTTCCTGGTCAAGAATACCACCAGACACCCCCGCAATTCCTGGGTCGTGTGGGAGGAAGACGGGCGCTACCCCGACTTGATCATTGAGCTACTTTTCGAGTCCACTGCCAAAGTGGATAGAACCACCAAGCTGGACCTTTATGCCACTAGGTTCCACACCCCTGAGTATTTTTATTTTTCCCCTGAAACTTTGGAATTTGCCGGTTTTAGGTTAAATTTCAACCAATACTCTCCCGTAATTCCCAATGAGCAAGGATGGCTATGGAGTGAGGCGCTGGGATTTTTTCTTGGCATCCACCAGGGTCAGTTGCGCTATTTTTCCGTGGAGGGAATTTTAGTACCTACCCCTGAGGAGGCGGCCCAACAGGAAATATTGAGGCCTGACCAGGCCATGGCAAAGGTAGAGCAGGAGGCTCAACGGGCGGACCAAGAAAAATTCAGGGCCGATCGCCTGGCGGCCAAGCTGAGGGAGTTGGGATTGGATCCCGATGATGTTTAGCCATGGGCCTTTGGGCGTAGCAAAAATTGACCTCAAGTATGAAAACTTCCCCCCCAGAACTGATTATTGAAGCAGGACGCACGGAGCGTCAGTATTGGCAAGACCTATGGCGTTACCGGGAATTGTTTTACACCCTGGCTTGGCGGGACATTGCGGTACGGTACAAACAAACGGCGATCGGTATAGCTTGGGCCTTAATCCGGCCATTTTTGACCATGGTGGTGTTTACGGTGGTATTTGGTAAGTTGGCTAATTTACCTTCGGAGGGGGTGCCCTATCCCATTCTGGTGTTTGCGGGAATGTTGCCCTGGCAGTTTTTTTCCACTTCCCTTAGTTCCGCCAGCGATAGTCTAATTGCCAATGCCAATCTAATTTCTAAGGTGTATTTTCCTCGCTTAGTGGTGCCTACCAGTGCCGTGGTGACTAGCTTTGTTGATTTTTTAATTTCTGGGATGATTATGTTGGGGCTGATGGCTTGGTATAATTTCTTGCCCAGTTGGCATGTGATTACATTGCCTTTCTTCATTTTGATTGCCTTTATGGCTTCCATGGGAGCAGGGTTATGGCTTTGTTCCCTCAATGTCAAATACCGAGATTTTCGCTACATTGTGCCATTCATTGTCCAATTTGGTTTGTACATTTCCCCGGTGGGTTTTAGTAGTAATGTGGTGCCGGAAAAATGGCGATTGCTCTATTCCATTAACCCGATGGTGAGTGTAATTGATGGTTTTCGTTGGGCGATTTTGGGGGGAGAATCAACTATATTTCTGCCGGGTTTTTTGTTGTCTTTACTGTTGGTGATCATTATTTTTATAACAGGAATTCTCTATTTTCGTAAGATGGAACGCACCTTCGCTGATGTGATTTAACCATGGCAACAAACAAATGGTTTTATGAGCTATTGAAGGATTTTAAATACAGTTGCCTGAATTGGGTTTGACCGTGGCACAAGTTGCTCAGGTTGAACAGTTGAACAATGGCGATCGCCAAAGTAAGCTACCCATTAAAATAGGATTATCTTGCCCTGACCCTCAATGTGATTAAATTTCCTGGCATTATTGCCATCAAGCATCTTAACGGTGCTATTGATTACGATCGCCTTTTTGAGGTTCTATGACCAAACCGACTTTGAATTCCTCGGACTCGTTGCCAATCCCCGACAGTGGAGCAATGGATTCACTGTGGCAGCCCTCCTGGCTACATTGGCTAATTTCGGCGTTGAGTGGAACCGTCGAAATCGAGAAACAAACCGCTTGGCTCAAGAAGCACAACGAAGAGTTGAGGAAGGGCAACGCAGAATGGCTCAGGAAAGAGCAGATGAGTCTCGAAGAGCTGAGGAGAGAGAACGCCAAATTGCGCGAACTCGAATCGAAACTCGATGCCGTATTGCCGAAATACAATTCCAGCTTGACCCCTCAGACCGAAATCGAAGACTCTTAAGGGAGGCCTTAGCACTACTGGCTGAATATGGTGATCTGTTCTCGTAAAGGCGATCGCCTAGGAATTTGCCCATTACAATGAAATCATCTTCTCTCCATTTTTGATGTGGTTAGATTTTCTGGCTGACCCCATCCAATAAAAAGAGTGACTAAATACTACTACTACTATGGAGCAACTTTACGAAAGAGATTTTAGTCGATGGGCAGAAACCATGGCCGATCTCCTTGCTGCAGGGGATTTTACGTCCCTTGATATCGAGAATTTAGTGGAGGAAGTCCGGGATTTGTCAAAACGGGAAAGGGATCGCCTTTTAAGTAGTTTACGTTTAATTCTTCATCACTTCCTCAATTGGGACTACCAGCCCCAGAAACGTTCCCGCAGTTGGCAGAATACAATTGATCGAGAGCGGAACAATATTGAACTATATCTTGAGGACAGTCCCAGTCTGCAGCGTTATCTCAATGATGGGGTGTCTCTCGCTAAAATGTATCGGCTGGCGCGGGCCGACGCGATCCGGGAAACTGATTTAGATTTTCCCAAAGATTGCCTATACGATATGGAAGATGTATTAAGTCGCGTTATTTCCCTCGGTGAATGATCCTCTAGAGGGCGATCGCCAAATGAAAACCAATTGTTAAAATTAATTCACTCTTCTAAGCTGCACCATTATGGCTACCGTTTTAGACCTTCAGCCAATTATTTCGTTGAACCGAGGGCAATTTTATCAGCTCTGTCAAAACAATCCTGACCTCAGCCTAGAAAGAAACCCCCAAGGGAAGCTCATCATTCTGTCCCCAGTTGGTGGTGAAAGTGGTGCCCAAGAAGCGAGCCTTATTTTCAAAGTTTCTCTCTGGAATTATCAGAGTCAACTCGGAATTGTCTTTAGTTCCTCAACAATCTTTAGCCTACCCCAAGGTGGCGATCGCTCCCCCGATGTGGCTTGGGTCTCCCGAGGTAATTGGGAAAAGTTAACCCCAGCAGAACGAGAGGGTTTTCCCCCAATTTGTCCTGATTTTGTGATTGAACTCAGATCAAAAAGTGATCGTCTTAAACCCCTACAAGACAAAATGCTAGAGTACCTAACATCTGGTTTGCAACTAGGCTGGCTAATCAATCCACAACAAAAACAGGTGGAGATCTACCGCCAAAATCAACCCACAGAAATAACTAATCTCCCCACAAAATTGTCTGGGGAGAATGTTTTACCCGGATTTAGCATTTCTCTAGACTAGTTTTTTTTGTGGTCTATGGCTAATTCCTAAAAGTTGTCAGTTTTCTGCGGATGAGTTACTAAATCCAGAGTTTTTTCCTGATTAAGAATTGAACAATTATTTTTTTGGCTTTGTCTGGTAAGCTTACGCTATCTGGTTAGGGCGTTTTAAAAACTTTATTTATGTCTGATACAGTCATTCGAGTGGAAAATCTTGGGAAAAAATATATCATCGGTCACCAGCGGCGGGAACGCTATACAACTCTCCGGGATATGATGGCAGAGAAGGCCCGCTCCTTTGGTCAGATGTTTAGACGTAATGGTAAGGAAGATTACCCTACCCACGAAGAGTTTTGGGCGCTGAAGGATGTGTCCTTTGAAATTAAGCAGGGCGATCGGGTTGGCATTATTGGGCGCAATGGGGCGGGTAAGTCAACACTTTTAAAGATTCTCAGCCGGATTACGGAGCCGACGGAGGGGCGCATTTCTATTAAGGGTCGGGTGGCGAGTCTGTTGGAGGTGGGGACGGGGTTCCATCCTGAGTTGACGGGGCGGGAGAATATTTATCTGAATGGGGCGATTTTGGGGATGGGCAAGGCGGAAATTAAGAAGAAGTTTGATGAGATTGTGGCGTTTGCGGAGGTGGAGAAGTTTTTGGATACTCCTGTCAAGCGGTATTCTTCGGGGATGTATGTGCGCTTGGCGTTTGCGGTGGCGGCCCATTTGGAGCCGGAAATTTTAATTGTGGATGAAGTGTTGGCGGTGGGAGATGCCCAGTTTCAAAAACGTTGCCTTGGCAAAATGGAGGATGTTGCAGAAAAAGAGGGTAGAACGGTAATTTTTGTTAGCCATGCTATGCCCATGATTGCTTCTTTATGTAATAGCTGTTTTCTCCTAAAGCACGGCGAAGTTATTAAGGAAGGAAGTCCCGGCTCTGTAATTGCCTATTACCAAAGTGATGGACAGCATAGTCCAGGCTCTGTTGACTATACTTCATCTCCTTCTCCCCCTGGAGACCATTTAGCAGTTTTAAGAAGGGGATGGATCGAAAATGAAAAAGGAGAGCAATCTTTAGATGTTCGGATTGATGAGCCCCTAACGGTTTATATGGAATATGAAGTTCAACAAAAAACACCAGGCACCCCCTATCCAAATTTTCACTTTTATGATGATAAAAATAATTGTGCTTTTGTGACTGCCGCTATGGTTGATATAAATTCTCCTCTAGAAGAGGGAGTTTATCGTGCCCTTTGTCATATCCCGGCCAATTTTTTGAACGACGGTGTTTACTCGGTGGGATTGGCTGTCACGTTTATGCACTCAGGCGTCCACGTCAGTTTTTATGATCAATCTGCTTTGGTTTTTAATGTGACTGACCCGATTGAAGGGGTGATAACCCGGGGCATGGGTTATGTAGGGCCGATACCAGGGGTTTTAAGGCCAGTACTTGACTGGAATGTGGAGAAAATTGCATGAAAGCTGTAATTCTTGCCGGTGGCTTGGGGACTAGAATTTCCGAAGAAACTCATCTTCGACCTAAGCCGATGATTGACATTGGCGGGCGACCCATTCTCTGGCACATCCTTAAACTCTATTCTGCCTACGGTGTAAATGATTTTATTATTTGCTGTGGTTATAAAGGCTATGTTATTAAGGAATATTTTGCCAATTATTTTCTACATATGTCCGATGTAACCTTTGACATGGTTTCCAATGAAATGATTGTCCATCAGAGAAAGGCAGAGCCATGGAAAGTGACCTTAGTGGATACCGGGGAAAATTCCCTTACAGGGGGAAGATTAAAGCGGATTAAAACTTTTATTGAAAATGACAATGCTTTTTGTTTTACCTATGGTGATGGTTTGGCAAATATTAATATTCAAGAATTAATTGCTTTTCATCAAAGTCATGGTAGGTTGGCTACGGTCACAGCAGTTGTGCCCCCCGGTCGATACGGCGCACTGAAATTAGAAAACTCTAAGGTTTTCGGGTTTACGGAAAAGCCTCCCGGTGATGGCGGTCTAATTAACGGCGGTTTCTTTGTTTTATCTCCCCGTTGCTTGGATTTTATTGGGGGGGATATGGATAGTTGGGAGGGTGAGCCCCTAACTGAATTGTCTGGTAAGGGGGAGTTGATGGCATTTGAGCATAGGGGTTTTTGGCAACCAATGGATACTTTACGGGATAAGAATCATCTAGAAGAGTTGTGGCAATCTGGTCAGGCTCCTTGGAAGGTATGGTAAATGCTAGATAAGTCGTTTTGGCAAGGTAAATCCGTTTTTTTAACGGGCCATACGGGTTTTAAAGGCAGTTGGTTAACTCTCTGGCTCAGTCAGTTGGGAGCAAAGGTGTCGGGCTATTCATTAGATCCTCTGACAAACCCTAACTTATGTGAACTGGCTGAAATTGCTAAATGTTTGCGCTCTGATACTCGGGCTGATGTCAATGATTTAGCGAATCTTCAAAAGGCGATCGCCGAAGCCAGGCCGGAGATTGTCTTTCACCTTGCAGCCCAGCCTCTAGTGCGCCGTAGCTATCGTGATCCAGTCGGCACTTTTGCCACTAACGTGATGGGAACTGCCCACCTTCTTGAGGCGTTGCGGGCCTCTGACTCAGTGCGAGTGGTGGTGATTGTGACTACCGATAAGGTTTATCGCAATGTTGAATGGTGTTGGCCATACCGAGAAGATGATCAACTGGGAGGTCATGATCCCTATAGTGCGAGCAAGGCCGCCTGCGAAATCGTAGTAGCCAGTTATCGTGATGCCTTTCTTCGAGAACAAGGAGTGGCCGTGGCCAGCGCCCGGGCCGGCAATGTCATCGGAGGGGGAGATTGGTCAGAGGATCGTCTCATTCCTGATGTTGTCCGCGCCCTAGATGCAAAAACGATGGTCATAATCCGTCGTCCCCAAGCTATTCGTCCCTGGCAACATGTGTTAGAGCCTCTAGCTGGCTATTTATTGTTAGCTCAAAAACTTTGGCATTCACCAGAATTGGCAGGGGCCTATAACCTAGGCCCGGAAACAAAAGACGCAGCCACTGTGCGTCAAATATTAGAATTTGCTTCGCGAATAGAACCCGGCTTGCAAGTGGAATATGGCGATGGCAATGAAGGGCCCCATGAGGCGGGTTGGTTATCCCTCGAGATTGCAAAAGCGCGAACTTTACTGGGATATCGTCCTAGTTGGGGGGTCGAGGAGGCAGTACGACGCACAATGATCTGGTATCGTTCTCAACGACAGGGAGAAAGCCCATTAACTCTTTGTCAGACAGAAATTGAAGAATATGAAAAGGAGCTAATGGCTCTGTCAGACCTTGCTATCTGAAACAAAAACCCAGCAAAAATGACTACTATGGGAAGATTTTTGACTGAAGATTTGGGCATTGCCGGACTCAGAACCGTTATCCGTCAGCCCATCGGCGATCGCCGGGGATTTTTGGCCCGTTTGTTTTGTGCTGAGGAGTTGAAGGAAGTAGGTTGGCATAAACCCATTGCCCAGATTAACCATACCCATACGGCCCAAGGCGGCACTGTGCGAGGTATGCATTACCAAAATCCTCCCTCTGCGGAAATGAAATTGGTTACTTGCATTCGGGGTCAGGTTTGGGATGTGGCGGTGGATTTGCGGGTTGATTCCCCCACTTTTTTGACTTGGCAAGGGGTAGTACTAAGTGCGGATAACAATAGGGCATTGTTGATACCCGAAGGCTGTGCCCATGGTTTTCAAGCCTTGAGCGATGATGTTGAATTGATTTACTGTCACTCGGTCGCCTATAACCCGATGGCGGAAGGGGGGTTGAATCCCCAAGATCCTCGCCTAGGGATTGAGTGGCCCCAAGCAATTACCGAATTATCCCAGCGAGACCAAAATCACCCCTTACTAGATTCCACCTTTTTAGGTCTGAGTTTATGAAATGTCGCCATTGCCATACACCTTTAAAGCAAACATTCCTGGATTTGGGTTTTGCCCCCCCGTCCAATGCCTATTTGAACCAGATTGATTTAAGTAGACCGGAGGTTACTTATCCATTAAGGATCAAGGTTTGTGAACAGTGTTGGCTAGTACAAACAGAAGACTACACCCAGGCGGAAGAGTTATTCTGTGGGGACTATGCCTATTTTTCCAGCACGTCTAGTAGTTGGCTTAGCCATGCGGCCCGTTATGTGGAAAAGATTACAGAGCGGCTAGGTTTGACTACGGATAGTTTTGTCATTGAGGTGGCGGCCAATGATGGCTATCTGCTCAAGAATTTTGTGGCGGCGGGGGTTCCCTGTCTGGGCATTGAACCAACAGCTAGCACGGCGGCGGCGGCGGAAAAACTAGGGATTGCTGTTTTAAAAGAGTTTTTTGGAGAAAATTTAGGGCGATCGCTCTCAGCAAAGGGCCAACAGGCTGATTTGATTATTGGTAATAATGTCTTTGCCCATGTACCGGATATTAATGATTTTACGTTGGGTTTAAAACAAGCCCTGAAACCAGGGGGAACCATTACCTTAGAATTTCCCCACCTAATGCAATTACTGGCCCAGACCCAATTTGATACGGTTTACCATGAGCATTTTTCCTATCTTTCTCTCTACACGGTCACAAAAATCTTTGCTAAAGCTGGCTTGCAGGTGTGGGATGTGGAAGAGTTACCTACCCATGGCGGCAGTTTACGGGTCTATGGCTGTCATCTAGGCGATCGCCAAGTTAGTGAGCGAGTAAGGGAATTATTGAAACAGGAAACGGCCCAGGGTTTACAGGATTTAGCAATCTATCAGCATTTCCAGGAACGGGCAGATCAGATTAAAAATCAATTGCTAGCCTTTTTGATTGAACAGAAAACAGCGGGGAAGGTGGTGGCCGGTTATGGGGCAGCGGCTAAAGGTAATACTTTGCTCAATTATGCTGGGGTGAAACCGGATTTGTTGCCCTTTGTTTGTGATGCATCTTCATCTAAGCAGGGTAAGTTTTTACCCGGTAGTCATATTGCCATTTTGCCTCCAACGGCGATCGCCGAAAAACACCCGGATTTTGTCCTGATTTTGCCTTGGAATTTACGGACAGAGATCATGACCCAGTTGGGCTATGTGGGAGACTGGGGGGGGCAATTTGTGACCGCAATTCCTAATTTACAGATTTGTTAGAATGTTGAGCAGGTAAAGAAAATAAGCAACTCCTATGGTTGAAGCAACAGCCCTCACCTCACTTTACGAACAAGATTATCCTGCCTGGTTAGATTTGACCCTAACACAACTTAAACAGCAGCAATTTAGCGTCATTGATTGGGCTAATTTGATTGAGGAAATAGAAGAATTGGGCCGAGAACAACGACACAAGGTAGAAAGTTATCTGTTGCGTCTTCTCATCCACCTACTTTTGTACGAGCATTGGCAAGCTGAACGCCCCTGGTCAGGTAAAGGCTGGGAAAAAGAGATTGATAATTTTCGGTTAGAGCTTGATTCCCTGCTGGAGTCCCAAGTTCTTCATAACCATTTTGAGACAGTTCTACCAAAAAACTACGCCAAAGCCCGCAAACTGGCTATCAAAAAATCTCACTTATCACCAACAATATTTCCTGAAGTTTGTCCCTATACCCTGGGTCAAATTCTTGACTTTGGTTGGTTGCCATAATCAAAAAAGTTTTTATAATTGTTGGTAAATTTACCGGACGATTAAGTATTATGTCTGCCATAACTGCCCAAGAGTTAGAAGCTCAAATGCCCGATGCTAGTCAATTATTGAGCGATGAACCAGAAATGGAAAGTTCTTTGCACTATATGCAGTTACTACTGTTAGTTACCTGCTTAGAATTGGCCTGGCAAGACCGAAACGATTTTTTTATTGGTGCAAATTTGACTATCTATTTTAGCCGTCAGCAATTAAAGAGTCATGACTTTCGTGGTCCTGACTTTTTCTTGGTTAAAAATACTGCCAGAAAACCTCGAAAATCTTGGGTGGTTTGGGAGGAAGATGGTCGCTATCCTGATTTGATTATTGAGCTTTTATCGGATTCGACTGCAGACACTGATCGCCATTTGAAACGAGATTTATACGCAGAAAGATTTCATACACCAGAATATTTTTATTTTTCTCCGGATACCCTGGAGTTGGCGGGCTTTAGGCTAGATGGTGACAAGTATCAACCTATTATACCCAATGATCAGGGTTGGCTTTGGAGTAAGGTGCTGGGTTTTTTCTTGGGAATAGAGGGGCAAGAATTGCGCTATTTCACCCTAGAGGGCGCTGTTCTCCCCACCCCCCAAGAAGCGGTAAGAATAGAAGTGGACAAGGGGATGGCCATGGTTGAACAGGAAAGACTCAAGGCAATTCAAGCTGAGCAGGATGCTGAACAGGAAAGACTCAAGGCAACTCAAGCTCAACAGGATGCTGAACAGGAAAGACTCAAGGCAATTCAAGCTCAACAGGATGCTGAACAGGAAAGACTCAAGGCAATTCAAGCTCAACAGGATGCTGAACAGGCTAAGGCTGAACTACAAAAATTACAAGATAAAGTTAGATCCCTTGGTATTTCTATAGATTAATTAGTTTATGTCTAAATTCCGCGTTTACTACACTAATCCCTCGATCACCAAACTTTAAAGTGGAGAACTCCACCGCTGAGGCCAGCTATGAAGAAAAGATGCTAAAAGGTCACTTAGTTCTTAATTTACTTAACGGGGAAAATAAACTGCTATGGTTTTTACATTAGAAAAGTCTCAATCAGCGGCTAATCACTTAGTTTTACCAGGTGTTTCTTGGGAAAAGTTTGAGGAAATTGAAGCTACTTTTGAAGGTATTGAAGGAGTTCGTTTTATTTATTTAGATGGAGAGCTGGAAATTGTTATGAGTCCAAGCAAGGCCCATGAAAAAGCAAAAAGTACTATTGGGCTTTTGCTGGAAGCCTATATGAGGGCAAAGAAAATCAGGTTTTATACGATGGGTAGTTTAACTTTAGGTACGAAAGAAGTTACGGGACGAAAGGAGCCAGATGAGTCCTATAATATTCACATAGTAAAGGACATTCCCGATTTAGTTATTGAGGTAATTGTCACTAGCGGGAGTATTAATATTTTGGAAATATACCGCCGCATTGGTGTTCCCGAAGTTTGGTTTTATCAGGATTCTGCATTGACCGTTTACACGCTTAAAGAGGGACAATATTTGAAGGTTGATAACAGTCAATTATTGCCAGAATTAAATCTAGAAATATTCGTAAAATATGTTAGTCACCCGGATCAATATGATGCGGTAACTGAATTTATTGATGAGTTAACCTGTCTATAATCGTTTTTATTGCTAAATCCCGCATTTACTACACCAAGCCGTTGATCGCCATACAATGCCCATTATTAGTCGTTTTTTAGGAATCACAATCTGCATGTACTAGAATGATCGTTCGCCTCCCCACTACCATGCAAGATACGGTGAATATGAAATCATTGTCGAAATCGAAACAGGTGTAGTGAATGGGTCATTTCCAAAACGAGCATTACGTCATGTTTTAGAATGGCATGATTTACATCAACCCGAGTTAATAGCCAATTGGCAACTTTGTCGCCAACAAGAAGATCTAAAATTCATTCTTCCTTTGGAGTAAAGTTATGTTTTTACATGTTGTTTCTGCTTCTTACATGGATAACTACAAAATTAAGCTTCAATTTAATGATCATCGTACTGGAATTGTCGATCTAGTCGATAGTTTAAACGGCAAGATGTTTAGTCCATTGCAAGATCTGGTTTTGTTTCAACAATTTGGAGTTGATGCAGAATTGGGAACAGTTTGTTGGTCAAATGGTGCTGACTTTGCGCCTGAATATCTGTATTTTCTCGCATTTCGTGATCTTCCTGAATTGAAGGAACAGTTTGAAAAATGGGGGTATTTGCGAGCTAAAGTTGCCGTTAGTTGATTCTACCTCTGAAATAAATAACCCTGATATGTGGAGTTCAAATTAAGACTGATTTTATGGCTAAATCCCGCATTTACTACACTAAGCCCTCAATAACTGAGCTGGAAGTCGAGTATGCTACTGATGCCGCTCGCAATGGCTGGGGCGATCGCTGTTATGAATATATTGTGCGTTTTGAAGAAGTATTTAAAAAATATTTAGGGGTCGAATATAGCATTGCAACTTCTAGCTGTACGGGGGCTTTGCACATGGGGATGGCGGCTCTGGGGATTGGCCCTGGTGATGAGGTGATTTTAGCGGATACGAATTGGATTGCTACGGTGGCTCCCATTGTCCATCTGGGGGCCAAGCCGGTATTTGTGGATATTTTGCCAGATAGTTGGTGTATTGATCCCGTTTTGGCGGAGCAAGCGATTACGCCACGGACGAAGGCGATTGTGGCGACTCATATTTACGGCAATCTCTGTGATATGGAGGCTTTATTGGCGATCGAGCAACGCCATGGCATTCCGATTATTGAGGATGCGGCAGAGGCGATCGGCTCGGTTTACCATGGCAAGCGGGCTGGCTCGATGGGTAAGTTTGGCAGTTTTTCTTTCCACGGTACGAAGACGTTGACAACTGGGGAAGGGGGGATGTTCGTGACCAATGATCCTGATTTATACGAGACGGTGTTAACGCTCTCGAATCATGGCCGGGCTAGGGGGCAAACGAAGCAGTTTTGGGCGGATATGGTGGGCTTTAAATATAAGATGTCCAATATCCAAGCGGCGATCGGCTGTGCTCAAATGGAGCGCATTGAAGAGTTGGTTAGCCGTAAACGGGAAATCCTTAGTTACTATAAAGAAAATTTGGAGTCTTTACCGGGGATAACAATGAATCCTGAGCCAAAGGGTATGGTTAATGGTGGATGGATGCCAACGGCGGTATTTAGCCCTGAATCTGGTATTACTCGGGAAAAGTTACAAGTCCTTTTTAAGGAGGCGAATGTGGATGCCCGTGTTTTCTTTTGGCCGTTATCGAGTTTATCGATGTTTGATGATAAGCCCACAAATAAGTTGGCATGGGATATTCCAACAAGGGCAATAAATTTGCCTAGTTATCATGATTTGAGTGGCAAGGATATTAAACAGGTTATTGATTCTATGACAGACAATCTTTATCCGAAAAACGCAAATAGATCAAAAAAATGAATCAACGAATCAAAGTAATGATTGCTGGGATTGGAGGGGCTTCTCTTGGCACAGAAATTTGTAAGTCCCTCAAACTGGCTAAAATATACGACGTATTTGGATGTGATATTTCTGCTACTGCCTATGGTATGTATGAAAATGACTTTTTGAATACCTATCAAGTCTCATCTAGTAACTATGCGAGAAATGTTCTGGATGTTTGTGTTGATGCGGGCGTAAAATGGCTAATCCCAGGTGGCGAAGAGCCAATGAAACTGTTAGGTCAAGAAACAAAAATGTTTGCTGCGGCAAATATTCATGTGGTAGCAAATTCACCTAGTTTAATATCTATTTGCTCCAATAAAAAGCGTACTTTTAATAAATTAACTGAGTTAGAAATATCAATTCCTAAAACTATTGCGCTACAAAGTAAATCAGATTTAGACTACATCGGATTGCCCTGTATTGTTAAGCCTTCAACGGGAACAGGGGGTAGTGTTTCTGTCTTTTTTGCTGTTAGTTTTGAAGAGGCTATGGTTTATGCTGAGTTTATTAAACGTAATGGAAGCGAGCCTATCGCTCAAGAATATATTGATATTAACGAGGGCGAATTTACGATTGGTGTTTTGTCTCTTCCCAACCAAAATGTTGTCGGTTCGATTGCTCTAAAGCGAGAATTGAGCGCCAAATTATCCGTTGCATACCGAGGCCGTGGTGGTATTATTTCTAGTGGCTACTCCCAAGGGTACATTGGTGAATATCCAGAATTGTGTAAGCAAGCGGAAGATATAGCTAAAGCACTCAATAGTGCTGGCCCTATTAATATCCAAGCAAGAGTCAGGAATGGAAAACTTATGCCATTTGAGATTAATCCACGATTTTCAGCATCAACATATCTTCGGGCTATGGCTGGTTTTAATGAAGTTGACATAATGCTTCGGTATTTAGCCTTGCAAATAGAACCTCAAAAACCGTTAATTCAGACTGGTTGGTATTTGCGTAGTTTAACTGAGCAGTATGTTTCAGAAGAGGCCTTAAGATGAAAATACGTTGGATTACACCACTTCTAGGTACGGCTGCTTTTAACGCTGTTCAGAATATTACAGATATTACTGTTGTTGATGTTCGAGATCTTGTAGATAAAGCTGGCAATGATAACAGTGCTATTTTGCATAAAATTCACCAAGGAGTCGATTTAATTAAGCAAGGTAAGCGCACTGTAATTTGTTGTGACTATGGAATGTCTCGGAGTAATGCCATAGCTGTTGGTATTATTACAAACTTGGAAAAAATCCCTTTTAACCAAGCTCTGCGTCAAGTTCAAGAAGCTACTGGCGAAGCAGAAATTAAGCTTGATCCACTCAACGCAGTTCGTCAAGCTTTAGGAGTGAATATTAAAAAAGAAAAGTGTAGTCAATATAGAAATATTTTAATCACAGGGGGGAGGGGATTCATAGGCACAGCCTTGCAAGGTGCTTTAATTAATAGTGAATTTAGGTTAATATCTCCAACTCGTGAGCAGATTGACATTTTTGCTGGGAGTACAAAGCTTGATTTATTGGCCAGTGAAGAAAATATTGATTGTATTGTTCACTTGGCAAATCCCAGAGTTTATACTTCCAACGTTGCGATGGGACAAACTCTAACAATGTTGCGTAATGTTATTGATGTATGTCTTGCAAAAGATATTCCCTTGATTTATCCATCTAGTTGGGAAATCTATTCTGGATATGCTGGCACAATTCATGCTGACGAATCTACACCAGCATTGCCTCGTGGTCCATACGGAGAGACAAAATATTTAGCAGAAATATTAATAGATCATTGTCGGCGTACTCGTGGCTTACGTTGTGCTATCTTGCGATCTAGTCCAGTTTATGGCTCAATGTCTGACAAACCGAAGTTTATATTTAACTTCTTTAAAAAAGCGAGTCAAGGGCAGAAAATAGTTACCCATCACTATATCAATGGCAATCCCAAATTAGATCTCCTTCACATCGATGACCTTATATCGTCTATCGTTGCGACCCTCAAGTCTAGGTTTATCGGTAATCTTAATATAGGAACTGGACAATTAAGTTCAACCTTGAAAATTGCCGAGATGATTAGAGATGAGTTAGGCAGTTCTAGTATGATCCAACAAATAGAGGTAAATACAGAAGTTGCATCAATTGCAATGAATTATGGGCGAGCTAATCATGTTTTAGATTGGGAGCCTGTAATTTTCTTTGAGCAAGGTTTAAAGTCCCTTCTACATCAAATTTCCACCAACTAAGAAAGCAAGCAAATGCACCTAAAAACAGAAAAAGAACTACAAGAAGGATTTACGTGGGCTAGGTCTAAAATGTTTGCTGATTACAACAGCATTCTAGGCTACTACCAAGCGAAAGCTTGCATAGAGCACTCTCGTGGTGACAGCTTATTAGATATGCCCTGCGGAGATGGAACTTTAACTTCCCTTTTAGCACCAGCTTTTAAGACTGTTGTTGGTTTAGATGCCTCTAGTCAGCACCTCGCATTAGCCAAAGAAAACATGCCCAGTGCAGAATTTTATGAAGGCTTGATTGAGGAATTTGAGACTAATCAAAAATTTGACACCATTACAATGCTTAATATTCTTGAGCATGTAGTAGATCCAATAAGTGTCTTACAAAAAGCGGCTAGCTTGCTGAGTCAAAATGGCATTTTATTAGTTCACGTACCTAATGCCCTAGCTGTAAATCGAAGACTAGCAGTATTGATGGGAACTCTGACTCACTGCGAAGAACTCTCACCTTTTGATATTCAAGTCGTAGGACATCGCCGTTCCTATTCACTGTCAACTCTCTGCAATGATATTGAACAAGCTGGGCTTAAAATTAATGCAACTGGTGGTGTATTTTACAAGTCTCTCTCCACTCCTCAAATGGATTGGTTCTTAGCAAATGGACTATGGGAAGAAGGTGGATTTGGTTGGGGGCGAGTTGGTGGTGAGCAAAAAGACTGGAAAGCAGAATTTTGTCGCGCATCCTATGAGCTAGGTAAACAACATCCTGAAGATTGTAATATTATCTATGCTTGTATTACTAAGTGATTAACTTATTCAATTAAGAGGTAATTCAGTGAATCCATTAGACTCTTTTAAATCTCAAGTTGAAGCAAATGTTACGGGACTTGGAGCGGACAAAGATATTCAGGCGCTATCTCGAATATGGTCGCGTGAAACTAATCGAAATGGTTACACTTATAACTATTCATGGCTAGGCCGCCCCATTATTCAATATCCCCAAGACATTATGGCCATGCAAGAGTTGATCTGGTCAATTCAGCCAGATTTAATCATCGAAACGGGCATTGCCCACGGTGGATCGCTGATTTTTTCGGCTTCCATGTTAGAACTCAATGCTATTTCTGGTGGTCCCCAGGATGCAGAAGTGTTGGGTATAGACATTGACATTCGTCAACATAATCGGGAAGCCATTGAAGCCCATCCCATGGTTAAGCGCATCTCCATGATCCAGGGTTCTAGCATTGCTCCAGAAATAATTGAACAAGTTAAAGCTAAAGCCGAAGGCAAACAAAAAATTCTCGTTTGTCTGGATAGTAATCACACCCATGATCATGTGCTGGCAGAATTGGAAGCCTATGCTCCCCTAACCTCCGTGGGTAGTTACTGCGTCGTATTCGATACAGTAGTCGAAGATCTGCCTGACGAGATGTTTGGCGACAGGCCCTGGGGCGTGGGGAATAATCCCAAGACAGCGGTGTGGGAATATCTCAAAACCCATCCTGAATTTGAAATTGACAAGAGCATCCAGCACAAATTGTTGATTACTGTGGCTCCCGATGGCTATTTGAAGCGGTTAGGTTAGTTCTTGTTTAAAGGTAGTCACTTTACCTAGATTATCTAGATTATTATGTATAAAGAAATGTCGATTTTAGGTAATGAACGATGTACGCAATAGAGTTTGAAGCAGATCTACAAGATGGTGTTCTTACAATTCCAGATCATTACAAATCTCTGAAAAATCAGCATGTACGTGTAGTCATTATGCTAGATGGCCATGGTAATGAATTGGAACTACGGGCCTTATCAGATCATTCAGCAACATTGATTGATGAATGGCATGATCCCTCCGAGGATGATGTATGGATCTGAAGCAGGCAGAAGTCGTCCTATGCGAGTTCTATTTTTCTGACCTCAAGCAGAATAAACTAAGGCCCGTTGTTGTTTTTAAGGACAATTTGCCCTTCGATGATTTTGTTGGAATGCCGGTGAGTAGCAGGGTAGGTCAATTAAATGACGATGAAATCGTGTTGGATGAGTCGGATTTTATTGAGGGCCTTCTGTCCAAGTGCTCCAAAGTGATGGTGAGAAAAATATTCGTCATCTCAAAACAGGTTGTCATCAAAAAGCATGGTACGCTCTCTACCCAAAGCTTTAGTAAACTTCATCTGACTTTCTGTAGGTATTTTGGATGTGAAAACCAGTCTTGAATTTAAGATTGGCAAAAGTATTCAGCATAAACTGTTGATCACCGTTGCCACCGATGGGCGCATAAAATGAATTCACTAGATTTGCTAAAATTCTATGTCCAAAAATGACAAGCCATTAGTCAGCATTGGTATACCAACTTATAATCGAGCAGAAAGCTTAAAACGAGCAATAAATTCTGCTGTTAATCAGACATACACAAACCTCGAAATTATTATTTCTGATAACTGTTCAATTGACGAAACCCAACAATTGTGTGAGGAACTTTGTAAACTTGACTCCCGTATAACTTACATACGTCAAGCTAAAAACTTTGGTGCTACTAACAATTTTAGTTTTGTTTTAAAAAAAGCGACTGGAGAATACTTCATGTGGCTGGCAGATGATGATTGGATTAGTGAAAACTATATTTATGACTGTCAATTTTTTCTTCAAAATAATCATCAGTATTTACTTTGTAGTGGAATTGCCAAGTATTATTTGGGTGATGATATCCGTATGGGAGAAAATATTTGCCTAGAAGAAAACTCTCCCATAGAAAGGGTGAAAGAATATTTTAATAAAGTTCAAGATAATGGAATTTTTTATGGACTTTATCGCAAAGAAGCCGTTCTAAAATTGAGAATTCCTTCATGTTTTGGAGGTGACTGGGTTTTTATCGCTTGCATATTATTACTCGGCAAAGCCACTACATTAAATACTTGTGTTATTCATAGAGTATTTCAGGAAAAGAGTACAGAAGACTATGCAAAAGAAATTAATTCTAAATATGTGCTGGAAAAATCTTATCCGTATGCTTTTATCTGTTTTCATTTCTTTTCGGAAATTGAAAGAACCTTGATTTTGCAAAACATATTAACAAAACAACAAAAAATACTCTTGTTTCTTGATATTTTATTGACTTTAATGCGTCGTTTCGGTCACTTATATTCAATTGAATATGGTTGGTTGAATATCTTTTGCATTCGTAAAAAATTAATCTCTTTGCTAAAGATAATAATTAGAAATTTCCGCCAATCGTGTTTATATTTCATTGATTCGCTACGAACATTTATTTATAACTTAAAATATACACCACAAATGTATCAATTGTATGCATCAAGCAAACAAAAGAATTCTGACTTAAAGAAATTAGCTTTTTTTTCTCCTGTGAAACCAATAAAATCTGGTATATCAGATTACTCGGAAGAATTGATTAGATTTCTCTGCAAGAAGTATCAGATTTTCGTCTTTATAGATGACTCATACACAGAAAAACAATGCCCAAACATTGAAAATACTTTTTACTTAAATCACAGATTATTTCCCATAACCTCAAAGATACTTGGAATCAAGAAAATTGTTTATCAAATTGGAAATAATTATTATCACAACTATATGTTTAAATATATCAATAAAAACCATGGAATAGTAGTCTTGCACGACGGAATACATATGTCCGGGAATGTCTTGCAGCAACCAGAAAGACATAAGATTGTAGTACATAGTCTTTCTGCATCTACCCAGGTAAAGAGTAAGTATCCAAATTTAAGTGTAAATGTAATTAGTCTTCTCATGAGTTTGCCTGAAGAAAACTTAAAGCAAGATAAAAATTCACTAAGACATGAATTAAATATTGATATAAATACTTTTGTTTTTGGAGTATTTGGAATTATATCTGAGCCCAAGATGGTTTACGAATTATTATTAGCTTTTTGTCATTCTTTTGTTCAAAATGAGAATGTAGCATTTCTTATGGTCGGCTATGAAATTGCAGATTCAAGAGTACTAAATTTTCTCCGAGCAAATGAAGATGATAAAAGGCTTGTGTGTAAACTTGGTGTAAGTATGGAAGACTTGTATAAATTCATAAAAGTCACCGATGCTTGTTTTAACTTAAGATCTACTTCACGAGGAGAAACATCTAGCTCATTGCTTAGGGTAATGTCTTGCGGTATTCCCGTAATAGCTAGTGATATTGACAGCTTTTCAGAATTACCTAGCGATGTTCTGCTAAAAGTCTCTCAGAACTTATCTCAAGATGAATTATCTTCCATATTAAAAAAAATTTACAATGAGAAAGACAAGCTCAAAGAAATAGGTAAAAAAGGAAAATCTTATATTAATTCTTTTCATTCTCCCAGCAAAATTTCTGATATTTATTCTACTCTTATTGAAATAGAATAAAACTAGTTTACGTTTCATAATATGAAAATCTTTTACGATGGTTTAATTTATGCAGCTTACTCCAAGCAATCTGGGGGGATTAGCCGCTACTTTGATAACTTAATAAGTCGATTGCCAGAAGACTTTTATCCTGGTTTAACCACCGGCAGGGAAAAAACAGGTAGTCATCCCATCCATCCCCACCTTGAATTGTATCGTTTTGACTTAAGGTTTCGCCCAGGTAGAATTTGTAACTGGGTAAGAAAAGAGTATTTTCAATATCTTTCTGAAAAATATAAACCTCAATTAGCTCACCCAACCTATTATTCGCTTTTAACCGGTCGTCGAATTGAAAGCTATCAATGTCCAGTTGTCATTACAGTCCATGACATGATCCATGAAATCTTTGCCGACTACATGGATCCTAATGGTGAGCAGGCTGAAATTAAGCGAAACGCTATTCTTGCTGCACAGGCAATATTATGCAATTCAGAAAACACAAAGAGAGATTTATTAAATCAATATCCTGCCTTAGAGAATCGCGTCAGTGTAACCTATTTAGCTACAGAGTTTAGTGAAGATAATATTGACGTTAATGCTTCAGTGCCAACACAACCTTACTTTCTTTATGTGGGTGCTAGGGGAACATACAAAAACTTTGATCAATTACTACTTGCGTTTCAAAAAGTCACTGCCAAACCCAAATATGCCGACTTACTGCTTTGTGTCGTTGGCTCACCCTTTGAAAATCAAGAAAAAGAACGCCTTGAATTCCTAGGCTTATCGAAAAATGTCGTCCATTATGGCAGAGCTACAGACGGACAACTAGCCAAGCTTTATAATCAGAGCATTGCTTTTGTTTATCCTTCCCTTTATGAAGGGTTTGGTATTCCACCTTTAGAAGCCATGGCCTGTGGCACTGCCGTAATTGGATCTAATGTTTCTAGCATTCCGGAAGTAGTAGGTGACGCAGGGCTACTATTTGATCCCAAATCGATGGATCAGTTAGTTGATCAACTTTTGTATGTTTTAGAAAACCCAATAAAACGAGATAGCCTGATTCAAAAAGGTAAAAAACAATGCAAAAAATTTAGTTGGGATAAAACTGCACAACAAACAGTTGAAACATATCGTTCTCTTCTATAGAATAATTTTAACCAAGTAGGCCATGGCAGTTCAGCGAATGATTAAAATAAAAATATTTCTACTTTGCTTTAAAAGCAAGTATATGCTCTGACATTGCTACTTATTGCGGCTCTGACTTCTTTATTGATAGTGATTTCAATTTATAAATGAGAATTCCTAAAGGCGATCAACTCTTAACACCAATCATGCTAACCGTATAAAATTACGAGAACTTAAATATTTATTTGCGAACGTTTATATGAATCCAATAGTAAAAGCTCCCACTCTTAATGATTTGCCAGCTCCCCCACCGGGTAAAACAGGCTGGCCCTGGACAGAGCAAAATGAAGCTTTACCGGAAAAAATGCCTGATGGTTCGGATTGGCCAAAAATCAGTATTGTTACTCCTAGTTATAACTATGGTCAGTTTATCGAAGAAACTATTCGTTCTGTTTTACTACAAGGCTATCCTAACCTTGAGTACATAGTCGTTGACGGTGGTTCGACAGATAACACAGTTACAATTATTCGAAAATACGAAAAATATTTGAAATACTGGGCAAGTGAGCCCGATCATGGACAAACAGATGCTATTAATAAGGGGTATCGTTATTGTTCAGGAGACGTGTTTGCCTGGCTCAACGCCGACGATCTCTACTATGATCAATCTACACTTTTGAAAGTTATCAACTTTTATCAAAAAGGATACGATTTAATTGTTGGTGAATGTCTAAATATTAATGCTGATGGAACCCATTTTAATCAAGCAATTACATCCACAGAAAAATCAGATCCCACTTATTTCAAAAAATATCTTCGATATTGGTCGTCTGGCTTTTTGCCACAGCCAGCAATCTTTGTAAAAAAAGAAATGGCAGACCAATGTTTTCCACTAAGTATAGAGCTATACTACGCCATGGATTTTCAATTTTTTCTAAGAGTCTTAAATCAAGAACCTAAGTCAGTTTGGATTCAAGAAAAACTAACTCGACTCAGATGGCATGAGGACAGTAAAACCATGGGAACAATATCACGAATAGACTTTCATGCAATAGTGCCAGAACCGGAGGTGCATAAAGTAGCTCTAGCAGAAGCTGAAAATTTACCAACTTGGCTGGAAAAAATATTTTTTCGAATCCAAGCATTTGATTATCTCTCTCTCCAACCTTATATAAATTCCTTGGACAATTTTCATTGGTTACAAATTACTAAAACCATTGTTAAAAGACCTACCCTGGCTGTTTGGCCATTATTTTGGAAAATATTTTTTCGATCTTTGCTTGGCGAACAAATTTATAAACTTCTAAAAAGAACTATTAGGACAAATTAGTTTAATGGGTTTCTTCAAGAGGCAATCTAATCAATTAATATCCCAAACTTGGTCTACCCAATCTTATGGATAAAAAGCAATTAAAAATCTTAATGGTATTACATATGCCTTGGGACGCTAACTTAGGGGGACCCAAACCCCAAATGGAGTTAGCAAAAGAATTCTCTAGACAAGGACATATTGTTGAAAAATTTGACTACTATGATGCTTTTCCTGAAATAAAATCCTTGCCACCAAAATTACTATGGCTTTATAGGCTATTTATGCCAAGTTTTTCACAGAGAGCCAAAGAATATATTCAAAAACATGCTAACTTTTTCGACATAATTGATGCTCAACAGGGTAATTTACCCTTTTCCAAAGAAGAATTAAAATTCAATGGAACCTTGATTGTAAGAAGCGTTGGATTATATGCTTTTCATCAACAATTTCAAGAGCTTGTGCAAAAAACATGGAACTTATCTGGTAATAACAATGTATTTAAATTGTTGCTGCGGAAATTACGCAAAATTAAACAGAAAAAGCAAAATCAAAATTATTTATTAAGCTTTCAAAAAGCAGACGGAATAATTTTGATAAATTCTGATGAGTTAGCTTATGTTCGTGATGTTTTAAACTTAGGTGACAAATCTGTTTATTTACCAAATGGATTGACAGAAAAACAGCATCAAGATTTTTTCAGAGAATCTAAATTGCCTAAAATTAGGTTGATGAATCAACAAATTGTTTTTGTCGGTTCTTGGGGGAATGGTAAAGGGGCAAGAGATTGGCCTGCGATTATTAATAAGGTTCGAAATAAACTTCCATTTGCTAATTTTTTATTCCTAGGTACAAGTGGATATTCAAGAAGTGGTGTAGAAGGAATCATGAAAGACTTAAATTATCCTTCATCAGATTGTCTCAGGATTGTACCAAGTTATAAAAACGCTAATTTGCCAACTCTTCTAAGTGAAGCAACTGTAGGCGCTTTTCCAAGTTATATAGAGGGATTTCCTACTTCTATTTTAGAAAAACTGGCATCTGGTTTACCTGTTATTGCTTACGATATTCCAGGTACAAGGGAAGCTTTACGTCGCTTTGATAATTTACTATTAGTTCCCGCTGGAGATGTTGAACAATTTAGCCAAAAGCTCATAAACTTACTGTGTCTGGACGAGACAAGCTATACAGAGTTGTCAAAACAGTGTGTTGAAGTTGCTCAAAGTTTTGATTGGTCGAGTATTGCCAATGAAACCTTGAATGCTTACCACGATTTTAGGAGTAAACAATGACCCAGTCTTCCCCACCCAAAATCTTAGTTACAGGAGGAGCGGGTTATATTGGCTCCAGTGTTGTCCGCCAGCTCGGTGAAGCAGGATACAGCATAGTCGTATATGACAATTGTTCGACTGGTTTTCCCAGTTCAATACTCTATGGTCAACTTGTCATTGGCGATCTTGCCGACACCGAACGTCTTCATCAGGTATTTCATGAGCATGAGATACTTGCGGTAATGCATTTTGCTGGTAGCTTAATAGTTCCAGAATCTTTAATTCATCCTCTTAACTACTACGCAAACAATACTAGTAACACTCTCAGTTTAATACGATGTTGTCAGATATTTGGTGTAAACCGACTGATTTTTTCAAGTACTGCTGCTGTTTATGGTAACTCCTCGTCTAATCCCATATCTGAAGCCGAGATTCCCTGTCCAATAAATCCCTATGGTCGATCAAAATTAGCCAGTGAATGGATAATTCAAGATTATGCAAAGTCCTCTGCTCTACAATATGTAATTCTACGTTACTTTAATGTTGCAGGAGCTGATCCAGAGGGGCGTTTAGGGCAAATGTCGAAGACAACTACCCATTTAGTACGGTCGGTTTGTGACGCAATTCTGAATCTTAAACCCTCGCTAGATATTTTTGGCACAGATTTTCCAACCCGTGATGGCACCGCTGTTCGTGACTATATTCACGTAGAAGACTTAGCTAAGGCCCATCTAGATGCTCTTCGTTATTTAGAAAACGGGGGAGAAAGTCAAATTCTGAATTGTGGTTATGGTCAAGGCTATAGCGTACGAGAGGTGGTTGATCGAGCTAAAGCAATCTCTGGGGTTGATTTTTTGGTCAGAGAAACAGAAAGACGTTTGGGCGATCCAGCTTCAGTTATAGCCTGTGCAGACTCTATTCGCCAAGTGTTAAATTGGACACCAAAGTACAATAACTTAGATATTATTCTTCGCACCGCATTAGCTTGGGAAATTAAACGAAATAATTTAAATAACAGACGTATTCATAATATTATTTGAAAAATATATAACGATTCTGCATAATACTTGAAAAAATATAGAAGTTATTTATCCACCGATTAACCATTAGATTTTCAGATTTGATCGAAGGTTATTATAGCTATTCTTGACTATCTAATAAATGCATGGAGGTTACTAAACAATTTTCTTAAAACACAAAATTTTCACATGAATTACTTAGCATAAGATTAAGCAACAAAAATACTTTTTCATCGTCACCAAATTGCACCTAGAAATCAAAATCGTTTATGTTTACTAAACAAATCTTAAAACTATAAATGAGTATTTGTATAAAAATATCATGAAAACAACTATTAACGACTACATTGGTCAATTTATCAAAACAACTCCTGAATTTAAAGGTAAATGGAGAATTATTAGATATTGGATGAATCAAAATAAAGACCATAGAACCAAATATAGAATATTGCCAGGCGGCGAAAAAATCCTATGTGATTTGAGTATTCCTTACGAAGCTATGGTTTACTTAAAAAGAGAGGAGCAAAAAGACTTAGAATTACTCACTCAATTATTGAAGCCGTCAGATACTTTTGTTGATTGTGGTGCAAATATTGGTATTTGGTCTTTAGTTGCTGCTTCTAGAGTGAGTTATTCTGGCAAAGTATATGCTTTTGAACCCAATCCATCAACTTTTTAAAAATTATCGGACAATGTATCTTTATCAAGATTTAAGAATGATATTAATTTGATCTCCCAAGCCGTGGGCAATGAACAAAAAACAGTATTTTTTGAGTGCAATACTACTCATAATATTTCTTGTATTAAAGACAATGCAACGCGAGATACACAAGAAGTTTTTTTAACCACAATAGATCAAGTTTTAGACGGAGCTATTGTTAACGGTATTAAAATAGATGTTGAAGGTTTTGAGCTTGAATGTTTGCAAGGAAGCTACAAGACCTTAATTAGATATCAACCCTGGTTATGTGTCGAATTCAATACTTTGTTAGCCAAAGTCAGCAAGTTGTCAGAATGGAACGTACATAATTATCTAAAAAAGTTAGGCTATAGATGTCGTCATTTTCACAATGCCCTTGACAAAAGTCAAGAAACTATTTTGTCTGACAATTGGGAAACGAAAGGCTATTGTAACTTGTTTTATTTCATTGAATAAAAAATAATTATGGTGAATCAACAAGAAGAAATTAATTTAAGTGTTGCTTTAGTGACTCGTAATCGTCCTGATAGCTTAGAGCGTTGTTTAAAAAGTTTGCGAGATCAGAAAGTTCAACCTTTTGAAGTCGTGGTTTCAGACGACTCAGATGATTTATATAAGAGTTCAACCAAAGAGATTGCTCAAAAATGGGGATGCCGTTACATCGACGGACCAAAGCGGGGACTTTATGCTAATCGTAACTATGTTGCCTTAGCTTGTTACGGTACTCATATTCGCACAATGGATGATGATCATGAATTTCCTGAACAACATATCGAAGTTTGTTTAAATGCTATTCAGTCAGATCCATCTTCTATCTGGATTATTGGAGAATATTCGCCAACATCGTCTATCGAAAACGCCCCACATCCCTGTCCTGGTCAATTACATCCTCGTGGTTTTTCTTTCTATCCTAAAGACACTCAAAATTGTTGGGCGATCGCCGATGGTGCTAGTATTTATCCGAAGAAAATTTTTGCATCAGGTTTAAGATTTGTTGAATACTATAAGTTTGGTGCTTCTTACTTAGAATGGGGGAGTCGTTTATATTATTTAAGCTATCGCATACGTCATTTAGATTCTACCTATATTATTCATCATTTTAATCCTAAAGCTCGGTCATTTTCTGACCAAGAAATGGATCAATCATCCAGATTTTTTGCGATGTTATGTCATTCGTTTCTATATCAATCAACTTTTAAAAATAAATGTCTATTTTCCTATGAAATTTTGAAGCAATTTATTCTTGACCCAAAATTAACCATTAAATGCATAATAAATTCATGGTCAAATTTCGAATTATTTTCTAGGTCTTTTTGTGCTTAAATTTTAAAGGCTCAAAGTTTTTATTTTGAGCTATATTTAAAATCGAATAAATTTGATATGCATTGGCATGATCATAACACTTATTTTGTAAAGACTTTGCTTTACCACTTGGATAGTATAACCACTTAAAAACCATGAGAAAAATTTTTTGTCAGAATGATTGGCCTGATAGCTGGAAATATAGTTATCCATACGATTTATTGGAAGTTTATGGTTCATTAAAGTTTCCTGGTTATGCTTATGCTTATGAAAGCCGAAGAAAGCATACATTAAATTTGATTAAGAGTGTCGCTAGGCCTGGAGCCAGAATTCTAGATGTAGCTGCGGCACAAGGCAATTTTACGTTAACACTAGCAGAAATGGGATACGAGGTTACTTGGAATGATTTACGCGAAGAATTAATTGATTATGTCAAACTAAAATGGGAGTCAGGTACTGTTAACTATGCACCAGGAAATATTTTTGATTTGAATTTTGACGGGCAATTTGACGTGGTTTTGATTGCGGAAGTAATCGAACATGTTGCTCATCCTGATAATTTCTTGAAAAATATTGCCAAAATGCTTAAGCCAGATGGTCATATTGTCTTAAGTACCCCTAATGGAGAGTATTTCAAAAATCATTTACCTAGATTTTCTGACTGTTCTGATCCTAGTCAATATGAAAAAATGCAATTTCAACCAAACTCAGATGGACATATTTTTTTACTTCATTTAGACGAGGTTGAACAACTAACACATCAAGCAGGATTAGTTATTAAAGAAGCTAGACTGGTGACTAATTCATTAACAAATGGCCATATTAAACTACATTATTTATTAAAGTTTTTACCCAAGTCTTGGATTTTAGTTTTTGAAAATGTAACTTGCTCTATGCCCTTATCGATAAAGCGTAAATTGCACACGACAACCCTTGTTTTGTTGTCGCATAAGAGTGAATAAAAATTCTATAATTTATTATGAAAATAGCATTAATTTCTGGCATATCAGGACAAGATGGGGCATATTTAGCTCAACTACTAATTGAAAAAAGTTATGCCGTTTGGGGTACGTCAAGGGACGCTCAAATATCCAATTTCCGTAATCTCAAAATTTTGGGTATCCGGGAGTCTATAAAAGTCGTCTCCATGGCCTTAACAGACTTCCGCAGTGTCTTGCAGGTGGTTTCACAGGTCAACCCCGATGAAATTTATAACCTTGCCGGACAATCTTCCGTTGGTTTATCCTTTGAACAGCCCGTTGAAACTCTAGAAAGTATCACTATCGGCACCTTAAACCTATTAGAAGTTGTTCGCTTTTTGGACAAACCAATCAAACTCTACAGCGCTAGTTCTAGTGAATGCTTTGGAGATACAGGCAATTCCGCCGCTGATGAAAATACCGCCTTTCGTCCTAGGAGTCCCTATGCCGTGGCCAAGTCCGCCGCCTTTTGGCAAGTGGCAAACTATCGAGAAGCGTATAATCTATATGCGTGCTCCGGCATTCTTTTTAACCATGAATCTCCCTTGCGGCCAGAAAGATTTGTGACTCAAAAAATTATCGCTACTGCGTGTCGTATTGCCCAGGGCAGTCAGGAAAAGCTCTATTTGGGCAACACCAGCATCAGTCGGGATTGGGGATGGGCTCCAGAGTATGTCGAGGCTATGTACCTAATGCTCCAACAGGCAAAACCAGATGATTATGTCATTGCCACAGGGGCGAGTTATCTTTTACAGGATTTTGTGGAAATTACTTTCTCTTCATTGGGATTAAACTGGCGGGAGCATGTCATCATCGATCAAAGTTTATTTCGTCCTACGGATTTGGCAATGGGTAAAGCAAATCCCCGCAAAGCTCAGGAGCAATTGGGGTGGAAAGCAGAGTATAAAACCCCAGACGTGGTAAAAATGATGATTAATGCGAGGTCAAATGGGAAATATTGATACTCACAAAAACAAAGATCGGATATGAGAGTAATCGTTATTCAATTTTGCCATGACAACCTCCCAATTAAACCCCGTTGTGACCATTACAGCAAAAACCCATCCCTATGTCTGCGGTGTTGGGGACTATACGGTTAATTTGGTCAAATATTTTAATCAATATCAAGACATCGAACTGAGCTTGCTAACTGGTAAAAGTTGTGAATCTTTTCATGGTGAAGTTCCGGTGTTTCCAGTGTTAGAAGGAAATACCCAAAAAGATTATGAAAAACTATTGAATTTGCTTAATCAAGCATCAGTAAAAATAGTTGTGTTGCAGTACGCTCCCTACCTATACAATTCTCAAGGATATGACCTAAATTTGGTGAATTTCTGGAAACAATGTGCCCAGTCTATGCAGACTGTTTTGATAGTTCATGAAACCTATTATTGGTTTTTGCGCTATCCTGGTACCTGGTTTAAAGGGATTGTTCAGGCTCATGCACTTAAAGCTTTAGCCTTGTCTAGTGATAGTATCTTTTGTGGCTCTGAGCAATATTCTCGGCAGCTTCAACGCTTAGTTCAAGATCAAAAAATAATTTGCTACCTGCCCATTCCAAATAATATTGCTCCAAATATAATTTCATCCCAGCAAAAAGATAATTTACGTCAACAGTTGAATATTTCTCCAGATAGCTTAGTACTAACTCTGTATGGATGTATTGGTTCTATTCGTAAATCATGGGTGATTAAGTTAGATCGTTATCTCCGTTCCCGTTCTCTGTCCGTTACTTGGCTTTTCCTAGGAAATGCCCAGTCTCTGAACATATCTTGCACAAATCCTGTAGTTCGTCCTGGCTATCTCTCGGCGGACATTTTGTCTCAATATCTGCAAATCAGTACCTTACTGATAATGCCCCATGAATTTGGGGTAAGCGCTAAAAGAGGGTCATTGATGTCTGCCATTGAACATAAACTACCTATCTTAGGAACTGATGGTGATTTAACTGACTCGTTTTTGAAAGATCAACCAAGTATATTTTTAGTACCTGATGGTATATATTCTAGTTTCCAATCAGAACTGATAAAAATTTTAAGTATGTTAAGTACAAAATCTGCCTTTGCTGATTTAACTGAAAAAACCTATGCTTATTACCAAGAAAATTTAAGTTGGAGAAACGTTGTTACTATACTAAACCAACACGTTCATGCCCACCATAAGAATTAATAAATTAACGGATCCAGTCGTTTTTCTTCATATCCTATTTTTTTTAATTATTGCCTCCTCTAGCTTGACTTATTGGAAGATGTCTGATTATGCCGTCAATCAAAGCTGGGATGCTTATTTCTATAAATACAGTGATTACCTAGACTTGGTGCCTACTTGGGAAAAGATACTTAAAGATGCTTTTTCTCTGGTGTTACTACTGGCAAGCATATATTTCCCCCGAAGAAAAATTCTGGATTTTAGTCCCAATATAAACCTTCAGAGATATTATCTATCTTTCATCCTACTGTTTTTTTTGTCCCTATCAAACCTTTTTGCCAGTAGAGATGTCACTAATTTAACTCTATTCACCATAGTGGCGGTGATTAGGCCATTTTTAATTACTGCTTCTTTGCTATTTTTTTGCCATAAGCATCTCAATTTTTTTTATTTCAGAATAATTTTAGAATGCGTAAATATAATTGGCATTATTCAGGTTTATCACTCTTTTCTTCAACGCAATAGTGCAATCATCAATAATGGTCTTGATTGGCTACATTCTGGCTCTGCGAGATCCGTCGGAACTTTTGCCGATCCCAATACCTTAGGACGCTTCTTAGCTCTACTGATAATGGTAAATCTTTTTATGCTTCCGCCTAATATAATTCGTTTTTTCTTAATTATAAGTTATGGTATTGCTCTGTTTTTTACAGGGTCGCGAGCATCGTTGTTAATAATTGGCATATTCATTTTGTTATTTGTAGCTATAAAGCTATCTCGTCAATCCATAGCTTCAACTAGAGCTAAGAACTTAACTTTTGCCTTTTTGCTTACAGTCCCTCTTTTACAATTTCTTCTCTTAAGAATTAACCTTATCAGTAACCGTGCAGATGACACTGCATCGCCTTTACAAGACGGTAGATATCATATTCTTTTCAACCTAATTAACCGACTCAATCCTTACGAATTCATTTTTGGCAACTATTTAGGTTATGGCTCTAATGCATTGATCCTGACAGGTTATGATGGCAGTAATTTTTTATCTGACTCTACACCAGCATCTTTAATTGGTCAGTTTGGAATCACAGGTCTGTTATTATTTATATTGATTGTAATAAACTTATTTAAGCAAACTCCTAGGCATATTAATATAAATAACAGTCAAGACTACCTAGTTCTAACAGGAGATTTGCTACAAAGCAGAAATGCCCTATCTTTTTACCTTATTATTTCTTGTTTCACGACGATTATATTCGAGAGCTATGCTGTTATTCCAATTTTATTGGGACTAATATTTTATGATAATTTAGATCTTAAAAACATCAAGTTTTAGCAGTTTTCCTTGAAAGACCCTGGAAGTATTCCCAGCTTTTATAGTCACTTCAATTAACGATGAGAGAATTTAATGTAAAATTATGGGGTGTACAAAATGAACAGGTTTAAACAATGGCTTACAGTTTAGATTTAAGGCAAAGGGTAGTAGCTTATATAGAAGCTGGAGGAAAAATAACTGAGGCTTCCAAGATATATAAAATAGGAAAAGCCTCGATATACAGATGGTTAAATAGAGTAGATTTAAGCCCAACAAAAGTAGAGCGTCGCCATAGGAAATTAGACTGGGAAGCTCTAAAAAAAGACGTAGAAGAAAATCCCGATGCAAGATTGATAGACAGAGCCAAGAAATTTGGAGTGAGGCCGAGTGCCGTATATTACGCATTAAAGAAAATGAAAATAAACAGAAAAAAAAAAGAACTACGTTATCGAGAAAGAAACCGGGAGGAACGAGTTAAGTACTATAGAATGTTAAGAGAACTAATCAAGCTCTATGGTAGTCAAGCTATAGTTTACATAGATGAATCTGGATTCGAAGCAATCCAGGCTTGTATTTATGCCTGGTCAAAAAAAGGAAAAAAAGTTTATGGAGATAGACAAGGAAAAAGGGGAGTCAGAGAAAATCTAGTAGCAGGGAGAAGAAAAGGAAAAAAAGATTTGATTGCACCGATGGTTTTTACTGGGAGTTTGAATGCAGAAGGCTTTGAAGGATGGTTAAAATTATATTTACTACCCTCCCTCGACATTCCATCAATATTAATAATGGATAATGCTCCTATTCATCGTAAAACTGCCATTAAAGAATTGGCTAAAGAAGCAGGTCATGAAGTTCTTTTTTTGCCGAAATATTCTCCTGATTTAAATGATATTGAGCATGACTTTAGTGCCTTGAAACGAGCTAGAATGTACGCTCCTATTGACACGTCTCTTGATGAAATTATCCGTTCTTACTGTGGCGTTTAGCGTCTCAGCCTTATTTGAAACTACTATATGTGTCTAAATCAGGTTCATATTCAGAAAATATCAATCTAATTTTTAAGAATATATAGGACTAAAGAATTAAAATTTAAATAAAAACTATGCCTAGAAACCTCAAAGTTCACCTTTGGTTGCCTAATATTTTCCAGTTTAAAGGAGGAATTCAAGTTTATTGTGCTTTTTTGATCGAAGCTTTACAGGAAGTCTATCCAAATGCCTTCTATGATGTCTTTTTAAAACATGATACCCATTACACGCCTAATGTAAGAGTTTTGCCTGAAACTAAATTTCATTATGGAGGAAATATTCCTCTAAAATTGAGAACTTTTTATTTTGCTCTCTTATTATTTATCAGTAGCTTCCAAAAAAGACCAGATTTAATTATTTGCGGCCATGCTAATTTCACTCCTGTAGCTCATTTGGTTCAACGATTAATGGGTATTTCTTACTGGACAGTGGCCCATGGAGTAGATGCCTGGAACCTCCAAAATCCGCATATCATTCAAGCTTTGCGCCATGCTGACCGAATTCTGGCCGTTAGTCACTACACCCGCGATCGCCTCCTCCAGGAACAAGCTCTTGATCCAGAGAAAGTTGTTGTTCTTCCTAATACCTTTGATACTTCACGCTTTCAAATTGCCCCGAAACCCCAATCTTTACTCGAAAAATATAATCTCACCCCAGATCAGCAGGTTATTTTGACCATTGCCAGATTAGCTGGGGAAGAACGTTATAAAGGCTATGACCAAATTATCCGTGCTTTACCAGAGATTATTAAAACTATTCCCAATATCCATTACCTAATCGGCGGTAAAGGAGGCGATCGCCCTAGAATCGAAAAACTAATTCAAGATCTAGACTTAGAAGATTACGTTACCCTAGCAGGATTCATCCCCGACGAAGAACTAGCCGATCACTATAACCTCTGTGATGTTTTCGCCATGCCTAGTAAAGGGGAAGGTTTTGGTATTGTGTATCTAGAAGCCATGGCCTGCGGAAAACCCACCATTGGTGGTAATCAAGATGGGGCGATCGATGCTCTATGCAATGGCGAACTGGGAGTGTTAGTGAATCCCGATGATCTGGACGAAATTAGCACAGTAATTACCCAAATCCTAGAAAAGACCTATCCCTTACCAATTCTCTATCAACCAGAAACTCTCCGGCAAAAAGTGATTGAAATTTATGGATTTGAGCAGTTTAAACAAAATTTAGCTCAACTTTTATCTGCTCAATTCAACCAGTAATATGAGAATTTCACACATAATTGCAGACTTGGCCCCTGAAGCAGGGGGGCCATCCATAACTGTTACCAATTTGACTGATGCCCTTTCCCACCAGAACTTCACCGAAGTTACTCTTTTGAGCCAATGCTTAACAGATAGCTCAGTTGTTGCTCCTGCTCCAAACTCTAAAGTTAATCGAATCATTGTAAACAGCTCTCACAGAATTGCCCTATCCCTAGGATTGCCATTAAATAACCTACTCCGCTCCCGTTTAAGCTCTTACCCGTCCGACATTATCCATGGCCATGGCCTGTGGCATCCGATTAGCTATTGGAGGAGTCAAACTGCCAAGCAATATAACATTCCCCTAGTTATCCATCCTAGAGGCATGCTCGAACCCTGGGCCCTCAACTACCGTAAATTCAAAAAACGGATTGCCCTATGGCTCTATCAAAATCGTGATCTACAACGGGCTCAAATACTGTTTGCCACAGCCAACCAGGAAGCCCAGAGTCTTCGTCATTTTGGTCTGCGTCAGCCTATAGCTATTACTCCCAACGGCATTCTTTTCCCCACGCTAGAATCTCAAGCATCTCCTCCGGAATCATCACGCCACCGAACAGCTCTATTCCTCAGTCGCATTCATCCCAAAAAGGGATTAATGAACCTAATCCAAGCCTGGCATCAAGTTTCCCCCCCAGACTGGCAACTACTCATTGCTGGCCCCAACGAAAATAATCACCGTGCTGAAGTTCAAGCCCAAATCAAACAACACCAATTAGAGCAAACGATCAAAATCCTTGACTCTGTGGAGGGAGAAGCCAAAGCCAACCTTTACCGTCAGGCTGATCTGTTTATTCTGCCCACCTTTAGTGAAAACTTTGGCGTCGTAGTTGCCGAAGCCCTTTCCTATGGCATTCCCGTCATCACCACCACTGGGACTCCCTGGCAAGATCTCCAAACTTACCGTTGTGGTTGGTGGGTAGAACCGACAGTTGCGACTATTGCCGATGCTCTCCAGCAAGCAACAATTCTACATCCCCAGGAATTACGAACTATGGGGGAAAGAGGTAGAGCATACGTCAAATGCTACGACTGGAATGCCATCGCCCAGGACACCCTTGCCGTTTACCGCTGGATTCTGAATCAGGGACCAAAACCTGACTGCGTTATCTTGGACTAGAGCCATGGCAAGTTTTCTAGCTTTACTGCCCCGCTCCCTGACGACGTTTCCCTTATGAAAAAAGTAACCATGACAGTCACTCCCAAGCAAATTTATAACTATACTGTTCTTCTAGAAAAAGAGCTTGATGGCGGTTATCACGCCTTTTGCCCAATGCTCAAAGGATGCCATTCCCAAGGAGACACCTTTGAAGAAGCCATACAAAACATTACAGAGGCTATTGAACTATACATTGAAAGCTTGATAGCCGAACATCAGCCCGTTCCTAAGGAAGATTTAATTGTCAAACCATTGAGTATTTTGGTGTGAGCAATCTTCCAAGCGTCCAAGCCAAAGATTTTATTCGAGTAATCAAAAAGCTCGGATTTTTTCTGGAGCGCCAGAAAGGGAGCCATGCCATTTATAAAAATACCCAGGGTAATCGAGTTGTGGTTCCCATCCATCCCGGAAAAGATTTAAAGCAGGGGACACTGATGGGCATGATTAAAGATATTGGACTTGAAAAAGAAAAATTTTTTGACTTACTACAAAAATAGTAATTTGTGTGATCGCTCATTTGCTTAGCTTCCTCCAGGAGTACGGTGAATAAATAGGCGATCAACGTCAACGACGTGGCCCAGGCCCACGTTCTCGGATTAACTTACCTTTTGCAGGGGGGAGCTACCAACATCTTTAACCTCGGTAATGGCAATGGCTTCTCTGTGCGGGAAATGATTGCAACAGCCCAGTTAGTCACCAATCGCCCCATTCCCGTGCTACAAGGCGATCGCCGTCCGGGAGACCCCCCGATTTTAGTGGGCAGCAGTGAAAAAGCTCGGCAAATCCTCGGTTGGCAACCCCAATATCCCCTGGCAAAAGATATTCTGACCCATGCCTGGGCTTGGCACCAACAACGCCATGGCGATAATTCCCCATGCACACAACCGTAGCAATGGCGATCGCCAGTTAGCTAAACTGTAACCATGGCAAGTTTTCTGGCTTTACTGCCCCGTTCATTGACCACTTTCCTTTATGCCGTTGCGGCCCTACTGAGGTTTTATGGCAACATCGACACCACCCCCATCCCCCGAATCCCCCTCACCATCTTTGGATGGAGCTTCCTGGCGTTCACGTTGGGCACAGCGGCTCTCCTGGTTAATCTCGGCCTTGAGTGGAACACTGGAAATCGAAGCCGAAACCGAGAGATTGAAACAAGAGAACGCGAAACTCGACGAGATAATCTTGCAGACGAAGAAAGAAACCGAGCGTCTGAGGAAAGAGAAAAAGCCGATCGAGAAAGAGATCGAGCAGATCAAGAAAGAAACCGAGCAGATCAGGAAAGAAAACGAGCGGCTAGCCGTGCTCGAATCCAAAATCGAGGATTTGTTCTCCAAACACGGTATCAACTTGCCCCTAGCCCAGAAGCCAGAGCAACCCTAATCGATTTCCTTAGCTTTCTCCAGGAATACGGCGAATAAACGGCGAGCTTGATAATCTTGAATGAAATTTACCCAATATTTTTTAGCTACCAGACAAAGACCAGATCGGTTAATTATTCACTTGGAGTGGATAGAATACACTATGAACAATCCTCTCAAGGAAGAAATTCAAACAGACGGTAGAATCAAATTATGGGCTTCCATCCCGGAAATGGAAGGTAGATATCTGCGTGTAGTTTTATTGTCAGATCGAGAAACTGTCCATAATGCATTTTTTGACCGCTCCTTCAAACCATGAAGATTAAGTACTTTACTGATACAGATACCCTTTATATTGAATTTCAGTCTGCCAATATTGTCGAAACCAGGGATTTGGACGATAACACTTTAATTGACATTGACATGCACGGAAATGTCTGTGCCATAACCATTGAACACGCTCAACAAAGAACCAATATTCCTAACATCTCGTTCGAGCAGATTGTGGCATAGGGCGATCGCCGGTTAGCTAAACTAAGACTATGGCAAGTTTTCTGGCCCTACTGCCCCGGTCCTTGACCACTTTCCTTTATAGCGAATAATTCCCCATGACCCTCACCGTTGCCATTCCCCGCATTGAGATCGCCCCTGGTAGTCATTTAACTATCCCCAATGTATCCTGGGTAGACTTTATCTCTTTGCTAAAAGAACTCGGAGAAAAACGTCATTCCCGACTCGCTTACTATCAAGGCCGACTGGAAATCATGGCTCCCCTGGCCCTACATGAAAAACCAAATCGTCTGATTACCGATATCGTCAAAGCTATTTTGGAATGCCAAGAGCGCGACTGGGAAGACTTTGGCTCCACCACCCTTAAACAGCCTCCCTTCGCTGGCATAGAACCAGATAGCTGTTTTTACATCCAAAATGCATCCCAGATGCGGGAATACAAAAACCTTGATCTGAATCAATCTCCCCCCCCAGATTTAGCAATTGAATGCAATTTAAGCTCCAAAACCGTCATCGATGCGTACCAAGCCATTGGCGTTCCTGAAGTGTGGATTTATAGCAACAATCAACTACAAATTTACCTTTATTCAGAACAAGGTTATTTAGAAAGCAACCAAAGTCAAGTTTTTCCAGATTTGGCCGTAATGTCAATGATTCCCCAACTAATTCAAAAAGCTTACCAAGTTGGCACAAGGCAAATGTTGGGTGAGTTGAAGGCACAGCTAAAATGAACCTATGGCAAGTTTTCTAGCCTTACTGCCCCGCTCCCTGACCACTTTCCTTTATGCTGTGGCGGCCCTACTGAGATTTTATGGCAACATCGACACCACCCCCTTCCAACTCATCCCCCTCACCATCCTCGACTGGAGTTTCCTGGCGTTCACGTTGGGCACAGCGGCTCTCCTGGTTAATCTCGGCCTTGAGTGGAACTCTGGAAATCGAAGCCGAAACCGAGCAGATCAGGAAAGAGACAGAACAGATCAAGAAAGAGACCGAGCAGATCAGGAAAGACAACGAGCGGCTCGCCGTGCTCGAATCCAAAATCGATTCTTCCTTCGACCAACACGGTATCAACTTACCCCTAGCCCAGACACCAGAGCAGCCCTAATCGATTTCCTCAGTTTCCTCCAGGAATACGGGGAATAAATAGGCGATCGCCCAACCCTTTCCCAACATACTCATTGTTAAGATTGACTAGTCCCCCGTTGCCTGTGAAATAACCATGGTTACCCTGCTGAAATGGACAGTTCCAGACTATCACCACCTCATTGAACAGGGGCTATTGGACGGTAAGAAAGTGGAACTTTTAGACGGAGACCTAGTGACCATGGCTCCCGAAGGACCACTCCATAGCTACACCACCACCACCGTTGCCGACTATCTGCGCCAAAACCTGCACGGATTAGCTCTAGTGAGGGAAGCCCATCCCATTACCCTGAGTCAATCTGAACCGGAACCTGACATTGCCATTGTTCTAGCTCCCCAGGAGCGCTACAAAGAAAGGCATCCTCAGGCCGACGATATTTTTTGGTTAATTGAAATAGCTAACAGTACCCAAGCCTACGACCTCAACGACAAAAAACAAATCTACGCTCAAGAAGGCATCCCCGAATATTGGGTGGCAGACCTAAGCAAACGCCAATTATTTATTTTTCGAGCACCAGACAAAGAAGATTATCGCCTGCAACAAACCCACTCCGAAGGTATCATCCGTAGCCAAGCCTTTCCCGAAATAAAAATATCAGTACAAGAAATGTTCCATTGGTAGCTCTCCGACCATTGGCCAAACTGAAACCATGGCAAGTTTTCTGGCCGTATTCTTGCTCCTTTGTTTTTGGTAACCAACTGAGCGACCGCAGCATTCTCCCAAATTCTAAATAAATTCCGTTGTTTTTGCTGTCGAACCAGTTAATTTTGGCGTAAATTATTACCATGCAACTTAATCAATACCAGCAAGGAGAATATCACCCTGGAGCCCCGCTGTTTAAACAATTGCTATGGTATTCCATTGGGGATTTTTTAGTCCAAACGCCCCTACTGCCCATGGCCAGGCTGAAGGTAGCTATCCTGCGATTATTCGGGGCCAAAATTGGTACAGGAGTTAATATCAAACCCCACGTCAAGATCAAATTCCCTTGGCGGCTAACCCTGGGCAATTACGTTTGGCTGGGGGAAAAATGTTGGATTGATAACCTCGCCCCGGTTACCATTGAGTCCCATGTGTGTATTTCCCAGGGCGTTTACCTATGCACTGGCAACCACGATTGGAGTAAACCCAGCTTTGACCTAATCACCAGTCCGATTCACATCGCCGCTGGCAGTTGGATCGGTGCTAGCGCCGTTATTGGACCTGGAGTACGGGTGAATGAAAAGGCAGTTTTGACTTTGGGGTCTGTGGCTGTCAAAGATTTGGCGGCTATGACCATCTACTCTGGCAATCCCTGTCAGCCGGTCAAAAAACGGCAACTCCTCTGAAATTACGCCAGGTAAAAACTAACTTTTGTTGTTAGTACCTTTAGGGATTTGATCTAATTATTGATGAAGCTAACCATTCTTAACCAATTTTATCCCCCTGACTATGCGGCCACGGGGCAACTGCTAGAAGAACTGTCCATCGAACTGTCCAAAAAAGAGCTTGATGTGCAAATTTTTGCTGGGCAACCGGGTTATGCATTTGATCAGGAACTTGCCCCATCCCAGGAAGTCTCTCAGGGAGTTTTGATCAGAAGAACTAGGACTTCCCGCCTCTGGCCCCAGAGATTACGGGGGCGGGCGATCGCCGGAATTTTGTATTGTTTACGCGCCATCGTCAAACTCAGATTAGGGAGCAGACTGGGGGATTTGATTCTTGTTACTACAGAGCCTCCCTACCTAATGGTGGTGGCCTATATCCTGCATTTGTTATACAAAAAACCCTATATCTGCCTGATTTATGATCTCTACCCCGATGTGGCAGTGAAGTTGGGGGTGGCGAAGGAAAAGGATGCCATTGTTAAATTGTGGCGTTGGCTAAATCGTTTAACTTGGCAAAAGGCAGAGGCTATTATTGTGCTCAGCGAGAGCATGGCTAAGGTGATCGCGGACCAACAACCAGCCCTAGCAGGGAAAATTGAGGTGGTCCATAACTGGGCGGATGGAGTGTTAATCCAACCAAGGGCCAAAGCTGATAACTGGTTTGCCCAACGCCATGGCTTGGACCGGACATTTACCGTACTGTATTCCGGTAATCTGGGACGGTGCCACGACCTGGAAACTGTTATGGAAGCGGCTCGCCTACTGCAGCAAGAAGAAGTCCAGTTTGTTTTTATTGGAGCTGGTGCTAAGGCCCCAGTCTGTCAAGAATTCGTACAACGCCACCAGTTAACTAATTGTTTATTTTTGCCCTTCCAACCCAAGCCGGTTTTGCCCTTTTCCCTCACCGCCTGCGACCTGAGCTTGGTTTCCATTTTGCCCCAGGTGGAAGGGCTGGTGGTCCCGAGCAAATTCTATGGCTGTTTGGCCGCAGGCACGGCGATCGCCGCCATTTGTCCCCCCCATTCCTATTTACGGGAAATTATTGCCGAAGCTCAATGTGGAGCAACCATTGATAACGGAGACGGGGCAGGATTGGCTCAATTTATCCTTCAACTTAAGAATAATCCCCGCCGAACAGCAACCATGGGGCGTCGAGGCCGCCAATATTTTGAAGAAAACTTTACCCTGGACACCATTGCGGACCAATACCTATCTGTCATTACTAAAGTGGGCGATGAAGAAGTCGCCAAGCTCCAAGCAAATAAATTCTGTAACCATCCTGACTCAAGCTTGCTTTAACCAAAGGGTCTGACAAACAAGTCATCTGCCACCGGACAACTGAATCAATCCACTTGTTAGCTACAGTGATGGCAGGAATTTAGGGTTTATCAAGTTGCTGACCAACATTTTGACCAAAATTGCATTGAGGCTCATACTGCCAATCGTTTGCTTTACCCTGGTGGCCTGTGGGGTTTCCCCCGATGCGGTGCAAGCAGAGTCCCGCCTATTTTTACCCCTGTCCTTGGAATTTTTAGATAGCTATACCCTACCGAAACAAGCAATAGAGGATTTACCGGTTGGAGGCATTTCCGACCTTACCTATGATCGCCAACAGGATCTTTTTTATGCCGTCACCGACGATCGGCGATCGCCTCGGTTCTACACCATGCACCTCACCATAGTCCCTGGGCAAGAGGGCATCGGGATTGCCAAAGCAGAAATAGTGGGAATGACCAAGCTCAGAACCAGCGGAGGGGAAGCCTACGGTCGTCAATTGTTAGACCCAGAAGGCATTGCCCTGTCTCCCCGCCAAACCCTGTTCATCAGCAGTGAAGGGGTTTTATCGAGCCAAAGCCCGCCCTTAATTGCCGAATTTGATCCCCAAACGGGTCAGGAGTTGGAGCGATTGCCCCTGCCCAGCCGATTTTTGCCCCAAGCAGACCGACCCCAGGGCATCCGGGATAACTTCGGTTTTGAGGCTTTAACCATTGCCGCCACTAGCACCCTAGCGGACGATCCTTTTCGCCTTTTTACTGCCACGGAAAGTGTTTTAGCCCAGGACTTTGACCCGGAGAATCCCCCCCAAGAAATTCCCTTACGGTGGTTGCATTACGTAATTAACTCCGTCGGGGCACCAGTTTTAGTCAGTGAAAATCTTTACCCCCTTGATCCAGCTCCAGCGGGCACTCTGCTCCATGGCCTAAGCGCCATGGTGGCTTTACCCAGGGAAGGTTATTTTCTCACTTTAGAACGAACCTTTGGACTGACGGGATTCCAGGGCAAAATTTTCCAAACGGTCAATGCCAATGCCACCGACACCAGCCGCATAGCTAGCTTTCAGCCTGGTACCAACACCATTAACCCGATGCGCAAAGAACTACTGCTCGATCTGGAGGATTTGGGCATTGAGTTGGATAATCTAGAAGGAATCACCCTGGGGCCCCGCTTACCAGACGGTTCCACCAGTTTAATTGCCATCAGTGACGATAACTTTAGTGGGGATCAAAGCACCCAAATCCTACTTTTCCGTTTGCAGGGGGTTTAGCAACGGCGCCAAATGATCAATGACTGGTTCCCGGCCGACGGTTAGGTGGTGGGCCAGTTTTTGCGCTAGGGGCGGCACATAGACCAAGGGATGGGTGAAGCCGGTGAACAACACCAACCCCGGTAGATTAGGCATTTCCCCCACTAGGGGTAGGGTTTGGCCACTAAAGGCCACTAAACAATGGTGGGCGGTGACCGGCAGTAGGGCCAGGCGGGGTAAAATTTTGGCGATCGCCGTTTGTAGCTGCTGTTGGGCCCAGGCCAGGTCGGGATGATAGCGGGGGGAAGTCACCAGTTGGCTAATTTGACCGATGAATAATCTGCCATCGAAAAACTGCACCGCTCCGGGTTCCACAACCGTGGCGACGCAATGGTCATCGGGCCGATGCCAATCTAAAGTCGGGGCTAGGGCTTCTAAATTGGGGCGTTGCTGTAAATCCGCCGGCATAATCACACAGCGGAGATTTTCTTGGGTAGGGACTGTTTGCAGCACAGCGGCATGGGTGAAATAGAGGGGCAAATTAATACCCGACTCCGGTAGCAGAGCAAGGCTTTGACCCCCCCCCGCCAGAATAACGTTATGGGCAAAAAAGTTTCCCGCCCCAGTGTGGACCCCCTGCACCCGGTTTTGCTTGGTAATTAATCCTTGCACCTCGGTGATGCGGACTATGCCTCCTAGCCGGAGAAAGGCTTGGAGATAGGCGTTAACGGTTTTGCCGCCGTGGCAGTGGCCCTGGGGCACCACAAATCCGCCGCCAATGCCGTCCGGGCTAAGTTGGGGTTCAATGGCGATCGCCGTTAAACGGTCCACCCATTGAGGCCGAATTAAACAATGGTCAAACTGCTTAGCTAGGGCCTGGGCATCATCCTCAGGACGGAGATAGAGTAATAGCTCTAACTCTCGATATTCCGTTTCTCCCCCCAACTCCTGGCTCAAATGGGTCCAACGATAGCGACTTTCATGGCCCAATTGCCGCTGTAGAGGAGTGGCCCCAGCCCAATAGATAATGCCACCATAGCTCAGGGCCGTGGCGTTGATAGGCTGACGATGTTTTTCGAGTAATAGTACTCGTTGCCCTTGGTTTTGCAATTCATAGGCGATCGCCGCTCCGGTAATGCCGGCCCCGACCACAATGGCATCGAAATTTTCCATTAACCTTGATTAACAATTTGGCCCAAGGCGGCAAAACCCGGCACTTTCCCCGCTGAGGCGGCACCATCTTTCTCCGAAACAATGACCGCACTAATCTGATCGCTCATAATGGCCACCTTTTTCTCCGTCTGCTTTTCACAGGTGAGTTCCAACACTTGGGGGCGATCGCCCTGCATGGCAGTGACAATGGTCTGATAGAGTGCTTCCGCCCCATCCTTTTCCTTGCGCTGTACGGACACGGGCATGGGGGAATATTTAAGGGTCAAATCAATGCTGATCATAGGGGAACCGTAAACGGGAAGTGGTGAAACAGTCTTGCGACTCTCCCTATCTAGGTTATAGTTTTTTTGCCAAGAAGGGGGGAAAGCACCAGTTCCCAGGGCACTAAACCGCCAAGCTGCAATCCTCGTTTGTTTAAACAACAGCGCGACAAAGTTGAAATACCTTTTCCATGGAAGACGTAAAATTCTTGATCGGCTCGATTTTATTTTAGTTAGCCATAAAATCCTAAGGTAATGTCGGGCAGTTCTACATGGATAAATGAATAAACACTAGTCCCCATGGGAGATCTGGTGCCAGGGGGGTAACTGGATTAAATCTTCCAGGTTGGCCTGCATAGTCTGGCAAATTTGGTCTAAGGGCAGATCGTTGGCATCGTGGCCGAAGGGGTTTTCAATCTCCACTCCAATTTCTTCAATGCCGAAGACAGTGAAAGCGATAATTCCCACCACAAAAGCCGTGGCCCAATGGAGGGTATTCACAATCTGGAAAGGGGTAATGAAGCAATAGAGAAAGATTAGCTGGCGCAAATGGATGGCGTAGGCCAGGGGAATGGGGGTTTTTAAAATTCGTTCGCAACTGCCCAACACATCCACCATGGTGTCTACCAAGCGCAACATGGCGGTGAGCTGATAGGCATTAATATTGTTTTGGTCGTATTCCCGTTGCAGATAATTACTGATCCAAAAGGCGATTTCTAAGGGTGGATTATTTAGGTCCTCAAGCTTCCGGTAACCGGATTCCGGCAACAGAGCCCAAATTTCTTCATTTAGGGGTTGAGAGCGCAGGTGTAACTTTGTGGCCACGGCAAAGGCCACCAGAAGATGCAGAATTTTAATTTTGTCTTGGTGGGCTTGGGGACTGGGTTCTGCCACCGAAACCCAAATGATCCGAGAGAGGTTACGAATGGTGTTGACCATGGTGCCCCAAGCTTTGCGTCCTTCCCAAAAACGTTCATAGGCGGTGTTGGTGCGAAACACTAACAGCAATCCCAACACAATGCTGGGCACAATGCTCTCCTGGATGGGAATGGAAAATTTATATCCCCAACCATCCACCAGGGTCACCCCCAGGGAAAAGGCCATACACACTAGCACCCGGGAGGCGATCGCCGGAATAACGGAACCTTGCCAACGCAGCAGTATGTCCGTCCATATGCGGGGCGATCGGGATGGATGGTGGCTGAAAAAGCTCAAGAATTTGCTCAAAATTTGCTCTCCCCCAACTTAGATAAACATTGCCAATCTAGGGGAATAATGGCCACAGTTATCCCTGGGCCAATGCCGTCTCTTGGGGCATCAAACTCAGCATCTTGGCGATCGCCGTTTCCAAATCATTGTGCCAATGGACAAGGCTGTTGTCGTACATCTGCTGGAGATGATCTAAATTTCCCTGGCTAAATCGGATAACCACCGGTAGCACTTCCCCTGTATAGGTTTGCCGTTGGGGAACCCGTTGGCGCTGGGGCAAACTGGGGCCCGTCCCCCGTAAACTGCGGTCTTCACTGGAGAGGTTGGGGGGCAGGGGTAAAAAAGACCGTAAATCTTCCGCCAAGGCCGAGGTGTCCGTTGCTCTGGTGGCCAGGTTAACAAAAATTCCTTTTAAATTGGGGGCCTGGCTGAGGTGGTTAAAGGCCAATTCCAGTTGTTCCCCCAGGGTTATGTCACTGCGACCTTCATCCAATAAATAGGCGCCGGTGATGCCGAAGGAATTGAGCAGGTCCCACGTACTCAGGGCTAGCCCTTCACTGTTACAAATTAGGCCAATTTGTCCCTGGGCCAAGTTCCCCGGCAGCCAACTATGCCCCGTCCATTGCTCCGATCGCCAATTGATCAAATCCGGATGCCGGTTGATCGCCGTATCGTTGACTGTAATTTTGCCGTCCAGGGCCATCACCTCCCCGTCAGCACTAATACCCAGGGGATTAATTTCAATCACGTCCAAGTCATAGGTGACAAACAATTCATACATTTTGCCGATGATGCCGCTCACCGCAGTCACCAGGGGCCCGGTCAAACCCATTTTCACCGCTAGCCGTCGGGCTAGATAGGGAGAAAAGTTAGTCCGCAGGGAAACGCTCTGCATTTGCTCCAACAGGGTTTCCACATCAATGCCCCCCTCGCTGGAACCCATTAACACAGGGCACTGCCGTTGGTAGTCCAGCACGATCGCCAAAAATAATTCCGACTGGGCATCGTAGCGGGCCTCAGCCAAAATCACCTCTGGGTACTCATCCGCAATGGGCAAATGGAAAATGGCCGAAGCGGCGGCAATGGCATCAATGGTATTTTCCACAAACCTAACCCCGCCGGCCTTACCCCGGCCCCCCGCCCGCACCTGGGATTTGAGCACCATGGGGTAGGGAATTTGCAACCGTTTGAGGGCAGTGGTGTTTTGGATAGTCTGGGAAGGCAAAATGGGAATGCCCACTTGCTGAAATAGTTCCTTGGCCTGGTACTCTAACAAGTCCATAAGTGATCTCTAAAATTTACTTCTGTTCGCCGCTATGGACAATTTCTTCCACTAGCTCCGATGGACGTCGCTCCGAAAAGCCCCAAGCAAACAGTAGCCCAATTATGACGATCATCAACAATTGTGGCGGCACTAACTCAGGGTTAATGACTCTGAGCAGTAGGCGCAGACCCACTAACCCCACTGTGATAAAACCAGCATCTTTGAGGCGGGTAAAAATCTCTAACCAACGAATAAATAAACCCGCTAAAAACCTGAGGGCAATCACCCCAATGGTGCCCCCCACAATAATCAGCCATAACTGATCCGCCACGGCGATCGCCGTAGTGACACTATCGAGGGAAAAGGCTAAATCGGTGAAGGCAATCAGGGGGATCGCTTGCCAAAAGGAACTAAACTCAAAAGCCTTATGATGATTTTCCCCTTCATCGGGAGACAAAAAATAACTCCCCACCAGCCAGAGCAGGTACAATGCCCCCGCCAACTCAAACTGCCAATATTGCAACACAAAGGAAGCACTGATAATCAACAGAACCCTAAGCACATAGGCAATGACTAACCCTGCGTTCAAAGCTCGTCGTTGCTGGTCCGGATTGGGTAAACCCTGGGCGATGGCGGCTAGGGCAATGGCATTATCCGCCGATAGCACTGCCTCAAGGGCAATTAACACTAGCAACGTCAATGGGATTTTGAGGACAACAGCAAAGGACGAGTTGAATAGTAGATCGAAGTCAAACATGGACACAGGGGAAGGTGGAGGCCTGCAGAGATAGACCGGAAAAACCAGGACTCAGCAAGGTTTAGTTCCAGTCATACCATCTTCCCTCATTATTGGGGGCTTTGGTGATGGGGGTCTACCCCCCTATCAGTAGCGATCGCCGTTGATCCCCGCTAAATTTCCTCCGGGGAAAAATTTGTCTCAGTGGGGGGAGCGAGGTCAGGCCAATCGTCTTCACTGACAGCAGCAGAAGGGGGGGAAACCGACGGGGGATCCTGGAGTAGGGATTTAACCTGGTCAACTACGGTGCTGAGTTTGCCTTCATTCAACAAACCATTGAGCAGGGTGAGGCCACTGGTGGAAAGCAGTAATTTATTGATGTCTCCGCTGTTACTACCATTGCCATTGCTCCCACTTAACCCAGGGAAAGAGTAAATGCGGGATTCCCCCAAAACCCCGGGCTGGGGCGCCAACGCTTTGATTAGATCCGGCAGTTGGGTAACCAGTTCCGGCCAGATGGTTTTTAATAACTCCGCTGTGCGATTAGCATTACTTAAACTGTTATGGGCTTCGATAATGGCTTTTTGTCCCTCCGCTTCAGCCATAGCTTTGTGGCGGTTGGCATCGGCCAGGGTGCGGATGGATTCCGCTTCCAATTCCGCCGCTTGCCTGGCACTTTCCGCTTGCCGCCGCCGCCGGAATACGTCAATTTCCACCACGTTTTGTTCAGCGATGCGATGTTGTTGGGCATCCTGTTGGGCCACAATCACTGCTAATTTTTGAGCCCTTTCCGCCGCTTCCACTTCCTGGGCGGTAATTACCCCGGATTCTGCCTCGGCCCGCAGGGCTTCCGCCTCTAACCGTTCCTTCTGTTTATTGGCAATGGCGATCGCCGCTGTTTGTTCGGTGATTTGGGTTTTTTGTTCGGCCAGGGCAATTTCCGCCTTAGCTTGCAGTTGGGAAGCCTCGATGGTTTTCTTCCGTTGAATTTCCGCCACCTCCGCTTCCTGTTTTTGCAACGCCTGGGCCACTTTTAGCTCCTTATTCCGTTCCTCCAAGGCGATCGCCGACGCAATTTGACTATTTTGAATAGCTAATTCTTTCTGAATCCGTTCCTCCTCCACCGCCTGTTCCTGGAGAATTTTATTCCGTTCCTTTTTCGCCTCCTCCTTATCCTTTGCCTCTTGAATTTCCCGTTGCTGTTGGGCTTCCTGGGATTCCAATTCCTTCCGTTGGGCTAGTTTGAGTAATTCAATTTCTTTTTGTTGGGTAATATTGGCGTCTTCCTGCTCCCGTTTAATGGCTAAACTCTTTTTCTCAGCTTCCAATTCTCCCTGTTCAATGGCCACCCTGGTGGTTAACTCCACCTCCCGTTTTTGTTGGATGGATCGTTGGATCGTTTCCGTTCTTAACCGCACTCCCTGGGCATCAAAAAAGTTATTTTCGTCGTAGGTATCACTTTCTTCAATTTCGGAAATGGCAATGTTATTGAGGGTTAAACCAACTTTACGTAAATCACCTTGGATCAGGTTCAACACTTCATCAGCAAAACCCAATTTATCGGAATCCAATTCCGCCAATTTTTTCTTTTTCGCCGCCGCTCGAATGGCATCATCGGCCCGTTTTTCCAGAGCATCTTTAATATCCGCTTCCGAAATTTGCCCTTTTTTAGAAAGCCTGGCCGCCGCTGTTAAAATTTCATTGCGGTTGGGGGTAATGCAAACGTAGAAAGTCACTCGCATATTGGCCCGCATATAATCCTGGGTCCGCACAGCCAAATTCCCTGCCCGCACCACATCGATAGAAATTTCCCTTAGGGAGACCCTGGTAATTTCATGGAAACCGGGAATGACAATGCAGCCTCCGTGGAGAATCACCATTTGCTCTTTTTTAAAAACGCCGCCAGTTCTGACTAAAGCTTCGTTATTGGGGGCAATGACGTAAAAGCGGGTATAAAGAAAAATGGTCACTAAAATCAGAAAAATGACCGCAATAATTACCACCGGAAAAAATAACAGTGGCGACAAACCTCCCAAGGCAGAATTATTATTATCCAAAGTCTGATTGGGGGCTTGGGCAATGATTAACTCTCCTGAAGTTTCACCTGGACTAGCCTGTATGGCCATTACGGGAACAGTGTCCCCTGGCAGGGTGGGCAAGGTCTGGAGAAATTCAAACCAAAATTTACTTTGCATGGTGTGCCTCCGGAGGATAAAAGTTGTAGTTGCGAAACCTTAAGCGTTGGTTAACCAAAATTTGGCAATGTAGCCCAAAGCTTTAACCCCATCTCGCCAATTGATTTTCTTTCCTTCCGCAAAGGTACGGCCATAATAGGCCACCCCCACTTCATAAATTCGCCATCGCTTCGGCGATCGGGTTACCTTCATTGTAAATTCAACTTCGAAACCGAAATCATTACAGGTTAAACGTAAATCCTCCAACACTTCCCGTCGAAACATTTTGTAACAAACTTCAATGTCAGTGAGGTTAATATTACAGACCAAATCAATCAAACTGGTGATCAATTTATTGCCTAAATAATGATGGAAATAGAGCACCCGATGGGGATTGCCGTAGAAGCGGGAACCGTACACCACATCGGCCCAACCCCCATCAATTAACTTCCACATGGGACCCCAATCCTCGGGGTCGTATTCCAAATCCGCATCTTGAATAATCAACACATCCCCGGTGGCGGCGGCAAAAGCAGTGTGGAGAGCCCCCCCTTTGCCCTGATTCTGACGATGGAAAATTACTTTCACTTCCCATTCCTTGGGCATAACAAAACTGTTCCCCTGGCGATCGCCGTTGGTTTCCGCCGATTGATCAAGGGGAAAGCACTGGAATTTACCCGCTAAGTTGACGTTGGCTAAAACGGGATGCTGTTCCGGATCGCCAAAGGTATCCACCAACCATTCCCTCGTACCATCCTTAGAGCCATCGTCCACCATGACAATTTCCTTGGGGATTTCAGGCATTACCGTGGTAATTTTTTTGAGAATTTTTTCGATGGTTTGGATTTCGTTATAAATCGGAATGATAACCGAAAGCTTCATGGAAATTGGCTTAGTTAAGAAAAACAGAAGAAAATCCTTGGCAATGGCGAAGTCACAGCCCACCTCAGCACCCTAAGAGTTATATCATTTGGAGAGAGGCTATTCGGAAAATTGAAGTCTATTTTTAGTCAGAATTAACAGGAAGTAAGTTTTAGAGAATGCAATTTATTGATCAAGCGGAGATCGAAGTTCAGGGCGGCAAAGGCGGCGATGGCATGGTGTCCTTTCGGCGGGAAAAGTATGTGCCAGCAGGGGGCCCTTCCGGGGGCAATGGGGGCCGGGGTGGCTCGGTAATTTTTGAAGCGGATGCCAATCTGCAAACCCTGTTGGATTTTCGCTACGCCAGGATTTTTAAAGCGGAAGACGGCAAAAAAGGCGGCTCTAGCAATTGCACCGGGGCCAATGGCAAGGATGTGGTGGTGCAAGTTCCCTGTGGCACCATGGTGTATGACTTGGACGGGGAATGCCTCTTGGGAGATTTAGTTAGCCCTGGGCAAAGGCTTTGTGTGGCGGCGGGGGGCAAAGGTGGTTTGGGTAATCAACATTTCCTTAGCAACCGCAACCGGGCTCCGGAATACGCCCTACCGGGATTGGAGGGGGAACAGCGACAGCTACGGCTAGAGCTAAAACTGCTGGCGGAAGTGGGCATTATTGGTTTACCCAATGCCGGGAAATCCACCCTAATTGCAGCTTTGTCGGCGGCTCGTCCAAAAATTGCCGACTATCCCTTTACTACCCTGGTTCCCAACCTGGGAGTGGTGCGAAAACCCACCGGGGATGGCACCGTTTTTGCTGATATTCCCGGGCTAATCGAAGGGGCGGCAGCGGGCATTGGTTTGGGTCATGAATTTTTGCGCCACATTGAACGGACTCGTTTACTGCTCCACGTTTTAGACGTCACTGCAGGGGATCCGATCGCCAATTTTCGGGTGATTCAGCAGGAGTTGGACGCCTATGGCCGGGGGATAACGGAAAAACCCCAGATCATTGCTTTGAATAAAATTGATGCGCTGGACGGGGAAATGATTGGGGAAATTGAAACGGAATTAAAACGATTCAGTACTGCTCCCTGTTTGCACATTTCGGCGGCCACCCGGAGAGGCTTAGATGATTTGATGCAATTGGTGTGGCAATGGCTGGATGAAATGGCCGCGGCGGACGCAGAAGCCCAGAGGTTACTGGAGTTGGAATTGCAGGCCCAGGCGGCAATGAATAATCCTTTCAACTCTGACGTACCCATTGACGGGGTAACTTACTCAAGCTAAAAGGTAAAGAATTGTAAACTAAGTTAATTATCCCAGGAAATCCCATGAGTGAAGAACTACAACCGAACCAAACCCCCGTGCAGGAAGATCCCAAATTTGGCTTCAACAACTACGCGGAAAAGCTCAATGGCCGGGCTGCCATGGTGGGATTTCTCCTCATCCTGGTGATCGAATATTTCACTAACCAAGGGGTGTTGGCCTGGTTGGGACTGCGCTAGGGAGTTGGCTTATTGCTGCTTGCGTACAATCGAGATAGCTGATAGCTCTGCCTAAATCAGCTTATTTCCCGGCAAAAAGCTAGAAGTTGTCCTTCATGCCCCGGAGCTTGCCAAATACCCGAGCTGGCTCCGTCATTCCTACCCTAGCTTGAATAGCTGGATTGTCCCACCGCAGAAAGGGATTGGTGCGTTTTTCTGTGCCCAACCAAGATGGAATGGTGGCCTGGCCCCGTTGGCGATCGCCTTGCACTGTCTGGAACCGTTCCTGAAGATCCTTGTTGCTGGGGTCAACGGTGAGGGCAAATTTGAGGTTACCTAGGGTGTATTCGTGGGCGCACCACAGACGGGTTTGATCTGGTAGTTGGCGTAATTTGCCGATGGATTGCACCATCTGGGCGGGAGTGCCTTCAAACAATCGGCCACAGCCCCCAGCAAAAATGGTGTCACCGCAAAATAAATCCCCGATGGTTTCTCCTGACCCTGGAGCAAAATAGTAGGCAATGTGGCCCCTAGTGTGGCCTGGTACAAAATAAACTGTGGCTTCCCTATCAGCAAAACTGAGGCGATCGCCGTCTCGCAGAAACACCGTTTGGCCGGGAATACGTCCCTGATCTTCGACTCCCCCGTAAACTTCCAGATTGGGATATTTTGCTAACAGCTCTCGATTCGCTCCCACATGGTCCCCATGGTGATGGGTGTTATAAATGGTAACTAAATCGGCTCCTAAGGTTTCTAGACAATCCAATACAGGTTTAGCTTCCGCCGGATCCACCACTGCGGCCTGATTCCTCTGGCGATCATGGAGGAGGAAAATATAGTTATCGGCCAGGGCTGGTAAGCGGTGAATATCCATAATTTTTTTGTCTGATTAATCTCAGTGTTTGCCTGCAAGTATTTTAAAAAGCTGACCAAATTAACTTTCCCACGCCACCACTCGACCTTTTAAGCTGTGATTCCACCAAGGACTGTTGTAGGCGGAAGTTTGCAAAGTGCCCCTTTTTAGGGTCCAAGCCTGATCGGGATCAAACAAAATACGGGAATTACTAACTTCTGGTAAACCTAAGCATCGCCGGGGATTGGTGCTCAAAGCTCGCCACAATGCCATTGGAGTTATCAGATTTTTTTCCACTAACCCTTGCCATAAACAGGGCAAAACCAATTCATAACCGATCGCCCCGGGGGGAGTTTCCGCAAAGGTTTGGGTCTTTTCTTCGTAAGTGAAGGCTTGGTGGTCCACCGCAATGGCATCAATGACGCCGGATTTAACCCCTTCGATTAGCGCTAGCCGATCGCCTTCGTTACCCAGGGGAGGGTCAAAACGCAAATTGGGATCGTAGTGGGGAGTGTGGGGCGGTAAACCATGGGCGATCGCCTCATTACTGAGCAGGAGATGGTGCCAATTGACGCTGGCGGTGCAATTTAAACCCTGACTTTTAGCTTGGACAATTAATTCTACGCCCCGGGCGGTGGAAATTCGCATGAAATGCACGGGAGTCCCATAATGGGGCAACAATTCCAGCAAACTGGCGATCACCGCCGCTTCGGACATCACCGGATCCGGTGGCAGGCCCAACTGAATCGCCAAGGGCCCTTCCCGCATTACCCCATTTCCCCGCAGGGAAAGATTAAGGGGCACCAAAGCTAAAGGTTTGCCGGCTATGGCTCCATATTCCAAAGCCCGCTGTAGTAACCGCCAATCTTGAATTGCGCCCCCATCGCTGAAGCCAATTACCCCTGCTTGGTCTAGCTCTCCCCATTCCGTTAACTGCTTGCCCTGGTTCCCTTGGGTGACACTCCCCCACCAATGGCATTGGACTGGGGCCGAATCTGGCCGATTTTCCGCTTGAGGGTCTCCAGGGGGCTGATGGTGAGCATTGACCCCTTCTATCTGGTTTAACCGTTGCTTTAACCATTGCAAAGTTTGGGGTTGATCCAGGGGAGGATCGGTGTTGGGTAAAATAGCCACGTCCCCAAACCCACCGGCGATCGCCGTTTTCACCAATTGACTGAGGGTTTCCCTGTCTTCGTACCCAGGCTCACCACTGTAGCTGTACAGATCTGCCAAGCTAGGGGCCAAAAGCAAATTTTCTCCGGGTATAACCGCCGCATCCGCCGGTATCGGGTAAGAATCATCTTCAACGGCCACAATGGCCCTACCCCGTACTATTACCGTCACCCGTGTTTCCTTGCCCTGTATGGGATCTAAGCAACGAACCTGGGGTCGACATTGCGTTTCCATTTAACCTTTTAACCTCGGGGGAACGACGGCACAAAAATCCCCCTAAAATCCTAGCAAAGTTGGGCAACCTTTCCGGATTCTGGGGGTTAACTGTACTTTTGGGTTGAGCCAATCAGCGCCTAGTCTTCAAACGCAATCTCCACCCCTTTCTCGGTTTGACCATGTTCAACAATATCGAGCCCCACTTTTTCCTGGGACGGTTTTACCCGTAATATGCCCCAAAGATCCATGACGTAGAAGAGGAAAAACATGGTGATGAAGGCCCAAAAGGGAATCACCAAGGAGCCGACGATTTGAGCGCTAAGTTTATGTTCAACGTTGGTGCTAAAAATACCCACGGCGATACCGCCCCAAATGCCGCATAAACCGTGGACAGGCCAAGCGCCCACCCCATCGTCAATGCGTAGACGGTCCAACAGCTTAGTGCCCAGCACCGACAAAATGCCTGCCACTACACCAATGGCGATCGCCGACCAATTACTAACGGTGTCACAACCGGCGGTAATGCCCACCAAGCCGCCCAAAATACCATTCAGGGTTACCAGCAAATTAGGTTTGCGCTTATTCTCAGTAATCCAGTCAAAGGCCAAGGCCGCCAATCCCCCCGCTGCTGCGGACAGAGTGGTGTTCACCGCAATTAACATAGTTGTATTGGTATTTAAAGCCCCCACAAAGGCTAATTGACTACCGGGATTAAAGCCATACCAGCCCACCCAGAGAATAAACACCCCCAGGGAACTGGATGTAATCCCCTGATAACCCAGACTATTAATTTTGTTGCCCTCAAAACGACCAATACGAGGTCCCATTACCACCACCGCCGCCAGGGCTGCAAAGCCTCCCACGGAATGCACCAGAAGAGAACCAGCAAAGTCGTGGAAACCCAATTTATCAAGCCAACCCCCTCCCCACTTCCAATGGCCACTGATGGGATAGACCAACCCGGTAATCACGGCGGAGTAAATTAGATAGGCTTTGAAATACATCCTCCCCATCACCGCCCCGGACACAATGGTGGCCGCCGTAGCTGCAAAGGCTGCCTGGAACAACCAATCCACCTGGGGACTAAGCCCTTCGACATTATCCAGATTATTGGTGATGCCAAAGCCACCCCAGCCAAAAAAGCCGCCCAACACCGGGTTTTCGCCGTACATGAGGCTGTAGCCAAAAAGGAAATAAAGTAACACTCCCACACAAACATCAAAAGTGTTTTTAAACAGCACATTAACTGTGTTTTTGTGGGAAGACAGCCCGGCTTCCAACATGGCAAAGCCAGCCTGCATGAACAGTACTAAAACTGCTGCAGCTAGTAAGAATAGATTATTGATTGCATAGGTAACTTCTGCAATGGAAGTGGTTTCCGTTTGGGCTTGGGCCACCCCGACAAATAAAAATGCCAGCATGGCGCCCAGGACATAACGAGCAAGGGGAAAATTTTTCGGTTTCATCGCCTATACTAAATCAACTCCCTGGAAAAGTGAAATTTTTCTCAAGATGGCATCTTAGGAGGGAATGAATTGTTCACTGCCAACTTTTGTTACTGTTTGTCCACAATTTGCCGGCCCGGGAAAAGCAGTACTCTGATGATATTTGGGCTCCAATCTAGTGGAACGAGGAAGTGCACGGTACACTGAAAAAGAGGGGAATGAATCCTCTTCTGCAAAGCATTAGCATCGGCAGTAACGCTCTATGGGAACAGCTTCCCTTCTGGTGGCAGATGACGATCCCGATAATTTCGACGTTATCGATGCCCTCTTAGCGGACCAGGGTTATGAACTCAACTACGCCGATAGTGGCCAACGAGCTATTGACAATCTAGATACCTTTCAGCCGGACCTCCTGTTGCTTGATGTCATGATGCCGGGGCTAAGTGGCGTTGAAGTTTGTCGGATGATTCGTGCTTCGGCTCGGTGGCATGCCCTGCCAATTATTATGGTGACGGCCCTGGATAGTAAACTTAGCTTGGCTAATTGTTTGGCGGCGGGGGCAGATGATTTTATCTCCAAGCCCTTGAACGGATTGGAGTTACAGGCCCGTATCCAGGCCATGTTGCGACTGAAGCACCAGTATGATGCTTTGGGCAATTTGCTGCAACAACGGGAATCAATGGTGCACATGATTGTCCACGATTTACGCAATCCCCTCACTAATCTGATTTTGGGGATACAGGTTTTGCAGAGGAGTCATTCTGATGCTCCCTTGCCCCCGGAAAGACTTGATCGCCTGCTCCAGGCCGGGCAACAAATCCAGCATTTAGTGGATGATATGTTGGTGGTGTCTAAACAGGAACATGGCAAGATTCGTCTGGACTATCAAGAAGTCGACCTGTTGGCATTAATGGGGACTGTGCTGGATGATTACGAGGCGATCGCCAGCCAAAAACAATTAACCCTGGTACGGACATGGGAAAATAAGCCCTTAGTTGCAAAAATAGATCCCCCCATTTTTCAGCGTATTATTAGTAACTTGCTCAGCAATGCGATTAAGTTTTCCCCCACGGGCGCAAAGGTGGAGGTGGCGATCATAACGGAAGATAAGGATAAAGTCACCATCTGCTTCATTGACCAAGGGCCAGGTATTAAGGACGAACTTAAGCTCAAAATTTTTGAGCCCTATGAAGTGGGCACCATCATGCCCAACATTGCCCAAATTGGCTTGGGTCTGGCATTCTGTAAGATGATGAGCGAAGCCCATGGCGGTGCCATCACAGTCCAAGATAATCAGCCCAGGGGAGCGATGTTTTCCCTGACATTGCCCCAGCATCCTCCGGTGCCATTCGGTTGGATGCCCCATGACCAATGGAGAGGAGCAGCGGTGGATATCGGGAAATAAATGGGCCACAGGATCACCAAGGTCAATCTTGACCAAGGGCCAATGGGTTTAGATTAGATTGATTCACAATTTGACAAAAGTACTAGCAACAACCATGCCAGCGGAGGGCAGATTTTATTATGTTTAAGCATTGCCTCATTTGTACCGACTTTTCTGATGGACTACAACGACTAGCGGGCTTTGTAGAAGAACTTTCCCTCTCTGGCATCACTAAACTAATTTTTCTCCACACCGTCTCCGTTTGGGAGGATGAACACATAGCCGATGTGGACGAAAGCAAACTGAAGGAAGCCAAAACCTATCTGGAGTCCTTGGTGGGTCAGGTGCCTCCAGGGATAGAGGTCAAAGTAGAAGTATCCTCCGTGCGGTATGTGGACTTGGTAAACCAGTTGGTGGAGCAGGAAGCCATTGATCTGATTATTAATGGCATGCCGGTGCGGAGTAACTTAGAGTCAAAACTGTTCGGCAGCCATACCCTTTCCTTGGCGAAATCTACCAAAGTGCCGGTGATGATTTTACGCCCCCAATTGGTCAGCACTTACACCGTTGAAGAAATGGCTTTGCGGTGCCAACATCTCTGGCGCAATTTACTAGTGCCCTACGATGCTAGTTCTGCGGGTAATTATTTAATAGAAAGATTAAAAAGTGCCTTGGAAAAGGCTCCCCCCGGTAAGGTTGAGTCCTGTTACTTCCTCTCCATTTTGGAAGATGGTATGCGCCGTCCAGAACTGTTAGAAATCCGCCGTCAGGAGGCGGAAGCCAAGCTAGCGGAAATCAAACAACAATTTAGCCCCCTGGTGCCGAATATTATTACCGAAGTGCGCCATGGTAGCCCTGTGCAGGAAATTCTCGACACTGCCTTTGTCAATGACATTACGGCGATCGCCGTGGCCAGCCGCCGAGCTACGCTATTAGATTGGACAGTACCTAGTTTGACGGATAGTATTTTGAACCGCAGTTGGTTTCCCCTCCTGTTTTTCTCTCCCAAAGGTTAACCACAGTTAGAACGAACAGAGTCTAGCCTGCTGGATTTCCCGACATCACATATACGAAAAAATCCCCACCTCTGCAAAATTAGGAGTGGGGATATTACTTGTGGGAAAACTAGGAGCTTAAATTACAGCATTCAGATCAACACCAAAAATGCCAGCCTGGGCGATCGCCTGGGGAGAACCAGCTTCAAACACACTGGAGGAAATCCAGTTCCAGTCAGCACTAGAGTTCCAAACACCAATTTGATTAGTGTTGAGGTTTTGCCACAGCACTTGGTTAACCCCTTGTACAGTTTCCGCCGCTAGGGCTTGCCAGTTACCGAGGTTGTTGTCAAAGGCTTCCCCAAGGTATTTGATTGGTGTGGTTAAATCATCCCCAGATTGGACGTAGTAATTACCCAAGATGCCTTCCAGGAGAGTTGTAGAACCTTGGTTTTCCACGGTCGTCAGGCGATCGCCAAGGAGGTCATCGTTGTTGATGTCAATCTGGAAGGTAACTTCTGCTTCCAGAGTATTGAAGGAATTGGTAGGCCAAGTTTGCGAAGAAATCCAGTTCCAGTTGGAGTCGGCATTCCAAACACCAATCTGACCAAGGTTGGGATTTTGCCAAAGCACTTGATTGATGCCATTGACCGTTTCTGCTTCCAAAATTTGCCAATTGCCAAAGGTGCCACTGGCAAAGGGTTGATTGTTAAATTTAAGCTGTACTTCATCACCCCCAGGAAGTAGGACAAAGAAGAAGCCATTTTCGGCCATTACGCCAATTTCGTTGGCGATCGGCTCAACGGGGGAAGCAAGGTTAAGGCCGACAATTATGGGGTCATGGTCTGAGGAGCGATAGGGAACCGTACCATCAAAAATATTGACATCCCGCCCAAAGTCGAGGTTGTAGTCCAGGGCATCTGCTTCATCGGCGTTGATCCCCCATTCTGTTGCGCCAGTTACCTGTGCTGCCAAGCTAGCACTGGCAAAGGCATAGTCCAGGGTACCGGTTTGACCATCAAAGACATAGGACGTATTGGTCCCGCCACTGAACTGGGCCCCGAGATTGACATAACCAGCGCTTTCCAGAGCTTTAATGGGATCTTCCTGGGCGTAGGCATTATAGTCACCTAAAAGCAGATAATCCGAATCATTTACCCCGGTGGGATTGGTATTGAGCCATGTCACTAACTCCTGGGCAGCTTTGGTGCGGGTATCGTTCCAGAAGCCCTGACCATCATTTTGATCAGAATCGGGATTACCGGCATCGCCAGCAGTTAAACCGGAAGCACCTTTGGATTTAAAGTGATTGACCACTGCGGTGAAGGTTTCACCCGTAACTAAATCCCGGAAGGTTTGGGCCACCGTTGGACGGTTGCGGTTTTCGCCAGTGTTATTGGGGTCAAGGAAAGCCTGGGTATTTAAAATGGCAGCATCCCCGACCAGACTGACCGCACTAACTTTGTAAATCAGACCAACGGCGATCGCATCGGTGCCAAGAAACTGAGTACCGGGATTGACCCAATTGTAAGTTCCTGCGCCGGCCACCGCATTAAGCTCATTAACCAAGTTTTCAATAGCATTGCCACTGGAGCCGGGGAGAAAATCATTTTCTAGTTCCGCTAGGCCTAACACATCGGCATCGATCGCCAGTAAGGCGGTAACCAGTTTGTCCGTTTGGCGATCAAATTCCGCAGTGGTGTCTGCCCCACGGGGATCTTGACCAATGGCCGTGCTTACACCGGACAGGTCGATGGTCTTGAAGTAGTTGAGGACATTGAAGCCCGTTACCTTCAGGGAACCGCCAACATTTTCTGGTGTGACAGGGCGATCGTTCACCTTAGTAAACTGATTTGTCCCATCTACAGCAGAGCGCACCCGCCAAGTAGCTCCACTGGAAGCGTTACCTGCCCACTGGTAGCTGAGAACGCCAGTGAGGTTATTGATTGTGTCGCCCATGCGAATATCACTAGCGGTGCTGAAGCTGGAACCAAAACCATCCAGATTGCTAATTTCTGCGTTCTGCACACTCAGGCCATCATCGTAGGTAATGGTGCGAGCACCGATTTCCTCTCGGTATGCCCCATAGCCTGCCACATTAGCATCATTAAACTGGGTGAATTGTTGGGGACGACCGCCTTGGCTGAGTTTGATTTCATTAAAGCGATCGAGATTAAACATTTCCGTAATCGTCAGGGTATCAGTGAATTTCACCAACATCCCTTCAAAAGCTTCCAGATCGGGCTGGGGCGTTCCCCCCTGACTCTCGGTGGTACCGGCAGTGGGCAGGGTAATATTCGCAGCGGTCGGTAAGGTGTTGCCGGAACTAATTACCGTGATGTTGGTGATCGTATCAATCTGAGTTTCACCAAAGAATTCATCAACGGTTCCTGTAATTTGAACCTTGTCGCCAACGTTAACATCGGTAATGAAGTTGCCGTTCTCAAAGATGAAAATCCCTTCTGAAGTAGCAACATTCCCATCAACATCTGCATCTTCTTCCTGAACGTAGAAGCCCCGCAGATTGCGACTGATATCCCCATCTCCGTCTTGGAAGTCTCCCACCACGATCGCCTCAATCGTCACAACATTGTTGACTAAGGGACTCGCAGTACCAGTGCCTTGAATCTCATGGATTTTAACTATAGTGGGATCGACACCTGTGATGTAGATACTGGGGTTACCGATATCACCCCCCGTTGAGGCGTAGGAGTTTTGGGCATCATCTACTGAAGACAGCACCCAATCGGCATCAATTTCCTGATCTGCTAATTGGTCAGCCGATATCCAGCCACTGGAATTTTGAGTACGGATGGTGCCAGAAAAATCTTGATCTCCGTAGGTGAGACGATCTACTAAGTTACCGGTAGCATCGTACAGGTTAATTTCATCACTACGACCTAAATTTTGGCTAAGTCCTCCAATAATTTTAGCTGTTGCCGGCAAGTTCCAAGCTGTTCGGAATGTCTCGGCGTCTGCCTCCGTTAAAATCACCGACTCACCCGGTTGCACTACCCCAAAAGCACTCAGGTCAACTGAACCTGCAACTCGCCCACTGTCGGAAAAACTCCAACCTGTCATATCCACAGACGACGTATCAATGTTGGTAAACTCGATAAATTCGCCGTCAGCGCCAGAGTACATAAACTCAGTAATTTGGAGCCTGGAGACGGTAATGGGAGTGTCATTGTCCTCGATGTTTACCGTAGCGCTGGAGGCACTGGTAGCCACATCATAATTGGCTGTGTCCGTTAGGGTGATTACGATGGACTCTGTGGATTCGATAATCACGTCATCAATGGGATTAATCGAGATCTTGACTTGGGACTGACCCGCCGGAATCGTTACTGTTGTGGGATCAATGGCAGCGTAGTCCGTACCGTTAGCCGCATCGCCGCTAATGCTATAGGTCACATCCAAGGCGGTTGAGGTATCACCTGTGCGGAGAATGGTGAACTCCCCCGGAGTGGGGCCATTTTCGGAACCTGTAGCTCCTGTGGCTGCAATTCCCACCGTTGTATTTGAGCTGACAGAGCCGGCGATCGCCCCCGGGGAACCGTTTAAAATAACGCCTTCACCGGCATCAATCACACTGAAGGCTCCATTGCTACCCACGGTACTTAGGTTAGCGACGCTGGGGTTGCCGAGGGCATTATCGAATGTGCTAAAGGGAGAGGTGGATGGAGATGAGCCAAAGGTTACCCCTGTGATTAGTGAACCCGTGGCATCAAATAAATTAATCGCATCTCCACCAGTGCCCAAACCGGGCCCACCGTAGGTACCGATCGCCAAGCCAGCGGGGGCTGTCCCACCAAACCAAAGATCAATAAAGGCGGTGATCGTGTTGGCATCACCATCCACAAAGACCACCGATTGACCCGGGGCAATGTTGGTTACACCAGCAAGGGCGGAAGCATTGGCAAAGCTGGCGGAATCGTCATCAACCTTCCAGCCTGTGATGTCAATTGCATTGGCACCAGTATTGGTGACTTCAAACCAGTCTGCCCCCACAGAGCTATTACCACTGGACCAGGGTGCAACCTCAGAGATAATTAGGTCGGAAATTCCGGCAGTATTAGTAATATCAAGGGTGAAGGTGGTGATGGCATCGGGAGTATTGCCCAGGGTCGCATCATCCACGGCGATCGTCACTTCATAACTGGATTGGGTGGAAAAATCTAGAACAGTACCAGCCTTAAGGAACAACCCATTCCCGACAATTTCAAAGTTGCTAGCATCGGCTCCCGATAAACTCAACGTATTGGTTCCCAGGGAATCATCACCAATAATAATATTGCCGAGTTTAATCGCCGAGGTGGTATTAGCATTTTCCAATAAATTATTTACTCCATTGGCCACACTGACCGTCACCGGAGCCGCATTGTTGAAGACATAGTCCGCAGGGGCATAAACCCACACTTGGGGATGATTCCCATCGCCGCCGCCGCTTTCACTGGTGATGTAGAGCAGGCCATCATTGTCTAGGGTTACTCCCTCAAAACCTTGGTTTGTGACCGATAGGGGGTTATCGGCATCGGCATTAATCACCAATTCACTCAGGATATTACCGGAGCGATCAACTTCCACCAACCTGCCATCTTCCTGACCCAGCACCAGCAAATTGTTGGCGATCGCCCCACTGACAAAGCTGGAATTAGCCAGGGCAAAGACATCGGCAATATCGGTCATCCCGAGGAGAGCCGGATCAAATAAATTGCTGGAGTCCTGTGTGGTAGGAGAACCATTGCTGGCTGTACCGGCACCGAAATCAATGGTGGTTTGGAAAATGCCTTGGGGATTAACTTCCTTGACGAAAATAAAACCACCGGTTACGGGATCTTTGGAAACTCCTTCTAAACCAATGTTGCCCACCGTGGTGCCCAAGGTGACCGCCTGGACATCGGCCCGGCTTAGGGTTCCTCCCGCCGCATAGGTAAATAGATTGGCTTGGCGTAGCCGCTCTTCCACCAGCACAAACTGACCATTGCCCACGTAGGTTAATCCTTCGGGGTCAGCAAAGTCCCCCGCCGTCAAGGTCATGGAGCTTATCAGTTGACCTCGCTTATCAATCTCAACGATCGCCGTTCCTTCATCCCCCAACACAAAAAGGGTGTTGGTATCGGGATTGTAGGTAATGGCGGAAACCTCCAGGGCTAGCTCACTGCCAGCAGGGGGGGCCACTGTCCGGGTGGGAACAGGGAGGTCATAGCGACCAATGCGGACATAGGTAGACAAGTCTAGTCCATTAGTTCCACCAGCACTAAAACTGGCGATCGGCCAAGATGGTGTAGCAGTTGCATTCACATTTGCCGCGTCATCATCCAGGGCATCTACTCCACTAAAAGTCCACTCAGACGCATTGAAAGTGCTGCTCGGAAGGGCGCCATTGTTGCGATAGGCCCAACCGTCAAGGTGTTCCCAGGGCCTGCCAGTACCGTCTATACCAATTTCGCCAAATACATCAACAATTGAACCATTTTCAAAAAGAATTATTGTATCGTCCCCATTTATATTCGCTACACCATCGGTAAAGTTGGGATTAAACCCAAAAAAGCTATTAAATCCTGATGTCTCACTGGCAACGTAAATGTAATCCCCTGCCGTTGCAGAGCCGGAGAGGGTAAATTCTGGGCCGGTGCTCGCATTGCCATTGGTGGCGGCTTCAATGCCATACATACTGAGATCGGCAATGTCAGCTAGGACGTATAACTCGATCGCCTTCGGGAGTCCACCGGGCAGTGGTCCGTCAATAATACCGGTAATAATTAAGTTAGACACGTCAAAAATCTCCTCCAATAGTAGTCAAGTTCTAAGTGAAAATGTCAGTTAATGTGGGCAAAACGGAAAACTCCCTGGTTATTAAGCTAAAAATGCTTGCCAGGGAGTATGGCTCTAATCGTTTTGATGATTAGACTAAAACGGAGTCAGCCGTGGTTAGGACGGTAGTTGGGATACCAAAAATTTCAGCTTGGGCGATCGCCTGGGGAGAACCAGCTTCAAATACATTGGAGGAAATCCAGTTCCAATCAGCACTAGAGTTCCAAACACCGATTTGGTTGGTGTCGAGATTTTGCCACAGCACTTGATTAACCCCTTGTACAGTTTCCGCCGCTAGGGCTTGCCAGTTACCGAGGTTGTTGTCAAAAGCCTCCCCTAGGTATTTGATTGGTGTGGTTAAATCATCCCCAGATTGGACGTAGTAATTACCCAAGATGCCTTCCAGCAGACTGACGTTGCCCTGGTTTTCCACGGTCGTCAGGCGATCGCCAAGGAGGTCATCGTTGTTGATGTCAATCTGGAAGGTAACCTCTGCTTCCAGAGTATTGAAGGAATTGGTAGGCCAAGTTTGCGAAGAAATCCAGTTCCAGTTGGAGTCGGCATTCCAAACACCAATCTGACCAAGGTTGGGATTTTGCCAAAGCACTTGATTGATGCCGTTGACCGTTTCTGCTTCCAAAATTTGCCAATTGCCAAAGGTGCCACTGGCAAAGGGTTGATTGTTAAATTTAAGCTGTACTTCATCGCCCCCAGGAAGTAGGACAAAGAAGAAGCCGTTTTCGGCCACTACTCCAATCTCATTGGCGATTGGGTCAACGGGCCCAGTGGAATCAATAACAGTATCCACACGGAAGGCTAGATTTTGGATTCGGACATCAAATTCCGGGGAAGTGTCTGCCTGATTAAATGCAGTCTCCAGGCTATTGAAGTTGGCTGCTAAATACTCCGCTAGGACATCTTGCTCGGAACCATCGGGGGCAAAGGTGGCCAGGCCGGTGCGGGGAGCATCCGCTGGCAGAACCAAATCCACCAAATCAACAGATTCACCACTGGGGAAAGGATAGCCATCACCACCATTGGCCAAAAATCCCAGGGTGACCATGCGGAAGGTGCGGCTAGGATCTCCGACCAATTCACCATTACGCACAACAACATCCAGGTCATTGCCGGCCTCATCTTCGATCGCCAGGGAAAGAACACGATCGCCAGGGGCACGGTTGAGGTCAAAACTGAAGGCAAAGCCACTGACTTGGGGAAAACGACCCTGTTGGTTGGTGCCATCACTGGCCGCTACCCCGTGTTCCACCAGGGCTAATAATTCAGCCGCAGTAACGGTGATCAAGCTCAAGCCATTGTTAAAGCTAAGGGCATTGGCAATGTCGGTTTCAGAAATACCGCCTGCGGGTTTAACAATATTGCCCTCTGCATCGGTAACAGCTTCGTTGGGAAGTCGCTCTGGTTCTCCGGTACCGCCGGTGGGGACTAGAATCCGACCGATATCATCCCGAATACCGCCCCCATTTTTCAGGGAGATAACCACAGAGGAATCGATGGTTTTGGCGATCGCCAGGTTGGCATCGGCGGTGAGGTTGCCTAAGTTGGTTTCCTGTTGGCGAATGGCCGGGCGTGAACCTTCAAGATAGACATTACTAACGCCAAAGACATTACTTTCCTTGGCAACAATGACTTCCCGCAGTTGGTCGACAATGGCTTGAATTTCTGGGTCGATCAATCCAGCGGCATTGAGATCCGCTACCCCTTGGTCGTCGGTGGCGTAGGCTCCACTGATATTGGGATCATAGCTCTCAGGAATAATGATCCCGTTTTCATTGAAGTCAATGACTAAGCGACCAAGATATTTGTAGTTACCATCGGTGTTGACCACTGCTACAGGGTTACCGTCGGCATCGGTTTTGATAATAGGGTAAATACCTTGGGCACTGTCCCCAGCCCGGAGGCGATCGTTTTCATCCAACAGACGGGTGTTGGAACCACCGGCTACAATGATGTCAACATGCTTCAACCGAACAGCTAATTCCTGCTCAATGGCAATTTGTTGCATGTGGGCCAGAAGCACCACTTTATTCAGACCGGGATTAGCAGCGAGTAACCCATCAACGTCCGCTTGAATTTCCGCCGCCAAAGCATCTAGCTGTTCAGGGGTTGGAACACCGTTAAAGGGTTGAGGATTAACCGTTACGCCACCGGGGCTAGAAATAGTAGTAATGGTGGGGGTAGTGGCCCCGACAATGCCAATTTTTTCGCCATTGACATCAATTACCGTAGTGGCGGCGATGCTGTTGGGCTGAGGGGCTTGATGGTCAGGCACCACTAAACCAGAAAGATTGCCATCGGTGGTGAAATCAAGGTTACTGCTCAGGTAAGGGAAGTTAGTACCGGGGAAGTTATCTTCACCATTACCACCGATCAAATCCTGGATTAATGCCGTCCCCAAATCGAATTCATGGTTACCAAAGGCGATCGCCTGGAATCCTAATTCGTTTTGAATCAAAATATCGGCCCGACCCACACCGCCAAACACATCTTCCGAAGCGGATAGGAACAAACCAGGAATGTAGGCATCGCCGGAGGAGAGAATCAAGGTGTTGGCAAAGCCCGCAGTACCGTCATTATCAATGTCTTGCTGGACAAGAGCATTGAGTACAGCGGAAAAACGGGGAATATCATCCAATGCGGGAACTCCGGCTTCTTGGTCAGCAGCATGGAATAACTGCAACCGGAAGGGCTGGGGAGTAGGTACGTTAACTTCAAAAACAGCAGTCGTGTTGCTAACCTCATTAGTCACCACCAGCAATGGTTTGCCATTGGGACTATCGGCGGCATTAATGAAAATCAATCCTTCTGGGCCGGAATCGGTCAGATTGGACTCAGGATCAACAGTAAAGTCCCGGGGGTTAATATATTGAACAAACTCAGGGGATTGGGGGGTGGTCACGTCATAAACCATCACACCGCCAATGCGCTCTAGCCCCACAAAGGCGTAGGTACGGCCATCAATGGTGCCCACTGTTACCCCTTCCGGTTCGGGGCCTTTATTATCACTACGATTGTCTAGGTCATTATTGTCGTTACTGGCATTGAAAAAGTCGGGGATGGCTTCGGCAATAATGCGCTCAAAATCTTCGCCACTGTCGTAAACCAAATTGCCGCTGCTGTTCCAAATGGAAAAGGAACGAGAACCATAGACATAAAGTTCATCAAAATCCCCGTCCCCATCGGTGTCCCCTAACTTGGTGGTTACCGTCAGACGGCCAATGGCGGGATCGGCCTGCAACTCAGCGGCATTGGGAAAGGCGATGGGATCTAGAACTAAATCTTTAATCCGGGCCTCTTCAATAAAAATATCTCCTTCGCCATCAAAGGGAGGGGGTAAAAGGTCATCATCAGAGGGACGATTGCGGGCATCCCCTTCGTTGGCAGTGATGTAATAGGTCTGGTCACCAACGGCGAAAGAAGCAATGCTATCGGGCATGTACATCCCGAATATGGGCCAGTTTTGAATATTGATCCCACCATCACGATCACTGGCATCCAATCCATTACCGGGCAAGCTATGGTCTTTAAAACCGAGGGGCAAAATCGCTTCCACGGTGGTGGTGGCAATATCAATTAGAGCGACAGAGTTATTCTCCTGTAAAGTTACCCAGGCTTTGGTTCCATCACCGCTGAAGGCAATATATTCGGGCTCTAAATCCTCCGCTACGGTACTTTCTCGGACAACGTTACCGTCAGCATCAAAAATTTGCCCCAAAAATCTGACGCCGGCGGATTGTAATTCGGCTTTTTGAGCATTAAAACCGTCAAAAGTGGCATTCTGGGCAACTAAATTAGTAAATCCCCCGGTAATATCAACAATACTTACTGAACCAACGGGGTCAACTGTGTAGCTTTCGTTAGGTTCCCCTTCGTTGGCAGTCAAAATTTTGGTTCCATCAGGGCTGAAGGTAACCATGTCCGGCAGAAAGCCCACTGAGACTTTGCCCAAAAAAGCCCCTGTGGTTGCATCAAAAAACTGCACTTGACCAGCTTCTTGGTTATTCAAATCATCTCGAATTGCCAGAGATACAGCCACAATTCCCGCACTGGGAGTGCCGGCCTTACCCACTGCCACACTGTTGGGCACAGGACTGAAACCAGGGGGAATGCCATCGAAATTTAGGGCTAAATCTTCAATCTTGACGGGGTTAGTGGGGTCGGCTAAATCTAGAATTTCAATCACGTCACCGGCGACCACAAATAGGCGCTTAGTACCGGGGTCGAAGGCGGGAATTTCTGCCCCGTTGCTACTGGCAAAGCCGCCAATTTTGCTAATCAAACTAACGCCGCTGTTAATGGTCATAATTGCTTTAGAAATTTCTCAATCAGGAAAAAGTGGGGCAAAACCTTCAATCGGTGCTGGCGATCGCCAACGGACAGCAAAATTCCCCATCGGTGAAGGACGATCACTTGGCCCCGCTCCAGTTTTTCATAGAGAAATTAAGAAAAACTTATGGTTAGACTATGAAAAGGTTAAGCAAATTTGCTAACTCTAGGGAAAGTTGAAGTAAAACCGCCATTGTCAACGGGGAACGAAAAAGCTAAGCTCAAGGGCGGCACTTTACTGTGCAAATTCTGCGAAAAATCCTCGGCGGGATCGACAATTTTTGAAAAATTCCTAGATTATCTATGCAACAACGTGGCGTAACAATTTGGTTAACGGGACTGAGTGGAGCGGGGAAAACCACTATTACCCACGCATTGGAAAAGAAATTACGGGACAGCGGTTACCGTCTGGAAGTGCTAGACGGTGATGTAGTGCGTACCAACTTGACCAAAGGACTCGGTTTTAGCAAGGAAGACCGGGACACCAATATTCGCCGTATTGGTTTTGTGTCCCATTTGCTCACCCGCAACGGTGTGATCGTCTTGGTTTCCGCCATTTCTCCCTACGCAGCCATCCGTCAGGAAGTGAAACACACCATTGGGGATTTTCTCGAAGTGTTTGTCAATGCGCCCTTGGCTGTTTGCGAGGAGCGGGATGTGAAGGGTTTATATGCCAAAGCCCGCAGTGGAGAAATTAAAGGTTTCACTGGCATTGATGACCCCTATGAGCCCCCCACCAATCCCGATGTGGAATGCCGCACCGACCTAGAGGAACTGGATGAAAGCGTGGGCAAAATCTGGCAGAAGCTAGTAGATCTAAAATATATCGAGGGCTAAGGCGAACTTAACACCGGTCAATCTCTCTAGGTGGGAGAATGCTTGCGTTAGGATTGTCTGTGGTTAAGCCCGATCGCCAAGGGATTAGTCCCTTATTTCCCCGTAAAGTTGAATACTTTTCTAGTCGCACATATTGCAATGGAGGCAATGAATAGCAGTGAATCCCATTGAGTTGATGCAAAAGGGCGGCGTGGCCATGTGGCCCCTGCTTCTCCTATCGATTTTGTCCGTCAGCACCATCATCGAGAGGTTGTGGTTTTGGGGCCAAGTCATTCTCAAAAGCTCCCAAACGGCTTCCCGTATTTTAGACACGGCGGCCCGGGATTGGGATACGGCCATTCGAGTCGCCCAGGACAGTCGTCGTTTTCCCATTGCTAAATATCTGTTGGCTCCATTGCGTTTGCCCCACCCAGACCCAGAGGTTTTTCACCTGGCGTTGGAGTCGGCGGCGGACGATCAATTGGCTCTCATGCGGCGGGGAGACAAAATTCTGGAAGCCATTATTGCCCTGTCCCCCCTATTGGGACTGTTGGGTACCGTGTTGGGTTTGATCCAATCCCTTAGTTCCATCCAAATTAGCGATTTGGGTACAGCTTCCACCGCTGGAGTCACCCTTGGTATTGGGGAAGCACTGATTTCCACAGCGGCCGGTTTGATCATAGCCATTGTTAGTTTGGCCTTTTACCGTGTGTTTCAGGGGCTATGGTTCAACCAAATGCGAGTCTTCCGTAAAGTAGGCAGTGAACTAGAGGTGCTCTATCGCCAACGCTGGTTTGAAGAGGAAATGGCCTACGATGACGGCCTAACCCCCAGCCCGGAAGCGGAAAGTTTGCCCCAATAGTTTTGCTGGAATCAACTTTTCCAGGCTTGTTAGGATTGGGGAGGTTGATTGAGCCTATTTTTAGGCATCTTCCCCAGGATTGAGTCCGGTTTTTTCTCCTTCCCATCACCATGGCATCTTCCCCTAAAGCCCCCAAGTCCCACCGTAAATTCCAGTCCATTTACCATCCCACCCGTCCCCTGTCCCTCTGGCAGGATAACCAACATGACCAGGGGGAAGTGCGCATTGAGATTATTCCCCTGATTGACGTTGTTTTCTGTATTCTGACCTTTTTTATCCTGGGGGCGGTGGGGCTATCCCGACAACAAGCCATTAGTTTAGATTTACCCCGAGCTAGCACTGGGGCTCCCCAAATGCGGGAAATGTTTATGGTGAGCCTGGACGATCTGGGGCAACTTTATGTGGAAAAACAGCCGGTAAGCCAGGAGCAGATGGTTAGTGCCCTGCAAAATTATCACCAATACAATCCCAGCGGTTTGATTGTGCTCCATGCTTCCCGCAATGCCAGTTATAACGATGTGGTGCAATTACTGGATACTCTGCGAACCGTGGGCGGCGATCGGGTGGCTTTAGCGACTTTACCCGGCGATGGCCAAACTCCCTCGGGCATGAACCCCAATAGCTTTAATAATCCTAATTTGGGATTACCGGGCATGACTCCGGGCAACGCATTCCCCAATGGTGCCAATCCGGGAATGTCCAATTTTAATAACTCGAATCCTGGGGGTTCCGGTGCGGGCGTCCCTAATTTTAGTAACACTCCCTTACCAGGTATGCCCGATGCCAATGGCAATGTGTCTCCCAATCCTGGTATGAATCCTGGTTTTCCCGGTGGAGGCGCCATGAGCCCTGACCCCAACTCCCAATCGCCCAATTTACCTGGGATGGGTAACACCGTGCCCAGTGCCCCCCAACAGTAATTGATTGATAGTAATTGGCTGAAACTGCATTGCCTATGATTTCGGCTCGACAATTGGCCTTTTTGATTCTGCGAGACATCAATCGCCGGGATAGTTACACTGATGTGGCCATTGACCGGGCTTTGCAAAAACATCCATTGTCTCCCCCCGATCGCCGTTTTTGTACGGAATTGGTGTACGGAGTGGTACGCAGACAAAGAACCCTAGACTGTTTAATTGAACAACTTGGCGATCGCCCCATTGGTAAGCAACCTCCGGATTTAAGACGGATTGTGCAACTGGGACTATATCAACTGCGTTACCTAGACCAGGTACCGGCTTCAGCGGCGGTCAATACCGGTGTGGATTTGGCCAAGGCCAATGGCTTAAAGGGATTAAGTAAAGTTGTCAACGGTATGTTGCGTCGCTACCAACGGGCGGAGGAACAGGGAAAGAACATTTTAGACCAGGAAAAAATCAGTTTGGGGGAGCAATATAGTTTTCCCGATTGGTTAATGGAGTTATTCGAGCAAACCTGGGGCAAGGCAGAAACGGAATCTCTCTGTGCCTATTTCAATCAAAATCCTTCCCTAGATCTACGCATTAACCCGTTAAAAACTAGCAGAGTAGAAGTGGCCCAAAGCCTAGCGGAACTTAATCTAACCACCACGGCAATGGCAGGTTTGCCCCAGGGTTTAAGATTGGGCGGAAAAACCGGGGCCATCACCCAACTGCCAGGGTTTGCGGAGGGTTGGTGGACAGTGCAGGATGCCAGTGCCCAATGGGTGGCCCAAATCCTTAATCCCCAACCGGAGGAAACTATTTTTGATGTTTGTGCGGCCCCCGGCGGCAAAACCACCCACATAGCCGAGTTGATGGGAGATCAAGGACAAATTTATGCTGGCGATCGCCATGGTTGGCGGTTACAAAAATTGGCCGTTACCCAACAAAGATTGGGACTAACCAGCATTAAAATTTGGGAAGGAGATTTAACTCAACCGGGAGTCAAACCTCCTGTGGAATTGGTGGATCGAGCTTTGCTGGATGTGCCCTGTTCTGGCCTAGGAACTCTCCATCGCAATCCGGACCTGCGGTGGCGACAAACTCCCGCTACCATTGCCACCCTTCTGCCCCTCCAGCAGGCTCTATTAAAGGCGATCGCCCCTCTAGTGAAATCCGGTGGCACCCTGGTTTACTCCACCTGCACCTTGAATCCGGCGGAAAATGAAGCTCAGATTGAACGGTTTTTGCAAGATCATGAAGATTGGCGATCGGAGCCTTTTGAGTGGACTAGTCCCCAAGGTCAAACTAACTCGGTAACATCAGGGATGCTGACTATCTTGCCCCATCACCACCACCAAGATGGTTTTTTCATTGCAAATTTGAAGAAAGCTTAACAATCCTAACGGCGATCGACTCTTCCCCCCCACAATAGAAACAGTGAATCAAAATTCTGGCCAGGGGATCAACGCCTCAAAAGTAATATATGGGACTTATTTCTTGGTCGGGAACTTTAGCTGAGTTAACTGTACCATTCCATCCCTGGGGGGTAATGCGCCATGACAAAAACTGCTAAAACTAAACAACTACTCAAAATTCTGATTGGGGCCGCCTGGCTAGATGGGGTAATCGAAGTCGAAGAAAGGCAATATCTACGCCGCTTAGCGGCAGGATATGAACTAGAAAATGATCTGGAATTACAGACCCTTTTGTCAGAACTAAAATCCGTAGAAGCACCCCAATGTTATGCCTGGGTAAATGAGTATTTAGGAGATTATCCCAGTGAGCAGGAATATTCCGAATTGCTAGAAGCATTAAGTGGTCTGCTCTATAGTGACGGCGATATTCAAACCCAAGAAGCCCAGTTGCTTGCCTCCCTGCAGGAATCAGATCCTGGCCATGGCCACCCCAAATCGTCCCTTGATAAATTTCTCGGTAAGGTCCAGCGGCTTTACCTTCGGGCCGTACAAAAGGCAGGTTAGGTTTTTTCACTTGGGCTTATTGAGAGCAAACATGATGACTTGGTTGACCATTCCGTTTTTAATTCTGGGGTTAGGCATTTTAGTGGCGGGGGCAGAAATTTTAGTCAAAGGGGCTTCCCGCATTGCCTTGATGGCGGGGCTTTCTCCCTTAATTATTGGTTTAACCATTGTGGCCTACGGTACGAGTATGCCGGAAATGGTGGTTAGTCTCCAAGCGGCGATCGCCGGCCAGGCCGATATTTCCATTGGCAATGTGGTGGGCAGTAATATTTTCAATGTGTTGTTGATACTGGGGGTCTGTTCCATCATTACACCCCTTATTGTGGCCCAACAGTTAATTCGCTTAGATATTCCCATTTTGATTGGGGTCTCTGGACTGTTGCTAATGTTTGGTTGGGATGGGCAAATTAGTCGAGTTGATGGCGTAATTTTAGCCAGTGGAGCCATTCTCTACACAACTTTTCTGATCCGGCAAAGTAAAAAAGAAAATAACCCCGATGTCACCGAAGAATACCTCAAAGAATTTGGGGAACCTGTGCCTAAAACCGGCAAACAGATATTCATTCAAATTGCTTATGTTGTAGGGGGCGTTGCCCTGCTTGTGTTGGGGTCTAGCTTATTAGTGAAAAGCTCCGTGGCCATTGCCAAAAGCCTAGGCATCAGTGAATTAGTAATTGGTTTAACCCTAATTGCGGCGGGGACTTCTTTGCCAGAATTGGCCACTTCTGTAGTGGCTAGTTACCGGGGGGAGCGGGATATTGCGGTGGGTAATGTGGTGGGCAGTAATATTTTTAATATTTTGGCCGTATTGGGTTTTGCCGCCATTTTTTCCCCCAACGGTATCCAGGTTTCTAACTCTGCTTTTAACTTTGATATTCCTGTGATGTTTGCCGTTGCCCTAGTTTGTTTGCCTGTCTTTATTACCGGCAGATTAATTGACCGCTGGGAGGGCTTTTTATTCCTGTTCTATTACATTGCCTACACTGCCTATTTGGTGCTTGATGCTACCCACAATCAGAATTTACATATATTTAATAATGTGATTCTTTTTGTGGTTATTCCCGCAACGGCGATCGCCCTAGGACTATCCCTTATCCCCGATTTAGTGAGGGGGAAAAAAAACGATACCGGAATCTAATTTCCACCAAAGCCCATTGGGCACCGGATAATTTGCCTTGACTGATATGCTCCCACCCGTTTAAACGATTGACAATCCAACGATTAAACCTTTGACCCTAGTAAGGGTTCTGTTTTGACCTTTCAGATAGACCAGGGGGAATGGGCAACACAGGGAACTTCAGGGGTAAAAACGTTAAGCTAAAACAGAACTGGGCACTCTGCCTGGGGTTGACTGTTTGGGAGCAAATTGGTTGCCATGTTACGTCTCATCACCCAGTCCGGTGACATTGTTCAGGAGTTGCGACGTTTACATCATCGTCCCGTTCCTTCCCCCTGGCCGGTCATGGCCCAGGTGGTGGCGGCGATGGAGCATTGGGCTGCCATGGACCAGGATGCTCCCCCCAGAGTTAGTGGAGCGGAGTTGGATGCGGCTTATCAACGCATTAGCCAGGAAAAATTGTCGGTGATTCGCCAGGCTTGCGCTGCCCTGGAGCAGGTTTACCGCCCGCAACTGCCCAAGACCCAAGTAAGCTTTCCGGAAGATGGCACAGTGCGGGGACAAAGGTTTTATCCGGTCAGAAGAGCTGGTTTTTATCTAGAAGCAAAAAGGGGCGATGCCCTGGGCAATTTACTCCGCCAGGGGATGTTGGCCAAGACTGTGGGGGTGGCGGAACGGGTTTTGGTGACGGAAACCATTAGTTCGACTATTTTGGTGGCGGCCCAGGAAATGGGCATTGAAGAAATTTATCTGGCCGCTGGGGTGCCGGCGATCGCCATGCTGACCTGGGGAGCAAAAAATATTGCCCCGGTGGAGTCCATTACAGGGGCAGGCTGCCCAAGGGTGATGGCGGCTAAACAATTGGTGAGTGGTGTGGTAACCATTGACCAAACCCTGGCTAGGACAAATTTAATGGTGCTAGCGGACGGTGAAGCTAACGGACAATGGCTAGCCCTGGATTTGTTAGCCCATGCCGAACAATATCCCAATGCCAGCGCAGTGCTACTGACCGATCGCCTGGAGTTGGGGGAAGAGGTGATTCAATCAGTCAATCGCTATTGTCGGGAGCAGGAACATTCTGTACATACGGAAAAGGCTTTGGCCCATTACGGCCTAGTGGCGATCGTCGAAGACCTAGAGGCCTGTGGAAGTTGGATCAATGAGTTTTGCCCCCATATTTTACTGTTAGCCATGGAAGACCCCTGGACCATGGTGGAGAAAGTTCAGCGAGCCAGGGAAATTTACATCGGCCACCGCAGTCCGAGCATTTTGGGTCATTACCTCAGTGGGGCCAACCGTCTGCAAACCCAGGATGGGGCCATGGCCACCGCTAGTGAATTGGCATTCCATTGTTTTCTGCGCTCCAGTCAATTACTCGACTACGGCAATAATCCACCGCCCCCTTGGTTAAAGGATTTGGTCAATTGGCAAGGCCTGACGGCGATCGAGGAACGCTTGGGGCAATTGGGTCGACTCAAGGAAAGTTAGAAAAGTATAGTAGTTTCAAATAAGGCTGAGACGCTAAACGCCACAGTAAGAACGGATAATTTCATCAAGAGACGTGTCAATAGGAGCGTACATTCTAGCTCGTTTCAAGGCACTAAAGTCATGCTCAATATCATTTAAATCAGGAGAATATTTCGGCAAAAAAAGAACTTCATGACCTGCTTCTTTAGCCAATTCTTTAATGGCAGTTTTACGATGAATAGGAGCATTATCCATTATTAATATTGATGGAATGTCGAGGGAGGGTAGTAAATATAATTTTAACCATCCTTCAAAGCCTTCTGCATTCAAACTCCCAGTAAAAACCATCGGTGCAATCAAATCTTTTTTTCCTTTTCTTCTCCCTGCTACTAGATTTTCTCTGACTCCCCTTTTTCCTTGTCTATCTCCATAAACTTTTTTTCCTTTTTTTGACCAGGCATAAATACAAGCCTGGATTGCTTCGAATCCAGATTCATCTATGTAAACTATAGCTTGACTACCATAGAGCTTGATTAGTTCTCTTAACATTCTATAGTACTTAACTCGTTCCTCCCGGTTTCTTTCTCGATAACGTAGTTCTTTTTTTTTCTGTTTATTTTCATTTTCTTTAATGCGTAATATACGACACTCGGCCTCACTCCAAATTTCTTGGCTCTGTCTATCAATCTTGCATCGGGATTTTCTTCTACGTCTTTTTTTAGAGCTTCCCAGTCTAATTTCCTATGGCGACGCTCTACTTTTGTTGGGCTTAAATCTACTCTATTTAACCATCTGTATATCGAGGCTTTTCCTATTTTATATATCTTGGAAGCCTCAGTTATTTTTCCTCCAGCTTCTATATAAGCTACTACCCTTTGCCTTAAATCTAAACTGTAAGCCATTGTTTAAACCTGTTCATTTTGTACACCCCATAATTTTACATTAAATTCTCTCATCGTTAATTGAAGTGACTATAACGACCACAAAAATGCTAATGCGTTGTAGGTTTCTGGACAGAAGGTCTACCTGCCTAAGCCAACCATGGGAACCAAAACCGCCCCTTAATCAGGGTCTTCAAACTTATAGCCCAAACCGATCACCGTTTTAATAAAAGTAGGATTAGCGGGGTCCGGTTCAATTTTCTTGCGTAATCGACGAATGTGGGTATCCACCACCCGTTCATCGCCAAAAAAATCATTGCCCCACAACTTTTCAATTAATTGGGTCCGATTCCAGACCCGCCCCGGATAGCTCATAAACGTAGCTAATAAATTAAATTCCAACCCGGTCAACTCCAACTCTTCCTGGCGATCGCCCTGGTAACGACTCGCCTGATGTTGGTCTAGGTCCACCTGAAAATGGTTTGTACGATAAATTTGTCCCACTGGTTGCCCCTGGCGCAATTGCCGCCGCAATAGGGCCCGTACCCTAGCGACCAATTCCCTCGGACTGAAGGGTTTGACCAAATAATCATCGGCCCCGGTGGAGAGGCCAATAATGCGGTCGATCTCCTCCCCTTTGGCGGTCAACATCAGAATATAGGGGTCTTTGCTGCCCGGTTGTTGGCGAATGCGGGTACAAACTTCCAGTCCATCCAATTTGGGTAACATCAAATCCAACACAATTAAATCTGGAACCTGTTCCTGGAAAATTCTTAAACCAGTTTCTCCATCATTGGTGACAATGCAGGTAAACTGTTCTCGCTCCAACGTTTCCCTGATTAGCTGGGCGATTTCCTGGTCATCTTCCACGATTAAAATGTTGGGCATGGCAATAAATTCAGTCCTGTTCCCCCACATTGCGACTATTACGCCACACTTGCCAGCCGAGATAAATCAACAGCACAGTGGCGCCAATGGCAAAGCCCCAACCGCTGGGAATATTGGAAAATCCCAAAGCTAGGCTACCGGCCCAGAGAGTAAGAGCATAGATAAACAGTACCGTTAGACGATGGGAAATACCGGCATTGATCAAACGATGGTGCAGGTGACCCTTATCCGCCTTAAAGGGGGATTTTCCCTTAATAACCCGGGAGAGAATCACCACCGACATATCTAAAATTGGCACCGCCAGCACCAGATAGGGCAATAAAACCGCCGTCACCGCCACCGTGGCCATGGCTGCCACTTTCACCAGGCCAATTACTGCTACGGCCCCCAAGGTAAAACCCATAAAGTAGGCTCCCCCATCCCCCATGAAAATCTGGGCAGGATTGAAGTTATAGCGCAAAAAACCCAGGGCCCCCCCGGCCAGGGCTGCTGCAATCAAGGCCGCCTCCGATTGTTCCATAAACAAACAGAGGACAAATAGCACCACTGCGGCAATGCCACAGACCCCCGCTGCTAAACCATCCAAGCCGTCAATCCAGTTAATGGCGTTGGCCAAACCCACTAACCAAATCACCGTAATAGGCAAACTTAAAATGTTTAGGTACACCAAGTTTCCCAGGAAGGGCAGGGTAAAAAAGTCAATTCTGACTCCCATATTCCACACCACCGAGGCGATCGCCACCTGGGCCAATAAACGGGAAAAAGGACTCAGATCGAACAGGTCATCAAATAAACCAATGCCAAAAAAGGCTAAACCCCCCAGCACTACGCCCCAGACTTCCCATTCCCCTTTGGTACTCATGGCACCGAAGGCCCCAAGATTCCAAACCACCAACAGGGCCACTAAGCTACCGAGGAAAATGGATACTCCCCCTAGGCGCACCATGGGTCGATGATGCATTTTGCGAGCACTGGGTTGGTCTACATAACCGGCCCTCCGTCCCCAATGGTTAATCAATGGTGTCGTGAACCAAACCACAATCACCGCCAAAATAAATGCAATGAGATAATATTGACCGCCGAGCATGGGCAAAGATGGGATTGGGAAGGGTTTAGGATAAAGTTTACCCCATATTTGTACGGTGCTTAGCCACTGTTACCCAGGCAGTAAAGACTTTGGTATGGCCCCTAGAATTTGGCTCCGATGCTGGGGGTTAAACTAAGTCAAACCGTTGACCCCGCTTAACAAAGCCCAGAAAGCCATCTTCCAACGCGGGCGGCAATGGCCCCGGTTGGTAGCCATAGAGCCACATTTTTGCTTTGATGGCGGCGGGCAGTTTACGCAACTCGTTGTAATGGGCGTGGACGGGGCTGGGATAGGGGGAAATTTCGCAATCATGGAAAATGATATCGGCCCGATGAAAATATTCCTGCAGGCGATCGTAGCTAAATTTGGTGTCGTTGCTAAAGAAAACTTGGAAGTGATTGACCGTGAAAAAAAGACCATAGGCGGGCATCAACATTGACCCCGTATCCACATGGTTGAGCTTAATTAATTGGAAGTTAACATTTTCCCAAGTGAACGTTTCTCCTGGTCCCAAGGCGTGGATCTGAAAATAGCTATCAACTTCCGTCATTCCTCCTTCAATGGCTTCCATCCCCCCGGCCAGGGAACGCTCCCATAAATCCGCCGCAATATCCTGACTTAGATATAAGTTGGGTTTGCCGCAGTTGGGGTCAAACATGGTGCTAAAACCAACGTATTCTAATCCCCCCACATGGTCTGAATGGAGATGGCTAACGTAGATATCGGTGATGTCCCGATGACTCAGGCCGAGGGCGTAGAGGGAAAAACGAATGTCGGTGCCACAATCAATTAGGAACTTTTTGCCGTTATCGAGGGTGAGAATGGCATTGGATTGAAAATTGTCCGCCCCCACCGTGAAAGCAGAGCCGGAGCCAAGAAAGGTTAGGTTAGCGGCCACAATCTAGCCCCCCTGAGCGGAAGCAATGGCCGCGGGCTGGGCCAGTGCTCCTTGGTAAAGTTGATAAAAACGCTGGGCGATGTCGGTGGGCATTGCAGAAAAATGGACGTAAAAACCGTGACTTTCCCCAGGGGCTAAGTCTAATACTTTGGCGTAGAGTGCCGGTGTTTTTCCTGGCTCTCCGTCTTCTCTCAGGTTAATTTTAATATTGGTTAGACCCTCTGGACAGTTGTGGTTTGGAGAAATCTGAATAAATCCCCCTTTAGCGGAGATTTGCTGCAACGTACCGGGAATTACTGCGTCGGTGATATGTTTTCCTTCCAAGCAGATGTATTCCAGGGATAGGGGCTGGGGGATGGGAACATATTTTTGTTCTTCCACCGCTAAGGAGAGATTATAGGGCTCCCCCACACCGGCCACGTCCCAAATGACGACGGGATCCTTCACTCCTTTGGGTTGCACGGTTCTGTTCCCGTTAACGTGAACCCGATCGCCAGCGGCCTCTAGGGTAGTGGAGGAAATGAAAATTTGTCCCCCGGTGGTGTAGGACTCAATACGATAGGTGAGGTTAACTTGTGCTCCCACCACGCCATACTTGGTGCGCTTTTCAGAACCAATGTTGCCCACTACCACTTCGCCGGTATTGATGCCAATGCCCATTTCTAAAGGTTGTAGCCCCAATCCCGTCACCTGTTGATTTACTTCCCGTAGGGCCAGTTGCATTTCCACCCCACAGGCCACCGCCCGCAGCGCGTCGTCTTGCTGGGAAGTGGGAGCCCCAAATAGCACCAAAATGCCGTCCCCCATAAATTCGTCAATGGTGCCGCCATGGTGGGTAATGACATCGGCCATTTTGCCAAAGTAGATATTTAAAACCTTAACCACTTCCTCGGGGTTTAATCCTTCGGAGGTGCTAGTAAATCCCCTTAAATCTGAAGTAAGGATAGTGATGGGACGGCGATCGCCTCCCATTTTTAGTCCTTCGGGGTTTTCCAGTAGGGTGGCCACCACTTGATCGGTCAAATAACGGCCAAAAGTGTTGCGGACTTGGACCCCAGCCCGGGCCATCCAGGTGACAATAAATACCCCCGATCCTAATAAACCCAACATGGGGGGAATAACGGGCAACCACCACCCAGCCAGCAATGCGCCATAGCTAATGGCCAGTAACGCTCCTAAGCTGCCCACAATGGCGGCGATCGGCAACCATTGCCCTCCGGAACGACGGGTAGCATAGCGTAACTGCCAGGTAATCACCGCTCCGAAAAAAGACCAGAGCCCTACCCAAAGCCATTCCACCGGTTCAGACCAACTTTTCAGGAGGGGTTGACCTTCCATGCCAGCGTTAAGGATTTGGCTGATGATATTGCCGTGGATCTCCACCCCCGGCACGGCTCTGGACAAACCAAAAGTACTGCTATTGGGGGTGAAATATAAATCCTTGAAGCTTTCCCCCACCTTACCCAAGAGGATGATTTTGCCCTTGCCCCAATCCGCCGGCAGTTTATCCTCCAACACATCAGTGAGGGAAACTTTGGGAAAAGTGGATTGATAATCAATCAGTAATTGAAAGCCCCCATCATCCGCTCGAATATAACCACCGCTGTCCGACTGGAGAGGGGAAAATGTCACTTGGTTTAGGCGAAAGTCATCACTGCCCTCCCGCACCGGTTCCGGATAAATTTTTAGGCTATCTAAAAAATGCAGAGCCAGATGTAGCCCAAAGCTGTAATGGGGTTCCCCGTCCCGCACCAAATAAATAAAGCCCCGGCGGACAATATTGTCGGCATCAATGATCAAATCATTGGCTCCGACTTGATTATTTTCCTTCAACAATGGTGGGGGATTAACGGTTTCAATGCCCGGTTTACCCGCTACCTTCTCAATGCCCACCAAATTAGGGGTACTGGTGAATACTGCCGCTAACTCGTCTGTGCCCGGTGGCATGGGTAAATCCCGGTAGAGATCCAGCCCGATCGCCGCTGGTTGTTGGGCCTTCAGCTTGGTCAGAATTTTGGCCAGCAGTTGATCATCAATGATGGGGGTGTTGAGGTAGGTGACGTCCTGTTCATCAATGCCGACAATGACAATGCGGTCATCTTCGTGCCTTGGTAAAAGCCTTACCCCAGCATCGTAGCTCTGCCATTCCAGCACCTGTAAAAGCCCTGTAAAGCGGAGCAAAATCACCATGGCCGTCACAGCAGGGGTCGCAATCCAAATACCCCGGGATTGCCAAACAAACCTTTTCCAAGCTGACGGTATGGTCCAACCCATTAATGTTCTCTGGTATTTCCTTTAGTTTTCTCCGGTGGTCAGTTAGCAGAGGCGGAAGTTTTGACCATTTGGCAACATTCCACCACGGGGGCCTCCGCCCAGGTTTTAAATCCCCCCGACTCCAGAAATTCCTGCCATTCTTCGGGTTCCTCCTTGGCGATCGCCGCTAGGGCATTCAGGGCATCCAACCACAGGCCCTGTTCCGCATAAAATGCCGCCTTTGCTAGGGAAGAATCAGGCTTAGTGGGGGAAGGAGCTAGGGGAGTATAGTTCACTGTCAGCTCCACTGTGAGATTATCTGCGGCGTTATTGGCATCACAAATAAGGGTCAAAGTAACGTTATAAAAATCATCCTTAATGGCATTATCCGGCAAGGTAACAGGGAAACGAACAATGCCCCCTTCCTTCGACACAGCGAAAGTCGTTTGATTTTGCGCCTTAGTAATGGGGTCTGCCAACTGTACCTTGGCTGTCACCTCCGACTGGGGAGGCACATAGGCATAGATAAAAGTTTCTTTGTTGGCGGTATTGTGGAAGCCGCTGCCTTGGTTATAATCACCGGGAATTAAAAGCTGAAAGGGTAAGTTAGCCTTGGTTAAACAACTACCACCGCTAGTTTGTCTGACTCCCCCACCCCCACTGGTGGCCGTTTGTCCTCGGTCAGTATTTGCTTGAGGAAACTTTAGGGCTATTAACTGGGAGGAAGATTTAACCGTGGAGCCATAGGAGGGGGAAATACCAAAGGGGAAAGCGAGGGCTAAACCCATCAATCCAGCAAAAAGTAACTTTCCTGGGCGGTTAGACATAATTAACGCTGCCTGGGCAGGACAAAGGGCAAAAACAGAGTCATTTTTACCCAAGATAACAAACTATCTACCCCTTACTTTTGTAAATGCCGGTTAAAAAATTGGCTCAGTTCCCTAAAAACCTCTGCCGATTCCGGTGTGTCAAATTCGTAGAGATATTCAGCATGGGAAAGACCTTCAAATAGCTGTAAATCCACCGGCACCTTGTTTTGTCTCAGTTTTCTTTGTAGTCGGGCCGTGTCGCTCAGCAATAAATCTCTAGTACCACTAATGAGTAGGGTAGGAGGTAAACCAGCTAAATCATTGTAAATAGGTGAAATAAGCGGATGGGTGAGGGGTAATTCTCCCGCATAAAGTCGGGCCAAACCTTCAATCAGACCGTCGTAGCTAATGGCAGTGCGGTCAACATATTCATTGGTGAAGTGGGTATCTCCAGTTTTGGTTAAATCTACCCAGGGGGACAAAGGGGCGATCGCCGCTGGTAGGGGCAAATTAAGTTGCCGCAGTTGACAAACCAGGGCTAGCAATAAACCGCCCCCCGCAGAGGTACCGAACAGGGCTAACCGATTAACATCATGGGTTTTCACCAACTCCTGCCACATGACCAAAGCATCTTCCAATGCCGCTGGAAAAGGGTAATTGGGTGGCTGACGGTAATCAATACTAATTACTCCCACCTGACCGTAGTGGGCCGCTAAGACTGCTTCCCCCGTCCCCAGTTCTCCGCCGGCCAAAGCGTAACCGCCCCCGTGGAGATGCACCCAAATTCTTTGGCTATTTTCCGGACTAATGATTGGAGGAGTCACTCGATAAACATTTACCCCGGCGATGCTTTTCTTGGTCAACGTCACCGGAAATTGTTGCCGTAATTTTTGCCATAAAACTTGGCTAGCTTGGTCATAGGCGGCAATGAGAGTTTGCCAGGCTGGTTTATCCTCCAGAGGCGGGATATTTTTGATTGCTTCCATGGCCCCTTGCAACGATTGGGCGATCGCCTTTTTTAAGGCTGGGCTAACGCTGGCCGGTACGGGCAAGGAACGGGACGGCAATGGGCGAGGGGCATAAACCATGGTTTGGTCAGAAACAAAACAATTTTTCTATTAAGTTTTATCAAGCTTAATGGCAAAATTTAACTTTAAAATTAACTTCAAAATCTGTTGGACATAATGGCGTAACTTAAACTGGGGATAAACCAGCTTTGGCTATGGAAAAGTCTCTGTACAATGGTCCAATGTTAACCAAATATACACAGTGGAATACCAATTATGACTAACCAACCCAACCAAGTGGATCCAGAAAGCAGAAATTGGGCCATGATCGCCCATCTGAGCACCTTTGCCGGCTACTTGATCCCTTTTGGTAACATCATCGGTCCTTTGGTGGTGTGGCTAATGAAAAAAGATGAGTCCGAATTTGTTAATGATCAGGCTAAGGAAGCGTTAAATTTCCAAATTAGTATCTTAATTTATGTGATTGTTTCCGCCGTCTTGATTCTCTTATTAATTGGCATTCCCCTTTTAATTGGTGTTTTGATTTTTGACTTAGTAGTAACAATTATGGCGGCCATTAAAGCCAATGAAGGAATCCGGTACCGCTATCCCCTCAAAATCACCTTTATCAAATAGTTGCTCAACAAATAAGTAGATTAACTGATGACTTATCAGCAGCTTGTTGACTGTCGGTTAAAGTTTACTTAAGTCTTTGAACTACTAGCGTTAGAACTTATTTGAAAAGTTTTATTCTGCCCCCTAAATCTCCTCACTAAAGCTCCGGCAATACTGGGGGTCTTTTGTAAGAGTTCCCCCCTTTCTAAGGGGGGCTAGGGGGGATTAAACAGCCAAAACTCAACTTTTTAAAAAGGCTCTTAAGCTTGAATTAATTAACTTGCCAAAACCTTAGTTGGTAAATAATGTTCAACAAAATCTACCACGGTACTTAATCCAGTGGCTGTTTTCAAGTTAGTAAAGACAAAGGGTTTTTCCCCCCGCATTTTTTTTGCATCCCGATCCATGATTCCCAAATCTGCCCCCACCATCGGTGCTAAATCAATCTTATTAATCACCAATAAATCTGATTTGGTAATGCCTGGGCCGCCCTTACGGGGAATTTTGTCCCCCGCCGCTACGTCAATGACATAGAGGGTTAAATCCACCAATTCCGGGCTAAAGGTGGCTGCTAAATTATCTCCCCCACTCTCCAAAAACACCATATCCAGGGGCATAAAACGGGCCTCTAAATCGGCGATCGCCGCTAGGTTGAGACTAGCATCTTCTCGAATGGCCGTGTGGGGACACCCTCCAGTTTCTACCCCAAGGATGCGATCGGGGGTGAGGGCTTCCGCTCGGACTAAAAATTGGGCATCTTCCTGAGTGTAAATATCGTTAGTGACCACAGCCAATTGATATTTTTGCCTCAAGGCTTTGCAGAGGGCTTCCAAAAGGGCCGTTTTGCCAGAGCCCACAGGGCCAGCAATGCCAATGCGGAGGGGAGTTTGAGCCATGGTACTAAATGGTACTAACAGGAAAAAAATATGAAGATAGGCTTTCAGTGTACCGTCTAATTTATATTTTCTTCCGTTGATTTGCCGGGGCAGGGTTGGTTAGGCCGATGTTAGAATTTATTTATGGGCAAAAGTTCTGTATCTCTCTCAATGCTTTGTCGCAAGGGCTTTTAGTCGCTGAGAAAACTCCAGAAATTTTGAACTCCCTAAGCCTCACTATCAGATAATTTCAGCGTTCTGAGAAAGTTTCTTGCCTACCGCCATTACCCCAGCTAACCCCTACTTCGGAATATCTGCGAACTTTTGTGACTTTTTACCAGCGCAGACTGCACGTTTTACTGATTGAAGATCAGCAATGCCAGGTGGAATTGCTCAAGGTTTTACTGGAAAGTCAATCTTTTTTTGCGGTACAGCTCCAGGTGACCCGGACCCTAGCCCAGGGCGTTAATCGCCTCCAGAGTGGTATTTTCGACACCATTTTACTAGATTTATTTTTACCCGATGGCCAGGGGATTGAAGCCTTGAGGACCGTGCAGAAGTTTGCGCCCCATATTCCCATTATTGTGCTAACGGCGGCCACAGACTTAAACATGGGTTTGGCGGCCTTACAAAAGGGAGCGGAGGATTATTTAGTTAAGGAACACCTGCGGGAAAGTCAGATTGCCAAATCAATTCTCTATGCTTTGGAAAGGAAAAAAGCTCGGCGAGAATTGCAGGTACAGATTGAACGGGAACGATTAATGGCCCGCATTCTGGAAGAAATTCGCCAGTCCTTGGATTTATCGGTTATTTTGCAGACCACTGTGGATGAGGTACGTAAATTTCTCCAGGCAGACCAAGTGGTTATTTACCGTTGCTATTCCCCCAGGGCAAGCAGAATTCTGGTGGCGGCCCCGAGTTCTTCCCTCCCAGCCAATGGCGATCGCCGTCATATCCCCGAGCGGGGACCGGATTCCAACGGTGAACCAACGGAACCGATTCCTTGCCAAACTATCAATTCCCTCCGTCAACTTCCCCTGGACGAAATAACCTTGGGGCCCAGGGCTAAAGACGGGGTGCTTATAATCCCTATCCGGCCCCAAAAGCCCCATCAAGAGGATTGCCTTTGGGGGCAATTGGTTGTCCGGGTCGGAGACCAAAAACGGTCATGGTTGCCCTGGGAAATAGAATTTTTGTGCCATCTCAGCAGTCAAGTGGCGATCGCCATTCAACAATCGGCCCTATTTGCCCAAGTGCATTACCTAGCTAACATGGATGGGCTCACAGGCATTGCTAATCGCCGCTATTTAGACCACTTTTTAGAGCAACAATGGCAAAAATTGGCCAAGCATCATCAATATCTCAGTTTAATTTTGTGCGACATCGATTTTTTTAAACAATATAACGACACCTATGGTCATTTAGAAGGGGATGAATGCTTAAAAAAAGTAGCCAATTTGCTCAAAAAAGTAATGCGTCGGGGAACGGATTTAACGGCCCGTTATGGGGGGGAAGAATTCGCCCTGGTATTACCCCAAACCAACAAGCAAGGCTGTCAAAATGTGGTAATTCATCTCCAAAGTGTGTTTAAACAGGCCCAAATTCCCCACCGCAGTTCCATTATCCAACCCTATCTCACCCTCAGCATTGGTAGTGCCACCATGGTGCCGCTCCCTAATGTACCACCAAAACAGTTAATTGACTGGGCAGATCAGGCTTTATTTAAAGCGAAAAAAGCTGGTCGTAACTGTCACTTTAGTTTTGCCGATTAATTTGGTAAAGATAATACTGCTCTTCTTGAATAAAGCTATGGCGAAATTCTGCCAAGGGAGTAATGCTTAAACCGGGCTGGCTTACTTCTAAAGGAGTGTTTAAAATCAGAATTATCGGTGGGCTTAGCTTAAGTCCCAATTGTTGATCAATTTGTTGCAAAATTTGCTGTTGATTCACTTCCTGTCGTTCGGCGGTAAAAATCACAAAACTACCTAAAGCGCGACTTTCTGGATAATAAATTTTTCTGTTTAAGTGGGCAGCAATGGGACTGGCCATAAAATCGTTACTGCCTACTAAAGTTGCTTCTTGTAGGCCTTGATCAACTAAATAATTGGCCACTGCTCGACTAGCAGAATAGGGCAAAAGTAAGTCCCTGCCGTATCCTACTAAACCGCCGATTAATTGACAAACTAAAATTAAAGTAAATAAATAAGGGACTAGTTTTTGACTCCATTGTTTAGCCCTAGATAGAACTTTTTCTTTCAACAGGGGATTGGGAGAGAGGTAAAACTTCAACCAATAACTAGCAATTAAAACCAAATATAGACTGCCAAAATGCCGAGGAGCTCCCAAAAATCTACCGTAGGTAAATAGTAAAATAGCGCCACTGCCCAACCAATAAAATAATAAAATCAGTGGATAATCGCTAAAATATAAGGACCAAATTGTGAACAGGATGAGGGAAAAAATGCTGAAAATTCCCAGATCCAACGGTCGGCGATCGGAAGGGACTAAAATCGTAATGTAACCATTCCAAACTCGGCTCAATGCTTGCCCTAAACGATACCAATCCCATTGCAAAATCCATTGGTCTGCCCCACCATGGAGGGTGCTGTCCCCTGGTTGTACCATTACCACCACCGACAGGGCCACAGCCGCAGCGAAGAATAAAATACTAAGCAACCTGTCCCACCAAGGGGCCTGTAACGTCACTCCCAAGGGTTTTTGCCAAATCCATTCCCCCCCCAAGGCGATCGCCAAGCAGACACTAATCATGAGGGCATAGGCATTGCTGTTGGCCATGAAGGCTAAACAGAAAGCCAGAGGTAAATAGGTTTGCTTTCTGCGGGGAAATAGGGCACAAAAGGCGAACAATCCCAGTAATCCCAACGCATAGTTACGACTGATCAGTAAATATTCATAAAAAGGCAAATAGCCAAGGGAGAAAATTAACTTTTGCCAACGGGGAAAGGGGCTGTAACGCAGAAAAACGGCGATCGCCGCCATGGCCAGAGCGAGATGAAATAGCTGCATGGCCAGCAAGTTGGGGGTCAGTTGATTCAACAACCAGAGCAACCCATACCAAAGCAGGGGATGGCCTTCGTAGCGCACATTACGCCAAAAATCAGCAAAATCAACACTATCCCGGCCAATTAGCCAGCCATTGACCTCATCCCGCCAAGGAGCATGGTTTAACGTCCCTATCAGCCCCAGGCAAAAAATGCCCAGCCAGAGCCACCATTCAAAGTGCGGCAGGCGATCGAGACGATGGGCAAGATTTAGTTTGGCCATGGAGAAGGGGTTTAATTTGTTGGCTGGACACCGTAAATCAGCATTACCAATAGGGGTGTGGCTAGGGTGAGGATAACAGTCAAAGGAGCGCCAATGCGGGCAAAATCTGTAAAACGGTAACCCCCAGGGCCATAGACCATGGTGTTGGTTTGGTAGCCAATGGGGGACATAAAGCTATTGGAAGCGGCAAAGGTAACCACAAACATAAACGCTAACGGATTTAAACCCAAGCTTTGGGCCACTTGGAAGGCAATGGGTAACATCAACACCACGGTGGCATTGTTGGACAAAATTTCCGTTAGCAGAGCTGTGGCAAGATAAAACAAGAGCAATAGAGCGTAGCCAGAAAGGTGGCCTCCTGCATCGGCCAAAAAGCTAGCAAACCAGGCGGTGGTGCCGGAATTTTCCATGGCAGTGCCTAGGGGAATTAACCCTGCCAACAGAAAAATCACATCCCAACGGATAGCACCATAAATTTCCCCCGGCTTCAGGCAACCACTAATCACCATGGCCATTACCCCGGCCCAACTGGTGACGCTAATGGGCAAAATATCCAATCCTGCGATGACAATGACCAAAGCCACAATGGCGATCGCCGTTTTGGCCTTATCAAGACGGAGATTATCCAAGGGTTTTTCTTCCAATACCAACAATTCCCTAGTAGTCTGCAAACCAAGGAAACTTTCCCTAGGTCCCTGGAGTAGTAGTAAATCGCCAAACTTGAGGCGCACCTTTCCCAAGCGCTGGCGAATTAATTCCTCCCCCCGGCGAATGGCAATCACTGTGGCGTTATAGCGTTGACGAAAGCGTAAATCCTTCAGGGTGGAACCAATTAAACGGGAGTTAGAGAGAATTAACACCTCCGCCACCTTTTCTTCGGAAGATTCCAGAGGCCCTGCATTATTGGTTTCGGCGCTAACAAATTGCACATCGGCCAGGATTTCAATACCTCGTTCGTCCTTAATTCTGAGTAAATCTTCCCGCCCCGCCCGCACCAGCAAAATATCCCCCATGGTCAACACCCGATCCGCCAACGGTTGGGGAAAATGGGTATCGTTATGGATAATTTCCAACACATCAATGTCAAATTTACGCTGAATTTCGCTCTGCCGCAGGGTTTGACCAATCAGGCTAGAACGGGGAGGAATAATAATTTCGCTGACATAGTCTTTAATTTGATACTCCGCCGCCACATTGCCATCGGAAATATTACGTCTAGCCGGTAAGAGTATCGGGGCCGCTAGGACAATGTAGATCAAACCAACACTGAAAGTGAGTAAGCCCAGGGGAGTGAATTGGAAAATGCTAAACCCCTGGCCAGTCAATTTTTCTGCCAAACCGCTGGCAAGAATATTGGTGGAAGTACCCAGGAGGGTAATCATTCCCCCCAGAATGGTGGCGTAGGAGAGGGGAATTAATAGTTTGGAAACGGAGATTTGTCTTTGCCTGGCCCACTCTTCAATGATGGGCAAAAAGATCGCCACGATCGCCGTGTTGTTGAGAAAGGCAGAGCTGGGGCCGACGATAAACCCCATCAGTAAAAGTTGTCTGCGTAAACTATCGCCGCCAAATTTGATCAGGCTATCGCGAATAATTTGGATAATGCCGGTGCGGGTAATGCCGTAGCTTAAAATAAACATGGCCATGATGGTGACGGTGGCGGAATTGCTAAACCCCGCAATCCCCTCCGTGGGGGTGACCAAACCCAACACCATTAAAATTACAGCCACCAGAATGGCGGTGGTGTCGATGGGTAACCACTCCAACACAAACATCACCAGCGCAAAAACAATAACTGCCAGAGTGAGGGGAATTTGATAGTCTGCCAGCCAGGTTTGCAAAAAGGCCATAGTTATCCCAAAAGATGATTAAACAAATTCTTCCCCATTGCCAGCGAGTTCACAAGAGGAAATAGTCCGATAACAATGCGTGTCATTCTGTGTGGTTACTACGGCCAAGACAATGCTGGGGATGAAGCCCTTTTAGTCTGTTTGCTGCAAATGCTTCCTGCGACGGTGGAGCCAGTGGTGCTCTCCGCCAATCCCCAGGTCACCACAGCGAGATACGGTGTTAAAGCCCACTACAACCGAGACTGGGGCAAAATTTGGCAGCTTTTGGGTCAATGTGACGGTTTTATCTGGGGGGGAGGCAGTTTGATGCAGGATGTGACCAGCGTGGTTAGTCCCCTATACTACGGTGGTTTGATGGCGATCGCCCAGATGCGGCGTTTAAAAACCATTGCCTGGGCCCAGGGCATTGGCCCCCTTAGAAGGCCGCCGTTGCGCTGGTTTACCCAACAGGTGCTCCGGGGTTGTAGCGGCATCAGCGTACGGGATCAAGCTTCTTTGCAATTAGTTAAACAATGGGGCTTAAAGGCTTTTTTAGCGGCGGATCCGGTGTGGTCTTTAGCCGCTGAAAATGCGTCTTCTTCCCCCAGCCCTTTGCCCATGGTGGCGGTGAATTTGCGGGCCCATCCTTTGTTAACCTTGGAACGCTTGGCGGTCATTACCGAAGCCCTAAGGGATTTTCAACACCAGACCCAAACCCATGTGCGGCTCATTCCCCTACAAAAATCCCAGGATTTGGCCATTGCCGAAGCGATCGCCGTGGAATTGCCGGGGAGTCATGAAATTCTTTACCGCCCCGACCCCAGGGAATGTAAAGGTTTGTTCCGGGGGGCGGAATTCACCATTGGCATGCGGCTCCACAGTTTAATCATGGCCGCGGCGGAGGGCAGTGCCTGCTTTGCCCTTAGTTATGACCCTAAAGTTAGTCGTTTAATCGCAGAGGTGGGACTACCGGGCCGGGAATTGGCGGATTTACCCAGGGATAGCAACGAACTCAGCCAGGTTTGGCAGGGACATTTCCGGCAAAGACAACCCTCTACCGGGGTAGAGTTCTTGCAAAAATCTGCCCTTCAGCATCAAACTTTGTTGCAGAAAATTTTTGTTGACTAGCTTTTCGGGTGGGAGTGTGGTATCTATAATAGCCCGAGGCAAAACATTGCCTATTTCACCAGCCTTACTGCGGAACCTTAAGCTTTATTTAACTATTGCGGTGGTTCCAAAGCCCGAATATATCGCAAGATAGATTGCAAGCAGATGGGACTGTCCTAGGCTATTACATAACCTGTGGTCTGCCTGAATTTGTCTACGGGACTTCAGTCCTAGAATGGTTGCAAAGTTTTAGTTGCTCGGACTGGGCTCCATTGTTGCCCCTGGCCGAAACCGCCGATGTTTGGGTGTGTGGAATAAAAAGTTAGTCCTCCTATCCATTGTCATTCAGCGACGACGGAGTTGGACGGATTGTTGCAATGGCCGTAGTGAGAATTTTGGCTGAGCTTAGCTAGCCAACCCGAAATAGAGTCCAAATTTTATAAATTTTTTTCCGTCCCCCATGAGTCAAACTAACTACTATCAGAATCTTTTAAATTTTCTCCGCCAAGACCTTTCCCTGCCGGCAGAATCCCTGGCGATCGCCGAGCGCACCGCTTGCAACGCCATTGACAATAGTAACAATCTACCCATTATTCTCTGGCAGTATGGGCTAATTAGTTTGGAAGAATTAGACCGGATTTTCGACTGGCTCGAAAAGTTTTAGTAGGGCCATCGCCATGGCGACGATCGCCGAGATTAATGACAAACTCCGCCGGGGTAAAGCTACGGTTTGGACGGCAGAACAGGTTAAAGCCCAGGTGGCAGAACTGGGGGTGGCCAAGGTGGCGGCCATGGTAGACGTGGTCTGCACAGGAACTTTTGAACCAATGGAATCCTCCGGGGCGGTGATCAACCTTGGACAAACGGACCCGCCGATTAAAATTCGTCAATGCTGGCTAGATGGCATTCCGGCCTACGCTGGCTTTGGAGCAGTGGATTTATATTTAGGAGCAACAGCGGCGGCAGACATTACCAACACTGGCGATAATCCCAACGAAGGGGACGGGGTGGCGGAAAGGGGCGGCGGCCATATCATTGAAGATCTCATTGCTGGTAAGAGTATTCCCCTGCGGGCTGTGGGCCAGGGCACCGACTGCTATCCCCGCACTACCTTGGAAACGGTGATTAGCACCGACCGAATTAATCAGTTCTACCTCTACAATCCCCGCAATCTTTACCAAAATTTTATCGTGGGCGTCAACGGTGGCGATCGCCTGTTATACACTTACCTGGGGCCCCTGCAACCCCGCTTGGGCAATGCGGTTTATTCCAACCCAGGCGCCATTGGTCCCCTGTTTAACGATCCTCTCCTCCAGGCGATCGGCATTGGCACCAAAATCTTCCTGGGGGGCGGTGTCGGTTACATTGCCTGGGAAGGCACCCAACATTTTCCTCTGCAAAAACGTTTGCCCAACCACACCCCCATCGGCCCGGCGGCTACCCTAGCCCTCATTGGGGATGCCAAACAAATGGATGCCCATTGGGTGCGAGGTTGTTATCTAAAAAACTATGGTCCTTCTTTAATGTTGGGGGTGGGGGTGCCCATTCCTGTGTTGAATGAACAGGTAATTGAGCAATGTGCTGTCAAAGATGAGGACATCGTGGCTCCGGTGGTGGATTTTTCCATTCCCCGTCGGGTCAGGCCCACCTTTGGTTTGGTTACCTACGGCCAACTCAAAAGCGGCAAAATTACCATCGAAGGCAAAACGGTGCGGGTGGCTCCCTTGGCCAGCATTGCCCGCTCCAGGGAAGTGGCGGAAACCCTCAAAGCTTGGCTAGACGCTGGCACCTTTGCCCTCACGGAACCGGTGGCTCCCCTGCCCACCGACCGCATGTTTCTCGCCCAGGACCCCATCGGCAATTTGTCGATTTAGGTTAACCATGGTTTGGTTTGAAAAAAATGAATTTTCCCTAGAGTGCAATCAAGTCTTAGCTGAAATTAAGAATGCACCACCCGATGGTCTGGGTTAATTAAGCGGAAAAACTTTTGCTTCAACTGGCGATCGAACACTTCCCATTTGAGTTTGGTATATTCCGCCTGGTCATTGCATCCTGTTAGGAAGCCCACCGGAATTTCAAAGCCGCCGGCCATATCCCGGCCACCGCCATAGTAGCGTCCTGTACCATCCATGCCGAGACTATCTTTTAAAAATTCATCGGGGTCTAGGGTCAACTTATTGGTGCGGAGGGAACCAATGACCAACTCAATATCATTGGCCCGGTCATGGACAATACCGTAAACCAAAGCAGTGTGTACGTTCTCCTCTGAAACCAAAAAGTCCGCCGCTTGGGGAATGGCGTCCCGTTCTTCGTAGCGGAGATAACCTACCCCCGCCAAAGAAAAGTTATTTTGTACGACTCGGTTTTGCAAAGACCGCTCTATTACTTCCATCACCCGTTTGGAGCGGGCTGATTGTAACACCGCATTGAGTAACTGGGCATCATAAATGCGACTGAGGTAGGCTGCCGCCATAAACTCCGCTTCCTGGGCCTGAAGTAAATTGATGGTGTCAGAACGCAGTCCATGCATCAAGGCCGTGGCGCATTTTACGTGGGTGGGGTTACTGCTGTTGAAATCCAACATGCCCCCCTGGAGATATTCCGTCAAAATGGTGGCAGTGGAACGACTGCTGGGACGAATATCCACAAAGGCACCTTCCGCTTCTACCTCGTCCTGCGGACTATGGTGATCAATAATCACCACAACGGGAATATTAGCTTCCTGTACTAAAGGCATCAGTTGACTATTGGTGCCCTGGCTATCCACCAGCACACAGCCTTGGTAATCAGAGAGGTCAATATCCTTGAGCATTTGCGGCCCCCAGCGCTTGGCAGGCAGGCCGGTTAACTTCACTAAAGCAATATTTTCCTGGTGGGAAAGGGTGCCTGCATAGACAATATCGCACTGAATTTCGTACTGGGCTGCAATCAGTTGAAATGCCCAGGCACTAGAGAGAGCGTCAGGGTCAGGAAAGTCCTGGATGACCAAAATCAACCGTTGCCCCTGGTGCCCTTCCAAGTGATGCTGGAGTTTGATAATTTGGGCTGTGTTAGCGGCGGGGATACGGGGAGAGACGACGTCGGCGGAGGCAATACTCCTCTGGGCGCTGATCTGCTGAGGGGAAGAAACAATGCTGGATTCCGGGACAGAAAGAGAAGGACTGTTACCAGGCTGGGAGGAAACAGAAGCCATTGCCAAAAACTAAGATAGGAGAGGGTATTAAATAGATCATAACATTGAGTCCAAACACCCCCATCCATGGGTGGAATCTGTCAGGTTCCAACCATTTTCCCCCTGGAGTGACAGAGGAAATTATCAGGAAATAAATGGGTTACCGATGCTCACTAAGATGCTTACTAAATAGTTACCAAGGACTACTAAGCATAGTGAAGGATGCCCAGTAGTAAGGAGCCGAAAAATTCGTTTGCCCCAGATTGATTAGGGATGGGGGTAAGGCGATCGCCCCCCGGGAAATGCCCGATTGTTCCAGTCCAGCAGTTAATTCTCCTCGGAGCATTTTCAGTTGGGCTTGGCGCAGGGCTTCGGCCTTGGTGGAAGTTTGACCCAATTGACGGTAGAACTCAGTCATCAGCACTAGGGTAGCAGCATCGTCTACGTTCCAAAAACTGGCGACGGCCGATTTAACCCCGGCTTTGAGGGCTAGGCCAGCAAAACCCAGTTCCGCTTGGTCGTCCCCGAGGGCGGTTTGGCAAGCACTGAGCACCAATAATTCCACCGCTGAAGATTGCCAATTTATTTGACTGACTTTGTTTAAAGCCAATTTATCGTTCCAAAATTCGATATAGGAGTTGGCTGGTTTACCGGAGCGGAAGGAAGAATGGGTGGCTAAATGAACAATGCTGGGACGTTTTTGCTCTAGCTCCTTTTGCAGGCGATCGACCGTAAAATCCTGGTTGAGGAAGGTTTCTGCCTGCCAACGGTCTGCCGCCGGACGATTGATTGCCATTTCCCAGACAATATTTTCCAATTCCACTGGCACTGCCGGCAAAGGACTTTGGTCAGCAAACTCCGATGCCCCCATGGCCAAAATATTGCCGGGCTGGAGTGGTTTATAGTTACTGTCAATTAAATTGAAAGCCGGAATGTTGGTCAGGCTATATTTCTCCAGGAGATATTCCTCCCCATCAAATAGGGCCGCCATGGGTAAACCCCGCACCCCATTGCCCAGACAAAAGAGCAGGGTGTCAATGCCTTGGGCTTCTAGGGTTTCAGCATAGGGGGCAATAATCCATTGGTACAATTGCTGGGATGCCTCCCGGCGATTGACGGTTTGGGAGAGTTGCAATTCCCGCTGAAAAGTTGACACCACAGGCCTTAATACCGCCTCCGGTACGTCATGCAAATCCACCACAATGGGGTCTAGGTCAGGGGTGACTAGTACTAAATGTAAAAATTCTTTTTCCGGAATAATCCACAACACTGCTGGTTTTTTGCCGGTTTCTGCCGTGATTTTCTGCAGAGTAAGGGCAATATCTTCTGGGGTTTGGGTCACTTCGGCCAGACTTTCACCAAAATAGGCGGCAAACTCCTGTTCCCGGGCTTTTTCCATGGCGACAATTTTTTCGCTCAGGGTTTGGGCAAAGGCGGGGGCCATACTGAAACTAGCCAAGGTCAATCCCATGCCCACCGCCATCAATTTGTTCAGCAAAGATCTCGACAAACCCCGGCGATCGCCAGAAGCTGATTGGCCCATAGCCCTGCTGTGTGTGGTAGTTTTCATTTTTAGTCCCCTTGGTTTGGGGCGATTCCTGATTAAGATTTTCTTTGACTACGGTGGGAATCACTACCCTTCAACATTACTAGTTGATTTTCCCAGAAATTATGCCAATTCTGGAGATTCCTTTGTTATCTTCGTAGGTAATTAGAAAATTCTATAAACCCAGCCCTTACCATCATAATGTCGGAACTTAGCCTGGCCCATCAGGATTACCCCGTTGACGACCTCGAACAATTATTAAGTATTCTGCCCAAACCCATCCAAGCCATCATCGCCGAACACCCCCAGCGGCAACAGTTAGTGGAAGTAGTCATGGACCTAGGGCGCTTACCGGAAGCACGTTTTCCCGGCACTGCAGTCTATTTGGGCCATGAACCGATCGCCAAGGAGGATTTACAGTACGCCATTGACCGGGTAGGGCTATTTAGCAGTGATAACCGGGCTGGCATTGAAAGGACCCTGCACCGCATCAGTGCCATCCGCAACCGCACCAACGAAATTATCGGCTTGACCTGTCGGGTAGGCCGGGCGGTGTTCGGCACCATTAACCTCATCCAAGACCTGGTGGAAACAGGGGAATCGTTACTGCTGCTCGGGCGACCGGGGGTGGGAAAAACCACTGCCCTACGGGAAATTGCCCGGGTACTAGCGGATGATTTGCACAAACGGGTGGTGATCATCGACACTTCCAACGAAATTGCTGGGGACGGGGACATTCCCCATCCGGCGATCGGTCGGGCCCGGAGAATGCAGGTGGCTAGGCCAGAACTGCAACATCAGGTGATGATTGAGGCAGTGGAAAACCATATGCCGGAAGTGATCGTCATCGACGAAATTGGTACGGAATTGGAAGCTTTAGCTGCCCGCACCATTGCCGAACGGGGAGTGCAGTTGGTGGGCACAGCCCACGGTAACCGTCTAGAAAATTTGATTAAAAATCCCACCCTTTCCGACCTGGTGGGGGGTATCCAAGCAGTGACTCTTGGGGATGAGGAAGCCCGGCGGCGGGGTTCCCAAAAAACTGTGCTGGAAAGGAAAGCTCCCCCGACTTTTTCCATGGCGGTGGAGATGTTGGAGCGGCAAAAATGGACTATCCACAGCGATGTGGCCTTGACCATTGATAATCTGTTGCGGGGCCGGCCTCCGGTGGAACAGTTGCGGTATATGAATGAGCAAGGGGAGCTACAAATCGAAACGGTGGAAGCCCAGCCCCAGGAAAGAACGCCCCAACCCCCTCCCTATTTTTCCTTGGGTTTAGTGGACGATCGACAGTTGCGCCCAAGACCTACGGGTTTACGTTCCACTGGGCGGATGAAACCCCAAGCTCCCCTCCATGCCAACGCTGACCAAGTGCGAGATTTTGAGCGGTTACTGGAGCAGTCCTGGCAACAGTGGGAAGGAGATGATGAACCAAAGATCCGGGTGCCGGGGCCCAACGGCGAAGATTTACCGGTTTATGTTTATCCCTATGGCGTCGGGCGATCGCAGTTAGACCAGGTGATTGATATCTTGCAATTACCGGTGGCGGTTACCAAGGATGTACACCAGGCCGATGCAGTGTTAGCCCTGCGTTCCCACGTCAAGGGCAACCAAAAATTACGACAGATGGCCAAGGGCATCCAGGTGCCTATTTATGGGGTTAAATCCAACACCATTCCCCAAATTAGCCGGGCCCTGAAACGGATTTTGGGCATGGATGAACCCCACAAAGCCGAAGCGGCGGATCTACGTTTGTTCACCCGCAGTGGCAGTAACGACGAATTGGAAGCGCTGGAGGAAGCCAGGTTAGCTGTGGAGCAAATTGTCATTCCCACAGGGCAACCGGTGGAGCTGCTACCCCGATCGCCCCATGTGCGGAAAATGCAACATGAACTGGTGGAACATTACCGTTTGCAGTCGGATAGCTTTGGCGATGAACCCAACCGTCGCCTAAGGATTTATCCTGCTTAGTTGGGTTAACAGTTGCGCTGTGGCCTGGGTGGGATTGGTGGTCTCCATGATGGCCCGGACGATCGCCACCTGGGTTGCCCCGGCCTCCATTACTTCCCCTAAGTTCTCCCCGTCAATGCCGCCAATGGCAAACCAAGGGACCGGAGAGTTGGTGACCGCATACTGCACATACTCCAAACCAGCGGGTTTTTTCCCAGCTTTAGTAGGAGTGGCATAGACAGGGCCCACGCCAATGTAGTCTGCTCCTTCGGCGATCGCCTTGGCCATTTCTTCTGGATTGGTGGTGGAGCGACCAATGATTTTATCAGGGCCCAATAGTTGACGAGCCACCGCTATGGGTAAATCCTGCTGTCCCAAATGCACCCCATCGGCATCCACCGCTAGGGCTAAATCGACCCGGTCGTTGACTAGAAACAGCGCTTCATACTGTCGGCACAATTCCCGTAAATCCTTAGCCCGTTGCCACCGTAACTGATCCTCCGCATCTTTATCCCGGTACTGGACTAACTTTAATCCCCCTTGCAGAGCCGCTTCCACTGTAGCTAGCAGATTTTCCTGGGGAGAAGTGACTAGGTAAAGGGAACATTGTTGCAATCTTTGTACTAATTTGGATCCCAACAACCCACTTTCCAAGGCATAAACCCGATAGCGTAACTGCTTACAACAGGCTCCCATGGCCGGGTCTCGCAGTTTGCCGTACTCCTCCAGCACCCTTAACGCCTCTTCTACCCGACAGAGATTGGCTTGTAACAGAGCTCGCACATCAGTACGCAGAGCTTCCTGGGCATGGGTCAACTGGGTGCCCACATCATTAGGGGTGTCCCGGGCCGCCCGCAGATCATCCTGGTGCCAAGGAGCCAAAGCTTGCCGCAGTTGTTTACATTCCTCCGCCAGTTCCCGATTTTCCAGGGCAAAACGACACCATTCCTCCACCGTCCGCAACCCTTCCCGGGCCCGGTTCAAATTGGCATCCAAAATTCTGGCGATCGCCGTGGGGGAAGCTTGTTGCATCTGTTTAACTTAGATAGGAAAAAAGGAGATTTTTGCCATATTTGCCCCTCAAATTGACACAAAGGCAACTCTTTTGGCCAAATCCAGCAAAATTTTGCAATTAAACGACAAAATCATCAACAAACCACTGATTTTGTTCCAGCAGGGGCATCCACCACGGTGGATTTACTAGGCTTGGACTTTAAACCCTCGGCCATGGCTTCAATGAAAGCGGACACCCGGATGGGGTCAATGGCTTCGTTAATATTGCCGTGACGTTTGAGGGAACTGGCCACAATCACCCCATTGGCCGCCTGGATTAACTGACCAATATTGTCCTCGTCTGCCCCACTGCCAATGAAAACTGGAGTGCCCTTGGCGGCGTTGGTAGCTAACTCCAGATCTTCCAAATTAGGAGGACTGCCGGTGGCCCAGCCAGAGAGAATAATGCCATCGGCCAAGCCCCGCTCAATGGTGTCGGTAACAGCGGTGGTTAAATTAGGCGTACCCAAGGGTCGGGCGTGTTTAACCAGCACATCGGCCAAAATGGCCACATCACTGCTCAATTCCCGCCGATAGCGCAATAGTTCATGGGCGTTGCCTTCGATTAAACCTTGATCCGTGGCCATCACCCCCGTGAGCACATTAACCCGGATAAATTTTGCCCCCACGCAACTGGCGATCGCCAAGGCACTATGGGCATCGTTACGCAGAACGTTGATGCCCACCGGGGCCACCACCAAATTTTGCAGGCGATCGACAATTAAGGTCATGGCGCTGACCACCGCTGGATCTACCCTTTGTTTGGGAAAAGGGGCATCGAAAAAGTTTTCCACAATAATGCCATCCACCCCCCCAGCGGCAAGGGCCGTGGCTTCTTGTTCCGCTCGCTCAATGACGGCGGTGAGATTGCCTCCCCAACGGGCCGAAGTTGGCAATGGTAGGAGGTGTACAACGCCAATAACAGGATTATGGGTCTGAAAAGTTTGAAATAAATCCACTGCACTCAATCCTAAACGCCCCTGGGTGCCGGTCGGGCCCTCGTTGTCCAAGACAGGCGGGTTGTAAATTAAACAAAGCTAAGCCAATTAAGAATTGTACCCTACCAGGGAAATTGACCGGGGGCCGGTTTCACCGCTCAGGGTATGATTTAGGGGATATGGCAGAATAAATCGTTGACCTGAGGTTGTAGCTCAGACGGATAGAGCAAGCGCCTCCTAAGCGCTGGGCCGCCGGTTCGACTCCGGCCAACCTCGCTTCCTGTCTATCATTTTCCCTTTGCTGTCGACGTTTACTTCCCTAAACCATGAGAAAAAGACTCACCCGTTTCCTTTCCCTGGCCCTGGTGCTGGGCCTACTCTGGTTTGGCACCGCCGCCTGCGCTAGTCAACCCCCTTCCCAATTTGACCAGGCCCAACAGGAGAGTACCCAACGGGGCGCCGATGCGGTCACAAAGGAATCCACCAAGGGAGGAGAATTTAACGTCTTTTTCCCCCAAGCTGAAGGGGAATATGAGCGGGTTTTTGCCCAGGAAAAACAAGGCTTTGCGGAAATTAAGCTCAAGCAAAATGGTCAAGATGTGGCGGTGATGTCCATCAATGACGTCAAAAATAATCCCACTGCGGCGAATAAATTTAAGGCTAGTACCCAGGCTATTGACGGTTTTCCCGTGGTGCAACAGGGTTCCACTGCTACTGCCCTATTGGTGGGCGATCGTTATCAGGTCAAGGTTTTGTCCCGATCGCCGTCTTTTACGCCCCAGGACCGGGAAGCTTGGTTGGGTCGATTTGACCTCAAGGGGCTAGAAAATTTGAGTGCCAGAAATTAAAACTGTTTGTAAAGTTGCCCCACCATAGTCAAGCGATTAAATAGGAGTTTTTCCCGTGAGTAAGCCAATCTTTAAGTTAGTGGATGACCTGCCTACGGGCGGGTTAACGGTGATGTTGCTCAATTCCCTCGATTTTGTCGTGCCGGGGCAATGGGAAAATTTGGTCGGTTTTGAAAATACGATCAAAAAGGTGACTGGGGAAACGGATCCTGCTCTGGTTAAACAAATTGGCGATCGGGCAGTGTGGCTGTTTAACGATAAGTCCCAGGGTTATCAAAATGCCCTTTGGCTTTACCAAACTGTGGACTCCACCGACAGTGCGTTGGGGGCGGCGGCCTTGGCTAATAAGGTGGGGGAAAGTGTTAATTTCCTCGGTTTTTTAAACAAAATTACCCCTAATCCCCAAAAAGCCCAGGCCATTGACCTGTCCATTAAGTTGGTGGCGGAACTGGTGGCCTTCTGCCAAATTAACGGTATTCCCGGCAATAGCATTGGCGATTTTGTGCGTTCCCTGACGGATTACAGCGGTGAGTCCTTAATTCGCATGGCGGCCCTGATTAGCTTTGATGGCATTATTCCCTTTGGCCCCAGCTTTGTTCTAACTACCATGGACTTTTTGGAAAAGTTGACCCCCAAGGAGTTGGAGCAGAATAAGACCTTTGAGAAAATTAAGCCCCTCATTCCCGGCAATAGCACCAGCAGTCAACTGGATTTTATCGGTGAAAGTTTTGGATCTGTACAGGGCTGGATGACCAGTTTTGTCGGCGATCGCCAGCTTACGCGGGAGAAGTTGCTGGGGAAACTGCGGAATTTCATGGAGGTGACGGAGGACAAAATGGATTACCTGGCCGCCTTCATTGATATGTCCACCAATTACTACGAGCATACGGGCATTCAAACCTTGGCCCACCGTTTAATTGAGCGTGCGGTGGCAGAAATTTAACCCCAAGCTCTTATAGCTTGTTTGCAAAGTTGTATTTTGCCCCCTAAATCCCCCAATACTGGGGGACTTTTAATACTTTCCCCCCAAACTTGGGGGGCTAGGGGGGCATTTAAAACAGACTCTCATAAGCAAACCCATGGCCAAAAAACTATTACTGGTGGGGGGAGGCCATAGCAATGCTTTGGTGCTCAAACATTGGTGTCGCCACCCCCTGGCTGATGTGGAATTAACCCTTGTCAGTGACGTTAGACAAACCCCCTATTCCGGTATGTTGCCGGGGTATTTAGCTGGTTTTTACTCCTACGGCGAAAGTCACATTGATTTAGCTCCCCTCTGTGCTTCAGCCGGAGCAATTTTTGTGCAAGATAAGGCGATCGCCGTTAACCCGGAGCAGAATTTATTAACCACTGCCGAGGGGAGACAATTAAGCTTTGATTGCCTTTCCCTTGACATTGGTAGTACTCCGTTCATAGATGATATTGTCGGGGCGGAGTATGGCATTCCCGCTAAACCAGTGCCCCAATTTTTAACTGCTTGGCTGGCTTTATTGGAGAACATTGACCAGAATCGACCGAAAAAAGTAACTTTGGCGATCGCCGGGGGAGGAGCGGGGGGAGTAGAGTTAGCTTTCAATCTGCAAGCTCGTTTGGCAAAGCTTTTCCCCGCCATGGGGTTAGATATGCAAATTTGGCAACGGGGCGCGATCCTTTTACCACACCATAGTGTCCAGGGCAGAAAACTGATTGAGAGATTGTTGGTAAAGCAAAACATTGCCGTGTTACTAAATCACCCTGTCACCAGCATTGAGCCTGAGTTTTCCCCCGATGACAATCCATTAACCTGTTACAAACTTTGGAGTAATGACCATTGGCAGTCAGTCAATGCTGTATTTTTAGTTACCCAAGCTAGCCCAGCCCCGTGGTTAGCCCAATCCGGTTTAAGCCTAGATAGCCGGGGCTTTGTGTCAGTTAAACCAACGTTGCAAAGCTATTCCCATGGGCATATTTTCGCGGCGGGGGATGTGGCCAATATGATCGATCATCCACGGCCTAAGGCGGGGGTGTTTGCTGTGCGCCAAGGCAAGCCATTGTTTGAAAATCTACAGCACTATCTTTCCCACCAGACACTTAAAACTTTTGTTCCTCAATCTAAATATTTGAGTTTATTGGGTACGAGGGATGGTAGGGCGATCGCCCTTTGGGGGCCCTGGGCTAGTTACGGCCACTGTTGGTGGCGACTTAAGGACTATATTGACCGCCAATTTATGGCTGGATTTTCTGCGTAACGCTGAGTGAACTCAGCCAGAGTAAAATAAATGGCTAGACAAGTTTTGATAGACAAAAATCAATTAAAACTAGATTCTGACTAAATCGTTGCAAGGAGCTGAAAAATATTGCCATCAACAACCCCCAAGCCCAATCAAGGCTGGATTTACACTGACCGAGTCAACCCTAAAGCCGCTGGCCAGACAGTGCTGGACTTCTACTCCCAACGCTATCTCCACTCCGAGCGCCAAGCTTGGCAGGAACGGATTGAGCAGGGGCAGATTGAAGTGGATGGCAAGACCGTTGACCCCACCTATCCTTTGCAAGCGGGGCAGACCCTCACCTATTGGCGATCGCCCTGGGTGGAGCCGGAAGTACCTTTGCAATTATCAGTTTTGCATCGAGACGAAGACCTCTGGGCCATTGATAAACCCTCAGGATTGCCGGTATTACCGGGGGGAGATTTTGTCTACCACACCGTTTTGGAACAACTAAAAATCCAATATCCCCAGGAGTCCTTGTTTCCCCTCCACCGTTTGGGCACTGGCACTTCGGGACTTTTATTGCTTGGTCGTTCTACCCTGGGTCGACGGGAACTCAGCCGTCAATTTCGGGAGCATATTTGCCGCAAAATTTACCGCACCGTGATTGGCCCCTGTGATTTGCCAGAAAAATTTGAATGCCACCAGGCGATCGGGAAAATTCCCTACCCCCAACTGGGATATATCTACGCCGCTAGCTCCCACGGCAAACCAGCCCAAAGTTACGGTCGCATTTTAGCCCGCTCCCCGGAAAAAACCTGGCTAGAAGTGGAAATTCGCACTGGTCGCCCCCACCAAATTCGCATCCATTTGGCTAGTTTAGGCTATCCCTTACTTGGCGATCGCCTCTACGGCCCCGGTGGAGTCCCCATCAATTGCCGAACTGCCCGGCCCAGTGATGGCGGCTACACCCTCCATAGTTACCAATTGGGTTTTCTCCATCTCCATACCCAACAGGCCATAAAATTAACTGCCCCCTTACCTCCCGAACTCATCACCCCAGAAGTTAAGACTATTGCCCTGGAAACTGAAAAGCATTGATGAGAAGTGATGGAAAAAAACCAGATACCTAAAATCAATCTTGGGTGGATTCAGGCGTATAAAGCTAGGTAAAGTGTTTTATTAAGTTCCTTTAAGTTAGGCAAAGTTTGGACTAATTCTAGCGGCTATAAATCTTACTAGTAAGGCATTTTGCGTCTTTACCAAGCCTAATTCTTATCAGTGCCATGGAGAGAATATATGGCCTTGCCCTGACTATTTCACTTTTCAGTGTGTCATCCGATACTGACCATGACCACCGACAATGGATAGGATAAAACCAATTTAAATTCGGTAAATCATTATTTCAACCAATGAAACCGACTCATTTCATTGGCCACTGCCCCTTACTGGAGATATTGTCCGTAGTTCAATACAGAATTGCGGATAACGCAAACACAAAAACGATTTGTGCATGTATATCTCCAAATTGTGGACCAATGGTGTCAAATGTTACGGATAGTTAAGGGTTAGTTAGTTAGCCTCAACTTAAGTTAATCAAAATTGACAAACGAGTATAAGTCGCAATGATGTATCTCCCCGTCAGCGCTGATTATCAATCCATTGCCCCGCGCCCTTGAATTTGTTACAATTCTTAACAGTGACTTAATAATCTCTTAAGAATCTTGGTGTAAAGTCTTAAGAAAATCTTAAGGTTTTCTCCTCCCCCGGAGTCATCCCTATCGAATCCTGGAAGATCTATGTTTATATTTCCACGCTTTCCCCGGTCCCTATCTGAGAATGGTTTTTCTCAGCATGGGACTGCCCCTCCCGTCGTCCCAGAGGAGAGCAATAGTTCTTCGGATCGTAAGCAATATATTAAGTGGGCCCTAACTAAAGCGGTTACTGAGGGTGGATTCAGGCTTGATTTTCAACCCCAATGGGATGGGCAGGGAATTAATTTGGTGGGGGTAGAGGCCCTAGTCCGTTGGCAAGATCCCAAGTTGGGCAATGTGCCTCCCGCAGAATTCATTCCCATAGCTGAGGAAACGGGACTGGTGACAGCCATTGGGGAGTGGGTGTTGGACACGGCTTGTCGTCAATATAAAATTTGGCAAGCCCAGGGGGTACCGGCCTTTTTGTTGGGCGTGAATTTGTCCTTGCAACAGTTGCAAAAAGCTGACTTTGCCGAGACAGTCCGGTGCATTCTGGAGGAAACGAACATGCCCGCAGCCCAACTGCAGTTGGAGATGACCGAAGGATTAATTTTTCGAGATTTGCAGCACACTATTGGGGTGCTCCGGGATCTCCAACGACTGGGAGTGCATTTGGCGATCGACGATTTTGGCACTGGTTACTCTTCCCTGTCCGTGCTGAAGGAACTTCCTGTCCACACGCTAAAAATTGACAAATCTTTTTTAGAGGATCTGGAGACGCACCAAAAGGCGGAAGTTATTATCGAAAGCATTATCAACCTCGGTCAGCGTTTACAGTTGGTGGTGGTGGCGGAGGGCGTAGAAACGGAAGGCCAACTCCATTTACTGCAATCTTTACGGTGTGATGTACTCCAGGGTTTTTTCTTCAGTTGTCCCTTAAGTGAAGACAAGATGACCCACTATCTCCACCATTGTTGTTCTGCTAAAACTTTGAGCCGGGCGATCGCCTCCTATTAGGCTTTAGGCTGGCAAAATTGCGGCCATCGACTCCTTTGTTCATATCTAGCCATATCAATATTAGTTTATAACTTAAAATTACTATGACTGCTTTGATCTTGCCTTTTTTTGAGGATCGTGCCATGGCCGATAAATTACAGAGTCCTGGGCTCCAAAAATTCCAAGATAATGGGGCTAAACGAGCAATTCCTCGGGAGTTGTTAGAACAGTTAACAGCGGATAAATTCACTGGTCAACTGGTGATCCGTAATCCCTTTGATGAATTTGTTGATTGGCAAATTTACCTGGGTAACGGCAAGATTCATTTTGCTAATAGTGCGGTGGGCAATGGTAAGCGCCTAAATTATATGTTGGGTAAATTGTTCCAGCATAGTCATCTCCAACTACCGACTGGATTGGAAAGTGACTACAACTATATCTGTGATTTATGGAAGAGAAAATATTTTTCTTTTCAGCAAACTCGGTCAGTGTTGACTCAGTTTACCCAGGAAGCTTTGGTTCAAGCCCTTTCCCTACCCAAAACTGAATATAAATTGGAGCCTAATAACAAGCTCAGACATCTTTTCTTAAACCTAAATTTAGAGCAGGCTGTGGGTCCCATCGAGAAGAAAGTCGACTATTGGTGGGAGTTGCGCTCGGAAATCAATTCTCCTTTTCAACGGCCTTTAGTGCAGGATATGCGGAAATTACGGGGAGTTCTAACGAAAGCTAATTTTCAAACCACGGAAGAATTTTGGAAAGTTTTTCAACAAAATTTAGAAAATTTACACTGTCTTTATGACATTGCCAGTGCCACTAAACTGAGCACTCTCCAGTTGGCGATCGCCATGCGGAACCTAATCAAAGCAGGGGATATCACCATGCTTCCCTACCAAGAAATTGCCATTGATAACCGCCCCTTAGTGGTTACTGTGGACGAAAATCAAGTCCATCAGCACATTGTCGAATATACATTGGAAAAAAGCGGTTATCGAGTTAATACCATCACCGACCCATTTAAGGCTTTGGCTTCCCTCCAAGGTCAAAATCCTGATTTAATTTTGATTAATGCTGACATGGAGAAAATGGATGGCTACCAATTGGCTTCCCTCTGTCGCAAATCTCCCCAGCTTAAGCAAGTGCCGATTGTATTAATGGTGGAAAATGACAATTTGGTTCATAATATCAGGGCCAAAATGTCTGGGGTGAATGATAACTTATCCAAGCCTTTTTTACCCCAGGATTTATTACTGAAAGTCAAGACCAACTTGCGGGAAATGGCCGCGGTCTAGGGCCAGGAATAATCAGAAAATCACTAAACTAATTTTAATCTTTTGACCTGGCTAGAGTTCCAGTTTTTCTGTGATTAAAATCCTAGGCTACACGAAATTAGGGATAATTACTATGACCTGTAGTAACTGACGTAAAAGGGAACTGCTCCTTTCCCTATGCAGACTGGATCTGATCAACCAGGGAAGTAGGTCAACATCCACTTTCGTATCTGGTATATTGTCCTTTTGGCGGGATATTGTGTTTTCCAAGCAAATTTTGGGAAATCAAAACCTAGATGGGGCATCACAACGATGGACACCAATACTTTACTGCTAATTCTTGCCAATATCATTGTAATTATTGGCTTAGCTCGCCTGATTGGATTGCTGTTTGCCCGTTTTCAACAGCCCCCTGTGATCGGAGAAATTATTGCAGGAATTATGCTGGGCCCTTCTCTCCTCGGTCTATTGTCCCCGGCCCTAGAAAAAAGTTTTTTCCCTGCCACTACCCAGCCATTTCTGTATTTACTCTCGGAAATTGGCTTAATTTTTTATATGTTTTTGGTGGGTTTGGAGCTTAACCCCCAATATCTACGGCAAAAATTAAAGGTTGCTATTCTAACTTCTAATGTTAGTATTTTCTTTCCATTTGTACTGGGTATAGTGCTGTCTTTTTTTGTCCTCTATTCCCTCAATCAACCCAATAAAACCAGCTTTATTCCCTTTGCCCTTTTCATTGGCGCGGCCATGTCGATTACGGCCTTTCCAGTACTGGCTCGTATTTTAAAGGACACTGGTTTGGATAAAACTCCCCTGGGGACTTTGGGGCTGACCTGTGCTTCGGTGGATGACATTAGTGCTTGGTGTCTGTTGGCGATCGCCATTGCGGTGACCCGTACGGATAACATTTTCGGTGCATTTCCTACCCTCTTGGGTATTATTGTCTACACTGTCTTCATGGTCACTCTAGGGAGAAAATTTTTTAAGTATATTCTCCGCAATTATGGTCAAAAAAATTATCTCAGCCAGGGTCTATTAACTTTTATTTATATCATGGTAATTCTTTCCGCTATGCTGACGGAATGGATTGGTATTGACGTAATTTTTGGTGGATTTATTTTAGGGGCAATTTTACCAAAAAATACAAATCTAAGCACGGAATTAGCCACTAAAACCGAGGATTTTGTTTCCACATTTCTTTTGCCTATTTTCTTTGCCTATAGTGGATTAAGTACAGACCTTGGTTTACTCAATAAGCCTTATCTCTGGGCGGTGTGTGCTTTAGTGGTGGCAGCGGCGATCGCCGGTAAATATTGCGGGGTTTATGTGACCACCAGGGCATTAGGGGTGGAAAAGCAAGAGGCCAAGGCCTTGGGCTGGCTGATGAACACGAGGGGCTTGACGGAATTAATTATTCTCAATGTGGGTCTCAAACTAGGTGTAATTTCCCCGGTGATTTTCACTATGTTTGTGATTATGGCCATCATTACCACCATTATTACCTCCCCTTTGGTAGTCAAAATTTATCCTGCCCCAGCCCATTAAAATCCATTATTGTTTTGACTTTGACTAGGCTTAAGAATCTGTTTGAAAACCCCCCTGACCCCCCAAAAAAAATTTGGGGGAAAACTGAGTGAAATCCCCCAGTATTACCGGAGCTTTAGTGAAGAAATTTAGGGGGCAGAATAAAACTTTCTAAACACGATCTAGAACCGATAACTTTTCAACGGGTAACGGGTAATGGTTTAAATTTTAAAAGTTGTCAAACACATTCCCGTACCATTGCCATTGGTAATGTCCGGGACAAAATCTAAACAGATAAATTTTCCGCCCGTTGAATAATATTTAACAGTCTGCCCACTTGCTCTGTGCCCCGCACACTAATTTCACTGTGACAGAGTACTAATTTTTCCGTCACCCTGGCCAATAAATCCCGCACAATGCGCTCAAAGCGTTCCTGGTCCCATTGCAATTGTTCCGGTTCTGTCCAGGGTTTGGGCTCTCGATGGCGCAGCAATAGAGGCGATCCAAACAATTGGGATGCTCCCCCCATTTCCCAGAGGCGATCGCCAGCATCAAGCCAAAAGTGCCAGCGGTGTTGGCTACGGAGTGAACGGTATTGGTAAATAGTCGCCAGGGTAATGGCCGGCGGTGGGGGTAACCAGTCGGGAATGTCTGGTCGGGGTTGGGCGGTAACCGTGCCTTGACCAAGTAGTTGCAAAAATAGGGCCAGCTTTTCCCGGATCTGGGGCAGACTTTCTCCGCCATGGCCAGCATTGCTCTGGAGTTTGCCCTGTACCCGCCAAAAGTGCTGGAGAGTTTCCATCAATTCCCGCAGAGAAGCCAATTCCCCGTAGGCGAGTTGATGTTCCGGGGGCAGTTGTTCACGAATGGCTCTGTCCAGCATTGTGACCGGCGATAAAGTCTCCTGGGCCAGGGCTTGTTTTTGCTTGCTTAACCAATCCCGTAGAGCGCCATAGGCTTGACTGGCTTGGTAACCAAAACGATCCCAGCGGGGATATTGCTCTATGGGCATCAGGGCCGGGGCTTGGGGATTAATGGCATAGCAAGTGTCTGCCAGTAGCCCTGCCCGCACAGGATCGATCGCCAGCTTGATTTGACCTCCAGAGCGTCTCTCACTCAGCATCACCAACATTTCCGCCACCTGTTCCCGGCGGGCCCATTCCCCCAGGTCATACACCAGGGCTAACAGAGTTAATAAACTGCGAATTAAGGGGGCACTGCTGAGGGGTCGTTGCTCATTGAGGGCGATAATGTCGATGCCGGCTTTGTTAAAAATTTCTAAAAAACTATAGCGGGCAATTTCGTCCAGACCAGGGGCGATGATGGCAATGTCCTGGGGCTTGATTTCTCCTTGGTGAACCGCCGCAATGATCTGATCGGCCGTTTGCCGTAGTAGTTGGGCCCGGGAAAAAGTTTGTAAGGCCTGCACTTGGGGAGGCAGTATGTCTGGCGATCGGGGGTCTTTGAGCAGGTTCAACACCTGGGTCGATAACTGGGGGGCCATGCCCGTTGGTCGTTCCAACCGTTCCACCTTGGCTCCTTGGGCTAATATCGCCAACGCATTGGGATCGGCATTCAACCCCAAGCGCACCTGACCGTCGGGATTAAAGCTAAATACAGCCCAGGAACAATGGGACTGCAACTGATTAAACAAATCCACGGCGATCGCCGGATAGTCGTCCACGTCATCGGCAAAAATTGCGTCGTAGCGTTGGCATAAATATTGTTGATATTGGGGCTTTTTCAGTAAATATTGACCATAACAATGAAAAATCAGCCCATAGGTTAAAAATCCCCTGGCCAAACACCATTGCCGCCAATGTTGCCAAAAGGCAATCGCCTCTTCTGCACTAATCTCCCCTGGGGTTACCCGGATTTCCCCTGCCGTTAATCGTTCCAGCACCTGGCGATCGGTCCAACCCGCTGCCCCCGCCAACTGACCCAAATCCAATAGGTTACGAACTAACCTGGACCTCTGGGCTGCATTTAAGGAACTATCCCGGCCTGGGTATTGGTTTTGCCATTGCTCCATCGCCAACCATTGTTCCGTTTCCGGTCGTAACTGGGTGGGGAAAAGTTGCTTGCTGATCCCTGCCTCTAGCAATAGGGGCCAAAATAAATGCACGTCCTCCCTCATCAGTCCCAGGGGGGTTTTGCCCATTACCGGTGCATCGCCGCCGATCGCCCGCTCTAAACTGCGGCTTAAGCGCCATCGGGTTTGGCCATTGGCCGCCAATACCAAAGCTAATGTTGGTTGATCCAAAACCCGGTCAGATTTCAAACTTCGCCACCACTGGCCATATAACTGGGTTAATCGATGGGTTTTGCCACTGAGCGATCGCCCTTCTAGCCAGATTATTTCTGCCAAATCTTTTACCCCTGATAGTTCCCGTTGGTTCTGCTAAGATTTCCTGTATTGCTCAATCCCAAAACCTTACGGATCGAACCCTGGGCCACCGTAGTTTGGGTAGCTTGAAAGAAAACTAAAACTTTATCAGACAACCTTATCAAACAATATCTTAGCTGTTTTTTTACCCAATCATCAGTCAATGGATTTAACAAATTGGTGGCAAGGGGCAACCCAGTGGTTTGGCAGATCTTCACAAAAATCCTTGGAGCAAGCCTTCCGGTCTGCCCTAAAAATAAAAGAAATTGAAGATCAATACTTCCAAGGCAAAAAAATAGGGCCAGAAAATTGTGATTATAGTGCCGACACTGTCACCTATTTTGCCAACCAAATTCAGCGGCATCTGAGGAAAATAGAGCAGGAAATTTACCACCTCAACAGCGACCAAGAATTCGTCAAAATTCTGAGCCTAGATCCAGCAGTTAAACAGGATCCACAAACGGAATATGTTCTCAATCAATTGCAATTCATTGATGACATATTGCAACGCTATGACGGTGAACTGCCCCAGGTTAGTCCCCCCAAGCAAATTGCCAATGGGGGCGTTCTGGATTTACCCGCCATAACTGCTAATAAACAACGGCAAATCAACAAAAAGCGCCGGGACGGTTTTCAATATATTCGGCGGGAAGATACCCAACAAAAAGTAGATACTGCCACCCAAAAATCTGGCGTTTTGCCCCGTTCCTTCTTGCGTACCATCGACCGTCTGAAGCGGGAAATGGACCCCCAGTCCAGTGACACTGAGCAAAAGGTGCTCAAACAATATCGCAATTCTCGCTATAAAACTGCCCTCTCAATTAAGTTTGTTTTAACCTTAATTATTGTGCCCCTGCTGGCCCATCAATTGACTAAAACATTTTTTCTTTTGCCTTCGGTGGAATCATTTTTTGAGCGTAATAGTGAGGTTGTTTTTATTAACCAGAGTATGGAGACAGAAGCCTATGAGGAATTGAGTCATTTTGAAGAATCTCTGCGTTTTCGAGAATTGTTAGGTTTTGGCGAAAAACTTTCCCCCGAAGCTAAGGAAGAAAAACTGGCGGAGAAAGCCAAAGAAATTTCCGAAAGTTACCGTCGGGTTAGCACCAATGCGATCGCCAATATTTTTGCTGATATTTTTTCCCTGGTGGCCTTTTCACTTGTTTTGGTCAATAGTCAACGGGAAATTGAAGTTTTAAAAGAATTTATTGACGAAATTGTCTATGGCTTGAGTGACTCGGCTAAGGCATTCTTGATTATTCTCTTTACCGATATGTTTGTTGGTTTTCACTCTCCCCACGGTTGGGAAGTAATTTTGGCTAGTATCGCCCGTCATTTTGGTTTGCCGGAAAATCAAGATTTTAACTTTCTTTTTATCGCAACTTTCCCGGTAATTTTAGATACGGTCTTTAAATATTGGATCTTCCGTTATCTGAATAGTATTTCTCCCTCTGCCGTGGCTACCTACCGCAATATGAATGAGTAAATGGGCAAAATAATTCCCCCTAGGCATGGTGCTCAAGGGGGAAATAAATAATTGAGGCGACTAGTTAGTAGGTAAGATTAACTAATTTATGCCCTTAAAGTCAAACTAGATTAGCTCATGGCCACGCCTTGACTGGCATAGTCAGAACGAAAATTAGCCAAAACTTTGCCTTGGATGCGGACAGCGCTGTTGACAGCTTGGTCACCACTTAAACCAATTTCTTCAGCCAAACGCACTAACAGGGATTGTTGGCGTTTTTTAATTGCCTGGGTTTTGCTGTGCAGGCGGGCCCGGACCCGGTCCTGGAAGGAAATTTGGCTGGGAGCCGCAGCGACTTCCACCTTTTTGTTGGCAGTGTACAGTTCGGGCTGTAGATCCTGGGCGGGGTTAAAGGAAACTCCCCGATAAGTTAGATTGACGTTGGGCTGAATGACGTTCTTGGTGGTGGTGCGGCGGAAACGATAGTCCAAACCACGGTAGCTGCCCGCTAGCCCCAAAACTTCGGTTTCCACTTTGGGGGGATTGTAGTCGTACTTGACTCCACGGTAACTTAATTGCATAGTGCGCTCCTAATTGTTATTGAAGGTAGAGGAGGCGCGTTCCTTCAGGAATATATCCCTACTTCCGTCTTCTTCAAAAAGAGAAGATGAACGATTTACTTTCTGTATCCATTTTTACGGTTTTTCAAGATCATGTCAAGGAATGGTCAACAAAATACGAATTTCTTAACATTCATGTAAGATTTACTGATCATTCGGCTGGACTGCTTCAGAGTTCCGTTTTCCACGAGTGCGAGGGAGATGGAACTTGGGCTGGATGCCAACGATCTGCTAGAAGGGTTACTTTTGCCTGTTCCCTGGGGCCTTAACATTGCTTGCAGTCTTTAAAATAACCTCATTTCCATGGCCAAAATCATTAGCACCGTCAATATGAAGGGCGGAGTCGGTAAAACCACTCTGACTGTTAACTTGGCCACCTGTCTGGCTAAATATTTTCAAAAACGGGTTTTGGTGCTGGACTTGGATTCCCAAATTAGTGCCACTTTGAGCTTAATGGCTCCCCATGATTTTGCTGCAATTCGCAAAAAGGGCAAAACCTTGAGCTATCTGTTGGCCAATGCCATCCAGCCGAATCCCTACAGTAAATTGGATATTTTTGATATTATTTGCCCAGAAATTTGCCAAATTGAGGGTTTAGAACTGATTCCGGGGGATATTGAACTTTATGACGAGTATCTGGTGTCGGAAAAACTCCACCAAGCGGCGATCGCCACGGAAAATCCTAACTTTGAGACGGTGTGGAATAAATTTGAGGGTACGTTAATTAAGGAAATGCTGGCGCCAGTGCTGGAGGAATATGATTTTGTCATCCTCGACTGTGCCCCTGGTTATAATCTGTTGACCCGCAGTGGCATTGCGGCCAGCGACTTTTATCTGTTGCCGGCTCGTCCTGAACCCCTATCGGTGGTGGGGATGCAGTTACTGGAAAGAAGAATTGAGAAACTGAAGGAAAGCCATAAGGCCTCCGATGATCCCCTGAATATCAATCTGATCGGAGTGGTGTTTATTCTGTCCGGCGGCGGTTTGATGAGTCGCTACTATAACCAGGTAATGCGGCGGGTACAAACGGATTTCACCCCGGGACAACTTTTTCAGCAGTCCATTCCCATGGATGTCAATGTGGCTAAGGCAGTGGATAGCTTTATGCCGGTGGTTACCTCCATGCCCAATACGGCGGGTTCAAAAGCTTTTATTAAATTAACCCAGGAATTTTTACAGAAAGTAGAAGCTTTTGGCTAAAGCAAAGCCCCCATTGATTAACAACGGGAGCTCGGCAAAAATTAATTATCGATTGGCTGGAACCTGGTCAAACCAGGGCTTTTCATCCATTGGAAAAGCGATTTTGATCATCTAGGGTCAGGAGCAAAGATCTGATCAAATATTGATCATTTATTAGGAAAGCTGAACTTTCACCACTTTATTTTTGGCTTCCTCTACTTTGGGCAAAGTCAAAGTTAGGATACCGGCATCGTAATTAGCTTTAACTTCTGTGTTTTGGATTGCTCCAGGTACAGGAATAACCCGGCGGAAACTGCCATAGCGGAACTCTGTGCGCCGCACCCCATCTTTTTCGGTGCTATGGGTATCCTGGCGATCGCCGCTGACGGTCACCGCATCCCTGGCGGCTTGGATGTCCAAATTATCGGGGTCCATGCCAGGTAATTCTAGTTTGAGCACATAGGCTTCTTCAGTTTCAGTTAGTTCTGCTTTAGGATTAAACCCTTGGCGATCGCCGTGGCGGTCCGTAGGGACAAAAACTTCTTCAAACAGTTGGTTCATCTGCTGCTGGAAATTATCCATTTCCCGCAGGGGATTGTAAAGAATGAGAGACATAATGTTAACTCCTGATGTGTGGAAGGAATTGATTACCCTTGAATGGTTCTATCTTAAAATTTCCCCTTCCAGGTTAGATTCGGTTTTCAGGAAAGAAGGTGGGGGGATTGCCGAAATTACATTTCTAGCCGCAATTTTTAGTAAAAAAAAGATGAGTTTTTACCTCACCTTAAGTAAATATTTGAGTGGCAAAACAAAATGGTAAAAATAGCTAAGCTTCCACCGCCCTATGGATTTTTGGAAGGAAGTCTTAGGTTGTGAAAAACTATAAAAACCAACCATAGGAATGGAGACCTTTACCCAACAAGTTGACCCCTAGGTAACAAATCCAAACCACCGTAAAACCGCTGGCGGCCAAAATAGCGGGCTTGCGGCCTTGCCAACCTTTGGTAATGCGGGCATGGAGATAGGCGGCAAATACTAGCCAGGTGATTAGGGCCCAGGTTTCCTTGGGATCCCAACTCCAGTAGGAACCCCAAGCTTCGTTGGCCCAGACGGCCCCGGCAATAATGCCAATGGTGAGCAGGGGAAAGCCCAGGCCAATAATGCGATAACTAATATTGTCCAAGGTGTCCGCCAGGGTAAGCCGTTGGGGAGAAAGGGTGATGGCAGGGGTAGAGGTAGTTTTTTCCAACACGGCCACATTGCCCGAGTTACCACTTACTCCTTCTAGGGCAGGATTTAGATTCCCCACCGGATTGAGATTATTACCTTTCACCAATCCTTGCCGAAATCCCCCAGTGCCCACGGAACTACCCCGGAGTTCCACCGCCTGGCCCCTGGTAACAAACAAAAAGGCGATCGCCAATAGGGAACCCACCATGAGGGTGGCATAACTGACCATCATCACACTGACGTGCATCATCAACCAATTGGACTTCAACGCCGGCACAAGGGGGGCAGATTGTTGCATATCGACCGGCAAAGTCAGGGCAGCAAAGGCCACAATTCCCAAGGCGATCGGGCTGGTGACTGCCCCAACAAAACGACTTTGGCTCATGCGCTCGGCAATGAAATGCACCGCCGTGATGCCCCACGCCAGGAAAAACAAGGATTCGTAAAGATTACTGATGGGAAAATAACCCGCTTCTAGCCACCGAGCTCCCAACAGGGCTGTAATAGTCAAATTGGCGATCGCCATGGCCCCACTGGCCCCCTGCACTAACCATGGTTTGGGAAATACCACCGCTACCCAGTAGGCAAACATGGTCAGCAAAAGCACAAGGAAGGCAGTATTGTCTAAAAAACTTTCGAGGCTGACTAGATTCATGGCAATCCACTCTAAACAAGATTAAGCAAATGGGCTTTTTACTATCCTAGCCGCTGTTGAGTTTCCGGCAACGGCGATCGCCAGTCTGGCATTTGCTTGGGCTATCACTAGAGCAAAGCCAATCAGAATCAAAGGTTTTGATCCTAGTGGGGGACCGACCCCAGGGCAAAAATCGTTGAGGGCAGATTAGTTTGGTCCTTCGCCGGTCAGAAGACTGCATTCACAGGATTCTTGCTCTAACCAGTCGGAACCTAGTTTGTGCATGGCAATCAGCACTGGCTGAATTTCCCTACCCCTGGCCGTGAGGGAATACTCCACCCTAGGGGGAATTTCTGGGTACACATCCCGATTGATAATGCCGTGGGTTTCTAGTTGCCTAAGCCTTAGGGTTAACGTTTTAGTGCTACAACCGGGCAAGGCATCTAACAACTGCCCCGTGCGTCGTTGTCCCTTGAACAGTTCCCGCAACACCAAAATAGACCACTTATTATCAAGTAAATCCACCACATGCTGAATGGGGCAAATATGTCCGGTTTCAAAACAGGGATCAGCATTGGCTTGGGTCATGGCAGTATGAGGGAAAACCTTTTCCATCAACCATTCTAACTTCCAGGGTTGGTTTCCCCACTTTACCTTGGGGGCTAAATTTCCCGGTAAACCCAGGCAGTTTGATGTTTTTTAACCCTGGCCATGGATGGAGTAATCAAACAGAGTTCTCAGCTATCAACCCAAATTTACTCATTTTCCCCAGTTGGTGGAATGGAAATCGCCCTTCTCCCCTAGATGGAGAGAAAGGGAGTTAAGAATTTTTGATACAATCGGATCTCCTATAGCAGGAGAGATTGGACGTGACCGTCAAACCGGATTGGCTCCGAGTCAAAGCGCCCCAATGGCAGAGGGTGGGCAGTGTTAAGGATATTCTGCGAGATTTACAATTAAATACCGTCTGTGAAGAAGCTTCCTGTCCCAATATTGGCGAGTGTTTTCAGGCCGGGACGGCTACTTTTTTGATTATGGGTCCTGCTTGCACCAGGGCTTGCCCCTATTGTGATATTGATTTTGAGAAAAAGCCTCAACCCTTAGACTCCACAGAGCCGGAAAGATTGGCGATCGCCGTGAAAAGGCTCAATCTTAAGCATGTGGTGATTACCGCAGTCAACCGGGATGATTTACCCGATGGAGGAGCCTCCCAGTTTGTTAGTTGCATAGAGGCTATCCGCAAAATTTCTCCAGGCACCACCATTGAGGTTTTGATTCCAGATTTGTGCGGCAATTGGCAAGCCTTAGCGGCGCTGTTGGAAGCTGCCCCAGAGGTTTTGAATCACAATATGGAAACAGTGCCCAGGCTTTATAAACGGGTGCGGCCCCAGGCGGATTATGATCAATCCCTAGAATTATTCAACCAGGCGAAACGGATTCTGCCCAAGGTTTACACTAAGTCCGGCATTATGGTGGGGCTGGGGGAAACAGATGCGGAAGTAAGACAGGTGATGGAAGATCTACGCCGGGTGGATTGCGATATTTTGACTATTGGCCAGTATCTACAACCTAGCCAAAAACATTTGGGAGTCAAGGAATTTGTCACCCCGGAACAGTTCGACGTTTGGCGAATTTATGGTGAATCCATTGGCTTTTTACAAGTGGTATCCTCCCCTTTAACCCGCAGTTCCTACCATGCGGAACAGGTGCAGGCTTTGATGACCCGTTTCCCCCGTTAAGTTGGTCTGATCTATTCTTCTAGTCCAACTTTTTGCCGTGGAAAAATCATTTTGCCAAAGGGAATGTAGCTGCCATCGGCGATCGCCACTCCAGGGCCAAGCCCCACCCCCGCACTGATAAAAACATTATTGCCAATTGTGATCCGGTCAACGTAAAGCAAAAGGTTGTGTCGTTTTGGTTTAATGGCGTGGCCCACTAGGCTGACTTGGTGACCAAATATCACTTGGTTGCCAATGTGCAGTAAACCCCGGTCTAGGACTTGTATGCTGGGGGTCCAAAGCACGTTTTTGCCAATGCTGGATCCCCATAATCGGAGCCACAGGGAAAACAAGCCTGGGACAAAGTGTAATATTCCTTCCAGGGCAGGAAAAGTGCTATAAATCAATTGAATTTGATAGGTTCCCCACCAAGGAATGTAATTTTTTCCCACTAAATAACTCAGTCCGGGTTGGAGAGGATAGAAGAGCTGATGAATCCGATAGGTTAGCAGGGGCAGCCCATAAATAATTAATAATAATAATAGTAGCCACCACCAAGCCCTAGTCATTGCCCAGAAAATGACACAACTAAGGGCTAAAGTAATTACTAGACCGGGAAATAATGCTAGGAGTTTACTTAACAGCGTCATAGCTGGTTACAAGAACTAGTCTGGATAGCGGTACGGGGAGATTAGTTGGCTTAAGAAATTTTAACTTTAGCTATTATAAATTTTGCCTGACAATTAGATGCCGTAAGATTAAGCGATTTTTTGCATTTTTTAGGTCAATGGCCAGAAAAGCTTTTGCCACAAAGTTAATTCAAGTTTAATGCCCATTCCGGAAGAAATACTAAGTTGATTTGGTAAGGTATTTTTCAAATAGGTACCATGGATTTTGTCCCAAAGTTTTAAATTAGCACCAAAATTTCCCTTGCCGATTTGGTGATGGTGCAATCCGTGGTCTTGGGGTAAAATCAGCCAGCTATTTAAGCAGTCGTGTAACCAACATTTTTTATTAATAATTAGGGAACTATGACGCCATAGATCCAGTAAGTAGGTGCAACTAATGGCGAGAATATATCCCCTGGCATCGTGCAATAAATAAATTATGAGGCTATTTAGCCAAACGTAGGGCAAAAACAAGCTAGACCAAAAAGTGTTGCGTGCACAACTAACCATATCCATTTGACTAACGGTGTGGTGGACTTGGTGAATGGGAAATAGCAATTTGCTGTGTAGTGCTCGATGGCTCCAATAATAAACGTAATCAATAGCCACAAAGCCGAGGAGAAATTGCCCCCCAGCAAATAGGTTAAAACTATGTTGCCAGTGGGGAATAATCAAGGAGTAAAAATTGATTACTAATAACAATTGCAGCAGGGGGATAATCGCTCCTTGTATACCTAAACTTACCCCATCTAACAACCAGTCTTGCCAAGGTTTACTAGCTAAAAATTGTCTTTGTTGAGGTTGCAGTAAACTGAGGGCAAAAAATAACCAAAAGCTGATTAATGATGCCATTTATTAAATCCAAATTGAATTTCTAAATTAAGTACGGTTCCACTATCCCTCTCCCTAGGAACCCAACTTGAAAGCTTCTAAGAATAAACTGTAGGAAACACCCATTTTAAAAATATTTAATACTTCAGCCTGCAAGTCCCCCATCTTCACCCCCCGGCGATAGAACCAACGATTGACCAATTCACAAAAAAGCAGAATGAAGGCAGCACAAACTACGTCCCATTGGGAATTCTGACCGGCGGTGGTGGCCACGGCTGTCCCGACAAAAAAGCCGAATAAAAAGGACAATAAACTGAGGGAAATACGTCGCCAGGGATTCCTAAAAAATTGGGAAAGTTGCTGGCCACGAACTTCAACAATGGTATTTAATCGGGTGCGCTGCATGGCAAATTACCTTAAATTTCCTGGGGGGCGGGACGGTACAGAAACAGCAATGCTCAATTCTAGGCCGTCTTTGGCCATGGGGGTATGGGAAAATGTATTGTTGGTTAACTGTCATGATTGGCGATCGCCGTTCCACGGTTGGCCATTGACCCAATAAATTTTTCCGTGGTTGTTATCCCATTTTCCCCTTGAATTGCTTGGCTTTGTTTGATATTTCTTCTCCTTGGCCCTGGTTGACCCCCAGCCATGGCATTATCGCCGCCTACCTTCTGTTGTTTGCCATCGTTCATAGTGGCTTAGCCGCCCTGCGAGCCTGGGGGGAAAGCAAAATTGGCGCTAGGGGCTATCGAGTTATATTTGCCCTGGTGAGTATTCCCCTGGCTACGGGATTAATTATTTATTTTTTCAACCATCGCTATGATGGTCTGCAACTCTGGCAAGTACAGGGAGTAACGGGAGTTAAACCCCTGGTGTGGATTTTGTCTGCCCTATCTTTTTTCTTCCTTTTTCCCGCCACTTTTAACCTGTTGGAAATTGCCGCTATCCAAAAACCGGAAATCCATCTTTATGAAACGGGCATTATCCGTATTTGTCGCCATCCTCAAATGGTCGGTCAAGTAATTTGGTGCATTGCCCACACCCTCTGGTTGGGAACCACTTTTACTCTGGTTACCAGCTTGGGATTAATTGCCCACCATTGCTTTGCAGTCTGGCATGGCGATCGCCGTTGGCAACACAAATATGGCGAGGCTTTTCTAGCAGTGAAACAAAGAACTTCCATCATTCCCTTTCAAGCGATCTGGGAGGGAAGGCAAATTCTAGTGTGGCAGGAATTTATCAAACCAGCCTATGTGGGGGTAATGGGTTTCATTGCCCTACTATGGTGGGGCCATCCCTGGTTGATGGTGATGACCTCCAGAGTTAATTGGTAGGGCTTGTGGCTTGGTTTAACCGCACGGGGAAGATATTCTGGGGATGCACTGTAATCTGCAATAATCCCCTAATTTTTAGGCTTAATTCAATTTTATGGACGATACTAACACCACATTACTGCTCAAGCGTCCCGTGGCCCTGAAGGTGATTGTCACTCCCCGCTGGAAAGAGGAGATGCAACAACAACTCCAAGCCCAGGTGGGCCAGATGGATAATCAGGTGCAACAGCTTGATGCCCAAAGTCAACGAGCGATCGCCGAAATTAAAAAACAAAGCTTGGTGCCCCTCCCCCCCAGTGTCAGCCAGCAAATTGAAAACATTCAAATGCAGGTCAACCAACAAAAGAGCGAAATTCTGGAGCAGAAAAACCAAGCCCTGCAACAAATGCAACAGGTGCAGTTATTAGAACTGAACCAAGAAGTCATCCAAGGACAGATGGAGAGCTTTTTCCGTATCCAAAAGGGGGACAACCTCGTGCAGAAAATGGGAGTGGAATTGGTACTGCGGGATGGGGTAGTGGAGGAAATCCGGGGTGAACTCTAGCCCCTGCCGAGGAGTTGTGCCTGGCAGCCTCAATGGAGATGGGAATGGTTAAGTATCGACTTTTCTAAAGACTTGTAACAACTTGTTTCCCAAAACTGCCCCCATATTGCAAAGTGTTGTTAATGTTTCTCACGATCTGTTTTTATCTAGGAGTTAACTATCCATGGCATTATCCGACACCCAAATTTTGGCAGCCCTAGTGGTTGCCCTCCTGCCTGCTTTCCTGGCTTTCCGTCTCTCCACGGAACTTTATAAGTAAACCAACGTCGGCCGTGTAATCCGATCCTTAGGGCGTGATCCGTTGCGCCCTATTGATTTTTAGGGGGAATGCTGGCATCTTTAGAGTCCGGTGTGAGTTGTCAGACCTCTTGCTTTCTCCGGCCTAAAAATTACCCGCCATGACTGCCCAAACTTTCAAACCCAGTAATGCCCGTCGTCCTCGCTCCAAAAGTCGTAAGCGCCCGGAACAAAAGTTTCAGCCTGAGCATAAGTGGCTAGTGTGGGAAATTCTTTTCAAGCTGGGTCTCAATGGTGTGTTTGTGGTGGTTTCCATTATGGCGATCGCCAGGCTGTTGCCCCATCAACAAGCTCAACAGGCTAAGTTAAACGAGATTCAGATGCAGGTGGAGGAAACAGAAGCCAGGGTTGAGCAACTCCGCAATGATTTCCAACGTAGTTTTGACCCCGGCCAGAGTCGCAAAATTATGGAGGAATTAAGCCCCCGCCATGACCCCAACCAAAGGAAAATTATTCTCACGGAACCGAAAGCTCCTTAATCCCCCCAAAAAAAGTAACGAGTTATCTGTAGGTGTCGGCGATTTTTTGGGCCAACTGAGTATGTAGTTTATGGCTAGCTTTGTAGGCGACAAAATGGGCTTGGGGAATTTTCCCCAGTAAACTTAAATCTCCTAGTAAATCCAATAGCTTATGACGCACCGGCTCATCGGGAAAACGCAGGGGGGGATTGAGCCATTTCTCTTTGTCGCACACCAAAGCATTTTCCAAGCTACCCCCTTTAATCAGCCCGGCCTGGCGCAATTTTTCAATCTGATCCGCAAAACCAAAGGTCCGAGCAGGGGCGATCGCCGTGGCAAAATTTTCCTGATCCGGTTCCCAGGTGTACCACTGTTTACCGATAGGCAGATAGGGATAGTCCACACCGTAGCTAAAACGGGTAGTGGCACAGGGAAAAGCCGCCACAAATGCATCTTCTAGCTGGCAGGTTAAAGGGTCTGTAATCACAATGGGTTGGTCTTGGCTCTTCTTTGACCGAGGCCTGGTTCCTACTTTGGCGATCGCCGTTAACCAACTAAGGGCAGAACCATCCAGCAGGGGCACTTCCGGGCCGTTAACTTCAATGCGTAAGTCACCAATGTCCAAGGCCACCAAGGTTGCGAGTAAATGTTCCACTGTCCTAATCGTTGCTCCAGGTTCCCCTAGCTCCGTTGAAAGCATGGCTTCCCGCACCCAAGTCAAATCCGCTGGAATAATAGGCTTTTTAGGCAAATCCACCCGCTGAAAATAGCGGCCTTTCCCCGCCGCCACTGGACAAAGGGTAACGGTGGTTTCCACTCCAGAGTGCAGTCCCACTCCCTGGACTGTCAGAGGTGCTTTGATAGTATGTCCCATGGTGTTTAAGGATGATTGACAAAGTAACTGTAACTGGATTTGAGATCCGGAAATAACAGTTCCTTCGTCATTACTCTGTTTAATTTGAAACAAATCCAAATACTCAAGGATTCATTCTCCTTCATCAAATTTGCGATCAAAATCCTTAGACTTCATGTATTTTAATACAGGGCTATACATATAGTGATTGGCTACTAGTACTGTCCATTGTCAGTTTTACCTAAAGTAGTTTGCTCAGGAACAGTTCTAAATCATCGAGTACTTCGTTCTTTTGGATATACTCATTGCCTTCAGTTTGATGATCCAGATAAAAACTTAACGCATCAAACACTTTCTAAAAAGGTAGTCGACCTAACATGGCCGTCAACCCTTCCACTTGTTGGTACAATTCCATCAGGCGATCACCGTTGACGTGGAGTTCTGGGGTGGGATAATTTTCCAACACTTCGATCAGTCGTACCTGATTGTCTTTTTCTGCAGAGCTGATAATAGCTCCCCGCAGAGCTTCTTTATTGTCCCGCTTAGAAGGGGTGTGGATTACCTGACCCACCTGATTGAGCACATATTCCCCGGCAAAACTGTTGAGCACCCGGGAGAGGGTAACTGGATCTGCCTGAAACGGTCGATTGAGCCAACCCCGCAATTCTTCAGGGTTTTTATTGGCCATTTTTAAATAGGCTTTGAGGGAGGGGGACACTTTCCCAGTGCGGCTCAACTCCCCTAACTCCTCAATGGAGATGGATTCTCGCAAAACACTATAGGTCAGCACCACCCGTTCCGCTGCAGCCAGGGGAAGAGTTCCAGCACCAGCCAACAGGCTAGCAAACATTAAACTTAAACAAAAGTGAGGAAAACGCACATTCATAACCACTAAATCCACATATCGACAAAAAATCTTCTCTCTATACTAGAAGAATAATTTTTAATGATTGTCGCCTCCGAGGGCAGTGGAATGAGTGTCGCCTTTAATCCCCAAATTATGACCGCTGTGGAGCAGTTGGACTATGTAGTCACGGTGGGGGACGTGGCCAGCCAGGCTGGATTAGAAATTAACCAAACCCAACAGGGGTTGCTGACTTTGGCGTCGGAGGTGGAGGGCCATCTCCAGGTGGCGGAGTCGGGGGAAATTGTGTTTGCTTTTCCCAAGCAGTTCCGGACAATTCTCCGCAATAAGTATTGGCGTTTACGGTTCCAGAGTTGGCTCCAAAGCATTTGGCAGGTGTTGTTTTACCTGATCCGCATTTCCTTTGGCATTATCCTTATCCTTTCTATCCTGTTGATGTTAGTGGCCATCATTGCCATTATCATCGCGGTCAATTCCAAGTCCGATAACGATAACGATGGGGGTTTTAAATTTTCCGGTGACGGTAACCGTGGTGGGGGTGGGGGAATATTTTTCTGGCCGGGGGACATTTTCTGGCTCCTTAGCCCCGATGGTGGCCGGCAAAAACGGGATAAGAAAAGGTCTGATAAAAATAAAAACGAGCTTAATTTCCTCGAAGCCATTTTCTCGTTTCTATTTGGAGACGGTAACCCCAATGAGGATTTGGAAGAAAAACGCTGGCAAACCCTGGGTAGTTTAATTCGCCATAACGGTGGGGCGATCGCCGCTGAACAGGCGGCCCCCTATTTGGATAATGTGACCAAATTCAATCGGGACAATGAGGACTACATAATTCCTGTGCTAGCCCGCTTTAATGGTTATCCCCAAGTTTCCCCCAGCGGCGAATTAATTTACACTTTCCCCAACCTACAAGTCAGTGCCCAGGAGCGCCAATCAACCACTTTGAGTGCTTACCTGCGGGAAAAACCCTGGAAATTTAGCCAAGCTTCCTCCGGCCAAAAAATAGCGGCGATCGCCTTGGGGGGAGTTAACCTAATTTTGGCCTTAAGTTTGGGGGTAATGCTGAAAACCTACGGCGCTGAGTTGGATTTGGGGACACTGGTTTATTTCGTCCAGAGCATTTACGGCGTTCTGGTGACCTATGCAATCGGTTTCTTGGCTATTCCCCTAGTGAGATATTTCTGGCTGCAAGAACGCAATCAAAAACTAGAACAACGCAACGGCGATCGGCAACAGCGGGCCAAACTTCTGCAACCGCCCTCCCCTCCCCTCAAAGCTAAACTAGAATTTGCCCAGGAGTGGGCCACTAGCACCGTCATTACTCCGGCGGACATCACCTACCGCACCGACCAAGACTCCCTGGAGCAGGAGTTTAAACGCTTTACCCCAACCCAGGGGGACTAACAGTTGACCAACAGTTACAAAGCCTCTATCCTTAGCATTTTTTCGCTACAGTGGCCAATTGTTTCTGAGAAGCGTTAACATAAGTTAACAACTGTTTATTATCCACTCCATCCATTGCTAACCGGTGGAATATGATAACTACACTCACTATTGGAGAGTTCTAGCGTGAGCAAAAATAATAAAAAATGGCGTAACGCGGGCCTATATGCCTTGTTGTTAATTGTCGTTTTAGCGTTGGCATCGGCCTTTTTCGACCGACCGACCCAAACTAGGGAAACCCTCAGCTACAGCGATTTTGTCAATCGGGTAGAAGCCAATCAGATCGAACGGGTCAACCTCAGTGCCGACCGCACCCAAGCCCAAGTACCCAATCCCAGCGGTGGTCCTCCCTACTTAGTCAATCTGCCCAACGACCCCGACTTGATCAATATTCTCACCCAACACAACGTGGATATTGCTGTCCAACCCCAGAGCGACGAAGGTTTCTGGTTCCGCATCGCCAGCACCCTATTTTTGCCCATCTTGCTCTTGGTGGGAATTTTTTTCCTCTTCCGTCGGGCCCAGAGTGGCCCTGGTTCCCAAGCCATGAACTTTGGTAAATCCAAAGCACGGGTGCAAATGGAACCCCAAACCCAAGTTACCTTCGGGGACGTGGCCGGTATTGAGCAAGCCAAACTAGAACTCACCGAAGTGGTGGACTTCCTGAAAAATGCAGACCGCTTCACCGAATTGGGAGCCAAAATTCCCAAGGGTGTTTTGTTGGTAGGCCCCCCCGGAACCGGTAAAACCCTGTTGGCCAAAGCCGTGGCTGGGGAAGCGGGTGTACCGTTCTTTTCCATCTCCGGTTCGGAATTTGTGGAAATGTTTGTCGGTGTTGGTGCTTCTCGGGTACGGGATTTGTTTGAGCAGGCTAAAGCCAATGCTCCCTGTATCGTCTTCATCGATGAAATTGATGCCGTTGGTCGTCAACGGGGCGCTGGCCTTGGTGGTGGTAATGATGAGCGGGAACAGACCCTCAACCAGTTGCTAACGGAAATGGACGGTTTTGAAGGCAACACCGGCATTATTATCGTCGCCGCCACTAACCGTCCCGATGTATTGGATTCTGCCTTGATGCGTCCCGGTCGTTTCGATCGCCAAGTGGTAGTAGACCGTCCTGATTATGCTGGCCGTCGAGAAATCCTCAATGTCCATGCCCGGGGTAAAACCCTTTCCCAGGATGTGGATTTGGATAAAATTGCCCGTCGTACCCCTGGATTTACCGGTGCTGACCTGTCCAACCTGTTGAACGAAGCCGCTATTTTGGCTGCCCGTCGCAACTTGACCGAAATTTCCATGGACGAAGTCAACGACGCCATTGACCGGGTGTTGGCTGGTCCTGAGAAGAAAAATCGGGTGATGAGCGAAAAACGCAAAACCCTAGTGGCTTACCATGAAGCTGGCCACGCCTTGGTGGGTGCTTTGATGCCTGATTATGATCCAGTACAAAAAATTAGCATTATTCCCCGCGGCCGGGCCGGTGGTTTAACCTGGTTCACCCCCAGTGAAGACCGTATGGAATCCGGTTTATACTCCCGTTCCTATCTGCAAAATCAGATGGCCGTTGCCCTGGGAGGCCGTATTGCTGAGGAAATTATTTTCGGCGAAGAGGAAGTCACCACCGGTGCTTCCAACGACCTCCAACAGGTAGCCCGGGTCGCCCGCCAAATGGTAACCCGTTTCGGCATGAGCGATCGCCTGGGCCCGGTAGCTTTGGGTCGTCAGGGTGGTGGGGTATTCCTTGGTCGGGACATTGCCTCTGACCGGGACTTTTCCGATGAAACCGCTGCGGCGATCGATGAGGAAGTAAGTCAATTGGTAGACCAAGCCTATCAACGGGCCAAACAGGTCTTGGTGGAAAACCGTGGCATTTTAGATCAACTGGCAGAAATCTTGGTAGAAAAGGAAACTGTTGATTCTGAAGAGCTGCAAACTCTCCTGGCTAACAACAATGCCAAATTGGCACTTCTAGTTTAAGAATCCAAGCATTGGAATTCCTAGAGTTAAAACTCTGATCAAAACATTATCCCCTTCCTGATTTACAGGGGGGGATTTTTTTGTGGGCCATTAAGAGCGTGTTTGAAAAGTCGGCATAATTGGGAAAAATGGTGAAGAATACAGAATTTTCACCGTAATGATGCTGAGAGAATTTTACAGCAGCGACATCAGTGATAGCCAGTAGCAATTGGTAGAATCCAATCTCCCCCAAGCAAAAAGTGGGGGAAGAAAACGGAAAACTAATCTGAGGGAAGTGCTTAATGCCATTTTTTACATGCTCAGAGCGGGTTGTGCTTGACGACTTCTGCCCCATGATTTTCCCAAATGGCGAAGAATGGTTATTTCCGACAGTGGTAGGAAGACGGTACCTGGAAAAAATTGAATCACATCCTCAGAAAGAAGATTCGACTTAAGGTCGGAAGAAATGCCAACCCTAGTGCTGGTTGTTTGGACTCACAGTCAGTGAAAAAGGCTGGCGCTGGACAAGAAAGTGGTTATGACGGTGGAAAAAAGGTCAATGGTCGTAAACGCACAATCCTCGTGGATACCATGGGATTACTTCTCGATGTTGTGGTTCACAGCGCTCATCGCTCAGGCCACCAAGGTCTTACTCTACTCGGTACTTGGTTTGCTCCTCTATGGCAGTGCCTGCAATTGATATGGACTGACAGCACTTTTGGCAGTAAGAATTTTACTGCCTGGGTTAATTAATGAGACCTTTGGCTAGAATTTGGAAATCGTCAGCAAAAAGGATGGACAAAAGGGTTTTGAGGCTTTGCCTCGAACTTTTCAAACATATTCTTAGTGCGCCAGTTAGTTGAAAGCAGCAAATCAAATTTTACCGAATAGTTTATTCTGCCCAGTTTTCCAAGAATAAATTGTTAATGCGTGAAAATTCTCGAAGATTATTGGTGACAAGCGTTACTCCCAGACTTAACGCATGGGCTGCAATCAGCATATCCATAGCCCCAATGACAAGACCTCTACTTTCTAGATTACTTCTAATGTTGCCATAGGCGATCGCCGCTTCCTGAATTAAATTCCACGATTTCTAGCGGCATCAAGAATTGCATTAAGGCATCACGATTTTTCGATTGTTGTTGACTTTTACTGACACCATATTCTAATTCCGCCACGGTAATGGATGAAATACCAATGTCTGATATCTCCAGGGTTTGAAATTTTGCCAAGACTTTAAACGGTTTCTTCTTAATGAGATAAATGCAAATATTCGTATCTAGTAAATACTTCATTTAGAACTCTTCTCGTATATCTAAGGGAGGCTGTTCCCTAGTTTTCATAAAATCATCTGAAAATTGATCTAAGCTTTCAATTAAGGATTGCCAAGGGTTATTTTTAGCAATCAAAATAATTGTACTTCCAATTTTTTTAATGTAAACTTCGCTTCCGGCTATCGTAAAGTTTTCTGGTAAAATAACGATTTGATGGGTGCCATCGGTGCTAATTTGAGCTGTGTTCATGACGTTGCCTCTAGGATAAGTAAGGGGGAAGAGTTGGCGATCGCCGAAAGATCGACTTTTCTTTTTTGACAAGTTAAATTAATAGACTTCATCATGGGAACCTAAATTAAGTAATAAAATTGCCTCTTCCTTGTCTTCTGGGTTGTTTACAAATTCAAATAGCAGACGATAATTATAGTCGATAGAGCATGACCAAACGTTAGCTAGTTCTCCTTTGAGTTTATGGGTGCGTAGGCTAGGGTGAAAAGGATCTGTTGCCAACTGATGTAATATTTGTTCAATCATCGGTCTCAGATTAGGATTTTTGGGAATCAGGCGCTTGAATGAACGTAATGATTTTGGAGACCAGGCAATTTTCATTCTTGATCGAGCGCTTCCAAAAATTGATTTACTGAACCAAACTGAACATCACCGTTAGCAAATTCTTGGCGAATTTCTTTGATTTCCTCGGCTAATTTTTTTCTTCTTTTTTCTTGCAATCGTTTTTGAATAATATCAAGTAAGATTTCTTGATCATCTAGGGGTAGATTTTCAACGGATTCAATGGCTTTTTGAAATTCTGATGTTTTTAGCATTGTAGTTTGACGGAATTTATTTAAGGTTTTAACTACGTGAAAGAGGATTGGCGATCGCCAAAAAATCAGCTATGGGGCACTCCGGTTAGTTGGAAAGAGTATTTACATGTTTTCTAACAGAGAGTCGAATAGATAGGCTAATTCTGGTAGTTTGTTCTCAATTACATCCCAGATTATATCCAGATCAAGTTGATCATATTCGTGAACAATAACATCTCGCATTCCTGCCATTTCCCGCCAAGGTATTGCTGGATGTTGACTGCGGAAGTCTGGAGAAATTCGCTTTGTTGCTTCGCCAATAATCGTAATTTGATAGAGAATGGCTGATAATTTCTCATCGTTAATTTCTAGTTGTACTTTATCAATTTCATTCGTATAGCGCAAAATGCGTCTAATGGCATTGGCAATATCAATAAGGGATTCTTGATTACGTTGCATAGATAATTTGGGCAGATTCTAAAATGTTTTTACGTCTGAGCCAGTTTTCACTCCGATTGATTGCACTTTTGACAATTAAATCGACAGGACGTTGAAATATTTCTTGCAGTTCATCTCGCATCTGTATGGTTTCTGTTAAACCACGTTTTGCAGTAGGCGCAAATTCAATGAGTATGTCAATGTCGCTGTCTGAATGAAAGTTTGGACGTAGGATGGAACCAAATAAAGCAAATTCTTTGACCTGCCATTTGTGACAAAATTGACGAATTTGCTCCATCGGTAAATTTGTTGTTTCCATAATCCTGACGATTTCTGTTTGAGCTATTTAAGTTTGTTTGTGTGTTTCAATGGATCTCGAAGGAAAGGAAAATTGTATAAGCTTTTCCTATTTAGCTAGAGTGACAATCAAAGAGCATTTTTTAATTTTCTATCTTTTGAAAATGGCGAATCGCTCGGCTAGTGTTTTATCTCGGCAAGCTCTCGGTTTAGTAAATAGCTTAAAATCTGTATCTTTAAATAATTCCTGCTTACTTGTCACAATAGATTTGTAAAATACATTTTCTTTGATTTTTTCGTTCTTAATAATACTGTCAAAATCTTCATTTTGAAAGCCAAGAGATATATAACGACAGAAAAATACCAACCAAACGATCTCAAAAACGGATGACATTTTCGATGCTCTGTCTAATTCATCCTTAATTGTTTCCCTAAGAAAATCCTTAAGTCCTTGATCATTTCTTTTATTTTCAATATATAAACGCTCAATAACTGATAAAACATGACATAGGATTTTTGTTGATTCTCGTTTTAGTAAAAACAAAAGAGAAATTGTCTTTCTGATTTCTTTTCCACGATTTTGACTTGAATAACTAACCTTTAAATTATGTCTTTTGTCAAATAACTCTGCAATAAATTTTTCAATAATGCTAGTACCAGGGTGCTTTCGATGAATATCTAATGCAATTAGCAAGGTATGTTCAAATTTTCTAAAAGAAATATATTTCTTTCTTCGCAATACATGAGGAAAATATGCTCGATTATGTTCTCGATAAAGCCCATCGGGAAGATTGAGAAACGATGTTTTACTTTCGTTCAATGAGAGATTATATTGAGAGAGTTGATGGGAAAGAATGTCAAGCAATTTTTTTGCATTTTCTTTCGAATTACATAATATTCTGTAATCATCTTTAAAGCGGACAGCTGCATATTCAATATGCTTGGATTCTTGGGAAAACTTACGATCAATATCTGCTAAGATAGTCTCAGCAATTAGATCAGAGAGTGCCGAACCGATGGGAATACCATTTGTTCGTCCATCATTTGAATATTGAAATAATCTATCAATTTTATTTCCAAAAAGTCTAAATTCTTTATCTTCAAGTGCTTCTTCTCTTCCATGAATGGCCCATCCAATACCATGAGTATAGATTGACGGATAGAAATTTGTAATATCGGTTTTGGCTAAAATATTAAATTTTTGACCATCTAGTATAAGGTCTTCCTCTGCCATTTCAAGCCATTCATAAATCATTCTACCTGCACGAAGAGGGCTTAAGTCTTCAAAATCTTTTTTTGAAACTGGAATAGGAAAACTGTAGGCGGCAACCTTATTTTCTGAGTGGAAAATATGGCTTAATATATTATCCCAGTTTTGATGTAAATAAAAAATAATGTCGTGATAATTCCAAGGATGCTGAACACTAAAATTTCTGTATGTTAAAGTACTTTTGGGAAATGAAACAAAAGCCACTTGACGCTTTTTTAAATCATTAATGTTGATATTGTATGGAGTGTCTTGAAGTTTAATCTCTTTTGATACAGTAAAACTCGGTGGCAGGATATTTTCTTCGGGGAAATAACCAACATTCAGCAACCATTTTGCTATTTTATCCTTATTTACTTTCCGCACAAGAGATTCTGTTTCTCGGAAATGCTCATAGGTTGCAAACTTCATTAGCTATTATAAGTAATGACTTAAATATAGATTTTATCGCTGATTCGATTAGGGATGAGATACTCCTAAGTTCTGGAATCTTTATTTCTTAAGCTTCGTGTATCCTAAGAGTGTCCCATATCCATCCTAATTTGCTATAAACATATTTTCAACCCTTGTTCATTAAGTCGGCAAAAGATAATCTGTCCCCCTATTCTACTGAAAAAGTGATTTTTTGACGTTGGGCTAGACTTCAGCCAGTTTAGCCCAGTTCCATCATAAATTTATCCTAACTCCCCCCAATGCGAGCCACATCCTTGGCATTCTCCTCAAACGCCGCATTCAAAGCATCATCGCCGCTCAAACCCGCTTCTAGCGCTTTTTTGATGGCTTGCAATACCCGTTTATAATCCCGAGGCATTACCTTAACGAATTTGGGAATACTCGCTTCCCAATCTGCTAAAACAGCTTTACCTTTGGCGCTGTCGGTGTAGTTAACATGGTTCTGGATTAACTCTTTGAGATCCTTAATTTCTTCGGGATCTTCTAGTTTTTCTAAACCCACCATGGCGGAATTGCAACGGGTGGCAAAATCCCCAGTTTCATCGAAGATGTAGGCCACACCACCACTCATGCCCGCCGCAAAGTTTCGTCCTGTTTGACCAAGAACCACGACTTTACCGCCGGTCATATATTCGCAACCATGATCGCCCACCGCTTCCACCACCGTATTGACGCCGGAATTGCGGACACAGAACCGTTCCCCCACCATGCCGGAAATATAAACTTCCCCAGCAGTGGCGCCATAGAGACAAACATTACCGGCAATGATGTTTTCCGAAGCGATAAAACTAGAGCCTTTGGGGGGATAGACAATAATTTTGCCGCCGCTCAATCCTTTACCCAGGTAATCGTTGGCATCCCCTTCCAGTTCCAGGGTCATGCCCTTGGGAATAAAGGCCCCAAAACTTTGCCCCGCACTGCCTTGGAAATGGAGATGGACAGTATCTTCCGGTAAACCTTCCCAATGGCGTTTGGTGATTTCGTTGCCGACAATGGTGCCCACCACCCGGTTGATATTGGTAATGGGTAAAGTGGCGGTGACTTTTTCCCCTTTGGCGATCGCCGGTTGGCAGAGATCCAATAACTGGGTGATGTCGAGGGAATGCTGAAGACCATGATCCTGGGGAATTTGGCAATAACGACCCACATCGTCCCCTACTTCCGGCTGATGGAGAATAGTGGAAAGATCAATGCCTTTTGCTTTCCAGTGAGCTACGGCCTTTTTCGGTTCCAGAATATCGGTGCGACCAACCATTTCGTTAATGGTGCGGAAACCCAGTTGGGCCATCACTTCCCGCAGTTCCGTGGCAATAAAGGTCATAAAGTTGACCGCATGGGCCGGATCGCCGGTGAATTTGGCCCGCAGTTCCGGATTTTGGGTGGCAATGCCCACGGGACAGGTATTTAAATGACAGGCCCGCATCATAATGCACCCCAGGGATACCAGCGGCGCAGTCGAAAACCCAAACTCTTCCGCCCCCAGTAAAGCGGCGATAGCCACGTCCCGGCCAGTTTTCATTTGCCCATCGGTTTCCACCACAATACGGGAACGGAGATTGTTCAACACCAAGGTTTGATGGGTTTCCGCTAGGCCCAATTCCCAGGGCAACCCAGCATGTTTAATGGAAGTTTGGGGTGATGCTCCGGTTCCTCCGTCATAGCCAGACACTAGCACCACATCGGCATGGGCCTTAGCCACCCCAGCGGCGATCGTGCCCACCCCGACTTCCGACACCAGTTTGACGTTAATGCGGGCTTCCCGGTTAGCATTTTTCAGGTCGTGGATTAATTCCGCCAAATCTTCAATGGAATAAATGTCATGGTGGGGCGGGGGAGAAATTAAACCTACGCCGGGAGTGGAATGACGCACTTTGGCGATCCAGGGATAAACTTTTTTGCCGGGTAGCTGACCCCCTTCCCCAGGTTTTGCACCCTGGGCCATTTTGATTTGAATTTCCTTTGCTTGGGAGAGGTACAAACTGGTCACTCCAAAGCGCCCGGAAGCCACCTGTTTAATGGCACTGTTTTTGGAATCTCCCTGATCGTTAGTCCAGGTAAACCGTTCCGGATCTTCCCCCCCTTCCCCAGTGTTGGACTTACCACCAATGCGATTCATGGCGATCGCCAGGGATTCATGGGCTTCTTTGGAGATGGAGCCGTAGCTCATGGCCCCGGTTTTAAAGCGTTTCATGATCGCTTCAATGGGTTCCACTTCTTCGAGGGGAATAGATTCTCGGTCTTGGAAATCCAGTAAGCCCCGCAGGGTAAAGAACTTTTGGTTTTGTTCATTAACCAGGGCGGCGTACTGTTTATAAAGCTCGTAATTACCTTCCCGCACCGCCCGTTGTAATAAATGAATGGTTTGGGGACTAAATAAATGCTCTTCCCCATCCTTCCGCCATTGGTACTCACCCCCTACATCAAGGGTATGCAAATCACCAGGGCGAGGAGCAAAGGCATGTTGATGGCGCAAAATAGCTTCCTGGGCAATTACACCTAAATCAGAACCTTGGATGCGGGAAGAAGTGCGGCAGAAATATTCATCAATCACACTCTGATTTAAGCCCACCGCTTCAAAAATTTGGGCACCTCGGTAACTTTGGATGGTGGAAATGCCGATTTTAGAAGCAACTTTAATTACCCCTTTGGTGGCGGCTTTGATATAGTTTTTGCAAGCGGTTTTGTGATCCACATTAACCAGTAAACCTTCGGCGATCATACCGTCCAAAGTTTCAAAAGCTAAGTAAGGATTAATGGCTCCACAACCGTAACCGAGTAGGACAGCAAAATGATGCACTTCCCTCGGTTCCCCAGATTCCAATACTAGACCCACCTTGGTACGGGAACCGTTGCGAATCAAATGGTGATGTAACCCCGACACCGCCAGCAGAGCAGGGATAGCCGCTTTTTCCGCACTAACTTGGCGATCGCTGAGAATGATTAGGTTAGCTCCTTGGGAAATGGCCTGGTCAGCTTCCGTAAACAAATTATCTAACGCAGTTTTAAGGCCCGCTTCCCCTTGGTTCGGATCAAACAAAATGTCTAGGGTGACGGATTTAAATTCATCGTCGTCTAACGCTTTGAGCTTAGCTAGATCTTCGTTGGTTAAAATGGGAGTTTTCAACTCAATTAAGCGGCAACTTTCTGGCCGAGGATCAAGCAAATTACCTTCACCACCAATGGTGGTTTCTGCGGAAGTAATAATTTCTTCCCGAATGGAATCAATGGGGGGATTGGTAACCTGGGCAAATAATTGTTGGAAATAGTTGTAGAGTAATTTGGGCTTGTCAGATAGTACAGCCAACGGAGTATCCGCCCCCATGGAACCGATCGCCTCCACCCCATCCCGACCCATGGGAGCTAGGAGAATACGCAATTCCTCAAAGGTGTAACCAAAGGCCATTTGCCGTTGCCGTAAACTTTCTGCATCGGTGCCAGGAACATTGCCGGGGGAGGGTAATTGCTCCAGGGATTTCAAATTAGCCGCTAGCCATTCACCGTAGGGATGCTGACTGACAATCTCCTGCTTAATTTCTTCGTCGGCAATGATGCGCCCCTGTTCCATATCCACCAAGAACATCCGCCCTGGTTGTAGGCGACCTTTCTTGGCCACCCGCTCCGGTTCAATGGGCAATACTCCTGCTTCGGAGGCCATAATCACCAGATCATCTTTGGTGACGTAGTAGCGGGAAGGACGCAAACCATTACGATCCAACACTGCCCCCATCATTTTGCCGTTGGTGAAGGCAATGGAGGCCGGGCCATCCCAGGGTTCCATCAAACAGGAATGGTATTTATAAAACGCTTTCTTTTCCTGACTCATGGATTCGTGGGCACTCCAGGGTTCGGGAATCATCATCATCACCGCATGGGGTAGGGAGCGGCCAGCCAGATAAAGCAGTTCCAACGCATTATCAAAAATGGTGGAATCACTGCCGTCAATGTTAATCACCGGCTGAACCTTGGCCATATCTTCCCCAAACAGGGACGATTCAAACAGGGCCTGGCGGGCCTGCATCCAGTTGACGTTGCCCCGCATGGTATTGATTTCGCCATTATGGGCAATGTAGCGGTAGGGGTGGGAGCGCTCCCAACTGGGAAAGGTATTAGTGCTAAAGCGGGAATGGACAAGGGCCAGGGCACTTTCCATGTCCGGGTCATGCAATTCCGGATAATACTGCCCCACCTGGGCTGTGGTCAGCATCCCCTTATAAACCAACGTCCGAGCCGATAAACTAGCCACATACCAATAGGTATCAATTTTCGGCGATCGGATTGCCCCGTGGGTCAACTTACGGATTACGTATAATTTGCGCTCAAAGTCCAGGTCATCAGTCAAGCCTTCCGGCCGGGCAATGTAAACCTGTTGCATAAACGGTTCACTGGCGATCGCCGTTTCCCCCAGGGGTTCGTTCTGAGTAGGAATGTCCCGCCAACCCAAAACTTTTAAGCCTTCTTGGGCAACAATGTCATTGAATTTTTGACGAGCTTCAGCCCTGGCCAATGGATCGGGGGAACCGTAAATGTTGCCCACGGCATACTGCCCCGGAGCAGGAATGGTGATGCCTTCCGCCCCGGCTATTTTTTGGATAAATTTATGGGGAACTTGGATTAAAATACCGGCCCCATCCCCGGTGTTTGGTTCACAGCCACAGGCCCCCCGATGCTCCAAATTAACCAACATTTGCAGGCCCTGCTCCACAATATCGTGGGAAACTTTGCCCTTCATCTGCACAATAAAACCTACCCCACAGGCATCATGTTCATTTTGCGGATCGTAAAGACCTTGGACTTGGGGGGCGAGGTGAGAGCTGTTCATAGGACTGGTAACCGTACAAAAGTTTGGAACGAGGGGGTGAAGACCTTCGTGGCAGGGCATTCCCCGGTTTTTGAATTGTAGCGGTCATTACGGGGGGGAGGTAGGTTTCCTTAATGAATCTATTAAGTTTTGCTCAAATTTCAGATTCTTTGTCGAGAAAAGGTAACAAATTTAACTATTTTGTTGTGGTTAGTTCCAGCGTTGAACAATTCCCCCTAAATAATGTCTAAAAGCCATCAGTTAAACTGAAGGTCAGTCCCTAGCTGCTGGAGACCACCGCTATGAGCGTAGCCCTAGATCGGCAAATAGTTTATCCCGACAGTGATGGACAACCCATGGCTGACAACACCAAGCAATTCAGTTGGATTGTTCTATTAAAAGAAAATCTGGAGTGTCTTTTTGCTAATAACTCCGATGTTTTTGTGGCGGGGGATCTGCTCTGATATCCCGTGGAGGGTAAGCCAGAAATCCGGGTTGCCCCCGATGTTTTTGTCGTTTTGGGCCGACCTAAGGGCGATCGGGGCTCCTACCGTCAATGGCAGGAAGGTAATCAACCGCCCCAAGTGGTATTTGAGGTGCTATCCCCCGGTAATCGTCTGAAGGAGATGAACAAAAAAAGAGACTTTGTATGATTTTTACGGCGTAGAGGAATACTATGTCTATGACCCAGATAATAATGAACTGGTGGGTTTGCAACGGTGGCAGGGTAAGTTAACGGTCATTGATGAAGTGGAGTATTGGACGAGTCCCCTTTTAGGCATCCATTTTGAACTTACCCCGGAGAATTTACAGATTTTCTATCCCGATCGCCGTCCATTTTTAAGCACTGTGGCTCTGGCGGCGTTGACGGAACAGGCGGAAAAACGGGCAGAGTTAGCTGAGGCGGAAAATGCTCGCTTGAAGGAGTTACTACGGCAGGCAGGGGTCATTGAGTTTTAACCTCGGCGGGCTTTGACTTTAAATCCATTCTAATCACACTAGCCAAATCAACTGGCCACTAACCCGCCTTCGTTACCGGGGAAATTGTTTAAGGTGGAGTAAAAAGGAACGCAATCAATTGGCGCTATGTTGATCCCATTTCTGTTTAAGCTTACCCTCCCCTTGGCCAGCGGCATTGCCCTCTCAAGCTGTGGAACGTTACCGGAGGCCGACCTTGGAACCGCAGCAGGAAATCAAACTTCTTCTGAGCCGACCAATTCGGTGGAGATTGTGCAAGCTAATCAACCGGAGATTAAAGCAGTGCCAGTGATCGATGGTTTAGAACATCCCTGGGGTATGGCTTGGCTACCCAATGGCGACATTTTAATTACCGAACGGCCGGGGCGACTCCGCATTGTCCGTGATGGCGTTTTAGATCCAGAGGCGATCGCCGGGGTGGTGGCAGTTTCCACGGTTTCTGCCCAACAACTGTTTGCTTCCCAACAGGGGGGCTTACTGGATATTGCCTTGCATCCCCGTTTTGCAGAAAATCGCTTTGTCTATTTCACCTACTCCCACGGCACCCAACAGGCCAATCGCACTAGGGTGGCCCGGGCAGTTTTTGATGGAGAAAAACTGACGGATTGGCAAGTCATCTTTGAAGTGGGACAAACTAAACCCGGCGGTCAGCACTTTGGCTCCCGCTTAACTTGGTTGCCGGACGAAACTCTTTTGGTTTCCATTGGCGACGGCGGTAATCCCCCGGTGGAATTGGAGGGAGATTTTATCCGTCAACAGGCCCAAAATCGGGCTAGTCACCTTGGGAAAATTATTCGCATCAATGACGATGGCACCGTGCCTGCCGATAATCCTTTTCGCAACGACCCCAAGGCGGCCCCGGAAGTTTGGAGCTACGGCCATCGCAATATCCAGGGCTTGGCCTATGATCCCGTTACCCAAAAGGTATGGGCTACGGAGCACGGCTCTAGGGGCGGTGATGAACTGAATTTAATTCAAAAAGGAAAAAACTACGGTTGGCCGGTGGTGTCCTTCAGTAAAGAATACAGTACAGACCAGCCCGTTGCTCCGGCCACATCCCGCCCTGACATGGTGGATCCTCTCCAGATTTGGACTCCGGCTATTGCCCCTTCCGGTTTAACCATCTACAACGGCGATCGCCATCCAGAGTGGCAGGGAACCATTTTTGCTGGGGGGTTAGTGGACAGGGGCATCCGCCATTTACGGCTCGATGAAAATAACCAAATTATCGATGAAACCACTATTTCTATTGGCCAAAGGGTGAGGGATGTGCGCCAAGGCCCCGATGGCCATGTTTATGTTTTAACTGATCAAAATAATGGGCAATTACTGCGACTGGAATCGTAAATCCACTGACTAAAGCTCCAGCAATAATCTAATTTCTTCCCCAAAAACTATCCGCTCTCCCAAACGCTGACTTGCAGCAATTTTAGGAGAGCGGTCTAGGGGGTCAGCTTGGTTGAAACCTGACTGCCGGAAGGAACTTTAAACGTAGCTAATTCGGATTTTTGGGAATAGTTACTCTAAAGAACGGCCCCGGCCCACAGCCGGCTAACTTCAACCAAACGACCCAGGCACATACTACTCTCTACCATGGGCATCACCTCCTGTATTCCTTAACGGTACTGACTTAAAGGGTGGATGCTTCCCAAGGTAACTCAACTTTTTTTGAAAGGCAAGACAAGCGGCTCGGAATTTTTCCACGGTGGAAATTTGACTGCCCCAATGGAGGTGGAGATAGGAAGCCTGAACAGACCCTACACACCATCCATCCGTTGTGTTTTGGTCTATGGCCAGTAGTCCCCGTTGGCGGTAGAGAGCTTGGTTAGGGAGTTTCGTCATCTGGGAACGGTGAAATTCATGGCCTCGTAGGGATTCTGTTTGCCATAACCAACTGTGGGAATTAACCACCTGGGCTTGGCGGTATCCCAAACTGAGTTTTCCCCCCATGGTGACGGCGGTGGGTAACATTTCCAGCATGGGAAAAATTTGTCCCTCAAAGTTAGTTAGGCTTTGGCTTAGGTACATTAAACCGCCACACTCTCCGTAGGTGGGCAATCCCTGGTGAATTAGGGTTTTGAGTTGATCTTTTAAGGCTTGATTTTGGCTTAATTGCTCGGCAAAAAGTTCGGGAAAGCCACCACCAAGGTAAACCCCATCGATCGCCGGCGGAAGTTCGGTATCTTCTAGGGGGCTAAAGGGAATGAGTTCAAAACCACAGTGGGTGAGCAAATCTAGGTTATCAGCGTAGTAAAAGTTAAACGCTTGATCTTGGGCGATCGCCAACCGGGCTTGGGGAGATTTTTGGGGAACATCAAACAAGCTCATAGGACTGGGCAAATTCCTGGGGGTTTCCAAGAGCGGGAGAAGTTTGGGCCAATCCAATTGCTGGGCGGCCACATGGGCTAACTGGTCAAAATATTGCTGAATTTGGGGTAACTCACCACACGGAACTAAACCCAAATGGCGATCGGGCAGAGTTAAATCCTGCTGACGAAAAAATACCCCCAGAATGGGAATACGCAAGGGTTCCAACGCAATTTTGAGCAATTCTAAATGGCGATCACCCCCTACCCGGTTAAGAATTACCCCGACTAAATTTACCCCCGGTTGCCAATGGCGATAACCCTGGACAATGGCGGCAACGGAACCGGATAAACGCTGGCAATCCATCACAAAAACGATGGGCAAATTGAGCAAGCGAGCAATGTGGGCAGTGGAACTGTAATCGGTCAAACCTTGGTAGGGCACCCCGTCAAATAAGCCCATTACCCCTTCAATCAAACTGTAGGGAGTGCCTTGGCTGTGGTAGTGGAAACACCTTTGTACATAGGCTTCGGAAGTTAAAAAGGGGTCTAGGTTACGACAAGGCCGCCCCGTAATTTGGCTGTGGAACATGGGGTCAATGTAGTCCGGCCCCACTTTGAAGGACTGCACCCTTAGTTTTTGCCGGGCCAGGTAGGCCAACATGGCCAGGGTGATGGTGGTTTTGCCGGCACCGCTTCTTTCCCCCGCAATAATTACCGTCATTGTTGTTTTTTTTCCTTGACCTGTCCCAATTCCCGGGTAATTAAATTTTCAATTAACTCTAGCAACTGTTCCTGACCCCAATTTTTGTAAAGGTGGGCGGCGATCGCCATGGCCCCGGCCCCCACCCCTTCTTTGACAAAGCCCTGTTCATAGACCTGCAGTTGAGGATAAACCGACGATGAAAAACTGAGTTGCGGAGCTAGTAGGGACACTGGGGCAAGCAAATTTGCCAGACCCACCGTATCACCACTGGCATCTTCGCAGACCCATTTGGTTGTACCCACCACTAGGCGGGAAAAATCCACTGCTAGATTCTGTTGTCGAGTCAAGGCTTGGATCAGGGCATATACCGCCAACATCTGGGTTCCCCCGGCTAACATCACCCCCGTGCTATGACTAGCGGCGATCGCCATACCGGCCACGACCATTTGCATTGGATCCCCAACGGCGGCCACAACTTCCATGGCATTGAGATGCGGGGAATGATGTTCTAGACTCTGACGCACCAAAGCCAATTTTTGTTGATGGTTGCAATGGGGATGACTACTGTTCACTTTGCCCCCAGCGTCAATGCCTAGACCTAGCAGTACCCCCAGGGCTGTGGTAGTGCCCCCCACCACGCATTCGCTTAGCACTAAGTAACTTTCGGCATGTTCCTGGGCTAACTGTGCGCCCCACTGCAAACCCTGCTGAAAAAGATGCTCCACCAGGGCCAACGGTAACGCTTGCCCTGTGGAAAGACAGCGGGCGGGTTGTCCGTCTAGATTGATGACTGGCACCGCTGGGGGAATGGGTAAACCAGAGTTAAATAAATAAACCGGAGTATGGAGGGCATCCACCAACGCTTTGGTGATGAACACTGGGGAAACCCCAGAAATGAGGGGAGGTAAGGGATAGGTTGCCCCTGCCGTAGTTCCCTTGATTAAAAATTCCGCATCGGCGATCGCCGTCAATTTTCGATCAGCGGGGGTTTTACCCGCCGCAGAAATGCCCGGAATTAAACCAGTTTCCGTAAAGCCCAACACACAGACAAACACCGGTGGACAGTGGCCATGGCGCTCAATCCAGGATAAAGCTTGGTCAGACTGGGTATAAACTGTCAACATATTTCTGCAAGAGTGGGCCCAATTGGGAAAATCAACCTCAAATCCATTGGAATAGCCTTTTTTCAACCGTAAAAATCCAACTTTCTCTCTTCCCTTCTTCCTTCCATCTGATTATGGTTACGCCAATTAACTACCATTCCATCCATTGCCTGGCGGATATCTGGGCTATCACCGGAGAAAATTTTGCCGATATTGTGGCCCTCAACGATCGCCATAGTCATCCCCCCGTAACTTTAACCTATGCCCAATTGCGGGAAGAAATTACAGCTTTTGCCGCTGGCCTACAGAGTTTAGGAGTTACCCCCCATCAACACCTGGCCATTTTCGCCGACAACAGCCCCCGGTGGTTTATCGCCGATCAAGGCAGTATGTTGGCTGGAGCCGTCAACGCCGTCCGTTCTGCCCAAGCAGAGCGCCAGGAATTACTCTACATCCTAGAAGACAGCAACAGCCGTACTTTAATCGCAGAAAATCGGCAAACCCTAAGCAAATTGGCCCTAGATGGCGAAACCATTGACCTGAAACTAATCATCCTCCTCACCGATGAAGAAGTGGCAGAGGACAGCGCCATTCCCCAATATAACTTTGCCCAGGTCATGGCCCTAGGGGCCGGCAAAATCCCCACTCCCGTTCCCCGCCAGGAAGAAGATTTAGCCACCCTGATCTACACCTCCGGCACCACAGGACAACCCAAAGGGGTGATGCTCAGCCACGGTAATTTATTGCACCAAGTACGGGAATTGGATTCGGTGATTATTCCCCGCCCCGGCGATCAGGTGTTGAGCATTTTGCCCTGTTGGCACTCCCTAGAAAGAAGCGCCGAATATTTTCTTCTTTCCCGGGGCTGCACGATGAACTACACCAGCATTCGCCATTTCAAGGGGGATGTGAAGGACATTAAACCCCATCACATTGTCGGTGTGCCCCGGCTGTGGGAATCCCTCTACGAAGGGGTACAAAAAACGTTCCGGGAAAAGTCCCCTGGGCAACAAAAGCTAATTAATTTCTTTTTCGGCATTTCCCAAAAATATATTTTGGCCAAACGCATTGCCAATAACCTGAGCTTGAACCATCTCCACGCTTCGGCGATCGCCAGGTTGGTGGCCCGGTGCCAAGCCTTGGTGCTTAGTCCTCTCCATTACCTCGGGGACAAAATTGTCTACCATAAGGTACGCCAGGCCGCTGGGGGCAGACTGGAAACTCTCATTTCCGGAGGAGGGGCGTTAGCTAGACATTTAGATGATTTTTACGAAATCACCAGCATTCCCGTCCTGGTGGGCTATGGCTTAACGGAAACGGCCCCAGTAACTAATGCCAGGGTGCATAAACATAATTTGCGCTATTCCTCTGGCCGCCCCATTCCTTTCACAGAAATTCGTATTGTTGACATGGAAACCAAGGAGGATTTGCCCCCCGAAACCCAAGGTCTTGTGCTAATCCGTGGTCCCCAGGTGATGCAGGGCTATTACAACAAGCCGGAAGCCACCGCCAAAGTTTTAGACCAGGAAGGCTGGTTCGACAGCGGTGACTTAGGCTGGGTAACGCCCCAAAATGATTTGATTCTCACCGGTCGGGCCAAGGACACCATTGTGCTCAGTAACGGGGAAAATGTGGAACCCCAACCCATTGAAGATGCCTGTTTACGCAGTGCCTACATTGACCAGATTATGCTGGTGGGCCAGGATCAAAAATCCTTGGGGGCTTTGATTGTGCCCAACTTCGATGCATTGCAAAAATGGGCAGAGACGAAAAATTTACAAATCACCGTGCCGGAACCGTCGGCTAGCAGTGAAGGGATGCAGGCTAGTGGTTTGTATGACCCCCAAGTGGTGGGGTTAATGCGGTCGGAGTTGCATCGGGAAGTGCGCGATCGCCCTGGCTACCGAGCCGATGACCAGATTAAGGATTTCCGTTTTATCCCAGCACCATTTTCCCTGGAAAACGGCATGATGACCCAAACCTTGAAGCTCAAACGACCAGTGGTAACCCAAACTTATCAACATTTAATTGACGAAATGTTTTAAGAACCTGTTTATAAAGTCTGATTCTGCCCCCTAAATCCCCCAATACTGGGGGACTTTGACTTAGTTTCCCCCCAAACTTGGGGGGCCAGGGGGGCTTTTCAAACACGATCTAAGGCCTATGGGTAAACTTTTAGTCAGGCCTATCTCTTGAGAAAGACCCTTCCCAGCCTCCCCTAATCGGGGGAAGTGCCTCGAGCTCTGCAAAGGCGGTGGGGTAAATAAAATGCTTGACTCAATTTCTCCCGTGGGTGGGTTAAGGCTAAGAGGGAAAACCCTAGCTTTGGTTGGCGAGTAAGCTTGCGGCAAGTTCGATAAGATATACACATCAATCTTGTGAAAACGCCATGCAGGGAACCCTGAACGAAATTGATCTCCGGAGTATCCTGCGGCTCATTGAATTGGGCCAGCGGACGGGGCAACTTTTCGTTGAGGTCTATCCCCATCAGAGTTGTGGTCGGGTTTTGCTAGACAAAGTTGGCTATTGGTTTTTCTTTTTTGTAGATGGCAAGTTGGTTTACGCTGCGGATCAAGACTGTGGCAATTTGCGCCGCCTCCAGGATTATCTTCGTCACCATGACATTGCTATTCCCCTCGGAGAGATGGAACTGGAAAGCCTAGCCCTGAACCACATTCCCGAATACGCTTGTCTGTGGCAATTACTTTCCAAAAATATTCTCACCCCCGCCCAAGCCCACCGCATTGTTTTAGGCATGGTGCAAGAGGTGCTGTTTGATGTGTTGAGTTTACGCCAGGGAAATTTTGTTTTTGCCTTGGGAAGTGCCCTAGAGCCGCCCCTTACTTCCTTTGCAATTACCCCCCTATTAACCCACGTCGGGCAACAAATCCAAGCTTGGAAACAGTTATACCTACGCATCCAATCCCCCGACCAACCGGTGGCGATCGCCAAGGATCCGGAATTGGCTAGTAAAATACCGGCCAAATTTGCCCAACATTTCCGCAGTTGGACCGATGGAGCCATTCCCCTACGCCAAATCTCCCGCTACCTACAAAAAAATTTGCCCGCCATTGCCCATGGCCTTTATCCCTACATCGAATCAGGGGCGATCGAAATATTTCCGGCCCATGAATCCCAAGGTGAGAACGGTTCAGCCTGGGAAACCTTGACAGACCACACCATCCATAAAGTCGTTTGCCTCGACGACGACTATGCCATTGGGAAACAAATTGAACTTTTTTTAACCAATCAAAACCCCAACTGTGAGGTGGTGGTGCTCCAGGATCCCCTCCAGGCCATGACCACCTTATTGACTTTGCAGCCTGATCTGATCCTTTGTGACATCACCATGCCCCACCTGGATGGCTATGAAATTTGTCGAATGGTCCGCCATGCCCAGCACCTAAGGGCAATTCCGATCATTATGCTCACTGGCAAGGAAGCCTACCTCGACCGACTCCTGGCCCGGATGGCAGGGGCGACGGATTACCTGACCAAACCCTTCACCCAAAAAGAACTAATTTCATTAGTTGAATCTTACTGTAAAAAATCATGATCTTTTGATCATTATCTCCATCCCCCGTCGCAGCACCGACAATTTTGCGGTAAATTGTCAACAACAATGGGCTCCCCAACAAAAAATAATACTGACTGAATTGTTAAGGGAGCGACTATGATGGAAAATAAACCAGGCAGGATTCGCCAATTTGCTTCGGATCCAGGTTTGCAGTGCCAAGCAGAAAGGACTTTTATGAACGCAGTTTTGCTGGTTGAAGACAGCTCTAGTCAGCGCGAGATGATATCTGGCATCCTCAAAGACCATGGCTGGCAGGTCACCATCGCCTGTGATGGGGTGGAGGCCCTGGAAAAATTGCAGAATTTTAGTCCGGACCTAGTGGTGCTAGATATTGTCATGCCCCGCATGAATGGCTATGAGGTTTGTCGACGCATCAAATCCGATCCGAAAACCAAAAATGTGCCAGTGATTATGTGCTCCTCCAAGGGGGAGGAATTTGACCGTTTTTGGGGCATGCGTCAGGGAGCCGACGCCTACATTGCCAAACCATTTCAGCCCATGGAACTGGTGGGCACCATCAAACAACTCCTGCGCAATTGATTGTGGGGTTTTATGAAACTTGGGTTATGGTTATTTAGGGTTTTAGGTGGGGAAATCTATGGTTAGTTCTAATTCCGCTGATATTTTCGTTGATGGCAAACAGGAATTAGATCCGGCGTTTCAGGAACTGCAGGCCCTGGAAGGGGAACTTCATCTCAGATTTTATTTGCCCTCCCGGGAAGAGTTTGCCCTGCCAGCGGTTTCCATTCGAGAAGTGATGCAACAGGAGCCAGACCGCATTACCCCCATTCCTAATGCCTCGCCCCTATTGTTAGGAACTATTAACCTCCGGGGCCAGGTCATTTGGGTAGCAGACCTAGGGCGTTTTTTGGGGAATAATGCCAATCTCAACACCGACCGGGCGGAAATTCCCGTCATTGCGGTGGAAGATCAAGAAACTCTTTTGGGTTTGGCAATCGACTCCCTCGGTAATATGGAATGGTTGGACACGGACAATCTTCAGCCGGCCAACGATGTGCCGGATCACATTGCCCCCTACGTCCAGGGAGAGTGGCAGATTCCCGCTAACGATGCCCCCTCCTCTCCTCCCCAAATTTTGCGCCTTCTAGACCATGTGGCGCTACTCCGATCCGCCCGCTGGGCAACTTGATATATCCAGCTAAGGCAATGGATTTTTATTCACCTTGGCCTACCTAAAACCGACTGAGGAAACCGGCAAAATGGCAACAGAAACCAATTTTTCGCAGCTTTATGGGTTGGCCTACGCCGCCTATGGACAGGGGAATTATCAAGAAGCTTCTTCCCATATTGAACAATTGGCCGCTGATTTTCCCGAAGATCCTAATGTATTGTTGCTCCGGGGGCATATCTATGTCGGCCTGGAACAATACGCCCTAGCCCACCAGGCTTATCAGGGGGTAATTCGGTTTTCCGATCGCCAAGACTTAATTGACTGCGCTAACCAGGCCCTAGGGCAAATCCAAGAAGAGGAACCAAGGGGCAACGGAGCCAAAGATTCCCTTGACCAGGATTGGCAAAGTGACATCGATGCCATTGACAATTCCATGGCCTGGGAAACAGGAGTGTTCACCGAAGAGGATTTCGGCGAGCCCACTTTGGGCCGGGCCCCCAGCCCCACTAATCCGGGCATGGACCATCCCTTTGGCCGCAGCTCTGCTTCCTTTGGTACCAGTGGGGCCAGGAGTTACGAAATTGAAAACCTAGATTGGAGTCCGGAAGCTTTCACCGATGACCTGGACTCCGATGATGAACAGACCATGATGCCCCAAACTGGCGAGTCTACTTTTGTGGTGCCACCGGCCTTTGGTGAAGGGATAGCGGATTTTGCCGATTTAGCGGCGGATGTCTCCTCAGCCGGCATTGGCGGGACAGATGGTGCCGAATATCCCCCATATCAAACTTGGGACGGGGGCGACTGGAGTGAAGCTCTCGGTTTGGATGATCCTGAAGCCTTGGCTCAGGCCCCTACCCCCACCTCTGGCGATTACGGCGCTGGCAATAACCTACCGAGTTTTGATGCGTTTGAGGAAGGGGTGGAGGATGAGTTGTCCGATTTTAACCTGACGGATATTGCCCCAGAGTTGCCCGATTCTTCCCTCTTTAGCCAAGCCACTAATTTGGACATAGGTGCGGTGGGTCGCATCGATGACACCCAGGGCGGTGATACGGTGGTCCATGGAGGTAATGCAGCGCCACCGGGCATGGCCACTTGGTTGAAACCGGATGGGGCCGCCACCGGGGATTTATCCAGCGCCACTAGTCCCTTTAATGACCGGCCCACCAGTGAGGTAGATGCGGGTTTTCTCGGTTGGTTCACCAATGCTTCCCTGTTTAGAAAGCAGATTTACATGGCGATCGCCTCCGGTGTGTTTTCCGGGTTCGCGGTGTTGGTATTGGGAAGCATAGTGGGTTTAGGGGGAACTCCCAAAGACGTACCTGCTCCTTCAGGGGAAACCACCACCGAAGCTCCAGCAGAAGGTGCCCCCGCAGAGGGCCAGGCCCCTTCCCAGACCCCAGAGGAAGAACCGGGCAAACCATCCCTCCTCAACCTCGCCTTCCTCACAGCCATAGCCACGGCGATCGGAGTCTTTCTGATCAATCGATTGCTGATGCAACAGATTAAGAGTATTATCGACGACCTGCAAAATCAGTTTGAATCCATCTATGAGGGCAATTTCAATGTCCGGGCCAAGGTGCGATCGGAGGATGAATTGGGGGCTTTGACCCAACGGTTTAACTATATTTCCCAAGTTATTCTCACGGCCACTAGTGAAGCCCAGGAACGGGCTGCTACCACCGAAAAAGTGCGGGAAAAATTACAGCGCCAAGTAATTCGGCTCCTGGACGATGTAGAGGGAGCTTCCCGGGGAGATTTAACCGTACAAGCGGAAGTAACGGCGGATGAGCTGGGAGCGGTGGCCGATGCCTTTAACCTAACTATCCAAAACCTGCGGGAGATTGTGTTACAAGTTAAAAATGCCGCCAAGCAGGTGAATAACAACTGTAAAGACAGTGAGTCCTTTGCCCGCAATAACTCCAGCGATGCGTTGCGAATGGCGGAGGAATTGGCCGTCACCCTCAACTCTGTTCAGTTAATGACGGAATCCATTGAACGGGTAGCAGAAAACGCCCGGGAAGCGGAGGAAGTGGCCCATACTTCATCTTTAACTGCCCTCAAAGGTGGGGAAGCGGTGGAAAGAACGGTGGGGGGCATTCTGCAAATTCGGGAAACGGTGTCGGAAACTGCCCGCAAGGTAAAACGGTTAGCGGAAGCATCCCAGGAAATTTCCAAAATTGTGGCGGTTATTTCCCAAATTGCCTCCCGGACTAACCTGTTAGCTTTGAACGCCTCCATCCAGGCGGCCCGGGCAGGGGAAGCAGGGCGGGGCTTTGCCATCGTTGCAGACGAGGTGCGACAGTTGGCGGATCGTTCTGCTAAGTCGTTGAAGGAAATTGAGCAAATCGTTTTGCAAATTCAGAGTGAAACCGGCTCCGTAATGACCGCCATGGAAGAAGGTATCCAACAGGTAATCGACGTAACTGACAAGTCGGAACAGTCGAAACGGGCCCTGGAGGATATTATTGAGGTGTCTAATCGGATTAACACTTTGGTGCGTTCCATTACTGCTGATACCGTCAAGCAGCAGGAGAACTCCGGTGCAGTGTCCAACGTCATGCAGTCCATTGAGCTGACGGCCCAGGAAACTTCCCAGGAATCTCAACGGGTAGCAGGATCTTTGCAAACCCTGGTCTCCATTTCCCGCGACCTGTTAACTTCGGTGGAACGGTTCCGGGTGGAAAGTCGCTAGGGTCAGGGCAGTGTATTTCCCCCAGCCTTGGTGTCGAAACATTGGAGTGGGGCCCACATGTCCCAGTCATTAATTATTGCAGTGAAGTATGTCGGATCGAGGCTCTCGCCACTCCCTCAGTCTTTGGTTCCAGCGTTTGGTTGCAGCCTTTTTTTTAACCGGCCAAGTTTTTTTGCACATTTTGCAAGGGCGCATTAATCGGCGCAATACCCTGGAGCAAATGAATATGGTCGGCCCCGAATCCATGGCGATCGCCTTGATTACTGCTGGTTTTGTGGGTATGGTGTTCACCATTCAAGTGGCGAGAGAATTTATTTACTATGGGGCCACCACGACCATTGGGGGAGTTTTATCCCTATCGTTAACTAGGGAATTGGCCCCGGTGCTGACAGCGGTGGTGATCGCCGGGCGGGTGGGGTCCGCCTTTGCGGCGGAAATTGGCACCATGCGGGTAACAGAACAATTGGATGCTCTGTATATGCTCAGGACAGATCCGATTGATTATTTGGTCGTTCCCCGGGTGATCGCCTGTGGATTAATGTTACCGATTTTGACCGGATTGTCTCTGTTTGTGGGCATGGCGGGAGGATTGGTAATTTCCTCCAGTCTTTATGCCATTAATCCAACCATTTTTTTAAACTCTGTGCAAAATTTCACCCAGCTATGGGATGTATTTGCTTGTTTGTTCAAATCTTTGGTATTTGGCGTCATCATCGCCATTATTGGTTGTAGTTGGGGCTTAACCACCACTGGGGGGGCCAAGGGAGTAGGCGAGTCCACCACCACTGCAGTGGTCACGTCCCTATTGGCCATTTTCATCAGCAACTTTTTCCTATCTTGGTTAATGTTTCAGGGGACGGGGGATACCGCCCTAGGCTAGAGGGCTATGGCATTGACCTTGGTTATGGGAGCCATAGCATCTCCGTGGGTTTCTGTGGGGACAAAGCTCTGCTACAGTCGGTTAAACGAATCTTTCTATCCCTCTAATCCCCTAACAGCACCCAATCCCATGAATATTTTCGGCATTGGCTTACCCGAACTAGGTTTAATCTTTGTTATTGCCCTATTGGTGTTTGGCCCTAAAAAATTACCAGAAGTGGGGCGCAGTTTGGGCAAAGCTCTGCGGGGATTCCAGGAAGCTTCCAAGGAATTTGAAACGGAACTGAAACGGGAAGCCCAAAATTTGGAAAAGTCAGTACAAATTAAGGCAGAACTAGAAGAAAGTAAAACCCCAGAGAGTAGCAGTAGCTCAGAAAAGGCCAGCTAACCCCTCCTTGGCGATCGCCAAGGAGGCAAGATTAGTTCATGGTGGGTTCCATTGACTTGATGGTGGTGCCCCTAACCGTCAATGGTTAAATGGTTGACTCCAAAGAATAGGCTATAGTTAATAGGTATGGAAACTGTCATCCCAGTTTTTTTCTACCCTGCTGAATTATTTAAACCCTTTTTTAAACATTTTTATCTTTACTAAGAGCGTGTTTGAAAAGCCCCCCTGGCCCCCCAAATTTGGGGGGAAACTAAGTCAAAGTCCCCCAGCATTGGGGGATTTAGGAGGCAGAATCAGACTTTATAAACAGGTTCTAACTAACGAAAATTTTAAATAAAAATAATACTTGGAGGAGAATAAAAGTTTTTAGTTTTAACCCCAAAAAACATAGCGCATCGGTTACCATCTGCTGATGGATAGATAGCTTGTCACACAAGAGTTCCATGCAAAATCTTTCCCTGCAAAAAGCACTTAAAAAGCCGGAAGTCAAAACTCTACTCCAGCAGTTGGGCGATTCCTTGGGGAAAAACTTTGCTATTTTTGACATCGGAGGTCACTGTCTTTGGGGCAAGGCCCAAGATTCCCAGCCAAAAGTTGATATTTATTGCCACCAAGTATTAATGGGGACCATAACTGGGGAATTTACTGAGCATTCCGCCGAGGCGATCGCCGCTATGCTAAGTTACATTGTGCAAACGGAGTATGAAAAAAAGCAGTTAGCCAAAGATACCCTACAAAAGTATGAAGAAGTAGTTTTTCTTTCACAATTTGCGAATGCTGTTGCCACCTGCACTGGGCTACAGGAGCTAATCGAAGTAATTAGGGCTGAGATTCGTCAAGTTATCAGTGTCGATGAAATATTTTTATATCTTTATGACCAAAGTCAGGATAGCCTAACTCCACTTTTGTATAAAACAGAAGAATCATTACAGAATTTTAAAGCAATTGAAAAAATTGTCGAGCGCGTTTTAAAGCTTAATCAAGTCGAAGTAATTGATGACATTCAAAATGACCAAGATTACCTCAATCAACCCTCTAAAATTCGCTCTTTACTTTGTTATTCTCTGACTGTCCAAAACTCAATTATTGGCGTTCTTGGTCTAGCTCACTACCAAGTCAAGCACTTTGATTCTAGTGACTTAAATCTTTTTTCCACCCTCACCGGCCAAGTAGCGGCAGCAATTCGTACTGCTCAATATTACGAAACCATCAAAAACTATTCCCAAACTCTAGAAATTAGGGTGAAGGAGCGTACCATGGAGTTGGAATTTGCCAAACAACAACTAGAGCAAGTTAACCAACGACTCAAACATTTAGCCATTTATGATGAACTAACCCAAATTCCCAATCGTCGCTATTTTACCAGTTACTTAGAACAGGAATGGCGACAATGTTTGCGGCAAAAATCTCCAATTTCCTTAATCTTATGCGACGTAGATTATTTCAAAAACTATAATGATCTCTATGGTCATCAGATGGGGGATAAATGTCTCCAAAGTGTGGCTAAAGTTATTCAAAATGCATTGAAACGTCCTTCCGATGTGCTCGCTCGCTATGGAGGTGAGGAATTTATTGTGATTTTGCCCTACACCGATCAATCAGGGGCTTACACCGTGGGCCAACGCATCCACCACTGCCTAGCCGAGGCACAGATTTCCCATGCCGATTCCCCTACGAGCCGTTACCTCACCATAAGTTTAGGGATTGGGACCACCGTGCCCCTATTGCATTATCATCCCAGTGATTTAATTAAAATTGCTGACCAGGCCCTCTATGCAGCCAAGGCGGCCGGGCGTAACCAAACGAAGCTGAAAACTTTATCTTTTCAATGTAGTTAGTTAAAATTGTGGGATCAAATATTAATTGGTAAGTTTTGATAATTAATTGACTAATTAGCCCATGAGTCTTGTTTTTTTAGTAGTATTTTTTCTGTTAACCAACGCTATCTTTACTAAGGTGTTGATCAGCTTGCCTGAATACTTGGTTAATCAGGGGGCAATGGTGGGGCGCTTTGCCGTACTAGGGTTAGTTGTTCTTTTGCTTAGTTGGACAATGGGGGATGATTGACTATGGTGCCCCAACAATTAATTTTAAAAAATTTCCTCAGTTATCAGGATGTGAGCCTGAACTTTCGGGGCCTGCATACGGCCTGTATCTGTGGGTCTAACGGTGCGGGTAAATCGTCTTTGTTGGAAGCAATCACTTGGGCAATTTGGGGCAAATGTCGGGCTGAAAGTGAGGATGATGTGCTCCATAACGGCACCGACCAAGTGAGAGTGGATTTTGAATTTATTAGTAATAACCAAACCTATCGAATTATTCGTAGTCGCCAACGGGGGCGCAGTAGTGTAACGGAATTTCAGATCAAAAGCGGTGATCATTTCCGCACCCTTTCCGCCAAAGGACTCAGGGCCACCCAAGAAAAAATCACCAACACCTTAAAGTTAGATTACGAAACTTTTGTCAATTCCGCCTATCTTCGCCAGGGAAGAGCCGATGAATTTATGCTACGTAAACCCAGTGAACGTAAGCAAATTCTGGCAGATTTATTAAAATTGGACCAGTATGAAATGTTGGCAACTAGGGCCAAAGATATTTCCAAAGAAGCCAAGGGTAAAATTAATATTCTCGATGAACGTTTACAAATCTTAGAGCAGGATTTAAATCAACGGCCGGATGTGGTAGCTAATCAAGCCAAACTAGTTGCAGAAATCACAGAAGTGCAAGCCCAACAACAACAGACACAATGGCAGTTACAACAGCTACAAACTAGTCAAAATCAACGTCAACAATGGCAAAAGCAAGCCGGATGGCAACAGCGACAGTGTCAGGAATTGACTACTGAGATTGCCAGGTTAGAAAACCAAAATGAAGAAATTAATCAGCAATGTCAAAAACTAAAATTACTCCTAGAGCAAGAAGCAGTTATTCAAGTTAATTTTCAGCGCTATCAAACCTTACAAAGCCAAGAAACAGAATTAGCTAAAGCTTTTCAGCAATATCAAAATTTGCAACAGCAACGACAGGATTTGGAGCAACAGTTGCAGCGTCAAGAAAATGAATTAGCGAGACAAACAGAGCAGCAGCTTCTGCGTTTGGAACATCTGGATAAGCAATTGGCCGAGTTACAACCTATTTTGGCTCAACAACAGGACATTGAAGCGGACTTAGATAAGTTAAAAATTGCCAAACAAAAACTAAGCCAGCTTGATAACCTTCAACATCAAGTTGCGCCCCTTTTACAACGACGTTCTGCCCTACAAGGGGATTTAGCTAGGGCCAGGGCCCAGTGTCAGGCTCAACTAGAACAACGCCAGGCGATCGCCAAACAATTACAGATAGCCATCGCTGCTATTCCTGAGCAAAGAAGGGCTTTTCAGGCTTTGGATGAGGAAATTTTCCAACTAAAAAATAAACAGGTTTATCTTAAACGAGTGGAAGAAAAAGGCCAGGAAAGGGGTCATTTCAAAGAACGACTCCAGGAAAATCAACGATTGTTTGAAAAACAGTTACGGGAATTAGAACAAAAACTGACCTTATTGGGCATTCCTGGGGCAACTTGTCCCCTATGTGAACAGGGTTTAGATGGCCACTACCACCAACAAGTGATTGAAAAAACTGAGCATCAATGTCAAGAACTACGCAATCAAATTTGGATTCTGAAGGAACAAATTACCCTTGCAGATCAAGAGCTAGCTATTCTCCGTAATGAATATAAAGAAATTGCCGATGGCTTAACTAATTTAGAACAATTGTTGCAACATTATGGACAAATGGAAGCAGAATTAGAAAAAAGTGGAGAAAACCATGAACAATTAGTGGAGTTAAATGAGCAAATTGCTGACTTAGAATTGAGCTTGACCGAAGGAAACTTTGCTGAATCTCTCCAATTAGAATTAGCGGCTCTAGAGCGAGAATTAACTAACTTAGCCTACGACGAACAAACCCATGCTTTGGCCCGCTCTACGGTGGATCAACTAAGAAAAGGGGAAATTCGCCAAGCTAAGTTGAAAGAAGCCCAAAGTAAATATCGACAATTAACAGGCGATCGCCCTGGTTTGGAGCAAAAATTACTGGCATTGCGTTCCCAATTGCAAAGTTTGGGCACCAGTTCTCCCCTCCGCCAACAATGGCAACAGGTGAGTACAGCTATATCCGAACTGAATTACAACAACGAAACCCATCAACAATTATTGGGAGAATTGCGACGTCAACAACCTTGGCAGTTAAAGCATCAGGAGCTAGAACAAGCCCGGCAACAATTACCAATCCTAATACAACGGGGCCAGGAATACCAAGATCTAATTGGCGATCGCCAGCGCGCCCTAGAGGAAAGACAAGGAGAATTGGCCCAGTTAGAAGAACAGATTCGCCAGTATGCAGACCATGGGGAACAAATTAAATTGTTGGAGCAAGAATTAGCACAAAGAAGGCAACAACTGGATAATTTGCTGGCAAAAAAAGGTGGTTTGGAGCAGTTATTAATTCAGATTGATACTTTACAGGGAGAATATGAAGAAACAAAACAGCAATTTGACCAGGCTAAAAAACAATTTCGCATTCATCAAGAATTGGGTAAAGCCTTTGGCAAAGATGGTATTCAGGTAATGATTATTGAAAACATTCTGCCCCAGTTAGAAGCAGAAACCAATTACATTCTGGCAAGATTAACCGGGAATCAACACCATATCCAATTTGTCACCCAAAAGGAGGGTAAAAGTAGCACCAAAAACAAACCAAAAATGATTAATACCCTAGATATTCTCATTGCTGATGCCCAGGGTACCCGTCCCTATGAAACCTATTCTGGTGGAGAAGCTTTTCGGATTAATTTTTCCATTCGTTTAGCCCTAGCTAAATTATTGGCTCAACGGTCTGGCACTGCTTTACAGTTACTAATTATTGATGAAGGTTTTGGTACCCAGGATGCGGACGGTTGCGATCGCCTGGTGGCTGCCATCACTGCCATTGCTTCAGATTTTGCTTGTATTCTCACTGTCACCCACATGCCCCAGTTTAGGGAAGCCTTTCAACAGCGCATTGAAGTGAATAAGACCGAGTTTGGTTCCCAATTGGCCATTGTTAGCTAGATTAAATCGGTATTTTTTCTGTTTATACTTAATTTTATCAGGAAAATTTTTTAAATTTGGAAACGACAGAAAGTATGAAAACTAACTATGCTTAGTGCCATCGGGGAGAATAGTTCCCGTCAACTTAGCGGCCGTTAGTTTGACCATAATTCGATTACCTGCGCCAATTTTGGCTCCCTGTAAATTAGCTCCACTCAGATCCGCCCCACTTAAATCTGCTCCTACCAGATTAGCTTCCTGCAAATTAGCTCCCCGCAGATTAGCTTCCAACAAATTGGCCCGGAAAAGATTAGCCCGAAAAAGATTGGCATTTTCCAAATTAACTTGGTGTAAAAAACTGTCGCTCAAATCTGCATTACTTAGATTGGCAGACACCATTTTCCGTCCTGACAAATCCTTCTCTTTTAAATTAGCCCAACGCAAATCTGCCCCGGTTAAGTCCCGATAGTAGGGTCGATTGTGGTTTTCTTGGTGATGGTGCTGGGAACTGGAACTGTGGTTGTGGTTGGTCTGGTGATGATGGTGATGGGATTGAGGTGGACGATCGCCGGGGGGCGGGTAAGGTGGAGGAGATGTGGCCTTGGGCTTGGATTTGGGTTTAGCTTTGGGAGCTTTGCTGGTCTGGTCCTTTTTAGGAATCTGGGAAGTTTTAGCGCTTAACTCCAGCTCCAATAATTCCTTGAGGCGATCGCGGGCTTGGTTAATTTCTTTGAGTTTCCTGGCCGCTTTGGCCAATAGGCGGGGATTGTCCCTGGGCAGGCGATCGGGGTGCCAAACAAAGGCTAAATCTCGATAGGCTTCATTGATTTCCTCCAGACTAGCCCCTACCTCTAGCCCCAGGATTTCGTAATAGTGGGAAAACTCTTGCATAATCACCGCTGTGCAATGGCCCACCTAAAAGCGTAATATAGAAAGGTTGTCAATTTTTAAGATCCCAGAGAAGTCATGGCAGTTCCCAAGAAGAAAACCTCCAAAGCAAAACGTGATCAACGCCGGGCCCACTGGCGCAGACAAGCTTCCTCCCAAGCGCAAAAGGCTTTGTCCCTCGGCAAATCCATTTTATCTGGCCGTTCTACTTTCCTCTATCCCCCCGCAGAAGAAGAAGGGGAAGAAGAGTAAAGATAAATTGTCAGTTAGCCGAATTTAGCATCAAGGTGAGGGGCGATCGCCAAGGACAAAACGGTTTTGGGAAAAATAATTGAATTGATTGAACTTCAATGCTTAACCAGTTCCCGAAGCTTCGCCTAACTCCCTTCACAACGGGCATTGTTGCTATTTTTCTGTTTTCCCTGGTTATACGATTTTGGAACCTGGGACAATTTAACCAATTAGTTTTCGATGAAGTTTACTACGCCAAATTTGCCAGTGACTATTGGTTAGGCAACGATTTTTTTCCCTCCCATCCGCCCCTGAGCCATTACCTAATTGCATTGGCCATGGGGTTGGGGCAGGTTTTTCCCGTTAATCCAGAACAAGTCAACGATCTGACGGGGGCTGTACGTTCCACCTGGAGTTACCGCTGGCTCAATGCCCTCACCGGGGCCACCATTCCCCTGCTCCTAGGGGCGATCGCCTACCTTTTAACCCAACGGCGACTGGTAACCCTGCTGACCATGGGCCTAGTGGCCTTGGATGGTCTGTTTTTGGTGGAATCCCGCTATGCATTGAATAACATTTATCTAGTTTTTTTTGGGCTCCTGGGACAAGCCTTGGTTTTGTGGCATCTACGCCAAGAGAAACTTTGGCAATTAATTCTAGGGGGCATTAGTTTAGCCTGCGCCGGAAGCGTCAAATGGAACGGTTTTGCTTTTTTATTGGGTGTTTATCTCCTCTGGGCGATCGCCTGGGTTAAACCTTTCTTCAACCAGGGTTGGACAAAGGGGGAAAGACAAGCAAATTCACTGCAACTATTGGATAGGGATGGAGAGAATAATCAAGGTTTTCTCTCCCGCTGGTTGATTATTTCCCCGCTGAAATTTGCGATCTGGTTGGTGCTAGTACCCGTTATTACCTACAGCGTCATTTGGATTCCCCATTTGTTAATGAATGGAGAATATGCCTCCCTAGAAGGTTTTTGGCGCATTCAACGGGAAACTTGGCAGTACCATCGTCGGGTGGGAAATAGCCCTGACATTCACCCCTATTGTTCCCCTTGGTATAGCTGGCTGTTGATGGCAAGACCGATCGCCTATTTTTACCAAAAATCCGGCCAGTTTGGCTTAATTAATGATGTCCACGCCATGGCTAACCCAATTTTGCTCTGGTTTTCCACCGGGGCCATGGCATTACTAACAGGCACTGTTATTTGGCAAAAAATACGTCAATTTTCCTCCCAGACCATCAATGCACCTTTGCGGGGGATAACCCTTTATATTGAGGTCAATTACGCCGTCAATCTACTGCCTTGGTTGGGCATTAGTCGTTGCACTTTTTTTTACCACTACCTACCCGCCTACGCCTTTAGTATTTTAGCCCTCGCTTTAATCCTAGAAACTTTACTGGACAGTCCCCGGCACAGTCATAACGTCATTGCTTGGGCAGTTTTAACCCTAGTGGCGATAGCCTTTTGGTATTGGTTGCCTGTTTTCTTGGGATTACCATTGACTCCTAGGGGCTTTGCCCTGCGGATGCTATTTCCCAGTTGGATTTGAAGCAAAGACAATCCTTCCAAATAAAATCGGCACGGTCTCAGATTCAGGCCGAAATGGATTGACTGGGACAGTTGGCTTCACCCCGATGGCTTCTTGGAAGTACGGACTGGGGGGTATATTGAAAAGTTGGGGTTGATGGCTCCCCAGACTAATTTTTCAGCAACTACCATTTTGAGCACTCCCAGGGAAAATTCTATGTTAGATCTCAGCGGCAAGCACGCCTTTGTTACCGGCATCGCCAATAATCGCTCCATTGCCTGGGGCATTGCCCAACAACTACACCAGGCCGGGGCTGAAATTGGCGTTAGTTATCTTCCAGATGAGAAAGGCAGATTTGAAAAGAAAGTGCGGGAGTTGACCGAGCCTTTGCATCCTACCCTCGTCTTGCCGGGGGACGTACAGGACGATGCCCAGGTGGATGCCCTGTTCCATAGCGTTAAGGAAAAATGGGGCAAACTCGATATTTTGATCCATTGCTTAGCCTTTGCCGACAAGTCCGGTTTGACGGGGAATTATACCGATATTCCCAAGGAAGCCTTTAGTCAAGCAATGGAAATTAGCACCTATTCCCTGGGGCGTTTGGCTCGGGGGGCAAAACCCTTGATGACCAATGGCGGTAGCATCATTACCCTGACTTACTTTGGCGGCGTGAAGGTTATTCCCAACTACAACCTGATGGGGGTGGCGAAGGCCGGTCTGGAAATGACTGTGCGTTATCTGGCCGCAGAATTGGGGCCCCAAAATATTCGTGTTAATGGTATTTCCGCTGGCCCCATCCGGACCCTGGCTTCTTCGGCGGTGGGGGGCATTTTGGATATGATTCACCATGTGGAAGAGGTGGCACCACTAAAGCGTACCGTCACCCAAACGGAAGTGGGGAATACAGCGGCTTTCCTGGCCAGTGACCTTTCCAGTGGCATTACCGGACAAATTATCTACGTCGATTCTGGCTATGAAATTATGGGTATGTAATGGTGAAGATTAAACGAGAAAAATAGTTCTTTGCCATGGGATCCGAGTATCAAGGCCAATTTGAGCAAAAATTTGAGGAAGGAAAGGCCGCTTTCGACCGGGGACGTTACCGCCAAAGTATTAGTCTTTTTGAGGAAGCGGTGAAGCTTTCGGCTGGGGCATCCCGTCGGGGCGGCGAAGCTCAGTTGTGGTTGGCCATGGCCCACCAAGCCAGCGGAGATCTGCCCACTGCCAAACAAATTTGCCGTAAATTGGTGCGCCATCCCCATCCTGAGTGCCGCAAGCAGGGGCAACAGGTGCTGGAAATTTTGCAAGCCCCCCAATTAACCAGGCCCAAGGAATGGTTGACTCCGATCCCGGATTTAACCGACCAGGAAAATACCAAACCCACTACTCCCCGCATGGCCCGTCGCCGTCGTCGTCTGCCGGAGCCTACCCCCATTCAGTTTGAAGATACCCGGAAAATGAATACCAAGGACAATGGTTTCATCTTTGCGGCGATCGCCTTTTTGGCAGTGTTGCTGGGGTTTACCTATTGGTTAAGTTAATAAAGTCGCCGGTGGTGGTTGCCATTTGTTACTAGTTTGCTAAAAAGCCAGTAAACTAGGCGAGAAATAATCATCCCCCACGATTGCTATGGAATGGTTCGCCATTGCCCTGTCTACTTTTCTCACTTTCCTGGCCCCAGTTAACTTCATTAGTGATCAGGTCATAGCCAATCAAATTCGCCAGCGGGTCCATGGGGTGGAAGACCTATCGGTGCGGGTGGACAATGCCCCCAACTACCAACTAATCCAGGGCAAAATCCAACGGGTACGCCTGGCCAGTCGGGGTTTGGAAATTGTGCCCAGTCTACGGATTCAACAGGTGCAATTGGAAACCGATCCCATCGACGTGGATTTGCAAGCTCTGCGGGAAAATCGCAACCTACCGGGATTGAGGCAAGCTCTACGGCAACCATTGCAAGGGGCGGCGGAACTGGTGCTCACGGAAGCTGATGTCAATAAGGCTTTGCAAAATGCCACTGTTAAAGAGCGGTTACAAAAACAAATTGACCAACGGGTGCCGGCTGATGTACCCCGCTTTCAACTGCTCAGCGCCCAGGTGGATTTCCTCCCAGACGATCGCCTAGGCATTAATTTAGAACTGGGGCAACAGTTGGAACCCAATGCTGAACTAGAAAAATTAGTCATTACCATCGAAACTGGCATCTCGATCCAAAACGGCGATCGCCTAACCCTGGTGGACCCCAGTGCCATTCTTAACGGCCGCCGCATTAATACCAATATTCTCAACAGCATCATTGGTAGTTTTAGTGATAATCTCAGCCTGAAAAGATTGGAAAATCGGGGCATCACCGCCAGAATTTTACGGTACGACATCACCGCTGATGAGTTCAGTTTCAGCGCCTTTGGCAGTATTGCTCCAGCAAAAGAATAAAAAAATGCCCCCAATACAGTGGATTAGGGGCAAAGATGGTTTACTTTGTGCATTACTGGTCTAATTCATTCCTGATCGAAGACTAATTGGGCCTAGGCGGTCGGAGTCGTAAAATCGTTAATTGTCAATTTACCACCAGTGTAGTTTTGGAGTTCGATAAAGGCATCGGTGTTGGGATTGAAGCCAAACGAGCCATTATTGATAGCCACAAAGGTGCGTGCCCCTGATCCACTGCCTACTGTGATTTGAGCAGCGTCGTATTGCCCCAGGGTTGCCAAACCAAGCACTGTTGCTCCTAGTCCAAGGATGCTGTTAACGCTCAGATGGCGAACCGCAGGAGAGAAGAAACCGTTGTTGGTGGGGGCAGATTGAACCAAGAACTTATCTTCACCACGAGTGAAATCGGTAATCACGTCAACCTTGGACAAATTAACGTTGAACCAGGAGAGGCCGAGCTGGGAATCCTTAAGATTGGTGTAGTCAAATAGGTCATTACCCATACCACCAGTCAAAATATCCTTATCGGCACCACCGATAATCAGATCATTGCCAGCACGGCCATTCAAAGTGTCATTGCCGTGACCGCCCATCAAAGTGTCATTTTTTTGGAAGCCAACTATGCTGTCATCGCCTTTACCGCCATCAAGAATGTTCTCTTGATCATCACCAATAATGATGTCATTCCCAATGGTACCGATAACGTTGTCAAAGTTGACCACCTTGACCAAACTTTGAGGAGAGCTTGCACCAGAAATCAAGATACTTTGCATGCCTAGGTCTACGTTGATAGTAATGCCTAGATCCGCACCAGAAAAGTCAATGGTGTTATTGTCCACACTGCCATCGGCGATGACTTCTTCGATGTTGAGGAGCGTATCTATGCCCAGGGATCCTAGAGGGCCTTTCTCAACGGTTAAAGTTAGATCACCAGCCCCTTTCAAGGTGATAGAACGAGGAAGAACAACCGGATCCTGTACAGTTCCATAATCCGCAGTATCAGTATCTGCACCACCGGGATCGGTACCACCGTCCAGGACGTCATTGCCGTCGCCACCATATAAAGTGTCATTTCCTAGGTCGCCGAATACGCTGTCATTTCCTAGATCACCGTATAAGCTGTCATTGTCTTGTCCACCCCTGACAATATCATTGCCTTGTCCACCCCTGACGGTATCATCGCCAACATTACCGTTCAGGGAATCCTCGCCCATATTACCGTTCAGTAAGTCATTTCCCTCACCTCCGGATATGGTGTCATTTCCCCCCAGACCACGTATGGTGTCATTTCCTCCTAGACCAGATAGGACGTTGTTTTCACCGTTACCGTCGATGATGTTGTCTAGGTCATTACCCTCACCTATGATGGCAGTCCCCGTCAGGGTTAGATTTTCAATGAAGGTGGGTGTTAACTCGGGCCTCGTCAGTGGCTCACTCAGAAACAAATATGCTGCATACTTAGTTGCACCTAGCGTGGCCAAAGCCGCTCCATTGTTTACCAACCCATTGATGGCAGGCAAGTAGAACGGCCCAGTATTTAGAGAATAATCCACAGACGATATAACGGAGTCCATGCCACCACCAGCACTCGCCTCACCGACCTTGTCGCCCGTATTATCAACGTAGTAAGTGTCGTCACCTGAACCGCCGAACATAATATCAGCGCCTGTGCCACCATCCAGGATGTCATCCCCTCCTAACCCGACAAGAATATCATTTCCTGCTTTGCCGTTGATGACATCATCTATATCACTATCGACAAACGGAGGAGACAATGATAAGTCAATCGATCCAATCAAGGCTGGCCTGAAATCAAAAAGACCGGCGAATGTATTGTTGTCGTTGCCATTCGTTCCGTTAATGAGAGCCATAGTACTTAACCTCTAGTAGTGAAATAAACTGTAGAGCAGAAAAAAATATAGTGCTCGATCGCCGAGCATTGTGTAGTTTAGGATTGCGGCGGGTGACTGAGTCTAGGTTGGGACGAAAGCCTCAAGTCAAGGGATATTTAGTATTTTCCAGATGAACCAGTAGAGTTTGACATCCACTTTCGGTGTTCATACTTAAATCCTACACTGGGTTGATTGATTTAAGTGCTAAGAAATGCTTAAGACTTTCAATTTTATGTTAATTTTTATGTTCTTTAAGTTGAGCTTTGTAAACTTAGGTTTTTTATTCACCGATCAGCTCGCCAAAAATTGTGCGGTGCAAAGATGGATTTCCCGGCGATCGCCACTGTTTAATTTCAGGTTCAAAGCCAGGAATGCCCCCACTGCCTCGAATTTTCTGCTAGAAATACCTAGGGGCCTGTTGCAAAAATCCCTTTAAAATCGAACCCTTTAGGAGAACACCACTTATATGTTTACTAACGTCAAGTCCACCATCCGCCGTGTTGATCCCGAAGCGTTGAATGGACGCCAGCTACTCAAGGTGGTTTATGTGGTCTTGGAATCCCAGTATCAGAGCGCTTTGTCGGCGGCCGTTAGAAACATTAACCGTACCAACTCCAGCCTGGCCATTCAGTTAACGGGCTATTTGATCGAGGAGTTGCGGGACCCGGAAAATTACGCCAACTTTAAACATGACGTCAGCGAAGCTAATCTCTTCATTGCTTCCCTGATTTTTATTGAAGATCTGGCCGATAAGGTGGTGGAAGCGGTAACTCCCTATCGGGACAATTTGGATGCGGCGATCGTGTTCCCCTCCATGCCCCAGGTGATGCGCCTGAACAAAATGGGTTCCTTTTCCATGGCGCAATTGGGCCAGTCCAAAAGTGCGATCGCCCAGTTCATGAAAAAGCGCAAGGAAAACAGCAGTGGTGCTGGCTTCCAGGATGCGATGTTGAAACTGTTGCGGACCCTGCCCACGGTGTTGAAATATTTGCCGGTGGAAAAGGCCCAGGATGCCCGTAATTTTATGCTCAGCTTCCAGTATTGGTTGGGAGGCTCCCAGGAGAACTTGGAAAACTTCCTGCTGATGCTGACCGACAAGTATGTTTATCCTGATTTGGGCTTGGATAAACTGGTCAACTACCAGGAGCCAGTGGTCTATCCCGATATGGGCATTTGGCATCCCCTGTCCATGCAGATGTTTGAAAACGTGAAGGATTACCTGGAGTGGTATAACCAACGTCCCGACATCAGCGAAGATCTCAAAGATCCTTTAGCCCCCTGCATTGGTCTGATTATGCAACGCACCCACCTCGTCACCGGGGATGATGCCCATTACGTTGGCATGGTGCAGGAATTGGAAGCCATGGGGGCCCGAGTGATCTGCGTGTTCTCCGGCGGTTTAGATTTCTCCAAGCCTGTCAACGAATATTTCTGGGATAAATCCGTTAACGGTGTGGAACCCCTGCCCATTGTGGATGCGGTGGTTTCGTTAACTGGTTTTGCTCTGGTGGGTGGCCCCGCTCGTCAAGATCATCCCCGTGCCATTGAATCCCTGAAAAAGCTCAACCGTCCCTATATGTGCGCCCTGCCCCTGGTGTTCCAAACCACAGAGGAGTGGGAAGCCAGCGATTTAGGTTTACACCCCATCCAAGTGGCGTTACAAATTGCCATTCCTGAACTGGACGGGGCGATCGAACCGATTATTCTTTCCGGTCGGGATGGTTCCACCGGTCGGGCCATTGCTCTCCAAGACCGCCTAGAGGCGATCGCCCAGCGGGCCATGAAGTGGGCTAATTTACGCAAAAAACCTAAGCTGGATAAAAAAGTTGCCATTACCGTATTCAGTTTCCCCCCCGATAAAGGCAATGTGGGCACAGCGGCCTATCTGGACGTGTTTGGCTCCATCTATGAAGTGATGAAAGGCCTCCAGGGCAACGGCTACGATGTGCAAGATTTACCCGGTTCCGCCAAGGAATTAATGGAAGCGGTCATCCACGATGCCCAAGCCCAATACAACAGCCCAGAATTAAACATCGCCCATCGCATGTCGGTGGAGCAGTATGAACGCCTGACCCCCTACTCGGTGCGGTTGGAGGAAAATTGGGGCAAACCCCCCGGACATCTGAACAGCGACGGGCAAAATTTACTGATCTACGGTAAGGAATTCGGTAACGTCTTCATCGGTGTACAACCCACCTTTGGTTACGAAGGGGACCCCATGCGCTTGCTATTCTCCCGTTCCGCCAGTCCCCATCACGGTTTTGCCGCTTACTACACCTATTTGAACCACATTTGGAAAGCCGATGCGGTATTACATTTCGGCACCCACGGTTCTTTGGAATTTATGCCCGGTAAACAGATGGGCATGTCCGGGGAATGCTATCCCGATAATTTGATTGGCACCATTCCCAACTTGTACTACTACGCCGCCAACAATCCTTCTGAAGCTACCATCGCCAAACGGCGGGGTTATGCGTCCACCATTTCCTACTTGACCCCTCCCGCAGAAAATGCCGGTTTATACAAAGGTTTGCAGGAGTTAAACGAGCTAATTGGCTCCTACCAAACCCTGAAGGATTCCGGCCGGGGCATCCAGATTGTTAATACCATCATGGACCAGGCCCGCATCTGTAACCTTGACCAAGATGTCAATTTGCCCGACATCAACGCCGAGGAAATGGATCAAGGTCAGCGGGATACCATTGTCGGTTCCGTTTACCGCAAGCTGATGGAAATTGAGTCTAGGCTCCTGCCCTGTGGTCTCCATGTCATTGGCCAGCCCCCAAGCGCCGAAGAGGCGATCGCCACCCTGGTAAACATTGCCAGTTTGGACCGGGAAGATGAAGGCATTTGGGCTTTGCCTACCCTGATTGCGGAAAGCATCGGGCGCAATATGGAGGAAATTTACCGCAACAGTGACAAGGGGATTTTGGCCGACGTGGAATTGTTGCAAGACATTACCCTAGCTACCAGGGCTGCTGTGGCCGCTCTGGTACAGGAACAAATTAATGCCGACGGTCGAGTTTCCTTTGTTTCCAAGCTGAACTTCTTCAAAATTGGCAAAAAAGCTCCCTGGGTCAAATCCCTCTGCGATTCCGGCTACCCCAACGTCAATGAAGAAAAACTCAAACCCCTGTTTGAATACCTGGAATTCTGTTTGGAACAGGTTTGTGCCGACAACGAATTTGGTGGCCTACTCCAAGCCCTGGAAGGGGAATACGTCCTGCCCGGCCCTGGTGGCGACCCCATCCGTAACCCCAATGTGTTGCCCACAGGAAAAAATATCCACGCCCTCGATCCCCAATCCATCCCCACCCTGGCCGCTGTCCAATCCGCCAAAGTAGTGGTCGATCGCCTGTTGGAACGGCAACGCGCCGAAAATGGTGGTAATTATCCCGAAACCATTGCTTCTGTGCTCTGGGGTACGGATAACATCAAAACCTACGGCGAATCCCTGGCCCAAATTATGTGGATGGTGGGAGCCAAACCCGTCCCCGATGCCCTCGGTCGGGTAAATAAAATCGAACTGGTGCCCCTGGAAGAACTGGGTCGCCCCCGCATTGACGTGGTGGTGAATTGTTCCGGGGTATTCCGGGATCTGTTTATTAACCAAATGAACCTGTTGGATCAAGCGGTGAAACTAGCCGCCGAAGCCGATGAACCCCTGGAAATGAACTTCGTTCGTAAGCACGCCCTGGAACAGGCAGAAGAGATGGGCATTGGCGTAAGGGAAGCGGCCACCCGGATTTTCTCCAACGCCTCCGGTTCCTATTCTTCCAACGTCAACTTAGCGGTAGAAAACAGCAGTTGGGAAGATGAGTCGGAATTGCAGGAAATGTACCTCAAACGCAAGTCCTTCGCTTTCAACTCCGATAACCCCGGCATGATGGACCAAAATCGGGATATGTTCGAGCGGGCTTTGAAAACCGCCGATGCCACATTCCAGAACTTGGATTCCTCGGAAATTAGCCTCACCGACGTATCCCACTACTTCGACTCCGACCCCACCAAGTTAATTTCCACCCTGCGGGATGACGGCAAAGCCCCCGCCGCTTACATTGCCGACACCACCACCGCCAACGCTCAGGTACGTACCCTATCGGAAACGGTGCGCCTTGATGCCCGCACGAAATTGCTCAATCCCAAATGGTACGAAGGGATGCTTTCCCATGGCTACGAAGGGGTGCGGGAACTATCCAAACGGTTAGTCAATACCATGGGCTGGAGTGCCACTGCCGGCGCAGTGGATAACTGGGTTTATGAGGATGCCAACAGCACCTTCATCAAAGATGAGGAAATGTGCAAACGGTTAATGGACTTAAACCCCAACTCTTTCCGCCGCATGGTCAGCACTTTGTTGGAAGTCAATGGCCGCGGCTATTGGGAGACTTCTGATGAAAACTTGGAACGGCTACAGGAACTTTATCAAGAAGTGGAAGACCGCATTGAAGGGGTTGAATAACTTCTAAAATCCTGAACTAAGATATAGGGGTGGGCTAGGCTCACCTTTTTTATTAGCTTAATAGCCTAACTTTAGATTCGTATAGCAAGTAAGCAGTAATTCATATGGAATTAAAAAGTGTTAAATTAAACAAATTTAAAAGATTTGAAAGTGCTGAGCTTAAAACTAATGGTAAGCTTATTGCTCTAATTGGAGCCAATGAAAGTGGAAAGACATCTATTCTAGAAGCAATACAATGTTTGGATGATGATAAAGCTTTCTCCGACGTGTTTTTTACTCGTGACCTTTCCGAACCTGAGCAAGATGAAGTCATTATCGAAGCTACATATATGTTAAGTGAAGAGGACAATGAATCAATCCTCTTTTATGATCCATTACGCGTGGCAAAGAAATTTTTGATTCTGAAAAGAGCTAATGGAAAACGGAATTTTAAAATTGAGCCTGATATTATATTTAATGACCAATATCGAAAAGAAATAATTAATAAAACATTACAGTTTATTGAAAATATATTTTATGAAGATCAAGACTTTGATAACGAACTATTAAATAATATAGTTACTGAAGGCAGAGAAATTATTTTGCAATTGCAGACGTCTTTAAATGATAAACGAAATAAGGATCGACACAATGGAGAAAAATGGCAAGTTCCACACGAAGTTCCTAACGTACTGGTGATGGAGGATCAAAAAAAGTTAGAGTTATGGATTGAGCTTATAGAAGAATTTTTGGACTTTAATCAAGGAACAAACAATGAAAAACACTTAAAAGAATTGTCAGACTCAGCAAAAAAACTATTAAAATATGAGAACTCATCACTGATAAATGGATCAATCGAGATAATTTACAAGCGACGACCTAAAGCATTACTATTTGATGATGAATCCAGAAAAATCCCGTCTTTTTTCTCAATAATCACACAAAATACAAATAAAGAAAAAATTGTAGCCAAGCCGGATAAAGCACTAGCAAATTTATTGAAATTAGCCAAGTTAGATTTGAATGAGTTATTTAAATCTCTTGGAAATTTACAGAAATCACAAATGTTGTTGAATCGAGCAAATCAAACAATAGTAGATTTTTTCAATAGCAAATGGAGTCAGTCAAATTCTCAATATCTAAAACTTTACTTGCATGGTAACACATTAAGAATCTCTATAGAGACTAATAAAGGTAGTAGTTTTAATATAGACGAAAGAAGTCAAGGCTTCAGGCAATTTGTTGCCCTAACTTGTTTTTTAGAAGTTGAGCATTTAGATGTTTTACCAATTCTACTCATAGATGAAGCAGAGCTACACTTACACTATGATGCTCAGGTTGATTTAATGAAAGTTTTGGAAAAGCAAAGTATTGCAAAAAAGGTAATTTATACGACTCACTCTATTGGTTGTTTGCCGGAAGATTTAGGAGTAGGGATCAAACTCGTAGAGACTCAAAGAGAACAATTGGAAAGAAGCATAATTGAAAACAATTTTTGGATTAAATGGAAGAAAAAAGAATTAGGAATGACTCCTATCCTATTTGGTTTGGGTGCTGCACAAATGTCATATATTGCTATTCGTCCTGCCTTATTTGGTGAAGGAATATCAGAAGTAATCATATTACCAACCATATTCAGGCAAATTATAAAAAAAGAGAATTTAGGATTTCAAATAATTGGTGGTTTATCTGAGACCAATCAGTACGCATTACTTGATGGTCAAGCACCTAAAGTTGTTTATGTAACTGATTATGATAGAGCAGGTGATGAATTCAAAAAAAAGTTAGAAGAGAATGGCATAAATCCAGAATTTATCAAGCAACTACCAGGAGATGACAACGCATCAGTTTTAGAAGATTTTATTTGTCTTGATCTTTATATTCGTGCAGTTAATGAAGAGTTAAATCAACGGAACAAAAATCCACCAAATATTAAATCTGATGATTTTGGAGAAATTAATCGTCCAAAAAATCTAAAGAAATGGTGTCAATTAAAAGGTCTTAGTGAACCAACAAAAGTCAATGTACTTTATCGCTTAATAGACTATGCTTATAGTGATGAGCAATCCCAAATTCTTGATTTTAAATATATCGAAAAATTTAAAGAACTTTATGAATCAATCATAACAATACTGGAAAGATAATCATATGTATGTATCTCTTCCACTTAATCAAGTATTAAATTTTAAATATCGGACTTTTATTATTCAAGAAGAAAGATGATTTACAGCACTGATCCCTGGCTTACCCAGTTGTATGACTCAGGGAGAAATGATAGAAGAAAATGAATATAAACAGTCATTGTCAAAGGCGATCGCCAAATCAACGAGAAAAAGTGATTAAAAGAAGTTATTCTTTTATCGTTCCCGAGGGAGAAAATTACGCCAGTGGGGAGGGAGTAGATCGTCAAAATAAGCTTCCACTAACCGGTAATGTTTTTGGTAAAGTACACCAACAGCAATAATGGCCAAACCGATGGCTGACAGTGCAAAGGGGAACAAAATGGAATCGGCAAAGACTTGGAAGGCTAAATAACTGATGTAGCCGAATACCCCAATGACACCAAACACCATAAATAGTCGTCGTTTGAGCAAAATTGATAGGGCCATCAGACCTAAATTAATCAGGCAAAAAAACAGTCGGTACCATTCCGTATCCTGCCCTGTGGCCAAGAGACTAAACCAAAAACTAATCAGTCCAAACAGGTAGAGCCAAAAGCTGTAATCCCCCCGACTGCGCCGCCAGCGCAAATCCACCCCATAGGCGATCGCCAAACAAATAATGCCAAAACCCAGGGTCAGGCGGGCCGCAGTAATGAAACTGACCGTCTCTCCGTAAATGAGCGGGGGAATATCAATGGAAAGGAACCAGAGGCAGAAGGCAAGGGGGAAGGTGAGGAAAGGAAAGTGAATAAAGCGCAAAGCCAATAAACTGGCAATAATCGTACCCATGGCCAGGGGGAAACGGCCGCTGATTAACCAGGTGGGTAAATTACGGTACACGGAAGGATCTTCAAGGGAAATTAACCCAAAACCCTGTTGCAGTCCGTAAATGGCCAAGGGGGTCATCCAAACAGCAATGGTAATCAATAGGCCGCCGGGCACAGGCAATTTTTGCTGAAAATAAAGCCATTGGCCCACTATGATCAGACCCAGTGCATATACCACTGCCACAGTGAATAGACCAAATCCCCCCAGGGCATCCCAAACAATGCTACCGAGGAAAACCATGGCCACAATCACAATCAGGGCACCAAAGTAAAAAGCAACGTTGGCAAAGTCGAATCGCAACGGCGGGGAATCACTATTTTCCCTGGCCCCTTCCATGGCAGGAAAGTCCTTATGTTCTATCCAGGCTTGCCATAATTGTTCGGCTTGCTCTGCGGACAAATAACCCTGTTCTACCGCCCAGGCTAGGTCTGTTTCGGTAATGTCCATGCCCAAATTTTCCTCCATTGCTCGCCACTGACCTTTTACCGTATCAGGCGATCGCCAGGGATAGGGGATGACAACGGGGCAATTCTGGAATTGGAAGAAATTAACGGCGACAATCTGTCTGGGGATGAACCAGAAAATCTAACTAGGATTAGCGGGAGAACTTATTGGTTAAGTTGCTTTTTGGCCTGCTGCCATAGGGTTTCCAACTCTTCTAATTTGTACTGATCCAACGGGCGATCGGCAAATTTTTCCATCAATTGTAGCCGCTGAATAAATCTTTGATTGGTGCCATGGAGAGCCAAGGAAGCGTCGAGATTGTACCAACGGGCCAGGTTGATGAGGGTGAATAATAAATCCCCTAATTCTGCCTGTTGATGGCCCTTATCCTCCGTGGTCAAAGCCTGTTTAAATTCGGTTAACTCCTCTGTAAACTTAGCCCATACGCCGTCAACATCTGGCCATTCAAAGCCCACCGCCGCTGCCTTTTGAGAAATTTTACTACCGGCCATCAGGGGGGGCAACGTACTGTTATAGCGTTCTAATTTGATGCTTAAAAGTGGTGTTTGGTCGGGGTTTAAACCCTTTTCCTGTGCCTTAATCGTCTGCCAATTGGCTTTCACTTCCTCTGCATCGCTGACTGTTACCTCAGCAAAAACGTGGGGATGGCGACGGATAAGTTTGGCGGTAATGCCCTCTGCCACCTGTTGCAAATTGAAGTGTCCTAAATCCTGGGCCACTTGGGCTTGGAGTACCACCTGGAGCAATAAATCCCCCAATTCCTCGGCGATCGCCGTTTGGTCTTGGCTTTGTAGGGCGTGGACCACTTCGTAGGCTTCTTCCACCACGTAGGGAATTAAACTTTGTTGGGTTTGGGCTAAATCCCAAGGGCATCCCCCCTTTGGCGATCGCAGTTGGGCCACTACGGCAATTAATTTTTCTAGGGCTTGGAGAATGGGGGCAGTGGCATCCATAAAAATCAGCAGTTAATCTAACCAATACAACGGGGAATCAGGGGGTAATTTTTGACCGGGCCAAAACTCTCAGATGGGTTAGCAAAGTTTCAGGCCAGGCTAATTTTCCCCAACTAAGTTAAGCAATCTTTAGGAAGCACCGGGGTAAATTCGCCCCCGCCATTGTTTGGGGGTTTGGGAAGCGGAAATGATAATCCGGGTCACCGCCAACGGATCCGCCAGGGGAGAAAGCCAATAACTCCAGGCTCCTTTTTCTGAAGGTCGGTAATAGGAAGGATAAATGGCCAACAGCATCCCCCAACGAACTAAAAGCAAAAAACCATTCAGGGCGATCGCCAAGCGGAGGGTTAAAAAGTCAAAGTCTTCCCCCCAAAGCATCAACAACAGGGAAAAAAACAAAATTGGTAAGCCTTGCACCAATAGCAGAAAAATTACCTCTGCCCATAACCGGGCCGGCACCGTTGCATCCTTGAGATCCAGGGAACGGCCCCATTCTCGCCAGGTTTCGCCAATGCCTTCGTACATTCTCACCCGGATCAAGTTAGCGCCATCCAAAAAGCCCACTCGATAACCCCGTTGGGCCGCCACCCTCGCTAAGGTCACATCATCACAAAAAGAACGAGCCGCCAGTTCATAGCCCCCCAAGGCTTCCAACACCAATCGCCGACAGAGAAAACATTGACCATTGGCCATCACCGTTTCCGGAGCCTGTTCCCTCACCCCAGCGGACTCAAAACGGTATAGCAACGTCATCAGCAAAGCCGGTTGCAGCCACCATTCCCCAGGCGATTGCAAAATAAATTGGGGCGATAGGGAAAGAATGTCGTAATTTTCTTCCTCCGCCGCCTGCACGACACTGGCCACTAGCCCCGGTTGGGGTTGGGTATCGGCATCAATGCCCAAAATCCATTCGCTGGCGGGATCACTGTGCCTAAAGCCATAATTGAGCGCCCAGGGCCGCCCCACCCAGTTATCTGGTAAAGGATCATCGGTCAGCAGTTGCAAACGGGGATTATCTTTTTGCCTTGCTTGCACCACTGCCTGGGTGCCATCGGTGGAACGACTATCCACCACCAAAATTTCCCTTAATGGTGGCCCCTGTTGGGCTAAACCAAGCAAACAAGGAGTTACCCGGGCTGCTTCATTTAAAGTTGGCACCACCACGGACACATTGCGAACCCCTTCTTCCGGCAAAAATACCGGTGCCAATGGCGATCGCCGCCGTGCTCCTTTGACCAAACGGCTGAGCAAAATTAAACTAGCTACCCCCTGGGCCACTAACAACCCCAAGCAGAGTATGGCAATGATCAGCATTATTTCTGTTTTTAATATGGATGAAGGGGAATTGCCTGCAACAACGGGCCGGAGGAGTCAACGCCAAAGTAGTGATTATAGTTGTTTAGGAATGACCAAAGATACCGTTGTGCCCTGTCCTAGCTCACTTTTGATCTCGATTCTGCCCCCATAAAAGGTTATCAACTTTCTGGCGATCGTCAAACCAATACCAATGCCGGCAATATGGCCCACGTTGGACCCCCGCTGAAATGGCTCAAAAATTTTCTCTAACTCTGTCTCCGGAATACCTATGCCATAATCTTGAATTTCAAAGATTATTTCTTCGGGAGATTCCAACAGCAGTAAATCAATAGTAAGAATAGTAGGGGAATATTTAATGCCATTGGCTAGTAAATGGGTCAAAACCGGTTTCAATAAAACAGGATCGAATTTGACTGCCAACCGGGTCTTAGAACTTAAACAGGCACAAAAATTAATTTTATAGGGATAACTAAGATATTCAGTTTTATCAATTATATCCTGGCAAAAATCAATTAAACTACCCTTAACCAACACTGGTTCGATTTCTTCTTGGTTAAGATTAATAGTAATAATATCGCCAATTAATTCATCAATTTGCTTCGCTCCCCTAAGAATTGACTCTATATATTGAACTCGTTTTTCATCGGTTAGTTTTGCTTCAAATTTTCCCATAATTGAAGCCGCACAGGAAATGGTCGTTAAGGGGGTGCGAAATTGATGGGAAATGGCCGTAATAAATTCGGAACGCAATTGATTCAGCTCTTTTTCCCGCTGTAACGCCAAGGAGGTGCTCCTTTCCATGGCTTTGCGATCGCCAATGTCTTGAACCATCACCACACAAAAATCAAGACTGCCATCTAGCCTACGATGGGCTTGTACCCCAAGATTTACATAAATATTATGGCCATCTTTGTGGATATAACGTTTATCAATTTCATAACCATCTATTTCACCATCCAATAGGCGTTGATAATTACTTAGATCTAGCTCTAGGTCATCGGGATGGGTAATTTCTGCCCAGGTTTTTATTCGCAACTCTTCAGGGGAATAGCCCACTATTTGGCAAAGCTTTGGATTAACATTAATCCATGTTTTATCAGTGGATACTATGGCTAAACCAATGATGGATTGATCAAAATAAAGTCTTAGTAATTGTTGTTGCTCATAAACTTCCTTCGTTCTCAGTTTAACCCTCTCTTCTAGTTCCTGATTAATCTGCCTAATTTCATCCCTAGATTTAGTAATTTCTTGTTCATATTTGACTCGTTTACTAATATCTTTAACATGGGAAATAAAATATAATGGCTCTCCATTAATTCCCCGCACTAAAGAAGTAGAAACTTCACCATAAATAATATGACCTTGACGATGAATATATCTTTTTTCTAGGGTGGCGTGGTCTTGATGTTCAGTAATGGCGTTTTGTATAAATGTGGGGCTAACTTGCTTATCCTCTGGTACTGCTAAGTCGTTAACTGTCATCTTTTCTAACTCTTGACGACTGTAGCCGAATATTTTTCCCATTTTGTCATTAACTTTGATCAAATGACCCTCTAAATCCACCATACACATACCAACATTGGCATTCTCAAATGCGAGGCGAAATTTTTGCTCACTTTGTTGCAAATGATGATTTGATTCGATTAATTGTTGTTCAGTCTGTTTTTCCGACGTAATATCCAGCACTACCCCAAACCAAGCCGTATCTTGATTAGCCAATTTTTCTGGTTGAGACTTGGTACGCAGCCACTTTAATTTCCCCGATGGGGTAATAATGCGCCATTCCAAACATAATGGCTCCAGGGTGGCTCGACTGTGGGCTAGGGCCTGCCTTTGCAAGATTTGGTCATCGGGGTGAATTTGTTTGAGTAAAATTTCAGCATCAGCCAACACAGCGGCCGCAGTTACTTCATGGAGAAGTTCAATTTGCGGACTAATATAGGTAAAAGCAATGGAATCATCGCTATGCTGGACAAATCGGTACAGCCAGCCGGGAATTACACCTTCTAGTTTCTGCAAAAATCTTTCTGGTTCAGAACCGAGCAAGAAAACAGACATAGCCTTAACGCCCAAATTTGAGACAGAGTTTGCAAAGCGCAGAAATAGTTTTCTCCGGGGTAGTAAAAATAACTTTAGGGCTAGTTAGGGCAAATTCCGAGTCAGCTTCATGCGCACAAAACAGTTGCTATGCTTATTTTGTAAGAATTTTTCTGTCCTACTCAGATACCGCAACCGCTGGAATAGGTTTTTAAATCATACTCCTAAAAAACTGGATTTTTCAGACAAAAAAGTTTCGATGCCTGAATCGTGTTCTTACTTGAGTATAATTTTTGGGCAAAAATTAAAGCCAAATACTTTTTCCTGATTCATAAAACTTTATCTTTCACGGCCTACTATCTCCAATGACTTACTATATCGCAACTTTGATAACTTTGCACCCTGGCTAGCCACCACCAATTTTTGTGGATTATCCAAACTTCTCTAAATACACTTCTAGGTCGGCCGTCTCGGTGAAATCCAATAGTGCTTCCCCCAAATCCTCTAACTCGGCGATCGATAGTTTCTGAACTTGTTGCACTTGAACTGCGGGCAATCCACCTAAGCGACGGTTTAACAGACGCAACACTAGGATTAAGGCTTCACTTTGACGACCTTAGAAAATGTTTGAAAAGTTTTAAGCAAGCTTTTGAACCATGAGACTAATCATGGCGACATAGAGCATTGTCTCACTAGTGGTAGGTAAATTTCATAATTCTTTCTTAAACGACGATAGCGACCAAACCAAGCAAAGGTGCGCTCGACTACCCAACGGCGGGGTAGGACTTCAAAGCCTTTGTGTCCCTGCTTTTTGCTGACCACATTCAAAGTCCAACCAAAAGTATTCTCCACCCAGAAAATAAAATCCTTGTACCATCTTCGTGCCATGGCTGAAAATAACCATAGAGCGTTCGCCATTTAGGAAAATCATGGGGCAGAAGTCGCCAGGCACACCCCGTTCTGGGCATGTAAAAAATAGCATTGAGTATCTCCCTCAGACTAGTTTTCCGTTTTCTTCCCCCAGTTTTTGCTTTGGGTAAATGAGGTTCTACCAATTGCCACTGGCTATCAGTGATGTCGCTGCTGTAAAATTCTCTCGGTATCATTATGGTGAAAATTCTATATTCTTCACCATTTTTCCCAATTATGCCTACTTTTCAAACGCGCTCTTAAGTTTTCTTTTGCGTAAGTCCTGATAGAAAAAGCTGGAAAATTTCCCATTTAATTATCATTATTTACCCTGATTTTCCTTGGGCTGGGGTGGTTTAATCTTAGGAGTTTGAATTTGGGGACTTGGTGAGCCGGAAGCGGGGACGGGGTTAATAACTCCCCATTGTTCATAGTACAAAGCTAATTGCTGTTGATGATCAAGCTGAAAGCGTAATTGTTGGCCACTGCGTTCCAGGGTGTGGGCAGTGTAAACTCGGTCTTGGAGATTTTCCGTGGAGGAAACCAATTGCCCCAGGCCATCCACCAGTTTTCTTAGGTTGTTACGAAAGGCCGGATCGCCCGTTAATTGCTCCACATCGCTGGTGATTTTTTGGGCATTTTCAAAGGTAAGTCGGGCCGCATCCAAGGTCTGCTGTAGGGTAAGCATCAAGGTAGGGTCATTGAGGTCGTTGGAAATTTGCCGGATATTGTTGCTGGTGACGGCAGCATTTTCCATCAGTAGGGCGAGGTCATTGGTTACCTTTTGGGTATCGATCGCCGCTAGGCCGTGGTTGATAGTACCGACGGCGGTCTGGATTTCTTGACCAATGGCTTGGAGATCCCGGTTAGTAGTTTCAATACTTTTCAGGGTGAGATTGAATTGGGCCCGGTTTTCCCCCACCAGTTGGTTGAGGTTAACCATTAATAGGGAAGCTTCTTCGATGGTGCGGTTAATGTAGCCTTGGTTGGTCTGCACCACCTGGTCAACTCGACTGGTCAGCAAGGAAGCATTATCGGCGGCCTTGGCGATCGCCTCGGAAGTGCGCTCAAAACCCCGCACCTGTTGATTGGCAGTTTTGCTGAGGGCAGTGATTTCGGCGCTCATGGCGGCAATGCGGGCGGCGGCCAGGTTGGCACTTTTCACGGTGGCATTAATGTCGGCCACAAACTCCGGTTCGCTATAGGCTTGGGCTAAACGGGCCATACTGTTGGTTAATTGGGTCCCGGCTTGGCCCTCCAACTCGTCCCCATCGCAGAGAATTTTATCGCTTTCGGCACAGTCCGCACTGAGGGGATCGATGGCCAAAGCGGCCTCCGACAATTGGCGATCGGGAATCATATCAATGGCCGCTTCCCCCAATAAACCGTAGCGACTGATTTCCACCTGCACATCGGCGGGGATACGCAATTGGGTAGAACTAATTTCCAGCTGGGCCAAAATGCCGTTACTACCTGGTATTAATTTAGCCACCCGACCCACTGGTACACCCCGGTAACGCACGGCGCCTCCCACCTGGAGCCCACTGGCGTCGTCAAATTGTACTAACACTTCATAGCCTGGATTGCCAAAAGCTCCCCCCCGTAACCATAGGACGATGCCACCAATGATAAATAGTCCCAACAGGGCAAACAGACCAACGGATCCTTCTTTGATGGTGCGGGGTCTGAGCATACGCAATGTCTCAATAGGGCCGAAAAATAAAGCGATTCGCCTAGGGGGCAAGGAGTTCCTTGCGGGAGGAAACGTTCAAAAAGTTAGGCTATTCCAGCATCGCCTCTTGTTCTAGGAAACGGCCAGGGGCCAATGGGTTCCCCCATCTTAGCGTCGTAGTGGTTAATCCAAAATGCGAATGGGACCTTCCACTTTGGCTTCAAAGAATTGCCGTACCAAGGGGTTATCGGTCTGGTCAATGGCGCTAACTGGCCCCTGCCATTGGATTTTGCCATCGTAAAGCAACACCACCCGATCCGCTGTCCGGCGAATAGTGCTTTCCTGGTGGCTCACCATAATATAGGTGCCGCATCCCCCCGGAGACTTTTGTAACCTCCGCACCAAATCTTCAATGACCGTGGAGGCGATCGGGTCTAAACCAGCGGTGGGTTCATCGTATAAAATCACTTCCGGATTGTCCTCTGGTTGATGGGGATTGGACATGATTGCCCGGGCAAAGCTAACCCTTTTACGCATCCCCCCCGATAGCTGGGCTGGATAGTAGTCTTCGATGCCGGTTAATCCCACCAAAGCGAGTTTGTCGGCCACCTGCTCCCGAATCACTTCTCTGGATAGGGAGGAATGTTCCAACAAGAAAAAGCCGACATTTTCCGCCACTGTCAGGGAATCAAACAGGGCTGATTGTTGGAATACGAGGGCAATGCGGATGCGCTCATTGTCGTCCTCCACTAAGCCCCGGCGGGGTTGGGTTTTGATCAGCACTTCCCCACTGTCCGGTGGCAATAGTCCGGCGATGATCCTTAAAATGGTTGATTTTCCGGTGCCAGATGGGCCAATCACCACCAATGCTTCCCCCGGATAGAGGTCTAAATCCACACTGTCCAAAATTTGGCGATCGCCAAAGGATTTACTAATACCCCGGAGTTGAATAAGGGGTTCCGTCATGTTGGATAGTCCCGCCAAAGCCTTAGTCTACCCGCTCCAACTGCCAGAGGATTTGGTTCCCTTCCCTTCTCACCCTGGAAACGACCCAGTTACGCCATGACCAATGATCCCCCCGACTGGTGACGGCACTGGGGTTAATATCCATCAAGTCAGCCAACTCCGAACTGGTAATTAAATACCCCTGCTTGGCAATTTCTTCGGCGGCCCGGAGGGTTTCTACCAAGTTACGCACCTGGAGAATCCGTTCTTCCCTCGATAACAGATACTCTTCCACATTATTGACAATATTTTCCATAGCCGTGCCTGTAAATAACACTCCAAGAGTGATCTAGAACCATATCTGGGGGAATTTTCCCTTCCACATCTTAACTAGTTTCCCGAAAACGGATGCTCAAATAAAACACTTTTTGCTTTTCTGAGTTAAATTTAGCCGTCTAGGAAGCAAAGAACTATCTGAAGTACTAAAATAATTCGTTCTTTTCCATGCCTAATTCCACCTGGGGGACCGCTATAATGGACTGGCCAAAAAGTCCCTTCCCTGGGCTTTGTGGTGGAAATATTGTTAATTTCACCCCTGATAGCCGTGTTGAACCCCAGTTTACGCCTCTTTTGCCTAGCTTTACTGGCTTGTTCGTCTAGTTTTTCTGGCAATGTTCTGGCCCAAAACATTACCCCAGCTCCGGACGGCACTGGCACCACTGTCGATGCCCAGGGCAATCAATTCAACATTGGTGGGGGGAGTTTGTCAGGGGATGGACAAAATTTATTCCACAGTTTGCAACAGTTTGGGCTAGACCAAGGACAAATTGCCAATTTCCTTTCCAACCCTGATATTCGTAACATTCTCACCCGAATTGTGGGGGGAGATGCGTCCATTATTAACGGTCTCATCCAAGTAAGCGGGGGCAATGCCAATCTCTTTTTGATGAACCCAGCGGGCATGATTTTTGGTCCCAATGCCAGCATCAATGTGCCCGGGGATTTTGTGGTCACCACTGGTTCGGCGATCGGCTTTGGCAATGACCAATGGTTCCAGGTTTTTTCCGACAATGATTACAATGCCCTGATAGGCAATCCCAGCCAATTTGCTTTTGATTTGGCTAACCCCGGTTTAATTATTAATGCGGGGGATTTGTCGGTAACGGAGGGCAAAAACCTCACTTTTTTGGCAGGAAATATCGTTAACACCGGTTCCTTGGCCGCCCCTGGAGGCAATATCACGGTGGCCGCCGTGCCAGGGCAGAATCGTATTCGTATTTCCCAAGCTGGCAGTTTACTGAGTTTGGAGGTGGAGGTTTCTCCCCAAATGAATCAGGGCGGCTCCTTTTCCGTGTTGGATTTACCGACCCTGTTAACCCAAGGAGCGAGCAATCTTGATTTGGGGTTAGCGGTGCAGCCCAATGGCAGTGTTACGACCAACGGGACTAACGCTTTGGTTTCTCCGTTACCAGGTTCTGTCACCATATCGGGCAATGTTGATGCCAGTGGTAAAAGCACTAATATTTCCTCCGGTGGCCAAGTGGCGATCGCCGGCGATCAAATAGCAGTACAAGGCGCTACCGTTGATGTTTCAGGCAATGGTGGTGGCGGCACAGTGCGCATTGGTGGCGATTTTCAGGGCCAGCTCACTTTGCCCAATGCATCCCAAACCCTGATTGATAGTAATTCAGTAGTCAAAGCTGATGCCCTACTGACAGGAAATGGGGGAACCGTTATCGTTTGGGCCGATGACTCTACCCGCTTTAGTGGGAATATTTCAGCCCAAGGTGGAACCATGGGGGGAAACGGCGGCTTTGTGGAAACCTCCGGCGCCAAAAGTTTGATGGTTGACGATACCGCCAGGGTTAATACTTTCGCCACCATGGGAGAACTTGGTACTTGGTTGTTAGATCCTCTAGAAATAATTGTCGGAACCACCGATGATCTACTTGCCGATCCAAAGCTTGTTTCGGTACTTACAATCACAACCAGCTTGGACAACGGTAACGTTATTCTTCAAGCAGATCAATCCATTGCCGTTCAGGCAAATTTTAGTGCTGATCCCTCTGCCCCCGGTAATCTCACTTTCGATTCTCCTACAATCACTATCGATGCTCTTTTTTCCTTGGGAACTGGCTCAATTATTTTTGCTAACACAGGTCCCATTAACACTGGCAATACATTAGTTACTTCTCCTTTCACCAATTTAGATTTTGACAATAAAATTCAACTCAATGCCAACACAACATTTACTGCTCCGGGATACGACATTTATTTCCGTAAATCTGTCAACGGCGGGTTTGATTTATTAGGCAACGCCAACTTTGTTTATTTTGATGACGGAGCTGGTATCACTACCCCACTGAAAAGTTTCGGTGTCACAGCTACGGAAATCTATGTAGGTAATGACATCGTTACCCAGGGAAATCAAATTTTCGACGGGGTGTTCTATGGATTACAACCAGTTAATTTGACGAGTAGCGCAGGCTCAGTAATTTTCACCAACAATATTCTGCTTAATGGAAGTCTTCAAGTTCAGACTGCCCAAAATATCGTCAGTCAACCTTCTTCTTCCCTGAGTGCAGTGGAAATAGCATCCGACGTATTACTTAATGCTGGACAAAATGTTTCGTTCGGGAATATCAATACCCGGGGGGGCAATGTTGATATACAAGCTTTGGGCAATATTTCCACTGGATCAATAGTTACCTCTCCATTTGGTGGAAATGCAGGCAATGTAATTCTCAATGCGGGTGGGACTCTCACCACCGGCTACATAGAAACGTCTGGGACGAATGGCGGTGATGTTACCACATCTTCCGGTAGTAATACTAGTACTGCTTATATTGATACCCGGGGATTTGGAGATGGCCTAGAGATAGATAGTTTGGGGGGAGCTGTTTCTATCGAAAGCAAGGGAGACATTACCACCGCCTTTATTGATACCGGAGCTTACTCAATTGAATCCTTCAATGAAGGTACGGGAGGAAATGTTTTCCTCACAGCAGATGGCAGTATCACAACGAATTACATATTCACCGCTGGAAAAAATGGTGGTGATATTTTCTTTCAAGCTGGTGAAAGCATAGAAATCATCGATTATTTAAATACCTATGGAAGTCAAACTAGTGGAGATGTATATGTTGAGGCTCCACTGGATATTTCAATTGGTTCCTACATATACACTGGAGGGGGTGGGGAGCCAGGCAATGTATTCCTGCAAGCAGGGGGAGATATTACCACTAGCTACATAGATACGTCGGCAGCCAATGGCGGTGATATTTTTATTCAGTCGGGGGGAGACACCGAAGTTGGTTATCTATTCACTAAAGGGTATGAAGGTAGGGGAGGAGATGTTTATGTTGAAACTGGCCGTTATTTTCGGGCGATCGATGGCTTTTTACTTGGTGAAGAAGGACCTTTTAGTGTCTACACCGCCGGCCTCACCGTTGGTGGTTCTGTGTACATTCAATTTGGTGGAAGTGAACCTTTCATCATCGGCAATCCAATTACCAATGGAACCATTGGGGCAATCAGTTCGGGAGATGACAATACTGTACCAATCGGTACACCACCAATTTTTGATACTTTTACCCTGGACAATATAACCATAACCACTGAACCCGAGCCGGAACCTGAACCCGAGCCGGAACCTGAGCCGGAACCTGAACCCGAGCCGGAACCTGAGCCGGAACCTGAACCCGAGCCGGAACCTGAACCCGAGCCGGAACCTGAACCCGAGCCGGAACCTGAACCCGAGCCGGAACCTGAACCCGAGCCGGAACCTGAACCCGAGCCGGAACCTGAACCTGAGCCTGAACCTGAGCCGGAACCTGAGCCGGAACCTGAACCCGAGCCGGAACCTGAGCCGGAACCTGAACCCGAGCCGGAACCTGAGCCGGAACCTGAACCCGAGCCGGAACCTGAGCCGGAACCTGAACCCGAGCCGGAACCTGAACCCGAGCCGGAACCTGAACCCGAGCCGGAACCTGAGCCGGAACCTGAACCCGAGCCGGAACCTGAGCCGGAACCTGAACCCGAGCCGGAACCTGAGCCGGAACCTGAACCCGAGCCGGAACCTGAACCCGAGCCGGAACCTGAGCCGGAACCTGAACCCGAGCCGGAACCTGAGCCGGAACCTGAACCCGAGCCGGAACCTGAACCCGAGCCGGAACCTGAGCCGGAACCTGAACCCGAGCCGGAACCTGAGCCGGAACCTGAACCCGAGCCGGAACCTGAGCCTGAGCTTCCAACTCCTTCCATACCCGTCGAACCTCCAACTTCTCCAGATGTTGAGGAAATTGATGATGAGAGGCAAATATCGTTTGATATTGAGCGTTCTACTGTTACCAATACCCCCAGCTTGGAAATTCAGAGCCAAGACACAGTTCCCGGCATTAATACTTTCAGCGCCAATGTTGGGGTTAACATCCCCACTAATCAGGTTGTTTTGCAACAGCAACTAAATGAAAACGTAGAGGAAAGTATTTCTGCACAATTCACTAGTCACCTCAATTTAAATATTGATATTGAATTGGTTAATCCCGTTGATGTTTTGCAGGAATTAAATCTCAACACTGGGGTAAATTCTGCCTTGGTTTATATCTATTTCTATCCTCCAGGAACTGCAGGAGAAAATCTTCCTGAATGGCAACTTTCCTCTGATAGTGAGCCGGCTATTCCCCCTGTGGGCTCCTATGCTAAGGTCAGTCATTGGCAGATGGCATCCACTGAGCAACTGATTATTCCTCCTAATAATGATCCGCGGCCGGACGATCAATTGGTAATTGTGGTAGTTACGGCAGACGGTATTGCTAGTCCCATTCCCCTTAACGTTAGCCGCAGGGAAGTAATCCGCCAGGTGGAAATGTTAAACCGAAATCTAACGGCGGCAAATCGAGGCGATAATTACCAAGGCCAGGCATCCCAGTTATATGACTGGTTTATCAAGCCAATTAAACTGATTTTGGAGAATAAGAAAATTGAGAATATTAGCTTTATTCTCGACCGGGGTTTGCGTTCTCTGCCCATGGCCACCATGTACGATCGCCAGTCTGGGCAATACTTGATTGAGGACTATAGCGTGGGGCTGATGCCCAGTTTGAGTTTGACGAACCGGGATTATGCGCCCCTAACTGGGGCCCAGATATTGGCCATGGGAGCGGAAGAGTTTGCTAACCAAAATCCCTTGCCAGCGGCGGCGGTGGAGGTAGACACCATTACCAATCAACTCTGGCGGGGTAGTGCTTTCCTCAATGACCGGTTCACGGTGGATAACTTTGTCCAGTCCTTGGCAACTAAGGAGTATCGTCTAGTACATTTAGCTACCCATGGTGAATTTTTACCGGGTAATCGCAATAATTCCTTTGTGGTTTTCAGCGATCGCTCTTTGGATTTAGACGAATTTGCTAACGTGGGCTTGGATAAACCCATTGATTTGATGGTGCTGTCGGCCTGTCGCACTGCGGTGGGGGACTTTGACGCTGAATTAGGCTTTGCTGGCCTGGCGGTGAAAACTGGAGTCAAAACGGCGATCGGGAGTTTGTGGTATGTCAGCGATGAAGCTACCTTTGCTCTGATGACTAGTTTTTATGATCGACTTCAGCCAGCACCCATCAAGGCCAAGGCCCTACAGCAGGCCCAACTAAGTCTGCTCAGAGGAGAAATTCGGGTTGTGGACGGTAATCTAGTCCTTGGGGATGGCACAAATATTTCCTTGGCGGATTTACCGGCTGATATTCGACAACGCTTAGCAACCCAAGATTTAAGTCATCCCTATTTTTGGAGTGGCTTCACCCTAGTGGGCAGCCCTTGGTAACGAGAAAGTAATTTAATCAAGCCATTGTGCCAATTCAGTTCACTTGTTGACCATAATGGGGCTTTCTTACTATGGCTAGGGTCACTGGAGGGACCAATCCGTGGTCATAATGGAGGCGAAGTCAAATTACCCAAAAACCATGTCCTTTGCTAATGCCGATACTCCCCCCCAAGTCGTTGTGTTGGGGGCCGGAGCCTGGGGCTCTAGTCTTGCCTACGTGCTGAATAACAATGACATTCCTACCCAAGTTTGGTCTCGCCGATCGCCGCAGAGCCTAGAATCCATGGTGGCTGGAGCGGATGTAATTGTCTCGGCGGTTTCCATTAAGGGGGTACCATCGGTGGCGGCCCGGTTGGAGGCCATGGACCTCCAGCGGCGGACTATTTTGGTGACGGCCACTAAGGGTTTAGATCCAGAAACCATGACTACCCCTTCCCAAATTTGGCAAGCTGCCCTTCCTTCCCAGCCGATCGCCGTTTTGTCGGGGCCGAATTTATCGAAGGAAATTGACCAGGGTTTACCGGCGGCCACGGTGGTGGCCAGTAGCGACCAAGCCGCAGCGGAGGAAATTCAAACCATTTTTGCCGCGGATAACTTCCGGGTTTACACCAACAATGATCCCTTGGGTACGGAATTGGGTGGCACCCTGAAAAACGTCATGGCGATCGCCGTGGGAGTATGCGAAGGGTTGGGGCTAGGCACCAATGCTAAATCAGCGTTAATTACCAGAGCTTTACCAGAAATTACCAGGGTGGGGTTACATTTTGGGGCCCAACCGGATACCTTTTGGGGTTTAGCCGGACTAGGAGATTTATTGGCCACCTGCTCTAGCATGCTCAGCCGCAATTATCGAGTGGGTTATGGTTTATCCAAAGGTCAGTCCTTAGAAGAAATTTTGGCCAACCTGGGGGGCACCGCCGAAGGGGTCAACACCACCGACGTACTAATCAAAATTGCCAATCGAGAAAAAATTGCTGTGCCCATCACCCGGCAGGTTTACCGTTTGCTCCATGGAAAAATTACCCCTCCCCAGGCAGTGGAAGCATTAATGGAAAGGGAATTGAAAGCGGAATTTGAAGATTTTGATCTTTAACTCCTTGTCTATTGGGCCAGAACAGCCATCATTGTGAGGTTGTTAACCGTAATCCTAGAATCAGCAGATCCCGTTCCTGCCCCCCCAACTCCGCCACCTTGGGCAATAGACCCCACTGCTCAAAACCATGGCGTTGAAACAAACGAATACTGGGCTGATTATGGGCAAAAATGTATCCCAGCAAAGTTTTCAGCCCCAACTGGGGGGCTTTGGCGATCGCCGTTTTGAGTAAATACTGCCCCAAACCCCGATGATGCCAGAGGGGATCGAGGTAAATGCTCAACTCCGCAGTGCGGTGGTAAGCCGGGCGACCATAAAACCGCTGAAAACCCAACCAACCAACTATTTGCTTGTGCTCCGTTACCAACACCCAGAGAGGATAGGTATCTGGTCCATGGTCCGCAAACCACTGACGACGGCTTTCCACCGTAATCGCATCGGTATCGCCGGTGGCCACATTTTGGGGAATGTTGGCATTGTAGATAGCAACAATAGAATCTAAATCCGTAATGGTGGCATCCCGTAGGAAAAGGTCAGATGGGATCACAGCAATATTTTAGTACTTGCGGGTTGGGTATGGTCACTGATCTAAATGTTAATGGGATTTGCGATGGTTTCCGTCATTTCTAGGCGATCGCCAGAATGGAGCCGCAAAAAATGGTAGCGAAAAATACATTTTCTAACTACTTGACTCTTTACGATGGATAGTCGACGCAGCGCAAAATCGTAATTTATCTGACTGCACTAAGGAGAAAAAATGGCCAGAACCCCCCAGGAAGTCCTCAAGTGGATCCAAGACGAAAACATTAAGATTATCGACCTCAAATTTATTGACACGCCGGGAATTTGGCAGCACTGCTCCTTCTATTACGACCAACTTGACGAAAACTCCTTCACCGAAGGTATTCCCTTTGATGGCTCCAGTATCCGGGGGTGGAAAGCCATTAACGAATCTGATATGTGCATGGTGCCCGACCCAAACACCGCCACCATCGATCCTTTCTGCAAAGAACCCACCTTGTCCATGATTTGCAGCATCAAGGAGCCCCGCACCGGGGAATGGTATAACCGTGACCCCCGCACCATTGCGGCCAAAGCCGCTGAATATCTCCGCGGCACCGGCATTGCCGACACCGTTTACTTTGGCCCCGAAGCCGAATTTTTCCTCTTCGATGATATTCGCTTTGGCCAAACGGAAAACTCCAGCTACTACTTTGCCGACAGTGTCGAAGGGCGTTGGAACACTGGTCGGGAAGAAGAAGGGGGCAACCTCGGCTACAAACCAGGCTACAAACAGGGTTATTTCCCCGTGGCTCCCACCGACACCGCCCAGGATATCCGCACAGAAATGTTGCTCACCATGGCGGCCTTTGGCGTTCCCATTGAAAAGCATCACCATGAAGTAGCTTCCGGTGGTCAAAACGAATTGGGCATCAAGTTCGATAAGTTGGTCAATTCCGCTGACAACTTGATGATCTATAAGTATGTGATCAAAAACGTGGCCAAAAAGTACGGCAAAACCGTTACCTTTATGCCCAAGCCCATCTTCAACGATAATGGTTCCGGTATGCACGTGCACCAATCCCTCTGGAAAGATGGCCAGCCCCTCTTTGCTGGGGACAAATACGCCGGCTTTAGCCAGATGGGTCTGTGGTATATCGGCGGGATCTTGAAACATGCCCCCGCTTTGTTGGCCTTCACTAACCCCACCACCAACTCCTACAAGCGCCTAGTGCCCGGTTTTGAAGCCCCCGTTAACTTGGCCTATTCCCAAGGTAACCGTTCTGCTTCCGTGCGGATTCCCCTCTCCGGTGGTAACCCCAAGGCCAAACGTCTGGAATTCCGTTGCCCCGACGCCACCTCCAATCCCTATCTGGCCTTTGCCGCCATGCTCTGTGCGGGCATTGACGGGATTAAAAATCAAATCGATCCCGGCGAACCCTTGGATGTGGATATCTACGACCTCAGCCCGGAAGAATTGGCTAAGATTCCTTCCACCCCCGGCTCCCTGGAAGCGGCCTTGGAAGCGTTGGAAAAAGACCATGAATTCCTCACCGGCACTGGTGTATTTTCCCCTGACTTTGTGGAAAGTTGGATTGAGTACAAACTGGACAACGAAGTTAACCCCATGCGTCTGCGCCCCCACCCCTACGAATTCTCCTTGTACTACGACTGCTAAACCAGTCCATCTCACCCAGTTTTAGCTCCGGTGGCCCTGGGAAAAATCTGTTTCAATAACCGGCCTAGTTCACCGATTATGGCCCCGACTAAGTTGGTCTAGAAATAACAAAAAATTAAATTAAACGGCGATCGCCAAACGGATAATTTTTCTGGGGGGCGATTTTTCTTTTGGAAAGATTTGTTGAGTCTAATCAATGGTCTGAATAGGTATTTATCATGGTTATTAGTGCCACTGTGATATCGATGAAATCTCCCCTGCGTCGCCTATTACTTTCCCCCGTACTACCAATTCTCATCGGGGCCGGGCTATCGGTAATGACTGTTCATACTTGGCTTTTTCTCTACAACCAAGTTCAAGAGCGACTGAAGCAGGTTTTGACCAATCGCCTAACTAACATCCACGAACAAATTGAAAACCAGCTCAATATCCATGTCCGTCAATTAGAGCAGATGGCCGGACGTTGGGAACGATCGCCGACGGGAACGGAGCAAACAGATTGGCGGTTAGATGCCAGGGCCCAAGCAGAAGGCTTCGATGGGTATCAGACGATTCAATGGGTAGATCCAAAGTTTGTGGTGCGGTGGGTTGAACCATTGCCCGATGATGAGCACGACATTGACTATGCCAACCAATATCCCCACCAAATCCAGTCCCTAGAGCTAGCGGCCCGGCAAAAAAATACCATCCTCAGCGGAGTGGTGGATTTAGACCAAGGAGAGAAGGGATTTTTGGTCTATGTCCCCCTATTTATTGGCGATAGGTTTGACGGTTTTGTGGTGGGGGTTTTCCAGCTCGATCAGTTCATCGGCTCCGTTCGTCCTCTGTCCGGCAATAAACCAGACCAGGATAGTGGTCTGCGGAGTTTTGGTCTACGTATTTTTGAAGGCAATCAACTCATTTATAACGATGTCCCTGACGATTGGGAGCAGGACATTGTGGTGACCCAGGAATTGGCATGGGCTAACTCATTGCCCCAGGCGGAAGCCATGACCAGCCGTTGGCAACTGCAATTGGTGCCGGGCCCCATTCTGCTAGATCAGTACGGTTCATCGCAATGGATTTTGTTCAGTGGTTTGCTGATGGCTTGGGCCGTGGCGATCGCCGTTTATTATCTGCAAAAAAGTAGTAAACATAGTGAACAACTGAGTGAATCAATCAAACAACAGCAAAAGGTCGAAGAGTTTTTAAAATCCACTCTCCAGGAATTAGCCGTGCAAAAAACCGCCCTGGATGAAGCGGCCATTGTGGCCATTACTGATACCGAGGGCGTTATCACCTACGTCAACGATAAATTTGTCGAGGTGTCTGGTTATAGTCGGGAAGAATTAATTGGCAACACTCATCGCTTGGTCAGTTCTGGCTACCATTCCCCAGAATTCTTTCAACAATTTTGGCAGACCATTAGGGCAGGAAAAGTCTGGCATGGGCAAATTAACAATAGAGCCAAAGCCGGTAATACCTATTGGGTTGACAGCACCGTTGTTCCTTTTTTGGATGACAATGGCAATCCCTATCAATACCTAGCCATCCGCTTTGAAATTACCTCCAGCAAACAGGCGGAAAAAAGTTTGCGCGAAAGTGAAGCCCGGTTTCGCATGATGGCGGACACCTCCCCGATTATGTTGTGGGTGGCGGACCAGGACAAAAAAATGACCTTTGTCAATCAGTCTTGGTTGGAATTCCGGGGGGCTACCCTAGCGGAAGAATCGGGCAATGGTTATCTAGAAGGCATTCACCCCGATGATAAGGGCCATTACTTAGGGGTTTATTCCCAGGCCTTTGGCGATCGCCGACGTTTTGAATTGGAATATCGCTACCGCAGGGTAGACCAGCAATACCGTTGGATTGTCAATGTGGGGGTGCCCCGTTACCTCGAAGACGGGAAATTTATGGGCTACGTGGGGTCTTGTCTGGATATTACTGACCGTAAACAGGCCCAGGACATCCTCCAGAAAAAGCTTAATCAAATCCTGTTAATGCGGAAAATTAGCCAGGAAATCCGCCGGAGCTTACAACCGACCTTAATTTTCCAAACCGCCGCCCGTCAAGTGGGCAATGTCTTTGCGGTGAGCCGTTGCCTGATCCACAACTACTCGGAAGCCACTACCCTACAGGTGCCCGTGGTGGCGGAGTATTTAGGGGGACAATTTACTTCCCTGTTAGCCGGAGAAATTGCCGTGGAACAAGCCTATGACCCCACCATCATTCAAGGCGATCGGGCTATGGCTGTGGTGGACCTAGACCAGGATTTAAACTCCACCCACACCAAAGCATTTTACCAACGGTTTCAGGTCAAATCCTTTTTGGCAGTGCGGACTTCCTATCAAGGTAAAGCCAACGGCATCATCGCCCTGCACCAGTGTGACCGACAACGGGTTTGGACAGCGGACGAAATTGAGTTACTAGAGGCGATCGCCGAACAAATGGGCATAGCCCTGGCCCAAGCCGCCCTACTGGAAAAGGAACGGGAACGCCGTCGGGAATTGGCCCAGAAAAATCTGGAATTAGAAAAAGCTACATGGGCCGCCGAAGCCGCTAACCGTGCCAAAGGTGAATTCCTGGCCATGATGAGCCATGAAATTCGCACTCCCATGAATGGAGTCATTGGCATGACGGAATTGTTGATTATGACCGACTTAAATCTACAGCAACTAGATTACGTCCAAACCATTCGCCAGAGTGGAGAAACCCTGCTGACCATCATCAACGATATCCTCGACTTTTCTAAAATTGAAGCCGATAAACTGGTGTTGGAAACCCAAGCATTTGAACTGAGACCCCTAATTGAAACCGTGCTGGAAATGTTTGGTCCCATTGCCAGGGCTAAACATTTGGAATTGACCTATGGCATCGACCCCCAAACCCCGGCCCGCATTTTGGGAGACCAGGTACGATTGCGGCAAATTCTCTCCAATTTGATCGGCAATGCCCTCAAATTCACCGAAAAGGGGGAAGTAGTGCTGACGGTGAAAGGGGAACCCTTTGATCCCGCTGAGTCTTACCACACTATTTTGAATTTACCCCACCCCAGCCATCGCATCTGTTTTAATCTGCGGGATACGGGCATTGGCATACCGTTGGATCGGCAAGACCGTCTGTTCAAGTCCTTTAGCCAAGTGGATTCTTCCACCACCCGGAAATATGGTGGCACAGGATTGGGTTTAGTCATTAGCCAACGCCTGACCCAGATGATGGGAGGGGTGCTGACGGTGACCAGTGAACCGGGGGTAGGTTCCAATTTTCGTTTCTGCATTCTGACCACAGCCCAGGCCCCCGCCCTAGCGGAAGCTGATTCGGTGCAACAGATGAAGGGTAAACAAGTTTTGATTGTGGATGATAACGAAACTAACCGGCGGATTCTGCAGGATCAATGCCAGGCCTGGGGGTTGGTGTGCCATTGCTTTACCAGTGGGGAATCAGCCCTAGATTGGTTTGCCCGTTGCCCAGACTTGGATGCGGCTATTTTAGATTTACAAATGCCCAATATGGACGGCATTACCCTGGCGCACCATCTACGACAATTTGCTCAGGGCAAGGATCTGCCCATTATTCTGCTTTCCTCTGGGCTAGTGGCGGGAGCGGATGAGTTGTCTGTATTTCAGACGGTGCTCAATAAACCAGTGCGTCAGTCCTTAATATTTGACAGTTTAGTTAACATTTTTCAGGGGTCTATAGGTCTGGCTGATTACGCGCCACAGTTTGATCAGTTAGATTTACCGGAGTTTGTCCCAGACGGGGATGGGCTCCCCACGGAAGATAACGCCACCAGTCTACAACCGGCCCTACAAATTCTCTTGGCAGAGGATAATCTGGTTAATCAAAAGGTAGCCCACCAGATGCTAAATAATTTGGGTTACCCGGTGGCGATCGCCAACAATGGCCAGGAAGTGATCGATGCCTTGGAGAAAAAATTCTATGACTTGGTCTTGATGGATATGCAAATGCCGGTGATGGATGGCATAACCGCCTGCCGCCACATCCGTCAAACCTTGCCGCTGGAACGTCAGCCTCGCATTGTGGCCATGACCGCCAATGCCATGCCGGGCGATCGCCAAGAGTGCTTGGATGCTGGCATGGACGGCTATATTAGTAAGCCTATTTCCATTAACCAACTACGAAAAGTACTACAGGATACTTCAGCCCTAATCACTTCCCCCCAAGCTAGGGAAGATATTGTTACTCTAGGGGACAAAATTACGGTTGTGGAAGAACAAACCATGGTCAAACCCACTGATGTAACCGAGTCTCCCCTTGACCCCACGGCGATCGCCTTTTTACGGGACGACCTCTGTGGCGGCGACCTGACCCTATTCGGGGAAATGGTGGCGTGTTACTGCCAGGAAAGCCAAAAGCTCATAGAAGAATTAGTACAGGGCTTAGAGGTGGACGATTTTGCCGTGATCAGACGCACCGCCCATTCCCTCAAATCCAGCAGTGCTTCCCTGGGAGCCCAACAATTGTCCACTTTTTGTCAACAACTAGAAAAGAACGCTGGATCAGGTAACCTAGGATTAGGGTCTCCCCCTCAGTTGGTTGACCGCTGTCGACAATTACACATCGCCGTGGTGGAAGCCCTTGCGCCCTTCACCATTCCCTCGCCATGAATCTGCCTCAACCAATAGAAACCGCCGCCGCAAAAATTTTGGTGGTGGACGATGACGGTTTTATGAGGATGCAACTGCGGGTTTATTTGCAAAAGGAAGGACACCGGGTAGAACTGGCTACCAATGGGGAAGAAGCCCTAACCAAATTTGCCGAAATTAAACCAGAAGTGGTGCTACTGGATGCCGTGATGCCCGTCATGGATGGCTTTGCCTGTTGTCAGGCCCTGATGAAAATTTATCAAAATCCTTCCCCATTGGTATTAATGATCACAGGGCTAGATGATGAAGCCTCGGTGGATCGGGCCTTTGAAGCAGGGGCGATCGACTATGTGACCAAACCCATTCATTGGGCGGTGCTGCGGCAGAGGGTAAAACGTTTGCTCTATCAAAACCGCCTTCAACACCAATTGGAATCCGTCAACCAAATGTTGGAGCGCTTAGCTAAGGTGGATCAACTTACCCAGTTGGCCAACCGTCGTCAACTGGAGTTATTTCTCGACACGGAATGGTCCGAAGCAATCCGAGAACAGTATCCTTTTTCTATTCTGCTGTGTGACATAGATTATTTCAAAAACTATAACGACCATTATGGTCACCAGGGGGGCGACGACTGCTTACAACAGGTGGCTAAGGCTTTAACCAGGGTGGTGCACCGTCCTAAGGATTTGGCCGCTCGCTACGGTGGGGAAGAATTTTTGATTGTCCTACCCAACACAGACCTCCAAGGGGCCATCCACATCGGTGAAGACATCCAGGCGGAGATTACCCGTCTAGCTATTCCCCACGTCCAATCGGCGATCGCCGACCATGTCACCCTGAGCATTGGTTGTGCCAGCACCATTCCCCGCCTAGGCAGTGATTGGGGAAAGTTGGTGGGGGCAGCGGATCAATATTTGTATGAAGCTAAGGCCCAAGGGCGTAATCGTTTAGTCAGTGGTCGATGAGGGGAAGAACCCATGGGATAATCAGGCCAACACTACTCCGACCTATTTTTTTGATGAAATTTTTTACCGCTATGCGCGACATTCTTATTAGTCTGACCGTTGTTACTTTTTTTAGCTTGGTGTTAATTTCCGTGGCCATTTTTGGTAAATCTTCTCCGTCGGCGATCGCCGCTCCCCAGGAAGTTAAACCAGTCCAAATTGCCCAAGCTTCTGCCCTACAAACCCCGGAACCATCTCCCATGACTGCCGAAAATTCCGCCAATATTGTCACCACCGAGTCTGGATTGCAATACATCGATGAAGTGGTAGGGGAAGGCCCCAGCCCCACTAAAGGCCAAAAAGTAGAAGTACACTACACTGGCCGCCTCACCGACGGCACTAAGTTTGATAGCTCCGTGGACCGCAATAAGCCTTTTACCTTCACCATTGGCGTCGGCCAGGTGATCAAAGGTTGGGACGAAGGGGTGGCCACCATGCAAGTGGGTGGTAAGCGTAAACTGATCATTCCACCGGACTTGGCCTATGGCTCCCGGGGAGCGGGTGGTGTAATTCCCCCCAATGCCACCTTGGAATTTGAAGTGGAATTGCTTGGTATTAAGTAGTTTTTGGCGGATTTTTGTCCTAGAACGGAACTGGATAAGCCCCCTTGCTTCCTAATTTTGGGGAAAATCAAAATCCCCAGTATGGCGGGAGTTTTAGAACTTGTTTGAAAAGCCCCCCTGACCCCCCAAATTTGGGGGGAAAGAGAGGCGAAATCCCCCAGAATTGCAGAGCTGTGAGGAAATTTAGGTAGCAAGATAAGACCTTACAAACCGGCTCTTAGGGGGAAAATGGCGACCTTTCAGCCCTTCTTTCGACGAAAATCCCTCTTAACAACTCTCAATTTGGATAATCTGCTTTTCCGTCACTAGGGTTTGCAGGGGCATATCCCAAGGATCGTGGGGTAATTTTTCCCTCAAACCCGCCTCGAATAATATGCCCACCTTCGGTACTGCTCGCCATAATGGATCGGCAAACAGTCGGTCATAATAGCCGCCGCCATAACCCAAACGATATCCTTGGCGATCGCCTGCTAGGCAAGGCACTAGCAATAAATCCACTGTGTTTGGTGACCAAATTTCAGTCTGATCGGCGGGCACTTTAATGCCATAGGCTCCGGTGGTTAACGGTTGTCCCCATTGCCACGGATGCCAAACCAAACTTTTTTGCACACAGCGGGGCAATACCCAAACTTTTGCTTTCCCTAGGCGATCGAACAAGGGTTGTAAATCCGCTTCCCGTTGGGTACTGCAATAGGCACAAATCCGGCTGGCCTGCTGAAAAACCGACCATTGCTGGAGTTGGGCACATAGTTCCAGGCTTTGCTGTTGCCATTGGGCCTCGGACAATTGCCTTCTTTCTTGTAGTAATTGGGCTCGTAATTGGGCTTTATCCACGGCGACTCAGAAAGGGCAAGATTAGCGGAGTTATCCACTGCTTACAATGATGCCGATTGTGGTGGATAGCCCGCGCTATTAATGGCCATGGTACTGGCATTTTCCGGTTTAATGCTGGCTGTATAACTAAGGCGATCGCCGTTTGTAGGAGTTCATTTGGCTAATATCACCGTTCAAGGCAAAACTTTTACCCAGATCCAAGCCCTAATTTTCGATAAGGACGGCACTCTGGAAAATTCCAAGGTGTATCTGGAAAAACTCACCGTGGCTAGGTTGGCCCTATTGGAACAGGGAATACCAGCCGCAAACTTTGGCGATCGCCTGGCTGGGGCCTTTGGTTTTGACCGGAGCAGTGCTCAGTTAGATCCAGGGGGACTAATGGCGGTGGGCAGTCGTCGGGATAATGTTATTGCCGCCGCTAGCTACATTGCCGAACAGGGCTATGGCTGGTTCCAGAGTTTGGACATTGCTAACCAATGTTTTGACCAGGCCGATCGCCAAATTATTGCCAATGCCCATACCTGTCCCATGTTCCCCGGAGTAGTGGACAGCCTTACATTGTGGCAACAACAGGGGGTAAAAATTGCCATCCTTTCCGCCGCCCGCCAAAGGAGTGTGGAACGGTTCATTGCCGATCACCAATTGCAAAGCCTAGTGGATGTGGCTAAGGGGTCGGACCAAGGACTCAGTAAACCTGATCCAGCTTTATACCTTTTAACCTGCCGGGAGTTGGGCGTGAAACCGGAGCACACCTTGATGATTGGGGATGCCCAGGGGGATATCACCATGGCCAAAGGGGCCCATGCCCAAGGGGCGATCGCCATTCACTGGCCTGGTTATGCCCAGGGAAACCTAGTGGGGACCGACGCCACCATCGCCGATTTACAGCAAATTCACTGCCAGCCCTAAACACCCCCAACGGCCTAGCCCCAGCTTGAGCCGAAACAACAAACGTGGGAAGATAGCCCTTGCCCGTCGTCCTGGTTCTTAGTTTTTTGGTTAGTTCCTATGCAGTGCCGTGTTTGTGATTCTACCCGTCTAGATTTGGCGATCGATTTGGGGGAACAACCCTGGTGTAACCATTTTCTCACCCCGGCGGAAGTGGGCCAGGAACCCTATTATCCCCTGCGGGTTTTATACTGCCAGGACTGCGGCACCGTGCAGTTGGACTACACAGTTAAAAAAGAAATCATGTTTGGGGACCACACCTATTTGTCCGGTGTGACCAAATCCCTCAGTGATCATTTTGCTCGGGTGGCCCAGGAAGTGGACGAACGCTTTTTTGCCAATACTCCCGGAAAATCCGTGCTGGACATTGGCTCCAACGATGGCACCCAACTAAAACATTTCCAAGCCTTGGGTTACGACGTACTGGGGGTGGAATCCTCCAAAACCACTGCCAAAATTGCCAACGATGCGGGGGTGCCCACCCTGAATGATTTTTTCAATTTGGAAGTAGTCGAAAAGTTAGGGCGTAAATTTTCCGCCATTAATGCGGCGGGCGTCTTTTTCCATCTCGAAGAACTCCATTCCGTAACGGAAGGTATTCGGGAAGCGTTGGCAGAAGATGGGGTATTTGTGGTGCAGTTTCTTTACATGAAACGCATTGTGGAAAACCTGGCTTTCGACCAAATTTACCACGAGCATTTACTGTACTATAATCTCCAAACCATCGAAGTGTTGCTCAATCGCCATGGACTGTCCATGTTTGATGCCTACTTAGCTCCTATCCACGGTGGTTCCATTGTCGGTTTTGTCACCCATCAAGGCAAACGGCAACCCACAGAACGGCTCCAGGCCATGCGCCAGTCGGAAATAGATGAAAAAAGTAATGATTACCAAACCTACCTTGATTTTGCCCAACGCATTGAAACGATGAAGGCAGAAAACCTGGCCTATTTAGACGAAGCTAAGCAAGCTGGTAAAACCGTTTGGGGCTTTGGCGCTCCGGTGAAGGGTAATACCTTGCTCAATTACTTTGGCATTGGTACCCAATATTTAGACTATTTGGTGGAAAAAAATGAGCTACGGCGGGGCTTGGTTTCTCCTGGTATGCACATTCCGCTTTTAATTGAAAAAGAGCTAACCACTTTGCCCGATATTTATTACGTTTTAGCGTGGAACTTTAAGCGGGAAATTTTGGCTAATAATCAGCATTTAATTGACCAGGGGGTGGAATTTTTCTTCCCCGTTAATCCCCCCGATGCCTAGGGCCATATCGATCATGAATTCAATACACTTGATTACTCTCTAGGTGTTTTTAGGCTCGTTTTTGATACCTAGTTTTTCCAAATTAATATTTAGGCATTCTGCAATTTGCTCATGACTTAATCCAAAAGTGAGAAGTTTTTCAATAAGTCTCGTCAAAAACTGATCATTTTGGCAACTTTTGTCTGATCTTTTATCTAAACCTACGTAAAAACTAACTTGGTCTATTGAACCAACCGTATTATCGTTTCCAGAAATGCTTACGTTGTTGGCGAATTTGTGACGAAGTAAGCTAGACCTAATATTTGATTTGTTAATCTCTTCTCCAAAAATTTCTGAGAATAATTTCCACAATTCGTAACCAATGTCCTTAATATATCCTTCTGTACAGTTTAAATCTCTCGCTATATCTGCATATTTTTTTCTTTGTAAAACCCCTTCAATGACCCCAAACTCAATATCATCCAGGTGTCTACCTGTTTTTTGAAACACCATATCGTCAGCGAAAAGCAAGCACTCCCCTAAATCCATCATATCCGTTAATTTAAGTTTGGTTTAGGTTGTCGCACAAAATAGTATACGTCTAAATTCGACTTTATTCGACTTTTTCTAAATTTGATGACAATTCAAAATAGTTAAAGTATACAAACTGACTAAATCCGACCTAGTTCGACTTTACGAACAATTTAGATTTGTAGTAAGGTGACAACGTCAGTAAAAAAACTCTATCGGTTTAAATTATGTTAAGCTTAGAAAAAGGTCAGTCTCTTTCCCTTACTAAACCAGATGGGTCTAGTATTCAGAAAGTTCGTGTAGGGCTGTCATGGGATGTCGCTAGCATAGGCTCTAATGTTGACTTAGACCTTTTTGTCGTACATAAAGAATCTAAAAAAGTTGCCTTTTTTAATGACAAAACCGCAATTTCTGGTATCAAGTTAAGTGATGATAATTTGACTGGCGAGGGAGAAGGAGATGATGAGTTTACAGAACTAGATGCAACAAAGACTGATGATGGAGATTATTATATTTGTGTCAATATTTACGACGCAAAATCAAGAAAACAGGCTTTTAACCTTGTAAATAATGCAAAAGCAACAATTTATAATAACGAGACTAACACAGCCCTTGCTAGCTATTCTATTACTGAAGACGGAGGTCAAAACACAGGCATTATTGTCGCCAAATTAAAAGATGTAGGCGGTAGCTATGAATTCACTGCACTCGGGGAGTATATTGTTGGCGACATTAACGAAATTGCCCAGGTAGTTTTTAGAAAATAACCTGATAATCGTAGGAAATTCTCCTTGTAATTGTGTTTAGATTTTTTGTGGAATGGGAAGAAATTTTTCTTCCCATTCATTTTTCAAATATTTAAGGTCTGTTTCATTGTGAATGATTATGATGCCTAATGGCTAAAGTGGGAACCTTCCTGCTTCGGTTTGTGGTCCGGTTGGCTGGCAAAATAGGCGATCGCCCTTTCCATGTCCGCTAACAAAAGGTCCGCCATATCCCGACTAAAACCCTCTTTCACGACAATGCGTTGCACCACCAAATCTTCACGGTTTTTGGGCATGCGATAGGCGGGCACCAACCAGCCCCGTTCCCGCAATTTGTCGGCCATGTCGTACAGGGTATAACAAGTGTTGGCCAATACTTCGTCCTTTAATCTCCAGGCAAAAACCGGGATATCCCCACCGTCGGTGAGCAATTCAAAAGGGCCTAATTGGGCAATTTTGCCAGATAGATACAGAGCCGTATCTCGACAAGTCTGTTGGATTTTGCGGTAACCTTCTTTGCCTAAGCGGAGAAAGTTATAATACTGGGCCACTACCTGATTGCCGGGGCGGGAAAAGTTGAGGGCAAAGTTGGGTAAATCTCCCCCCAAATAGTTGCAATGGAAAATTAATTCTTCCGGTAATTCTTCCTTATCCCGCCAAATGATCCAACCTACCCCCGGATAAACTAAACCGTATTTGTGGCCAGAGGTGTTGATGGATTTCACCCAAGGTAAACGAAAATCCCAACGCAAATCTGGATCTAAAAAGGGAGCAATAAAACCACCGCTGGCGGCATCTATGTGCAGAGGCACCTGCCAACCAGTTCTTTGATTTAAAGTTTCCAGGGCATCGTTCAACGCTTCAATGGGTTCATAACTGCCGTCAAAGGTGCTACCTAAAATACCAATTACACCGATGGTATTTTCGTCAATTAGCTTAACTGCTTCTTCCGGGCTGATGTGGTACCGATCGCCTTCCATGGGGACAAAGCGGGGTTCCACTTCCCAGTAACGACAAAACTTTTCCCAACAAACCTGGACGTTAATGCCCATAACCAAATTCGGGCGATCGCCTGGTTTCCCTGCCGCTTGTCGTCGTTGCCGCCATTTCCACTTCATGGCCATCCCCCCCAACATGGCCGCTTCACTAGAACCAATGGTGGAACAGCCGGTGGCTTCCGCACTGGCCGGAGCATTCCAGAGTCGGGACAAAATATTGACGCAACGCAACTCAATTTCCGCCGTTTGGGGATATTCATCCTTATCGATCATGTTTTTGTCGAAGGTATCCGCCATCAGTTGCCTAGCTTCCGGCTCCATCCAAGTGGTGACAAAGGTGGCCAGGTTTAATCGGGAATTGCCATCTAGCCCCAGTTCATCGTGGATGAGGTTATAGGCGATCGCCGGTAGCATTTCCGTTTCTGGCATTTCATATTTACTGACAGAATTGGCTAGGCCCCGGGCCGCATAGGTGGGGGTCAGTAGGCTTTCCGCTTCACTGAGCTGGTTGAGGTCAATTTTTTTATGCACCATAATGATTATTACAATTTTGCCAATGGAGATTAACTTTCCCTTCAGGGTAACGGCTGACTGACTTTTGATACGGAAATTTTGTTAGGGAGGAGAAAATCAAAAAATGCGATGTAGTATAAAAAAATCTTACTCGTATGAAATGATCTTAGTACACTAAATGAATAGCTTACTGTCTCGCATTACCCAAACCCCCGGTCAGTGTGGTGGTCGTCCTTGTATTCGAGGGATGAGGATTCGAGTGAGCGACATCCTAGAAATGTTAGCTGAGAATGTTAGCACCTCTGAGATTTTAGAGGACTTTCCAGACCTAGAAATGGCCGATATTCAGGCTTGTCTAGTGTTTGCTGCACGGCGGACTGATTTTTCCCGGTTGACGGCATGAATATTTGGGTTGATGCTCAACTACCTCCAACATTGGCAGATTGGCTGTCGAGTAATTTTGATTTAGAGGCGTCAGCTTTGAGGGATCTGGGATTACGGGATGCAAGAGACATTGAAATTTTTGATGCCGCACGAGTTGCCAACTCTGTAATCATGACAAAAGACAGCGACTTCGTTGATCTTGTATGTCGATTAGGAATACCACCTCAAATCATTTGGCTAACTTGCGGTAACGTTACGAATCGAAACTTACGTCGAATTCTCTCAAGTACTTTGCCACAGGCTCTGGAAAAACTGCAAGCAGGCGAAATTATCATAGAAATCAGCAACTCCTGACATCAGGTTAACTCGCTGGCCAAAGACCCATACAGATTTGATTGGCGATCAACTAAGTAATTAGTTTGTTCTGGATGGAGGGAACCATAATCTGCGGAGACACAATCGGCAATGAGCAAAGTTTCTTCATTACGGGGATAGAGCAAAAGATCACCATGGGGCCCGGCAATGGCACTGTTGCCTAAATATTCCCCCACCAATACCGTTTTCCCCTGGGCATTGAGCCTGGTTTCAGCGCCAGCCCGATTGCAGTAGGCAACAAAAATATGATTTTCCAAAGCCCGCACGGGAATAACGTTGTGGGACACATCAGGGTAGGGAATTTTTGTCCTTTCCCCAGTGGATAACAAGGTCCAAATATCCGCCGCCGTGGGAATAACCACTAATTTTGCCCCCCGCAGGGCTAGGATACGGGTCAATTCGGCAAATTCCGCTTCATAACAGTTCAATAAACCGATGGGAAAACCGTTAACTTTATGGACCGTAAAGGCTTTACCTTCTTCCTTATGGCGATGGCCGCGGGAGTAAATTTTGCTTTCGTCGGGGCCCCAAAGATGGGTTTTGCGATAGGTTTTGACCAATTTTCCTTGGTCATCAAACAGATTAATGCTGTCGTAGTAGTGGATTTCCCCGTTAATGGCCGCCTTTTCTGGGTAGGGACAAATGATGGCCATCTGATATTTGTGCGCTAGTTGCCCCACCTGGGTCATCACTTCCCCGTCCCTGGCGATCGCCAATTGATGGACTTCTTGGGGAGAAAGGGCATAACCAGTTAGATAAAGTTCGGCAAAGCTAATTAGCTGGGCTTCAAAACGTTGGGCTCCCTGGAGGGCTTCTTCCATTTTTGCCAAGTAATAGGCGATCGCCTCAGTATTACCAATGGGCCCGCCTTGGTTTTGGTAAATGGCTAATCTTACCCCCGTGCCCGGAGCAGGTGGTTGGGGCTGAAGACGGGTTAGATAAATCATGGGCTAATTACCTGACTAAGTTGCGTAAAAATATCCTTAACTTCTTGGGTGGAGTTTCCCCGGTAGCGGGCAATTAGGCCTTGGGTCGCAGTTAAAGTTAGGCCAAACTGCGGCGATCGCCCTTGGCTGTGAATTATCTCCTGAGCTTGATGGACTAAATCCTGGTCAAAGGAACGACTCAAGTCCACATAGGTGCCCAAACAAGTGAAGCCCGCCAGGGCATTGGGAGATTCGTAAAGTTGTTCCGAACCAATTAGCTGTTGCCTTTCTCCCCAAATTAATTTATCCCCCTGCCAAATTTCCCAACTCGATCGCCAATGGCCTTGGGTAAATTTTTCTCCTCTGGCGGTGCGCCCCAAACGGACAATTTCCCAACCTTTGAAACGGGCCTGCTCCTGGAGCTTAATGCAGAAATTTTGTTGATAGCGGGCCTGGTCAAAAATAATTGTTTCCTGGGGACACCAGAGTACCGAAGCTCCGACTCTCACCTCTAGGTTGACGGTCTGTTCACTCCAGGGCCCCAAACTACGATAAATCTTTCCCGCCGAAGCACTGGTGAAACACACATCACTCTGGGCTTCTAACACAATGTCATAGCCCAGGCGATCGCCCCCCACCATGCCGCCCCCAGTATGGAGCAACATGGTCTGACATTGGCCAGTGTCATCCGGATAAAAAGACCGTTGCACTTTCAAAGGAGCCTGCACCAAGCATTCAACCATGCGGGTACGGTGTCCTGGACGGTCATAACGGAGCCAAAGATTGGCCTGCCAGGGGGCGGAAGGGTTAACAGTGGAAGCGCTTAGCAAAGAATTTGCACTCGGTAAATTGAGCAACGGACAATAACTGTGATCTTGCTCAAGGATGCCTAGCTAGCTTGGGGCAACAGGTTCAAAAAGGAATCAAAATCCGCCAAGGCTTCCTGGTACTGGATTTTAGCTTGGGAACCATTACGGTCTTTGGCCGCCGCATCCAATCGTTCTAGGTGACCAAACACTTCTTTAGCCAGGGTTTTGGCTTTATCCTGATCCTTCGGTAACAAAGAACTGGCTAGCCCCAACATATCCCGGCGTAGTTGTCCTAAAGGCCCGTGGATATAGGTTTGGGTATCGACCCAATTTTGATCAGCAATCAGGCCCTGCAACCTTTTTTCCATGCCGTCCCGAGCCACGGCGATCGGATTGACGTAGACCTGCAACTGGGCAATTTTTTCTGGGCTATAGGTAGTGGGGATTTCCACCTGGGGGCTACTGCAACTAACGAGGACCGTAGTTACTAAGACCAGAATAAGGGAAAGTAACGAACGTAAACGAGACATAAGCTTGGGTTACGGTGTTATTGACATTGATGAAATTTGACAAGGAAAAGTTATCCCTGCAATTCTGTTCAATCATACGTGCTTTTCTGACCGAAAACGAGTACCAGACCACCCTAACTCCCTAGGGAGCAAGCACCCCATAAACAAGCTTGAGTATAAATAACTAATTACCCATTCCATCGCTTAATGTTGGCCGCAGCATCGGACGGCAAGTTCTCCCCAGGAATAATAGTCCATTGTTCATCAACCAAGCTTTAAAAATATTCACAAAAAATTCTTCGGTATTAGCACTATTTTCTGGGCAAACAATTGAAAAAAATAAGCTAGCATGGCTTCAATATGAGTATTAAGTAGGTTAACCATGGGTGCTGTTATCTCGGCGATCGCCGCTTTGGCTAGTTGGACAGTATTTATCACCGTTAAAAATCCTGAGAATCCCAAAATTCCTAAACTTTTACGGCCCCTGCTATTTTTTATTGCCCTACTCATGTCAGCATTATTTGTGCAACAGAGTTTAGGGCGAGCTCTGGTGGTGATTCCGGCGGGAGAAGTGGGGGTAATCGAAACTATGGGCACAGTGGATACCACTCCCCTTACCTCTGGGGTTTATTTCCTCAATCCCCTTTCCAAGGTCGTCACCTATTCCACCCGTTTGCAGGACATTAAAGAAACCGTAGATACCTCTTCCAAAGAAGGTTTGAACTTTAACATTGATGTCAGTTTGCAATATCGCCTTAACCCGGAAAAAGCTGGGGAAGTGTTTTCTAGCCTCGGCAGTGAAGAACAGCAAAGGGAAATTATTATCTCTCGCTTCCGTTCCCTCATCCGGGAAAATACGGCCAAATACGATCTAAGTTCTATCTATGGTGATAAAAGAGCTGAGATTTCCGGAGTACTGGTTCAGTCAATGAAAGAGCAATTAGAACCCCTGGGATTTGTGGTGGAAGAAGCCCTAATGAGAAATGTGATTTTGCCGGAAAATATTCAAAAAGCGATCCAAGCTAAAGTGGAAGTAGAGCAAAGTAATCAGAAAAAACAATTGGAATTAATTAGTGCCCGACGGGATGCGGAAAGAAAAATTATTGAAGCCCAAGGGGTAGCTGATTCCCAAAGAATTCTCTCCCAAAGTTTGACGGATCAAATTATTAAATTAAAGGCCATTGAAGCCACCCAGAAACTGGCGGAATCGCCCAACACCAAGGTATTAATTATGGGCTCGGGGGAGGGAAATTTGCCCATTATCATGTCGGACCCCTAACCCAACCCTGCGGCGGCATGGGCTTTAGCTAAACGAACATAGTTTTGTCCGTGGTCTAGTAGACCTTGGACCTGGCCTTCACTCACCTGTTTAATAATTTTTGCTGGTACTCCCATCACCAAAGACCGGGGGGGCACATCCTTGGTCACCACGGCTCCAGCACCGATGATACTGCCAGCACCAATGCGAACATTATCCAAAATAGTTGCTCCAATGCCGATCAAGCTACCCCGTTCAATGTGGGCGGCGTGGACCACAGCCCGGTGGCCAACGGTGACCCAATCTTCTAGTACGGTGACAATGCCCGGATCGCCGTGGAGTATGGCTCCATCTTGGATATTAGTGCCTTCCCCAATGATTATGGCTTCCAGATCCGCCCGTACCACAGCTCCGTACCAAATACTACAATCCTTGCCTAAGTGGACTTTGCCGACCACAGTGGCATTGGCTGCCACAAACGCTGCTGGGGATAAATCCGGTGGAGTAAGGTAAATGGGAAAGTTTGCGTCCATAACACCCTTGAGAGCCTGTTTGCAAAGTTTGGAATGGGGGTTAATCCCGCCAGGCACCTTTAGCAAGGGAGAAAAAAAATGAAAGTTTTTCCTTCAAGGGGGATTTAGGGCTGACCATACCACTTTTCTAACCCACTCCCACAATGAACACAAAAACAGTTTTGGGCAATTTTCCGTTATTTCGCCATACCAGCAAAAAAAATTTCGCGCTACCATTGAGGGCAACAAAATGGGACTTGGGTAGTCTAAATTTCCCAATCCTTTAGGGGGAAGTCTCTGTTTTGGTCAAGGCCCATGGCTTTTGGGTTCTTGAACGTTGTTGTTGTTGCCGCAAGGCGAAATTTTTGTTATGCACTATACCTTTGATATTTTGGGGGTAACGCCGGTTTTCACCTTTTTTAACTATCAACAAGAGGTGGAAAATAACCCCCGCCGCAGTATGGCCTACCTGGGCAGTCCCGAATGCACTTTGGATGGGCTGATTCAAGCTACAGAATTAATTCCCGACAAACCTGACTGGGACTGGGACGCAGTGGTAAAAACCATGGTTAACTTTTGGTTGCACCACGAATCCAATATTCAGACTTGGCGACGGGAAATGGCCAGTTTTAGTGAAGCAACTTTACTGGTGGCTAGGGTTGCCAATACCCATGTGCTCCGTCAAGAGTTTGAAGCTCTGCTTTAGCAACTAGGACAATGTTTGTATAGCGTTCCCGGTGTTCTCATTTCTTTTACCGGGCTGGGTTGTTCCATTGACCGCAATATTATGATGGCTTTGAGTTTGCCACCAATCGAACAAGGCTAAAGTTCTCTTTCTCTAGCTTTGCAAGAATCCAGAAGACAAACTCAGAAACCTTAATTTCCTCAACCTAATTTTTTGTTGCCGCTTTGAACTTGATAAAACCCATTTGCCAATCCATGGTTACCAGGGATGGGATCCGCTTGGACAGCGATCTTTACTATCCCAACTCCGGTGGGCCATGGCCGGCCCTGTTGATGCGGCAACCCTACGGCCGCCGTTTAGCTTCCACCCTGGTGTATGCCCATCCCCATTGGTACGCTGCCCAGGGTTATTTAGTCATTATCCAAGATGTACGGGGTCGAGGGAGTTCGGAGGGAGAATTTGATCTATTTGCCCACGAAGTAGAAGACGGCCAGGATTGCCTAGATTGGGTTTCTAAGCTACCCCAATGTGAAGGTTCTGTGGCCACCTATGGTTTTTCTTACCAGGGCATGACCCAACTGTATGCTGCTGCCAACCACCATCCGAGTTTGAAAACCATTTGCCCGGCCATGATCGCCTGGGATTTATATCAAGATTGGGCCCATGAAAATGGGGCTTTTTGTCTGCAAAATAACCTCGGCTGGGCCCTACAGTTGGCGACGGATTCTGCCAAGCGGCGGAAAGATGAGCAAACTTTTCGAAGGTTGATGCGCCTAGCAAAAAGTTACGATTTTTCTGGTTTCCAACCAGCCATTCCCGATCGCCTGGGGGAGTTGGCCCCGGATTCCTTTTACCATCAATGGATCAGTCAACCTCCAGAAGCAGATTATTGGCAACGGCGATCGCCAGATCAACGCTGGCAAATTAGGGAAAAAATTGACATTCCCGTGTTGCAAATTGGCGGTTGGTTTGATCCCCATCTGCGAGGTAATTGGCGTTTATATGCAGAATTAGAAAGATGTGGCATTCAGCAAAAAATGGTGGTGGGGCCCTGGGGGCATTTTCCCTGGGGCAGTCGGGCCGGGGGACAAAATTATGGTGAGTCTGCCATCAGTGGGGTGGATCAGTTGCAATTAGCCTGGTTTGATCATTTTCTTAAAGGGCAAGAGCCCCGCTTTAATCCAGCCAAGTTGGAGTTATTTGACCTGGGCACCAAGCAATGGCGATATTTAACTGACTTGCCCTCGACGCAACAAAGCTGGTTTTTACAATGCTCTGGTTTAGGTACTACCCAAGGCAGTGCTTTGACGGCAAAGGTCCCAGCAAGGTCAACGGAGGAAATTAGCGATGTTTGGGTTCATGATCCCTGGCGACCCGTACCCAGTTTGGGGGGGCATAGTGGTTATCCCCAGGGAGTGAAGGAAAGAAGTACTATTGATGATCGCAGTGATGTGGTTACCTATACTTCTGAGCCTTTGCAGAAAAGTTTAACCATCTGTGGTGTTCCCCAAATTTTCCTCACTTTGGAATCCGATCGCCCTAGTTTCGATGTAGCGGTGAGTTTGTCTCAATTTAGGGTCACTGGAGAAGTGTGGGCCCTCAGCCAGGGTTACTGTACTAGCTGTAAGCAAACAGCTAATTTGGAAATTTGTCTCCAGGCAATTTGTGTAACTTTGTCCCCTGGCGATTGCCTGCGCATTAGTTTAGCGGGGGCAAGCTTTCCTGCTTATCCCGTCAACCCTGGCACTGGTCAGCAGGCGGTTTTGGCGAATTTGGTTGATCAGCAAATTATTACCCTGGCTTTGGTCACCGATGGCCCAACCCAAAATCATCTGCTGTTGCCCATTCTCTCGGGGGAGTGAACAAAAGTTTTGATTATCCAAAGGCGATCGCCTTGCTGGGTTATTTCTTCTACCACTCCAGAGCCGCCGCCACAGTGGGAAAATGCTTCATAAAAATCTTCCGAGCCGCCAAAGCAATTTCCCGGTGTTCTTTTTGGGTGGCCTGGTCACAGCGGACACTGAAATAGTGGATCCAACTGCGTACAGAGCCTTTCATATATAAACGGGTAACCGTATTGAGGGGCAAAATAGAACGGGCACACTCTTTGGCAATGCCCTTAGCCAAGGCCTCTTCATAAAGTTGATGACTTTTTTCCCACACGGCTGCCTGGGCTTGGTTGAACCATTTTTTTGTGCTTTCATCAAAGTCATCTAGGGAATTTTGACGGTTTTTCACATCCTGACGACGGGCTTCATAGCACTCATATTCGGTAGCACAGGAATACCTTAGACTAAACTCCTGAAAAGAAAACGATCGATGTCTTAAAATTTGGGGGGCGATCGCCCGGGTGGTGGTAATTTCCAAGGTCATATCCACCATTTCAAAAATGCTCCAATGGCCTTCCCGGATGCAAAATTGCAATAGCTTAGTGTAGTTGGGATTTTCTTGGTTAGGACTAGAAACCCTAGCGCAGTAGGCAATTAGTCCCTCGGGGGAAAGGGGCTCCCCGTCAATGACAATTTCGGGTTTGGTGAGGGAAATGAAACGAACATCCATGGTTAAAAATAGGCCACTATGGGGAGGAGATTTATCGTTGGCCTTGGTCAATGCAGGGCAAAATCAGCATTGCCCCACAAAAAAATTCCCCAGCTATGGCCAACGGGGGACAACTTGGGGATATCAGCTTAATTGTGGTCCAACAAATTTTCTTAAGCGACCAGGTAAAATGACAAGCCCCAGGGGCGATCGCCAGTTTATTTAAAACCAACCGCCGCTTGCCACACAAAGGCCAAAGCCAAAAAGAAGAGGGGAATGACCGGCAGAACATCCACCAGGGGGTCAAAAATCTGATAGGCTTCCGGCAATTTAGCGAGCAAATAAATTGTTTCCATTATTTGAGTTTCCTGACTGACAAAGAATAAAATCTTAATTTACGGTAAATCTTATCATGATGGCCCCTTCCCCCATTAGCCGTTTTGACGAAATTCACGAAGCGGCGATCGCCTCGCACAGAGAGACATTCTCGGAACTGTAAAGGTTCTGCATTCTATGGGCCAAACAACGGGTCAGTTTTTGGGAGCTAGCCTTGATGGTGCTGGGGTCGTAGTCCCTAGCGGCGATGCCCTGGCCAAAATTAATTTCCACTGAAGTGCCTTTGCCTGGGTAGGGGTCACTGTAGGCGATCGTCACTGGGATCACTTTAATGTCAGTGTTGGGGTTTTGCTTACAAACTTCCATGGCAATGCGCCCAATACCCCGTTTGAGGGGATGGACAGTGTGTTGATCCCGAAAAATGCCCCCCTCAGGAAAAATGACCAACATTTCCCCTGCTTGGAGTAACTGCACACTATAACTCACACTACTGATTTCCGGCCTTTTCACGTCAACGGGAAATCCCCCCAAATGGCGAATAAACCAACCCTGTAAACCCTGCACTTCCGTCACCGCCACCATAAAACGGAGGTCTCGACCAGTTACCCCCCGACCGGCGGCCAAAGAAAGCAAAATTGCATCCCAACGGGAACGGTGGGTAGGGGCCAGAATAATCGGGCCACTGCGGGGTAAATGCTCCTGACCATGGATGGCGATCGGGCCAAAATACCAATGTAAAAACCTGGTGCCTAGGGGATAAATTAATTTGATTAGCCAGGGGGAAACCCTGGAAGGGCCAATGACAGCAGGGTCGATCGCCAGGGGAGAATTGGTCATGGTTACGAAAAAAATATGGGTTCTTCCTCCGACAGACGATTAAACTAGAACCTTAGTATTAATTAAATCGCTTGCCGTGGGGGGTGGTCTCTGTTTTTAAGTTAGATTAACTACTCTGGTTTGGGGACGAGCCATGGGACAGTTAAACAACAGTTGAACGGCCAAATTCCCTCCGCTATGTTGGGGGCTGAGCCTTTCAGCTACAGTGGTTAAATAATTACCCTGGGATTATATCGGCCCTATTCCTTGGCCTATTGCTATAAATAACTATGATTAGTCTTGATCAAGTCAAACAACAAATCCAAGCCGCCCTACCTGATGCCGAAGTAATGGTCAATGACCTGGGGGGAGGGGATCACCTGGAGGCCGTGGTGGTATCTTCAGCCTTTACCGGCCAGTCCCGGGTCAAACAACATCAAATGGTCTATGGTGCCCTCAAGGATGCTTTGGCTTCGGAGGCAATCCATGCCCTGGCGCTGAAAACCTTTACTCCAGAAGCCTGGGCCGTGGCCCGGCAGACTGCTTAGATTTTTCCCCTACATCGAAAATTGGCTCTTTGACATCCCCCAAAACGGCTAAAGCCAGGGGATTCCTAGACCTGTTTTCAGATAAATTTGAGTTGGGGGGTAAAATGGCAATATTTAAACAACATTAAAGTTGTTAAACTCGCCCACATCCCAATTTGTCCTTGAAGAGGAGTTGTCTGAATGAATCCGGAAACGAAAGCAAGAATTGATCAGTTGGTCACCGCCAATAAGGTGATGGTCTTTATGAAGGGCACGAAGCTGATGCCCCAGTGTGGTTTTTCCAACAATGTGGTGCAAATTCTCAATATGTTGGGTATTCCGTTTGAGACTTTAGATGTGCTGGCCGATGCGGAAATTCGTCAGGGTATTAAGGAATATTCCAATTGGCCCACCATTCCCCAGGTTTACGTCAATGGTGAATTTGTCGGTGGTTCTGACATCATGATTGAGCTCTATCAAAATGGTGAGCTGCAGGAAATGTTAGAAGTGGCCTTGGCTTCCTAGGGCTTCACATTCGGTGCATAACGCTGGCGATCGCCGTGGGGGGAAGCTCTCATCTGTGGAGGGCTTCTTTCACTCCCGCCGTTCGCCAATAAGATGGCGGAGACGGTGGGATATAATCGGACAGGCTTTCGCTAGGGCGTTGTTTGCACCTCAGCGACTTTGCTGCTTGTTTAACTCTAATTATTGTTTAACTACTTAGAAATCAATTCCCATGGCACAAGGTAAAGGTTTCGGATTCGGCCTCGGTAAAATTAAGGAATTACAGGAAGCTTTCCAAAAAGCCCAACAGGTTCAAGAAGGGGCCAAAGTGCTCCAGGAAGAACTGGAAAGAATGGAAATTCCTGGCAAAAGTGCCGATGGATTGGTGACAGTGTTGATGAGTGGCAACCAAGAACCCCTCAGTATTGAAATTGATCCCAGTGCCCTTGAAAAAGGAGCAGAAGGACTATCGGCATCCGTCACCGAAGCGATGAAAGCGGCCTATGCTGAGTCCACGGAAACCATGCGCTCTAAAATGGAAGAGTTAACCAGCGGTTTGAATTTACCCGGTATGTAGGTTCGCCGCCCTTGCCCCCAATCGGAGAGGGATCTGTGACTCGTATTCTTAAGCTCTCGCACCTTACCCCCCAACAATTAAACCAACTCAAACGTCGCTCGGAACAAAACATTGACCAAGCCCTGGCGATCGCCAAGGAAGTTATTGAGCAGGTAAAAATGGAGGGAGATGCGGGGGTTTTGCATTACAGCCGTCAGTTTGACTTCGCTGGGGCCACGGCGGAAAATTTGCGGGTGAGTGAAGCGGAATTTGCCGAAGCGGAAAAGTTGGTGGATCCTGAACTACGGCGGGCGGTGGAACACGCTTTTCGCAATATTGAAAAGGTTCATGCTGGGCAAATGCCTCCCCCCATGCACCTAGCGGAAATTGAGCCGGGGGTATTTGCGGGGGAAAAAATTACGCCTCTGCCCACGGTGGGTTTGTACGTGCCCAGGGGTAAGGGGGCTTTCCCTTCCATGATGTTGATGTTGGCGGTGCCGGCCCGGGTGGCAGGGGTAAAGAAAATTGTGGTTTGTACTCCCCCTGACAAAGAGGGAAAAGTGGAGCCGGTTTCCTTGGTCACTGCCCGCATGGCCGGAGTGGATGAGGTCTATAAATTGGGTGGTGTCCAGGCCCTTGCGGCAATCGCCTACGGCACCAAAACGGTTAGCAAAGTGGATAAGCTAATTGGCCCCTGCAGCATTTACGGTGCGGCGGCGAAAAGATTACTGTCCGGCATTGTTGATGTGGGTTTACCGGCAGGACCCAGTGAGTCCATTGTTTTAGCTGATGAAACCACTGACCCCAAGCTGGCGGCGTTGGATTTGTTGATCGAAGCGGAACACGGCTCCGACTCAGCGGCGCTGTTGGTGACCCACTCTGCAAGTTTGGCGGAAAAGGCATTGGGTTATTTAGGGGAATACCTGGAAAAACTCCCCCCCTGGCGCAAAAAGTTTTGTGAAGATGGTCTGGGTTCCTATGGCGGCATTTTGCTCACTGATAGTTTGCAAGCTTCCCTAGATTTCATTAACGATTACGCTCCGGAACATTTGCAGGTGTTGACGGCGGACCCCCTCAAATTGGTGGGCAAAATCGACAATGCGGGGGAAATTTTGCTGGGCAATTACACTCCGTCTTCAGCCGCTACCTATGCCATTGGGGTAAATGCGGTGCTTCCCACGGGAGGCTTTGCCCGTTCCTACTCGGCGGTGTCGGTGTTTGATTTCCTCAAGCGTTCTACCCTAGCTTATTTAACGGAGGAAGGTTTTGCTGGGGTGAAGGAAACGGTCACTACCCTAGCGGACTATGAGGATTTTCCAGCCCATGCCCTGGCCATACGGGAACGGGAAAATTTGCTTTAACTTAGAATTGCTGATTGCCGTATTACTTCTGAAATATTCAACAATGCCAGTTCATTTTTAAAAGATTTAAAATTATTGTTGTTATTCAGGCGATCGCCAAGCTAATCAATAGGATAAATACCGGATAGATAATTTTTGATTATTCTCTCTACCGTGTCCATTGATAGGGATTTCGCTTGTTTTTTCATTTACATTCACGTATCCATCGTTATCTAAGAAAGCGTTTGAAAATTACAAGACTAGGTATTTATCCCCCTAAATCTCCTCACTAAAGCTCCGGCTTAAAAAGGAGAATTTTACGGCAGTTCCCCCCTTCTCAAGGGGGGCTAGGGGGGATTAAACAGCCAAAACCCAACTTTCCAAATATGCTCTAAGCTCATTGAGGAATTTGTCATAAATCAACAACTTAAGATTCAGATTAATACTCCAAAATTTAATTCAATTCTAAATAATTTTTCATTAAACAATTAATCCTTATGAATAATTCTACTGTCTCTAGTATTGACATTACTCCCCAAGATAGATACAACCAACAATTACTAGCCCATGTTCATCCTCCGGACTGGATTAATCCTTCTCCTAAAGATCAATATGACCTGGTAGTTATTGGAGCTGGCACCGCTGGTTTAGTCGTAGCTGCTGGGGCAGCGGGTTTAGGTATTGGTCTTAAAGTTGCTTTAATTGAAAAGCATTTGATGGGGGGCGATTGTCTCAACTTTGGTTGCATTCCTTCTAAGGCCCTAATTAGCTCCGCAAGGGTGGTAGGAGTAATGAATAATGCTAATAGTTTAGGCATCAAAAAACCAGACAGCATTGAAATTGATTTTCCCGCTGTGATGGCGAGAATGCGTCAAATTAGGACCGGCATTAGCCACCATGACTCTGCTCAAAGATTTCGGGATTTGGGCATTGATGTTTTTCTTGGAGAAGGACATTTTGTTCGTAATAATCAAATTGAGGTGGGAGGGGCTATTCTTAACTACAAAAAAGCCATAATTGCCACTGGAGCGAAAGCGGTTAAACCTAACATTCCTGGCATAGAAGAAGTCGGATTTTTAACTAATGAAACAGTGTTTTCCTTAACGGCATGCCCCGATCGCCTAGGGGTCATTGGAGGTGGCCCGATTGGGTGTGAGTTAGCCCAAGCTTTTCAACGATTGGGGGCGCAAGTTACGCTCTTTCATCGGGGTAGTCATTTGTTGAACAAAGAAGATCCGGAAGCGGCGGCGATTGTACAGGAATCCTTAATCAAAGATGGCATTGAACTAATTTTAAACGCCAAATTGGAACGGGCAGAATTAACTGATCGGGGTAAAGTTTTGCATTACAGGGCTAATGGCGATTCTGGCACCATTGTAGTGGATGAAATTCTGGTTGGTGCAGGGCGAGCCCCTAATGTGGAGGAATTAAACTTAGAGGCTGTGGGGGTAAAATTTGATCGCCGAGGAGTGAAAGTCAACGATTATTTGCAAACTACCAGCCCGCAAATTTATGCCGCCGGGGATATTTGTATGGACTGGAAATTCACCCATGCCGCCGATGCCGCCGCCCGCATTGTGATTAAAAATACTCTCTTTTCTCCCTTCGGTTTAGGACGCAGTAAACTAAGCAGTTTAACCATGCCTTGGGTAACCTACACCGACCCAGAAATTGCCCATGTAGGATTAAATGAAACTATGGCTGAGGCCTTAGACATAGGCTATAAAATTATTAAAATTCCCTTTTCCCAGGTTGACCGGGCGATCGCCGCTGACGAGACAGAGGGATTTTTGAAAATTATCCACGTAGCCAACAGTGATGAAATTTTAGGTGCTACCATTGTTGCCTCCCATGCCGGGGAAATGATTTCTGAAATTACCACGGCTATTGTTAATAAAATTGGCTTAAGCAAATTAGCCGGGGTGATCCATCCCTATCCCACCCAGGCCGAAGCGATTAAAAAAGCCGCCGATACTTACCGCCGTACTTTGCTCACTAATAATACGAAAAATTTACTAAAACTTCTAACTAAATTTCCCAGTAAATTATTCTAGAAAACATGGTTGAAAACCCTAAAATTGTACTCAATTTAAGACTGGCCACAACAGGTTTCATAGCCTAAACTTTCTAAGATTAGATCACTAACAGCATTGGCCACTGCAAATTCACTAAAAAAACTTTCCCGAAAATCAAAAGCCTGCATTTCAGTCACAATGGCAATCACTAGGGAACCTAAATCATTTTCCCCTTCCAATCGTTGACGCACAAAAATTTGAGCGGCCCGTTCCGCAATGGTGGCATTAATTCCTTCGGGAATAAATTCTTGATTAAGCCATTGTTGTAATCCTTGACGCAACCAATCGCCCTCTTGCACAGGGTCTTGGAGTGGGGGCAACGTGATTGGGGGAATGGGTTCAACAGCCATATTTCCTGGAAACTTTGTTTATAAAATGTTAATAAAATATTGTTTAAGGGGGGCTAATTTAAAGCCATCGTAGCAGATTGGTAGATGGCCAAAAACAGCTCCAAAAGTTACTAAAATAAGAAGTAACGTTGGGCCATGGGCAACACTGATGCTGGCTCACAGGTGAGTAATTCTCCGTCGGCTCGCACTTCGTAGGTTTCTGGATCTACTTCAATGTGGGGCAAATAATTATTCAGTTTCAGATCCCGTTTGGTTAACTGGCGAATATTTTTCACCGCCACCAACGGCTTGCTCAGTCCCAATTTTTCGCCAATATCTTTTTTGGCCGCTTTTTGGGAAACAAAGGTCACACTTGTGGCGGCGATCGCCCCACCATAATTAGCAAACATCGGCTGCATATGTACTGGCTGAGGCGTGGGAATACTAGCATTGGCATCCCCCATTTGGGCGTAGGCGACTATGCCGCCTTTAATAACTAATTCGGGTTTAACCCCAAAAAAGGCGGGACTCCAGAGGCAGAGATCCGCTAACTTGCCCACTTCCACTGAACCAATCTCCTCGGAAATGCCATGGGTAATGGCAGGATTGATGGTGTATTTTGCCACGTAACGTTTGGCCCGAAGATTATCATTATTGCCTGTTTCCCCCGGTAATTGGCCCCGTTGCACTTTCATCTTGTGGGCCGTTTGCCAAGTACGACAGATAACTTCCCCCACCCGGCCCATGGCTTGGGAATCGGAAGAAATGATGCTAAAGGCCCCCAGGTCATGGAGAATATCCTCCGCCGCAATGGTTTCCCGACGGATTCGAGACTCGGCAAAGGCCACATCTTCGGGAATATTACGGTGCAGGTGATGGCACACCATTAACATGTCTAGATGTTCTTCCAGGGTGTTGATAGTGTAGGGTCGGGTGGGATTGGTGGAGGAAGGGAGAACGTTCAATTCTCCACAAATTTTGATAATGTCCGGTGCGTGGCCTCCCCCGGCTCCTTCGGTGTGATAGGTGTGAATAACTCGATTTTTCAGGGCGGCAATGGTGGTTTCCACAAATCCCGCTTCGTTGAGGGTGTCGGTGTGGATAGCCACCTGGACGTCGTAGTCTTCAGCCACGCCCAAACAGTTGTCGATCGCCGCTGGGGTGGTGCCCCAATCTTCATGGAGTTTGAGCCCGATCGCCCCGGCCTTGATTTGTTCTGCTAAGGCAGCCGGTTGACTGCCATTGCCCTTACCCAAAAAGCCCAAGTTAATGGGAAAACCATCGGCCGCCTGTAACATGCGGTGAATATTCCAAGCCCCAGGAGTGCAGGTAGTGGCCTTGGTGCCCGCCGCCGGCCCGGTGCCTCCCCCCACCAGAGTGGTAACGCCCGACGCTAAGGCCGTTTCAATCTGTTGGGGGCAAATAAAATGCACATGGGCGTCAATTCCCCCCGCCGTTAAAATCATTCCTTCCCCGGCGATCGCCTCGGTGCTGGGGCCAATGATTATGGAAACATTGTCTTGGATATGGGGGTTGCCTGCCTTACCAATGGCGTAAATGCGACCGTTCTTAATGCCCACATCAGCTTTGACAATGCCCCACCAATCCAAAATCAACGCATTGGTGATCACCACATCCACCGCCCCTTCTGCCCTGCTTAAAGGGGATTGCCCCATGCCATCCCGAATTACCTTGCCGCCACCAAACTTCACTTCATCGCCATAGGTGGCGTAATCCTGTTCTACTTCGATAAATAATTCCGTATCCGCCAGTCGTACCTTATCTCCCACTGTGGGACCAAAGGTGTGGGCGTAGCTGTGGCGGTCCATCCGATAACTCATGGTGGCTATTTCCTTGGTTAATTGGGGGGAGAAGATTCTAGTAACTGTTGCAGGCTATAGGGACAGGTTAGAGGAAAATCCACACCATGGCCGGTTTTCTCTTGCACATAGCCTAGGGCACCTTGATAAATCTGGGGCAATTCTTCCTCCAGATAATTTTTCAAGGTGGTAGTTAGACAGCGACGAAGTTGGGTGCGAAAACTTTGAATCTCAGCCCGCCAATGGTTGCCGTTACGTCCCCGTTCTTCCTGCCAGTATTGCAATAGCAGACAATGGCGAATTAACTGTTCCAACAGATAGGCGACTCGATTACGATCCTGTCTTCCCAAGCTCTCCAACTCCTCAATCAAATGAACCCAGTCCACCTCCGCCAGGGAATTTTGCCGAAATAAGCTCACCGTCACCTCAAGCCATTGGGCGGGATCTTGCTCATAAAGTTCGGACAGAACTTCGCTAGGGGAAATGGGGAATTGCAGTTGAGATTCCATTGCTGAGAAACTAACAGTCCGGAATATTTGGTTCAGTCTAGCTAAAGCCCTTAACTCTTACCAGTGGCAGGGGAATAATCGGCAATAACGGCAATGTACAACAGGTGCAAAAGCAAACCCCCTAGCCAGATGCCCGAAAGAGGTGTCAACCAAGACCAATCGGCCTTGTTTAAGTTATGAACAAACCATAGGCCAGAGTTAATCGCTAAAAATACTGCCACATGGACAGCAAAATTCATCCGGTCATCCAAACGGCGAAAGGCAGGGTCATTACGGTCGGGTTTACGGGGCCAACGAGGAGGCATAGATTACCAGTCAGGGTCACAATTAATCACTAGCCCTAATTTTAACGGCAACGGTCTGAAATCCCCGTAGATCAAGACGCAAAATTAAGCAAAATTTCAGCAAAGTTAGCGGACGGGCTCCTGCCTGGAGTGGCCAAAAAGGTGGCCCAATGTCAGCACTACAGTCGACCCAATGCCCCTATCAGTTTTTTCATCCACTCTGCACCACTCATATCACTGGCACAGGGCTGGCGCTGACTATTTCCGGCATTGGTTGGACCACTCATCGGAACTACTAAAATCCTACTCCTCCACCATAGGGATTCGCCAAAACCAATTCGTTTCTCCTCTACTTTCTTTAATTTTTCTTTGGAAATAAGCCCTTACATAGCAATAAATTGTGCTTGATACCTACAGCTATTTTTTCGTAAATTTAATGTACGATTTACTCCCGAGACTTTGCAGCAATAAATGTTAAATTTTGTATCGATATTCAACGTTTCTGTATCTAGCCATAAATAAAATTTGAGTTACAATGGGAGAAGAGTGTTTTTAAAATTAAGTGCAAAAAGTCGGTGTGATTTAAAGCAAAAAAAGTCGCTGTGTAGAAAAGGATGAAAACTATGGATGCCCAGGAAATTCTTCGGTGTTACGCGCAAGGACAAAGGGATTTTAGTCATATAAACTTGGTCAGAGTCTGTTTGTCCAATGCAAGCCTAATCGGAGCACAACTAATTTTCGTAGACCTCGGTGGTGCAAACTTAACCCGTGCACAGCTTGACAGTGCAACCTTAAAAAACGCCAATCTTGCTTTAGCTAATATGACGGAGGTGTGTTTGATTTATGCTGATTTGAGTAATGCAGACCTTAGTGGTGCAAATTTAGTGGGGGCAGATCTAACCAATGCAGATCTATCGGGGGCAAAACTAGGGGGGGCAGACTTACGAAAAGCGAACTTGTCTGAAGCTAGTCTTCGGGGAGCAGATTTGCGCGGTGTGAACTTGATCGAAGCCAACCTAACAAATACAGATTTTAGCGAGGCAGACTTAACGGGGGCTTACATAAGTGATGGCGCAGTGATTAATGTTGTCAATCTCTCCTAAGAAATCATTCATACCTTGTAGCTAGGGTAAAAAAGCTTAAGAATTAAATATTCTTAAGTATGTGTTTTTTTATTATCCAAGAGGATAAAACCATGAAACCGATGATTTGGCACCCAGAAGATAAAGATGAAAAGGTCAACAAGTATCTAGACCGCATCAACCATGAACCTTGGTTGGGATTTGTTGCTTTTTCCTTAGCATTTTTCATGGCCTTTATTTTAATAATGTTTATGGGGATTTTCTAGGAAAATGTTTGAAAAGTTCTAGGTAAGTTTCCGAAGCACGGGATTAACCATAGCCCCATGGATCTTTGTCTCACTGGTGTTAGGTAGATCGTTCGTTGACGACTTCTTAAAGCGCAACTTAAACGTTGCAAACCTTTTTAAAGGGTCACCGGGGTAACTAATTGAGCAGCCCAGATTGCTCAACCGTTTGCCAGGCGGGCCAAATTTTTCCCTGCATAAAGAGGGCGATCGCCTGGAGGCCATTAATTTCAGGGTTATCGGGAGCCAGGGCCAAGGCGGGTTTGAGGGCCTGTTCCCCCTGGTATCCTTGCCAGTCGTAAAGATGAACAAAGGCTAAATAAGCGTGGGCGTAGGGATTTTCGGGATCTAGTTTGACCAAAGATTGCAAAGCGGCGATCGCCTGGGGAGGATTTTCCTGCAATACCCGGGCCAAAACTTGGGCATAGGTTAAACGGAGAGCATCAACGGGATTTTGGCTGAGGCGATAGGTCCAACTAGCATCCCCCTGCCGCAGATAGTCGTGGCGAGGATCGTATAAATTAATCCGGTCAACCTGGGCAAAAACTGGATCTAGCCCAGCAATGCCCTGCTGCAAATTTTGCGCTAAATGGTACAGTTGGCTGACAAAATCCAATGGTGGAGCAGGCAAAGCTGGAGCATCGGCAGCTAAGGTTAGGGTAATGTCTGGTAAAGGTAAGGGTTGGGCCGTCATAGTGCTGGGATCTAGCCATTGCCCTTTTAAACGGTAATCCCCCGGAGGTAGATCCGCCTGGGGCGCCATGGCTGTCCTTTCAATTACTTCAACGGCTTGCCCATTGTCGGTAGGAAGCAATTCACCCAAACCAATGGCATGGTCATGGAGCCAAACTTGCTTAGGATCAGCAACATTTTCCCAAGTGAGCAAAACAATCCCTTCACTAAGGCGATCGCCATTGCCCTGCCAATGGTAGGTGATGGGTACGGGTTGACCGGGGGGGGCGCTGGTGGGTAAATCAACTTTGGTCAGTTGCGGCAATTCAGTATTAATTTGACTGGGTTTGACCTCCACCCTGGGTTGGCGACGGTGCCAGAGGTTCAACTCACTGCCATCGGGCAAAGGCCAGGTTTGCACAGCGGTAAAATTACCATTCTGGGCAATGGTTTCTCCCAATTCCACTTGTACTGGGTCAGCTAAATAGTTATCTCCAGTTTTTGTCAAGAACCAGTCAAAATTTTGCTGATCCTGTTGAATAATTTCCCCGTTACGACTCAATTCCCGACCGTAAGCCCGAAAATCCGCCGCCGCCCCATAATAATTCACCGTATTGGGATTAATAGCTGGGGTGTTGGGAATCACACCCAAATTAATTCTTTGCTCCGGGGTGGTTTCCATGGCAGCGGTAATGACTTCCGTGTTGGGGGCAGGCAAAACGAAATCGGGACGAAATAACACCGATGGGTTGAGGGCTTGGACAATGCCGTTGCTACCAGGAATGGGAAATAGGTTGCCGAGGGTAATCAAAATGGTGATCGCCAACGTACCCCAACGCACCCACAACCAACGACCACACCAACGGGTCAGACCGAAGGCAAGAAAAATAGCCACAATGGGCAAATAGGGCAAAATGTAGCGGTCATCCTTATTTTGAATGGCGGAGCAGATTAGATAAGTGCCACCGTAGTAATATCCCAGCCACAGCAACCCCGGTTTCGCTTCCCGCCAACTAGGTATCTGCAATGAAGCAGGAAAACGGTTCAGCAAAGACAAAATCACCCCCACCAAGGGCGGTATTAACCAGACCCAGGACAGGGCATTGGGTAAATCCTGCCAGTAGTAAGTCCAGGCGGCTAGGGTATTGACGGGAGGGTCCCCCTCCAAAGTGGCGGGGATGGCATTGGAATTTTGGGCGGTGCTGAATAGATAAATCCAGTTGGTGCGATACCAGGGATACCAAAGGGGAATGCTTGCCAGTAAACCCACTAGCAATTGGGCTAACCGTTGCCATTGCTTTGTCCAAATGCTCCACAGCCCCAAGCCCACCAAGGGAAAAAACAGATAGAAAATAATACTTTGTTTGGAGAGCAATCCCAGTCCCAACCCAACTCCAGCGGCGATCGCCCAGAGCCATTGGGAACGACGACCTTCAGCTTCTTTCCAATAGGTCAGACAGGTAAAGCTCAACAGGGTAAAAGCCAGGAGTGGACTGTCCAACAACACAATCAAACGACTATGGATTAAACGGGGAATCAAAACCATGATGGCCACTGCCCACAGACCAATTTCCCGGCTGAAGAGCTTTTTTCCCAAGCCGTACACAGAGAGAATTAAAATGCCACTCCAGAGCCAATTACTCAGTAAAGCCAGATCACTACCTGGGCCGCCTAGCCCCTGGAAAGGAGCATTGACTATGTAGGTCAAAGGGGGATATTTGGGGGACAACATCCAAAAGCTCCGCCACCATTCCCCGCTCAAAAACTCCGGCGATCGTAGGGCTTGCAAATATTCCAGGCCGTAGGATAAGTGGTTACTCTGGTCCCAAGCTGGCACCGTTTGATCCATCCCTAGCCACAGGCGATCAAGGCCGTTGCTACCAAGCCACACCATGGCCAACAGCAGGGGCACTCCCCAGGATTTAGACAAAATTTGCTTAACCATAGCAGGGGTTAGACGTAAGATGGATACCAACAGCCCATCTTTTATGATTGGGCACCGAGAGTCTTCCTGGCCTGACCCAAACGGTTAGGGTTAGGGGGGCTTACCATTTAGCATTAATCATTTTGGTAATCCTATGAGTGCAAACCTTGCCCAACTCCACCAGGCCCTGGAAAATCGTACCGCCTTAAAGGTAATTAGCGGTTTAAATAACTTCGATAGCGCCAATGTTTTAGCCGTGGCCCGGGCTGCCCAGGCTGGGGGAGCTACTTTTGTGGACATTGCAGCCGATCGCCAATTGATCCAACAGGTGCGCCACGCCATTGATTTGCCCATCTGTGTGTCGGCGGTGGAAGCAGAATTATTAGCCGAAGCGGTGGCCGCCGGAGCTGACTTGGTGGAAATTGGTAACTTTGACAGTTTTTACGCCCAGGGTCGTCGTTTTGAAGGGCCGGAAGTGTTGGCCCTCACCAAAGCCACCCGTCAATTGTTGCCCCATACTTTGCTCTCCGTTACCGTGCCCCACATCCTTGCTCTGGACGAACAGGTACAGTTAGCCGAAGCTTTAGTGGCCGCTGGAGCCGACATCATCCAAACTGAAGGGGGGACCAGTGCCGAACCCCATCACCCTGGAGTTTTGGGTTTGATTGAGAAAGCCGCTCCCACTTTGGCCGCTGCCCACGCTATCAGTCGAGCCGTTAATGTCCCCGTACTATGTGCTTCTGGCCTATCCGATGTCACCGTTCCCATGGCGATCGCTGCTGGAGCCAGTGGAGTAGGGGTTGGTTCCGCCATTAACCAATTGAACGACCAAGTGGCCATGGTGGCCGCTGTCCGTCGCCTGGCCGATGCCTTGGTGGCCCAGCCTGTGCGGGTTGCCTAACTATCGGTTTAAGTTCGACTAAATAGGTTAGACGCCCCCGGTTCCCTCAAACTTGTGAGGAAAATAGATAAAAATCCTCCAATATTTGGGGGATTTGGGGGCAAACCCAAACTTTGCAAGGGGGAGTGTTAAAACCACTATGCCCCTCGACAAATGCAAAATGTATCAAAATTCCTGCTAACTAACTCCAGGAGCGACAACTGATTCAGTTTCAGTTTTGAACAGTGAAGCCATAATATTCTGCGCCATCTGGGCTGGGGTTAAACCAAGGTCAACGGTGGATTGTTCCGGAGTGGCATGGTCCACAAGTATGTCGGGCACCCCTAAACGTTTCAAGGGCACCAACACGTTGTTATCCATCAGGGCCTCCGCCACTGCTGAGCCAAAGCCCCCCATGAGGCAACCTTCTTCCATGGTCACCACTTTGCCGATGCGCTCGGCCAAGGGCAAAATTAATTCCGTATCTAGTGGTTTAACAAAGCGGGCATTAACCACCGTTGCTTCGATGCCGTGTTCGTGGAGTAATTCCGCTGTTTGCAGAGCGGGATAGACCATGGAGCCGTAGCCCAACAGAAGCACATCATCCCCCGACCGGAGAATTTCAGCTTTACCAATTTCCAGCGGTTCCCAACCTTCCTCCATCAGGGGCACCCCGATGCCATTACCCCGGGGATAACGCATGGCGATCGCCCCACCGGTGTAGTTAACCCCAGTAACCAGCATTTGTTGTAACTCTGCTTCATCCTTGGGAGCCATCAGCACCAGATTGGGAATGCAACGGAGATAGGCAATGTCATACATCCCTTGGTGGGTGGGCCCATCCGCCCCCACAATGCCCGCCCGGTCTAGGCAGAAAAATACGGGTAATTTTTGAATACAAACGTCATGGATAATCTGGTCGTAACCCCGTTGCAAAAAGGTGGAATAGATGGCCACCACTGGACGAATGCCCTCGCAGGCCATGCCCGCCGCCAAAGTAACTGCGTGTTGTTCCGCAATGCCCACGTCCACATACTGCTTGGGTAGCTTGGCCTGGAGTTTATCTAGCCCTGTCCCCGTCGCCATAGCAGCCGTGATACCGACAATGTTGGGATTTTCCTTGGCCAGGGTAGTCAACGTATGGGCAAAAACCTTGGAATAGCTGGGGGGTTTCGGCTTACTAGAAGGATAGGCCTTACCGGTGGAAAGGTTGAAAGGACTTTGGGCGTGGTAGCCTACTTGATCCTTTTCGGCTAAGTCATAACCCTTGCCCTTGGTGGTGGAAACATGGACAAACACCGGACCAGGCACTTTTTCCGCTTGTTTAAAGGTATCGATTAATTCCTGTAAACTATGACCGTCAATGGGACCAAAATATTTAAATCCTAGTTCTTCAATCACCGCTCCCACTTTGGGGACAACAAGACGTTTCATTCCCTCCTTGACCCTTTCCATCTCCGGGGTGAGGGAATCCCCCACAAAGGGCAAGTGTTTGATCTGTTCCTCCAGATTGTCCGTCAAAAACTGCATCGGACTGCTGAGGCGGACTTTATTTAAATAACGGGAAATGGCTCCCACGTTGGGGGAAATGGACATCTCATTGTCATTGAGAATCACCATTAGTCTGGTATGGGGCAAATGCCCGGCATGGTTGATTGCCTCCAAGGCCATGCCCCCGGTTAAAGCACCATCGCCAATGATGGAAACTACTTTAAAATCTTCCCCCTTGGCATCTCGAGCTAAAGCCATGCCCAAACCAGCGGAAATACTTGTGGAAGCGTGCCCAGCACCAAAATGGTCAAAACGACTTTCAGAGCGTTTGAGGTAACCAGCCACCCCATCTTTTTGCCGCAGGGTATGGAAATCATGGTAACGTCCCGTCAACATTTTGTGGGGATAGGCTTGGTGTCCCACATCCCAAATCACCCGGTCTTTGTCTAAATCAAGAGTGGAATATAGGGCCACCGTCAGTTCCACCACTCCCAACCCAGGCCCCAGATGACCGCCGCTGGTGGCCACAGTTTGGAGATGTTTTTCTCGGATTTGCCGGGAAACTTCCTCCAGCTCACGGATAGATAAACCCTTTAACTCATTGGGGTGGGTCAGTTCGCTGATGTGCATGGTGGATTGGGACTAACGATGGCTAAATTATGGAACTTTTTTCAGACTTCTCACACTTTAACCCATTGGGTGAAGGGAAGTTAGGTTGGAAAACCCCAGTCACAGTCTGGACAAAACATTCGGTGAACCAATGATGAATCCCCATTGAGAAGGCTGGGGAAAAGGGTAGCGAAGATGTCATAATTTTTAACAAAGATTACTAAAGATTTACCCCCAGTTCTCTGCTGTAGTAGCCATGAGTGAGCGTCCCCCTGAAAAGACCCTGGCGGAGTTGGCATCCCCAAACCATGAATGCCGGGCCTGCGGTTATGTTTACATTCCCAGCCAAGGGGATCAAAAGACTAGTGTTTCCCCCGGCACTCCCTTTGAGGCCCTACCCCTTAATTGGAAATGTCCGGTGTGTGGCGCCCCCCGCAACTACTTCATCAGCACCGGGGAGACCGATGCTCCCTCTGGTTTTGCCGAGAACCTTAACTACGGTTTTGGTTTTAACCGTATGAGTGGTGGTAAAAAGAATTTACTAATTTTCGGTAGTCTTTTCGTCATTTTCCTATTTTTCCTGAGCCTTTACGGCATGGGATAAGGCTTCAATTTTCCCTCTGAGCCCTTGCTGTACTCGTTGATTATTCCTGTTCACAATGCCTGTTAAATTCCCCAGTTTGAAGTTTGAGCAACTAAAGCAACTTGTCCTAGTGGCGGCGATCGCCGTTTTCTGTGTGAGCTGCAGCCATGTGCCGGATTTGGCCTTCAATCCATGGCAAGAAATTGCTTTAGAAACAGATTCTACCTTTGCGGATATTGCCTTCACGGAAGATCCGAACCATGGTTGGCTGGTGGGTACCAAGGAGACTATTTTTGAAACCACCGATGGCGGTGACACCTGGGAGCAGAAGCTGATTGACCTAGGGGAAGAAAAGGCTAGTTTTTCCGCCGTTAGTTTCTCTGGCAACGAGGGATGGATCACAGGTAAACCTTCCATTTTGCTCCACACCACCGATGGGGGCCAAACCTGGGCCCGCATTCCCTTGAGTGAGAAACTGCCCGGTGCTCCCTACAGTATTATTGCCCTGGGACCCCAGACGGCGGAGATGATTACGGATTTGGGCGCTATTTACAAAACCACCAATGGGGGCAAAAACTGGAAAGCTTTGGTGGAGGGGGCCGTAGGAGTAGCCCGCACCATTCAACGATCAACCGATGGCCGTTATGTGGCGGTGTCAGCCCGGGGTAATTTTTATTCCACCTGGGCACCGGGACAAACGGAATGGACTCCCCATAACCGCAATTCTTCCCGACGCTTACAGACCATGGGCTATGGCAAGGACGGTCAACTATGGCTGTTGGCCCGGGGGGGACAACTCCAGTTCAGCACCGATCCCGATGCAGAGGAATGGAGCGATGTGATTGCTCCCCAGGATAAAGGTAGTTGGGGTCTGCTCGATCTGTCTTTCCGTACCCCTGAAGAAGTATGGGTAGCGGGGGCCAGCGGTAACCTCTTGATGAGTCAAGACGGGGGGCAAACCTGGGCCAAGGACACTGGGGTAGAAGATATTCCAGCCAATCTTTATCGGGTGGTGTTCCTCAGTCCGGAAAAAGGATTTGTGTTGGGGCAGGATGGGATTTTGCTCAAATATAACCCCAGCACCGAGGTGGCAATGGTTCCCTAGGCGGCTCACAAAATAGTAGACTAGACTCTACTTGCTTTGCATTTGTCAGTCAATGTTGTTTTGAAAAATTGAAGGAGAACACAAAATGTCAGGGACTACCGGCGAGCGTCCATTTTCCGATATTGTCACCAGCATTCGCTACTGGGTGATCCACAGCATCACCATCCCGATGTTGTTTATTGCTGGTTGGTTGTTTGTCAGCACGGGCTTAGCCTACGATGCTTTTGGCACTCCCCGCCCCGATGAATATTTCACCCAGACCCGTCAAGAGTTGCCCATTCTCCAGGAACGCTACGACATTAATCAGGAAATTCAAGAGTTTAATCAATAAAACATTTAATTGTTCTTTTTTAGTTGGTAATTAACAATGGCAACCCAAAATCCTAATCAACCGGTTACTTATCCCATTTTTACGGTGCGCTGGCTGGCGGTTCACACCCTGGCGGTGCCCTCTGTCTTCTTTGTCGGGGCGATCGCCGCGATGCAATTTATTCAACGCTAGGAGTTTTTCATGGACAGAAATTCAAACCCAAACCGCCAACCGGTGGAATTGAACCGCACTTCTTTATACCTGGGTCTATTGTTGGTGGCTGTGTTGGGGATTTTGTTCTCCAGCTATTTCTTTAACTAAACTTTTTTAATACGCAATTTAGGAGGCATGGTATGTTCGCAGAAGGCAGAATCCCTTTGTGGGTGGTGGGTGTAGTGGCCGGTATTGGCGCCATTGGTGTTCTAGGGTTATTTTTCTACGGAGCCTATGCTGGTTTAGGTTCTTCCATGTAATCGAGGGCTAGCCGCCACACAATATCATGGTTTTAAGGTGGGCTTGGCCCACTTTTTTTATGGCAATTTTTCCTCCCAAAATAGATGACAATGGCAATGCAACCCCAAACTTTGGTGATTAAAATTGGTACTTCTAGCCTAGCTCGTCCGGAAACGGGTCAGTTGGCCCTCTCCACCATTGCCGCTTTGGTGGAAACTGTATGCAAGTTGATCGGCCAAGGCCATCGGGTGGTGCTAGTCTCCTCTGGAGCCATAGGAGTAGGTTGTAGTCGTTTGGGCCTGACAGAAAGGCCAAAAAAAATGGCCTTAAAGCAGGCGATCGCCGCTGTGGGCCAGGGCAGATTAATGCGGACCTATGACGACCTTTTTAGTAGCCTCCGGCAACCCATTGCCCAAATTTTGCTCACCAGACGGGAATTAATTGAGCGTACCGCCTATGTCAACGCCTACAACACGTTCCAAGCTCTGTTTGAGTTGGGGGTGATTGCCATTGTCAATGAAAACGACACGGTGGCGATCGATGAACTAAAATTTGGCGACAATGATACTTTGTCGGCTTTAGTGGCCAGCTTGGTGGAAGCGGATTGGCTATTTTTGCTCACTGACGTTGACCGCCTTTATTCCAGTGACCCCCGTTTAGATCCCGATGCCTATCCCATTCCCCTAGTCAAAGCCGCGGAATTAGCCCAATTACAAGTCCGCACCGATAGCACTGGTTCCGCCTGGGGCACCGGCGGCATGGCCACCAAAATCACCGCTGCCCGCATTGCTACGGGATCAGGAGTCCGCACCGTCATCACCCATGGCCAAAAACCTGAGCAAATTTTAGCCATCCTCCAGGGAGCTAATTTGGGCACTCAGTTTGAAGCCCAACCCCGCTCCGATAATGCTCGTAAACGTTGGATCGCCTATGGTTTAGTGCCCACCGGGAAAATTTTCATTGACGCTGGGGCGGTCCAGGCCCTCAAAGCTAGGGGCAAATCCCTATTGGCGATCGGGGTGGTTGCCCTAGAAGGGGAATTCAGTGCCACCGATGCCGTCATAATCTGTGATCCCCAGGGTCAAGAATTAGGGCGGGGATTAGTTAATTACAACTGTAACGAGCTAGAAAAAATTAAGGGACTCCATTCCGAGGCGATCGCCGCAGTGTTAGGCTACGTGGGGCCAGATACAGTGATCCATCGAGATAATTTAGTATTACAAGAAAATTAGAAGAGTCTGAAGACAGACAAATGATTTTACGAATTATTTTTGTCCCAACCCGGTATGTTGGCAGAATTAATCCCAGATATTGAAGAAAGTTGGGAGTTCGCCTATCGCTCTTCTATCATTGTAGGAAGGATAAAACAGAGAAGAGAGGGTGAAAGGCAGAGGTGATATATGGTTGCCCCCGTCAAGCAAAAGAAACAGTACAGTTTATCGACAAATATTGTGAAAGCTACAGAGACTTACTTTCCAGAAGTAAGAAGCTTTGAGTACTTTAAATATTTGCATCTAGGATTAATAGCGAATATCAGGAGAAAAACATTTCCAGAAATAGCCAGGGTAGTATAGCAAAATCGCATAGACAAAGTTATTCAAGATTACTGCATAGCCTAGTGCCTCATAGTTATACTAATTAGTTATATTTCTCGCAGGTCCAACTCTCTAGGACGCCCAAATCCTTTCGGTGCTGGTAACTTGGGCTCGATTATCTTCCAATCCTCATCACTCATGTCACTGGCGTATAGCTTGCGCTGAGGATTAACTACGTTCGGCAAATTGCTCATCGACAATACTCAATTTTTATCTTTTCACCATAAAAAACAGATTTTTCCTATCCTCTTTTCTTTATATTTTCTTTAGAAATCACTTCTAAGGAATCATTTATTGTTAAGCGGAACCAAAGATTACGCTGATGCAATGAATGAACAAATGAAAGCGATTATCTCTATGCGAAATAACAGGGTTATAATTCGTCAATCTAGGGAATTCGCTTTTAATCGTGCCCTTCGTCAACCAATAAGAACATGGGCAAGTAGTGGAATTTGTTTATACCCCTATGATCAAGTGCAGAAGTGTTGAACGATAGTTATAAAGAGAAAAAAGCTCTTTAAAATGATAGAATAAAGGGCAGAAATATTAGAATAATTGAAGCGATGATATCAAATTTTGGACATATTGTAAAAACTTATCTATCTAATTTTCCTAAACATGACTACCCAGTATTAGACACATTTAAGTTTGTGAGTATCTGGTTAGGATTAGTGTTAGACCAGAGCCAGACAAGCATGAGGAGTATGTTTAAAAGACTGAACTTACGAGGAGAGACAGTCGATATATCTACATTCTCAAAGGCAAGCAAAAAAAGGGATGTGGGAGTTTTTAGAGAAATAATATTTTCCTTAAAAAAGGAATTGTCGAAAAGGAAGGAAATTAAGCAGAGAGAATTAGAAATATTTCCTCTCGATTCAACCATTGTCAGCATAACTAGGAAGTTGATGTGGAACCTTGGATTTCATCAGGTAAAATTATTCAGTGAGATTAACTTATCAACAGGGATTCCGGGGGGAATAGTAATTCACTTTGGACAAGGTCATGATAATAAATATGGGAATGAAACAATAGAAGAGACTCCAGAAAATGGAGTAGCAGTAATGGATAGAGGATTTTGTGACTTACAGAGAATCAAGAGATTACAAAAGGAGAATAACAAATATCATGTATTAAGAATAAAGAATAATATAAAGCTAGAAAAATTAGCCAATGATAACTATATGGTTGGAACTGGAAAGAATAAAATAGAGAGTAGAGTGGTAATATTCACCCATGATAATTCAGAGTTTAGATTGGTTACAAATTTACCTATAGAAAGTAAAGAAATAGAAGGAGTTAGTGATGAAAAAATAGCAGAAATTTATAAAAAAAGATGGCAAATAGAATTGTTATGGAAATTCTTAAAAATGCACTTAAAGCTGAATAGACTGATTGCCAAAAATGAGAATGCAATTGGGATTCAAATCTATACCTGTATAATTGCTTATTTAATACTAAAATTACTGGTAATCCCAAAAGAAGCAGGTACAACAATGTTAGACAAACTACGTTATTTACAGGCTTTCATGTGTGAAAAAATAAGCTATGTACACTGGCTAAGGGAGTTAGCACTAAGGTGATGAATTTGCTTTGCTGTAGGATTATTCTGTCTATTTTTAGGTCGTACATAAGTGCGATTCAACGATTCTGAGCTTCACCAGATGCAGAAATCTATTAATCTTCTCCAGCAAACAGTCCAACAGGGTTTTGATGATGTTAATCATCGCCTTGATAAAATGTCACAACAATTAGGTTACATTTGCCTAGTTGTTCAGGATAGTCGAGCTAAACAGGAAAAATTAGCCCAAGCCATTGCCCATTTTTATCAGAGCAGTTTAGTCAGAGAGATAGCAGATTTACAATCTGAACTTCAAACAATCAACCGTTTTCCTGAACAATCTCCCATTGGAGCCATTAAAGCCGCAAATCGTAGCCGTTTATTTTTAAGCCATGAAGCACTCAAAATCACCCCAGAGCTAGAAGCAGAATTAATGCTAAATAGTGACATTGCTATTCAAGGTTGGGCCGTTGCTACCATTACCGAAGCTAATTTATTGATGGAAATAGGTCATCACCAGGATGCCAAAGATGTTTTACGGGAAGAAGTTGTTAAATTTAAACAATTATCTGAAAATTGGTCAAAGGCATTATTGGACGATGCTAATGATAGCCTTAATACTTCCTACCGCTTTCTTGGCAAGCCATTTAACGAGTTTATTCTACCTGAAAGAATAGAGCGAATTTGTCAAATTCATCCCAAGGATTTTAACTTAACTCCAGATCAAGTACGACGCATTAAAAGTGAAATTGCTGTTGAATTTGATATGTCCTATGCACCCGAACGCTATAACCAAGCTTGGATTAATAAACAATTGGCGATCGCCGAATATTTAGACACTCTTAGTGAATTATTAGCTAGGCTAGATACCCTGCAAAACTTTGCCCAATTATGCCAAGATCGAGGTGTTAAAAGTAGCAGGGAATTGCTTCCGGGTAATGATGCAGAGCCAGGACTGTATTTGTTACCAGGATAGTGAAGGAATATTATGCCTATTACAGAATTAGCCCCCGTCTCGAAATTTATTTTGCTTGAACCCGTAAGTTGGCTAACTTTTAACCAATTGCTTCAGGATTTGGGTGAAAAGCGAGGAATTCGCCTTGCTTATTGTCAAGGAACTTTAGAAATTATGACTCCCCTCGGAGAACATGAACATAATAATCGCTTTCTAGAGCGGTTAATTTACACCACCGTTGACATCTTGAACTTGGAAATTAAAAGTCTAGGTTCCCTAACCCTAAGAGTTAATCGGCTGGAGAAAGGCATAGAACCAGATTCTTGCTTTTACCTGCAAAATGAGTCTATTGTTCGCCACAAACAGGATATTGATCTTAATGTTGATCCTCCCCCCGATTTAGTCATTGAAATTGATATTACCAGTAGCTCCCTAGACAAATTAGCAATTTATGGTGCTTTAGGAGTGCCCGAAATTTGGCGATATGACGGTCGAACTTTACAGGCTTATTTGTGGAATGGGGCTCAGCAAATCTATGAAACTTCTGAGCAGAGCTTGGCTTTGCATCCCTTGAAAGTTAAGGATTTGACTGTCTTTCTGCGCCAAAGTCTCCAAGACGGAGAAACAGCAACGATTAGGCAATTTCGTCAATGGCTGATCGAACAACTAGGCGAAGGTGAATAAATTAGTACAGACTAAAAGCCTTGACCCACTTCCAGATAGCGGGTTTTACCCTGACGGGATAGGATCGCCTGCTGACCGTTAACCGCCGCCAATTGCCAACCGCTACTACCGATCGCCTCACCGATTTGAATGCGTTGGGTCATGCCATTCCAGCGGAACAGAGCCGAAGAAAGCTCACCGGATTCCAGAACTCCTACTAAATCGTGTTTAGTTTTACTGGGCACCATCGGCACTGCCGGGGGAGCAGCGGCCACGGGTTGGGGGGGAATTGCCATGGCTGGAGCAGCTTGGCCGTTGGGGTAAACGGGGTAATAATATCGTTCCACCACAGTGGTACTACCAGGAGCGACTGCGGTCAGATTGCCACCATTATTTTGGGGCACAGCGCCGGGGGGAGGCGGGGGAAGGGGAATACCTTGGTTAGCAGGGGCGATCGCCACCGTTGTTTGGTTGGGGGTTACCGGAGGGTTAACACCAGTGAGGGCGGAGGAAGCTGGCAATGATTGGGGCTGTTTAAGGGTTTCTAAGGACTGTTGCAGATAAACAATAAATTCTTCGTCCGCTTGATCCACCGTCACCGTTTCCGTAGGCGATGTCGCAGAGGGATTGGGTTGTCGGGATTGAAACACTAGCCAAAAACTAACTAACAGCATATAGGCAACGCCACCGCCTAGGAAAATTTTGTCGATGTGCTTCAACCACCAAGGCTTTTTCGAGCTTTCCAGTCCTTCGTACTTGTCCATTGTCCCCACCCACGGAAAAAAGATGTTGCCCATTCTAGCCGAAAATTTCCCCGGGTCTAACCTTTAACCAAGGTGGGCCACCTGGGTAATTAAATGTTCTCCCTCGTTGAGATCCACCAGGCGATCGCCAAAGCCATCCTTACCCCAGGGTTGAAACTGATCAGCCTGGACAGAATGGAGTCGTTGTTGATTACTGTAAAAATCGTAAGTGGAGGATTGAGGAGACTGGGCACCCTGATTTGCCGCCACCATGGTCAACAACCGATCTGCTTTGCTGGTAAATTGCATCACCGTTGTGCCTAATTCGCCGAAATTCCCCAGGCGCACAGAAGCTAAATCTAATTGTTTGCCATAACCTGCTTGGGTTAACAGTAAAACCCTATCCCCTGGTGATGCCATCAGTACCCCCACCAAACTTTCCGTTGCACGAAGCCGCATTGCTTCCTGGCCTTGGGCACTGGGACTTGAGCAAGTTAAACCAACCTGGGCTGGATCAAACCGCAGTAAACGTCCATTGCTGGTGGCAATCACCAAATTTTTACCTGGATTTTGGGCAGAGGCAGGATTAACTGGTGTAACCAATTGGGCAAACTGGAGGAGATCGCCATTTTTTAACTTCATTAAACTCAAACCCCGCGGGCCCAACTCCTGCAACTCCTGACCAGCGAGCAGTTTGACCCGACCCTGCTGACTAACTAGGAGTAAATCCTGGGGCTGTTCCGGGGGCGGTAAAAATCCCTGGAAAGTGACGGTGGTGGCGTCCCGCTGGGCCGATTTAGGCAGAATTTGTAACAGGGGAATGCGGGTGACAGCTAAGGGGGGAATATCGGCAATGGCGACGGGGAAAGCCTTGCCATGGTCGCCAATGACAATGAGAGTTTCCCGCCCTTGAATGGAAAATTGCTGGTCCAAGGGTTCAAAGCTGTTGGCGGAGGTTAGCTCTTCTGGGTGCCAGGCGATTTCCCCCTGCAAATTAATACTCAGAAAGGCCTCCGCCGGGGGCGTTTGCGGCGTGAAGAGGGTGAGGGGATTTTTCTCGGCAACAGAAACGAGTTTGCTATGGGTGGCTATGACTTCCGGGCTTGGTTGGGCTTCCTGTTTGACGGTTTTGGGGGTAGGCTTTACGGCTAGGTTTAGATCGTCCTGCTTTGCTTCGGGAGCCGAATCTGCCGTTGGCGGGGAAGAATTTTCTAAGACTAATTGTTCTTGCTCTGGTTCCCCTGGGGAATCCAACTCTTCTTCTGGGGCTGACTGACTTTCAACCGGGGGAATTGTCGCTTCAGGCAATGGATCTTGATTTACGGGGAGAGGCTCAATTTTGGCTGGCATACCCTGTAAAATCTTGGTACGTCGTTCGTCGGCAAACTTTTTCTTTAAACCCCGCAATTCTTTTTTGAGGGCTTTTAACCGTTCCTGGCGATCGCCAATGAGAGTTTCCAACTGCTCAATGCGTTGGGCTAGATCGGTGTGTTCCTGTTGTAATTTTTCCCTTTCCAGGCCGGTGATACGGCGCATGGGCATGCCCAAAATAGCGTCCCCTTGTTGGAGGGAAATGCCTAACCGTTCCTGGAGTTGAATTTTGGCGGTGGTGCCATCGGCGGCAAAACGGAGAATTTCAATCAGCGCATCTAAATTTTCTAAACCGATTAGTAAACCAGTTAATAATTCCAGGCGACGACGGTTTTCTCCCAACTCATTTTCGTACTGTCGCAGCAGGGTATCTTCCCGGAATTGGAGAAATTCTTGGAGAATTTGCCGCAGGGACATTTGCACGGGTTGGTTGTTGACCAGCGCCAGGAAAATCACGCCAAAATTACTCTGCAAAGGAGTCATGCGGTAGAGTTTTTGCAAAATGGCATTGGGTTCCGCATCCCGTTTGAGCTCAATTACCACCCTCATGCCGGTGCGATCGCTTTCATCCCGCAGATCGGAAATGCCGTCTAGTTTGCCGTCGTTGACCAAGCTGGCAATTTTCTCAATCCAAGCCGCTTTATTGACCTGGAATGGTAATTCCGTAATGACGATCGCCGTGCGATTATGACTGCGTTTTTTCTCCCCTCGGATGGTTTCAATGTGACTAACTCCCCGCACCGGAATTAGTCCTCGTCCCGTTTGGTAAGCTTGCAAAATGCCTTCGCTGTCGAGGATGTGGCCGCCGGTGGGAAAGTCAGGGCCGGGGATTAACTTAAATAGTTCTTGATCCGACAAATCAGGTTTATTGATTAAACCAATCAAACCATCCACCACTTCCCCCAAATTGTGGGGCGGGATACTAGTGGCCATGCCCACCGCAATACCAGAGCAACCGTTCAACAGTAACAAAGGTAACTGGGCGGGAACCACGGTGGGTTCTTCCTGGGAATTGTCGAAGTTGCCGGTAAAATCAACGATCGCCTCGCTTATGCCTTCCAACATGGCCCCCATGGCGATGGGTGCTAAGCGGGTTTCGGTGTAACGCATGGCGGCCGGAGGATCATTGTCCACGGAACCGAAGTTGCCATGGCCAGCCAGGAGGGGATAACGACTGGAAAAATCCTGCACCATCCGCACCAGGGCATCGTACACAGACTGGTCACCGTGGGGATGGTATTTGCCCAACACGTCCCCCACCACCCGGGCACATTTCCGAAACGGGCGATCGGGGGTCAGCCCCAACTCGTACATGGCGTAGAGAATGCGACGATGCACCGGTTTTAGACCGTCCCGCACATCGGGTAATGCCCGCCCCACAATCACACTCATGGCATATTCCAGGTAGGAACGTTCCATTTCTTCGTGGAGATCGGTGGGGATAATTTGACCGCTGGGGAAAGATTTTCTGGCCATGCCGCTGGGAACCTGTGCGCTCGTCAATTCGCGGCCAATGTTAGCATTGGAAAGGCTGATTCTCCTCCCCACTTTGCCGGGTACAGTTTTATGACAACGGTTCTCATCGTCGAAGACGACCCCATGAACTTCCGGGTTTTTTCCAAAATTCTCACTAAGCGGGGGGGCTTCACCGTCAAGGGCAGCGAGGATGTGGCGGAGGTGTTGGCCTTAGCTCGGAGCAAGGCGGTGGACGTGATTTTGATCGATGTGTCTCTGTCCCGCAGTCATTACCAAGGTAAGGCCTATAACGGCATTCAAATTACCCAACTGCTCAAACAAGACCCTGCCACGGCCAGCCTACCAGTGATTTTGGTCACAGCCCATGCCATGGTCGGCGATCGGGAGTCTTTATTGGCCCAAAGTGGCGCAGAAGGCTACATAGCTAAACCGGTGGTGGACCACCAAGCTTTTGTAAACCAAATTCAAACCATGGCTGGAGGCGATCGGGCGGTTTAACCCCTTAGCCTAAAGATTTACCCGTTATTTTTCATGTTGCCCACTGCCATTGTCCTCACCATCCTTTTGGGCATCATTGCCTACATTTGGGGCTATCCCCATTGGTTAGATTGGCGAGAAAAACAACTTTTTCAGCGGCCTCTGCCTCCCCATTGGCAAGCAATTTTAGGCGATCGCCTGCCTTTTTATGCCCAGCTTTCCCCCCAGCAACGGCAAAAATTAGAAGCAAAAATCCAATTATTTCTCCAGCAAAAACAGTTTATTGGCTGTAATGATTTTGTTTTAACGGATGAAGTGCGGTTGGTCATCGCTGCCCAAGCTTGCTATCTAGCGTTGGAATTAGGCAGTAATCCCTACCCCAGGCTGGATACAATCCTTGTTTACCCCGATGCTTTCCAAGTGCGGCAAATTACGTCCCCCGATGGTTACGTAGTGGAGGAAGAAGACACCGTTCGAGCTGGGGAATCCTGGGATAGGGCTGGACAGTTGATCCTGGCTTGGGGCACGATCGCCTGGGATTTGGAGCGGTGGCAGGATGGCCACAACGTTATTTTCCATGAATTTGCCCATCAGTTGGACATGGGGGATGGAGCCATGAATGGGGTCCCTAAATTAGGTCGTCGCAACGACTATCAACGCTGGCAGTCAATTTTTGCGTCGGAATACCAACAACTACTCAGTCAGTTAGAAAATAATTTACCCACCGTCATCGACCCCTATGGAGCCACCAACCCCTGTGAATTTTTTGCGGTGGTGACGGAAACTTTCTTTGAAAAAGGGCAAGAATTACAACATAATCACGGGCAACTTTATCAAGTTCTACGGAAATATTACTGCCTTGAACCATTGATAAATTGCTAGGGAACGGGTTTTAGCCTGGTCACTGCCAGGGAAAATGCCCCTCCCCCAGTGGCGGCGTAGGTTCTGACCCGGACAATGTAGTCTCCCGATTCAGTAATCCGGGCGAAGGCAAGGGAATTGGTGCCCCCTTCAGTGCTGTCGTCGTTGGCCACAATGGTGGTGCCGTCATCGCCAATGAGCATTACCATGGTGTCGAATTCATCGGAGCGCAGGTCAATGGACACTTGGTCCCCGGCCTGGAGATTAATACGATAGTCCCTGGCAAATCCCCCTTCCCCCGTGGGCATATCCCCCACCGTCAGGCGATCGTCAACTGTTGTGTTGGCAGTAATGGGGATGGGATTGTAAAAACTATTTTGACTATTTTGGCCGTAACTCGGGGTTGGGTAGAACGTCACCAGGGCGGAAGTCAAACCCATCCAGAAGAGGACTACCTTGTCCAATTTCCCCGAATTGAATAATCTAAACATTCTCGGTGTCCTGACTGAGTACTGACTGGAGCCGACTGAGGAAATTTGATTCCTGGGTGATGGGAATGAACTGCTCAATGGACGGGGCTGGCCCTGGGTTTCTGGTCACGGGCCCTTCTTCGGACACATTAGAGCCCTTTAAATTTTCTTGGTTGGGATGTTGGATATTTCCGAGGGCACGGTGATGCCAAGGGAGTGGTTCTAGCTCCCCTGGGTCGGAGGGAGAAACCCGCCGTCTTGGTGATTGCAATGATTGTTCTTGTCCTGCCGTGGGAACCTTTAACTGCCATGACTGGTCTGCCATTTTAGTCAACTCCTCCATCGATTCGTCTCTGGCGATCGCCAACGATCTGGGCAGATTTTCGGAAACCAGACGCTCAAACTCAGCGGAAAAATGAAAATTGGGTTGTCCCTTCTTGTGCCAGAACTCCAGCAAATGCTCCACCGAAACCGCCTTATAACGGCCTAGGTACAGGGCTTCGATCACCGCAAGACGAATCCACAGGGCTGAAAAATTCTTAAGCCAGCCATTGATGACCTGTTTGGGGGCCATTCCCCGGAGGTCAAAACAATAGGCAGTCAAAAGCGAAACTGTCTGCAAAATGCCTGGATCCTTTTGAGCCTGGGATATTGTCATATTTGCTAGGGAGCTATGCTTAGTAGTTCCTAGAATACTAGCTCAAGTCCAGTCTGGGAGAAAGGAGGGTCGGCTATGTTTAAACAATTAGGAGTTCTGGCCACATTTATTGCCTTTGCGTTGGCCCTGGCGGTGTCGAGTAATATCCCCAGTGAAGTCACCAGTCTGCCCCAACAATCCCTCACCATTGCCCAACAATCCAAACAACAAGCCCGGCTCCGTTTGCAACGCTCTCTACAGCAATTACTCCTACGGCCCCATCGTTTTTCCGGCTCCAGCAATGGGGTAGTCAATCCCAAGGCAGAATATTTTTAGTTCCTACCAAATGCGGGTCAAATCAAGCACAAAACCGGGCATTACTTCATTGCAATCTATTTCCTTTGGCAACGTTAAAACTTCTGTCGCCTGGGAAGAACGATAAATCTCAACCTGTTGGTTTTGGGGATTGATCAATAACCCCAATCGTACCCCCAGCCGTCGATACTCTTGCATTTTTTCCTGTAATGGTTTCAGGTTATCCGTTGCGGAGCGGAGTTCAATAACAAAATCTGGTACCACAGGGATAAAGCCAACTATTTCGATCCCTTCAAGCTTCGATTGCTCAATCCACGACACATCCGGCGACAATTTACCGCCCCCCAATGAAGTGAAGTCATAGCCACAGGAAGAATCAAAGGCTTGACCCAAGTTTGTTCGGCGATTCCAAAGACCAACATCGATCGCCAGATCAAGATTTTTCCGGCTGGTTTCTCCCCCCGCTGGTGCCATAACAATTAATTCGCCATCTTTGGTTAACTCAAGCCGTAGGTCTGGGTTATCAAGGCAAAGCTGATCAAAATGCTCCGGCGAGACTTTTAAAGTGACATGGCTCACATTCAACAATAATGACCCTTGATTGATTGAGCTAATTGGCGGGGTTAGGGTTGCCATAACTTCTCCTCGGTTCGCTGAACATTGGGATAGTTAACTATTCTTATTTTGGTTAACTTCAATTCTAATCACTTCCTTTGGCACAAAGTTGACAAAGCCCGAAGAATTCTAGGGTGTGATAGTAAATCCGAAAAGAATAATTAGCCTGCAAATTTTCCTCTAGGGACTGCACAGGGCAACCCTGAATGGGTACCGATTCCCCACACTGCAAACAGGTCAAACAATGTTGGTCCTGCTCTAGGGTTTGGTAAAGCAATTCCCCTGTCATGGTGGCCTGATGTTGGATAAATCCGGCTAACTTGAGGGCATCTAAAGCTCGGTACACCGTGGCCAAGCCAATTTTTTTTGTTTCCCGCAGTTTGGCGAAGAGGGCTTGGGCCGACAGGGGCTCCGTTTCCCTTTGCAAAGCTTGGAGCACCAGTCTTTGGTTGACTGTGAGGGACTCTAGGCGAACGGCAAGGGAAGGAGTGGGAAGACTCATGACAAGGTGGAGGAATTATGCAATGATAATGATTATCGTTTATTGTCCTAATGCCAAAGGGATAAATTTCCCATCAGCTTGATCTTCACTGTATTGCACATCGGTAATGTTCATTTTCCCCGCTGTTCCCCGCTTTGTCCAACCCCTTGGTGTTGCTTTTGTTCTGGGTTTGAGCACCCTAGGCTGTCAGCCCGCTGTTGAACAGGTTGGGCAAAATGGTCAAGTTGAGGATGCTCCGGTGGCAGATGCCATGGATATTACGGTGAGTATTCCACCTCAACAATACTTTTTGGAAAAAATTGGTGGTGACTTAGTTCGAGTCAGCGTACTGGTACCGGGTAATAATGATCCCCACACCTATGAGCCCAAACCCCAACAGTTGGCGGCCCTAAGTGAAGCAGAAGCCTATGTTTTGATCGGTCTTGGTTTTGAGCAACCTTGGTTGGAGAAGTTAAAGGCGGCCAATGCCAACATGAAATTAATTGATTCGGCCCAAGGCATAACCCCCCTGGAAATGGAGAAGCATGACCATAGTCACGGGGAGGAAGAAGGGCACGATGACCATAGCCACGATGGCCACGACCATGGGTCAGAGTCAGAAAAGGAAAAAGCTAAGGGAGCATTGATGGTGGCGGATCCCCACATTTGGTTGTCCCCTACCTTGGTGAAACGACAGGCCACCACGATCGCCAAGGAGTTGGCGGAATTGGACCCGGATAATCGCGACCAGTATGAGGCTAATTTAGCTGCATTTTTAGCGGAACTAGAGCGGTTAAATCAAGAATTAGGACAAATATTGCAACCTTTACCCCAAAGGAAATTTATTGTTTTCCATCCTTCTTGGGCTTACTTTGCTCGGGATTACAACTTGGTACAAATTCCCATCGAAGTGGAAGGGCAAGAACCCAGCGCCCAGGAATTGAAACAGTTAATTGATACGGCCAAGGAAAATAATCTAACCATGGTGTTTGGGGAAACCCAGTTCAGTACCAAAAGTTCCGAGGCGATCGCCGCTGAAATCGGAGCGGGGGTGGAGTTACTCGATCCTTTAGCCGCTGATTGGTCTAGCAATCTCAAAGCCGTTGCCCAAAAAATCGCCAATGCTAACAGTGCCCAGCCCTAATGCCAACGTCCCCATGGTTGATTCCCTACTCTCCCAACCAGTAATTGCCGTTGAAAATTTATTCGCTGGTTATGGCGCGACGCCAGTGCTAGAAAATATTAATCTGCGGGTGGAGGAAAGGGATTTTCTGGGCTTAATTGGCCCTAACGGCGGGGGAAAAACCACTCTGCTCAAAGTACTGTTGGGATTAATTCAACCCCAGCAAGGTACGGTACAAATTCTCGGGCGGTCAGTGGAACAGGGGCGGCGTTACGTGGGCTATGTACCCCAATGGTTAGAGTTTGACCGGGCGTTTCCAGTGCGGGTGTTGGACGTGGTCAGGATGGGCCGTTTGGGGCGGGGTAAATTATTTCGCCGTTATCACCAGCAGGATGAAGCCATTGTACGCCGTTGTTTAGAGCAGGTGGGCATGGGAGATTTAGGCGATCGCCCCTTGGGGACCCTGTCTGGAGGACAACGGCAACGGGTTTACATTGCCAGGGCCCTAGCTTCCCAACCGCAGATTTTATTGCTGGACGAACCCACCGCCAATGTAGACAGCAAAGTGCAAAGAAGTATTTACGAGTTATTGGGGGAACTGAATCAAACCATGACCATTGTGATGATTTCCCACGACCTGGGGGCCATTTCCCGCTATGTCAAAACCGTTGGTTGCCTCAACCGTAGTTTGCACTATCACCAGGAGAAATTTATTACGCCCCAGATGATTGAAGCCACCTATCAATGTCCGGTGGATTTAATTGCCCATGGTGTGCCCCATCGGGTTTTCCCTAGCCATGATCCGGCTTTACCCGGGTTAGATGCAACCAATGGCCAGGGGCATACAGCGGAGTGTCACCATGATTGAGGCGATGGTTCAGGCGTTGCAATACGAATTTATGCAAAACGCCATCGTAGCTAGTTTGCTGGTCAGCTTAGCCTGTGGATTAATTGGCTCTTTTATTGTCATCAACCGCATGGTTTTCATCAGCGGTGGGGTAGCCCACGCGGCCTATGGAGGCATTGGTTTGGGCTACTATTTTGCCTTTAATCCCCTCTGGGGAGCGTTTGTTTTTTCCCTAGTGATGGCTTTGGCCATGGGTTGGGTAGCAAGGAAATATCAACAGCGCAGCGACACGTTAATTGGGGTGATGTGGGCCCTGGGCATGGCGATCGGCATCATGTTGATCGATTTAACCAAAGGTTATAAGGCCGATGTGGCTAGTTATCTTTTCGGCAGTATTTTGACGGTGCCCCGGCAGGAACTCTGGCTCATGGCAGGGCTAGACATGTTGATTATCATTCTTTTATTCTTACTTTATAAAGAGTTTTTGGCCATTTCTTTTGATCCGGTCTATGCCACTACCCGTAATTTGCCAGTGGATATTCTTTATCTAACTCTAGTGGCGGCCATTGCTTTAACGGTGGTGATGGTGATGCAATTAGTGGGATTAATTATGGTCATTGCCCTGTTGAGTATTCCAGCGGCGATCGCCGGTCAATATGTGCGGGATGTGCCCCAAATGATGGCTGTGGCCAGTGGATTGGGGATGGTCTTTTGCGGTGTTGGATTAGCTCTTTCCTACAGCTTTAACCTTTCCTCTGGAGCAACCATTATTTTGGTGGCCAGCATTGCCTATCTAATCAGTTTGGCGTTTAGACGCTGAGAACGTGTTTGGAAAGTTTTATTCCGCCCCCTAAATTGACCCACTAAAGCTCCGGCTTAAAAAGGGGGACTTTGGTAACCGTTCCCTCCTTCGGAAGGGGGGCTAGGGGGGATTAAACAGCCAAAACCCAGCTTTTGAAACACGCTTTGAAGTAAGCATCCCCGTTTTTCCCATTCCACGTCCTAGGGGTCAGAAAAACGTTCCCCTTTTAATAGGCCTTGATTAATTTTGTTGGTGACCAATTCCCGGTACATGGCCAGTTCTTGGGAGAGCAATTCATAGCGGGGCTTGCCATGGAGGGTCCAGGTCTTGATGTTGGATTATCCCCCTTCCGGCTTAGCTCGGTATTTTGGCTTGGATAAAAAAATTGGGCAATGATGACAAAAAAAGTTTCAAGCTGGGATGGTTGGTAAGTTTCGATGGTGTACAATTTTGTCAACGTCATTTTTATGGCAATAGAGGAGCAATTTAGAGCAATTTTTGTTTATTTGTCGATTTGTTGAGCTTTTATTGCCGTGGCTATTCTCGTTCCTTCCGCTCTCAGCGTTGTTTACGAAAACTTGATTGAGTTCACCAACTCCCCTCGTTTTTGGCGTAAATTAGCAATTATCTTCGGTACTAATTTTGACCGAGTTCAGGCGAAACAACTCCAGCAACAATGGCAAAAAGAAGATTTTAGACAGTTGCCGACCATGCGAATTTTAGACCAGGACATGGCCGGCTTGTTGGGATCCCATGCCCAGAGTACAGATATCATTCCCTATGTATTTCTGATTATTTATATCCATATGCTGACTGAATAGCAGAAAATATTGTTTATGAGAACTCCGGATGTCAGGCCTTCATCTAAGTAATGCATAAATCCTGTTTATTTGAGAATTTTCTATGAGCGTCTACAATCTTGATTTGTCCTTAGTCTATGGGAAACTGTCCGCTTTTGCAGGCTTGGAGAGTTTTTGGCAGAATTTCGAGATTATTTATGGAAATAATTATGATGTTGTCGCCGTAGAAGCTTTGCGAAGTCGTTGGGCTATTGGAGATTTTAGCGATCTTCCTGTCATTGAAGTACTCAGTGCCGAAACCTTGGGCTCTGCTGTGGGAGCCTATGCCCAAAGTATCAATAAAATTTATCTGTCTGACCAATTTGTTGCCACTGCCCCCCCAGACGCTCTGATTGAAGTCATCCTCGAAGAGATTGGACATTTTGTGGATGCTCAAGTTAACGCAGTCGATACCATAGGAGATGAAGGACAATTATTTGCAGATCTAGTGTTGGGAGATGTTGTCTCTGCGTCGGAATTGGCAAGGATAAAAGCCGAAGATGATACACACACCATCATTATCAATGGTCAATCATTACAGGTTGAACAGTCAGTACAGTCTTTAATAGGCGAGTCGGTTACTGTCAATGTGCGTTTCACCGGTAGTGGTTCTGATGGCAGCTTCAATTTTGACCTGTTTACCCAAACATTTACCGTAACGTCAGGACAGGAAATCACAGATCAAGCTATCACTGCTACTTTTAATTCATCAGGATCCCCCCAAACGCTGACCGGCAACGTAGACATAGATGTATCGGAAAATACCATCTATGTGAATTTTTCGGGTACTCAGCAAGGAGGAGCTTTAACTTTCATTTTTACATCTCTAGCAGATGAATCAATAGGTTCTGTTGAATCTGTGATTCAGACAAATGTATCTGGTTTCACTACTGGCGTTAACCAACCTCTCACCCCTTCTGTATCAAACAATAATGTTACTGTTGGTTTTTTCCCCTTTGGTTCTCAGCCTGGCGTTAATCTCTCTCAGACCTCTACACTTACCTATGGAACTCCCCCCACGGATAACACTCCGCCCAATGCCCCGTCTACGCCAGATTTGAGTGCAAGCAGTGATAGTGGGCTTTCTAGTACAGACAACATCACCAATGACACCACACCAACGTTTAACGGTACGGCTGAAGCCAACAGCACGGTAACCCTATTTAGTGGAGGTAGTACCCAGATAGGAAGCACCACTGCCAATGGCTCAGGAAATTGGACAATTACGGCTTCGACTCCAGCTGATGGCAACTACAGTATTACTGCCAAAGCTACCGATGCTGCGGGCAATGTTAGTACGGCTTCTTCAGCCTTAGGCATTACTATTGATAACACTACTCCAAACCTCGCTAGTGCTATTGAGATTAGTGACACCGCTCTAAAAATCGGTGATACAGCGACCGTTACCTTTACTTTTTCCGAAGCAGTAATTGGGTTTACAAATGCAGATATTATTGTCGTCGACGGTTCTTTGTCATCTCCAACGTCATCCGACGGAGGAATAACCTGGACAGCCACTCTTACCCCAAATGCTAATGCTGAATCTAATTCCAATGTTATTACCCTAGACAATACAGGGATTAGTGACCTAGCTGGGAATAACGGAACCGGCACAACAACATCAGTTAGCTATGCTGTAGATACTATTCCCCCTACACTCACCTCTATTGATGATGGGGATGATGATAACATTGTTCCTATCGACACTCCGCTGACCTATACCCTGACCTTCAGTGAAGATATAGACTCCACAACTGTCACTGCTGATGATTTTGACAATGCGGGAACAGCGACAATTTCTATTGGAACCATTACAGAAACCAGCTCGGGGGTATTTTCTGTAGTTGTCACTCCTAACACTTCAGGCACTATCATTCTGCAGATTCCTAATGGGGCAGTGCTTAGCGATATGGCAGGCAATAATCTAGCAGTCCCTGTGCAAGATGATGATGAACTTCAAGTCAACCAAGGACCCAGCGCTGTTATAGTTCCTAATGCCAGTCTGGCAGAAAATACCGATACTACGAACCCACTCAAAGTAGCGGATATTGCTATTACCGATGATGGTTTAGGGAGTAATGATATCAGCCTGTCAGGTATTGATGCAGCCTTTTTTGAAGTCATTGGGCAGAGTCTCTTTCTCAAGGCTGGTACAGTATTGAACTTTGAGAGTAAAGCCAGCTATACCGTCACAGTGAATGTGGATGATGACACGGTAGGTAGTACCCCTGACTTGACTGCGGATTTCAAGTTAACTATCAATAACCTAGATGAAGTAGCGCCAACCATCACATCGGGAGATACAGCAAAGGCGATCGCCGAAAATAGTGGTGCGAATCAAATAATTTACCAAGTAAAAGCAACGGATGATGGTGACATAAGTGCAGGAATAACCTTTGGCTTGAAACCGGGGGATGATGCTGACTCGTTTATCATCAATGCCACCACTGGAGAAGTTAAGTTAATTGGCAATCCTGACTTTGAAACCCAATCCAGTTATAAATTCACCGTTACTGCTGACGATGGAGTTAACCCGGCCACCGAACAATTGGTTAATTTAGCCATCATTGACCTAGACGAAATAGCTCCTACTATCACATCGGGAGATACGGCGAAGGCGATCGCCGAAAATAGTGGTGCGAATCAAGTAATTTATCAAGTCACTGCCACAGATGATGCTGACGTAAGTGCAGGAATAACATTTGGTTTAAAGCCAGGGAATGATGCTGACCTGTTTATCATCAACTCCACCACCGGACAAGTAATCCTAACTGAAAACCCAGATTTTGAAACACAATCCAGTTATAAATTCACGGTTACTGCTAGCGATGGGGTTAATCCTGCCACCGAAAAAATAGTTACCCTAGCCATCATTGACTTAGACGAAATAGCTCCTACTATCACATCGGGAGATACGGCAAAGGCGATCACCGAAAATAGTGGTGCCAATCAAGTAATTTACGAAGTTATTGCCACAGATGATGCTGACGTAAGTGCCGGAATAACATTTGGTTTAAAGCCAGGGAATGATGCTGGTTCATTTACCATCAATCCCATCACCGGGAAAGTAACCCTCATTGATGACCCGGACTTTGAAACACAATCAAGTTATAAATTCACCGTTACTGCCAGCGATGGTGTTAACCTGGCCACGGAGCAATTAGTCAACTTAACCATCATTGACTTAGATGAAATAGCTCCAACCATCACATCGGGGGATACAGCAAAGGCGATCGCCGAAAATAGTGGTGCCAATCAAGTAATTTACGAAGTTATTGCCACAGATGATGCTGACGTAAGTGCCGGAATAACATTTGGTTTAAAGCCAGGGAATGATGCTGGTTCATTTACCATCAATCCCATCACCGGGAAAGTAACCCTCATTGATGACCCGGACTTTGAAACACAATCAAGTTATAAATTCACCGTTACTGCCAGCGATGGTGTTAACCTGGCCACGGAGCAATTAGTCAACTTAACCATCATTGACTTAGATGAAATAGCTCCAACCATCACATCGGGGGATACAGCAAAGGCGATCACCGAAAATAGTGGTGCGAATCAGATAATTTACCAGGCAACAGCGGATGATAATGCGGATATAAGTGCCGGGGTAACCTTTGGCTTGAAACCAGGGGATGATGCTGACTCGTTTATCATCAATGCCATCACTGGACAAGTTACCTTACTTGATAACCCAGACTTTGAAACCCAATCAAGTTATAAATTCACTGTCACTGCCAGCGATGGTGTGAATCCTGTCACTGAGCAAGTTGTCAATTTAACCATCATTGACTTAGATGAAATAGCCCCAACTATTACATCGGGAAATACAGCAAAGGCGATCGCCGAAAACAGTGGTGCGAATCAAGTAATTTACCAAGTCACTGCCACAGATGATGCTGACATAAGTGCCGAAGTAACCTTTGGGTTGAAATTGGGTGATGATGCCACATCTTTCAGCATTGACTCCACAACAGGCAAAGTAACTTTAATCAACAATCCTGACTTTGAAAGCCAATCCAGTTATAAATTCACCGTTACTGCTAGCGATGGTGTGAATCCCGCCACCGAAAAAATAGTTACCCTAGCCATCAATAATCTAGACGAAATAGGCCCGACCATTACATCAGGCGATACAGCAACGCCTATTGATGAAAACAGTGGTGCCAATCAACTAATTTACCAAGTTATTGCCACAGATGATGCTGACGTAAGTGCCGGAATAACATTTGGTTTAAAGCCAGGGAATGATGCTGGCTCATTTACTATCAATCCCATCACCGGGGAAGTAACCCTCATTGATGACCCGGACTTTGAAACCCAATCAAGTTATAAATTCACCGTTACTGCCAGCGATGGTGTTAACCCTGCTACGGAAAAAATAGTTACCCTGACTATTAATGATCTGGACGAACTCGGTCCCAATATTACATCTGATAATATCGCAACAGCAATTAATGAAAACAGTGGTGCGAATCAGATAATTTACCAAGTAACAGCAGACGATGGTGATGATATCAGTGCCGGAGTGACCTTTGGCTTAAAGCCGGGAGACAATGCCAACCAGTTCAGTATTGATCCAACAACTGGACAAGTTACCTTACTTGATAACCCAGACTTTGAAACCCAATCAAGTTATAAATTCACGGTCACTGCCAGCGATGGCGTTAACCCTGCCACGGAGCAATTAGTCAACTTAACCATCATTGATCTTGATGAAATAGCTCCAACCATTACTAGTGGAGATACGGCAAAAGCGATTGCCGAAAATAGTGGTGCGAATCAAGTAATTTACCAAGTAACAGCAACGGATGATGCTGACACAAGTGCAGGAGTAACCTTCGGCTTAAAACCAGGAGAAGATGCTAACTCATTTACCATCAATGCCGCCACTGGAGAAGTTGAGTTAATTGGCAATCCAGACTTTGAAACCCAATCAAGTTATAAATTCACTGTCACTGCCAGCGATGGTGTGAATCCTGTCACGGAGCAAGTTGTTAATTTAACCATCATCGACCTAGACGAAATAGCCCCAACTATTACATCGGGAAATACAGCAAAGGCGATCGCCGAAAATAGTGGTGCCAATCAAGTAATTTATCAAGTCACTGCCACAGATGATGCTGACATAAGTGCGGGAGTAACCTTTGGCTTGAAACCAGGGGATGATGCCACATCTTTCAGCATTGACTCCACAACAGGCAAAGTAACTTTAATCAACAATCCTGACTTTGAAAGCCAATCCAGTTATAGATTCACCGTTACTGCTGACGATGGCGTTAATCCAGTTACTGAACAACAAATCGCATTAGAAATCTTAGATGACAATGTTGCTGTTATTGAAAATGGCTTTTTCTTCGCTCAATTTTTAGATAATACTCGCCAAGCTCTTTTGTTTCAGAATCAACCATTCTCTACTGATCAATCTGTAAACTGGAAAATCTTAGACACAGAAACTGTTGATGGCTCCAATCAAGTGCTTTGGTACAATCAAGTTACTGAAGAAGTTGGTGTATGGCTGACTGATAATAATTGGAACTGGATTTCTTCTGACACATGGCAAGTGAAATCATCAAGAACTTTTAATACCGAATTATTATTTGGGACGGACATTAACGGAGATTCTCTCATTGGCGATCAATACACTGTTTTAGAAAATCAAGGTGCGGTTGGTCTCCTGGAAGGAATTTTTGGCGCTTACTATGTTCAGCCCGGGGATGACCCAGTTACTCCTCTTAAATTTTTAGGGCAACCATTCGAGAATCAGTTTGGTAGTTGGCAAGCCCTAGCCGCAGAAAGGGTTGAAAACATCAACCGAGTTTTATGGCAAAATTTTGACACCGGAGAAATTGGAATTTGGCGAACAGACAATAATTGGAATTGGCTTTCTTCCAATGTTTTTACCCCCAATTCCACTGAAATAGCCACCGTTGAAAGCCTTTTTGGCATTAGCCTTTAGACTACTATTCGTTGGACGGTAATGGCAATGGTCTATTTTTTGGATAAAACGCCGAGTCAGTGGGGAAGGATGGCAAGGTCCGTCACCTAGGCCATATACTCGACTCAAACCCTTCCTGAGTTGTCCCCTTTATGTCCCAAACCACCGCTACCCTGCCATTGCCCAGCCCGGAAAGTGCGATCGCCTTAGCAGGAAGCGGAGAAGATAACTTAACCTATTTGGCCCACCACACCGGCGCAAAGTTGATTCTGCGGGGGCAAGAACTGATGGTGGTCGGTACCGAAAAAGCCGTGGCCCGGGTTATGGCCGTGCTCCAATCCCTTGCTCCCTACTGGCAGAGTGCTAAAGCCATTTCCCGTCCAGACTTGATGACCGCTTTCCATGCCCTAGATACGGGCAAACAAGAAGAACACCAAGCTTTACAAAAAACGGTGTTGGCCAAAACCCGCCGGGGGGAAATTGTCCGGGCGAAAACGTTCCGGCAACGGCAATATATCAAGGCAATCCAAAAGCACGATGTGACGTTTTGCATTGGCCCAGCGGGCACAGGGAAAACTTTTTTGGCGGCGGTGCTTGCGGTCCAAGCGCTGCTAAACAATGAATGCGATCGCCTGATTTTGACTAGGCCGGCGGTGGAAGCGGGGGAAAAATTAGGTTTTCTGCCGGGGGATTTGCAACAAAAAGTTGATCCGTTTTTGCGACCCCTCTACGATGCTTTGTATGAATTTATTGAACCGGAAAAAATTCCTGACTTGATGGAGCGGGGCAAAATTGAGGTAGCTCCCCTGGCCTATATGCGGGGCAGAACATTGACCAATGCCTTTGTGATTGTGGACGAGGCTCAAAATACCACCCCAGCCCAACTGAAAATGGTTTTAACTCGCCTGGGTTTTGGCTCGAAAATGATTGTGACCGGCGACATAACCCAAACCGATTTACCCAATTACCAAAAATCAGGTTTGCAAGTGGCCCAAACCATTCTTAAGGATGTGGAAGGGGTTGCATTCTGTTACCTCAATCAGGCGGATGTGGTGCGCCATCCCTTGGTGCAAAGGATTGTGGAAGCCTACGAACGTTCCGAAAATACCAGTCCCCCGGCCCCGAAGCCTTCCTCGTAAAGGCTTGATCCCCAAGGGGTTTTCCGAGTTAGGGCAAGGCTCTCCCTAGGGGCATTTTCCCAGAAGTAAAACTTTGATGTACACTAATGCGGGCGTGAATCCGTGGCCATTGCCAGGACGATCGCCGATGTGGTGTGGGGTGAAATCTAGGGCGAATGAACCGCCTCTAGGCTTTTTTTGTCTAAAGCAAGATTAAACAAAGTTAAGCAAATGCCAAGCCGTCCCTTGGGGCGGAGTTTCACCACTAGTTTTTCGATGAATTTACGCTACCTCTGGTCAGGAAAACAGATATTGATAGGAGGCGGTCTAATTCCTCTATTATTCGGTGCCGCTGTCTCGGCCCAGTCTCCTAGCCAAACTAATCCCAGTAATCTTCCTGACGTTACCCCCCTCCTGGCTCAACGGTCAGCGACCGACGATAGAAGGCAGTTCAATGAGCTACTGCGCCAAGGCAAGGCCTATGTGGATAACGGTAATTTTCCCCAGGCGATCGCCATTTACCAACAGGCGGCCATGTTGGACGGGGAAAACGCAGAACTGTTTGGCAGCATGGGTTATCTCTACGCCCGCCAGGGACAATTTGCCGAGGCTAGCCGGAGTTTTCAGCAGGCTCTGCGGGTAAATCCCAACAATCCCGACTATTACGATGGTTTGGGCTTTAGTTACGCCCGCCAAGGATTGTTAAACGAAGCTGCCAGCGCCTATGCCACCGCCATTAGTTTAGGCCCCAGTTCCCGTGAGTCAGTTAAATACCGCCTTGCCCTGGGGATTATCATGCTCCAGCAGGGAGACTACAACCGGGTGCGTCAACTGTATAACGAAATTCATAGTTTGCAATCGGACAATGAAGAAGCGGCGGTGATGATGGGGGCAGCCCTGCTCCAGAGCAGTGAGTATGAACAGTTAATCACGTTCAACAATCAGGCCCTTAGATTATTTCCTAACCGTTCTGAACTAACCTTGCAACTGGGTAAAGCTTATCTGGCCCAGGGTGATCTGGTGGCAGCCCGCAGAGCGTTAGAACCTAGGCTCAATCCAGATTGGCGTAGTTTTTCCCTCTACCTTACCTGGGCAGAACTACTGGAACGGGAGGGAAATTTTGCCGGAGCCCTGGATGCCTATAAACAAGCTCTCCGCAATGAACCCACGGCGATCGCCGCTAAAATTGGCACTGGTCGGATGTATTTGGAATTGGACAATCCTGCCGAAGCTGTTTGGGTTTTCCGTGATTTAACCCGCCTCCAACCCAGTAACGCTGATTTTTATTACCTGCTGGGGGAAGCCTACGCTGTGGACGAAAAAATTGACTTGGCCAAAAAATCCTTTGGGGAAGCGAAAAAACTTTACCAGGCCCAGGGCAACACCGCTGGCAGTGACCGGACCCAAGAAAAGCTGGATAATCTCTAGTGGAAGTTAGCCAGACCAATGCTTGCTGACCAACTTTCAACAATCTATTTTTACCCTTTTCAGTTTTCAGGAGTTAATCACCGTGGATGCAATGGAATTCTTTCGCAATAGTTCCGGCAACTGGCGATCGCAACGTACCACCCATCACCTGGCCTTCCGTCGGGCAGAAACCGGCACCTCGGAAATTTTTGTTGAAGCTCTGGGTGCTGATGATCAAAAAATTGTCGAGATTTGTGAAATGCACGACTGCGACCCAGCCAAAGCCGTGGGGGGAGCCTTTGTCCGCTGGGAAAGCGCCATGGCCTGGGATAAAGAGGATGAAAATCATGAAGGAACAACTGTATTTGCCCTCATTCCCGATGAAGACAATCCCCAACAGGGACTACTACTGCGGGAGAGGGGCTATGCGGAAATTGTCCCCATTGCCGGTCGCTATCACATCGACGAAGAGGAAGCCCTGGTGCTAGTGACGGAGTATGAGACCATGACCACCATTGAACGGTTCTGGTTTGCCAACCCGGATATGCGCCTTAGAACCAGTACTGTGCAAAGGTTTGGGGGATTCAATACCGCCACCTACTGTACGGAAATGCGGGTCAAAGAGGAAAACACCGTGTCTGCGTCCCCTGCCCCTGCCTACGAACAATTTTGTGGCTGGTAGCCCCGTTTGGTTCCAGTATGGGGAGCTCGATCGCCCTGCCAAGCCATCTGAGGAATTGGCTAACCCTGAATGGAAGGGCGATAATTGTAATAAATTGTAATATTTGCCAACGATTAGGACCCTTCCCCCTTATTATTTAAACTAACTAATTATCAAGCTCTTCTTTAAGATCACGGAGGTTTACACTTGGCTCTTCCCCTATTGAACTACGCCCCCAAAAGTCAAAATGTGAGGGTAGAAGGTTATGAAATTGGCTCTGAAGAGAAGCCTGTTGTTTTCACCACGGAAAACATCCTCTCCAGCAGCGATATGGATAACCTAATCGAGGCGGCCTATCGTCAAATCTTTTTCCATGCGTTTAAGTGGGACCGAGAAAAAGTCCTTGAGTCCCAACTGCGTAACGGCCAAATTACTGTACGAGATTTTGTGCGGGGCTTGTTGCTTTCCAACACCTTCCGCAATAGCTTCTACGAAAAGAATAGTAACTACCGCTTCGTTGAGCACTGTGTACAGAAGATTTTAGGGCGGGACGTTTACAGCGAACGGGAAAAAATTGCTTGGTCCATTGTGGTCGCGACCAAGGGCTATCAAGGATTAATTGACGATTTGCTCAACAGCGACGAGTACCTCAATAACTTTGGCTATGACACGGTGCCCTACCAACGTCGTCGCAACCTTCCCGGTCGGGAAGCGGGTGAATTGCCCTTTAACATCAAATCTCCCCGGTACGATGCCTACCACCGTCGCCAATTGGGCTTCCCCCAAATCGTTTGGCAGAACGAAGTGCGTCGCTTTATTCCCCAGGAGAAAAAGCTCACCGCTGGCAATCCGATGAACTTCTTGGGCATGGCCCGCAGTATCAACCCTGCCGCCAACACCATTCCCAAGGTTTCCGCCCAAAATATCAACATCGAAGCTTCTGTGCCCCGTCGCTAGGCACTAAGGTCAGAGGGTTGAAGGATTAGTGCATTCCTAGCGTGGATAGTTACTGATTTTTCCGTCCTGAAAATTAAACTGAAAAATCAAATAATTGTTTCGCTGGGACTGTTTGCTAGTCCCTTTTTTTTGGCTATTTTTGGGGCGAGGATCTGAGTATAAATACTTGATTGAACTATGACGGGAGAGCAATTTAGCGGAAATTGTGAAGTCTTCTAACAATTATGGAACCTCTGCCCATAATCCCAGACTAAAAACCTATACTTGCCCCCAATACCAACTCCTCACCGAACCTAGGGCTTGATGTTGGTTGAGGTAGTAATTTCCCCAGAGTGGAGTCCCCATGATTGCCCCTATTTGCCGTGCTCTGCGTTCCCGTCTTCCCCTCGCCGCTATGCTGATGATTGCCGCCACTGCTACCCCCGCCTTAGCGAATTCCCCCCTCGCCGCCAATTTAACTCCGAATCAACCCCAACCTTTACTGTTGGATGGCGTTCAACTCTTTGCTCCGGTGGGGATTCCCGATGATGATTTTTTGCTTAATGTGACTGATACCCGGGAGGTGGATCCCTTAGACAGTCCTTATCCAGTGCCATGGAGTTGGATTGTACGTACCCAGCAGGATTACGCCGAACAACAACAATCAGGGTTGCGCTACTACCGCAGTCCGGCTTTGGTGTCTCCCTCTGGACAGTATGCAGCTTACAGTCGCATTGAAGTGCGGGCGGAACCCAATTCCTACGAGTCCAAAGTGTTGGGGGTAATGTTCATTGAAAATTTAGCTACGGGCAAGCTGCAGGTAGTGCGGGCAAACTCCCCCATTGCCAGCTATTTGCAAAGGGTAGGGGAAGATAGCCCAGAAATGGCCGGGGTAATTTCGATTCTTTTGCCAGCTTCTTGGTCCGAGGACGGCGATCGCCTGTTGGCCCGGCAAATGGAAGGGGCATTTAATTCTTCTGACATTAGTGATTATGGCGTTGTTTGGCAAAAAGGTTCCATCCGTACCCTTAGTGCCATGCCCCAGAACACCACGGAATCCAGCGCAACTCTCTTGGGTTGGCATGAGAACAATCCCAGTCAGGTACTTTTTCAAGTAAGCCATTTTGACCAAGAAGAGGATGAAAATTCTTTGGTCAGCGTCGCTTTAGATGGGGAAGTTCAACCAGCGAAAGCTCCTACAGTCATTGCCTACGGGAAACGGATCAGCCGCAGTTGGAGCGGTGTACAATCCATGCGCTAGGAAAGAGCACCGGGGTGGTGGTCTGGAGGCTGGAAAAGCTCAAAGGCTTGGCGGGTGAATTGGCGTAGTTTTTCCCCAATGTCCTGGGCGGGGAGATATTTACCCACCACCTGCCAGTTGTCCACCGTAGAAAGTCTCCAGGCTTGCCCTTGGTGATTGATACCGACGGTTTCGATGCCAATAATTTTTGGGGATTTTTCCGTGGGATCAGGATGGAAGCGAATTTGCACCAGAATACTGCGGCTCTGGTAACGGGGACTCCAACCCGGTAAATGGAAACCAATGTCAATGGAGTGGGGGTCCACCTGGGCTTGGGTCTGGCGATCGCCTTGCCAAGGAGCAAGGTCAGCCCTAGCGTCGGGAAATTGAGCCTTAAAGAGGTTCACCACGGCGGCGATTTTGGTAGTAGTAGCGAGTCCAATGGCTTGTTCTGCCGCATTCATTGGCAATGTCTCCTGCTGGAAGGGTAACCGTTGGCCAGGACAGGATTATGGTTAGCCTGGCGGTGGGGGATGGGCACAGGAAATGGGACAATTAATGGCCCAGAATTGATTCCATAGGATAGCAAACCTCCGTGAAAATTTCCGAACAGACCCTTGAGGTGGGACAGTTCCACTGGTTTTACCGCCAGATTCAGCCGCCCCAGCCCACTAACAATCCCCCTGTTATGCTGCTCCATGGTTTACCGAGTCAGAGTTTATGTTGGACTGGGGTAATGCCTCTGTTAGCGGAAAAGGGGTTAACGGCGATCGCCCCGGATTGGTTGGGGTTTGGCTTTTCGGACATCTTGGATAAACGGGATTTTGCTTATACTACGGCGGCCTATGAACAGGCTTTGGGGGAATTTTTTCAGTCTTTAGAATTGGCAAAAATATTCTTAGTAGTGCAAGGATTTTTAGCCACAGCGGGCATCGAATACGCCCTCAATCACCCAGACCAGATTGAACGTTTAGCTATCCTAAATACCCCCGTTGTGCCGCCGGTGTCGTTACCTTGGCCCATGCGCCAATGGACCATTCCTTTGGTGGGGGATATGGTCACCCAAGATCCGCTAATTATCGACCGCACCTTGGAAGGGGGCAGTGGTTTTGTCATCAGTGACGAAAAACTCGACATTTACCGTAAACCGTGGCTAAAAACTTCCGCCGCCGGTCGGGCTTTAATGGCTGTCACTAAGAATTTGCCCACCACTAATGCTCTGACAAAAATTGGCGATCGCCTACGCACAGAATGGCAAAAACCCACCTGCTTTATCTGGGGAACGGCGGATAAATGGTTATCGGTGGAACCCATTGAACAGTTAGTCCAGGGAGTTAATCATCTAGAATTAATCAAATTATCGGAAGCAAAACACTATCCCCAAGAACATTTTCCCCAGGAAGTCGGGACAGCCCTACAGACCTTTTTCCGTAAACAAATTGCTTAAAAATCAAAGAACTTTTGCCGGGGGTTAAAGGTTTCCTTTTCCCGAATTCTACGGTAAAGCTCCAATTCCTCTGGGCTGGGTTCCGGGGGAATTTCCACCCGAATTTCCACTAACTGGTCTCCCCGATCGCCTTGGTTGTTGGGAAAGCCCTTTTTGGCCAAACGTAGTTTTTGACCATTTTTTAAACCCGCTGGCACAGTCATTTTCACCAGGCCGTCAATGGTCATCACCTCAATAGCGCCCCCCAAAATGGCTTCACTGGGAGTTACGGGCACCTGGCAAGCAATGTCCGTCCCCTGGAGAGTAAATAACGGGTGGGGAGAAAGGTTGATTTTTAGATATAGATCGCCCCCATTAATGCCCTGTTGCTTGAGGCGAATCCGTTGCCCATCCCCCATGCCCCCAGGCATTTCCACCTCCAAAGAACGGCCATCTTCCAAACGAATTCTTTCCTTGCCTCCCCGGTAGGCTTTTTCCAACGGCAGGGTCAAATTGGCTTCCACATCCCTGGGCACAGGGCGGGCGGGGGACACCACTTTCGTGCGTCTAGTTTCACTAAAATCTTGCCATGACTGCGCCGGCTGACGGGTTCCAGTGCGCCCAGTGGGGGTACGAACTTGGCCATTGACACTTGTTCCGTTAGGCGATCGCCCACCGTTACTATTGGGGCTAAAACGACTGGTGGGGGGACGGCGGAATCGGCCAAATAAACGACTATCTAATTCCCGGCGCTTGGTTTCATCGGAAAGGACATCGTAGGCTTCGTTAATATCTTTAAATTTCTCTTCCGCTGTTTTATCGTTGGGGTTAACATCAGGATGATACTGACGAGCTAGCTTCCGAAAAGACTTTTTAATCTCTTCAGCAGTGGCATTGCGGGGAACTCCCAAAATTTGATAATAATTCCGCACTTGTTCCATAGGGTTGCCAGAAAATACTCGCTCAATCCACTCAAACTAACTCAGGTCGAGGTTACAGGGGTAAATCATCAACGGTTTTTACCGTCTTTGGTCAACGAACTTTTGACATTAGAACCAATCATCATCGTCATCATCCCAACCGTTTTGTAATGGGGCATTGCGACCGGGCTGGGCAGGCCGTTCCCCATAGCGGCCATTGCCTCCCCGACCAGAACGACTGGGGGCATTTTCCCGATAATCGTAATCCTTCTGGCGATCGCCTCTAGAGTAATCATCCTGGGGGCTAGAACGGCGATCGTCGTAGGTACCCCCTAAACTCTCTCCTTGGTAAGGTCGTTGTCTGGTGACCCTGGACTGGTCCCAATCAGCATAGGCGGTGGAACGGTAATCTTTGCTCAAGGAAGGGCCCCGGCCAGCGCCAGCCCTGGGCATGGGTGCCTCTCGACGGGAAGGGGCGTTGTAGTTGTAATCGTCATAGCGACCGTAGTCATTACCTCCCCGATAATCATCCCTGGGAGCAGGGCGACGGTTGTAGTAATCATCATCGTCATCGAAATCGCCAGTGAAGGTTTTCTTAATCGCTTCGAAAAAGCCTTCTTCCTTGTCGTCATACTGCAGACGCACTTCCCGATTTAACTCGTACAACACATCCTGCAAATCTGCCTGGGCCCGGTCTAACCGACGCTCATCATCTTTTTCCAGACTGTCTAAAATTTCACTGCACAACGCATCCACTTGACGACGGTAGGACACGGTGAACGCACTGCCGAAATCCAGGGTAACTTCCTTGAGCCGCCGCTGAGCCTGATCCGTTAATGCCTTAGCACTGTTGCGTTTTTCAATGCGTTCCCGCCGTTCCCGGTCCTGGGCGGCAAAGGTTTCTGCTTCTTGGATCATGCGATTGACTTCCCCTTCACTGAGGATGGAAGCCCCTTGGACTGTAATGCTTTGCTCCCGGCCGGTGGTTTTGTCCCTCGCTGTCACCTGCAAAATACCGTTAGCGTCAATGTCGAAGGAAACCTGCACCTGGGGCACTCCCCTGGGAGCCGGCGGAATACCGCTCAGTTTAAAACGACCGAGGGAAATATTATCGCTGGCCATTTCCCGTTCCCCTTGGAGCACGTGGACTTCCACTACGGTTTGATTATTTTCCCCGGTGGAAAAAATGTCCGATTTACGCACTGGAATGGTGGTGTTGCGGGGCAGTAATTTTTTCATCACGCCGCCAATGGTTTCCAACCCAAAGGAAAGGGGGGTTACATCCAGCAGCAAGATATCTTTCACTTCCCCGTCCAAAATGCCCGCCTGGATTGCCGCTCCGATCGCCACTACTTCATCGGGGTTGACGTTTTCGTTGGGTTCCCGGTCAATGAAACTACGGACAAGGCCTTTGACCATGGGCATACGGGTGCCACCTCCCACTAGCACCACTTCATCGATTTGTACCGGACTCAAGCCCGCATCTTTCAGCACCCGTTTAACGGGTCTTTGCAGACGAGTAACTAAATCTCCACATAAATCTTCAAATTCCGAACGGCTCAACTGGGTTTCCAAATGTTTGGGACCGTCTTCCGTAGCGGTGATGAAGGGTAAATTAATTTCCGTAGTACCGACCCCAGAAAGTTCAATTTTGGCCTTTTCCGCCGCTTCGGTTAACCTTTGTAGGGCCTGGCGATCCTGCCGTAAATCCACTTTCTCCGCTTCTAAAAACTTTTCCGCTAGCCAATCCACAATGCGGCGATCAAAATCGTTACCCCCCAACTGGGTATCACCGCTGGTGGCCTTAACTTCAAAAATGCCGTCCCCCACTTCCAACACAGAAACATCAAAGGTGCCGCCCCCTAGGTCAAACACCAGGATTTTTTGTATCCGCCCCTGGTCTAAGCCGTAAGCTAAAGATGCCGCTGTGGGTTCGTTGATAATCCGTAGCACTTCCAGCCCGGCAATTTTCCCCGCATCTCTAGTGGCTTGCCGTTGGGAATCGTTAAAGTAGGCAGGCACAGTAATCACAGCTCCGGTGACCTTTTCCCCCAGGTAGCGGCTGGCTTCTTCGGCCAACTTCCGCAAAATCATGGCGGAAATTTCTTCCGGGGCAAAGTCTTTTTTCAGCCGGGGACAACGCACTTTAATGTTATCCCGGTCATCCCGCCGGATGGTGTAGGCTACTCGTTTAGATTCTGGAGTTAAATCAGTGTAACGCCTCCCCATAAAACGTTTGACGCCATAGAAAGTATTTTGGGGATTGAGCACCGCTTGCCGCCGGCCCATCTGACCCACCACCAATTCCCCTTCTTTGTTGAACCCCACCACGGAGGGGGTAGTACGCATGCCTTCCGCATTGGCGATGACAATGGGTTTGCCGCCTTCCATGACGGCCACAACTGAATTGGTAGTTCCAAGGTCAATTCCGACGACTTTTCCCATGTTGTTTTCTTTGCTCCCAAAATTTGCAGAGCGGTTAATACTCGTTAACACTAGGCACTTGCCCAACCATTATAGGAGTTTGGGGCGGGACCCTGGGCAAACTTCAACCTAGACCATAAAACCCCAACCAATGGGCCAGGGTTTTACAGACAAATTAGCAGATTGGGGAACGATGTTAATTCAAATCAGGCGATCACCGCTACGGGAATGCGGAGATGATCATAGAGGGGGAAACCAGCACAAAGTTCACTGACCCGGCGCAGACAATCCGCTTTTACGCCTTCATCTTCCGGGGACAACAGGCGATCGGCAATGATGTTGGCAATGGTGCGGAATTCGTCTTCCTGCATACCCCTGGTGGTCATGGCAGGGGAGCCCAGGCGCAAACCACTGGTGACAAAGGGAGATTCGGGGTCAAAGGGCACCGTGTTTTTGTTGGCGGTGATGTTGATTTCTCCCAACAGTTGATCGCCCACTTTGCCGGTCATGGCGATTGAGCGCAGGTCTACCAACATTAAATGGTTATCGGTGCCGCCGGATACCAGGTCAAAGCCCCGTTTTTGTAACTGGTCGGCCATGGCTTGGGCGTTGGCGATTACCTGGCCAGAATAAACCTTAAATTCTGGTTTCAGCGCTTCCCCAAAGGCCACTGCTTTAGCGGTAATGACGTGCTCCAAAGGGCCGCCCTGGGTGCCAGGAAAGACGGATTTGTCGAATTTTTTGCCTAATTCCTCATTATTGGTCATGATCAAACCACCCCGGGGACCCCGCAGGGTTTTATGGGTGGTGGTGGTGACGACATCGCAATAGGGCAAGGGACTGGGATGGTGTCCTGAAGCCACTAAACCGGCAATGTGGGCAATGTCTGCCATTAGGTATGCTCCCACTTCGTCGGCGATCGCCCGGAATTTATCAAACTCGATTTGTCGGGGATAGGCAGAGTAGCCACAAATCAACAGTTTGGGTTTAACTTCCAGAGCCTGTTGGCGGATTTTGTCGTAATCTAACCGACCCGTTTCCTTTTCCACACCGTAGTGGGCCACTTCGAACCATTTACCAGAAACGTTGACAGGGGAACCGTGGGTTAAATGGCCGCCGTGGGAAAGGTCCATGCCCATAATGGTGTCGCCGGGCTGGAGCAGGGTTAAAAATACGGCAAAATTGGCCTGGGCCCCGGAGTGGGGTTGGACGTTGGCGTGGGCAGCCCCAAATAACTCTTTGACTCGACTGATGGCTAGCGTTTCCGCTTGGTCCACAAATTCACAGCCGCCGTAATAGCGTTTACCCGGCAGACCTTCGGCATACTTATTGGTTAAGACGGAACCCTGGGCCGCCATTACTGCTGCTGAAGTGAAATTTTCGCTGGCAATCAATTCAATGTGGGTGCGTTGCCGTTGTAATTCCCGGTCAATGATGGCCGCAAGGGCGGGGTCGCTGGTGGCTAAAAAGTCGAGGTTGGTTTGATTCACGTCTTATCTTCCTGTAAACAGTGCTGGGGGCGGAAAGCACCGCGCTTCTTGAGTATTTACTAAGTTTATCGGAAAACCGGGTCTAAAACCCCGTCTTTCAGAGTGTGATATCTACAAAGCCACCTGTTACGGAGCGTGAAGCCGTTGTGACACTGAGTTGTCAAAAGATATTCGAGATCCGGACACTGAGGTCTACCTGAGTACAGTTTCCGTCTGGGAAGAAATTGTCAAGAGTTTCAAGAAAGTAATGAGAGGCGCCAGTTGTGTAGTGGTTCTATGTTACCACTGACCCTGAATTTGGCAAATATTGCCATGGTGATATCCACCATGTAGGCTGACCTGGAGAAAACTTTCGTGCGGCGATGAAATCTAGCAAACCAATGGCGATTATCTGAGTTGTTTCTCTCAATTCCTACTGTTTCTCTTTTGCTAATCCCATGAAACGCATCGGGATGTTCATCCAGTAGTTGTTGATAGGGCCCCCAGTCATCGGTGTAGTACACGGTCACTTTCCACTTTGCCAGTCTCTCCAGCAAACGACTCAGGGTTTGAATATCACGATCAATCAACTGAATGGTGAAAAGCCCAGTAGTTTTTACTATATCCAAATTTCATACAAAAGCAACCTAAATAGCTCAGAGGTACTATTTCTGTCCCGGCTCTCATCTTTTTTGAATTTTCACTACATAGATAACACTGATAATAGTACCTTTGTTTTATTCTACCTACGATAATAGAAGAGCGATAACTTCGGCAGTGCAAAACTCCGGTTTGAATTACAAAGCATATAGTAGTTTCAAATAAAGCTGAGACGCTAAACGCCACGGTAAGAACGGATAATTTCATCAAGAGACGTGTCAATAGGAGCGTACATTCTAGCTCGTTTCAAGGCACTAAAGTCATGCTCAATATCATTTAAATCAGGAGAATATTTCGGCAAAAAAAGAACTTCATGACCTGCTTCTTTAGCCAATTCTTTAATGGCAGTTTTACGATGAATAGGAGCATTATCCACTATTAATATTGATGGAATGTCGAGGGAGGGTAGCAAATATAATTTTAACCATCCTTCAAAGCCTTCTGCATTCAAACTCCCGGTAAAAACCATCGGCGCAATCAAATCTTTTTTTCCTTTTCTTCTCCCTGCTACTAGATTTTCTCTGACTCCCCTTTTTCCTTGTCTATCTCCATAAACTTTTTTTCCTTTTTTTGACCAGGCATAAATACAAGCCTGGATTGCTTCGAATCCAGATTCATCTATGTAAACTATAGCTTGACTACCATAGAGCTTAATTAGTTCTCTTAACATTCTATAGTACTTAACTCGTTCCTCCCGGTTTCTTTCTCGATAACGTAGTTCTTTTTTTTTCTGTTTATTTTCATTTTCTTTAATGCGTAATATACGGCACTCGGCCTCACTCCAAATTTCTTGGCTCTGTCTATCAATCTTGCATCGGGATTTTCTTCTACGTCTTTTTTTAGAGCTTCCCAGTCTAATTTCCTATGGCGACGCTCTACTTTTGTTGGGCTTAAATCTACTCTATTTAACCATCTGTATATCGAGGCTTTTCCTATTTTATATATCTTGGAAGCCTCAGTTATTTTTCCTCCAGCTTCTATATAAGCTACTACCCTTTGCCTTAAATCTAAACTGTAAGCTATTGTTTAAACCTGTTCATTTTGTACACTCCATAATTTTACATTAAATTCTCTCATCGTTAATTGAAATGACTATAGTTCAAAAATTAACCGAAGAATTAAAGCTCTCGCGTGGATTCCATTGGATAGCTCCCTGTCCCGTGACCCACAATTGACCTCGATATTTTCCTATTGCTTGCTCCAAATTTTTGCTTACATAGGGTGCAATGGCGATCGCCGTGGGAGGTCGTAAACTATCCAACCAACTGTAGGGAAAAAACTGACCAACCCAGATGATAATTTGGGGTCGTTGATCCAGCGGCAACTTCAAAGCAGTTTGATCTTTCTGGGGAACTTGTAGAAAAATCCACCAGCGTTTTTGAGCAAATTCCAGTTGCAAAATCCCTGGGCTGATGGCTACCCAACTCAGATGGGCGCAGGAAGGCGGTAGCGGTTGACCAATTATGGCGGGGGTGATGGTTAGTTTACAGTCAACTTGATTAATGCCCTTTTGAGCTAGGAAGGGAGCTAACAATCTTGGTGCAGATTGATCCTCCGCCCTAGTAATGGTGGTTACTGCGCCTGGACTCTGGGCCACAATGACAGGAAATTCTTTACTATCAAAAATGGTCAATTCCACCCTAGTTTGCAGGCTAAAAATCAGGGGTAAAATAATGGTGCCCAGTAAAAATGTGGAAACCAAACCCCAACGCCGTCGCCACCAGGGAAAGGCCCAGATCAAACAAAAAGCGCCGTACATTATGACCACTTGTCCTAAGCCCACTTCCCCCACTGCCACGGTGGGTAATTGTTGAAATTGGTCGGCGATCGCCATTAACCAACGGGCAGGGAAAGCTAGCAACCAACCAGTGGCACTACCCAGGGGGGGAAAAATGAGCGCACATAGAGCACTGACCATTCCCCCCAAGCTCAACAGGGCTAACAAAGGGGTAATTAGAATATTAAGGGGTAAGGCAGCAGGGATAAAATAGCCAAATTGTTGCAGAAGTATGGGTGTAGTCCAAACACTTGCTGCTAAGGGCACTGCTATCACCCCGGCAATTTTTCCTGGCAAAAAATCCAGCCGTTGCTGTAAGGGAGGCACCATCACCACAATGCCTAAAGTGGCTAAAAAACTGAGTTGAAAGCCCAACGCTTGGCTCCAGACGGGGTTAACCAATAGCATCACTGTGGCAATGAGCAATAACGCCCCCACGGTGTTTAATTTTTGTTCGCTGGCCAGGGCCGCCATTACCCCCACCCAGAGTAAACTAGCCCGGATTACTGAAGGTTCCAGCCCTGTTAAGCCCAGGTAAAATGCCAGGGTAATTAGCCCGACGGCGATCGCCAATTTAGAACTGACACCGGCCTTTTTGCCCAGGAGCAATACAGTCCCCACCAGTAGGGAAACTTGATAACCAGAGGCAGCCAGGAAATGGGAAAGCCCCACCGATTGGAAAAGATTGCGTAATTCCGTGGGCAAATTAACCGCTTTGGCGCCCAAGACAATGGAACTAATTAGCAAGCCAGGCCATTGCCCTTGCCCCTGGACTGGTAACCAGGCTGTCTGGGCGTTGACAATTCTTTGTCGCAGGGGATTGAGACCGCAAAATTTTTCCCCCACTAGAGTCGCCGTTTCTCCTCTTAACCCGGCAAAAATACCCTGACGGGCCAAATATTGAGCAAAATTAAAGGCCCCCGGATTCTGGGGGGTACTGGGACGGTACAGCAAACCTGTAACCCGTATTTGCTGGCATTGTTGCCAGGGTTGTTCTCCCATGGGCAAAGTCAGGTAAACAGTGCCAGAACGGGGCCGAAATTCTTTTTCGGGCGGCCGTTGCAGCTGCTCTACCTTGAGCCAAAATTGTTGTTGCCCTTGGGCGTTTTCTCTCCCTCCAGCCTTCAATGTACCGATCGCCGTGATGGTCTGAAAACTTTTGGCCGGAGGATCTAGAAGGCGGCTAATGTCAGTTAAACCAGGCTGGGGCATGCGCCAAAGGGCGTAATAACTGGCCAGCAACGCAATTATTCCCGCCAGTAACCATTGCCATCTGGTTGGGCCCCGTCGCCAAACTAAGGGTAGAAAAATAATGGCGATCGTCGTAGCAAAAAACCACAGCCCAGCCAGCACAATCAATTGATTAAGATTGAAAAAATCAACATCAAGCCCCGTCCCCAACAATCCCAGAATAAAGCTAAGACAAATTAAGGCCAGGGGATGGAAGCGCATCAGTTTAACTCCATATCAAGTTTCCGAAAATTTCCTTGATTAGGGGAAATAACGGGAGACAAGTTTTTACAGTGGTTAGGGTATTTGCGTGTCACAGTAAAAACTCAGCAGAATAAGCGTTATGACAGCTTTATCGGTGTCAAGTTGCCAATATCAATTCACTAATCTCTCCAAGGAATGGGGTAAACCTCTCTGGATGAAACTAGAAGCGGTCTTAATGTACATGAGTGGCATGTCAATGAATGCTACAGCAAAACTATTGTGAGTTTCTACTCAGTCAGTGCTCAACTGGATTAGGGATTTTGGCGAAGCAAACTACGAGAAACCAGCTCCAGACTCAGCAATCGTAGTAGAATTAGACGGACTGTGGCATTTTCTTCTGACTGGAGGCCCTATCAATAACTGCTGAAGAACATCCCGATACTTTTCATGGGATTAGCAAAAGAGAAACAGTGGGAATTGAGAGAAACAACTCAGATAATCGTCATTAGTTTGCTAGATTTCATCGCCGCACGAAAGTCGTCTCCAGGTCAGCCCACATGGTTGATATCACCATGGAAATCTTTGCTAAATTCAGGGTCAATGGTAGTATGGAACTATTGCCCAACTGGTACTTCTCATTACTTTCTTGAAACTCTCTAAATTCCCGGCAAGGAACAGGGAAAAACTGAATGAAGGCAAACTTTATCCCCGCTTAGGTGTTTTACCGAAAACCGTCGTAAAGCTTCTGGTTTGAGCCATGGGTAATATAGTGTGTCAACGTTTAAATATCTGACCATGGCCCGTCAGCAAACTGCAAATGGAGCCCAGTCTCCTCGGAGTAAAAAAATTTTTGTATAATTCCGGGAACGGTATTTCTCCTTACTCCGCCTGAATGGTCAAGTCCACCCCTTCTCCTCTCCTCTCCGTTGCAATTCGTGCGGCTACGGTGGAAGATATTCCGCCCCTGGCCAATCTCCTAATTAAAAGTTTCCATCCCCCCCAAAACTGGTTGATGTGGAGCTATCCTTTTTTGCGCCTGGGCATCACAGAAGATCTGAGGCTACGCATGCGCCATGGCGATAATGCCTACCATTGCCTCATTGCGGTTAATTCAGATAACGGAGAAATACTTGGCACCGCTGAAGTTTCCCTCAAACACTGGTTCACCCGCCCCAAAACCACTGCCTACATTTCTAACCTAGCCGTGAGCCCCCAACATCGCCGCCTAGGGATCGCCAAGCAATTAATCCAAAAATGTGAAGCCATTGCCGACCAGTGGCAGTGCCGTCGCCTTAGTCTCCATGTGATGGAAAATAATTTGGGCGCCCAAAATCTCTACCAAACCTTGGGATTCATTTATCAAGAAGCAGAATGGAGTTGGCGGGCTTGGCTATGGCAGAAACCCCGACGGTTACTATGGGAAAAGATTCTAACCACGGAAATTCTTTGTCCCACCCCTGTCCACCAAACCCCCTAATGACTTCCGCCGAAGCCTTACTGGAGCAGATCCAAAACAAACAATCCCTAGTGATCAACCCCCGTCGTCGCAATGGGGTTATTTTAGTGAAGCCCTACCATGCTGAATTTGCTGGGCCAGGGGCCTTTGTGGGGGGAGACCTAGACCAAGATGTGACCTTTTGTTACCCGGTGGGTAACCTTGCTTGGTTAACTCCTCCATCCTCCGCAGAGCAAATCAAGGCTTATCTAATTCGCCGACAGTGGACTGTGTTAATCAAACAAATTGTTGATAATCCCATCGCCATGGAAAGGGCCCAGGTGATTTTAAATCAGCTAGAAAATTGGTTTGATGATGCCACGGTGGCGCTTTTGCCAGATTCTGCGGTGGCAACTTTAGTGGGGGTTTTACCTTCTACGGTACGGAGTGCCCGCACCAATGCAACGGTGTTTTAGCTCCTTTTCAGCCTGAGACAGTTTATTTGCTTGCCTGTCAATGGAAATGATGATGATTTCCCGATTATTAGGATTAGGCCGTTGCCCAAAATGTTGGTCGGTCAACAAAATCTCTGACCTATAAATGTTAATCAACTGGATAACTTTTCCTGGAGTATTAGGTATAGTTTGCTGGCAAATATTTTTTGACCAACAACTAAAAGTTAAGTAAAGGTTAAGGATCCGTTAAGCAAAGTTTAATGCTCCGGGTCACTTATAAAAATATTTTATGAATAACGTCGTAGCAGATATGAAATTACCAAACTCGGGGCGGAATTCTAGAGGGAGCGATGGCTCAAACTAGGTAAATTGGTCAGCCAAAGCCCTTCTCTGTCGAGGTTATACGTTTTTTGCATAGCTTTTAGTCGGTGCCCTTGGAATTGTTCAAAATAGGTGCTAGAATTCTCACTGAGGAATTTCTTGGTCTTCGCTGATCAAGAATCAGGTCAATAATCCAAGTTTCAACTGCTATTCAATTTATCGGTTGTGCCTGGCTTGATTAATGTAATCGGTGTGAGGATCCCTTTGTTATGAATAAGTTGACCAGTCATTTACTGAAATTATTTCCGTTGGCCCTAGGTAGCTCCTTGGCTATTGTTCCCGGCGCCATGGCCCAGTCCACAGGTGAATTGGCCACCCCTGGAGATTTCCCTAGAATTAGTAATCAGGGTGACAGTCTGGAACTGATGCGTCGTCGTCAGAATGCCGGTACCTTCAATGCGGCTACCCCAGATATCACCGACATGTCCCAGGTAACTAGTGTGTCCGAGTTGCGGGATGTGCAACCCACCGCCTGGGCCTATGAAGCATTAAAAAGTTTAGTAGAACGCTACGGTTGTATTGTTGGTTATCCTGACCGGACTTTCCGCGGCGATCGGGCCCTTTCCCGTTGGGAATTCGCCGCTGGTTTGAATGCTTGTATGAACGTGATGGAGCGTTTGATTCAGGAGAACGTGGCGGTCCTACGGGAAGACATTGATAAACTCAAGCGCTTGATGCAAGAGTTTGAAGCGGAATTGGCCGCCCTTGGTGCTCGTATTGATAACCTGGAAACCCGCACGTCTTTCCTAGAAGATCATCAATTCTCCACCACCACCAAGCTGAACGGGGTCGCCGTTTTTGCCTTGGTTGACCAGTGGGGCGGTGATAAAGCTGTGGATTGGCGGCAACAGGACAACATTGACAACTTCGGCGCTGCCGCTCCGGCTCCGGTAGAAGAGAATGCTACCCTCTCCAGTAGGGTTCGTTTAAACTTTGACACTAGCTTTACTGGTAAGGACTTACTACGTACCCGTTTGCAGGCTGGTAGTGTGCCCAACTTGTCTGGTCCTACTGGCACCAACATGGCTCGTCTTTCCTTTGACGGTTCCAGCCCGGACAATAACGTTGATATTAACAAGTTGTTCTATCGCTTCCCCATGGGTAACCTTACCACCTGGATTGGCGGTACTGGTTTAGCTCTGGACGATGTGTTCAAAACCTATAATCCCTACCTAGAAAGTGGGGACAGTGGTGCTTTGAGTCGCTTTAGCCGCTATAGTCCCTTTGTAAACCGGGGTCCTGAGGGGACTGGTGGAGCTTTGCGTTATAAATTCAATGACGTTTTCACTGTCAGTGCGGCCTATTTGGCTGATACAGGCCAGGCTAGCACCCCCTCCGATGATGTTTTCACTAGTGGAGGCAATACCTTCCGTAGTGGTAATGGCTTCTTTAACGGTAGCTATAGCACTGGGGTTCAATTTGACATCAAACCAGTCGACAACTTCAGCTTTGGTATTTCTTACTTGCACAAATACTACAGCCAAGGGGATGTTAACCTGACCGGCAGCACCGGTAGCCGCATTGCTAGTAATCCCTTTTACCAGGCGGCTACCACCATGGATACCTATAACCTCCAAGCTACCTGGCAGATCACCGACAAGTTTAATCTTTCCGGTTGGTTTGGCTATGCCAATGCCACAGCCCAAGGTTTCAACACCGGTGGTAATCCCCAAAACCGTGATGGTTTAGGCGCTGACCTCTGGACGTGGAATGCAGCTCTGTCCGTCATTGATGTGTTCAAAGAGGGGGCGGTGTTGTCCCTGAGTGGTGGTTTGATGCCCTATGCTCCCTACGTTGGTAGCTTGAGCGGCGATCGCATTAGCAATGACCGCAACTCCCCCTATATCATCGAGGCTCAATACCAGTTCCCTGTGAACAAAAACATCCAAATTACCCCTGGTGCTTACGTAATTCTTAGCCCCGAAGCCAACAGCAACAACAGTGCCATTTGGGTTGGTGTACTCCGCACCACCTTCAAGTTCTAGGAACTTTGTTGGGGTAAAACCAATACTCACACCAGTAACTTCCAGATATTTAGCCCCCACTTTATTGCTGGGGGTTTTTTCAATACTAATCTTGGCGATCGCCTGCTGGTGGGATGAAAAACTCCATATCCGGCAAAACTATTTAGACGGTACAGTTCGTCGGTTAGGATTATTTAGGGATGATGGTAGTCGGAAAAATTCTCAGATAAACCTTAGTTTTACCCCCGATCGCCAAGGTCAACCTGGTTAACCTGCAAAAATTAATCGCCATGAGCCAATCTAAGGAAAATTATCATTTATTGTTGGTGGACGACGATCCCAATCTACTCCTTTTGGTCAAGGATTATTTGGAATATCAGGGTTACCAAGTCACCACCGCTGGGAACGGTCGTGAAGCTCTGGACCTGCTGACAACTACAGTGCCCGATATGATTGTTTGTGACATCATGATGCCGGAGATGGATGGCTACGCCTTCATCGAGCAGGTGCGCCAAAACCCGGATATTAGTTGGATTCCGGTGATGTTTCTTTCTGCCAAAGGCCAAAGCCACAATCGGGTGAAAGGACTCAACGTGGGAGCGGATATTTATATGGCTAAACCCTTTGAGCCGGAGGAACTGGCCGCCCAAGTGCAATCTTGTCTCCGTCAAGCTGATCGCCTATTGCAACACAATAATCATCCCCTGGAAGACAATGCTCGGGTGCAGGTGGCCAGGGACGTGGAACTCACCCCCACCGAAACCAAGGTGATTCAATTGGTAGCCCAGGGATTGGCCAACCGGGAAATTGCCGACCACTTAAAAGTCAGTCAGCGCACTGTCGAAAGTCATGTATCGAATATGTTAAACAAGACAGGATTACACAACCGCACCGAGTTAGCCCGTTGGGCGATCCAAAAAAGTATTGCTTGAGGTTCTTTGCCACTGGTTTTCTAGTGGGCCAGCACCAATTAGAAAAACAACATATTCATGAACTACTTTTCCTGTTCCCTGCCGAAAAGTTTGGGTCTAATTTGTGCCAGCTTGCTGAGTCTCCCGGCCCTGGCCCCGCCGGTCTGGGCTGGCTCCTTGGAATATTGGAAATTTGATCTGCGGGATAGTCGTCTGGACATCATTACCGATGAAGATGTCAGACCCCAGGTAAATGTGCTGCGAAACCCCACCAGGGTGGTGGTGGATTTACCAGGTATCGAACACCGGGGCCCTACCATTTATAAGCCCCTTACCCAGTATGTTAAAGAAGCAAGGGTTGGTCGATGGAATAATAATTCGACTCGCATTGTCTTGGAATTGACGGAACCTTTCACGGTCAAGCCCTGGGAAGTGCAGGTGCGGGGGTTAGCACCCAATCGTTGGTATGCCCGCCTACCCACCATCCTCCAACCTTCGGAATATAGTTTGCCCCAGGAAACGGTGGCGGTTAATGTGCCAGCCCCAGCCCCCAGGCCCCTACGACGCTTTACGGTGGTTCTAGATGCGGGCCATGGCGGTCAGGATCCAGGGGCGATCGGGCAACGGGGCATCCGAGAAAAGGATGTGGTGTTGGCCATTACCAGGGGGGTGGCTAGGGAGTTGGAAAAACAGGGCATTGAAGTGGTGATGACCCGCAACAGTGATATATTTGTTTCTCTGCAGGGTCGGGTGCAGAGGGCAGCGGCGGCCCGGGCGGACATTTTTGTTAGTATCCATGCGAACTCCATCGGGTTGGGGCGGCCGGAAGTCAATGGGGTGGAAACCTATTATTTCCAAACGGGGCGTTCCTTAGCCCAAACCATTCATCGCAGTATCCTACAGCGGCTTAATGTGCGCGATCGCCGGGTGCGCCAGGCTAGATTTTATGTGTTGCGCCGTACTTCCATGCCTTCTACCCTAGTGGAGGTGGGTTTTGTCACGGGGAGTCAAGATAGTCGCAATCTTAGTAATCCCCGCTTTCAACAGCAAATGGCTGAGGCGATCGCCGCCGGTATCGTACAGTATTTGAAGTAAGTTCACCCCCCGACCGCAGTCGAATGTTTTCCCCCGACCCCATACTTCCCGACGACGGCCAACATCCCTGGCGTTACCGACTAGACCAGTTCACCAAGGAGGAACAAACCGCCCTAGGGGCCCTGGCCTGGGCGTTTTACCAACAATGGCCAGCCAAAGAACAGTATTTAGGTTTGGACCTCCATCCTCAAGCCCATTTCATTAGCTGTGCTCCCCAGGCGATCGCCCAACTCAATGACCAGGTGAACGGCCGCATCCAAGAAATGGTGGGAATTTTGTACGGTTATGACCCGAGAACAGAAGTGGCCATTTTTGTCATTGGCCCCACCCAATTCAAACTGCTCTTTTTCCAGCCAATTCCCGACCCCGCCAGTTGTTTTGCCGCATTGGGACTGACCATTGAGGAACTCAAACACAGGCTGGAAAAGACACTCCAGGAAAAACTAGCCTAGGGACTAGTGGACTCAATCAATTCTAGATTGGCGCCTGGGTTGATAAATGTTTGATTATTGCCCCCTGCATTGCGGCACACAGCACCACTGTCCGATTGAAAGACGGTGAAGCGGTCATTGACTTGGCATAGTTTGATGGACTCACTACCTGCCATCTCAGCAATGGCTTTGCGGTTCGGAGCCACCCCATCGCTAATTTTGAAGTAGGTAAAGGCACTGTCGGAATAGACCACACACTCCCCCGGTTCTACCACCCACCAACCTTCACTCACCCAAATCCCATTGGGATTTTCGTAGCCCTGAGCCATGAATAAGTTGGTGTTGAGATAATTGCAGCTTTTTCCGGCGATCGCCGGGGTTGGGGCAAAAACACTGCCTACCAAGGTGGATCCTAGTACCATCACCGCCGCAGACCATAACCCTTTATTAACCATAAAAACTCCTCAAACCACAGAAATTGTTAACGCCAATCTTACTAGAACTAGGCTGGCTTTGCCCACGGCCAGGGATGGGCTTACCCTGGGGATAAATAGTTTTTTGGTATTAAACTAAACAGGCCGTAACGGACAATACGGAAATTGTCGCTCCCAAAACACAAAATAGTCAGCACATCGACATAATTGACGGCGATCGCCTAAATTACTAGAGTTGAGGCCAGTTTTGCCGTTGCCTTTTTTTCTTTTGTGTGAGGAGTCAGCATGATGTCGTTTAACCCCCAGATTGTGACGAGGGATGTTTTCTATCCCCAAGGCACATTGAGTGCCGCTGTCACCCAAGCTTTCCAAGCTGATTTAGCAAGCTGGTTAGCCACTACCTCCAGTCCGGTGATGGTGATTGACTTTAGCCAGGTGGACTTCCTCGACAGCGCTATTTTGGTGGTTTTGGTCAACACCTACAAAGAACTCCAGAGTCAAAACAGAACCTTGCTGTTAAGTGGGGTTTCCCCAGAACTGAAAATCATTTTTGAGTTGACCCAACTAAATCGAGTTTTTCCCATCTATAGCAACCCGGAAGTCGCCCTGGCCAACGGGGAAAAACCTGCCCTGGCCGCCTAGAACTTCGGAACTAATAAGAGGAGCTGGATTTGCCTCCCTGGTCAATTTTTATCAGGGTCGCTGGGGTTGCATGGACTTTGGGGACTAAAATCTAGGTAATCCGCCCGGTTCATTGTTATTTTTTTGCCATCGTGTCTTCCCCGAAAAGCAAAGCCATCACTGTTCGTCCCACTCCCCCCCTGTCCCCGAGATTAGCTGCAGAGGAAAAGTTTAAGCAAGAAAAACTCCACGATACGGAGCTACTGTTGCAGGATATGTTTATTCGGGAGGAAGCCACCGTTAAATTGATTTTTGACTCCCTCTACGACATTGGTGCCATCAATATAATCAATAAAAAATTTCCCTTTCCCCCCCTAAATCGCTTTCTTAAATCCATTGTTGGGGTACCAAAGCCCATTGCTAAAATATTGCTATTTCGTTGGTTTGTGGCCAATTGCCCTAGCTTGCTCACTAATTGGCTCCACAGTAAAGTCCGCTTCAAGTAGGGGAACAGTGTAGTGATGGTAGGTTCGGGGCAATGTGAACAACTACGGTGCGGCAGACCAGGGCATTGGGCCCTATTGCTTCTGTTGTCGACTTCCAGTCCCATGGTTTTTTCCTTGGACCCTGGTTGGGCCCAATCTCCAACCTTGCCGCCCCCAGATGATATTCCCGAAGAAATTTTACGCACAGAAATCATCCTTGAAGGGCGATCGCCTCTGGATGGGGAACCCTTGACCGCGACAGAATACGCGGAATTAATGGAAGCCCTGGCAGAAAATCCTAACCCGCCCCAACTTAGTCCCAGAATTCGCCATCTGGTGTTTTTGTTGAGGGTGAGGAAATTTTTTCGGACTTTGATTCCATTTTTGTGACTTTTGGTTGCCCTGACAAGGGCATAGCTAGCCCAATTAGCAATGAATCAATATGTTCAGCGAAGAACATGTTTGGAAAGTTTTATTCTGCTCCCTAAATCTGCCAATACTGTAGGGTCTGAAAGGCTTTCAAAACAAGTCTTGGGATGCCTTTAACAGCAGTTTTGCACAAAAAATTACTGTCCTGGTTTTATTGCAAGTGGCCATACCCCTATTCCAAAATCAGAGTATCTTTGGTTTTTTGCCGACGCTGCCTGTCTTTATCTTGATATTCTTGGATGCAATTATCCTGTTCGACCATTACACAACTGAGGTAATCTGTGATCTCGACCAATCCAGCCCTTAATGCTTTGCCCACAGGAGCCCTGGAAGTGCTTTGATTATCCTGACCCGTATTAACAATGCCCAAAATATTGACGTTATTAGCGGAACTAGCAGCAGTATCGGTGGCACGTCCTTCCACTGTTCTGGCATAAACTACTTCCCCTGTGCTGCTGTCAACCACCCGCAGGTCTATGGCAACATAGGCTTCTTGCTTGGCCTGACGCTCGCTGTTCCCAATACTAAAAAGACCCAGGTTAAGTCCAAAGTTGTTACCCCCAGATTCCGAGCTTACCCCTTCCTCATAGGCGGTAACTCTCCCCAAAACAATATACTGAGCCCCAGTCAACTGTCCTCTTTGAGCAGAGGTTTCTGGTCTCGTTAATCCTAATTCTGCTAATTCCTGTTCCGACAAAACACTACCTAGATTTTGTCTTTCCACTACTTGAAAGTTACCAGTGGAGGTAAGTTCGTTACTGAGTGCATCGGCTAATTCCCTGGAGGTATTACCACTCCACCACCACCAACTCATGTTGGTATCATTTTTAAACTCTGGTACAGAAATGGTCGGTTTACCTTGCGCCTGGGCCGCTAAGGTCCCCGAGAACATGCCCGCCAACACCAAGAAAAATGGGAAAAGCTTTGATATCAAGGGAGCAGCCACCCTGTCTAGGTTGTGAGTTGCCATGGCGTTTATAGCTGATTTTTTAACCAAGGCTACAGTAGTGACGAGACAACAGTCAATAAAATATTTAACTTTTGGTTAACCAGATTTTTTGAGCGCAACTACGAAACTGTTTTAATCGGGCATTTAGCCCAATAATTGTCTACGTTTTTGTTCAAATTCGTATTCTGTGAGTAGTCCTTCTAGTCGCAACTGTTCCAACTCCCGCATAGCTTCGGCCATGGTAATAACCTGTTGGGACGGTTGCAGGCTGTCTCCATTTTGGTGCCAGGCTCCCCCAAGATCGTTGAACTGTCGGTTAAAATCCTCTTCTCCCTGGACGAAATACCACACTGCATCAATGGCGCAGGCAATTCTAGGTATGGGGGTGTTCCACAGTAACCAATAGATTCCTGCCCACACGGGTTGCCCCAGGTAAAGCTTGTGGAGACCAGCAATGGGCCAAGGTAGTACCGCCGATGTCACCGCCAAGGCGATCGCCCAGTAGCGACGTTTTGGCAAAGATAACAAGGGACTTAAAAAAGACATCATTTCAACTCTGAACAGGATCTGAATCAGTTGTAATTTTAGCCTTAGTCAGGGGGAATGTCGGCAGGAAAAACTGGCCTATGGGCTTGTTTCAAGACCGGTCTGCCAACCACAATCCTGGCGATCGCCGGCAAATTCGGGAAACCGTATTTTGCTAGGCAAAAATAAGTTTTACAATGGGAAGAACTCCATGGCACGGGGTCTTCTGTCAATACAGAGGGTCTTTGTGCCCCTTTAGTTCCCCCAGGGGTTGGGCACGATTCGACTGAGGCACCCAAGCTAAGGTCTCCCAAAAATCCCATTTTCAACAAATCTTTTGCCTCTATTATTTTAGATTTTCACAAACTTTTGCTAAATTACTAAATTTTCATAGTTGATCGAGGTAAATTATTGGTTTTTAATTGGTTACTGAACTGGGTTACATTTTTCCCTTGTGTCCAATAACTTTAATTAAATAATTAGATTTTACTTGACCATATCATTCACCCTAGATGTCATAGTTATGAGTTTTTTTGATTCAGATATTATCCAACAAGAAGCCAAACAATTGTTTGAAGACTATCAATCCCTAACCAAATTGGGTGGTGACTATGGAAAATTTGATCGGGATGGCAAAGTGATTTTCATCGAGCAAATGGAGGCTTTGATGGAACGCTACAAAATCTTTATGAAGCGCTTTGAGCTTTCCGATGACTTCATGGCCAAGATGACTGTTGAGCAAATGAAAACCCAACTGGGCCAGTTTGGCATCTCCCCTCAGCAAATGTTCGACCAAATGAATTTGACACTGGAAAGAATGAAAGCCGAAATCAAGTAGACTTCACGGTGTCGAAATTGTCTAGCCAGACGTTCCTCACCAATGTCAGAATGATGGGAGTAGGTTCCCCGTAGCAATTGCGAGAACTATGCCCACCCTGGATCTTTTGGGTTTTCCTCACCACTATCAACAATCTGGCTCTGATCGACAGGGAGCTGCCCCCAGCTTAATTTTTGTCCATGGTTGGCTCCTTAGTCACCATTACTGGTTGCCCTTGATGGAACTTTTATCCGGGCAATATTCCTGCGTTAGCTATGACCTGAGAGGGTTTGGTGCTTCCCAGAGTTTAGGCCATCCCCGTTCAGAATATGACCTGGAAGCCTATGGTCAAGATTTGATTGATCTATTGGAAAAACTAAACATTGAACAAGCTTGGCTAGTGGGCCATTCCTTAGGGGGGAGTGTGGCCATTTGGGCGGCCCACCTTTGTCCGGAGCGGGTTAAGGGGGTAGTTTGCGTGAATGCTGGGGGGGGAATTTACCTAAAGGAAGAATTTGAAAAGTTTCGCTCTGCTGGGGAAAAGTTATTGGATTTTCGTCCCCCTTGGCTAGGAAGATTGCCGTTGTTGGATTTGGCTTTCAGTCGGATGATGGTGGAGAAACCCTTAGCTAGAAAGTGGGGCAGACAACGGTTATTGGATTTCTTGCGAGCGGATCAGCAAGCTGCCCGGGGGTCGTTACTGGAAAGTACGACGGAAGCGGCGGTGCATTTACTCCCCAAGTTGGTGGCAGAATTACCCCAGCCAATGTATTTCTTGGCGGGCCAAAATGACCGGGTGATGGAATTGCAATATGTCAAATATTTGGCCAGTTTCCATGGTTTGTTTGCCCAGTTGGGAACTAATGTGGTGGAAATAGAGAACTGCGGCCACTTTGCCATGTTGGAACAGTTGCCAGTGGTGGCGAATAAACTCCAACAAATCCTGGCTACGGATCACTGAATGGGGGCAATTGTTGGCCGTTGACAATGCTTTTATCGGAAAATTCGGTCACCATAGAAATCAATGCTCCCCCCTTGATTTGGCTCTGCTATGGTCTCCCTGGAATCTTCCCCCCCAGCCCTATCTCCCCACACTCCTCCCCTGTTTTGGCAATGGCGTAACCAGGCGATCGCCTATCAACAAAGGGGAGATCGAGGGCCAGCTGTGGTACTAATCCATGGCTTTGGGGCATCCTGGGGCCATTGGCGCAAAAATATCCCTGTCCTGGGGGAATATTGCCGTTGCTACGCCATTGATCTGTTAGGCTTTGGTGCTTCCGCCAAACCTCTCCCTAGTCAAGCATTGGGTTACACCTTCAGCACCTGGGGCGACCTGGTGGCGGACTTTTGCCGGGAAGTAATTGGTGGCCCGGCCGTACTTATTGGCAATTCCATCGGCTGTGTGGTGGCCATGCAAACTGCCACCGACCACCCAGAATTGGTCACCGGCCTGATTGCTCTTAACTGTTCCCTGCGGTTACTCCATGATCGCAAGCGGTCAGCGTTGCCTTGGTACCGTCGGGTAGGGGCAGGGGTCTTGCAAAAGGTGCTGGGCTATCCCCAGATTGGCAAACTTTTCTTCCGACAGGTGGCCCGGGCCAAAACCGTTCGTCAGGCCCTCTGCCAAGCCTATGGGGACAAAAATGCGGTGACCGATGAGTTGGTGGCCATGCTCCTGCGGCCAGCCCAGGATGAAGGGGCGGCGGAAGTATTTTTGGCTTTCACCAGCTATTCCCAAGGCCCCCTACCGGAGGATTTACTACCCCGCATCCATTGCCCAACGGTGCTGATTTGGGGGGAGGCTGATCCCTGGGAACCGATCGCCTTGGGGAGAGCTTTGGCAAACCATAACTGTGTGGAGCAATTCATTAGCTTACCGGGGTTGGGGCACTGTCCCCAGGACGAAGCTCCGGAGGTAATTAATCCAATTTTGCGACAATGGATTACAGAGTGGAGTTAGACCTACCATAGCCACCATTGGTTAGGGATAGAAAATGGCTTTCCTCCCTAGGGAGCCGAGGATGTCAATGGTAAGATCTTTGGGCATACTGGATGTCAGCACTCCCAATCAAGCATTCAAGGAAATTCAACCAGAGGAGGTTTAGGACAATGGGTGAACAAACTCCCTATCAGACGCTGGGTATATCAGAGGAAGCAACTTTTGAAGATATCCAAGCAGTCAAAACTCGGCTGTTTCGGGAACATGAGGGGAACACCCAGCTTTTAGAAGAGGTGGAGGCCGCCTACGACGCCATTATTATGGAACGGCTCCGTCTGCGTCAGGAAGGAAAAATCAAAGTGCCGGAAAAAATTCGTTTCCCCGAACGTCAGGTGGAAAGTACCGGCAATGGCTTCCCTTCCCTTCCAGCCCCCACAGCCCCCAGTTGGCTAGCCAATTCCCTAGATACTCCTTCCCAAAACGATATTCTTTGGCCCGCTGGCTTTTTTGCTGGCTTGATCTTGATCAGTTGGCTCACCCAAGGAGCGGGGGGATCAGTCCAATCCTTACTATTGGTGGTGGGGGTGTTTGGTAATATCTTCTTTCTCAATCGTAAACAGCGCAAATTTGGTAAGGCCCTACTGCTTAGTTTAGGAGCCCTTTTGGTGGGGATAATTTTGGGCACTGTCTTGGGTCAGTTGCTCTTGGGAGCTAATGTGGCGATCGGCCCTAACTTGGAACAAATTTCTGCCACTATTGCCTTTATTATCCTTTGGTTGATCAGCAGTTTTGTGCGGTAACAAATAGTCCCGACGGCCCACACACCTATGGGTCCATTTCCTCGGAGCCAAGTTATTGCGGTTGGGAAGGGGGAATACCCTTAATGGCAATTAGGGCCTCCATAACGTTTTTAACCACCGGGGCAGCCACGGTCCCCCCATAGGCATTGGCCCCCTTGGGTTCATCGATAATGGCCACCACCACATAGCGGGGATTGTCCACCGGCAAGATAGACACGAAGCTAGTGATTTTGGCGTTGGCTAAATAGCCCCCTCTGGGGCCAGCTTTTTGGGCTGTACCAGTTTTCCCACCCACCCGATAACCGGGAATCAGGGCCGCCTTGCCGGTACCCCCATCGCCGCTAACCACGGATTCCATCATTTGCACCACGGAATGAGCTACTTCCGGCTTCACCACTTGTTTAACGGGGTGATCGGGTTGCCAGTGGAGATGGTTGCGGGCATCCACCAGACCTTTAACCACGTGGGGAGTAACTAATTTGCCACCGTTGGCTAACATGGCGTTGAGTTGCAGTAATTTGATCGGAGTGAGGGAAAGACCCTGACCAAAGGAAGTGGTGGCCTGTTCAATGGGGTCATCCATAAAACTTTGCCTGGGCTTGAGATAACTGGCTGCTTCTCCGGGCAAGTCAATGCCTGTACGACTGTCTAACCCCACCCCCTGCAATAATTCATAGTATCGTTCCGGCTTGAGACGACGGGCGATCGCCACCATGGCCACGTTACTGGAATAGCGGAGCACCTGGGTGATGTTGATCATACCTGCGCCACTTTTGCTGGCATTGGAAATGGTCCAAGGCCCTACCCGCACCGAACCACTATCATTAATCCTGTCCTCTGGTTTCAACACCCCTTCATTCATCGCTAGGGCGACAATCACCGGCTTAAAGGTTGATCCCGGCTCGTACAGATCGCTCACGGACCAGTTTTTGAAATACTCCACCTTGGCTTTGTAGTATTCGTTGGGATTGAAGGTGGGCTCATTAACCATGGCGAGGATGGCTCCGTCCTGGGCATCCATGACCAAAACTGTGCCCCGCTTAGCTTTTTGTTGGGCAACCTGGGCCTTGAGCAATTCCCGGGCGGCCCGCTGCAAACGCATATCAATGGTTAACTGTACCTGCCAATCGTTGGACTGCAATAGGTTATCTGGCAAAGAATCCGGCAGCACAACCCCTTTCCCCGTGCGCCGAATGGCATAGGTCTCCACTTCTCGCTCCAAAATTTCTCTCTGACTGAGTTCTAGGCCTGCCTGGCCCTGGTGCTCCCCGTCTACGTAGCCAACAACATCGGCGGCCATTTCATCCTGGGGATAATAGCGACTATATTGTTTTTCCAAATCCACCCCCCCCATCCGTAAAGAGCCAATGCGGACAGCCTGGGACTCGTTGAGGCCGGTGGCCAGTTTGATGCCCGATTCCTTTTCTTTGAATTTTTCTTTTAGTTGGGCTGGGGTAATATCCCCCAAAATTGCCGATAGTTCCCTGGCAATGTAGTCAGTGGGATCGGTAATTTCCTTGGTGGCTTCAAAGTAACGGGGATGGACAAACAGAGTATAAGTTAGGCGATCGGTGGCTAAAACATTACCCTGGCTGTCCACAATGGAACGGCGGGGCACGTAGGGTTGCATGCTGGTGCTCTGTTGAGCCTTGGCCATGCGTTGCAGTTGGTTAGCTTCCACCACCTGGAGCCGGTAAAGACGATAAGCAAGCCCTCCCATGGCTACAAATAAAAACCCCCAGACCAAAAGCAAGCGCACTACCGGCACCCCCTGTTGTTGGGTTTTTTGTCTGTGCCTTTCCTGACGGGAAATATGCTTGGTAAAGGGAGATGAATTGGCAGTTGAAGAATTTAGTTTTGGGTGGGAGGAGTCCATGGCTCGAATTGTTTAGTAGGCAACGGGCCTAGTGGTGATGTTGAAATTGCTGGCGGAGGCAACGGTGGATTTATCAACGGAAGCAGGGGGAACACTAGCCTGGGCTGGCAGAAAAATATTCTGGCCAGGACTGGCCTTAACCAAACCAGAACTTGGTTGATTTGCTTCTTGGGCTAGTTGATGTTTGATGGCTTCAGTGTTGGTGATCAGTTGGCGTTCCGTTTGCTGGAGCGCTTTAAGTTGTTGATATTCCTTGCTCCAGAGGGTGGGGGTGTACACCGTCCAACCATAAACCCCTAAAACCGTCGCCACTATTCCCAAGGTAAGGCAAGAAGTGGCCTGTTGAAACCGCAACAAGACCTGTAGAGAAGTGGGTAAAGATTCCTGGGGAGAGGTAATTAGGGGCGTAGGTTGGGAGGCAACTACGGTGGTACGGCGGGAGGCAAAGGCCGGTTTGGGTAAGGCAGACATATAAAAGTTAGTTAGGACTACAAAGGTGCGGTGGGTGAATTGTCTTCACTTTAACGGCAATGGGACAGAATTGGGTCTTTGAGGGGAAACTTTTAGGAGAATGTCGATAAAAACGACTTTTTGGTTTCCATACTCTGTTAGTTAATGGCTCTGAATGGGGTTCGAGATGGACAGTTTTGCTAGTGCAAATTTCGTAGCACAACTACGTGTTTTGATGTCAATAAATTGGGGATCACTTATTATGACCAGGTTTCGCTGCATTGATACCATTCTTGGATTCATCCATCTGGGCTAAAGAATTTTCCTAAAGACCAGTTAACTTTTCCCCCCGCAGGGACAGATCAAGCAATTGGATGGGATGAATAACCCCTAGATTCTGGCCTTGTTTTCCCAGATGTTTTTGGATTTGCAAAGAGCAGCCAGGGTTGGCGGAAATGATTAATTGGGCACCGGTTTGACAGAGATTGTTAACTTTTTGCTGCCCCAGTTCCTCTGCTACGGCTGGTTGGAGCATGTTATAGACCCCGGCACTGCCACAACAGAGGGCCGCATCCAAGGGCTCCCGCAACTGTAAATGGGGAATTTGGGCAATCAACTGTCGGGGTTGGAGACTAATTTTTTGACCATGGATCAGATGGCAAGCATCTTGATAAACCACAGGGGTTAATTCCTCAGTGACGGGGTGGAGGGTTTGATTTAACCCTATCTCCATCAGAAACTCATTAATGTCTCGTACTTTACTAACAAAGGCTTGGGCTTTGGGTAAATATTCAGCATCGTCGGCCAAGATATGATGATATTCCTTCAGTGTGTGACCGCAACCGGCGGCATTAATAATGATGTAGTCCACCTCCGTATTAGCAAAACTGTCGATCATTTGTCTGGCGATCGCCTCGGCTTGATCTGTTTGGCCTTGGTGGGCGGGGAGGGCGGCGCAACAACCTTGGGATTGGGGAATCACTACTTCGCAACCATTGGCAGTTAAAACCCGGACAGTGGCTTCATTGACGGGGGAGAAAAATAATCTTTGTACACACCCAAGAATTATCCCCACTCGGTAACGCTTTTCCCCCTGGGCAGAAATTTCCGTTGGATAATTATCCCGAAAAGAAGCGGCGGTCACCCTGGGCAAAATACTTTCCATGGCCGCTAAACGGGGAAAAAATCTGCTCAATAAGCCCGTTGCTTGCACTAATTTTTGCAAACCACAATTTTGGTAGACCCAGAGCAGGGGCAACAATAACCGCAACCGCCAGGGATAGGGAAATAAGTTAAAAATGATCCCCCGCAAGAGGCGATCGCCAAAGGGACGGTCATGATTTCGTTCCACCTGGGGCCTGGTGGCGGAGATCAACTGGTCATACTGCACCCCCGAAGGACAGGCACTGACACAGGCTAAGCAACCTAAACAACTGTCAAAATGCTGGATGGTGGTGGCATCTAAACTGGCTTGGCCTTGGTTAATGCCATTCATTAGATAGATGCGGCCCCGGGGGGAATCGGTTTCCTTGCCAATGACCCGGTAGCTCGGGCAGGTATTCAAACAAAAACCGCAATGGACACAGCTATCCAACACGGCCTGGGGAGGGGGATTTTGGGAATCAAAGCCGATTTTGGGCTGGTTGACGGCCTGGGCCAAGGCGGTGAAGGAGGGAGGAGCCGACATAGGGACCATGGGGAAAAACACTGTCCCCTATGATCACACTTTTTTCTAGTCTGAAACCGTCAACTTACCCTTAACTTAATCAATGGCCTCAGTAGCGTAAAACCAAGGCAATACGTTGATGTTGAGAGAGGGTGCCATCTTCGACTAAAGCCACTTCCCCACCATTGGCTAACACCACTTCGATGATTTCGTCCACTGCGTCGTCGATGACTTCCGTGCCACCGGGTTCCGCCACCAATTCAATGCCTCCGTTAGTGGAGATAATGGCAGGCTCATGGTAGCTTTTCTCCACCACCAGCAATTTACCTCGACCTTCCTGGGCTAAACGCCAGGCTTCCCCCACGGTGGAAACAAATTTTTGCGCACTAACTGCTTCATCCAAGGAGGTTAAGGCTTGATTTTGTTTAGCTTCCCTGACCGTTTGCATAATCTCCCACACCTGGGGGGTAAGTTCGCTGATGCTGGCCCGGTCAAAATTCCCCAGTAACGTACCGGCGATCGCCGCTGAATGCTGGGACACTTCTTGGAAAAAGGACACTAAACGATCCACACCGCCCACCACTAACGGTAAATTTTCCCCTTCGTTATAGGTACTAAAAGCCCGGTCCACTTCCTGGATAAAACGACGCTGGCGATCGTCTCGATAACTGGAATCAGTGTCCGCTGGTAACGCTTCTGTTCCCCCAGGTCCCGTCATGGCCAAGGTGAAGTAATCATCTTCCACTTCCTCCAAAATATCCCCAGTACCGGCCAGTAAACGACTTGATCCTCGGCTCAATAACAGTACCCAATATTGCAATTGCCGATGCAAACCATAGACCAAATCCCTGGTGGCGAAGGTTTTATCGATCACAACTCGAGCTTGAACAGGAAATGGTAAATAGTACAATTTGGCAAAATCGTGGCTCACATACAAAGCCAAACCACAAAGACCATAACTGTAATCAATAGTCTCCACCAAGTTGTCTAAATTCTTTAGCAGAGGCTCCAATTCCCGCTGGGAATACTCTTCCCCCAATCGAGTTTTAGCTTCACTAACCAAATTCTTAACCACAATGGGGTCTTGTTTATTGCCCGGGGAAGTGCGGTGGGTGGGCAGCAGAATGGAGAGGGCGGGAACAGGAGTTAAGGACTGTAACTGCTTGAGGTCCTGACGATTGATCATTTTGTCTTTACATAGGTCGATCCCCTAAGCTTACTGCCGGGGTCAGCAATGCTAACATTAAGAAAAATGTCGCGGTTTTTACATTTCTTTAAGTTTTAGGTAGTTAAAAATTCTAGTCAAAAGTCCATAAATCCCCCGCTAGCACCGTGCCTAACCCCAAACCCCTGCCACCCCAATCTGAATTGGATAATATTCGTCGCTACAATGCCCAGGCGATCGCCAACTATTACCGTCGTCGTCCCTGGAAAGTGCTATGGCGGGCCTTGGAAGTAGTTTGGTCCTTTGGTTTTTTCCTCACCTGTTTGCTCTGGGATCAGTGGACTGGTCAAGTGGAATACTACAAACGGCAACGGGCGGAGGATTTACGGGAATTGTTGACCAAACTGGGCCCCACTTTTATTAAAGTCGGCCAGGCTCTCTCCACCCGACCGGATCTGGTGCGGCGAGATTTTTTAGAAGAATTAATCAAACTCCAGGATCAATTACCCCCGTTCGATAACGACTTGGCTTTCCAGCTAATGGAAGAGCAACTGGGCATGAAAGTAGACGAAGCCTACCGGGAAATTTCTGCCCATCCCGTGGCCGCGGCTAGTTTGGGGCAAGTGTACCGAGCGATGCTATTTAGTGGTGAAGAAGTGGCAGTAAAAGTACAACGGCCCAATTTAAGACCAAGGCTGAGTCTAGATTTATATTTGATGCGGTTGGGAGCACAGAAATTCGGGCGCTTTTTACCTTTAAATTTAGGTCATGACTTAACCTTAATTGTGGATGAATTTGGTATTAAACTGTTTGAAGAAATTGATTATTTGAACGAAGGTCGCAACGCTGAAAAATTTGCGGAAAATTTCCATGGGGATGCGGAAGTCAAAGTCCCTTGCATTTATTGGCAATACAGTAATCAAAAAGTTCTCACCCTCGAATGGATTCAAGGTTTTAAATTAACTGATACAGATAAAATTCGGGCGGCGGGCCTCGACCCCAGTGATATTATTCGGATTGGGGTTACTTCGGGTTTAAGACAACTGTTGGAACATGGTTTTTTCCACGCCGATCCCCATCCCGGAAATCTTTTTGCTACCCTAGATGGTCGCATGGCCTATATCGACTTCGGCATGATGGATCAACTGGAGCCAGGGACAAAAGAAACCATTGCCAGCTCCATTGTCCAGCTAATTAACAAGGATTACCTGGCCCTCACAGAAGACTTTATTGCCCTCGGTTTTCTTGCCCCCAACACGGACATTACCCCCATCATTCCTGCCCTAGAAAATGTTTTTGGTAGCGCCATTGGTCAAAGTGTCCAAGACTTTAACTTTAAAACCATCACCGACGATTTTTCTGAGTTGATGTACGATTACCCTTTCCGGGTTCCGGCCAAATTTGCCTTGATTATTCGTTCTTTGGTCACCCAGGAAGGATTAGCTTTAAGCTTAGATCCTAATTTTAAAATTGTTGAAGTGGCCTATCCCTACGTGGCCCGGCGTTTATTAACCGGAGAATCACCCCAACTACGTCGTCAACTCATTGATGTGCTGTTTAAAAATGGCAAATTCCAATGGCAACGGTTGGAAAATATGCTCAGCATTGCCCGTTCGGACACCAAATTCGATCTTCTGCCCACTGCCCAATTAGGTTTGCAATTCCTTTTTTCCGAGGAAGGTCTATATTTACGGCGGCAAATTTTACTAGCTTTAACGGAAGATGATCGCCTCCATACCGATGAAGTACAACGGATTTGGGGTTTGGTAAAAGATGACTTTAAGCCCCAGGAACTGGTCAATGTCGCCTGGAATGCAGTGCGGGAATTTTCCCTGGCCGGCGTGAGCACCATTCTGCCGCAACGATAATTTTTCCTGCTTGTTGGCGGATGAATAGAGTTTAAGCAATCATAACGCTTGATGTTACAAAACGTCGGCGGCTTTTTAAGCTATCATAATAGCCTTACTTTCATCTGTCCTAGGGAAGAGTTGATATGTTTCTCAAGATTTTTCAAAAGAAGAACAATATTGATGCTACCCCAGAGGCTCCGGCCCCCGAGGAACAGAATGCCAAATCTACCTTGCCTGGTGTGCCAAGGGTGCCCATTGAAGAGCAAAAGCTTCTCCGTCGTCAGTGCAAACAGTTTGTCATTGATGAATTTGGTAAGTCTGTCATTAATCTTCGTCTCCAGAAGGGCATACTAACTCCTCTACACATTGTTGATCTTCATAAGGTGGTAGTGCCCCGGGAGTATTATCAAAATCCCCAGCGTTTGATTGAGCAAAGGGTACAAGAATGTTTGGAAATCCATCGCCAAAATCTGGGACAAAAACTTTATCGAGAATCTTTTAACCTTCAGCCGGGACATCTATTAGTTGCGATTAAGGACATTCGCAAAAAATCGATTGTATCTTTCAAGGATTACGCTGATAACCTGGACAAATTTTTAGAAATTTTTAACCCCGCTATCCATCAACTGCTACTAATTCGTTACTTCATTCCCCCAGTTCCGGATGATATGCATCAGTTTGATAATATTGAACTGCCGCCTCAATTTGAGAAAATTTTGACTGATGTGATCAACTTTTGTGACCTCAATTATAGTCTGGATAATTTGACCTACGACAAATGGCAGGCTTTAGTCCATGCCCTAGATGAGACCGGGGTTAGCCTCAATTTAGTTAATAAACACCAGGAGTATCCTTTCCGGGAGATGTTTACCTTTGACTACGGAGAAATTGGCTACCGTAAAGTGTTAGCTAAATTATTACTAAAGGAAAAAGTGGAAAAACGAACAGTGGTAATTCCCCTATTTGTGATTATGTTAGCTTTCTTTTGTTCGGAACCCAATGCCAGAGTTAGTTTTCCCTACCATTTTCTCTTTACTGCCACGGGGGATGCTAAGAAGCGTTCCATGGAAAAAGGTAAAATATCCTTCTTTAAGCTCTTTAATCAATTGTTGGATGAATCCTTAACCCAGGATCAACTAAGCAAGTGTTTAGCTGTAATTCACAATGAAGTTTTCCAAATTCACCAAATGGAAATTGATGATTTGCTCCTCGGTTACCGGCAAAAGCACAATGCCATGAGCGGAGTTTAAGTTGTTTTCCGATTAAACTTGAATGTCCAACTTGTCTTAAATTGGTCTGTTTAAGTAACCGAGTCGATTTCAATGCTCCCTTTGCCGTCCTTGCCATCCCCTTGGCGATCGCCGTTATTGGAGCTGTAGGGATTAGCGAATAACCTTTCCGGGTCGAGGGCATCGGGATGGGTAGAAAATTGGGGCAATACTTCCCGAATGAAAGCGGCGGAAGCCTTAGAACGGTAACGGTTAGGGTTAATGATGACGGAAAGAACCCGGCGAATTTCCACATTTTTAATCGGAGCGATATGGAGCACATTCATCTCCAATTCCTTTTCGATTGCCGTGGTGGAGACAAAGGCCGCCCCCAAACCAGACTGCACCGCATTTTTAATCGCCTCAATGGAGTTAAGTTCCATTTCAATTTTGAGACGCTTGGTATCAATTTCCCCCTGGCTCAACACCTTATCAATCACTTTGCGGATGGTGGACTGGGAATCGAGGCTAATAAACTTGAGCTTGTATAAATCTTCTTTTTGGATAGTCTCTGCCTGGGCTAGGGGATGGAGCACCGGCAAAATCAAGGCCAATTCGTCTTCAGCGTAGGGCAACACGGTCAGAGTTTCCTGCAACTCCGCCGGTACTTCGCCGCCGATAATGGCCAAATCCACCTGGCCATTGGCCACGCCCCAAGCTGTCCTACGGGTGGAATGGACCTGTAATTGCACCGTTACGTCAGGATATTGCTGCCGGAACATGCCGATCATCCGAGGTAGGAGGTAGGTGCCCGTAGTTTGGGAAGCCCCCACAATCAGGGTGCCTCCTTGTAAATTCTGTAAATCTTCGATCGCCCGACAGGTTTCTTGGCAGAGGGTAATAATCTTTTCGCCGTAATTGAGGAGCAAATGCCCTGCCTCCGTCAACTGGGCCTTGCGTCCTCCCCGGTCGAATAGGGGCACACTCAACTGTTTTTCCAGGTTTTGCACCTGCAAACTAACCGCCGGTTGGGAAACGTACAATGTGTCTGCCGCCCGTTTAAAACTGCCTTCCGAGGCGATCGCCTTGAGGATGCGAAGTTGATCCAGCGTGAACGGGATATCCGACATAGATCCAGCCAAACGATGAACAAGACAGGGACAGCCCTATTGCACTGACAGTACCACAATTAGAGCCTTTGCAACGGTATCGCCCAGGGTCTAATTCGTTAATGGGAACCTAGTTAATATCAGGACTGATCCCGCTTAAAAAAAAGTTAATCTACTATGGTCGACGCAAAAAAGAGGGCAGTTGATTCACTCCCTCCCTTTGCAAAATCCACCAAATGGTGGTTATTAGCTTATTTTTGCTACTCCGCCGACCCCAGCTGGGCGCTAAAGCCTTCAGCATTAAACACCCTGGTCAAAGTGAAACTAGCTCAGGGAAGCATTACTGCGGTCATAGGTTGTGCGGAAACTGGATTGAGGTTTGCCCTGCACAGTGGTCCAAAAATCCTTTTCTGCTTCCACGCCAATCTCAGCGGCAGCGCGGGACAACATGGATTGTTGACGGTTTTTGATGAATTGGTGGTGGCGCATCATGAGAGCGCGAGCCTGTTGTTGAGTAGACATAGTTAATACCTCTTGACGATTGCTGAAAAAAGTTTTGGTTAATTACCCTCTTTAATATTTATAGCACAAATTCTGTAACATTTTATACAGAAACAAAAATTTACATCCCCTTCTTCCCTGTGTTCAATTCCCCAGTTAGACCTATGCGCTATGGCTTCTATACCCTTGACGTGTTCACTGACCAACTTTTTGGCGGTAATCCCCTGGCGGTTTTTCCCGATGCTGAGGGTTTGACCGATGGACAAATGCAAAAAATTGCAGCGGAAATCAATTATTCCGAAACGGTGTTTGTTTTGCCCCCAGTGACGGAAACGGGGAATTTTCGCCTAAGAATTTTTACCCCCAAAAGGGAATTGGATTTTGCAGGGCATCCCACCATTGGGACCACCTATCTGTTGGGTTTGCTCCAGCCCCCCAGCCCTTTAGTTACCACCACTTGGCAGTTGGAAGAGCCGGTGGGCCTAGTGCCCGTTACCCTCCACTACAAGCAAGGACAACTGGTGCAAACAGAATTAACCGTGGCCCAGCTTCCCCAAACCAAGGATTCTGCCCCATCTTGTGAAGATTTGGCCTTGCTTTTGGGATTATCCATTGATCAGCTACAGCAAGGAGAATATGAACCCCAAGCCTATTCCTGTGGATTGCCCTTTTTATTTATTCCACTGATAAATGAGGAGGCGTTAAATCGGATTAGTTTTAATCCATCGGTTTGGCAAAATCTCTTGGCGGGTCAATGGGCCGATTGCGTTTACTGCCTGGCCCCAGGAGATCCTTCACTGGGTTTGTCCGATAACAAGTTGATCCATGGGCGGATGTTTGCCCCTGGTTTGGGCATTGCGGAAGATCCGGCCACTGGCTCCGGGGTAGCGGCATTGGGAGGTTATTTAGACGATCGCCTAGACACTCCAGGCTCACACCATTGGCAAATTGAACAGGGCAAAGCCTTGGGAAGGCCCAGCCAATTACAGTTAACTGTGGTAAAAGACGGTCAGGGGATTAGGGCAGTGAAAGTGGCCGGGCGATCCGTTTTAGTCTCGGAGGGCTTCATGAACCTGGGGAATTAGAAACAAATTGCAGAATTATCACCCCCTGGGGGCAGAAATTTTTCTTCTTCCCCGACCCCAAACTGCGGTGAAAATGGGATTTGACCATTGCTTGTGTACACAACGAGGAAAAATTGAGGGGATTGTGATAGGATGGTTGGTCGGACGCGGACGTGGCGGAATTGGTAGACGCGCTAGATTTAGGTTCTAGTGTCTTTGGCGTGGGAGTTCGAGTCTCCCCGTCCGCATTAAGGGAACAAAACTTCTATTGTTCTTAGCCAAGACGGCTTTCTTTAAGATCTCTAGTACGGGCGAAGCGGTTTGTGCTGAAGCTAATGATTCGTGACTTGATCCTTAGAATCTCGGGGAAATATAAATAGTCGTCCATCCTGAAACAGGCTTTAAAAACTAAGTGACGTTCAGTGCAATCTTAACAACATGAGGTTAATAATTCAGCCGTTATGCTACTTCAATTTACCAAAGCCCTGAATGGCGGTAATTTATACCCCCCAGTTATTAAGAAGCTTTCATTGTTTATTTAACAAATTTAAGAAGGTATTAATGTCTTTAGAAGACCTTATTTTTGTCCCAATTATTTTACCCTGCAACCTACAATGATAAAAGAGCAATACTTCTGTGAAAATTACGATAATTAAAGAGTGTTATTTTCAGCCTCAAATTTCGCCTCGATATAGCCAGCTTCTACCAAAAAAGCCCTCAGAGCATCGGGATAGGAGTCGTATTTAACCTCGTTTAAACAGTTACTTTGGTCATCATATTCCAAACAATTAGTTAGCCCCCAATCAGACTCCCGGTCGTAATATTTGAGCATGGTCTGCCAGCCCTCATCCAATTCACCAATTAGGGCTTTATTAGCGACATAGGCGGCGAGAAAACCGTTCTTTTCCGAATCCTGGGCTACAATTTCTGGCAGATCTTTTTCCATAGATTGAGCATTTTCTCGATGGATAAATTGGAAGCTAGGCTCAAAGGACACATCCACTACTTGACCATTTTGCAGAGCCCAAATCTGGGCTGGGGCCGCACTACCGGCATAGGAGGAAAAGAGATAAAGGAAACGATTATCTACCTCTACATACTCATCCCAACCATCATTATTTAGATCTTCCGCCGGATGGGGGCCACCATTAAAAAAGCCGAAGTCCCGTACAGACCAATCACTCCCATTTTGATTACTGGTAAAGACTTTGACCTCGTTGCAACAATGGGCACCGCCGGTATAGGTAGCAAAAAGCACTGCTGGATAAGGATTATCCCGATCCATATCAGTAATCTGCAGCAAAGCGATGGGCATGGGGGACTCTGACCCTTCTAGAGTGGCTACAATTTTGTTTTTAAATTTAACGGTGACGGTGGGAAACCAACTTTCATAGCCATCATGTTTTTCTTGGCGATAGCTGATGCTGGCACTCACATCGCCTTTTTCTACTTTTCCGTTTAATTTTGGTTCGTCGCTATTAGGATCAAAGGTCTCAAAAGTATATGTGTCTGAGTTTTGAGCCAGTTGCACTTCTTGGCGATCGCCATTCACCTGTTGATTCTGCTCTACTGCTGGAGGGAAGGAGGGAGTAATGGCACAAGCAGATAGGGGCCAAACCGAGGCTAGGGCCAACCCCAGCAGACCAATGTGAAAACTCTGATATGGAGCCATGACTATCATCTCCCCCAAATTAGACCGTTGATTTTTCCAATCTCCATTGTGGCAGGAATTTTTCGGGGCCATAACTTTTTTGCCTAGGCAGTAACTAAACTTAAAGCTTCCCCGGTGAGGCTAAAGGCCCGGGCTTCGGTAATTTTTACCGGCACTGTTTTACCCAATAGTTCGCTAATCTCTCCTTGGAAAAAAGTTAAGCGGTTGCCCCTGGTGCGTCCCATCACCTGCCCTGGGCTCTTAAGGTTTTCCCCTTCCACCAGCACTTCTTCCACCCGACCGAGGTAACGTTGGGAGCGTTCCATGGCCTGGGTGGAAACTAGATGATTTAATCTTTGCAGGCGATCGCCTTTGACTTCTTCGGAAAGTTGATTGTCCCAGAAGGCCGCGGGGGTGCCGGGACGGGGAGAATAGGCAGCGGTGTTGAGTAGGTCAAAACCAACCTCTTCAATTAGGTTGAGGGTATTTTCAAACTGGGCTTCCGTTTCCCCTGGGAAACCAACAATCACATCGGCACTGATGGCCGCATCGGGCATATAGCGACGGATTTTTTCAATGATCTGTAAATATTTTTCCCTGGTGTAGCCCCGTTTCATTGCTTTAAGAATGTCGTTATCCCCCGATTGGAAAGGAATATGGAAATGTTCACAAACCTTGGGCAATTCTTGGCAGGCTTGAATTAACCGTTCGGTGAAATAACGGGGATGGCTAGTGGCAAACCGCAGGCGATCAATCCCCTCAATATCATGGACGTGGTAGAGCAAATCCGTCAGGGTATGGAGATGGCGACCCGATGGAGTGGTGCCTGGTAGATCCCGGCCGTAGGCATCAATGTTTTGCCCCAGTAGTGTGACCTCTTTAAATCCTTGTTGGGCCAGGACTTCCATTTCTCCATAAATGGCTTCTGGAGTACGGGATTGTTCTACCCCCCGCACATTGGGCACCACACAATAACTACAACGTTCATTACAACCGTAGATAATATTCACCCAGGCACTGACGGTGCTTTCCCGCCGGGGTTTGGTGATGTCTTCCATAATGTGCAGACTCTCCGTCGCCACCACCTGACTACCAGCCCACACCTGTTCTAGTAACTGATCTAGCCGATTCGCATGTTGAGGCCCCATCACCAGGTCCAACTCTGGCACCCGGCGCAATAATTGCTCCCCTTCCTGTTGGGCCACACAGCCCGCCACCACCAGAGTTAATTCCGGTTCTACTTGTTTCCTTTTGGCTTGACGACCAAGGTATGAGTAGACTTTTTGCTCAGCGTTGTCCCGAATAGAACAGGTATTGTAGAGGACTAAATCCGCCTGGTTGGGGTCATCGGTGTAGGTCATGCCCAAATTTTCCAGAATGCCGGCCATCCTTTCCGAGTCCGCCTTATTCATCTGGCAGCCAAAGGTAATAATGTGGTAGCGACGGTGGGAAACATTCATGGGAAATAGGGCGAAGCAATGAACAGCACAATGTCTGATTATAGTTCCCCGTCTTGACCCCCGGCTGTCCCCCAACCTGATAAATTGGACAGATATCAGTGATAGACATTTACTCGGATTTAATATGAGAGCTCTGGTTATTGGCGGTGATGGTTACTGTGGTTGGGCCACGGCACTGTATCTCTCTAACAAAGGCTATGAAGTCGGTATTTTAGACAGTTTGGTGCGGCGCTATTGGGACGCCCAGTTGGGGGCTGAAACCTTGACTCCCATCGCCCCCATCCGGCAACGCCTTGATCGTTGGTATGAGTTGACCGGCAAAAAGATCGACCTGTTCATTGGCGATATTAACGACTATCCCTTTTTGACCAACGCCCTCCGTCAGTTCCAGCCCGATGCGGTGGTGCATTTTGGGGAGCAACGGTCAGCGCCTTTTTCCATGATTGACCGGGAACATGCGGTGCTGACCCAGGCCAATAACGTATTGGGCAACTTGAATCTGCTCTATGCACTGAAGGAAGATTTCCCCGATTGTCATTTGGTGAAACTAGGCACCATGGGGGAATACGGTACGCCCAACATTGACATCGAAGAAGGGTACATCACCATTGAGCATAAAGGTCGTAAAGACACCCTACCCTACCCCAAACAACCCGGTAGTTTCTATCACCTCAGTAAGGTTCACGATAGCCATAACATCCACTTCGCTTGCAAAATCTGGGGTCTGCGGGCCACGGATTTAAACCAGGGCATTGTTTACGGGGTACTCACCGAAGAAACCGGCATGGATGAAATGCTGATCAACCGTCTTGATTATGACGGTGTATTTGGTACGGCTCTGAATCGTTTTTGTATTCAGGCGGCCATTGGCCATCCCCTGACAGTGTACGGTAAAGGTGGACAAACCCGTGGTTTGCTGGATATTCGGGATACGGTGCGCTGTATTGAACTGGCGATCGCCAACCCGGCCGATAAAGGTCAATTCCGGGTGTTTAACCAATATACGGAACTGTTCAGCGTTGGTGACTTGGCCCAAATGGTGCAAAAAGCGGGCGCGGATCTCGGTCTAAAAGTGGAAATTGACCACTTGGAAAATCCCCGGGTTGAGTTGGAAGAACACTATTTCAACGCCGTCAATACCAATCTGCTGGATTTGGGACTCCAACCCCACTTCTTGTCTGATTCTTTGCTCGATTCCCTGTTGAACTTTGCCACCAAGTACAAAGACCGGGTGGATCAAAAACACATTCTGCCGAAAGTTACCTGGCGCGGCTAGGTTCTGATGAAGGTTACCCTCACTAGTTTGGTGGGGGTTTTCTTTTTCCAATTCTGGTGGGGAAGAGTTTTTCTTAACCCACATTGCTCTAGACGGAATTCTGGTTAATTTTTAGATTTTTTATTTTTCATTGGCAAAAATTATGGCTGATCCCCTCACCCCTGCTATCAGTGACCGCATTTGTAAACACATGAACGAAGACCATGCCTCGGCGATCGCCCTTTATGCCCAGGTTTTTGGTCAACAAACCGATGTAACCATGGCCCAGATGCAGGCCATCGATCCCACGGGTATGGATTTAGTGGTGGAAAGTGAGGGTGGCTCAAAAACTATCCGCATTGAATTCGAGCAACCCCTGAAGGATTCTGAAGATGCCCACCAAGTATTGATTGCCATGGCTAAGCAGGCCCGGAGTGTTGGTAAAAATAGCTAATTTGCTCCATGGATTCTGCCGCTACCTGGACAACCGTTAAACGTCAATGCCGGCCTCCGCTAACAATGCCTTGAGGCGATCGTTTTCTGCTTCCGCTAATTCGGCCCGGAGTTTTTCCCGCTCAGCCCGTTGAGCCTCTTCGTTGGCCCGTTGGGATGCTTGTTCAGCCTGGGTTGCTAATGCCACGGTGGAGAGAAAAGGTCGCCCGTCAGGATAATAAACCCGCAAAGTCTCAGCGCTCAGCTCAAATTTTATGCCCAACAAAGGACTAACCCAATGGGCCATCTCCTCGATGATGGTCAACTCTCCGCCAATTCGTTGCAACCCAGTTAGCTCATTGTCATCTGGATCATAAACATAGTACTCTTCTACGCCGTGATGGTCATAGAACTTCAACTTTTTGGTCATTTCCTTGAGGGTGTTGCCAGGGGATAAAATTTCAAACACCACTTGGGGCGCTTGGTTATTTTCCTGCCACTGGCGGTAGGAACCCCGTTTTCCCTTGGGTCTGCCCAAAGCCACCATTACGTCCGGTGCCACGCGAATTTCTGGATGCCCTTCCACGGGATACCACAACAGGTCTCCCCCGACAAATACGTCTGGGTTGTGGGCGAAGAGGCATTCCAAATTTTCTTTCAGGAGGACAATCCATTCAAATTGTTCTGTGTTGTCGGCCATGGGCTGTCCATCGCTGTCGGGGTAAATGATTTCTCGGTCGAGGGCTACGGTCATGGGGTTAATCCTCGCAATTTTTTCTCCAGTCTAGACAATGCCTCGCATGGGTGGGACTTTGACCAACACTGAAAAGTTTGGGTCTTTAAGACTTTAACCATTTATCCTCGTCGGAACTGTCCTTGGCGATCGCCAGGTAGCCATAACCCTTGGGGGACTGGTCAATGATCAAAATTTCCTGATTATGGTGGGGAATGACGGTGGCCCAATCCGGTAGGCTAACGCTGATGGTGATTAGATTTCCCGCATTGTCATAAACATGGGCTTGGCCGATGGTGCCATTGGCTAGGTAGGGCAACTTTTTCGAGGTGACAGTGCCCGTGCAACCAATGACCCGTTCTGTGCTGACATCCTGGCTAAAGGTCTTAAATAAATGGGCGATCGGACGGGAAGCAAGGCGACCAAGCCAAAGACTGATGGCCAGGGAAACCAGGAAAATTATCCCAGCCCAACCCATTAGTTCCCTAGGCATAGTCCCCGTCACCGTAGCTACAGTCACATTCAATATCCAGCCGATTACTCCCCAGAGACTAAAATCTATACCGAGGAGAATCATCAACGGAACTTTACCCAAACCGAAAAAGGAGAGTACTTGCAGGGCCATGGGCACGGCTTCCCCCTCTTCCATGTCTCCCCCCTGGTCAAGCTCCACGTCTAAATGGGTGATGTCCACATCGGAGCTCGCTTCTAGGGACATTTCCACATCCAAATCTTCATCCCCATCCCCAGAAATTATCATCAATCCTAGGCAGAGTATTCCCAACCCCAGCAGTAACCAGTAGGTCAAATTAGCTAAGTGGAAAAGCATAATGACGGTATTCCTTATACTAACGATGGTTTTTTGGCAGACGTACCCGTGCTGGATTGAGGGGACAAAGAAGTTGGTTGAGGGCACGAAGTTGTTCTACTGTGCCTAGGCAAATGAGAGAATCAGCGTCTAGTAAATGGGTGTCCCCCATGGGGCCCACAATTAATTTACGATCTTGGCGACGAATGGCCAGAATTAATGCTCCTGATTGGGCCCGGAGTTGGGCCTCCCGCAAGGTTTGGCCAATGTAGGGACAGTCTTCGGCCCCAATGCGAAATTCTTCCATATAGAAGGAACGGTCCGCTCCGGTGAGAATACCATCAACAAAACTCACCACCTGGGGTCGCAATGCCGCCGCCGCTAGCCGTTTACCCCCGGTAATGTAAGGAGAAACCACTTCATCAGCCCCGGCCCGTTTCAGTTTTTGCACCGCTTCTTCGGAACTGGCCCTGGCGATCGCCCGAATTTTCGGATTGAGGGTTTTAGCAGAAAGCACCGTATATAAATTTTCTGCGTCGGAGGAAAGGGCAGAAACAATACAAATAGCCCGTTCAATGTGGGCTGCCAGGAGGATTTCGTCCAGGGTGGCATCTCCCTGGAGGACAGCATAGTCCCTCAGCTTTGCCTGGATAATAACCTCTGGGGAAGCGTCAATCACCACAAAGGGAATATTTTCTACGGCAAACTCAAAGGCAATTTGTTGCCCTGTGCGTCCATAGCCACAAAGAATATAATGGTCCGCTAATCGCTCAATCACCTTTTGCTCCTGCCGCCGGCGTAAACTATCTTGAAAGTATCCTTGGATAAAGGCTTCGGTGAAACGATTTACCATGTAGCCGATGGTCAACAAGCCCATCAAAATCAGCAAAATGGTAAATAAACGGGATGCCGGACTGAGGGGATGGGTTTCCCCAAAGCCAACGGTGGCTAGGGTAATGGTGGTCATGTAGAAGGCATCTAACCAAGTCCAGTCTTCCACGTATCTGTACCAGGCCGTACCGACCACAAATAGGCCCGCTAGGGTAATGGCCCCAGCCATTAATTCCTGTCTTAACCTGCGCCCCTGGCGATCGATGAGATTTAACAGGTTTTCCTGACTTGATGATCCCAATCCCATCCTAAAACCTCACTTAAAACAGGTCAGTCGATTTAAGATCAGGAGACAATTATTTCAGAGGGGTGACCCTACCCCTGCAGACCATATCCAAATTTGGCCAGTCTAACGCGTTAGGAGCCCCCCGTGACCTATTCCCCTGTTGTTGAATCCGTCGAAGCCCAAGCTTTTGCCGTAACCGACCTATCCCCTGCCGCCGAGTTTAAAACCGCAGATTTTGATACCTATGTGATGAACACCTATGGGCGATTTCCCATTGCGATCGCCAGGGGTCAGGGCAGTACTTTATGGGATACCGAGGGCAAGAGTTATCTTGATTTTGTCGCTGGCATTGCCACCTGTACCCTTGGCCACGCCCATCCGGCCTTGGTTAGGGCGGTTTCTGACCAAATTCAAAAGCTCCACCACGTCTCAAACTTGTACTATATTCCCGAACAAGGGGAGTTGGCTAAATGGATTGTGGAGCATTCCTGTGCGGACCGGGTTTTCTTTTGCAACTCTGGGGCAGAGGCCAATGAAGCGGCGATTAAATTAGTGCGAAAATATGCCCACACTGTCCTGGATTTCCTCGAACAGCCCGTTATTCTCACCGCCAAAGCTAGTTTCCACGGCCGTACCCTAGCCACCATCACCGCCACGGGCCAGCCTAAATATCAGCAATATTTTGACCCTCTGGTGCCCGGCTTTGACTACGTACCCTATAACGATATTCGCTCTTTGGAAAATAAAGTGGCTGATTTAGATGAAGGTAATAGTCGAGTGGCAGCCATTTTCCTCGAACCTCTCCAAGGGGAGGGGGGAGTCCGCCCTGGGGATTTGGCCTATTTCAAACGGGTGCGGGAGATCTGTGACCAAAACGATATTTTGTTGGTCTTTGACGAAGTGCAAGTGGGGGTAGGACGCACTGGCAAGTTGTGGGGCTACGAACATCTAGGGGTGGAGCCAGACATTTTCACCAGTGCCAAGGGTCTGGCCGGGGGCGTTCCCATTGGGGCGATGATGTGCAAAAAATTCTGTGACGTATTTGAGCCGGGCAACCATGCCAGTACCTTTGGTGGTAATCCCCTGGCCTGTGCCGCTGGGCTAGCGGTCTTAAAAACCATTGAAGGCGATCGCCTGTTGGACAATGTCCAGGCCCGGGGGGAACAGCTACGGAGTGGTTTGGCGGAAATTAAAAATCAATATCCCACACTCTTTACCGAAGTCCGGGGTTGGGGCTTAATCAACGGTCTGGAAATTAGCGCCGAAAGTTCCCTCACCTCCGTTGAAATTGTCAAAGCCGCCATGGAACAGGGTTTACTCCTGGCCCCCGCTGGTCCCAAAGTGTTACGGTTTGTGCCCCCCCTAGTGGTGACGGAAGCAGAAATTGCCCAGGCAGTGGAAATTCTCCGTCAGGCGATCGCCACTTTGGTTTGATCAGTTAATTATTGAATAAATATCACACCGTCCTAGTTTTTAAATCGCAGTCTGGGGCGGTTTGTTACTGGGAAATCAAACCATTGGCCTAGTTGACTTGCTGAAATTTTTTCTCCTTGCCACGCCATGAAAAACCTTTGGCAATTGCCCGATCGCCTACCGGATCAAGAGCAATTTGACCTGCTGCTGGAAAATAAAAATATTACTTTAGAACGAATTATTTCCACTGGGCAGATAACTCCGCCAGGGGAATGGTATGACCAAGACCGTCCAGAATGGGTAGTATTGTTGCAGGGAAAAGCAGAAATAACCTACGATACCGGTGCAGTGATTAGCCTTGGTCAAGGGGATTATCTGCTCATTCCGGCTCGGCAAAAACATCGGGTAACATTTACCACTCATGAACCCCCTTGCATTTGGCTAGCTTTACATTTTAGTTAAATCCCTATGTCCCTAGAGCGTCAAACTTTAAAGCAAAAACTATCAACCTTAATTCAACCGCTACAAACAGCAAAGCGGGGCGCTCCCCTCACCAATCGTACTTTATCTGCCACCACCTGCCAACAAATTGAATCCCTAGTGACGGCGATCGAAGCCTTAAATCCTAACCTATCCCCACTGTTATACTCACCCCAATTATTAGATGGCAATTGGTGGTTAAATTACTCCACTGCCAGGGAAATTAGATCCCTAGATAAGTTGCCCCTGGGGCTGAAAGTTGGCCGTATTTATCAAATCATTAACGTCCCCAATCAATCGTTTCTAAATCAAGCTTTTGTTTACCATCCCCTGGGGCTAGCAAAAGGTTATGTCAAAGTAACAGCAAAGTTTGAAATTGCCAAACCGGCTGGGACAGTGCTACCGGATAAGCGCATCAATGTGGAATTTTTAGAAAGAATGATTTCCATTCAAAAATTAATGGGTGTCCCCACCCCCAAGTTAGACCCAGCCAAAGTTGTACCTGCCCGATCGCCAGAGGGAAGAATTCCTTTCTTAGAAATCACCTACCTTGATGATGATTTGAGAATCGGTAGAGGTGGCGAAGGTAGTCTATTTGTGTTGTCAAAAGTGTCTGAAGTTACCCCATAGAATTAACTATGATTGAGAGCAGAAGCTCATGAAAAATAAGTTGGGAATAATATTAGTTTGTAACTGTTTGTTTTCCCTCTTTATTAATCGTGGTGTGGGAGCGGAAGAAACCATTAACATTGGCGATTGTAGCTTCAATGGCCATCCCCTCTACGGCAAAATTCAATTAGTTGGCTCTTTCCCCGATCTCACAGTGCAGGTGGTCAGTTCTTTTCCCGATCTTAAGGTGCAACTAGTGGAAAGTTTTCCCAATCAATGTGGGCAATGGCAAATTGTCACCTCCTTTCCCGATACCAAAGTTCAAATTGTCGAATCCTTTCCCGACGTTAAAATTCAGTACGTGGATAGTTTTCCTGGCCTGCCGTAACCTTAATCTTTGCCAATATTTTTCGGCATATTTTTGGGTGTTTCCCCAGGAAAAATTAGGGGGAAACTAGTTTAGCAGCGCCGCTCCATGCCAATCCATGTGATCACCGATGAAACTAGCAATAAAGTAATAGCTATGGTCATAGCCCGGTTGCATACGGAGGGTGAGGGGATGGTTAGCCGCCGTGCAGGCCGCTTGGAGTAACTCTGGCCGCAATTGGGTAGGGAGGAATGGATCAGCGTCGCCATAGTCCACGAAAAATGGTAGCCGCTCTGGAGCCGATTTAATCAGAGCACAGGTATCCCAAGCTTGCCAGCTTAACTGGTTATCCCCTAAATAAGCTTGGAAGGCCTTTTGTCCCCAGGGAACTTGAGTGGGGGCAACAATGGGAGAGAAGGTGGAAACACTGCGATAACGACCGGGATTACGCAGGGCAATGACTAGGGCCCCATGGCCCCCCATGGAATGGCCAAAAATACTCCGGGCATCGGTGGCGGCAAAATTAGCCTCAATCCACGTAGGCAGCTCTTGCACAATGTAATCATGCATTTGATAGTGGGCTGCCCAGGGAGGTTGGGTGGCGTTGAGATAGAAACCGGCTCCCATACCGAGGTCATAATCTTCAGAATCAGTTACGCCTTCACCCCGGGGGCTAGTGTCTGGCGTCACCATAATTAGTCCATGCTTTGCTGCGTGCTGCTGTAGACCCGATTTAGTGATGGCATTTTGTTCAGTACAGGTGAGGCCAGACAGCCAGTACAAAACTGGGCAATGTTGGTTAGTAGCCTGGGGAGGCAGGTAAACGCCAACGTTCATGGTGCAATTAAGCACAGCGCTGTGATGGCTATAAACGCTTTGCCAACCCCCAAAGCTGGCGTGGTGTTCTAATCGTTCCATGGGTTGTATTAGTAGTGGATCACACTGCGAATCGATTTGCCGTCATGCATGAGGTCAAAGGCTTGGTTGATATCCTTTAGTTCCATGGTGTGGGTAACAAAGGGGGCTAGTTGGATCTCCCCCCGCATGGATTGTTCCACCATACCTGGTAATTGGGAACGACCTTTCACACCGCCAAAAGCGGTGCCCATCCATTTGCGGCCGGTAACAAGCTGGAATGGTCTGGTGGAAATTTCTTGGCCAGCCCCTGCTACGCCAATGATTACCGATTGCCCCCAACCCCGGTGGGCACATTCCAGAGCGGAGCGCATTACTTCCACATTGCCGATGCATTCAAAGGAGTGGTCCACTCCCCAGCCGGTCATTTCCACTATGACTTGCTGAATGGGTTGGTCATGGTCTTTGGGATTAATGCAGTCAGTGGCGCCCATCTGCTTCGCTAGCTCAAATTTGGCGGGGTTGGTGTCGATGGCAATGATGCGACCAGCTTTGGCCTGACGAGCTCCCTGTACAACAGCGAGGCCGATGCCCCCCAGGCCAAACACCGCCACTGAGTCTCCTGGTTGTACTTTGGCGGTATTGTGCACAGCGCCGATGCCTGTGGTGACGCCGCAACCCAGTAAACAAACGTGTTCGTGGTTTGCTTCGGGGTTAATTTTGGCGAGGGAAACTTCGGCAACAACGGTATATTCGCTAAAGGTGCTACAACCCATGTAGTGATAGAGGGACTGGCCATTGTAGGAAAAACGACTGGTGCCATCGGGCATAACCCCTTTGCCTTGGGTGGCCCGCACTGCAACGCAGAGATTGGTTTTACCGGAGCGACAAAACAAACATTTCCCACATTCAGCAGTGTAAAGGGGGATAACGTGGTCTCCCAGTTGAACACTGGTTACCCCTTCCCCCACTTCAACCACAATGCCTGCTCCCTCATGGCCCAGCACAACGGGAAAAAGTCCTTCCGGGTCATCGCCGCTGAGGGTAAATGCGTCCGTGTGGCAGACTCCGGTATGGGTGATCTTGACCAAAACTTCGCCTTGCTGGGGTGGAGCCACATCTATTTCCACAATTTGCAAAGGTTTGCCCACTTCAAAGGCAACGGCGGCACGGGATTTCATAGCAGATCCTTAACGTTGAAGGGAATAACGGGTGCGGCAGGATTCGAACCTGCGACCGTCCGCTTAGAAGGCGGATGCTCTATCCACTGAGCTACGCACCCAGGCTTGCTACTCAATTCCATTCTCCCATATTTTTTGGGGCTAGGATTTCGGTGTTAATGGAATATTTCCGGGGGACAGGGAAAGGATAGTTGACAGCTACGGCTGTTGACAGTGCACATCGGGACTGGGCAAAAGAGCAACAGATGGGGGCTTGCTGACATCATTACCCCGTTCCTTTTTGGCAACGGTCATTTGGGTGTGAATTTTTGTATCTTTCGCCTTTGCGTAGCGCATTTTTCAATAAAGGTCAATATACCATTAGTAGATTGTTTGGTTCATACCACGAAAAAATTGAGTCCCTGTTGAGACCGTCACCGTGGTTTTAAATCTTACCGACGGTCTTTTCGCCATTATTGCAAGACTGCCCTGGTGGGCCGGGAGCCCAGGGAGATAAGTTTTAGCACGCTGTCTATGACCCGAATTCTGCTAGTTAGAGCAACGCTCAGGCGATCACCAATATTGCTGGCCAGTCCATCAAAAGCCTGAATTTGACCGTCGACCCTCATTTTATTTGTGGAGCCTAGCCTTAATGAGTATAACTTTATCTGATCGCCTTTCTGCCGTTGTTCAAGACAGTGCCGGAACGAGTCATATTGTTTGGCTAGAAGGAACCAATATTTGGCACGCTGTTTATGACCCAGTTTCTCAGACATGGAAAAATGCCCAGGCCATTGTCAATACCGCTGGTCAGAACATCCGAAGTCTTAATTTGGTTGCCGATTCAGGGTTAATTGTCGAATCTGGAACAAGCAATAATACGCTGATTCCAGGCGTGGCAGTTATTTATCAAGAAGGTCTGGAAAACGACAGTAACTTTTTCTATACCGCGGCGCGCTATGACAATGTTGGCAAACTGCAATGGCTCGAAGCCCCCCAGGCCCTGACAGCGGATCAAGTGGGGGATTTAGAACCTCGGGCGGTGGTAGACAACGGGGTTATTACAGTAGTCGGGCAAAAAGTTGATCTCGTCAAAGCCCAAAACCAGGCCATCCGGGAAGATGCGGATCCATACTATCAAACCTTTCAAATTTACAGCAATCAGTTTTCCACAATCCCATCAACCCCAGTTACGCCCATCGCCGCTTATGCTCCCCAGATTACTAAAGATGGTGTCGTTCAAGGCAACTACATTCAGCGGGACCAAAATACTGTGGCCGCATTACCCAGTGCTACTTACCAACCCTTGACCCTTGCAGAAACACAATCCAGTAGCTTTCAGGGATGGGGGGCAAATTGGACAGTCTCCCAGACATTTGACACTAACCTAAGCAACTTAAAACTTTTTAAGGGAATGGCGGGTGTTCCTGAGGCTCTGCTTACGCCCATTTTTAAGAAATTCAATATTACTGGAACATTACTGGGATCTTCAGGTAACAATCCTAATCTTTCATTTTTTGGTGGCGGAATCAGTACAGAGGGAATATTACTCAATGCCTCGATGGCGGTTCAATTCAATGAAGATGACCAGGACACCAACAATACCTCATCTGGAACTGCAGGAAGCAGTCTCAATCCGGCAGAAAATACAACACAACTCTCCCGTAAGCCAGAAATTTCCCTCTCTGCCATTGCCGCGACCCTTTATACCTTTGATAAAAGCTTAGGTGAAGACAATCTTTCCTATCCTTTAACAGTAGAAACGGGCAGTCTTGGCCTAACAGTTGGCTTTACATTTCCGATTCCGATTGAAGGAACACCCATTCTCTTTAACTTTTTAGGTAGTGCTGGCCTGGGAATGCAGTGGCAATTATCTCCGAAAGACCCTCAAACCTATGTGTCTCCTGTTGGGGCAGTTTTATCTCCTACGGGTGGTGATTCTGATGCGGTACTGGCAGTCCTGTTTAATGTTCCTCCCTTGGGTGCTATCACGGCGATCGGACTGGCGGTAATCTCTGATATTACTGAAGTAGTTGAGTTGATTTTCACCGACGTTGATCCTGACGGCAATGAAGCCATAGAACTCGAATCCTTGTTATTTTCGATACCGATTGCGACTGGTATTGATGGCGGGATTAAAATCCCCTATGTTTTTGAAGCCTTAGCTGGGATTCAGGCGAGCTTAGTCGGAACCGTTGGCGGCACTCGGTCGGCGGATAATGGTGCATTTCAATATGACCGAGATCTAAGCCTGGGATTTCCGATGAATATCACCATTAAATTCTTGGGTTTTCTTGGCGGAACAGTGGGTATCTATCCCTATTGGACTTGGGGTGATGATCCCAGTAGTAGTGCCAGTAATAGTGATTTCGCCACCCTTAATCAAGCCAGTGCCGATTCTCCCACGGCAATTGTGAGAGGGCCGCTATTAGAAATCCAAGGGTTACAAACTAACGGCACCCCCCAGGCCACAGATTTCCAAGTTAACGTCAAAGACCCCCTAGGCCAGACCACAACAGTTCCAGTTTTTGGGGTGATCACTCAGGGCAATACGACCATTCTCCGGCTTGAATCAGCAATTCCGCAAACCAACTTAAACGATCAGCCTTTTTCAAATATTAAGGTTACTTATCAAAATAATGCTCCGATTCCTGTTGTTAATCAATCGGCCAATACCTTTACCTATAATTACAATCCGATTAGTGGTACTAACAGTAATTATCAAGTCACAGGTCAGCAGGTTGTAATTGCCTTTAATGCCACTCTAAATCCCAACATCATACCCGATTCATCTCTATTTCAAGTTACGGATACCAATGGCAATTCAATCTCAATTTCCTCTGTTATTGTAACGTCTCGCAGTGTGATCTTAACTCTATCCGGATCGAGCAGCACCTATAGCGTTAGTTATTCGGGTAGTAGCAGTTCTGGAAATGTATTAACCACAGAAGATAATGTTGCAATTAGTGATTTTAAGATTGCCAGTAATACGCCACCAAGCACCGCTGGACAAGTGAATCGTACCTATAGCAACGTGCCAGCAGGAACCACAAGTGCAATTACAACTAACCCCCTGCTCGGTAGTACAGTGGCCCAAGATTATGCTGAGGATAGCCCACCTGCTTTAGCTGTCACTGATTCTGGTGTGTTGCTGGCCTGGAGTAGTGATACCCCGCCGATTACACCCATTTCTGCCTTGCTATCGGGAACTACGATTATCCTCACTTTTGCTGACACCCTCGTAAATCTAATTAATACCAACAAGGCCACTAGTAATCCGTTTACAGTTCTAATTAATAATCAAAGTGTTGAAATTCAGGATTCATCTAGCACAGGAAATTATGTTGCAATTTCGTTGAATTCAAGTACTGTTATTGATGCTGACGATACGATCTCGGTTAGCTACAGCATTGATTCCACACTAGAAAATAGCCTCTTTAATCTTTACCTTTCTGATGCCACAGATTTCGCCTTGTGGGTGCCTGACTTTACCACGCCTGTGACGCAAGCAGCTAGTTCAACCAATGCCCCAACGCTATTAGAAGCAGTGGCAATTTCCAATGTCATTACGCTCACCTTTGACCAAATCCTTTCATCTAGCAATCTTCCTCCTGGAAGTCAATTTAAGGTTACAGTCAACAATTCCGATAATTTTATTACTGTGATCAATGAGGTAACAATTGAGAATAATTCTGTTACTTTGCCCTTATCAGAACCCATTGGACAAGGCGATATTGTTACCGTTAGCTATAGTTCTGGTGCTGGCACATTAGTTAATAGTAATAATATTCCCGTTGCTCCCTTTACAACAAGCGATATTCTGACCACATTTGCGAATCCTGGGACGGTGATTAAAACACTTTTAGCCACTCCCAGCACCTCAAGCGTTAGTATTGCCTATCCAAGCTCAATTATTGGGACAAGTGGCTTAAATTACGATCCAGCCGTGTATTTTAACCAGGCCACAAATCAGGTATTTGCTGCTTGGGTGAATGTTGATAGTAGCCAAATTCAGAATCAACTCATCCCAGGCCAATATTATAGCAACTTAGAGATTATTACCCAGGCCCTGCAAAGCTCAACTATTTACTTTTCTGTTGCCTCTTTAAAGGATCTTGGTGATCTTGGCCCCAACGGTCAAATCATTCCCTGGTCAGTGGCCGCCCCCATTCCCCACCAGCAAACAGGACAGAATACCAATGTCACGCTTGGCCTGGGGCCTGATGGTTCGATTATGGCGGCCTGGTTAAATACCACACTGGATAATAATGGTACGCCCACAACCACGATTTACTATTCCACACTCAATCAAAATGATAGCTCCCCGGTCTGGTCTGCCCCTGTTCCCATACTTCCCGACATTAATCCCGATGCCTTTACGCCCCTAACCATTAGTACGATCAATCAACAACCAGCAATTTTCTGGACTGAATCTTCCCCAGCATCCTATCGTCAGTTAGTTCTTAATGCCGCCCCATCGGTTTATTTACGTCTTGGGGAAAGGACTGGTGATGTAGCCCGCAATAGTGGTCAGTTTCAAGCCGCCGCCAATGGCACCTATAGCGGTACTTTTACTCTGGGGGAAATGGGAGCCTTAGAAACCACAAGTAACACTGGTGATCCCAATCCTGCCGTGCTGTTTCAAGGTGGGGGTGTAACGCTTGATCAACCTGTACCTCTGACAAACCAGGCTTTTGCGATTGAGTTTTGGTTTAAGTTGCCCAATTTACCTCGGGAATCTATCAATCTAGTTTCCGCACTGGGATTATTTGGCCTGGGCCTGGAGGTTGATCCCAATGATCCTAATGCGCCACCGAAACTTACCTTTGGCCTGGGTAATGATGATCAGAGCCAAATCCAAGCTAGTGAAACCTTTGCCACTGATGTTTGGTATTACGTTGTTGGTACCTATGATGGCTCAAGTCAAAACCTGAGTTTGTATCTCAATGGTGTCTTAGCTGGAACCCTGGATGATGTGGAATTTGATCCGTTTCCCACCGCAGCGGCCTTAGCTTTAGCAGGGGCTTCTACAGCGAATAATCCGGTTTATTTAGATGAAGTGGCATTCTATCCCAAGGCATTAACAGCTTCTAATGTCAATGCGGCAGATTTAACCAATGCAAATTTCCAAAACCTAACAGGTAGCCAAATTCTTGAGATCATTGCGGGGACAAATCAAATTGGCAACCACTACGCCGCCCAATACAACCAGCCGGTTCCCCCAGGCCCTAATACTTATTATTCCGTTTCGGATGGTTCAAGTTGGCAACTCCCTAGTCAAATTAACCCCACACCCGCAATCGTTCCCACCCAGTTAGCCGGGGCCAATATCCCTGTTTTCGATTTAGTCTCTGCCACTCCCGCCCAGGCCAGCACCGCGATTGCGCCCAATGGAATTGCTGATGCCGTTTATCAGATTTCGCTTTCTAATCCAAACTTAACTATCAGCGGAATTAAAGTTACTAGTGGCAACCAGGCCTGGGCGATTGGCACCGACGACAATGGCACAGCACTCACGGGTAATCAGCTTGGCCTACTTTTAGGAGATACCCTACTCAACAGTCTTAATCCCGATACTCAATCCTTTAGCTATCCAATTCAGGGATATACCGAAAATCTCTTTTTATTCATTGATCCCGGCAGTTCCAATACTACTCTTGGGCCAGTTGAAGTTACGGTTTATTTCGAAAACAACGATAATACCCCTACACCGTTTTCTGTTGCTCCCTATCAGATAAATATGGCAACAATGGGGCCAGATCAAACAGTTACAGGAACAGCAACGGTTACTGAAGCCAATGATTCCTCCCTCGCCCTAATTGATAGTGGGTTTATTATTAATTCCGATAATCCGGCGATCGGGTATGTTTTGGCCAGTGCGTTTAATTCCGATGGTACTTTAGCCTATGTGGCAGTGGGGAATCGTGGCTATAGCGACAGTCAGGGCAATGTTCTTAACAACGGGACTGTCCAGATCTTGTTTAGTTGCAGTGATATTCTCTCTGGCAGTGGCTCATTAAGTACAACAATTCTCAATGGCAATCCTGATGGGGTTTTAATTACCAATATTCAAGATGCGGGGGATAATCAGCGGAACCTTTCGCTTTCCTTAGCTACGGGAGATATTGACGGGGATAGCATTCCTGATTTAGTGATTGGTGCGCCCAATGTGGGTAACTTTGCTGGAGCGGTTTACGTCATCTATGGCAGTTATCTCAGCAATCAAAAAGGACAAATAATTGATGTCACAAATCTCAGCACGAAACCTAACACTATGGGTTTTGTGGTTAATGGCAATGAAGCGGAAGACTTAGCGGGCTTTTCAGTAGTGGTGGGGAACTTTGATGGGGATAGCTATGGTGACATTGTTTACGGTGCGCCCTACGCCAAAGATAGTAACGGGAATCGGGTTGGCCAGGTTTATCTAGTTGCTGGTTTTGCCCAAGGAAGTGCTCCAGACTCAATTAGCCCTACAGTCATTTATTCTGGCAAAAGTTTTGATATTCCCAATCCCCAACCGAATCCACCAAGTCAAACCCTAACAGTGGGTGAAGGGGCAGGGTTTGCACTGGGAGTTTCACGGCGACTGAGTAATGGACCATCTACATTTACAGGTAGCACAACGACAGATGATCTCTTTATTGGCGCGCCCAACTATCAAATTCAAGTCGTAAATCAATGGACAAATCAAAGTAATCTCCCAGGCCAAAACTCACAAAACCAACAAAATCAACAAATCACATCAGACCTTTTTCCTAGTTCCAGTTTTGTTTCAGCCGGGGCCGTTTATGTCTATAACTCTAATCAAGGCTTAAGTCTTAAAACAAATCCTTGGGCCATCTATACCGGGCCAACGATTCCCAATGCTCAAGGCACTGCCACTAGTTATTTTGCTGGAACTGTGATTGGCTCGGGTTTGAATACGGATTTCACAGATTATGACGGAGATGGCCGCCAAGATTTAGTGATTGCCGGGCCTGGGGCCAATACCAACACGGGGCAAGCCTTTGTGATTGGTGGGTCTACTGCAACTCCATCTGTAACAACTACACAATCTGGAATAACTACAACAACTACACAAGCCTTAAATACAGTCAGTAACCTCGTGATCAATGGTGGATTAAGTGGGGGCAAAGCGGGAACAGTCATTACTTCAGTGGGAGACTTAAACCATGATGGCTATCAAGACCTTTTAATTACTGCGCCCCAAGGAGCCAATGCTACGGGTCAAAGTTATGTCTTATTTGGGACATTGAATTTAAGTGAATTCGGGACTGTTTTTGATCTCAATGTCACCGCTAACGACAACAAAACCACATTTTTACTCAATGGCGATCAACCCTTCCAGGCTACGGGAACAGCAGCAGTTGGTGTGGGTGATATTAACAATGACGGCGTAGATGACCTAATGCTCACGGCTCCAGTGGGTCAACAACTTTATGCGGTTTATGGGCATCCCTGGTTAGCGGACGATGGCAGTATCAAACTTGCGGATGTTTCTTCTAATAATGGCTTTGTCATTGATGGCTACGAATATTCCCTCCCATCTAGCCCCTTTGGTTATGTCCTCAGTTTTGATCTTGTTTATGGCAATGATTTTGAACTGGTTTCTGCTTGGTTGCAGTTAATTTCGCCCACTGGTCAAGTCATCTGGCGCTCGAATCCAGGAGAAGGAGTAACGGTTACGCCCGAAGCCTATGCCATTATGCAAAGTGACGGCAACTTTGTGATTTACGGCCAACCAGGGGGGAATTCAGGGGATGTCATTTGGAGTTCCAATACAGCAGGGAATAGCGGGGCTGTTCTGAAATTAGCCTCGGATGGCGGTCTTTATATTGTTGATTCCGAGGGCAATATTGTCCCCAATGGTACTCTAAATCCTGGGAATACTAGCCTGATTACTAATGCTGTTACCCTCGACGAAAATCAAGAAATTAATATCAGTCTCGATACCTTTCTGTCCAATGGGGAGAATGGCGGCAGTCTCTTTGGTAATGGCCTCAACATTGTAATGGTTGGGGATGTTAATGGCGATGGCTTTGCTGATGTGATTTCTGGGGGAAGTCCGGCTGGGGGAGTGCTTATTTTTGGCAACAGCACTAAAGATTTACTCGATGCAGCCCTAGGCACTGACGATTTAATTATTTCGGTGGAAAACGCTCAAGTTAAAGAGTTTGTTGCCCTTGGAGATTTTGATGGGGATGGCTTAGCTGATTTTGGCGTTATTGATGATCAAGGCAACTTCTTTCTGGTTTTAGGCAGTCCGGAATTAGGTAGCCAAGGTAGCCTTGTTATTGACTCTACTTTGCCAAATTTATCTAACTTTAACCAGGCCTGGGGAGTCGGAGATTTTAATGGCAACGGTTACGATGATTTTGTCTTACAAGGCCCTAATTCTACGATCGCCGTTTACGGTAACGCTAATGGAACATTAACCGACTCATCTCCTTTAACGTTTGGTAACAATTTCCCCCTACCCAGTTCTTTCACAGGTATTGATTTAAATGGCAATGGCATCAAGGAAATTGTCGCCGGTCAGCCCAACTTAAACCCAGTCCCTAATATCGGTGGCTTTGGTGGTGGTTTACAGTATTTTACCTATGAGGCTGGAAATGCGGTTTTACAACCAACGGTTAATCCTCCCAATGCCTCAGTTACGGAGGCTTCTGGTCTGTCTTCATGGGGACAAATTTCGTTTCCTAATCAATATGCCCAAGCTGGTGTGCCGTCATTTGCAACGTTAGATGGCTGGCTGTATCAAGCATTTTACGGAATCAACGAGCGTATTTCCACTAAAGATTCATACATTTATATCCAACGAAGCCGAGATGGAGTCAGCTGGGAAAACCTCACTCAAGTCGTCCCGCTCGATAGCAATGGTACGCCGATTGATCTTAAGAATTTGCCCCCCTCAATTACGGCTTACAATGGCACACTTTATTTAGGCTTTACTGCTGACAATGGCCAGGTGTGGGTTGCAGAAGGAGTCAATACTAATGCCAACTCCGGGATACTCATCAATGCCGTCCCAATCAATCAAGCCTCCAATAATGGCCCAACATTAGTGGCCTTTAATGATGAACTCTATGTATTCTTTGTTAAAGATGCTTCCGATAATGACATTCTCTATTCCAGTTCCAGCAATCCAGGGAGTAGTAGTGGCTGGGATGGTACCAGTACCGTTCTCACGTTTAGCGATGTTAACCAGGCGACTAATTTCCCCCTCAGTGCTACCGTTGTCCCTGGATTAGATGGGGATACTCTTGCCGTAGCATTTCGTTCTAATAACTCCCCCGCAACTTGGGTCGGCCTTCTCAACTCCAGCGATGTAACAAATTGGCAGGGTTCGGCAGAATTAACCCAGGTTGACGCCAACTCCCAAGTATCCCTAACTGTGGTAGATGGGACTTATTATTTATTTTTCACTTCAAGCACTGAGGCTAGTGCTTCATATGCTACCTCTACAGATGGCTTGAATTGGGGAGATATCACATTAATTCCCTGGGATGATGGCAACCTTGGTGGTGTTGCATCAATCTTATTTAATCAAAGCTTTATTTTATCATTGAATCAAAGTAATAATGAATCTCTTCTTTTTGCTTTTTCAAATTCATTATTCGAGCCGAATCAAGCAAGTCGTTGGGGTGAGCAAGTCCGGGACATTGGTGATTTTAATGGAGATGGTATTGCTGATTTAGCCGTGTTGGCCCCTGGCTACCGAAATCTACTGCAATTTCCAATTTTAGACTACCCAGCTATCAACAATTTAGGGGGTGTGTTCATTTACTACGGAGAGGAGAGTGGGATTTCGGTTAATGATCCTCCTGATGTTGTTTTAGCTGCGCCTGATCTTCCCCAGGAAACCATTTTTGAATTACTGGAAATTACTCCTACTGGTGATGTAAATGGAGATGGCTTTGATGATTTGTTAATTAGTGCACCTCTCACCCCTGTTATTGCTGGTCAATTTCCTGATGTCAATGGTGATCAAGGGGTAAGCTGGGTCGTTTTTGGCGGAACCCATTGGGGAACTGAGTACACCGCAAATTCGCCTTTCGGTTTAGGGAACCTTGCCAACAATCAAACCAATAATAGTCAAAACTTTAATCCCTATGGTTTTGTGACGACTGGATTACCGAGATCCCAAGCTGGTATTTCCATCAGTGGCGGGGCAGATGTAAATGGTGATGGTTTTAGTGATTTTGCCCTAGGTGCGCCGGGTAACTTTGACAATCTCAGTTATGTGCTGTTTGGCAGTGACTTTACCAACCAAGTCAATCAACTGGGAACCATTGGCGATGATGTCATGTTGGGCAGTCCCACAGGGGAAATATTTGTTGCTGGCCAAGGAGATGATCAAATTTATACCAATGGCGGGGTGGATACGGTTTATGCCGGCCCTGGGAATGATTTCGTGACGGTCACTGATACGAATTTCCGACGGTTGGATGGCGGCAGTGGCAATAATATTCTCAAGTTTACGGGCTACACAAATCAAGATTGGGATTTAACCACTCTTTCCCCAGGCCTGCGACTGAAAAATTTTAATATTCTCGATGTCCGGGATTACGGGGCTAATATCCTTACCCTCAATGCTCTGACGATTACACAACTTTCAGCTAATAACGAAGTTCGGGTTCTTTTAGACGCCAATGACAAGATCAATCTAGATTCAAGTTTTAGCTTTAGTGAAAAAGTCTATCTCGATAACCAAAACTATTATCTTTATACCTCTAACGCTTCAGCCGCCACTGTGTTGGTCAATGTCCCCTCCAATCAGGTTACGTTTACTGCTACGACGAGCAATTCCCCCAGTCTCAACCTAATTCCCACGGCTCAACCCAATGCTCCTACTACCACCGATGTAACCATCCTCGCCGCCACTAATTCTGACCCAAATCAACCCACCCGTTTATTTGTCTCTAACCCGAAAGTTTCCGAAGCTGCTGGAGAGGCCCAGTTTGTCATTGAGCGCACGGGAGACTTAAACAAATATGTGTTGGTCAGCTACATCACCCAGGATATGAGTGGCAAAGCTGGCGATCGCTATTTACCCATAGCAGGACAGTTAATATTTAATCCTGGAGAGAACCAAAAAAACATCACAGTTAAAATTCCTACTGACTCTGTTTATACCGCCGATCGCCAATTTAGCCTATTGGTTTCTTTGCTGAATGATGGTTTGGAAGCAGGAGATTGGGGCGATGCTTTTGCTTTAGCCGGTGATGCCAATGGTGCCCAGATCCGTCGTTGGAACTACCTGGCCGGGAATTGGGATAACAGTGTCATGGGTGGCTTGATTGATTTCTCCACCACGGTTAATTCCGACCAAGCTGAGATTCATTTGAGTGTTGAAGGCTTAGGGGAATTTAACGACTTTTTTGGTTACGATCCCCTCAGCCAAACCTATCAATCCATAATGTTTAATGGTGCCACAGGGGCCCGGCTCACCAATTCAGATAGCCCAAACGCTATTGGCGGAGTAGAACTTAAACTTTTGGACGGCGATCGAGGTGATGCCGATGGCATAGTTAATGGTTTGGTGGCAACTAATGGTTATGCGGGCCGCACCATCCCAGGCTTAATTAGCAATAATAACCGAGTTTTTTGGGCTCCCACCAACGCCGATGGCCAAGTGCAACTCAGGTTAATCAATAGCCCCTCACAAAACTATGAAATTGGTTGGGTTATGGTGGATAGTGCCGATGGTGCCATTGATGGTTTACTTCCTGATGATCCGGGCTATGAGGAGGCCGCTTTGGCCCGCAAACAAGCTGTTTTTAGTGATCAAGCCAATGCCTCAGCCCAGGCTTTAACCCGTAGTTTAGCCCGACAAAGTTTTACTGATATTGAAGCTTTTGCCAGGACAGAATCACAATTTTTTGGTAGCTTTAGTAACTCTAATTTAGAAGCTAATCGTTACTATATGCTCTATAGTCAACAGGGAGAAGAAATTGCTTTTTCCATTGATGCTCCACTAATGGTTGAAACAGATAGTCGAGGTTATCATCAGTTAGATTTTAATGGCATTACTACAGAAATCGCTTCCAAAACTTTGGTTGTGCCGGGAATTTTAAACCAGACTGTGACGACAAATGTTTCCATTAGTCGTGCGGGGGCTTACGAAAATCTTATTGTTCTCTACAAAGTGGATAGTCTGACCGGGGGCATTGATACCGATGGCGATCGCCAGATTAATTTAAACCCAGGGGATGTGGGCTATGTACAGGCGGCATTAACCAGGGCCCAGAATCCAGCAACGGGGCTAAGCTTAAACGCCCCTGACGAGTTTTTTAGCACTACTCAAAAGACCATCAGTTTGTCGGGCAATAATATTTATGGCATGGCGATTATTCCCAACTCATCCATCGAAGAAGTGTTAAGCAAAAATCCCACTAACGACCCGAACCTTGGCCCTGTGGCCCTTTTTTCTTTTGAGCAAGCCAATCCTGGGGGAGTGAGCCAAATGAGTCGTCTGGGTAGTAACCTGTTTGGTTTTGAAGATATGGTGGGCGGCGGCGATCTTGACTACAATGACATAATTTTACAATTCAGCTTTCTAACTTCATAAATTAAGTACAAAAGTGACATAGAGGAATAGGCTGATCTATCCCCTTGAGTCTGATCTGGTCCCGCAACCGAAATTAGTCCGCTCCACTCCTGTCCCGAGGGTGTGTCAGAATGGTTAACGGCCGGATTTTAGCGCCTTGTCACTAAACTGCCAGATTTGCCCAGTCAAATCCCTATTTGAATTCGAAACTTTTACTATTATTGTCTCTTTGCCCATGACTGCCACCCTTGCCGCCCCCAGCAAAACCCGCCGTGTTGTTTTTCCTTTTACGGCGATCGTCGGTCAAGATGAAATGAAGTTGGCCCTGTTGCTCAATGTCATTGATCCCAAGATTGGCGGCGTCATGATCATGGGCGATCGGGGAACCGGGAAATCCACTACCATTAGAGCTTTGGCGGATTTGTTGCCGGAAATTGAGGTGGTGGCCAATGATCCTTTTAACTCTTCCCCCAGCGATCCCGAGATGATGAGTGAGGAAGTACGGATCCGGGTAGATAGCCAAGAACCTTTATCTATTGTCAAAAAGAAAGTCACCATGGTGGATTTGCCCCTGGGGGCAACGGAAGACCGGGTGTGCGGCACCATCGACATCGAAAAGGCATTATCAGAAGGAGTTAAAGCCTTTGAACCGGGTTTATTGGCCAAAGCCAACCGGGGCATTCTCTATGTGGACGAAGTTAACCTGTTGGACGATCACTTAGTGGACGTGTTGTTGGACTCCGCTGCTGGGGGTTGGAACACGGTGGAGCGGGAAGGTATTTCCATTCGCCATCCGGCCCGGTTTGTTTTAGTGGGTTCCGGTAACCCAGAAGAAGGGGAATTGCGGCCTCAATTGTTGGATCGATTCGGCATGCATGCTGAAATTCGCACTGTGCGGGAACCGGAATTGCGGGTAAAAATTGTCGAACAACGGACGGAGTTTGACCAAAATCCCCATCCTTTCTGTGACCAATATCAAACGGAACAGGAAGCGTTACAAGCAAAAATTGTTAATGCCCAGAATTTACTGCCCCAAGTGACCATTGACTACGACTATCGGGTGAAAGTATCGGAAGTCTGTGCAGAACTTGATGTGGACGGGTTACGGGGAGATATTGTTACCAATCGGGCCGCCAAAGCCCTGGCCGCTTTTGAAGGTCGCACTGAGGTAACAGTGGATGATATTAGCCGAGTAATTGTGCTTTGTTTACGCCATCGTTTACGGAAAGATCCTCTAGAGTCCATTGATTCCGGCAGTAAGGTGGAAAAGGTATTTAAACGGGTTTTTGGCGTTGTCGATGAAGCTTAACGCGGCAATCTCTGTTGTTTTTATTGTGTGATTTATGGTTGTAAATTCTGATCCCGATTGGCTTTGGCGGGGAACGGCGGAAATTTTTCCCCACAATGCTGACTCAAACAATCCCCAGGAACATTTAGGGATTTTAACCCAACAGGACAGACCTCTACGGGTAAAGCTGGGCATTGATCCCACGGGCACGGACATTCATTTAGGCCATAGCATTCCCTTCCGTAAATTGCGGGCGTTTCAGGATGCGGGCCACACAGCGGTGGTAATTATTGGTGATTTCACTGCCCAAATTGGCGATCCCACTGGGAAATCGGAAGTACGGAAACAGTTAACTGCGGATCAGGTGAAACGCAATGCAGAAAGTTACCTAGCTCAGTTAAAACCAATTCTAGATTTTGATACTCCAGGAAGATTGGAAATCCGTTACAACTCCGAATGGTTAAGCAATTTAGATTTGAATAAAATTCTGGAATTGCTAGCAACGATGACAGTGGGACAGATGTTAGCCAAGGAAGGGTTTGCGGAGCGTTTCCAAAAGGAAAATCCGATCTTTTTGCACGAATTTCTTTACCCTTTAATGCAGGGGTATGATTCTGTCGCTGTAAATGCAGATGTGGAATTGGGGGGCACTGATCAAAAGTTTAATATTGCGGTGGGCCGGGATTTACAACGGCATTTTGGCAAAACTCCTCAATTTGGTTTACTGTTGCCGATTTTGCTGGGGACAGATGGACAACAAAAAATGTCCAAGTCTCTGAACAATTATGTGGGTTTACAGGAAGATGCTTTATCCATGTACTCCAAGCTGGAGAAGACGCCTGATCGCCTGTTGGGGGAATATTTCGAGTTACTAACTAACTTGGACTTGGCCGAGTTACCGGAGAATCCCAGGGAGTGCCAAAAGTTGCTCGCCAAGGAAGTTACAGCCCAGTTCCATGGAGTTGCAGGGGCGATCGCCGCCCAAAAAACAGCGGAGGATATTGTCACCCAAGGTAAGGCGGGTAATACGGACAGTGTGCCGGAATTTTCCCTAGCTGAAATTACTTTTCCGGTGAAATTGGCCTATCTCCTCAGTGCCAGTGGCCTGTGCCCCAGTAGTAGTGAAGGGAGAAGGCAAATCAAGGGGGGGGCTGTGCGCTTAGATGGCGATCGCCTAGAGGATGTTAATCAGGAATATGCCGATCCCAAAATGTTAATTAATAAGGTGTTGCAAATGGGCAAGAAAAAATTTATTCGTCTGATTTCTTAATCTCCAAGGCGATCAGCTTCTTAACTTTCACAAAAAGCGATCATTCTATTCGTAACAAGCTCACACTCGAAAAAAGAGGTTTAACGCTTTCCCAAAAATCGCACTGCGATATTGTAGATCACACCAGCATAGATAGTATGCTGATGAGCAGGTTTTTTAGTTATGAGTATAATCAAACGAATTTGATATGCCCACCCCACAAGCACTGTATCGCGGGGCTGTACAAGCTCAAGGTGACGACATTACACAAAATGGGGGCTATACTCGCTCTTGGGCGCGGGGTACTCCTGTGACGGCTCAAGAGGGATTAGACTTTCTTGCTAAGATTGAGGAACAATGCAATGAGTCTCAGAAAGAACAACGAAATTCAGCTTTTGTCAAAGCTGAACGTTTTATCAAGAATGCTAGTAAAAATGGAGGTGTTGATCAAAATTCTCAACCTCATCCTTTTCAAAATCCTAGACGTACTGTTCCAAACGCTCGTGTTGATATTGAAATTCGCAAAGGTTTGACTTTTATTCCTGCTAAAAATTTGGAATGACAATACTTTTTACCAAAATTCAAGCAATGTCAGACTCTACCGATTTGGATAGAGCAATAGATAAGCTTGACAAAATTTCTATTAATTTTGGTGCCGTAGATGAACAGATAAGGTGTTTTGCATTTTTATTAGCAATTGCCGAAGAAAATATTGCTGAGATTGTCTTAGGTATATTAGTTAGAGGAATCATGAAATATGAACCAAATAGGGTTAATAATGAAGTTCTTTGGCTATTTTTGGCAGCCGTTTTGTCTCGTTCAAATATTACGCCTGCCAGTGCTTTAAGAATTAGTCTTTTAGGAATAGTATCTCGTATTGAAGATTGGGCATCACCCATTTTTGCATTACTAGTTACCGCATTAGATAGTTTTTTACGTAATAGCCTGGAATATGGAGACCCTTTAATTGCAGAGCAAACTTTAGATTTTCTTGCCACTTGGGGCGAGAATTATGCTCAAGCACCTCGTACTTTAGAGCAAGTTGCAAAGATTAACTCTTTAGCTCGTTTAGTTTTACAAAAAGTTGATGAACCTATTCTTCAGGAGGAATGGTCAGAAGGGTTAGATTTATTTTTAAATATTGCTCATATTGCTTGTAAAATAAAATATTCAGATCAACGTATTTGGTCGTCTTCAGTAGAACTACTTAAGGATCTCTATCCTGTAAATATTTTAAATAATAATAATGAATATTCAGACAAGCACCGTCAAGTTCAAAAAAATATTCTAAAATTAATTGATTCTTCTCTGGCTGTAATCGGAACTATTTTTGTTAGAGGAGGCTTGTCGGTCGTAGTACACATTGAGCATTTAAATCAGGAACTAACATGGTCACTTGGAGCTAGCGCAATAGATAGAATCGAGCGTTTTTTTCAGGAAGTATCAAGCATTTTCAAACTAGGATTTCCTAAATTTAATCAAATACAATCAATTCAAGGTTCTTGGATTCAGGTTCTTAATCTTCCTCTAACTCCTAGGGAAGCTAATATTTTAGCAACAGAAATTGCTTCTTTATCCTCAAAAAATTACGAACAAAGTGAGATTAATCAAAATACTATTGATAGTTGGCGAGAATGTGCAGAAATCCTTAGTGAAAAGGACTTTAAGATTAACTTATCTGTTTCCACAAAGGATATAGGATTACAGATTATTCCTCCCATTTCTACAGAGAATTTTGCCAATATCTCTACAGGAGCAACTACTGATTTTAATGAACAAGAAAGAACACACATTAGAATTCTCTCTTGTGATGTTCCACAAGCTAATAATATTGAAAGAATTTTGGAGCTTGCACAATTATTTGTTCAATATTCATCTTCAACTCAAACTATTAGTGATAAGTTTCTTGAGATAAGAGGAACAAAATCTAGAGATTTTTTCTATTATCGTAGAGCAATTGAAATTCTTAACCTTATTGATTGGCGTGGGCATCCGACCAACGTCTGTTCTGCTTTGTTTCGCTTATCTAAAAAAGAGGCAAAAATGAGACTTCTTGCCTATCAATTTATTTCTTCTAATGTTGGTTCTGCTTGGCTACTGTGGAAAAATGCCAATGATCTTTCAGAGATTAATCCTGACAGTGCAGAAGAATTTTTAACGGCAACTTGTCCATCACTTTCTCAAAAAACAATTGAACGACGTTCACAAACATTAAAAGCATGGCTCACTATCTTTCTGCAATACTGGGATTCTTAACGATTTGAGTTAGAACTACGACTGATTTTCATATTCTGGGGTTCATAAAGGGAAAAAATTTAAGAGGCGATCGCCGCCCAAAAAACAGCGGAGGATATTGTCACCCAGGGGAAAGCGGGCAATACGGATAGCGTGCCGGAATTTTCCCTAGCTGAAATTACTTTTCCGGTGAAATTGGCCTATCTCCTCAGTGCCAGTGGCCTGTGCCCCAGTAGTAGCGAAGGGAGAAGGCAAATCAAGGGAGGAGCGGTGCGCTTAGATGGTGATCGCCTGGGGGATGTTAACCAGGAATACCAGAAACCGCAGGATTTGGACGGTAAGGTGCTCCAGGTAGGCAAGAAAAAATTTATTCGCTTCACTGCGAATTAGCAATTAAAATAGTAATTTATAACTACTCTCTCCGTCGGCGATCGAGGTAGAATTGGGGCGAACTGATTTGACCGGTCAATCCTGCCCATTCCTGCCTGATCCGTCCAGATTCAACCAATTACTGCCCAACCTTAGAATTGAGGTTATCGCCCCATGAACAGTTTTGTTTTAATGGCCACCGTTATTCGGGAACCGGAACTGCGCTTCACCAAAGAAAATCAAACCCCCGTCTGCGAATTTCTAGTAGAATTCCCCGGCATGAGGGATGATTCCCCCAAGGAAAGTTTGAAAGTAGTTGGTTGGGGCAATTTGGCCAACACCATCAAAGAAACCTATCACCCTGGCGATCGCCTAATTATCGAAGGACGCTTAGGTATGAATATGATAGAACGGCAGGAAGGCTTTAAGGAAAAACGAGCTGAGCTAACTGCTTCCCGCATTAGTTTGGTGGATAGCGGCAATGGCATTAATCCTGGTGAGTTGTCTTCTCCTCCAGAACCTGAAGCAGTGGACCTTAGTAACACCGATGATATTCCGTTCTAACATCCACAATTCAGCTACTCCCAGTCAGATTTTTCCTTGAACTTGAAATTTCCACAATGGCGGATTCCCTTCCCAATTTAGTCGATCTCAACTTCTTACCTTTTTTAACGGAGGCTGGGGAAATTGATCCGAACTACGAAAAACGTATTGGGGTTTACGCCATTTTTGACCAGCATCAGAATCTACAATACGTAGGCTATTCCCGTAATTTAGCCATTAGCCTGCTGCAACATTTGGTGCGTCAACCAGAGCATTGCCATGGGCTCAAAGTACACATCATCGACCGCCCCGATCGCCAATTATTAGTTCAAATTCAAAACCATTGGTTGGTGGGGCAAAATCCTCCTGGCAATGGTGAAAGTCAGAAAATTTGGGCTGAATCGATTAATGTGCAGGATTATTGGACTCCAGAAGAGGCCGCCACCGTTGCTAAAAGTGAACCAGGGGACACGCCCAAACTTTTGAAAAAAATTGCCCGTAGGCTAGAGGCAGAAGTGTTGGCAAAACTGGAAGCCAGGGGAGTGGCACAACAAATTCGCTTCAATCCCAAGCTGAAAGAACAAGGGCTGTTGGACATCACCTAGGATTCGCCCATAGCTGTCCATTAAAATATAAGGGGATCCAAGATGACCCTGACTGAAAAAAATGGACATTCGAGAGTTTCAAGAAAGTAATGAGAGGCGCCAGTTGCGTAGTAGTTCTATGTTACCATTGACCCTAAATTCGGCAAATATTGCCATGGTGATATCAACCATGTGGGCTGACCTGGAGACAACTTTCGTGGGGCGATGAAATCTAGCAAACCAATGACGGTTATCTGAGTTGTTTCTCTCAATTCCTACTGTTTCTCTTTTGCTAATCCCATGAAACGCATCGGGATGTTCATCCAGCAGTTGTTGATAGGGCCTCCAGTCATCGGTGCAGTACACCGTCACTTTCCACTTTGCCAGTCTCTCCAGCAAACGACTCAGGGTTTGACTATCACGATTTCCCAGTTCCCAGTTCCCAGTCGATGAGTCTCCCAGTAACACGCTCATATGCCTTATCATTATCTATTTGAAACTCTCCATTATTGATTTACAGAGCTTTCCTTTCTTCGTTTCTGGCCCAGTTTCAGGGATCCGCCTCACTCTTCGTTTCTTCGTTGTTGTGAGTTCACGCTCAGCCGGTACTATTTTTCCCCGTCTTTAGAGGCACGTTCTTTTTCATCTCCATACAAAGGAGAAGTTCCGGTTCCTGTCATTAATAATTGTTGTTGGGGCACCCCAATGGCAATTTCCTGGGATTCAAAGGCCACTTTCACCCGCAGTCGCAATTCTCTGGCCACGTCCCATTGTTCCCCCGGCAGGGTCTTAAGCCAAATACGAATAAGAATACCTTGGTGAGAAACCTCTTCAATACCCTTGAGTTCCGGTGCCTGGAGCATTTTAGGATGCCACCACGGATCGTGGTACAGACCCAGCGCCACCTGTTGCAAAACGGCGATCGCCTTTTTGGGATCAGCATCAGCCGCCACCATAACGGAATAATCTACCCTGGACCAGTCTTTAGTTTGATTACACACTGTGCCAATGGCTCCGTTGGGAATGGTGACTAAATCCCCGTTGGGACAACGGATGCGAGTAACAAATAGGTTTGTATCTTCCACTACTCCTTCAAACTCGCCAATCAGAACGAAATCATTAATGGCGAAGGCATCACTCATCAGATTAGAAATACCGGCAATTAAATCCTTGATCAAGTTTTGGGAACCGAAAGACACCGCAAAACCGATGATCCCTGCCCCAGCCAGTACTGTGGCCACCGGCACATCGAACAAACTAAGGGAAAAGACAAAGGCAGTAAAAATACAGACCACCAGGTTAATGCCCCTGACAGCACTACTGACAGTGTTAATTCTAATTTTTCTTCGTGTATATTTGGCAGTTTGTAAAATAGCATAATCGTTTTCAATGGTATGGAAAAAAGACTCAATTAAAAAATCAGATATTTTAATTAAAATTATTGCCGATAACCAAATTAAAGTTAAAGAAATGGGAGTGCCCGATAACTGTCGTCCTAAACGTCGAGTGTTAGGAAAAACCTGCAGAAAAAAAGCACTACCACGGATCCAGATAATAAACAGGAAAAAAATTAGTATTCTCCGGGTAAATACAACTTGTTTGAGGCGGTTTTTCAGGAAGTCGTAAAAATCCTTGCCTTGGAAAAGTTCAAGAATATTTTCAAAAATTTTCTGGTTATCCAAAGAAAATGTCAGGGGAGGATTTTTTTTACTGTCCCCCCAGCCAACATTTCCGAATAGTATAGTTTTGGAGTAAGCACTTAAATAATAAAGAAAAATAGCTATCCGGTCTAAAATTTGAAAAGCGAAGGAATAGCGGGGAATGGCAGCAATATTTTTAAAAATAGACGCATCAATGTAATTATAATCAAAATTTGGGTCTTCCTCCTCCGCCTTAACTAAACAATTAATAGCCATCTTTAGTAAGTGAATTCTGTGTCCCAGCCACCGATAAATAAATAGCACTACCAACGAAACTGTGACCACAATGGTGACAATTACTAGGGCAACTTTTATTTGTCTTCTCAGGGCTTCTGGTTGTCGTTCCCGCCTCGCTCGCATCAGGGCATTGCGGACTTGATCTACGGTTTCGGACGCTAAATCTTCCGGGGTAAGGGCGTATAAATCAGCATCAGCTTTGGTAATGGTGCGAAGAATTTGTGGCCGGAGATTTTTGTCATCGCTAATTTGAATAATGATCGCCCCATTGAGAATAGAACTAGCAACATTTAAGGTTTCTGGATCAAAACCCCGCTGGACAATTTCTTTAAACTTACTTTCAATACGTTGTTGACGATAAACAATTGGACTAAGGGAAGAATCTCCTTCTTTACTAGCATTTCCTGTGGGCACAGCAATCAAAAAAATTGGCTCTCCATCTACCCTAACGGTGGTGTAATCCAAGTTACCAATTCTACCGGATAAATCTGATTCAAAGCCTAGATTAAAAGCTTTATTTTGCAGGGGGAAATCAGACTTGACGGGATCCACTAGGTCAATTTGGGGCGGTAGTTGACTAAGGAGAGTTTGTGCCGACTGGGCTTGGGCAAAACCTAGGCTTAGCAGTAAGGTGAGCAGAGTAAGGGCGATTAATTGACTTAAATTTAATCTTTGATGGCGAAAAATATAATTTTTTCTATTTGTTGGGAGCACTCTGACAACGAATAAATTCCAAAGGGAGGTTATCACTATCGGCAATGAATAAAACTTCATAAATATGATCACCAATTTGTTGTTGCTGGGGATTTAAAAGAATTTTTAACGGCTCAATTTGTTCTGGATTGGTTTGATAGGCTTGGCTAAAACTTTGGCTGAGATTATTCAACCATTCCGGTAAACTTTCTACCTGGTCTGTTAGATCAAAGGAGATATGATAGTAGCCCACGTAATGTTCATCTTTGAAGGCATCAGGGGCGGGTTGGGGTTGGGGAATTTGAATTAATTCAATGCGTCCCCCCAGACCAGTCAACCAGCAAGCTAAGGTATAACCAGTGGTGAACCTTTCCCCCACGGTAAAACCCAATAGCTCATAAAAGGCGATCGCCCGATGGATATTAGCAGTACGAATAGAAACATGGTGCATGATGCTTTATGCTGGGGGAGTTAAGGGGAAATTAACTTTTCAGCGGTGCTCAATTTATTACAACCTTACCAATGTCCGAACTGAAAATCCTAATTGTTGACGACGAACCCCACATTGTAATTCTGCTGGAAGAGGTGTTTGAGCTTTTAGAAGAAGATTACGGGGTGGAGTTATTGACCGCCATGGATGGGGAAAAAGCCTTGGCTTTAGCAGTGGAACATCAACCCCAATTGGTTATTTTAGATGTGATGTTGCCCAAGATTAGTGGTTTAGCAGTTTGTCAACGTATTAAAGAAAATCCTGAGCTAGCTAATACCACGGTGATTTTGCTCACGGCCAAGGGCCAACAGTTCGATCGCCAGGCAGGGTTAGCCGCGGGGGCGGATTGCTACGTAACTAAACCCTTTGGCCCCAGGGATTTATTGGCCCAAGCGAAGGGAATTTTGGGTATTGAAGAAGAGGATTAATAGTCCATTTTAGAAAGATTCAGAGTTAGGGGTATGGTTAATCTCCTGGTCGAGCCAACGTTTTTTCCAGCGGCTGGTGGGCTCCAATGTACTTTTGCTCTGTTCCGCTCGACGACGGGCCAGAATTACTTCCGCTGGATCTGTTCCTGAAGGATCACGGTAGGGGATGGCCGCCTTAGTTTGCAGATGTTCCATTTCCCAGGGGGCAAATATTGATGGGGGTGATGGCTGGTGGCTAGCCAGGGTACCCAGGGGCCGACGACGGGGATGGGGCGGTTGACCGTCTCCCATGGTGGCAATGGACAGTCCGGCCAGTTGTAAACCATGACGCACCGCCGCCGCACTGCAATAGGTGGCTAAACGGCCTGTTGGGGCTAGACGATCGCCTAAATGACAGAGAAATTCCACTGTCCACAGTTGGGGACATTTGGGCGGTGAGAAGGGATCGAGGAAAATAGCATCGACCTTAATATCTCGGGGCACAACGGATAGTAATGTTTGCCGGGCATCCCCGATCGCCAGATGGGCAGTTAAAAATTCCCTGGCAACCATTTCTCTTTGAGCTAGATCCTGCAAAATCTCCTGCACCAAATCCGGCCAACCCTGGAGCAAGCCATTGGCGATCGCCTGGCGGGGCACTTGCAGATCGTTTTCCAAACTGTACAGAGTTACGTGGCAATGGGGATTAATTTGCCAGATGGCTGTTAGGGCCGCCGCTGTGTTGTAGCCCAAGCCATAGCAGACATCAATAATAGTTAACCTGGATTTTTTGGCCGCCAACTGGGGCAAAAGACAGGGATGAACAAACTTTTCGTCCGCCTCCGCCTTAGCACCCCGCTGGGAATGGAACGTTTCCCCAAATTGGGGCGAATAGAACGTAAAAGAACCATCCGCCGTCAACTGGGGAGTAAAAGGGGCCGCACTGGTCAAAAATTAGCCCTCCGTTCCCGGTTTATCCTGGGCCAATTCCCCTTTCAAGGTGGCAATTTCCTCCGTCAGGCGATCGAGTTCCCTTTTCGCCGTCGCAAAATCGATGATGTTATTGGAACCAGTGGCAGTGGTTTTGCTAAGGGGGTTGGGCAGGGATTGTCGCCATTGTGCGAGCAATTGATCCACATACTGACGGGCTTCCGTTTCCGTAGTAGTGCCCTTTTGGGCCCATTGGCTGGCCCGTTGGTCCCATTCCTGTTGCAAATCCTGGAAAGTACCCTGGCGTTTTTGCGGATCCTGCAATGTTTCCACCAAACTAGCGGTGGCTCCCACCGTAATCCGAAAACCTTGCTGGATAGTGTCTAACAAAGTGCTGTTGTTGGTAGTCATCGTTAAAACTTAAGGTAGTTGAAGGTCAGGATTGAGTTCTCCAATGGTCGTTGCATTCAACAAGAACACCGTGGGTGAACCACGTTTGACCCTAAGCTAAACCAAAATGTCCTGTTTCCGCCACTGGACGGGGCACCAAGCCAGTTTCCCAACAGAGTTTCTGGAAATCTTTGATCAACCCACTGCGCTCAATTTGCGAGTACCTATTCAGGTGACCTTTTTGGTTATAGACCAGCAACAGATCAAGTTCCGGTAGGGTGGCAAAATGCAACAATAAATTAAAAATGTCGATGGACCTAATTTGATATTCCTCCTTGGCAAAATTGGGGTGTCTTTGGGCATCCTGTTTATTACTAAAGCAAAATATGGCGGCCGCAGTTTTATTGCCCCCTTGGGCGCTCAGGGTGAGTTTGACTAGATTGTCATTGTGGCGACCAGTCCAAATATAAAGCGTATCCACATTCAGCTTTTTGCCGATTTCTTCAAACAGGGGAGTCATCACCAACTGCACCGCTTTTTTCTCTTCCTCGCTCCCTTGCGCTTGTTGGGACTGTTGTAGGAATTCTTCCTTAAATTTTTTCAGGCTCATAGCTTTTTCAATTTCCAGAGGGTTTAAGACGGTCGGCGATCGCCGTGAGGAACTGATTGCTTAATTCGGGCAACTGGGCTAAATTCTTCACCAGCCGAGTTTTCTCCCCCAAGGACAAATCCATAATCATGCTAACAATTTGTTGAACTTGGTCCACTGTGGGCACCGTGTCTTTGGCTTCACTCGGTCCTTCTTGGTAAGAGTCGCCGTGGTCGGTGGCAAAGGGATCGGAGGCGGTGGAGGCCATGGCTGGTTCAACAAGGCCAGGCTCTGTGGGGGAAAAACCTTGCCTAGTTAACAGATTTCCTTCTTCCAAGGGCGCAAAAAATGGCGGTGGTGGAGGGGGCACAAACTCAATATGACCAAGGTGCTCCCTCGCATCGGTAAGTTTCTGGGCAGTGAAATCCCCAGGGTGGGGAGTCATTTGGCTCAGTAACTGGTCTTCCCAGGGTAATTTCTGCTGCCGGCCGGGGGCTAGGGCTTCTAGCTGAAATTTGCGGACAATGAAGTCCGGAGGCAGTCCCCTTAAATACCAGCGATACATCTCCGCTAACTGGGACTCATCACCATTCCACTCCAAAGCCAATCTGTCCTGTACCTGCACCGGAATGCGGCGACGCAGGGTGGAGAGAGATTGCTGAGAAAATTCGTCAAACTTACCCTGTAACGCCTGAAAATCCTTGGCCGTGGCCTGACTGCCTAATTTGATTAATCGCACAATTTCCGGGGCGATCGGTCTGGGTAACCCATCGACTTTGGGGGAACGGGCCGCTGTTGCCAAACATTTTTGCACGGTCTGGTAGGCTGGACGGTTTTGATCCAGGGGAATCCATTCCACCATCACCCGCTCAAATTGCTTCATCACTGTCATCACCTCCCGATGGAGATGACGCAGGGGAGGTTGGTCAATTTCCTCTAGTCCGTTGACCTGGTCAAAGACCTTTTCATTGTGGCCCTTGACTTCAATGTTGTGGATGCCCAATTGCCGCGCTTTTTGCAAACCAATTAATAAGGCTCGATAGGACGCTTCTGTGCCGGTGGCCGAGGCCAGTAACTGTTTAACGCTGGTTCTTTTCCCCGTGGGCAATAGCAAAATGGCCACTGCGGCCCCTTGACCTTTTTGTCCTAGGGCTTCCCCGGCATAGAACAAAATTGGTATCGAATTACCTGTGCCATTGGGGGGAGAAGAATTAGCCATTGCTGGTGGTGTGGGGTGTTTACAATAACAGGGCAACCAGTTGGAGTAATTGACCGATGTTGGAAAGAATTCTGGAGCCAGAGGTAATGGACACCGAAGCAGAAGCAATGGACTACGATGCCATGGACTTTCAAGCGGTTAATCTGGCTTTTGCCCAGAGAGCTTGCCAACTCGGCCCAAGCAAAGCCACAGTGTTAGATGCCGGTACTGGTACGGCCCGTATTCCCATTCTACTCGCCCAGTTACGTCCTGCATGGCAAATCACTGCCATCGATTTTGCTCGTTCTATGTTGGCGATCGCCAAGGAAAATGTGATCGCAGCGGGGTGTGAAACTCAAATTTGCCTGGAATTTGTCGATGCAAAACAATTGCCCTACGCCAATGGTTCCTTTGACGGAGTGATTGCCAATAGCCTCTGTCATCATTTGCCCAGGCCGCTGGATTTTTTGCGGGAGGTAAAACGGGTGCTCAAGCCCCACGGTTTCCTATTAATTAGGGATTTAATTCGCCCCGAATCCCCGGAAAAATTAGCTGATTTCGTAACGGCGATCGGCTCCGACTACAACGACCAGCAGAGGAAACTTTTTGCTGATTCCCTCCACGCTTCCCTAACTATCGCTGAAATACAAGACTATCTCCAGCATTTGGGTTGGGTCGGTGATGATGGTCCCAACCTGGAGTTACACCTTTACCAGTCTTCCGATCGCCATTGGACATTGGAGAAGAAGTTCCAAAGTTCAACCATAGTACAGCGATAGGACTGCAACGAAGGGAATCAGGTTTCCGCTGATTTGCGTTAAAATTCTCGTAAGCTTTCCCCATCAGGGATTTTTCTCTCGATCCATATGCTACTTTTTTTGGCCCATCCGGCACCAACCTCCCACCAGTACCCTCCAAGACGGATACCCTAAGGCCCTGTTTCGCCCCGTCCCGTCCTCCCACTGCTATCTAGGAGCTTGCCCATGCTACACCGGAAAATCTATCAACTTTGTACCGATGGCCACGAAGTCAGTCTTTACCTGAGGGACCAACAAAGGTGGGTAGAAAATGCCAAAATTCTGACACTGGAGGGGGATTTGGTCACTTTCCGCTATGAGACCGAAGAAGAGGATGAGGTCTGTGCCTGGGAAGAAATGGTGCGCCTGGAAAGCATTGGCTCCGTTAACCGTAAGTTGGCCTCCGTTTCCCGCCTTGGTCATGAACTGCTAATTTCTGAAGATTGTCCAGAGGCGGAACAGTTACTAGCCCGATCGCCAAAGTCCCACCAGGAAGAAGAAGAGGAAGACTGCGACTAAACTGGAACAGATTAAAATAAATTCCCCTATTTTTCCCGGCCCCACTATGACCGAAAATATTGTCCGCGAAACCAGCAAGAAAAAAGAAAGCCCCCCGGAAAATACCTGGTTAGAGTTGGGCAAAACCATGGTTACCGCGGTTATCCTGGCGATCGGTATTCGGACTTTTGTGGCCGAAGCTCGCTACATTCCCTCTTCCTCCATGGAGCCGACCCTGCAGATTAACGATCGCCTGATCATTGAAAAGATCAGTTACCGATTGCGGGATCCGGAGCGGGGAGAAATTGTGGTCTTTAACCCCACTGACGCCCTAAAAGCAAAAAACTTCCACGATGCTTTTATTAAGCGCATTATCGGTTTACCGGGGGATGAAGTTAGGGTTTCCCAAGGCAACGTTTATGTCAACGGCAAAATGCTGGACGAAAATTACATTGCGGCTCCTCCCGCCTATGAATATGGCCCAGTGAAAGTGCCCGATGATCAGTATTTAGTGTTAGGGGATAACCGCAACAACAGCTATGACTCCCACTATTGGGGCTTTGTCCCCCGGGAAAAATTGCTCGGCCGTGCCTTTGTCCGTTTTTGGCCCGTACCCCGGGTAGGCCTGTTGACTGATGATGCTGAGCGAGAAGCAGTAGAAATTAGCCCCCAAGCATGGGAAAGTCCAGCCATTTCCCCCCAGACAGTGCCGGAGAGTCGTTAGATTATAAGCAATCACCACTGTGCGGAGAGAATCAAATAATTATGGTTACCCCCACCCTCGTTAAAACCATCGCCACTGCTGCTCCCCAAACCTTTGACCAATTTTTGAAGCAATGTCCCGAAGAAGGCCGCTTTGAGTGGGTAAATGGAAAAATCATCGAAATGGTTAACACCCGCGAACATAAACTGATTGCTGAGTTCATTCTTTTCGCTTTCCATGACGAAATACGTCGTCTCTCATTAAACTTTGATGTCACCACCCAGGCCACCATCAGAACTGAGATTAAGACCGGCGGTTTTCATGGACGCATTCCGGATGTGAGTGTTATCGATCGCCATGTATGGCGCTCCGATCCCGGTGACTACAGAGCTTTAACTGAGCCAGTCCAGTTAGCAGTGGAGGTGGTTTCTAGTAACTGGGAAACGGATTATTTTGATAAATTGGATGAGTATCAACGCCTTGGCATCAAAGAATATTGGATTGTCGATTATCTGGCGATCGGTAGTCGGGACATTTTAGGGGAACCAAAGCAGCCCACCGTTTCCATCTATACCCTCAATCCAGAAGGAGTTTACGATCGCCAAGCTTTTCAAGGGCAAGAAACCTTAGTATCCCCCACGTTTGCGGAACTGGTATTGACCCCAGAGCAAATTTTTAACGCTTAGTATTGGCATCAACAAGACAAAAAGTGGGGGTTGTATCGCGTCTCAGCCAGGATGGGGCGGAGAGTTTGGTAGAGGCTTAACTATAAGTCCACCAAAAGATAGAACTTCCTCAATTATTCACCTATGGCGTGAGTCAGCAGAAGAGGAATGTAGCTGACAATACAGAGACTTTACCTGGGATTTCTGTTAGTTTTGAGCAGGGGATAGGGTGGGCACAACTCTCTTCTTTTTTTAAACTCTAACTATCAGAAAACCATTTAGGAGCGCTCTTTACAGATGCAGGATTTTTTGAGTAACACAGTGGCGTTGTCGCGGCTACAATTTGCCGTCACTGCCATTTTCCATATGCTTTGGCCGGTATTAACCACTGGTATGGGCATTTATTTAGTAATTATTGAAGGATTATGGCTGAAAACTCGTAATTTAGACTATTATCACCATGCTCGCTTTTGGGCTCGGCTCTACGTTTTAAATTTCGGTATTGGAGTAGCTACCGGTTTGCCCATGGCCTTTCAATTCGGTCTAAACTGGGCTCCTTTTTCGGAATCCGTAGGGGACTTCTTCGGCACAGTGCTGGGCTTTGAGGGCACCATGGCCTTTATGCTCGAAGCCAGTTTTTTAGGCATTATGCTATTTGGTTGGGACCGGGTTCCGCCCTTAATTCATTACCTCGCCACCATTTTGGTAGCCATTGGAGCAAATCTTTCCACCTTTTGGATTCTTTCGGCTAATTCCTGGTTACAGACCCCCGCTGGGGGCATTTTTGTCGATGGAAAATTTGTGGTGCAGGACTATTTTGCGGCGATCGCCAATCCGTTTATGGTTAATAGTTTCCTGCACATGTTCTTTGCCACTTTAGAAACCTCTATGTTTGTCATTGGGGGTATCAGTGCTTGGTGTATTCTCACCGGTCGTCAACCGCAATTTTTTGCCCGCTCTTTGCAGGTAATTTTAGTGGTGGTGATGGCGGTGGCCCCTCTGCAAATTTTCATTGGTCATTTGAGTGCGGAACAAGTATCAGTGCATCAACCGGCTAAACTTGCGGCCATGGAAGCTCTCTGGGAAACGGTGCCAGCCAAAACCCCCGCGGCTTGGAGTGTGGTGGCTTTACCCAACGATAAAGCAGAAAAAAATGACTGGGAACTGAGCATTCCCGGCGCATTGAGCTACATTTTGGAACTTAAACCCCAACTGGATAAACCCATTCAAGGCCTGAAAGATTGGGCCCCGGTTGATCGCCCGAGGATGGTGGGCTTAATTTACTATTCTTTCCGCATTATGGTGGCCATTGGACTCTTTTTTGCCGCTCTCATGGCCGTGACAGTACTGCAATGGTTGCGGGGGAAATTGAAACCGGAAATTATCAGCCAACAAAAATGGCTACTGCGGGCTTGGGTCTTTGCCGCTCCGTTGGGTTATTTAGCAGTGGAAACGGGCTGGATTGTTCGTTGTGTGGGGCGACAACCCTGGATCGTTTACGGAGAGATGCGGACAGCAGAATCGGCCTCCAACCTGCCCCCCGGTGAAATTCTTTTTTCCCTAACCGGGTTGAGTGTAATGTATATCGTCTTTTTAATTGCCACTCTCTATTTCGGCAGTCGCATTATCCGCAATGGGCCGGATTTAACCTTGCCTGCTCCCCGAGGTTCCGAAGCTTCCCTTTGGGGCACTGTGACCAAGCATGAAACCAACCGCCGTCCCGCTGAAATTGCTGAAGTTAAGGAGTAACCCATGGAACCGTTAGAACCGCTACAACATTTTCTGCCCCAGGTTTGGTTTTTCATTTTGGGGTTATTTCTCTTTCTCTATGTCCTGTTGGATGGGTTTGATCTGGGGGTGGGGATTTTGTCCCTTACGGCTTCCAGCGAAGAACGGCGCAGTATTCTGATGACCAGTTTGGGTAATGTTTGGGATGCCAACGAAACCTGGTTAGTTTTAATGGGCGGCTCTTTATTTGGGGCTTTTCCCCTGGCCTACGCCACCATTTTGAATGCTCTCTATTTACCGGCGGTGATTATGGTGGTGGGGTTAATTCTCCGGGCAGTGTCCTTTGAGTTTCGGGAAAATGCTAATCGTAAATTAGTCTGGAACATCGCCTTTGGGGTCGGTAGTTTCCTCGCCGCCCTAGGTCAAGGTTTTGCCCTTGGCAGTGTGTTTGAAGGCATTACCGTCGATGCCCAGGGACATTTTGCCGGCACCATGTGGGATTGGCTGACTTGGCGATCGGTCATTGTGGCCCTTACCCTCATCCAGGGTTATGTGTTGATCGGCTCCACCTATCTCATTTTGAAGACGGAAGGAGAATTGCAAAAAACCTATTTCAAGACGGCGGCGATCGCCACTTGGACCACTTTGGCGGGGGCGGTGTTTATTACCATTAGCACTCCAGCTTTTTCCGAAGAGGCCAGGGCCCAATTGTTTACCGCTCCGTTGGTGTACATTTTTGCCGCCATTCCCCTGGTGGGCTTACTGTTCATTGGCCTACTGTTGCGGAGTTTGTATCTGCGGGAAGAAAATACCCCGATTATCTGGACATTTTTAGTCTTTTCCCTTTCCTTTATTGGTTTGGGTTTCATTATTTTCCCCAACATCATTCCCCCCAGCGTCACTATTTATGAAGCGGCGGCGGCCCCCAGTTCCCTAGTGTTTATGCTGACTTTCATTGGTTTCCTGATCCCGATCCTGTTGTTCTACAACATCTACAATTACTTAGTTTTCCGGGGCAAAATTGTCACCGACTAGGGAGTTCGTTGCAATAAACAGCGATACACCGGACGTTGCAAATTAAAACAGGCAATTTCCCTTTCTGTGGGTACCCCCAGTGGATTTTCTGCCAACCAAGGGGTGTCATGGGTAAAAACAAAATTGTCATTTTCGGCAAAACGGTCCCTCATATCCTGGGCCACGGGCTCCACATCCGATTGCAGTAAAACTTCCCCTCCTGGAGGCAATGCGTTGGCGATCGCCGTCACTAGTTCTGGTTGGGCCACTCGGCGTTTATTATGTCGTTGCTTAAACCAGGGATCGGGAAATTGGATGCTGACCCGTTGCAGAGTGGGGGGAAAGGCGGAAAAGAATTTTTCTGGCTCCACATTGATGTTGCCAAACAGGTAATGGAGATTTTTTAACCCCAGACGATCGCCGGTTTCGTTGGCCTCTAGCACCAAGGGTTGACGGATTTCCACCCCTAAAAAATTCCAGTCGGGGTGTTGTTGAGCCATTTTGAGGGGAAAGCGACCCCGGGCACAGCCAATATCTAGATGCAATGGTCGTTGGACATCGTCATAAACGGTGGCCCAATCGGGACAGGCCAACACCTGCCGATATTTTTCACTGAGGGGGTTGACGTGTTGGCGGATGCGGACTCTAGCCAAGGAAATTTAGCCTAATTCAACATTTATCTTCACAGCCATTTTCTAACATTTTCGCAATTTACGATTGCTTTCTCTGTCCCTGGCTATGCCACCAGTGCCAACAATCCTGGGCGATCGCCCAATCTTCTTCGGTGTGGACAATCAACACCGTCACCAAGGAGTCGGAGTGAGAAATGACAGTATCCCTTGGCGATCGGTTATTCAACTCTGGATCAAGTTTTAAACCTAGAAATTCAAAAGCTTGGCAAACATCTGCCCGCACAGTGGCGGCATTTTCCCCCACCCCGGCGGTAAACACCAACGTATCCAAACCTTCCAAGGAAGCAATCATTTGCCCCAAACAACTCCGGAAGCGATGGATATACATGACATAAGCCAATTGAGCTTGTTCATTACCCTCTGCTTTGGCCTGCAAAATGGTACGAAGATCCGCCGACAGCCCAGAGACTCCGAGCAAACCGGATTTTTTATTGAGGGTGGTGTTAATTTCCGCCGGGGTTAACCCTTGGGTTTCTTGCAAAAAAAGTAGAATTGCCGGGTCAATGGAACCGCTCCGGGCCCCCATCATCAAGCCTTCTAGGGGAGTGAAGCCCATAGTGGTATCAATGCTGACCCCATTTTTAATCGCCGTTAGGGAGGCACCGTTACCAATGTGGCAGGTGATGAGTTTTAAATCCGCCAAAGGTTTACCTAAAATTTCCGCAGTTTTCTGGGCACAATATTTGTGGCTAGTGCCGTGGAACCCATAGCGACGGATGCCTAAATTAGTCCAGGCTTGAGGAATGGGATATTCGGCAGCAGGGGTGGGAATGGTGCGGTGAAAAGCCGTGTCGAACACAGCGATCTGGGGCACTTCCCCCAACACCAACAGTGCGCTGATTGCTTCAATGCCCTCTAGGTGAGCAGGATTATGGGCTGGAGCCAGGGGAATTAAGTCTGCAATGGCCTGTTGCACTTCCGGCGTGATCAAAGTGGCTTCGGCATGATCCGTTCCTCCATGGACCACTCGATGGCCCACCAGGTCAATCTCTGCCAAACTTTTCAACACTGCATCATCCCCCGTTACCAGGGTGTCCAACATTCGGGCTATACCTTGTTGGCGATCGCCAGTTTCCAGAATGATCACTTGTTTTTGGCCAGCAGTTTCCACCGTTAACCGCCCCTGATTTGCCAACACCGTCCAATCAATGAAAGCCTCCCATAAGGGCTCCGGTATCGTCTCCGGTAGGCGATCGCCAGTCAGCTCATAAAGACAACTTTTTTGACTGCTGGAACCGGCATTGAGAATCAGGAATTTCATTTCAATTCGGTTTGGAAAAGTTGTTTCACTTTTTGCCAAGCATCGGCGGCCGCTTCGGCGTTATAGCTAGCCCTTTGGTCACAGAAAAAGCCATGGTCTGCGCCTGGGTAACGGAAAATTTTATGGTTCACCTGATACTTGGTTAAAGCCTGTTCAATCTGCTCCGTATCTGCCATGGGAATGCTGGTATCTTCCAAGCCGAAGAAGGCGTATAAAGTGCCCTGAATTTTATCGGTATAGGTAATGGGCGGTTCCGCTGTCCCTGGAGCCCAATGGGGAATACCCGCGCCGTAAAAGGAAGCCGTGGCCTTGACTGTGGGTAAACTAGCCCCTAAATAGACAATCCAACCACCAAAACAAAAACCAATTAATCCTACTTCTTCCGGTTTAACGTTGGGTAAAGTTTGGGCGTAGGCAATGGTGGCTTCCAGATCGCTCAAAATTTCTGCACTACTAGTCTGATCTTTGAGCTTTCTACCCGCTTCAATACCTTCTGGGGTATAACCCTCTTCAAAACCTGGCGCTTGCCGTTGATAAATGGCCGGGGCGATCGCCACGTAACCTTCTTTAGCCACCCGTTCTGTCACGTCCCGGATATGGCTATTAACTCCAAAAATTTCCTGAATCACAATCACCACGGGATATTGACCCACGGCCACCGGCTCGGCCAAATAGCCTGCAATTTGCAAATTTTGGTTGGGAATGGTGACCAAGGTGGTCTTGATGTCAACAGTCATAAACTACCCGGAAATAATAACTCCTAGCCTATCTCAAAATCTGTACTGAAAGCCCTGTCTGAGAACGGCGATCGCTTCTGTCGGCTACTAATTCCGCTTGTGGGCCCCATGAAAAAGCAATAGGAGAAATTTACGTCTGCTGGATTTAGGCTCCCAGAGGGAAAACATTATCTGCCAACGCCGGGAAAAACGTTAAAATCACAAATTGTAACTGTTGTTACTTAAAGGTAACCACCGTTGTGTTTTTTGCAATCTAAGGGAATTGAAAATAATGTTTAAACCCAGCTTACTTTTGTCTTTGCTTGTTGTGGGCTGTTTGCTAACGGTTACCGGTTGCGGTGGTGGCAATCAGAGGGAGGAAGGTCAACCCACTCAACAGAACATCGAACAGCAAGAAAATAACAACGGGAATGCCAATACCAATGATGATGATAATGACAATAACGACGACGATGAGGAAGATGACAACAAAGATGGAGATGATTAAGGCGGTTTGATTCCAACTACCCCAGTGAAGATTCTTTTCATTAGCAACGGCCACGGAGAAGACCTCAACGCCGGCCTGATCATCGATGCCCTGCAACGGTGATCGCCGGAATTTGATCTATTTGTTCTGCCTTTGGTGGGAGAAAGTAAAGCCTATCAAAAGGCCCTTTGATCTAAACCATGAAAAGTACGGTTTACATTGAAACTAGTGTGATTAGCTATCTTGCGGCTCGTCCCAGTCGGGATGTCGTTGCGGCTGGACATCAACAGGTCAGCTACGAATGGTGGGATACAGAGCGCACGAAGTTTTCCCTTTACACTTCAACTCTAGTCCTTCGGGAGGCCAGTAGCGGTAACCCAGAGGCCGCATCAGCCCGTTTAGAATGGTTGCAGGGGATTCCCGTTATTGCTATCACCCAAGAGGCTGAGGCTCTTTCTGAATATCTTATTCAAAGAGCAGCCCTTCCCCAGAAAGCAGTGGCAGACGCATTACATATTGCAACGGCGGCTTATCACCAACTTAATTTTTTGCTTACTTGGAATTGTAAGCACATTGCCAACGCAGCTAAACGTCACCGTATTGAATGTGCCTGCCGAGAATTTGGCTTTGAGTCCCCTATCCTTTGTACCCCCGAGGAATTACTCGGAGTTAATTCTGATGTGGAATGACCCTATAGTTGAAGAAACACGACGGTTACGAGACGAGTATGCGGCCAAACATGGTCACAACATCCACGCTATTGTGGCAGATCTCAAGAGTTGGCAAGAGCAAGGCTTTCCCCTTGTAGGCCAGAAAACTGAAGTGCTTCAGCCTAAACTTTTATCCTCCCTAAATCCTCACGATCAAGAGTCAGAATGACCAAAGTGGCTCTATCAGAATTACCCCAGTGAAGATTCTTTTCATTAGCAACGGCCACGGAGAAGACCTCAACGCTGGCCTGATCATCGATGCCCTGCAACGGCGATCACCAGAATTTGAGTTATTTGCTCTGCCCTTGGTGGGGGAAGGTAAAGCCTATCAAAATAGGGGAATTAGCATCATTGCGCCTACCCAACCTTTACCCTCGGGAGGGATCATTTACACTGGCTTTTTAACCTGGTGGCGGGACATTGTTGGGGGTTTAGTGGGTCTAACTATTAAGCAAATTAAGGCCCTACTCAAACAAAAACATCAGTTTGACCTGATTGTGGCGATCGGGGACATTGTGCCCCTGGCTTTCGCCCGTCTAAGTGGGAAACCCTACCTAAGTTTTTTGGTGGCCAATTCCAGTTACTACGAAGGCCGGTTGTCCCTACCCTTTACCGTGACCTGGTGTTTAAAATCTCGTCATTGCCTAGGGGCGATCGCCAAAGATAATTTTACTGCCCAAGATTTAAGTCAACGGGGCATCAACATCCGCTGGTTGGGCTATCCCATTATGGACGCTTTACAACCGACGGGACAGCAGCTACGACGGGACAGCAAAACTCTCATTGCCCTTTTGCCCGGTAGCCGGGTGCCGGAAGCGGTACATAATTTGGCTCAATTATTGCCCTTGTGTGGAGCCATTGCCCAGGAAAAAGCAGTGGATTTTTGGGCTGCCCTCGTGCCGGCAGTGACGGTGGAACATTTACAAAACCTAGCAAGGGAGCATGGTTGGCAATACCACGGCGATCGCCTGGAAAAAGATAATTGCACCATTCATTGCTCCTGGGATCAATTTGCTGACATTTTGCACCAAGCGGATTTAGTGTTGGGTATGGCGGGGACCGCGGTGGAGCAGGCCGTGGGTTTAGGCAAGCCAGTGTTGCAAATCCCTGGTCATGGTCCCCAATTTACCTATGGTTTTGCCGAAGCTCAAATGCGATTATTGGGCTGTTCCGTCACCACCGTCGGCAAAAATCCCCAGGAAGCTAATTTAATCAGTCAAGCTAGTCAGAAAGCGCTGGCAATTCTGGCGGATCAACATTATCAGCAACGCTGTCGGCACAATGGACAAGAGCGCATTGGCTCCCCCGGTGGTTCCCTGGCGATCGCCAACCACATTGCCGCAACTGCCAAAACTTTGGCTGACAAGGGGTAGAATGCGGTCAACATAGCCGTGATTTACTGCCACTAACTGAACAAATCAAGGAAAAGTCTTCCCTTTAACAACCCGAAAATCCCCAAGAAGATTAGGATAAAAACATCTAGGCCAATTTTAATCGTCCTCCGCGTATGAGTATCTACGATCCCAACCCAGATCAGTCTCTAGCCAGAATCGACGCCCTAGAGAAGGAGTTGGCCAACCTCAAAGCCAGTCATAACACCCTGGACATCCAAAATAAAATTCTGAAAGGCTTTATCTCCCTCACCAACGTCTCGGCGGGGCGGATGTTAATTAAGGCCACGTTGCAAAAAACCATGGAAGCCTCCATTCACCAAACGGGGGCCCAATTGGGCAGTCTTTTCTTACTAGATGGGGACGGCAGGGTCACGGAGAGTATTTTAGCCAGGGGAGCCACCGACCAAAGCCAGAAAAAGAATATTGTCGGCCAAGTGCTGGACAAGGGGCTAGCGGGTTGGGTCAGGGAAAATAAAAGAACTGGTCTCATCAACGACACCACCAAGGATTACCGTTGGCTAAAACTGCCCGACGAACCTTACCAGGCCCTGTCCGCCCTGGGGGTCCCTATTGTTTGGGGGGACGAACTGTTGGGGATTTTGACTCTGATGCATTCCCAGGTGAATCATTTCACCCCGGCCTGTGCCACTGCCATGGAAAAAACGGCAGAATTAATTGCTCTAGTCTTGAACAATGCTCGCATTCAAACCAAGCATAAGCAAAATGAAACTCTGATTCAACAGGAAGACGACTTATTAAACCAAGCTATTCTCTGGTTTCCCAGTATAATTTTTATCCTAGATAACCAGGGAGTATTGCTCAAATGTGGGGGCAAATATTTAGCCCAGATTGGTCTTGACCCTAAGGAAAGCATTGGTAAATCAATTTATTATTTATTACCTGAGGCTAATGAACTAAAAAGCCTGACCAGCCATGCCCTAGCTAACAACATTATTGAGTCTGTGAGCGTGCAGATGGAACGAGTCGACCACGGCACTTGGTTCTATGATGCTTGGTTTTCTCCTATCCTAGATAACCATGGCCAGGTTTCTAATGTTGTTTGTATGCTTTTACCAGCCTAAAACAGGGAGTAAAGATCTAGAGTAATCTTTTTCATCATTGTCTATATTTTAGTTATACTTTTGCTGCGCTTTTCTTACCATTTACGTGTATGAAACAAGGTAAACTTTCACAGCTCATTGGGGAGCTGGGATAAATAGAATTACAAGGATAAATTCTAGGAGCAAAACAGTACACATCATGAAGAGTTACCGGCGCTTGAAACAATTACTTTTCTTTACCAATATTGGCGATAAGTCTAAGCAAATTAGACAAAAGACTGGGGCGGGAAAAACAAAAATTTATCTAAGCATGGCGGTGTTTCTCCTCTGTCCCCTCACCCTCTGGGGCACCACCCAGAATTTTAATTTAACTATGATGGCCCTGACTACTTTTACCATAGCTTATCTGGGCAAAGGTCTGCGTCGGACTAAGCCCGGTGCTGGGGAAAATTGGCCTCATTAAATTGACGATCAACATCAAACATCTATACGTAAAAAGTCACTTCTACAGTTTTATCTGGCAACTGTCGAGGATCTTCTCCCTTGGCGATCGCCGTGCGGATAGATTCCACAAAAATATGGATAGTATCGGCGGGGGTATGGTTAAAATTAGTACCGTATTTGGCGATTACTTCCTGTTGAATGGCGAGAATCTTTAGGTCCTGGGCAATAATCCGTTTAGCGGTCCACCAAACTAAGGGAATGGCAAAGAAATTCCACATGCCATAATTGAAAGCAACGTCGGTGTAAACGAGGGTAGATTGTTCTGTTATTGGCACCGATTGACTAGTAATAAATAAATGACGTTGGGAACTAAATTTATATTCCACAGAAGTTACATTCGGCATAATAAATCGGTCAGTATGGCTAATTTCATTGCCCTGGGAATTAAGAAATTTACCCCACCAGCCCAAATTATTATTTTCGTTATAATACTCAGCTTTGACCTGGCCTTGATGGCGATCCACAATCATTTTTATGGCTTGCCGTTGGGCGGTGCGAAAAATGCCTGGGTGCACCGAAGCTGTATGGGGAATGTCGATGAAATTCTCCACGCAGTTGGTGACATTATTAGCAAATCGATGGATTAGTCTGATTCTCTGCCAACCTTTTTTACCATACTGGGGTAACGCAAAAGGGGGTTGTATCGGTTCCCCTAAACAGACATAAATAAAGCCTTCCTGCTCCATTGTTGGGTAACATTTCGTCCGTAAATTTTCCCTTGGTTTAAACTGTTGATCTTCCGCTGGCACACCAATGACTTGACCACGATGATCATAAATCCAACCGTGGTAAGGACAGTGAAGATTTCCTTGCTTGATTAAACCACAGGAAAGGCGACTGTGGCGATGGACACAACGATCTTCCAAGGCGATCGCCATACCATGCTGGTCTCGAAAAATTGCTAGCCATTGCCCCAAAATTTGCCGAGCTAAAACTTTACCAGGCTTCAAATTCCTACTTTCAGCCACCACATACCAAAAATCTTCAAATTTCATCACTTTGATAAGCTCTAATGGCAATATCTCCTGTTAACTTAATTTGACAAGCCAATCTAGCCTGAACATCATCAGGAGCCAGAATAGCCAAAATTTCCCTTTCCTCGGCCTCTGGGGAGAGGATTTCCCCCACGACTTTCACTAGACAGGTACCACATAATCCTGTGCGACAACCGAATAAAATTGGCGAATTGTCTGGGGTTAAATATTCCGCTAGACAAGCGTTAAATTCTAGTGATAGGGGCAAAAATTTAGTTTGAGGAAAAGAAATTACGCAATTATTCATAATTTTCAAGGTCGGCGATCGCCGACATAGAACAATACCGATAATTGTCCGATGGAACCTAAGCAAACATCACGGCAATGGGGGATCAAAAAACTGAAAGGAAATGCTTTTTAGGAGTGATTAGCGTTGGGCAGATTCTGCCAAAAATTGATCGATGGTGCTTAACAATTGATTGGGTTGGAATGGTTTGGTGAGGTAACCATCAGCCCCAAGAGCTTTGGCCCGATTGCGATGGAGGGGATTTTCCCTAGAGGTGAGCATCACTACCGTTAAGCTATGCCAAACTCGGTGAGCCCGCACCAGTTGCAGCAGACTAAACCCATCCATATTGGGCATTTCAATGTCACACAGAGCTAAATCAATGCCTTGGTTTTGCCGGTTGAGTAAATCCCAAGCTTCTTTGCCGTCCCGACATTGGATGAGGCGGAAACTGCCTCCCAGCACCCGTTGTAAAGTTCGCCGCACTGTGACGGAATCGTCAATAACCAGGATTGTGGTCTGACCACCAGCGGATCCCGCCGCATCCTGGGGCAAGGTAGGCTCAGTACGCCAAAGCACAGCAAAATTGTTGGGAATTAATACGGGCACCACTTCTCCAGTACCCAAAACGGTACAGCCCGCCACATAGGAAGGAATGGGGGTAATGGCGTCCAGAGCTTTGACCACCAAGGTCCGTTCATCGACAATTTGCTCCACTGTCAACAATGCCGAGCGATCGCCAAGGTTAACCATCAGTCCGACTTTATGGGGTAAACCGGGGGAAGGACTAAAACCCTGGGGATAAATTTGGGGCAACACTTCATCCAGAGGGCAAGCTTCCATAATTTGGGATTGCCATTCCACCCGACCATTTTTAATCGGGTAATCGTCCAGGGGCAAAATTCGCAACACACTTTCGGAAGGAAACGCCAGTAACCGTTGCTGATAGCGCACCAGCAGTAGGGGCACAATATTCAAACTTAGGGGAATACGGATCAGAAAACGACTGCCTTGGCCCAATTTGGTTTCCACCGTCAAGGTACCCCGCAGGGATTCAATCATTTGCTTGACAATGTCCAGTCCTAATCCCCGCCCGGACAGATTGCTCACTTCCGCTGCGGTGGAAAATCCCGGCTGAAAAAGAAAATCCAACATTTGAGCTTCCCCGATGGTGCCCAACTGCTCTGGGGTTAGCCAACCCAATTCCATTGCTTTGCGGCTAATTTTTTCTGGGTCAATGCCCCGACCGTCGTCACTTACTGTAATTAAAACTTGGTTATTGGCCGTGCTAGCGCTGAGGGTAATGGTCCCTTCGGGAAGTTTGCCCTGGGCTTGGCGTTCTGGCACAAATTCCAAACCGTGGTCAAAGGCGTTGCGAATTAAATGGGTTAGGGGGGTGCGTAACTGGTCCAAAATGGCCACTTCGACTAGGGTGTTTTCCCCTTCAATGACAAACTGCACCGGTTTTTTATGGCGATCGCCTAGCTTTTCCAACGGCTGGGCAAAGGATTGGGCTAGACCCCGAAAGGGCACCAGGCGGGATTGGGTCAATTCACTGTCCAATTGATGGAGGGACTGACTCATCTGGATCAGGGTTTCCTGTAAATCCCGTTCCACTAAATCCACGTCTTCCTGGATTTCCTGCACCTGCACCATCAGTTCCTGGAACCTTTGCAGAATGCCATGGACAGCAGTGTAACTATCCATTTCCAGGGCATCAAAATCCACCAATCCCGCTATGCCCAAACTGCTTTGACTATCACCGTTTTGGTTACCGCCACCGTTACTTGGACTGATCTTGGTTTGGTCGCTGAAAGAAAGTTCATCGTAGAGGGATTCCACTTGCTCCCGCATGGGGATTAACTGTTGCCCCCGCCTTTTTAGGTTCCGACTAGCTTGCCGTAGCTGTTTGTCATATTCCAACAACCTTTCCTGGTTAATTAGCAATTCACTAACTGTATTACTTAATTTATTCAGGCGATCGAGGGGAATCCGTAAAGTCTGCCTGGTGCTGGGGGCAGGGGAAGCTTTGGCGGTCACGACAGCGGGAATTGGAACGCCGGGGACGGGGGGCGCAATTACTGCCGTTACTGGCTTAACCTCTGGTAATGGTTCGGGATCCGGTTCCGCAACAATTTCCGGCGCTGGGGGGGTCAACTCGCCCGCTAAAAACTGCTCCCTTAAAGATCTCAATTCGGCGATCGCCGTGGGTAAAAGGGTGAGCAAATCCACCTGGGGCCGCACCAATTCTCCCCGCCAACGGTTCCCGGCCTCCTCCAACCAATCACAACTAAGAGCTTGGCCTAACAGGGTACATTCCTCTAGCAAAAGACTAAAACTTTCCCGTAGCTCCGTGGCAGTCCCTCCCCGTTCCAGTCGCCGTTCTACCCGCTCTAAACAAGCTTCTAGCTCCACAGTTAAGGAAGTACGCACAAATTGGGACACATCTCCTGCGATCGCCTCCTCTTGGGAAGGTTGAGGTTGACATGTTTCTAAAAACTCCCCCAGGGCCAGGGCAAGTTCCGGCGGCTCATCCGTGTCCTGTAAACGACCACTGTTGGCCAACTCCACCATGGCCTGGGTTTCCTCGATGGTCATGGCAATCAAACCCACTGCCATGGATTTATCTTCCACCCTTCCCTGTTCTAGAGCCTCAAATAAATCCTCCAACCGGTGACAGAGGGTCTGCAGAGGGGTTAAAGCCGACATTCCCGCTCCCCCCTTGAGGGAATGGGCCGCCCGTCCCATATCCTGAATCAGCTTTTGCCGTTGTTGGGAATCCCCAGCGGGGCCTAACACCCGTTCCAAGGACTGGAAACCCACTGTCAACTGTGCTAGACATTCCGGCGCGTCTTCCTCCAAAAAGGCCTGACGGGCTTCGGCGGTAATGGCGGCGAGGGTGGCGGCATCAAACATACGTTGACCAAATTCGGGGTTGGGTGTGTTGACAAGGCATGGAGAAATATTTCCGCTTATTCCACTTTGAATTTACCGGCGGCGGTTTGCAGATCCACAGCGGTTTTGGCCAGGGATTGCAGGGACTGGGACACCAGTTGGGATTTGTCCGACGTGGCTTTGGCGACGCTGGCTACGTTTTGTACAGTTTCCGTCACCATTTGAGATGCTAACCGTTGGGATTCCGTGTTGCGGGAGATGGAATCCAGTACAGTGTCAATTTCCTCACTAATCTGGGCCAGATTTTGCAGGGTTTCCTTGGTTTTTTGTACCAATTGGGTACCGGTGACTACCTCGTTGGTGCTTTCCTCCATCAGTTGGCTCATCTGGGAGGTTTCCTCTTGAATACTGAGAATTACCTGCTCAATTTCCTGGGCGGAGAGGGTTACCATTTCCGCCAATCGTCGTACCTCGTCCGCAACGATCCGGAAACCCTGACCGTTTTCCCCCGCCCTAGCCGCTTCGATGGAGGCGTTAAAGGCCAATAAGTTGGTTTTTTCGGAAATACCGGAGATAATTCCGACGATTTTGGAAATTTCCAAGGAAGATTCCGCCAATCGCTTCGACTTTTTGGAAATTTCTGCCACCCGGCCCCGTACTTTATAAATACTTTCCACCGTTTCGTCCATGGTGTTTTGCCCCTGTTGGGCCGCTTCGTTGCCCTGTTTGGCGATCGCCGCCGCCGTTTGGGCACTTATAGCTACGGACTCAATGGATTGGGCCATTTCTGCTACGGAAGCAGTGGCGAATTCCAGGGCCCGGGCTTGTTCCAGAGCATTGTCAGACAAACTGGTGATTTCTTGGCTATCTTCCTGGGCTTGGCCGCTCACCTCCGTTGCCGTATCCACCACCTGTTTAACCAGTTTTCTCAACCCCGCCAAAGTGGCATTGAACGCATCGGCGATCGCCCCTACGGCCCCAGCTTCCACGGAACTACGTACCGTCAAATCCCCCCGGGAAGATTCTTCAATGTCCGTCAACAACCGCACCACCCCGTCTTGGAGTTCTTCTTTTAGTTGCCGTTGTTTCTCGGCCTCCTGTTGCCGCTCTAGGGACGTTTCCTGTAAAGAACGGGTAGAAGCTTCCACCTGTTCCGCCATGGCGTTGAAGGTGACAGCCAATTGTCCCACCTCGTCTTTGGATTCCACTTCCGCCCGCACACCGGTTTCCCCTTCTCCTAACTTTTGGGCAGTGGTCTGCAAATTTTTCAGCGGCTTGGTCAAGGTTTTACCTAACCAATAGGCAATAATCGCCGCCACCAACAGAGCCACTGCCCCCACACCAATTTGCAGCAGAAGAGTTCTTTCTAGGAGGTCATTAAATTCAACTTCAGAGGTGCCCCGAACAAGCAAAGCGAGGGGTTGGCCTTGAATGTCTTTGATCACTTTAATGGCCACCGTTAAAGGCTCCCCTTCCACGGTAGTTCTCCCCACTAAGGGCATGTCTGGATTTTCTTGGGCCTTTTTCAGTAACTCTAAATCTGGAAAAGCAACATTCTCATAGACTTTGGTATTCTGACCGCTGCCAGTTTTTAGGTTGGAGGTAGCTAGTTGAATTTCCCCATTCGGGTCTATGTAATAAACCGCACTGTAGCCCCCATCAAAGTTGTCCACTGTGTTTTTCACAATGGCGTCTTTGCCATTAACAATGTCTCCAGCAATTAAGGTACCAATATTCTTTTTGGATTGGGGATCTTGCACCGGGGTGACAGTGTAGCGAATGAGGGCATTTTCCTGCTCTAAGTTGTCGATGCCTGGGGGTAGTTCCTTTTCCAGTTCTTCTTTGCTGACAATAGTACTAAATTTAATTTGTCCCGGATAACCCATCCGCAGAGTCACAAGGTTGCTGGGGTCAAATATTTGTCCGTTCCGTTGGGCATTGGCACTGGCAATAATCCTTTGGTCTTGACCCACCAGGGTGGCGTATTCGATATCCCTCGATGCGGTCTCATTTTTTAAAATGTCCCGTACCTGGGCCGCCAAAGGAGCAGGAATAGGTTGCCTTTCGCTGTAGAGTCGAGCCGCTTGAATAATAGCCAGGTTATCGGATTGACCCCGAAAACCAAAACTCATCTGGTCAATTTTGATGTTGTAGTTGCCCTCGGTGACCACCAACTCCGCCAGAGTCTGGTTTTTCAGTTGGAATCTACCCGAAGAAATGGCAATCATCATCCCGGTGCCCACCACTGCAACCACAGTTATGGCACTGGAAACCAACAAAGCGGTGAATTGCTTGGTGGCAATGGGCAAGTTAGCCCAGCGTTTTTGCAATGTTAGGTTAGACCGCTCTTCGTCCAGGGCTAAATCATCGGTGGCGGCGGCGTATTTTAAGGTCCCAGTCCAAGCCATGGCCGGGGTAATGCGATTGGGATCCGCTAGTTGGGCCTCAATGCCGGCGATCGCCTGGTCACAGGTGGCATGGAAAATCCCCTCCTCATCGTTAATTTTTAAATCTTCGTAGGCTTGGAGAGCATCGGTTAAAAATCCCCCCGCTTCTAGGGCACTGGCGAAACTTATTTGGGCCACCAGATCGTCGGGCCTCTCTTGCACCGTCTCCTGGAGCATAAGAATCTCTGGCGGATAGACCTGCTTCTTCTCTTCCTCAGTCAGGGGTTGGGGAATAGCGGGGATTTCCTCCACCGCTGGTAAATTAGGCTGAATTTCCGCTAAAGCCTTACTGATGGTTTCGCCATAAATGCCGTCACTGTCCAACTCCTGGGCTTGACGATAGTATTGGGCCGCTTCCTCCCAAAAACCCTCTTGCTGGAGAGCACCGGCCAGGACGATCTGGGCAAATAGATCATCCGGGGCAGCCATGGCTGCTGCTTGCAGTTCCAGAATCTCTTGGGAAAATTGGGGTTTAGTGGGGGTGCTAACCATGGCGATTAAAAGTAATTAAAAAACAATTGGGCAATGGGTCGGAACAGTTTCAGGATTAACGATGAAAATTAAGACTCTGTTAAGGTGAAAAAGTAAGGATTAAGACCAAGATTAAGTTGAGCAAAAACTTTGGGGAGGCCCGATAACTATTTCTCCAATGGGTGAAGCGGTTTAATGGAACCCCCACCCTGGAGCCAGGCAAAAATTCGATCCACATCCAAAATCAGAATGGTTTCCCCGTCTTTGTTGCCTTCTCCCAATAAAAAGGGCTCCCGCAGTGGCTTAATTTCCTCTGTACTAAAGCTAACAATGCCCTTCAATCCTTCGGCGATCGCCGCCACCTGGGCAGATTCTCCCACCAGTACCACTGCTTTAGTATTGCTCAAGGTACGGTAATTGAGGGGGTTAGCCGTAGCCGGGGACAATAGGCGGGGCAAATCCATCACCCAAAGCAGATTTCCCCGTTGATTGCTCACCCCCAATAACTCCGGTCTTACCCCAGGAATGAGACAAAGGGAACTGAGGGGAAAGGACAACACCTCCCGGGTTTTAGCTAAAGGAATAGCCACCGTCAGGGGCAGACCCAAATCAATCCAAAAATAGTCCTCTACCATAACCTCATCACCGTAGTCAGCATTGGCAAGTTCTAGGAAATATAGGGCTTAACGGTTTTCATCAACTCAATGGGGCTATAGGGCTTAATCAAATAAGCATTACCCCCCTGGCGCAGGGCCCAAAAACGGTCGTAATCCTCATTTTTGGTGGAACAGAAGACAATGGGCACATCTTCTAGGGCCAATTCTCCCCGAATTTTGCGACATAGGTCATAACCACTAATATCCGGCATAACGATGTCCAGCATAATTAGGTCAGGCACCGTATTTTTGTTTAACCATTCCAGGGCTTCATCGGCATTGTTACAAATGACAGCCTCTGTGCCCATGGACTTTAAAAGCCCCTGAACCAATAACTGGTCAGACTTGGTATCTTCCACAACTAAAACAGTTTTCACTGGTATCCCCCTGGGCAATTGCTAACGATGATAATCATAGGATAGAAGAAGCAAATCAGTAATTAAAACTAACTTATACAAACAACTATCAGTAGTAATTAAGTAATTAAACAGCTGCGGAGATAAAGCTCTGCACTGTTTCCACTAATTCCTGGGGCTGGAACGGTTTGCAAATGTAGCCAACGGAGCCGTGCATTTTTGCTTTTACCCGGTCTAAAACTCCACTGCGGCCGGTCAACATGACAATGGGAATATGCTTGAGGGCTTCGGATTTATTGCAAATACTGCACAGTTGATAGCCGTCGATGTCGGGCATATTGATGTCCATTAAAATCAGGGCCGGTTTGGCGTGCATCAAAGTAGTTAGGGCACTAGAGGCTTGTTTGATGTTGATCACCTTAAAACCCGTGGCTTCGAGGGCAAAGCTCACCACCCGTTGAATGGAAGGACTGTCATCCACACAGGCAATGACCGGGCGGTTATCCTCCTGCTCCGGTTCGTAGGGTCCCATGGTGATGAGACCTAGGCCCACTAGGGTTTTGAGAATAATGGCCACACTAAGGCTACTGGTGTGCAGAGACTCGGCAATTTCATACACACACATTTCCTGGGCGATTAATTCCGGCAATTTTTGGTAGCGGTTCAGCAAGTCACTGGTGATGTGTTCGAGCTTACATAGCCCAGGCAAGATGGTATCCACATTCTCGGCGATCGCCCGTTGGAAAGGGGAGTTGATGACAGTACAAATTTTGAGCCAATGTTTGATTTCCTGGGCGGCAGGTTGCATTAACTGCTTGAAGTCCAGATAGAGCAGTAAACGATCTAGCCCCACCGTTTCCTCGAAAGTGCAAACCGGCTGGGACAGGGAAAGAATTTGGATCAAAGCTTCCTGGGTTAACTTGGCCAGAATGGAGCGGATTTCCTGAAAAGAAAACTGCTGGGAATCCCACAACTCACAGAGGTACTGATAATCGCTGGTGATGGGCTGCTCAAGGCGAAGTCTTTTAGTGGGAGTGTAGCGTTGGAACAGATAGTTCAGCCTTTCCGATTGCCCTTGGTCACTTCCGGCATAGTGAATGCGTCCGTTGCCCAGATAGATCCGCCATTGGATGCGGGGATTGCCCTTGCTATGAACGATCAATTTGCCAGAGCTCTCTTTGGCAATGAGGTTCTGTAAAACCTGGTACAAGTTAGGGCTTTCACTGGCGGAGGGGGGAGAAGCTTCCATAGCGTTCGGGGGAGATGGCAGGGGGTAGGCCAACCCTAGTGTGGTCTGATTCGTGGCCGGGGAAGAAGACAGGGGAGATTGCATGGGACAACAATGGCGGTTGAACAAATAAAGTCCATCTAAGGTGAGAGCGAAACCTGTCAATAATTATTAGCCCTAAAGTTAACTATTTTCTTAATCTTAAGTTAACTATAGTTGATCACTTTGCTATGGGAACAATGCAAATTAATGAGTAGAGTTTAACCCCATACTATTTCTAAAATCAAGCACCATTTCATCCCTTATCCCATTTCTTCAACGATCAGCCATGACTAATCGTTTTTGCTCTTCAATCTATGGGAAATCTATCCCTTGGGAAGTATCTATTGTTACATTTGCCATGATCAAATTCCCTTTTTTGATATAGGTTCAACTCTTTTTAGTTAAGTATCCCTAATTACTTAAGTAGGAGGAAAATCCCGAGTCGTCCCTCAAAAAGCTTTACTCTCAGACTGATTTTCGGTCTAATGTTCTTATTATTAAAATAACATTTAAGGTCATTAGCTCTTAATTTTGGAAGTATTCCTATGGCCGGTGATGGAGATGGCAGGATTTTCTGCGGGCCCTGCTTAAGGGTAAGAAAAAACTGTTTGCTCCGTTTAATGAGTTCAAAATAACCGCCAACCCAATAAACTAAATGAGGATTCAATGGTTATTTTGAGTACCAAAAGTCTTTAGTCTAGGCTTCATTGGCCAACAATTCCCGGAAGCGAATTTCGTCTCGATGGGGGTCGGCATTACTAACCTTTAGGCTTAGGCGATCGCCGGGGGAAATGGGACGGTCAAAGCGATGGGGCAATTCAAGACCTAGTTCTTCAAGAAGAATTAAACCCAAGCCATCATCCTCCCGCAACCAACGGAGCATCACCCCCTGCCACACCTCATTAATATTGCGCCGCAGAAACTCCAAGCTCCAGTAACGGTTAGTTTGCCGTTCCACCAACGTAGCTTCCTTGGAAGAGGGCATAACGCTGTATAGAATTTCTTGTACCTGCTCCCCAGAGAAAGGCAACGGCTCCCCCCGTAGGTAGGCCTTCATTTGAAAATGGGTAATCAGATCAGTGTAACGACGGATAGGGGAGGTGGCCTGGGAATACAAATCCAGCCCCAAACTAGCATGGCGACTGGGGGTAATGCCCACTTCACTACGGGGCATACAACGGCGTACCGCACATTCCCGCACAGGGCCCGGCGGTAAAGACAACAACTCTTCATCGGAGGGTAACTCCGGCTGGGGTTGGCCCCGGAAGGGGACTGGGATGCCATGCTCTTGGCAAAAACGCCCCGCCACCTCCCCGGCCAAGATCATCATTTCCGCCACCAGTTGACGAGAAACGGAGGTTTCCTGGAGATAAATTTGCACTTCCTCGTCGGCATTAACTTTAATAATGGCTTCGGGCATTTTGATGGTGATAGCCCCCTGGGATTTACGCCATTGGGCCCGTTTTTTGGCTGCTTCGGCTAGGAGGGGCAATTCCGGTTCCCCTTGAATTTTCAGCACCAACATCTCATCCACATCTTCGTAGGTGAGGCGATAGGTAGGCTTAACCCAACTAGGGGCAATGGTAAAATCCCTCACTGCCCCCACCTCATCCAAAGTCACTCCAAAACTTAAGGCCACACATCTTTGCCCCTGGAGTAAACTCATCGGCCCCGTGGCCAACTCCGGCGGAAACATGGAAATCATGCCCGTGGGCAGGTAAAGACTGGTACTGCGTTTACGGGCTTCTAAATCCAGTTCATCGTTGGGACTCAACAACCGGGTGGGGTCGGCCACATGGATCCAAAGCCGATGGCCGCCGTCCGCCAAGGTTTCCACACTCAGACCGTCGTCAATTTCCGAAGTGCTTTCATCATCGATGGTGTAGGTCTTTAGGGTGGTCAGATCGAAGCGTTCTTGGTCGGGGTCGGGGGGAGGATTGGTTAGGTAAGCATGGGCCACATCGGATACCTTGGCGGGGAATTGGTTGGGGTAAGCACTACGACGCAAAAAGAGATTTTCATGGCGTTGCCAGATGCCTAATTCTATCAGGAGGTTTTGGGTTTCGTCGGTACGGCCAGGTTTACCAAGGGTTTGGAGAATATCCAAAGCCTGGCGATGATTTTGTTCAGGGAAAAGGATAAATTTTTCCAACGCTTCCAACCGTAGGCGATCGCTCCCTTCCCAGGTAACTTTTTCCCCGGCCAGGGCTTGATTTACCCGGTCAATGAAACCCTGTTGCTCCTGTTCTTTTTGGGCTTGCACCCGCATTTGATGTTTAATTTCTTCGATTTGACTACTAGGGCGGGGTTCGTAATGATTGCCTTTTTGTTTGAAATAGAGTTTATCTTCTGCTAGCAGGGCATGGGCAGCATAGCATTGACTAGGACTTTGCTCAGAAAATAGCAATAGGGCCAAATCCGCCGGGGTGATGCTTTCCCCCTCTTCAATCAATAGTTCCCAGGCCACCTCCAAACTAGAGGGGTCGAGATACTGGTCCACTTCCCCTAAAAAACTAGGCAGATCATCGACGGTGTAGGGACCGCCGGGAATTTCATACTCCACCCGCTGGGGCTTCAGTTTATGGCTTTGGCCCTGTTGATCAATAACCACCCAATCTTTTTTGCCGTCCGGGCGATCGACCACCGCCAACCGCCGTTCTCCTTGATGCCGGAATTCAATTAGTTGTCCTTTTTCCACCGGAATGCCTTTGCTCTGTCACAATTACTCTCCCGTTATTTTGGCACAGGGGTTACTCCCCCTTGGGTTTTTGGCTGCCTAATTACTTTGATAATCAGGTTCATTGCCGGGTTTCCATTTAATGTTGCAACCAATGCTGGGCTTTTGTTCCGTCGGCACAGGACTGCCGGCCAGCACTAGATCCATGGCCTGTCTCAGGTCCACTCCGGTAACGGGCAAACCATTGCTAGGGCGACTGTCATCTAACTGGCCCCGGTAGGCCAATTTCCCCTGGGCATCAAACAAAAAGAAGTCGGGGGTGCAGGCTGCTCGGTAGGCCTTGGCGATCGCCTGGGTTTCGTCGTACAGTACCGGGAAGCAATAGTCCCAATCCTGGGCCATTTTTTTCAGGCCTGGGGGAGCGTCATCGGGGTATTTTTCTATATCGTTAGCGCTGATGGCCACCATGGCTAAACCAGAGTTTTGGTAATCCTTCCCCAACTGACTTAACTGGGCCTGGATGTGTTTGACAAAGGGACAATGACAACAGATGAACATTACCAATAGCCCTTTTTCTCCCATGGCTTCCCCTAGGGTGAGGGGCTGTTCCGCAGTCACGTCCCAAAGGGAAAAGTCCGGTGCTTGGGTACCAAGGGCAAGCATGGTGGAGGGAGTTAAAACCATAGTTAGAGCAGTTCGTTACATTTTGTTAATCAAAGACCCAAGCTATCATGGGGGTTGGAGTTTTTCCCCTCTGCTGGAATTTTTTTAGTTTAAAACGTCCATGAGTCATCGTCCCCGTTCCGATCGCCATAGTTTCTCCAGCCCTAGCCGCTTTTGGCACCGTTTGGGGATGGGTTTACTGGTAGCTGGCACCCTAGCCCTACCGGTATCTACCCTGGCCCAGGAAGGGGGAGAAGGGGCCCAACCCAAGGCCAGTCCCAGTCCCATCCAATCCCCTAACTCCAGCAATGGAGAAGCCACACCCCGCTCCTTTTTTAACTCTGGCTCCCCCCGGTCTGCTGAACCGAAAATGAACTATGGGCAGTTGATCGATGCCATTAAAGCTAATCAAGTGGCCAAAGTGGAAGTGGACACTAACCGCCGCCAGGCGATCGTTACCCTCAAGGATGCTCCCCCAGGGTCCAAGCCCCAAACCGTGCAGTTACTAGACAATAATCCAGAGTTGCTCAACCTCCTGCGGAGCCGTTCCGAAACCATCGATTTAGACATCAACCGCACCCCGGATAATTCGGCCCTGTATGGTCTACTAACCAATTTGCTGGTGGTGGCTATTCTGATCGGTTTGGTGGTGATGGTGGTGCGACGTTCTGCCAATGCGTCGGGTCAGGCCATGAGTTTTGGCAAATCCAAGGCCCGGTTCCAAATGGAAGCAAAAACCGGTGTCGGCTTTGACGATGTGGCCGGCATTGACGAAGCGAAGGAAGAATTGCAGGAAGTGGTAACTTTCCTCAAGCAACCGGAAAAATTTACCGCCATCGGCGCAAAAATTCCCCGGGGTGTTCTACTCATCGGCCCTCCCGGTACGGGCAAAACCTTATTAGCTAAGGCGATCGCCGGGGAGGCGGGGGTGCCATTTTTCAGCATTTCCGGTTCAGAATTTGTGGAAATGTTTGTCGGGGTGGGGGCTTCCCGGGTCAGGGATTTATTCAAAAAAGCTAAGGAAAATGCCCCCTGCCTAGTATTTATCGATGAAATTGATGCGGTGGGTCGACAACGGGGTGTGGGCTATGGCGGCGGCAACGATGAACGGGAACAAACCCTCAACCAATTGTTGACGGAAATGGATGGCTTTGAGGGCAACAGCGGCATCATTGTCATTGCGGCCACCAACCGCCCCGATGTGCTGGATTTGGCCCTTTTGCGGCCAGGACGGTTCGATCGCCAGGTGACGGTGGATTACCCCGATGTCCAGGGCCGGGAATTAATTTTGGCAATCCACGCCCAAAACAAAAAATTGCACGAAGAGGTGCAGTTAGCGGCGATCGCCAGGAGAACTCCCGGATTTACGGGGGCAGATTTGGCCAACGTGTTAAATGAAGCGGCCATTTTCACCGCTCGGCGGCGCAAGGAGGCCATCACCATGGCGGAAGTGAATGATGCCATTGACCGGGTGGTGGCGGGGATGGAAGGTACACCCCTAGTGGATAGTAAAAGTAAACGCTTAATTGCTTACCATGAAGTGGGCCACGCCTTGATTGGCACCCTCTGTCCTGGCCACGATCCGGTGGAAAAAGTTACCCTCATTCCCCGGGGCCAAGCCCAAGGTTTGACCTGGTTCACCCCTGATGAAGACCAAAGCCTCATGACCCGCAACCAAATGATTGCCCGCATTGCAGGATTGTTGGGGGGGAGGGTGGCCGAAGAAGTTATTTTTGGCGACGACGAGGTGACCACCGGAGCCGGTAACGACATTGAAAAAATCACCTACCTAGCCCGACAAATGGTGACGAAACTGGGCATGTCTTCCCTGGGTCTAGTGGCCTTGGAAGAGGAAGGCGATCGTAACTTTAGCGGCGGAGATTGGGGCAAGCGTTCCGAATATTCCGAAGACATTGCCGCCCGCATTGACCGGGAAATCCAAGCCATTGTCACCGCTGCCCACCAACGGGCCACCCGCATTATTGAAGAAAATCGTAATTTAATGGATTTACTAGTCGATGCGCTCATCGATCAAGAAACCATTGAAGGGGAGCATTTTCGGCAACTGGTGGAAAGTTATCAACAATCTCAAAAACAGCCTGCTCTAGCCGGTAAGTAGCCCCCTATCTGTGCAATGTCCGATCCTCGTACAATCTATTTTCAACCCAGAAAACCGGAAAACTCCCCCAAGGGCGGTAAATTTTGGGGTGTATTACTATGGCTTAGTTTGCTCAGTATGATGCCGGTGCAGGGTTGTGCCCCTGCTGACCAAGGTTTATCCCCGGAAGGGCAAAACTCCCCTGCCATTGCCACCCCGTCTTCTTCCCCTAGTTCTTTAATTTCCCAATCCCCCATGCTTCCCCAGGCGATCGCCGACAAAATTATTGCTGACCTTGCTCAACGTACCGGCGAACCGGCCAGTGCGTTTGCAGTCCAGTCCTCAGAAAACAAAACCTGGCCCGATAGTTGCCTCGGCTTGGCCCAGGAAGGGCAAATGTGTGCCCAGGTGATGACCCCAGGCTGGCAAGTGACGGTGCAATCGGGGCAAAAAAATTGGGTTTACCGCACTAACCAAAATGGCCGCACTATTTTATTGGAATCCTAGCTCCCAGCAGGGATTTTCTTTAACTCGGTCAACACTAATGATTTAACAAACCGGGGCTTAGGTCCCAAATAGTTGCGGAGATTTTTGGCGATCTACAGCAATGCTCCCAGCATCTGTCTTGGGCAGGACTTTTCCATAGGTTGCATGGAATTTAATCAATGGTAAGTGATTATACTCACAATTATTCCAGTGATTTTTGATATTTATTCTGAACAGATAATGCTAACTTAATAGTTGAGAATTATTTGCAGTTTTGGGAAAACCATGACGTTATTGGATTTATCGGTGGGTCAGTTGGCTTTTGTGGAGAAAATTTTACTAGGAAACCACGGTCAGGGGTTAGTTAATCGCCTAGAAGCAATGGGAATAATTCCTGATAAACCAATTCAATTGCTCCGCAAGGCTGGTTTGGGGGGACCACTCCACCTCCGCATTGGTAGCACCACCGAAGTGGCCATGCGCCGTAGTGAAGCCCAATTGGTGCAGATTACCTTAGGAGAGTAGGGCGGAGATGGTGAGTCATTGCCAAAGGGGGTCAGTCCAGTCCAGTCGTCCAGATGTGAAAAAAAGGGTTGCTTTTATTGGGCAGCCCAATACAGGTAAATCCACTTTCTTCAACCGGATCACCAAAGCCAATGCGGCGATCGCCAACTGGCCGGGGTTGACAGTGGACTTATTCCGGGCGGTGGTGCCGTTACAGGGGGAACTAATCGAGTTTGTTGATCTGCCGGGCATCTATGACCTCAATGGCTTTTCCGAAGATGAACGGGTGGTGCAACGTTTCCTTGCTAACTATGCCGTCAATTTAGTGGTGGTGGTGGTGAACGCTGCCCAAATTGACCGACAAATTCGTCTGCTCCTCCAGGTACAAACCCTAGGCATTCCGGCGATCACCCTCTTAAACCTGGCCGACGAAGCTAAGCGCTACGGAGTGCAAATTGACGTGGCTGCTCTCCAGGAACGGCTTGGTCTGCCGCTCTATCCCATCAGTGCAAAATACGGAACGGGTTGTAGTCGGGCCATGGATGCCATTGGTCGGGCGGTGAAGGATCAACCAGAAGCCTACCAAATCCCCAATCTGGTTAATGTTCTTTCCGATCACCCCGTGGCGATCGCCGACATGGAAACGGCCCTGGCCGGTGTGGTGCAGATGCCATCCCCCAATGCTCGTACCCTCACCAATGTCATTGACGGGGTGATGCTTCATCCCGTTTTTGGCCTACCCATCTTTTTCGCTTCTATGTTTGGGGTATTTTGGGTAATTTGGCATGTGGGTTTGCCCAGCGCCGATCCCGTAGATGCGGTAACGGGTTGGGTGCAAAGCAATATTTTAGAGCCGTTATTTTCCCCCCTACCCACCATCCTGCAAGGACTGCTGTTGGACGGTATTTGGACTGGGTTTGCCGCCCTACTTTCCTTTGTCCCCTTGGTGGCGATCTTTTTCATTGTCATGGGAATCCTAGAGGGCAGTGGCTATCTTTCCCGGGCCGCGTATCTGATGGATGCCCTCATGGGGCGACTGGGGCTAGATGGACGGAGCTTTGTGCTGCAAATGATGGGTTTTGGCTGCAATGTCCCGGCCATTATGGGCACTAGGGTCATGCGTAGCCGGGGAATGCGACTTTTATCTATGTTAGTCATTCCCTTTTCTCTCTGCTCTGCCCGCCTGCAAGTATTTGTTTTTATCCTGGCGGCTGTTATGCCCGGCACCCAAGGGGCGATCGCTCTGTTTTTACTGTACTTAATGAGCTTTGTGGCTGCCTTCACCGTGGCCGCCATTCTAAGTCGTTTTCATTACTTCCAAGCCCGGGACCCCTTCGTATTAGAATTACCCCCCTATCGTTTGCCCACCTTTAAGCAGGTATTTTTGCGAGTGTGGGGAGAAATGCGGGAGTTTGTTGCCCGTTTATCGATGTTTATGGTGATTGGTAGTAGCCTCATTTGGTTTTTAACCAGCTTCCCCCAAGGTAGTACGGGTTTAGAAACCTTTGCGGGACGCATTGGCAGTGTTTTCCAACCATTAATGAATCCCTTGGGCATCAATCCCTTTTTAACGATTTCTTTGATTTTTGGTTTTGTCGCCAAAGAAGTTCAAATAGCAGCCCTAACTGTTATTTATGGTCTCAACAACTCCGAAGCCGTCTCTGACCAAATCCACAGTACAGTAACCTTTGCCCAGGGTTTTAGCTACTGTTTATTTAGTTTGATCTATATTCCTTGCCTTACTACCCTTGGGGCGATTTGGGGTGAAAGTAAATCCCTTGCCTACACTGCTATTTCTGTGGCTACTCCCCTGGTAACGGCCTGGCTATTTAGCTTTATTTTCTACCAAAGCTTTTCCTGGCTTGGTTGGTGAAATTAATCATTAATTCACCCCCTGGGCACTCAAATGACGAGTTTTGTTTGGCAGTTTTCAGTTTAGTAAAGATGCAGGAAAACCTTTGATAAATGGAAGTGTCAACGCTTCAAACTAAGCTTACTTCCGTATCATAATAGTAGTTTTTGCTTGGACAACCGGAGGGGGAGAGACCACTACATTTCCCCCGGTTTTACGTAACGGTTTGATGACCCAGTTGAAAACCCTTGACAGCTCTTCAAGGCATAGCCACCCAATACGGAGGTTTTTTACTTGAGCTTTTGCCCACCTTGGATGGCTTGGGGAGCTTTACTCGGCCTATTCTACAGGCTATTTAACCAACCAATGACGCCGTGCCCTGTGACCACTTCCATAATAAGGAGGGAGGCAAAACCAATCATGGCGAAACGACCATTCATTTTTTCGGCGTATTTAGTCCAACCCGCTTGTACGGAAGAGTCGACGTAAACCTCTGGTTCGATGGCAAAGTTGTTGAGACGGTTGTCCTGATCCAAGCGGAAGCCACGGGTGGTCATAATTGGATTACTCCTAGTAAAAGTCTATGTTAACTATTGTAACACTTTTTTAAGGAATGTAACAATGTCCCCTTCTTCCCATGGCACCGCAGTCCAACAGGCGATCGCCGATCAACTGTTGGAAATGATTCTCCAGTCCCAGGATTTACATAATGCTTATCGACTGGTGGTGGAAGGATTACAGCGGGGTTTGGGGGTAGACCGGGTGTTGTTGGTGCAAAATGCAGTGTTCCCGAACCGTCAATCCCGCCTTGTGGCCCAGGCCATCGCTCCGGCCAGGGATATTATGCTTTTGGATGAACCCTGTGCCGATTGTCGTTGGCTCCATCTGCTGGGGCAGCTTCCCCACTACGGGCTGTGGACAGTGTGGGAGGGGGAAGGTGAATTTGTCCAACTAGATCCGGTCCAGGGGGAATTTTGTCGAACTTTGGGGATTAAAAGTCTATTGCATTTGCCCTTGGTGATTAACCAGCGTCATTGGGGAGTTCTCAGTCTCCAATATCTCCACCAAGCCCGGCCCTGGCCCCTGGAGGATCAACAATTTGCCCAGCGCATTGCCCATCTATTCTGTTTGGGTTTGATGAAAACGGAGCTTTGGATTCATTGTCAGAACCATAAAAATGCGTTGCAGACTGTGGTGGCCGAGGGCCAGGTCCAAAGGGAAACCTACCTTAAATCCGCCCAACGGGAACGGGCCATTGCTGATGTTATCGATAAAATTCGCTTTGCCCTTGATCTACGCTCCCTCTTTCAAACTACGGTGACGGAGGTGCGGAAATTGTTGGTAGCAGACCGGGTAATGATTATTAAAGTTAGGCAGAATAAAAATTTTTCCTGGGGGGAAATTCAGGCGGAAGCCCAAACGGACGACAAGCTATGCCTCTTGCCTCCAAAGGAAAGAGTGCCTTTGTCATCGCGATGGATTGATCATTTTGCCAAGGGATTGATTTTAGCCATGGATGACACCGACGATCAAAGGGCGGATTTCGATCAATCAATGTTGGCACTAGCCAAGGCTAATTTGGTGGTGCCCCTCTTTTCTGGCGATCGCCTCTGGGGGGTATTGTCGGTGCATCAGTGTGATGGGCCCCGGGTGTGGGAAAGTTCGGACATCGAGTTTGCCCTCAAAATTGCCCTCAACTTAGGGGTGGCGTTACAACAGGCAGAATTATTGACCGAGTCCCAACGGCGATCGACCGCTCTCCAAAGTGCCCTGGGGGAAGTGGAAGCCCAAAAGGATTATCTCGCCCGCATTGCGGAGGAAGAACGGGCCCTCACTAGGGTGATTGAAGGCATTCGCCAAACGTTGGAGTTACAGAATATTTTTCGGGCCACCAGTGATGAGGTGCGTCATTTGCTCAGTTGTGACCGGGTGTTGGTCTATCGCTTTAATCCGGACTGGAGCGGGGAATTTATCCATGAGTCGGTGGCCCAAATGTGGGAACCACTGAAAGACTTGCAAAATAATTTCCCCCTCTGGCAAGACACCTATCTCCAGGAAAATGAGGGGGGTCGTTACCGCAACCATGAGAGTTTGGCGGTGGGGGACGTGGAAACAGCCGGTTTTACCGATTGCCATTTGGACAATTTGCGCCGGTTTGAAATTCGTGCCTTTTTAACTGTGCCAGTGTTTGTGGGGGAACAACTCTGGGGCCTGTTGGGGGCCTATCAAAATGGGGCTCCCCGCCATTGGCAAGCGAGGGAAATCCATTTGCTCCATCAAATTGCCAATCAGTTGGGCGTAGCAGTGTACCAAGCCCAGTTGCTGGCCCGCTTCCAAGAGCAGTCTAAAACCATGGAAAATACTCTGGCTGATCTGACGGCGATCGTTGATAACCTGGCCGATGGTCTATTGGTGATTGATCTATTTGGTCGCATTACCCGCTACAATCCGGCCCTGTTGGCCATGTTTGATCTGGAGGGCCTAGAACTATTGGGCGCGGGGGTGGATGCCTATTTCCCCGAGACTTTGAATCAGTTGTTAGCTAAACCGGAAAGGGAAGAGCAAAAACTGGTCACCGCTGATGTGGAATTAAGTCAGGGCCGCCAAGGACAAGCTTTGATCACTAGCATTACTTCCCATGAAAATGGCTGCGAATATCCCCAATGCCTGGGGGCGGTGATTATGATCCGGGATGTGACCCACGAGCGGGAAGTGGAGCGGATGAAAACGGATTTCTTGGCCACGGTGTCCCATGAATTACGTACTCCCCTCACTTCTATTTTGGGTTTTGCCACGGTAATTCAGGATAAATTAAACCGAGTGATTATCCCGGAGTTGGATTTGGCCCAGCCCCACCTTGGCAAGGCTACGGAACGGGTGATGCGGAATTTGGCCATCATTGAGTCGGAGGCCCAGCGCCTAACTGTTTTGATCAATGATGTGCTAGATATTGCCAAAATGGAAGCAGGACAGGAATCCTGGCAGGAACAACCCTGTGCCATTGGCCCCATTATTGAACGGGCGATCGCCACCATTACTCCCCAGGCTCAGAAGAAAAATATTAGTTTGCAAGGGGATTTGGAACCGGGTTTGCCTGATTTTATCGGAGACGAAAACCGGATTTTGCAGGTGGTGCTTAATTTACTCTCCAATGCGGTCAAATTCACCCCTAAGGGTTTAATCACTGCCCGTAGCCACTTTCACCAAAATTATCTCTGGGTAGAAATTATTGACCATGGCCCCGGTATCCATCCAGCGGACCAGGAGAAAATTTTCGAGCCGTTCCAACAGGGAGGGGGAGATGTGCTCACTGATAAACCCCAGGGTACGGGGTTAGGATTGCCCATTTGCAAAAAAATTGTTGAACACCACGGCGGTACCATTGGCGTTAATAGTAGTCTGGGTCGGGGTAGTACTTTCTATTTTTCCTTGCCTGTCCCAGTTCCTGCGGTGGAAACTTCCCCTGCTGTCTGAAGTGGTAATCAGGTTATTTTTCCTTTGGTGCCCCTGGCCAACAACGGCGATCGCCTACGTTTAAGGTATGGTTGATCATGGTAGTCTAGCGAAGCCCGGCCTTCTTCCAGCCCGCATTACCTATGCAAGATTTTGGCGCAGTGTTCCACAACCAAGTGCTTTTGATTTCCCTGGCGGCCTGCTTCCTGGCCCAGGGCATCAAGGCGATCGTGGAAATTTTCCGCAACGGTAAAATCAATCTCCGTTCCCTCGTTTCCACCGGAGGAATGCCTAGTGCCCATTCTGCCTTAGTGGGGGCCTTGGCCACCGGGGTCGGTTTGCAAAAAGGCTGGGGCAGTAATGAATTTGCCATTGCTTGTTTATTTGCCGTCATTGTTATGTACGATGCGGCAGGAGTGAGACAGGCTGCCGGTAAACAGGCCCGTATCCTCAATCAGTTAATTGATGAACTTTTCCAGGAAGATCAAAGCTTGACGGAAGAACGGCTCAAAGAACTGCTGGGCCACACTCCAGTGCAGGTTTTTGCTGGTTTAGCATTGGGCATTGCCATCGCTTTCTTTGCCGTGCCAGCCCAGTGAACGGGAAATTAGGAGAGTAAATGAATGGAAATTGTCCTTTTCCTAGCCACTATTTTAATTATTGGTTTAGTACTAAGATGGTTTTTTAACGTAACAGCGGCAACCCTAAAAAATGGGGCTATTATCGCTATTATTTTGGTGGTGCTTTACGTCGGTTTTAAAATTACTCCCGCTGAAGTGTGGGAACAGGTGCAACAAATTTTCCAGGGCAAACGTTAAAACTTAAATTGTTCGATCTAGGATGCTGTTGATAAAATTTTGCTTCACCGTCTTTATTTGAAAAGGTTGACAGTATTTTTAAAACCATTCTGGGCATCTGTTTAAAAAGCTTTATTTTGCTTCCTAAATCGACCTACTAAAGCTCTGGCAATACTGGGGGACGTTGCCTCTGTTTCCCCCCAAATTTGGGGGGTCAGGGGGGCTTTTAAGACAATTTCTAAGGTTTTCCACTGGTTGATGAATCACATTTTTTCTCCTTTAGCTAACACTCCGTTAAGAAAAATATCTGCTAAACCTTCCGCCATTTCTTGCAAAGCCTGGGGGGAAGCGTGGGGGTCAATCACCGTTTGTTCGGAAAAACCAGCCACCGCAAACATACCCAAAAAAACCTGGGCGACAATTTTGGGATTCATTCGCCGGTAAATGCCTCGGTCCATGGCGGTTTGGAAAAAGGCTTCCGCCACATCGGTCATTTTGTCGATAATTTCCGACTGGATTTTTTCCCGTAGCTCCGGGTGATATTGGGCTTCCACAAAGCACACTTGCAATAGATATTTGTTTTCCCGCAAATGGAACATCCGCCGTTTCATCACCTGGGCGATCGCCTTGTAACTGCCCATCTCGCTTAATTCAGTCAATAAATCGGTGAGAATTTCCACCCAGCCGGCGGTGGCCACTTCCACCAAAATGGCCTTCTTATTGGTGAAATAACGGAATAGCGTTCCTTCGGCCACGTTGGCTGCCTGGGCCAAATCCTTTGTGGTAGTACCTTCGTAACCCTTAGTGCCAAATAATTTCAAAGCTCCCTTCAAAATGCGATCATGGGTGGAAGCTTCGGCCGGATTGGTAAAGGTCGATGGGGCGATTGAATACTTGTTGCTCTGCACGGACTTTACCTCTAAATTCACCGAGCTATTACTGTTATTGTGCGGGAAAAATCCCGATCGCCTCACTGGTCAACAGAAATCTTCATAATTCCGAGCTTTTTCCATGAAACGTCCCACCCTCTACTGTGCAATTACCGGCCATGGTTTTGGCCATGCGGTGCGGACTGCTTGCATTGCCCGCCGGGTCCAGGAACTTTGCCCTGATGCGTTGATAATCATGGCTACCCGTAGCCCCCGTTGGTTGCTGGAGTGTTATTTGGAAAAACCCTTTATTCACCGCCCAGTGGCTTTTGATGTTGGCGTGGTACAGGCAGATAGTTTACAGATGGATGAAAAGGCGACCCTGCAAGCTTTACAGGATATTTACAAGCGGGAAAATGCCCTGGTGGCCACGGAGTCTAACTATTTACGGAACAATCGGGTGGATCTAGTGCTGGCGGACATTCCGGCCCTGGCAGTGGCGATCGCCCATCGAGCAAATATTCCCTGTTGGATGAGTAGTAATTTCGGTTGGAATTTTATCTATCGAGATTTTAGTGATCAATTTGGGGTAGTGATTGAGAAAATTGAACGGGATTATCGCCAATGTGATTTATTATTCCGGTTGCCCTTATCGGAACCGATGGAAATTTTCCCCTATCAAATCCAAGCTGGCTTACTGGGGGGCGGTCCTCAATATGGGGAGCAGAGTTTAAGAAATACCTTTGCCATTAAAACTGCTAAGGAAAAAACTATTTTGCTCACCTTTGGGGGTTTAGGTTTAGAGGCTATTCCCTACCAAGTATTAACTCAATTTCCCGACCATCAATTTATTACCTTTGACATCCAAGCTCCTAAGTTAGATAACCTGACCATTATCAATGATAAAACCTATCGCCCGGTGGATTTAATGCCCCTTTGCGGACGGGTATTTTCCAAGCCTGGTTTTGGTACCTTTGCTGAAGCGTTAAAGTTAGAAGTCCCGATTATTTCCCTCACCAGGGATGGTTTTGCGGAAGCGCAAGTTTTACTGGCAGGTTTGCAGAACTACGGAGAGCACCAAATTGTGCCCCACCAGCAATTTTTCGCCGGCAACTGGGATTTTTTGTTGGAAAGCCCCCAAAAACCTAGGTTGGATCAGAAGTTAGACAAACATGGCGATCGCCAGATAGCAGAAAAAATCGTCGCCCAAATTAGTTGATTTTGTCCCCCAACTCGGAAAAAGTCAGGGGATTTTGGTAAACCATAAACCTGGGGTTAACCTCTGGGAAGCCGTTCATGGTTGTTCATGCCGTATGCTTTTACGATCTAAATGCTATCTGACACCTCCGTTGACTTAATAAAACTTAATCCAAATAATTTGACTTAGTGGTTCTTTTCAGGCATTCTCTCAGCATTAGAAGGCTGAGTATGGGTTTTAATGCTGTTTATCCTTACAAGTTAAGTGATAAATGTGCATTAAGGATTCCCATTGCAGTCTAATTACTGGTTAGCTGCAAATAAAAAATGAAAAAACCAGATATTGATGTGTATTGCAATGTAATGGAAGAAATCAAGCGACGAACAGGCGTTATCGATTTTTTTCTATCTGGTAATGGTCACGCTTTATGTGAACCTACAACACTGGAATCAATTGCGCTGCAAATCAGGAAAATCCTAGAGCTAATAGCTATGGCGTCACTTGTAGCAAACGAAAAAGAATACAAAAAGGTATATTCCAATTTTGCCAGCGCATGGAATGCAGAATATTTACTAAAAGACTTAGGCAGAATTAATCCTGATTTTTACCCTAAACCAGTCGTAGAGAAACTTTCTGATGACCCTAAAGTAAAAAATCGCCTAGCAGATCGTGACGAAGACTATCTAACCAAAAATGAATTTATAAAAGTTTACAAGAAATGTGGCGCAATCATGCATGCGAGCAATCCGATGGGTCGCAAAATAGGCTATGAATACTACAAAAAGAACATTCCAGAATGGAGACAGAAGATAATAAACCTCCTAAACAACCACCAAATTAAGTTATTTAATCACTCTGGCTTTTATCTAATTCATATGAAAGAAGATCGTGATGATAAGGTACATTTTTATGAATTCGACCTTGTGCAAACCACAAGCAGCTAACAAAACGCTCGTTCGAGCGCAAACTACAATGCGCTTCGTTTGCGCTGCACAGCTTCAACGTTCGGCGGGCTTGCTTGCCAGCACTCTTTTCATTAAAATAGTATAGCAGTCTGTATTATCGGCATTCAACTCTGATGGATAATCTAACCGACTTTGCATTCAAGCTCGGGAAGGTCGTTTACAAAGTTATTCGCGATGTCGAGGCATCAAAAGATGATTCGACCAAGCTCATCCAAGACCTTGGCGGCTTAAGCGGTGAAAAGATACTACTTCAGAAAATCGCCAAGTTTTGGAATCAGCAAGACCGCTGGGATAGACCCGATGGCCTCGTCATAGTAACTAGTCACAGACTTGTCTTTTTAGCTAAAATGAAGACGGTCGCATCAACAACAGATTATCTCAGCTTTCCATTGGGGTTGATTGACGAACTTGAAGCTACCACTGTATCTTGGGTCAGTCCAGCAATTGCATTTCACGTTAATTCGACGAAGTATATGTTCACATTCTTTGCCGGATCGGATGAAGTCGTTGATGCGATCCGATCGGCCAAGGTAACACTAGAATCAATATCCATTAATTCGCATTCAGATCCCTCAAGCACTGGGCGAGATATTCCTGTGCAACTCCTACCCGACATGATTCGATTTCTATGCCCAGATTGTGAGGCTTCAGTCAGAGTTAGGCGTAAACAAGCAGGAAGGCTAGGAAAATGCCCCGAATGCGGTGGTGTTTCACGGATCCCAATCGATGGAAGATAGAATGCCTTAGTCAACTTAAAGACATCCCAGATTGTTAGAAAGTCTAACCACCCAATGAGAACTAGGCGAAGGTTTTGTCAAGTCCTGAAGATGCCGTTCACCAGATCTATCTCATCATTGCTGCCGAACAAGCCCCTTGAGTGGACAGTCCGCCACCGGTCTTTTGCATTACAATTTTAGGGTTACCACCTGCCCCTAGGGCCAGCGTTAGCATTCAGAAAATCCACGAGAGGTGCGTCGCCCAATACAAATTCATCCTTTAATACACATTCAAAGCATGAATACTATTGATTTTGAAAGAGTGATCAGAGCACTTATCAAAAGTGGATTTCTCTTTTCAGCTGCCGACTTCAATGAGCGCAGGCGTGCAGCTGATAAAGTAGCTACATCTGGATTGATTGAAAAGACAAATTTTTGGTGCAACGTTGCAATAAAAGGTGCGATACCTGTTATCGAATCATCTTTCGACGTAGACATCCCTTCAAATCAGTTCCGATTCAAGCCTTCTATGCAGGATTTCAATGTTAAAGAAGATGAATTGAGTGCAATGCTCTTAAAACTTGGGATGAATATGGATGCGGTTGCATTTCGATATGCTTACTCCCAGCCAGTATTCGTAGGTGTGAAGTTTGCAGCATCTCTTTCGCCCGAAGCTCGAAGATCTCTTTTTGAGTCGTTTGATCGTCAGATGCTTAACTGTCTCTCCCTTACTTCTTCAATGAAAGCAGGTTTTGGAAGCGTAAAGATGTCAGTAACTGGATTCGTTTTATGGATATTTACGAATCAAAGCGGAGCAAATAATTTCAGCTCTGTGGAAAAGGAAAGCTTGAGAAAGATGCATTTTTGGGAGAAGGTTAATTCACTGTCCTGGGTCGTCGATCTTGAAACGAACTCAATAGCTAAACACAAAGGGCTGCCAATCATTCTTGATTCAGTCTTTAATGTAAAGGCATTTGAGGATTCTCTGAAGCTTGACGAATACTAACAACCGAGCTGCACCGGAACGCCATAAGCTGTTTGGTTGGGTTACAAAGGTTATCTGCGTCTGGTGAGCTTAGTCGTTAGGCCCCATACAAAATTTAAGACCTACCCACCAGAACTTCTTTGTCACCAGATTCTTACTGTAAGCGCCTCCGTGCTTTTGCAATCGTCCATGGCGATCGCCAGCAACGTTATGGTCGCCAGATAGCAGAAAAAATTGTTGCCCAAATTGGCTAATGATATTAGTTGATAAAAACTGATAGCCGTTGCTGTAAATCACAATTGAGCCAGGAAAAATAAGTGGGATAAACTGGAAACCTTGGTTGCAATAAATAGCCATTTTCTTCTAGCAATTGACTTAGTTGATTCACCGATTGGTGATGATAATCAGGGTTAACTTCATCAATGGGTACAATGCCACCTAAATCCCTAACTCCAGCAGCTAAACAAGCTAGTAGATCACTGAAATTTGGCACTAAATTAGGCGGTATTTGTAGGGTAATTTCTGCGGGTAATATTGCCCTTGCTAAGGTAATAACTTGCACCAATTTTTGTGGGCTGTAGGCGGAAATATTATCTGTTTGTTTTTGCCCAGGGCTATGGGGTTGCAAAATCACCTCTTGAATGTGGCCGTATTCTTGTTGAACATTGGCGATCGCCATTAAACTCTCTTCCACTTCCTGGTCAGTTTCCCCAATGCCCAGTAATAAGCCAGTGGTGAAAGGAATACCCAATTCCCCTGCTAATCGTAATTGTTCTAACCTGAGCTGGGGTTCTTTACTGGGGGCTTGACGATGCACTGTGGTTAATAGTCGGGGAGAAACCTGTTCCAGCATCAACCCCAGGGAAAAATTCACTTCCTTTAAACGAGCTATTTCTGATCGACTTAAAGGCCCCGCATTGGTGTGGGGATAAAATCCCAAATCTAGGGCGATTTTGCCTAGGTTATAAATAAGTTCAAACCAAGCTTTTCGGCGGGAAGATTGGGGATGCACTTCCCCCGCCAGAATTAAAATTTCCCTTATCCCCCGCCCTGCCAAACTTTCCAGTCGCTGTTTAGCAACGCTTTCGGTTAACCATTGGTCTTTTCTTGGCTCCTGCCGGAAATTGCAGTAACTACAACGGTTAAAACACTCGTAGGTGGGAACCAGAGTATAGGCGGGACTGTAAGTGATAGACAACACACTTCAACTCAAAAAAGACTTTAACCGAGCCAACGCCATGGGAGGAATGGCATGACCCATGGGAAATTCTTGATATTCCACTGAGGCCCCAATGCTTTCCAGTTCAGCCTTGGCCTGTTGAGCCATCCGCAGTGGTACTACCGGATCTTCGGTGCCATGGATTAACAAGATAGGGGCGATCGCCTGGGGTTGGGATTCCGGCTGGAAATGGAGATAGCCGCTCAGGGAAAAAATTTTAGCCAGGGGCAATGTTAAGCCCACATCCAGAGCCATGGCTCCCCCCTGGGAAAAGCCTCCCAGTATAGTTCTGGCCAGGGGAATGCCCGTTTCCTCTGCTAAACCCAATAAATAGGCTCGTAAACCCTGTCTTGCTTGGGCCAAACCTTCAAAATTTTGACTTTCGAGGTCATACCAAGCCCGGCCCTGGGGAATTTGGGGATGGGTAAAGGGGGCATTAACAAAGCGCCACTGATAATTAGGTAAGTCCAACATGGGAGCCAGGTCTGACAAATCCCGAGCATCAGCCCCCCAACCATGGAGCATCACGAGTAAATAACTAGAATCCGTTGGTGTAACTGCTGGGTCTGGGTAGGCGATCGCCGAAAAATGTAGAGCCATGGCAGGGCAATGCTAACGATTTAACTGGGTGAGGCTGGCGGACTGGTAATAATGGGACAAAATTTGTTGGTAGGGGGTACCTTTTTGGGCTAGACCGTAGGCTCCCCACTGACTTAGGCCAATGCCATGGCCAGAACCACGGCCTGTAATGGTGAAATTATCGCCATTTCTCGACACAGTGAACAGAGTGCTCCGGAGTTTTAATGCCTGACGAATGGCATTGCCAGTTAAAGTTTTGCGCCCCCCGGTGCCATTGACTTGAATGGAAGCAATGCGACCCCTGGGAGTAACTTTGAGAGGGGTTAAACCGGTAACAGTGCCAATGCCCCCAATGTGTCGGCTCAAATCACGGTTACTGAAGGTTTGGTTCCAGCTAAACACCGGCGAACTTTGGTCATAATCCACCACTCCCCGTAGATAGGGCAGGGGCGACATCCATACGTCTTCAACATTTTCCGTATGGCCCCCAGAGGCGGCATGGAACGCAGCCAAAATCACCTTGCCGTTGTAGGTCATTACCTGGCCCGCCGTGGCTTCTACTGCTTCCACCGTGCTGACATATTCGTTATTCATCCCCTTATAAACCTGGGTGGCCGTGGTGGTGTCCAGGTCGTAGTAACGGTTACTGTCCTTGCTAGTTTGATAGATGGCGTAGGTGCGGGCGGCTACAGCTTGGGCTTTTAGGGCTTCCAGGGGCCAGGAGGGAATGGCTTCGGAACCTACCACACTGTATAAATACTCTTCAATATCCACTAGATTAACCGCGCTGACCCCATTGCCTTGGCGGATTAGACGCACCTTGCCCCGATACCAACGATCGCCGATCCAAATGCGGCCGTCTCCACTAGGTTCAATGGTGATTTGGGAAGCCTGCATACCAGCCAGGTTAATGTTGCGACCGGAGGCAGTGGCGTTGGCGGGGACAAGGGAATCTAAGCGGCCAATGGTGGCTCCCCCGGCATTTTTCACCAAGGCTGGGGTGGAACTGCCCACTCCGACATTACTAACACCCTTACTGATGGCAACCCGTAATTCCATCGCCTGGGCGGATAAAGTCCAAGCCAGGGAAATAATTAAACCGAAAAAACTAGATTTACCAATTAGTTGTAACCAGGGGAGGAGAACCCGTAAGTTTGTCGGCAGGGAACCCCCTGTTTTGGTCGTAAATTCCATGACAAATTTCCTCACAGCACAATCTACCGGTCAATCCTAACCAAGGTAGCTGTTGCCGGGGATTTTGCCAAGCCAGTTACAGCGCCGACCAAAGGGGGAAAGATCGTTAAAATAACGGTGGTTATCCACTGGGCAAGTTTTTTGTAGAGGAAATAAACTTCGATGGAATGGCGTGAAATTTCTGGCAGTTGGGTTCTAGTGCCGCCCCAACCGATCGCCGTGGTGCATTTTCTCGGGGGAGCTTTTGTCGGTACGGCCCCCAATGTGGCCTATCGTTGGTTACTAACGGAATTAGGTAAAGCTGGTTATGTGGTGGTGGCCACCCCCTTCGTCAACACCTTCGACCACCAGGCGATCGCCCGTAGTGTGCTGAATCGCTTTGAAATTATTCTGGAAAGATTGCAAAAACAAGGGGAAATTACCACTGGTTTACTGCCGGTATACGGCTTAGGCCATAGCTTGGGTTGTAAACTACATCTACTCATTGGCAGTTTGTACGAGGTGGAGCGGGCCGGCAATATCCTCGTTGCGTTTAATAACTATCCCGTTAAACAGGCTATTCCCTTTGGGGAACAATTAGCCCAACTGCAACTGGATAAATTCCTCACAGGGGTGCAAAAACAATTAAGACAGCTCAATCTCCAGGTGGATTTAAATTTTGAATTTACTCCATCCCCGGAGGAAACCAACCTTTTAATCGCCGAAAATTATCGAGTGCGGCGTAATTTATTAATTAAATTTTCCAACGATGATATTGACCAAACCCTGGGCTTAAGGCCAATTTTAAATCAACAAACCGCTGACCTAGTGGCCTACTGTCCCCTACCTGGCAATCATTTGACTCCTTTGGGGCAAGACATTCAATGGGAAACCGGCCAGGAATTTTCCCCCTTAGACGCAGTGGGGCAATGGTTGAAAAATTCCCTTTCCCAGGATTTGAGGCGACTGCAAAAGGAAATTCTCCGTTGGCTAGAACCGACTCGTTTCTATAGCGGTTTTGATAATCTATAAATGCGAAAGAGGGTGGGTAAAAAAGCGATACTCCTCCACCGGACGGTTTTGCAAAATATGCTCTTGGAGAATTTTTTCCATTACTGTGGGGGTCACGTTCCGGTACCAAATGCCCTCTGGATATACCAGTAAAATTGGCCCCTGCTGGCAAACCCGCAAACAATTAGCCTTAGTGCGGAAAATGTTCCCATCACGACTGGACTGAGTGCAATCCAGCCCCAACTCCGGCAAACGCTTTTTCAGATAATCCCAGGTGGCGAGGCTATCTTCTTTGCTACAGCATTTCGGTTTTGTTTGGTCACAACAGAGAAACAGATGCCGTTGAATGCGCCCAAGGCCTAAACGTTGGCAACTATCGACAATGGTTTCTGAGGGAGTTATGGGGACAGGGTTTTCCATGGAAATGTGCGCGAAAACTGAATAATCGCCTTATAGTTGGAGAGAATAAAGCCCCGTGGCCTTGCCCCACCAAAATCATTATGTTTAAAGATTGGAACTTTGATGACTGGATGAACCATTTAATGATGCTATTGACCCTGTTGGGTTTGGCCATTATTTGGTTTGTGATTTAAGGACTACTTGGCACGTAGTTCCATTCTTCCAAGCATTAGTGGGAGCAACTGTGGAGCAATAAAGAGTTTTGTTAGTCTAAGCTAAAAAACCCCGTTTACCTGCCGTTTTTTGCTTAGTCTCCCAATAATTCAAGGAATTGGGCTTCTGATAACTGCGCGATGCCGAGCTTCTGGGCTTTTTTCAGCTTTGCCCCCGGAGCTTTGCCCACCACAATGTAATCGGTTTTACCGCTGGGAGTGCCAGTGCATTCAGCCCCCACATTTTGGAGTCTGGTTTTAGCTTCCTCTCGGTTCATGGCGTTGAGGGTACCGAGAATGACAACTTTTTTCTCAGCTAGGGGATGGGCACCTTCCTCATTACTGGGGACAGTGGCTACTGGATCGGTGATGGTTTCTGTTTCCACCGTAGGGGCAACATCTTCGCTGGTAGCAACTGGGGCAACTGTTTTATTTTCCCTCGGCGGCTCAGTTTTTTCCACCGCTTTAACTTGCTTTTCCTCTTGGTCCAAAACCTCGTCAACAGCTTTAGCAGTGGATTTTTTCGCTGGAGACGCAGGAGCTTTGGTTGCTTGGGCTGCTGGTGGGACTGGAGTCGGTTCCGGTTCTGGTTCAACCTTTTCCGCTTGAACTGATTTGGGCGATTCTTGTTTAACCTCAACGGTTACCGGAGGAGAAGGGGATACCACAGGTGCTTCCTGGGCTGGTGCAGTTGCAACTGCTTTAGTTTTTTCCGGCACCTCAGAAGGAGGCTCGCCTTTAGCCTTAGCTAAGTTTTCCTGTAGGGCCGCCAATTCTTGTTGAAGTTGGGTTACTTGCCCCTGGGCAGATTGCAGGGCAGCGGCCTGTTCTTTTTTCTCAGTTTTAAGGCGATCGCCTTCGGCCTGGGTAGTTTCCAGTTTGACTTTTAATTCGGCATTGGCCAGGGCTAGTTCTTTTTGCGCTTCCTCTAGTTGATTGAGCTTAGCCGTGAGTTGGCTTCGTTCCCCTTGCCATTGTTCTTCCTGTTGGCCTAGGCGATCGAGGGCGGCCTGTAGATTTTCTGCTTGGGTCTGGGCTGACTGACTTTGTTGCCTTGCGGTCTGTAATTCCTGTTGAACTTGATCCCGTTCCGCAGTCAGTTGTCGTACCTGCTCTTCCCATTGGGACGCCTGACTATTCCATTGAGCTTGTTCTTGCTCATGTCTTTGTTGCCAGAGCTTTTCCTGGGATGCTAAACGTTGCTCGATCGCCTTAGCTTGATTTTGTTCTACATAGCTGAGTTGGTCACTCAACTGTTGATTGCGAGTCACTAAAGAATTCAACTGAACCAGTTTAGGCCGAGTTTCCGCCACTTCATTGACCGCTTGCTTAAGGCGATCGGACAAGTTGGTATTTTCCTGGAGCAATTCTTGATTGAGCTTTTGCAGACCAACAAATTTTTCGCTTTGGATGTCGTCATAGTGGGCCAACTGATGTTGCAGAGCGGCTACCATTTTTTCTTGGGCTTGGTAATTTTCTGTCAACTGATTCCTTTCCGCCAAGGCATTTTCCAAGGAAGCCTGGACGGATTGCAAATCTTTTTCTAAACGACGCAATTTTCCCTTGGCATGGATGACAGCTTCTGGAGATTCCCCATCGTTTTCGGGGGCAACTTCTTTTACCGCCGGAGTTCCAGAGCCAGCGATTAAAGTGGGAGGCTGATCGGAGGGTTGGGATTGGGCCAGTTTTTTTTCTAGGGCGCGACGACTATTCCAGACATATATGCCGCTGCCTAAGGCCAAAACCAATCCGCTTAAGGGGTAGCTCAATTCCAATGGGGTCATCCACCGTCTCCTCGATCAAAAACATCAACGCCAATCGCCACTGGACTGGACTCTAGATCCTCTTATAGCAAGTTTAGGAACCTTTTATGGGACGACGGGGCGAAATAGTCGCAAAACTTAATCGAGGCAGGAGGCCAGGAGCCTTAGCCCACTCTCTAAAATTCCCCGCCATGGGAATTTACTATTTTTTGTCCTATTTCTAGATCAATTAATCCATTGCTCTGTTCAATGTGCTTAATCAATTCCCTATAGGCTGGAGCGAATTGCAACTGGGATGAATTACCTAAAATGACTAGCTTACTTTTTGCCCTGGAAATACTGACCAATAATTTCCGGTCTGTTCCCTGGCGATCGCCATCAGCGATGCTTTGAATATTTTTAACCTGCTTAGACCAAGAAATGGTAGTGGAAAAAATAATTAATTCTCTTTCATCCCCCTGGAATCTTTCCACCGTATCCACCACAATGGAATCCCTTGAAAAATCAGCGCCAGCAAAAATTTTTTCCAATTGTTGATTAATTTCCGCTACCTGAGCCCGAAAAGGAGCAATAATGCCAATTTCTGCCATTGGCAACAGTTTGTTTTCCCAGTAAGTTTTGACGATGGTCGCCGCAATGATGGCTTCGTTAGTATTCTTGCGCTGAATACTAGTTTCCGATGGGGTTTCAATAAAAATAGTTCTACTCTTACTCAATTTACTTAACAAGTCATTGTCATTATTTTCGTAACTTGACTCAATTTTTCGCTGTTCCTGTGTTTGCTCCACCAAAGGGCGATCGTAATGATGGGCTATCAATGAAGCAATATCTCTATGCATACGATAATGCTCAGTTAGTTGTCCGTAACAATGATTCCATCCCTTATTTTTGGCATTATTAATTAATCTTTCAAACAAAGATATTCTCAAATCGCTAATGTTAATGGCATAGCGTCGAAATGGCTCAACTTCAACTCGACATTCCTCTTCATTTTGAGTAATTACTGCTGGCAGTTGCTTTTGATCACCAATCAAGACAAATTTGTTGAATAAGACCACTATTCCGGCTAGATCAGCCTCCGTTAATTGGGAAGCTTCATCAATGATTAGCTGATCAAATTCACCAACAAACTCCCTGAGTAATAAATATTTATCTTTAAACGTGGAAACAGTTGTGACAAATACTTGATTTTCTTGTAAATACTTCCGCCAAAGATCCGCATTATCTCCAGTTAATTTTTCGGCCAGCAAACTTTCATCAACTACAGTTTTGTTACCTAAACGTAGGTAATCTATTAGCTCTCCATAGCGTGGGGATTTAAGGGCTTTACAAATCTGTTCCACTGCCTTATTCGTAAAAGCCAGGATAAAAATATTTTTCTTGTTTAATTTAAGTAAATTTTGTACGTAATTAACCAAAAATATACTAGTCTTCCCCGTACCTGGTGGTCCTTGTAGTAAATAATAATGCTTAGCCTCGAGAGCCTGGCAAATAATTTGATTTTGATCATTGCTCAGGTAAATATTTACCTGATAATCTATTAACGCTTTTTGTGGCTCCAAATGCCCTAAAAGTAATTGTTTTTTCTCCATGGAACAAGACAATACTTCCAACAAACAGACAATACTACTCCAGTAGTTGCGCTCGAAAATATCCGGCTCTAAGGCCCAAAAATTATATTGCTCGATAAATGAATAGTCATTTTGCTTGTTAAATAAAGAAACTATTATTTGATTCTGATTAATTCCCTTGATCGAACCTTTAAAAATATGTTGTTTTAACGGTTCATATACACCATTTATTTTGGGATGAATAATTACTATGTCACCAGAACGGAATGAATGGGGCACATCAGTCTGAGTCAATGCTAATGAAAGATAACTTTTCTCTTTGTCAACCTTGATTAGTTTAAGATCATAAATTAAGCGATAATTATTTTGTTTAACATTAAAATTATCTAGCCACAAACTAGCAAACCCTGTCGATGTTTGATGCTTATCTTCCAACTCAGATTGCTGATGATCTGATATTTTATTGTTAATTAATTCCCGTAGAATGAACGAGAGTAGCTGTTGATAATAGTTTGTCGTCAACTTTTCTGGCTGGTAGTTTTGTTGAAAACGCTTTAATCGTCGTTGATTATATTCTGGTAACTCTCCAGCACCATCAGATTTAAGTTTATCTAAGCTAATAAAGTTGCCCGCAGCTAATTGGTAAATTTTGCTAACAATTTCATTTCTGATTTTAATCAACTCATTTTTTTCTTGAGATTCGCTAACAATATTTCTGCGGGGCTGATCTGATTTTGAGTAAAATATCTCCTTGTTACCCACATAATTTCCGTAGGTACTTTCCAGCATCATGTTATATGCCACCACCTGCATTTTATGATTTTTCCATTCTCTACCTGGATAGGGAGCGCCACCACTTTTTAGCTCAATAATATCCTTAGATCCGTTTGAGTCGATAGTTAATAAATCTAGTCTTCCTTGTAGACCATAATGTTGTGAAAAAAATGTAGGTTCAATCCAAATTCTTAAGTTTTCTGCCTGTAATCTCTGCACTAATTGACTGATGTTAGGTAGATGTTCTTGAACAATCGACGTTTGAATATTTGTCATCTCCTGTTCGCCAAGATAAGCAGATCTCAGAGCATCTGACTTTTTGTAATCTGTAAAAATTTGAGCAATATTAATTTGCTTATTTCTGACTAGCTCATCTAGGCAGTAACCTACAATGGTTCCTTTAAAAGCTGCAGCACCAGCTAATTCTCCTACTAGTTTGGTTAGCCAAAAAATATCACTGCTCGTATTTTTGTTGCCAAAACACTCACTGATGGCGCTGGCATCTACCAGAAAGTCCGGCTCAATAACGATTAATGATTCTGATTTGGCCTGATATTTATTTTCAGCTACTGGCACCAAATTATGGCAAGCGATTAATGTATCTTCCTTCAATATGTCAATCAAATAAAATAAATGGGGAGCATTAAACCAATCACACTCTATGACAATGTTTGTTTGTAGGTTTTCTAAATCAAAACCGTAGAGATGAAATGCCCGCTTTGATTGACTTCTGTGGTGCCCTGTGTATAAAAGCTTCAGGTACTTGGTAGACGGCGATCGCCTTGCTTGAAAAAGCTTGGTAAAATATTGATTGTTATATTTACTATTGTCAAAAGTGAATCCCAGTAGTTCGGAATTTTCAGTTGCTTGCAGGCATAATTTTTGGAGCAACAAGATTCCTTGCTCAATGGCAACTTGGTTGACTTTTTCAGAAAATCCCCTGCGGATAAATTTCCGGAAAGCTTCAAAATTGCTTACATCTTCTTCGTCTAGATTTATTTTGCTAATACAATACCTAAATTTTGCATAAAAATTTCTGAAAACTATATTTTCAGGTTCAGTAAAAGCTTTGATGAACTGATAAAAAAGCTTAGAGATTTCATAAAATTTTTCCTTTAAGCTCAGCTTAGCTTCACCAAGTAAGTATAAACTTTCGCATATTCCTGAAGCTTTTTGCTTATCGTTCATCAACAATGTTCAGTAAGAGAACTGTAAAAACTTAGCATAGTCATATGGGTTATGAGTTCACTCTGAATTAATTAAGGCGGTCGATGATAGACAAAGCCCCTCCTCCTAAGAGTGCTCCAATTGGACTAAATAATTCCCTGAGGGTATCGGTAGCTTGAGTTAAACCACTGGTGTTAACTAAGACTACATCATTGTTTCTTAAAGTTGGATTTTTGTCAGAACTAATGTTAAGACTAAAGTCAGGGGCGATATTAAGTCTCGTAACTGTGCCATCGGGATTTAAACGAATTAGATCAACGCTGGCTTTATCCGCCCGAATCGGGTCAAAGGAACCGGCGGCCAAAATTGCTTGGTTTAAGGTGGAATTAGGCTGTAGCTGGATAGCACCACCTCGTCGCACTTCCCCCACAACGTTAACAGTGATGGAGCGGGGTGAAAAATTGGCAGTGGCAATGGCCTCAAATTCATCTGGTGACACTTCTTTAGCCTGGGGAACTGTAATGACGTCGCCGTTTTGGAGGATAACGTCTTTATCTAGGTTGCCTTCGTCTAAGAGTTCCCAAAGATTGACCACAATCAACTCAAAGTTCCCGTCCCGATTTTCTCGCCGCACTTCCACATTGCGAATATCTGCTTGGGATTTAATACCACCGGCTTCTTGGATTGCTTGGGTCAGGCGCACCGGCTGGGTATTTTCTACGTTGGCACGACTGCTAGTTGCGGCTGTGCTGCTGTTGTCACCACTCACTTCGGTGATACTAGAGGCTCTAATGGCAGGGGAAATTTTGTAAGAACCAGGGCGAAAAATTTCCCCAATCACCGCCACGTTAATTTCTTGCTCAAAACGAATACCAAAATTTGCGTCGGCTAATTGTCGCACTTCCCTCGGATCTGTGGCAGTTTTGCTTGGGATAACCACAATATCACCATCTCTTAGGGTGACGTTTTGACGGGAATTTCCTTTCTGTAGCAGTTCCCACAGGTTGATGCTGTAGTTTTCTTGTTGATTACCCTTTTGCCGCCGCAGCTGCACCCGACTGATGTCTGATACTGGGGTGAGACCGCCAGCCTGTTGAATTACTTGGGTGAGGGTAGGAAATTTCTGCCCGCCTTCGATCGCCAGGGCGTAGGCGCCGGGGGAATTGACCTCACCGGAAAGGGTGATGCTTAGGGGGCGAGGGACAGTCAGAATGGCAGTGACCAAGGGACGGCGAATATATTTTGCGTACTGGCTAACTAAAATTTGGTTTAGTTCTGGGATGGTTAGGCCGGCAACTCTGACAGTGCCAATGAGGGGAAAACCCACTGTGCCGTCCACTAAAACTTGATATTCTCCCGATAACCCTTCCACCTGCAGCACATCGACCCGGAGGCGATCGCCGGGGCCGAGGGTGTATTCACTCTCTGGAGGCAGGATAGAGGGAGCGTTTTGGGGACTGGTCTGCGGTAATAGACTAGGGGAAGGACTACCAATTTGAGCAAATGCTTCCTGTGTCCACAGACCTAAACAGGCCATGGTGGTTACCAGCACTGCACCACCGAGTTTAGAAGGGAAGGATTGACTAGGATTCATAGCATTCATCAAATGGAGAAAAGCCAAAAGTTAAAGATCTGACTGGACTAAAAGAAAGGATTATGTTCCTTTTGGTTTCCAAGTTCAAGGCCACCAGATTATCCCCATAGCCTGGGCACATTGTAGACGGATATCATATGTTCAGGTAGGCACTGTAAAAATTTTGTTCAGCTTTTGGTTAACTTTTCCCATGGCCCGCAAGCAAAAATTTCCCCATCTCCTCGGTTCCAAATGGACAGCCCAACAAAAAACCTGGGGTTGGCGACACTTCCAAGTGGTCAATCGACGGCAGGAGGGTCAGTGGGTTTTTGCGGAAATGGTGGCCAGTTGCGATCCGAAAGTGCGGTTTTGGCTCAATGCCCAACAACTTAAAGATGATCTGCTCTGGCGCTCGGGCTGGCAACCCCTCCAGGCCATGGAAAGGGATGAGGAAGATCAGATAGCGCTAAAATAACCTCCGAGTCATTAATCCTCCCCCCATAACCATGTCCCTCCCCGTTCCCTCCACCATTGATGAGGCCATCTCCGAGGCGATCGCCGCCACCCAAAGGGCCTTAGATGATGGCTACCGTCGTATCCAGGTGGAATTGGCGGTGCCAGAAATTGCCCTCCAAGCCCAAGCTATTGCCTTAGAATTTAGCCAATTATTTGCTGATCAAGGATTGGGACTACGGATAATTTTTCCCGATACTGGAGCGGCGGCCCTGGCAAAAAGAGACTGGGGCGAAGTTCCTTTTCAAATTGGAGATTTAGGTAGTCGCTACACCCCCATTGGCCGCAAAATTGCTGAATCTGACCAAGTATTTTTGGTGGTCTCCCCTTCTGCGGTGGAAGTGCAAAGTGTGGAAAAACTCTGTGAATTGGCCGGCGATCGCCCGGTGGTTTTGCTCATTCCCCAACTAGAAGATGTGTCCATTGTGGGCATTGGCTATGCGGCCCGGCAACTGCGACAACGGTTTTTGAGCACCCTGTTTAGCGCTTACTATTTCCGTCCCCTAGATGGGGCAGTAGTGTTACGCTCCCACCCTTCCAGGTGGCAAGTATTGCTAGAAAAGGGGGAAGAATACGAACTTTTAACGGAATTGCCTGAAAAGCCAGCGGGGGAAGCCCTGGAAAGACTATTGATAGAAGGCACTAATGCCAATCCCCAGGCGGCCAGCTCGGAAGGTGCCAGCTCTAGTCCTAAACGAGGAGGCATCATGGCCAATTTAAACCGTTTTCTCAAAGCTCTCAGCCAATAGTTCGGCTAGAAGTTCACCCCAACGATTTAAACTATATGGGGTTGACCATTAATGATTAAAAAAATCCAAAATTTTAAGTAGAGTTGGTTCGTGTTAGACCTCAAGCAAATTCGTGAAAATCCCACCGCTATTCAAAATCGCCTCAATCAAAGAGGGGGCGGGGCAAGTTATGATCTCGAACCCATTTTGGCGATCGCCGCTGAGCAAAAAGCCAAGGAAAGCGAACGAACTGTACTGCAAAGTCGTAGCAATGAAATCGGCAAATTAATTGGCCAAAAAATTGGTCAGGGAGCCGATCCTAAAGGGGAAGAAATTCAAACTTTACGGGAAGAAGGTAATAGTTTAAAAATCCAGTTAGCAGATTTAGAACCCCAGGAAAAAGATCTTAAAGAGCAGTTGCAAAAGCTGTTACTAGAACTGCCCAATTTGCCTTGTGAAACCACTCCCATAGGAGCGAGTGAAGCTGATAACATCGAAGTAAAACGTTGGGGAGATCAATACTTAAAAGCAGAAACAGTAGGAATTTTACCCCATTGGGAAATCGGTGAAAAATTAGGCATTATTGACAGTGAGCGGGGAGTTAAAGTAGCCCAGAGTCGTTTTATTTCCCTCATGAAAGCTGGAGCTGCCTTGGAAAGGGCTCTGATTAACTTTATGCTGGAACGTCACATTGGCGTGGGCTACCAGGAGATTATGCCTCCCATTTTAGTTAACAGCGATTCCCTGCTGGGCACAGGGCAATTACCCAAATTTGCTGAGGAAAGTTTTCAATGTCGGGGGGATGACCTCTGGCTTATTCCCACCGCCGAAGTGCCAGTGACTAACCTTTATCGAGACGAAGTTTTAGACTTAGAACAACTCCCCATTAAACATTGTGCTTACACTCCCTGTTTTCGGCGGGAAGCTGGTAGTTACGGCCGGGATACCAAAGGGTTGATTCGTTTACATCAGTTCAATAAAGTCGAATTAGTTAAATTAGTTAAACCAGAGGAATCCGCCGCTGAACACCAAGCCCTAGTTGCGGATGCAGAAGCTATTCTCCAAGCCCTAGAATTACCCTATCGAGTGGTGGAATTATGTACCGGTGATTTAGGTTTTGGAGCGGCTAAATGCTACGACTTGGAAGTTTGGTTACCATCGGCTAACACCTACCGGGAAATTTCCAGTTGTTCTAACTTCCACGATTTCCAAGCCCGTCGGGCCAACATTCGCTACAAGGAAAAGGGCAAAAAAGGCACCCAATTTGTTCACACTCTCAACGGTTCCGGTTTGGCGATCGGGCGCACCATGGCGGCAATTTTAGAAAATTATTACGAACCCAGCAGCGGTCAGGTTAAAGTTCCCGTCGTCCTGCAGGATTTCCTCAAACGGGATTATCTTTAAACCCATCACTGCATCAAATCGTTACTTTGCCCAAACAAAAACGGTGGTTTATCAACGGATAACCCACCGCCAACAAACTTTCACTAATAATGAACTAAATGGACTGACTCGATGGCTATTCTAGTTTGGAGTTCAATCAAAAAAAGAGATTAGTCATTGTTATGGTTAGTTAATGCTTTTGAGTAAGTAAGGTATTTTACACTCAGCTCAAATAGTAATTAACAAAATAGCCTAGTTTTGTTCGTTGCTGTCAGCTTGATAGGGACGAATGTTAACAATAGTTCCCCCCAGACGGGAAATGCGGCGCATCTCATCATTCATACGGGCATAGGGAACTTTGATAAACACACTACCGCTGCGACGAATATCGTGGGCACTGTTTTCATTGGCATCGGTCTGGCGGAGTCCACTGACTTCATAGACAAAGACACGGTTAGCCGCCTGGGTATTGGAATAGCCCACCAAAGAAGATTGACCTAACATGGCGATTCTAAAAACTCCTGAACACTAAAGTTTTAATTTGCTAATTAGCAAAATCATCTACAAAGACAAAAAGAGAAGCGACCCCAAGTTATTCCCCAAAGGGAAAATAAAGTCAAGCCACTTCTCCTCCTGAACTAAACAGAAATCTAGCTCAAGCTAGCCGGGGTAATACTAGCAACCTTACCCCCCAAACGATTGATTTGTTGTAAGGTCTGGTTGAGTTGTTCAAAGGGAACAATTACCGCCTTATTGCTCCGACGCACTTTGGGATAACCGGGCGCAGAAATGGCTGTAATTTCCACCCGGAACAGCTTACTTGCTTGACCAAAGGGAACCGTACCACCCAACGCTTTTGCTGGGGTATTGCCGGCCCGAGAAGGACGATAGGCCCAACCAGCATTACTGCCACTGGGGCCCACGATCGCCGAAACAGTATTTTGTCCCAACTCCGTTGCCAGACGACTAGAACTGCGCTCTAACTGGGAACGGTCACTGTTAGCATAACCACGGTAAAGACGGAACATGCGGGTAAATCCCACAGTGCGATCGCCTACCTGATTATTAAAACGATAATAGGGAACAATATTTTCCCCAAAGTTCTCTTGGTATTCGACCGAATCAATGTAAGAATCGATATCCGCATCAAAACCCTGATTTTCATAGAGATCGAGATGGAAAATCACCTCATCTTCACTGAAAGGAGCACGACCCAACAGATGTTTGTAGTTGAGTTCAATGACCCGGGTTTGGAAGTTGTTATAAAGGAATTTCTTCTTATAAAGTTCCGACTTGGCCACGGTACGGACAAATTCCCGCACACTAATAGAACCATTGGTCAAAAGAGACTCGGCACCCTTGAGGCGCTCAGAATCCATAATGTAATCGTTGCCTAAAACCTGACGATATACAGCCCGAATCACCATTTTGGCATCATCAAGGCTAAAGTCAGGGCGTAACTCCACAGGACGGGACTCATTATAGGGAGCCACCCCCAATCTGGAGGCTGCGGTTGTAATTGCCACTAAATAATCTCCTTTTACTAACTAGGTTGACAAAAAATCCTGATTCTAGGCAAGGGAAATCATTGTGACCGTATCTCCTTGGCGATTGATTTGTTGCAACTTGGCAGACAAATTATCGTAGGAAACTAGATACTCCGCTTTACCACGGCGCACTCGGGTGCCACGACCGGGGGCCGCCCCTTGAATCACTTGCAAACGATACATTTGGTTACGACTACCCGCCGAAGTTCCCCGCAAACTCTCGGCCGTAGAACCGGCATACACCGGAGAAGCTGTATTGCGAGCCAACTCCCGCGTCAATCGAGAACGGGAACCATTTCCCTGGGAACGATCACTGGTAGCGTAGCCCCGATACACCTGGAAAGAACGGCTGAAACCAACGGTTTTTTGATTCCGCTGGGTAGCAAAGCCGCGGAAATAAGGTACAACCCAATCTCCAAAGTTTTCCGTGTATTCTACGGAGTCAATATAGGAATTGATCTCCGCTTCATAGCCCCCCTGGTGATAAAGATCGGTGTGGAAAGCAATTTCCGACTGATCGTAGGGAGCCCGTCCCAGTAAATGCTTATAATTAAGCTCGATAAAACGATTTTGTGGGTTGGAATGGAAAAACTTCTGCCGGTACACTTCCGACAGAGCCACAGCCCGAACAAAATCCCTTACCGAAATCTCCCTGCCCCGGAGCAAAGATTCTGCACTGGTCAGTCGTTCCTGGGACATGAGATGATCGTTGCCCAAAACTTGACGGTAAACCGCCAGGATAACGGCATCCACCTCTTCCTCTGTACTCCGGGAACGAAGCTCGAGGGGAATAGCCTCATCCACGGCCACAATGCCCAGACGCTGGGCCGAAACTAAACTAGTCATTTTGTTCTCCTAGATAAGTGTCAATAAATACGACAAGACCTGGAAAAGCGGAATATTGTCAACCAGTTGTTAACACTTTCCCACCCTTCCAGGCCAGCTAGAATTAAAAACTGACTAGCTCAGAGCATTGATGGCGTAATCGAGGTAGGAATTAGCTTCGTCACGGGCATCGCCACTCAAGCCGTGGTTAGCTTTGATGTATTTCAGAGCTTCAACATACCAGCTGGGGGAGAGGTCAAAGGTGCGGTTGATTTCATCAATACCGGCGATCAAGTACTCATCCAAAGGACCGGTACCACCAGCAACTAAGCAGTAGGTAACGATGCGGAGGTAGTAGCCGATGTCCCGGGCACACTTGTCTTTACCCCGTTGATCCGCAGCAAAGTTGTTGCCTTGGGTTTGGGTGGTGTAGGGGAATTTGTTATAAACGGCTTGGGCAGCACCATTTACCAAGCTCTGGGCATTGTCGGTCAGAGCTTTAGCGGCTTGCAAACCAGCATTAGCTTGACGTAGACGACCGAAAGCAATTTGCAATTCGGTGCTGCTCAGAAAGCGACCTTGAGAGTCAGCGGTGGAAACGGCTTCAGTTAAAGGGGTTTTCATTGTTCTGGTATCTCCCGTTAGAATGTGAAAATTTTCCTAGATATGTCAGCTTTAAGCTGGATTTTCTCGGGTATGGAACCTGAGTAAAGTTGGTTTTTAAAATAACCAGACTAGGCTACGGCAGCAGCGGCGCGGTCGAAGTAACCAGCGATTTCAGCAACGATAGCACTGCAATCACCACGGGTGATGCCATTGGGATCGTTAACGATGTCCAGGGCAGCTTCTTTCATTTTTTGAACGCCAGCAGCTACGGAAGCACCGGGAACACCCAGGGCAACGTAGGTTTCACGGAGACCGTTCAAGCAACGATCTTCTAGAACGGAAGCGTCGCCGGTGAAGGTTGCGTAGGTAACATAGCGGAGGATGATTTCCATGTCACGCAAACAAGCAGCCATACGACGGCTGGTGTAGGCGTTTCCACCGGGTTGGATTAATTGGGGCTGTTCGGCGAACAAAGCACGAGCAGCGTTGGAAACGATAGCGGAAGCATTACCGGTGATGCGGTTAACAGAATCAATCCGTTTGTTGCCTTCAGCAACGGTAGCGCTCAAAGCATCTAACTGAGAACCAGAGAGGTACTCGCCGCGAGCATCAGCTTGGGAAACAACCCGAGTGAATACGTCGAACATTGAATTAATCTCCTACTTGACTTTATGAGTTGGGATTTTCTTAAACACAATTCCCCCGGATAAACTGAGGGAGTCCAAAGTAATGACCCTAGAGTTATTGTTACTGATCTCCATTAACTTTCGTTAACTACCCGGGGATTTATGAGAGATATTACCTAAATAAATCCAGGGAGAAACACGGAGGCAGCGACAAGGGCCACCGGGATGCTCAAACAGCTCAGCGCCTAGGCTTGAATGCTTTTGCAATCCCACAGTTAACTTTATACAACGGTGATGGGACTTATGTCTGTTACATCTTGTTAATTTTATTCCTGCTTTTTTGTTAAGTAATGTTGCAGGGGATTCTCAGATTGTCCTGGATTGGGAAGGGAAGACAACCAGTTTCGTTCAGCTTATGTTTTAGGGCTAAAATTATGCAATTGATGTTCGGTGCGAACTTTTCTCGTTTTTTTAGTTTCCAGTGGGGTAGGGAAGACTGTTGCCTAGGGAACCACAGCCTACTTTCCTTTTTGAGCTTTTTATCCCACCATTTTGATATTCAGGGACTCTTCTCTACAGGTGGGTATAGATTTGTTAAGTTTATTTTATAACGAAGTCGGGATCGTCTTTGATTTGCCTTGCTAATGGGCTAAATAACTTCATCAGGAGCCATAAACCTTCTCTTCATGGGATTTAGCCCAAGCAACGTCCCTGTGGTTTGTCTGTGATCTAAATCACCTGGTTAATGTGATAGTTTCTCTGGTGGAAAGACTGGCCATGGCAAAGACTGGATGTAGTTAGTGACATTCAAGTCTTTTTTTAGTCATGTTTGATTGTACTGTTGATTGTTTTAGTCTACCCGATGATCTGGCCCTCAAGCGGAAAATTACCGACCTGGAAAAATTATTAAATTGTGCATCCAATAAGCCGGTGGTTGACCACGAAACTAGGGCTGAAATTGTTCACTCCGTGGCCAGCCGCATGGGAAGAGTGGCCTATGTCCGTCGCCTATCGATGGGACGGGTCAGGCAAAAGCGTGGTTGAGGCGTTTACTTGGACGGAGAACTCCCTTTTTTTCCACTTGACTGGTCAATATTTGGCTAAACACTTCCATGTTAGCGGGGACTGACATTCCTTTTCCCTTTCCCTAACCTGGATGTAGTGGGGCAAGATTTTCCCACAACCAATATCCGCAATCAGGTGAGGAAATTAGGATGTTTAATAGTTTTTCGTTCCCTAAGCTGCATTGGCAAGCCCGCCGCTCCACAGCTTTATTGACTACCGTTCTCTTGATGGGAGGGTTGGTTGGTAGTTTTACTAATCCGGTGGAAGCTCGTCCCCGTCCCAACCGTGGCAATGCCGCCCAAAATTCTAACCGATGGAATAACAATAATGCCTATCCCGGCGCTCCTCGGTCTAGCTATAACATAGGTCAACTCTACAATGTGGAAGTGCCGGCCCAAACGATGATTCCTGTGGCGGTTGACCAAGGACAAATCACATTGAGAAGGGGAGAAACCAGGGCGGCCAGTCTCCGCACCACTACGGCCCTCCGTCAATCCGATGGTGTTACGATTATTCCTGCTGGCAGTGAAATTATTGGTCAGTTTCGCCCGATCGCCAATGGTAATGCGATGCAATTTGTGGCCCAACAATTGGTGCTCAATAATGGCGAATATTTACCGATTAATGCCCGTTCCCGTGAGCTTGTCGGTTTTCAAACGGTCAATAAGGGGGCGAGTGCTTCCGATGTGATTATGGGGACTTTGGCTGGGGCCGGCACGGCAACAATCATTTCCGGTACCACCGGCGATCGCCGTATTACACCTCTGGAAGTGCTTGGGGGAGCCGCGGCGGGGGCCTTGGCCGGTTGGGGTCTGCCCACCGCAGGGATTGTTGGCGGTGGCTCGGAAGAATTGTTAACCGTTTCCAGCCGAGATTTGACCCTAATGTTGCAATCTCCCCTCCGCATCGGTAATGGCCAAGGACAAACGGTGCCCACTAATAACAATAGTAACTGGCGTAATGCTAGTTGGTAGATAGTGGATAGCGCCAAACCAGATAACCTCGTATGGATTGTCACTTTTGAAATATAAAGTGACTTTTTTGTCAATGAAATTTAAAATTTCTTAAAATTAATTGGGTAAACAGTAACATTTGTGACGGTCTACTCCGGTTAAATCCCCTAACGTAGCTTCTAATTCATTCACTAGGAATAAATACTCATGAGTGTTTTCCCCGCAGAAACCTGTCCCGTGTGTGGCGTCACCATTGAAAATGGCTCCAAGGTGGTTTTTTCCTCTGGGCCGGCGGGAACGAGGGCCCGGCTCTGGGCCAGGGTCTGCAATTTTGCCCGTAACACCAGTTGCATCAATCAAGATGAAGCGGCGATCGGTAATGTTTCCAGCCGGGATTATTACGACTAGTATTTTTATGTCTAGACTGTTTTTGCTCGACTAAATTAAGTCAAATTTTGCCCAGTTTTCCCATGTTTATGTCTGGCTTTGGCCAAAGGGGAGCTGGGCTCTCGCTTGAATATTAATCTTGCTTATTGTTGGGGCTGTGGTAAATCCGACTAGGCATGGGCTTCAGTTATCCACTAGGGCAGAAGGATTTAATGGAAGCGGTGTGAGTGTGGGCAATTTAAATTTTGGCGATCGCCTCACAATCCTGAAACCTCCTTGTTAAAGGATGGTTTAACCTGGGACAATTTCGCCTCAATTTTAGGTTTAAGCCGGTCTAACTCCTGCTTAAGTAACCGTTTAGTCACCTGGGGTTTACCACCGGGCATGGATTGACTAGTTTGGGCCCACTCCTTGAGCAACTTACACTGATTGGGGGCAACGGTAGCGGTCAACATATGCTGACAGCGAGTGGGATTTTCCAACGCAAAAAACAGCAACCAATAGGTACCGGATTCCCCCAACATCTGGGCAAAACTCTGACCCGACCTAGTCTTTAAATCCAAATAACAGGGCAACCAGCGGGGACCATATTCCCGATGGTAGAGCACCGTAATCCACAGCACCATGGGATGGGGAGAAGTCATCAGTAAAAATTGGTTGTAGCGGATGCTGGACATCCGGGTGAGGATATCCTCTTGATTCAACATCACCCACAAACTAGCCAATTTTCCTTCAGCGGCGTTGAGCACATAGGGAAAAACAATTTTCTGTTTTGGTTTATCGGAGGGCCACTCTAACTGCTTACAGAGTTCACTCACCAGCGGCAACCGCGTTTCTGGGACGATTCCCGGGCCCCGCTGGGCCACCACCGTTGCTTCCATATCCGTGTTGAGTAAATGGGGAGCAATCTGGGTTTTCTCGGTGTCGGAAATGGGGGGAGCTTTGATTTCCGCTTCAATGGCATCGATCGCCCGGATAATCACATCCACCGATTGGGGACGACCTTTGGGGCTTTTGGCCAGGCAGTTCATCACCAAGGCTTCGAGGGAAGCGGGGATTTTATAACGGGCGGAAAAGGGATGGGGCTTAGTGTGATGATGGGCTTCATACCAACCCCCAAAGGAAGAATTGTCTGGGAACAGGGGCATTTCCCCCGTTAGCATTTCGTACATCATCACCCCCAGACTGTAAATGTCCGAACGGCTATCTAACTCTTTGCCCTCCATTTGCTCTGGGGAACAATAGGCAAGGGTACCCATAAAAGCTTGGGTTTTCGACTCCTCTGCTGCTTGTACTAATTTGGCGATACCAAAATCGAGAATTTTAACCAGTTCCCCCAGGGCGGGGTCTTCCACCAACAGTACGTTGCTGGGCTTGATATCCCGGTGGACAACGGGGCAGGCTTCCCCTTGGTAAATAATTCCTTTATGGGCACAATCCAAGCCAAAGCAAATTTGCCTAGCTATTTTTAAAAAGCGCTCTACTTTGAGGGGACGGTATTTAATCACGTCACTAATGTTTTCCCCTTGGAGGTATTCCATCACGTAGAAGGGAATTTCCTTTTCGTCCAGGCCGTAATCCCGCACCCGCACAATGTGGATACTTTTTTCCCCCAGTAGGGCCGAAATAGTGGCTTCCCGTTCAAACCGTTCCTTCATGCGGGGATTGAGCAAGGCTTGGGAAAGGAATTTGACTGCGACGGTGACTCCCCCAAGGAGCTTATCTTCCGCTCGGTAGACTTGACCCATAGCTCCACTACCCACCAACTCAACCAGTTGATAGCGATTGGCCAATAGACGGCGGTGACGGGAGTCAGGGGTCATAGCGCAAATATCTCAGCGACGAGCGGTGACGTTAATTTTTTGAGCAACAAGCAATCAATATCGATCCCTAGCCTCAACCCTGTCTTTCCAGGGTGGCTTCCATTGTACTGGTCAAGGAGTGGCCGGTGAGCATCCCACTAGCTAAATAATAACGACGATCATTGAAGCGGTAAAAGGTTTCAAAGCCACTCTGCCGTTGGCGATCGCCTAGGACCCAATAGCGCTGAACAATGGCATGGTTAGAGAGCCAGCCTTCCCCTTCTACTCTCCCTAGTTGACTGTGTTGCAAAACGTAGGTGTATTGGGACTCTCCGCCATTGAGACGCCCCCGATACTGACAGGATATATCTTGGTGACTACTACCAGGAAAACTAAACTTGGTCACCATGGTAAACCAATCTTCCTGATTCCAAGCTATCAGGGCACCTCCCTTGATTTCCAGGGGAGATTGATTGCGCTCCTGCCAAAAGCCCTCTAGATGCCATCGGCCTGGCTCCAATAGGAAAGTGTGGGCCAAAGTGTTTTTCTCCGGTTCCGTGCAATTCCATTGTCCCTAATTCTGGCAGTGAGCTCAGGAAATATCACAAAAAATCCACACCACAATTGCCACTATTTAGTTTAGTGATGGGGAGTCTAGTCAAAAAACAGTAAAAACAATGACATTGTTGTTCTAGAACAGTAGTCAAAGTTACAATATAAGGACATTTTATTGGATTCTAAGTTTTTATAGGACTACGTGGGGAATGGTAAATTCAGCAGTTCGCTCCCTGGCCATTGTGGGGGGAGTGCATGGTAATGAAAGGACGGGGGTGGAGGTGGTGCGTCGCTGGCAACAGAAAGATTTTGCTCGATATTTTCCGGCATTGAAGTGTCACTATTTCTTGGCTAATCCCCGGGCGATCGCCGCCAATCGTAGATATATTAACCAGGACTTAAACCGTTGTTTTCGGCCCCAGGACCGCAAAAACCCCTATCTAATGGGCTATGAGCAGTTGCGGGCTCGGCAGTTGGCCCATCAAATTTCCCTGGCGGGGATTGATTTCATTGTGGATTTGCACACCACCACTGCGGCCATGGGCACAACTTTGATTTTAAACTGCCCCCATCCCCTGCTCCTCAACCTAGCGGCTTATCTCAGCGCCCAGGATGAGGAAATTCGAGTGTTGCAGTATTCTCCCCAAAAGGATTTACCCTACATTCGTGGCCTGTGTGAATTAGGCTTAACCATCGAACTAGGCCCCGTCCCCCAGGGGGTCTATGACCCAACGGCGATCGCCAAAACCCAACGGACCTTGGCCCGAATTCTAGCCTATCTCCAGGCCTCGACCTCCGGTAATGTTCCAGCGGCGGATAACTGCACTGTTTATCAGCAGATAGACACTATTGATTATCCCAGGGATGAACAAGGACAGATTGTGGCGGAAATTGCGCCCCACATCCGGGATTACCAGGCGATTAAACCAGGCACACCATTGTTTTACCATCGCCGGGGTAATGTTACGCCTTACCAGGGAGCTGCGACGGTTTACCCCGTATTTATTGGTGAAGCGGCCTATGTGGAAAAGGGCATTGCCATGGCGTTAACCCAGCGCAAAACCATTGCCATTTGACGGACTGATGATCATTGATCATGCAATCACCGGGTTGATAAGGTCGACAAAATAGAAAGAAATCTTCCGGGCGATCGATAAAGTGGGGAATTTGAGCTAACCTTTGATGGCACTATGTGGAGGTCAATCACTGGATAGCCATGGCGGATTGTTTTTTTGTCACTGGGGGCACGGGCTTTGTCGGGGCTAATTTGGTCCGCCATCTGTTGGAGCAGGGTTATCAGGTGCGGGCGTTGGTGCGGGCTTCCAGCCGTCCCGATAATTTGCAAAATTTACCCATAGATTGGGTCGTGGGAGATTTGAATGATGGGGATCTTCACCAACAAATGCAAGGCTGTCAGGGTCTCTTCCATGTGGCGGCCCACTATTCCCTTTGGCAAAAAGACCGGGAAGCTCTTTACCGCAGTAATGTTTTAGGCACGAGAAATATCCTGGCCTGTGCCCAAAAAGCAGGCATTGAACGCACTGTCTACACCAGTTCCGTGGCGGCGATCGGCGTTAAAGGGGACGGTCAAAGGGCGGACGAAAGTTATCAAAGTCCAGTGGAAAAGTTAATTGGAGCCTATAAACAGTCCAAATATTGGGCGGAACAGGAGGCATTGACAGCGGCCCAGCAAGGCCAAGACATTGTCATTGTTAATCCCAGCACTCCCATTGGCCCCTGGGATATTAAACCTACTCCCACGGGAGAAATAATTCTGCGCTTTCTGCGGCGACAAATGCCAGCCTACGTTAACACTGGCTTGAATTTAATCGATGTGCGGGATGTGGCGGCGGGGCATCTCCTGGCTTGGCAACGGGGAAAAACTGCTCTGACCAGAGGCGATCGCTATATTTTGGGCCATGAAAATATCAGTCTTCAAGGGATTTTGGCCCATCTATCTACCATTACGGGGTTACCCGCCCCGAAAAATACGGTTCCCCTTTGGTTACCCTTGACCTTTGCCTGGGTGGAAGAAAAAGTTCTGGCTCCCCTGGGGCGATCGCCTTCGGTGCCCATGGATGGGGTTAAAATGTCCGCCCAGGAGATGTATTACGATGCTAGTAAAGCGGTGCAGGAATTGGGGCTACCCCAGTCCTCTATCAAACAGGCTTTGGCAGATGCGGTGCATTGGTTCCAAAACCATGGCTACGTTAAGACCCAATAATTCTAAGAACGTGTTTGGAAAGTTTTATTCTGCCCCCCAAATCCCCCAATACTGGGGGACTTTCACTCAGTTTCCCCCCAAATTTTGGGGGCCAGGGGGGCTTTTAAAACAGGCTCTAAGTCCCTTGTCGTTGCACTGGAACGGAGAAGATTTTCCTGTAGTTCCAGATGATGCGTCGCTATCATCCCATCTGAATTCAACCCATACTTGATTCCAATTTTTATCATTTTCCATGACTATTCAACTAACTGTACCCACCATTGCCTGTGAAGCCTGTGCCGAAGCTGTGACCAAAGCCGTGCAAAATGAGGATGCCCAAGCAACGGTGCAAGTGGATTTAACCAGCAAAAAAGTCACCATCACCAGTGCTCTGGGGGAAGAACAACTACGAACGGCGATCGCCTCGGCGGGCCATGAAGTTGAGTGAAGTGTAACAGAGGTCGAGACAGTGACGATTTTTCGTTCCGGCTGTTCTGGTTTGCATTTATAGCCTAACCCTCTACAATCGAGGGAGTATTTTGCAACCCGTATGTGTGTGTGAGGCTCTGAACAATGCAGTCCCAATCGAGGATAAAAGACCTGAAACGTAAGCCTGGTCAAGGTGCCAATCTCTACAATCTGTCTTTGGGCGGGCTGATCATTATCGGTGGTTTGGTTTGGTCTTTACCCGGTAGCACCACTGGCAATTTGGAAATTGAACAATCTGCCCCCGCTCCCGTCACCCCAGCCGCTCCCCCAGCTCCGGTGAAAGCTACGGCCCCCGTGCCAGTCCAATCGACTCCGGACTCCAAGCCAGCAGCGCCTAGATTACCTGCTCCCACTATTGCACCCATTTCTAGCCAGCCAGCCCAAATACGCCAGGGTTTGCAAAAAAATAGTTACATTGATGCGGCTCCCCAGGGTACAGCGGCGGCCCCCAATCTGCCCACCCGGACAGAAGTGGAGTTCGTTCCCCGTTCTGGGCAACAGGCTCCCCTCAATACCCGTTATCCCGCCGCCAATCGCAGTGCTAACCGTGCCCCCGTGGCCCGTCAGCAATCTAGTCCGGTTAATCCCCCCAAGGCGATCACCCCCCGTCGGCAGAGCATCAATGCCCGTAATGCGGCTCCCGGTAACAATTCTGTTTCTCCCCTCAATCCTCTAAATATTCAGCCTAAAATCAGTTCCCTGGCGATCGGGCAACCAGTGGGGTCCAATCAGGTTTTCAGCCTTGATCCTATGGCCAATCGGGGTATTCAAATCGCCCTAGCTCCTTTACCGGAATACAGTAGGGCCACGGGTTTGTACTCTACCCAAGGTCAGCCCAACCAAGGGACTGATCTGATGTTCCCCGTTGCCGGCGTTAACCCCATTACCTCCGCCTTTGGTTGGCGAATTCACCCCATCAGTGGCCAAGGGCGTATGCACAATGGCACCGACATCGGCGCTCCCATGGGCACTCCTGTACTGGCCGCCTATGACGGAATAGTAGCAGCGGCCCAATGGTCCGGCGGCTATGGCTTAATGGTTACCCTACGCCACTTAGATGGAACCCAGGAATCTCGTTATGCTCACCTATCAGAAGCTTTTGTAGAAAGTGGACAACAGGTGACTCAGGGTGAAGTGATCGGTCGAGTTGGTAGCACAGGCTTCTCCACTGGGCCTCATTTGCACTTTGAATGGCGACACCTAACCAATGATGGTTGGGTTGCAGTGGATGCAGGCCCCCATTTGGAAGCCGCTTTGGCTAATTTGATGGCGGCCCAAAAATATGCCCAATCCCAAGCTGACTCCCAGCCCCAAAGTTAAACGACGGATATCTATAATTAAACAACCGATGGATTTCCCATTGTTTCAATTCCCTGAGTGCATCCAACTCGGGGATTTTTTATTTGACTATGGCAACAGCCTAGACAATTCCAACAAAATGTAATCAATGTCAATTTCCCCTACCTAAGTCGACAGAAAAAACTCCGTCGGTCATCTCGTCTTAGTTTACATTGGGGTAATTGTTCAATCACGACTAGCCAACACTCTGGCTTTGGGGTAACAGTGGTTCCAACCGGGCTCGGAAACCCAATTCCTGGAGGGATGCCACCGCAGTACCGTAATCATTCACCCAGTAGTTTTCTCCAAAACGAATGAAGTGTTTGGTTGGTCCTTCATTAATGCAAGCCACCACCGGTATTTTCATCTGTTCTTTTTGGGGGGCATGGCTTTGCAAAATTTGTTTTAGTCGGGCCTGAGTGCTGGTGTTGGCAATCTCCTGGGGAGTGAGGTCCAGCATAACCATTTTCACTTCTTCCACTGGTTCTAAATCTTCCACAATTAACTGGTATTGATCATCCCGACGGTCAACTTTGCCCCAAATCATTTGTTGACTACCTTCTATTAACACATCCTGCAAACGCTCATAGTTGGAAGGAAACACCACCGCTTCCGATTGGCCCGACATATCTTCCAAGGTTAAAAACGCCATGGGTTGACCATTTTTTTTGGTGATAATCTTTTTCACTGCTACTAAAATTGCCACTGCACTAACTTTCTGGCGGACTTTGTACTGGTCTAAATCCACCAGGTTAATGGGAGATAATAGGCGGGCAGAACGTTGTACTGATTTGAGGGGATGTTCCGAGACGTAAAAGCCCAAATGTTCCTTTTCCAGTTGTAGTTTTTCTTGCAGGGAAAATTCCGCCACTGGGGGTGCCGAAGGTTCCTGTTCAAAACCGTTATTAGCGGCTTCTTTAGCTTTAATGGATTCCCCTGCAGTTAGACTGTCAAAGATATTTAATTGCCCGGTTTCTTTCTCCTTAGCCCGCTTTTGGGCCCAGGCAATGACCAATTCTAAATCATGTAAAAGTTGGTTGCGATTAGACTGCACTCCATCGAAGGCCCCAGCCATGATTAATGTTTCGATCGCCCGACGGTTAACGACTCGTAGATCCACTTGGGTGCAGAAATCTGCTAGGGATTTAAAGCGTTTTTCTTCAGAATTATCTCGGGCGGTAATAATTTGCTCGATCGCCCCTTCGCCCAAATTTCTTACAGCGGAAAGTCCGAATAGGATAGCTTCCCCCAGAGGGGTAAAATGGCGCTGGGAACGATTGATATCGGGTGGTTCAACGGTTATGCCCATTTTTTGGCAGTTTTCCCGATATTTTTCTACCTTTTCCTGGCTGTCACTACTGGCGGTGAGTAGGGCCGCCATATATTCCACTGGATAGTTAGCCTTCAGATAAGCCGTTTGGTAGGTAACGTAAGCGTAGGCAGTGGAATGGGATTTGTTAAAACAATTGGCGGCGATCGCCCCATTGGCTAGCAGAAAATTATGGTCTTGGGGAAGACCAATATCAAATATTCTTTGCACTCCGAGGGAACGACGACCGATAACTTTAACCATAACAACAGGGATTATTGTGAAGCCTTGAGGGATTTTTTGATGCTGATTAATTAAATTAGAAACTATCCATGGTAGGCAAATCTAAAGATAAGTTTAAACCTTCTTTTCGAGTACGAAGATCATAATAAACTAATGCTTTGATCGCTTGCCAAAAAGGCACAATTAAAACACTGACAATTATTCCCAACGGAATATCAATTACAGAGCCCCAGGTCGGTTCAATATCAAGAATAATGGTGGTAAGGGAACCAATATTAGTGAACATAGAAAGGGGCAGAGTAATTAAAAAGGCTAGGAAGAAAATTAACTGTAAACTCAACACGTAACCCTTGGTTAAAGACCAACTACGACTGATGGCATTGAGGGGACTCAGGGTCGGTTCTAACGCTAAACACACATCCACCAAAGCTAAACGGGCGAAAATCCAAATGTAAACGTAAAGGGAAACCAAAGTCCAAACAATGGTTAGTAATCCTGACAATAAAATGGTCACTACGTCGGGGTTGTCCCCCATGAAAATAAAGGTGAAAAGACCAATAATAATGCCGTAACCTAGGAGAATTGGAATAAAAAAGAGGAAAAACACTAGGGATGCGAGTAGACTAACCCAGAGAAAGCGCCAAAATCTGGGCATCAACTGGATTTTGGCCGCCGCCACCGTTTCCGGTTGTTCCCCCACTTCAAAGAACACTAGCCGGGCCAATACCCCCTGGGTCGCCAATAATTTCCCCAGACAATAACCCCAGGGCACTAATAAAACGGCGATCGCCAAAACTATTATGCCTCCCACGGCGATCGGCTCCATTACCGCCGCTAGCCCAGCTATGGCTAACATCACTAACCCGGTTATGGCAAAGGGAATTAAAAGCCAAAGGTAGGATTGCCCTGCCAGCCAGAGATAGGATTTGAAATGGTCGCGGTAAACCCTGAGGCCGCCGGAAACTACATCACCGACGCTGAGCTTAATTAGGCCACCGGGGGAAGGTTGGTTAGACATAGGGGAAGGCAAAATACAGGGAGTTCTTGCTTGGATTCTACCCCGATCGCCTAAAAAGTCTGAAAAATCCGGCCAAAAATGCTGTCAATTTAGTCCAAATTTAAATATCCCCCTCTAAACAATAGGATTCGTAGAGATTGAGATACTCCATGGCGTTTTGCACTGCTTGGGGGCGTAAATTACGCTTTTCCGGAGGAAAATTGGCCAACACATTGGCCGGTTCTAGATAAAGGGCACACCAAGAAATACCAAACCAGGCTTGCCCCGTCACCAGGGAGCGGACAAATTGCACTGTGAAATTCTCCGGCAGGGCGTAGGCCGCCTTAGACATTAGTTGCACTGGGGTTGATCGCCAAAGGTCATTGCCACCCTGGGTACTGAGGGGGCCAAGAGTTTGATAATCGTCCAGGGCCAGGAGGTAACCGACAATGAATAATTCTTCCGGGGTCAAATCCCCCAAATCCATATGGGTAGGGGGTTTGTCATTTTTTCTGGCCAGGGCCACGAGGAACTGTTCGGCGTTGTTGCTGCCGTCAATATTCCAGCCCAAGGCATTAATCACTGCGGCCTTTTCCCCCAAGGGGCGATCGCCAAGGAGAAAATCTACAATGAGGGGAGACATAATCCGATACTGCTGGGCCCATTCCACGGCGGCAATGTCGGAGTAAGCTCCAGCTAAATCCGTGGAAGTCAGGGGACTATCGGCCCGGCTGGCCAGGGGGTCTAAAGCTAGAATGGAGAGCCCCGCCAGACCCAAGCTGGTAATCCAGGAGGCAACCTTTTTTGGCAATAAATGCGTCTGCATAGAAATACCTGATTCTGATTTCACCACTGTATCGGTCTAAAATTGGACTGCTTTTGCCCTAATTTGCCATGGCTACCCGTTCCCGCAAAGCCCCTTCTGCCCCTAAAAAAAGTCAAACTAACCTTTCCCAGGGTGGCAACAGCCAAAAGGTAGCCCTCAAAAAAGGCTCCAGGGTGGCCAAAATTCGTCTGCAGGAATCGGGCAAAAATTCCCAATCCCGGCGGGTATTTCCCCTCCTTGGCGATCGTTATTTTCTCGGCCGCAGTTCCAGTTGTGATATTCAACTGCAAAATCCCCTCGTGAGTCAGACCCATTGTTCCCTGCGGCGGGACCCTGACCATCCTAACCAGTTTTTTATTCGAGATGAAGGCTCTAGCAACGGCATTTATCTGCAACGTCGCCGCCTAAAAAGCTATCGTCTGCAGCATGGTGATGAAATTACCCTGGGGCCACCGGAATTGGTGGATGTGCCCAAACTTGTTTATTTCAACCCGCCGCCATTGTGGTTAAAGGGAATGCGCACTTTTTTTTCCACTGGTATTCTGTTTTTTCTCATCATCACCGGGGCGATCGCCTGGCAATGGAGCAAAATTCCCGTTAAACCCATGCCCAGTGGCGTGACGGGGCCAGTTAAGGTTTATGCCGGGGACGGGGTGACGGAAATCAATCCGGTTAAGCAAGAAATTCACCGGGAATTTGATAATTTAAGTGATTTTTCGCCCTATTTACCCCAAGCGGTCATTGCTTCGGAAGATACTCGCTTTTACTGGCATTTTGGCGTTGATCCCTACGGTTTGGGCCGAGCGATTTACATTAACCTCCAGGACAGGGATGTGAAACAGGGAGCCAGCACCCTTACTCAACAGTTGGCCCGCAGTTTGTTCAGTGAAGTAGGGCGGGAAAATACGGCGGGGCGTAAAATTCGGGAAATGTTTGTCGCCCTCAAGTTGGAAGCGGTGTATAGCAAAGACGACATTTTAAAAGCCTATTTGAATCGAGTTTACCTAGGGGCTGGTAATTACGGCTTTGAAGATGCGGCCCAGTTTTATTTCGACAAATCTGCCCAGGATTTGGATGTGGGGGAAGCGGCCACCCTAGTGGCAATGTTGCCAGCTCCCAATCTTTACAACCCCGTGCAGGATTATCAAACCTCCGTACAATTGCGGAATCGGGTTATTGAGCGCATGGCCATGTTGGGCATGATTGACGAACAGGAAGCCAACCGGGCTAGGCGATCGCGCATTCAGGTCAGTCCCAAGGCTACCCAAACCCTTTCCCAACGGCAGGCTCCCTACTTTTACGGTTACATTTTTGGCGAATTAAACCATTTACTAGGCGAAGATGTGGCCAAAGAAGGCAATTTTGTCGTGGAAACTAGCCTTAACTTAAAAATGCAGGCCCTAGCGGAAAAAAGCTTACAAAAATTCCTCACCACGGAGGGAAAAAAGTATGCGGTTTCCCAGGGGGCAGTGGTTACCCTGGACAGTCGTACCGGGGCAGTTTTGGCCATGGTGGGGGGCAAAAGTTACCGGGAAAGTCAATTTAATCGGGCGAGCCAAGCCCAACGGCAACCAGGCTCAACGTTCAAGCTTTTTGCCTACACAGCGGCGATCGCCAAGGGAGTGAGCACTAATCAGGCTTTTGAGTGTGGCCCTTTCACCTGGCAGGGTCAAAACTACAAGCCCTGTGAACGGAGCGGGGCAGCCCCGGCCATTACCTTTGCGGAAGGTTTTGCCCAATCGGAAAATGTGGTGGCCCTACGGGTGGCCCAAACGGTGGGCTTAGACGAAATTATTGCCCTGGCTAAGGATTTTGGCGTTAACTCTTCCCTGGTGAAAGAACCAGGTTTGGTGCTGGGGCAGAGTGAAGCTAGGGTGCTGGAGATGACCGGAGCCTACGGGGCGATCGCCAATGGAGGTGTTTGGAACCGGCCCCACGGCATTGTTAACATCCGGGATGGGGGGGATTGTCCCGATCCAGAGCAACTAAAAAGCTGTCGGGAAGTTTATCAGGTCAGCCAGGATGGCCGGGGACAAAAACAGGTGGTTTCTCCGGCGATCGCCGCCACCATGACCCAACTTTTACAAGCCGCTGTGACCAATGGCACAGGCAAAGCTGCGGACATTGGCTACGGAACCGCGGGCAAAACCGGCACCACGGATAAAGCAGTGGATTTATGGTTTATTGGCTTTCTGCCCCAAAAAAATCTGGTCACCGGCATTTGGTTAGGCAATGACGACAGTAGTCCCACCCAAGGCAGTAGTGGTCTGGCCGCTACCCTTTGGGGTCAATATATGCGACAAATTGCTTCCTTGTAGTTAACTGGGTTGATCAAAAAGCTTGTTTAAAAAGTCATGGTCCGCCCCCTAAATCGACCCACTAAAGCTCCGGCTCTGGCAAGTTTGGGGGAATTTGAACACTGTTCCCCCCAGAGTTGGGGGGCTAGGGGGGCTTTTAAAACACGTTCTAAACCTTGGCCAGGATGAAAACATTGCCTTCATTACCACGGCTGATGCGTAAATCTTCGTCTAAATAGGTGATTTCTAGCCAAGCGGCATTGTCCCGACCGGGCAAATTAAAATCCGCTGGCAGAAAGCGTTTGCCCGTGGAAATTTGTTGGATGAATTTTAAAGGAGATTGATAATTGAGGATTTTTTGTAGGCCGAGAATGGAACGCTCAAATTTGACTTCAATGCGTTTGTCGGAAACAGGGATAAAGGAAGCCACCACGGACACTAAACTTTCCAAGAAAGGGATGCCTTCAATTTCCGCCAAATTTACCACCCTTGACCCCGCCACGTCTATGTACTGATAAATTTGCCCTAATTGCAAAAGGGGAAGGCGATTCAAGCCCAAAATACTTTGGCTGCTGGTGTAGAGGAGTCGCCAATTACCATCCAGCAAATTTTTCTCCTGGAGTGGTTTGGGATGGGGATTATAGTCTTCCAATTTTTCCACCGCAGAAAGGATGGCCACCCGGTCCCGATCTGATGCCAATAGCCCCCGGTTTTTGCCGGCGATCGCCTCTAGGAGATTGGTTTTAAAATCCATATTGGCATCCATACTATTGGGCACGCTAAATCCGTTAAAAATTTTATTGGGTAGTTACACCAATTATCCCATGTTGGCCGGGACTGGCGATCGGGATTCCCAGAGCATAAAGAACCTAGGCTGATTGCAACCAATTGAGGGTTTCAGGAAAACGGGGAATGGACTGAATTAATTTTTTGGTGTAAGCGCTCTGGGGATTTTCGATAATTTCCTGGGCCGTATTGATGGGTTCCGCCAGTTGCCCCCGGTTCATCACCATAATGCGATCGCCCATGAAACGAACAACGCTCAAATCATGGGAAATAAAAATATAGGTCAGTTGTAAATCCCGTTGTAATTCCTTCAGCAGATTTAATACCTGGGCTTGCACCGACACATCCAGGGCAGAAACGGACTCGTCACAAATGATAAAACGGGGATTGAGCGCCAAGGCCCGAGCAATGCAAATCCGTTGCCGTTGGCCCCCAGACAATTCGTGGGGATAGCGGTTAAACCATTGGGGACTAATACCCACCCGTTCCAACAGTTCCGCCACCCGTTGCCGTTGCTGCTTAGTGGATTGTTTAGGCTCGTGAATAATCAGTGGCTCTTGGATGGCCCGACCAATGGTCATGCGGGGATTAAGGGAATTGTAGGGATTTTGGAAAATAATTTGCATTTCCCGCCGTAAACGTCGCCATTGTTGGGATTTTTCCGGTAAAGCAGCCACATTTTGTCCATCAAAGATAATTCGACCCGTTTGAATGGGAGTTAAGCGCAATAAAGCCCGAGCTAAGGTGGATTTACCGCAACCGGATTCCCCCACTAACCCCAGGGTTTCCCCCGGATAAACCTGGAAGGAAACATCATTAACTGCTTTGAAAACGGATTTTTTCCCAAATAGTCCCCCCTGCCCGTAACTAACGGTTAGGTTTTGCACTTCCAGCAGAGGGGGTTTGGCTTGCAATTGAGCCAGGCGATCGCTTTCCTGGGCCGGAGTAATAACTTGATAACTGGGAGGCGGACCATCAGCATTGAGAAAATCCCCCACCGTGGGCAAATGGTCTAACTGTATTTCCAAGCGAGGACGACAGGCCAATAAACCTTTGGTGTAGGGATGTTGAGGACTATGCAAAATCTGTTCCTTTAGCCCCTGCTCAACAATTTCCCCCCGGTACATCACCGCCACCCGGTCCGCAATTTCGTTAATCACCCCCAAATCATGGGAAATAAAAATTAGGGACATTTCCTGATGTTGTTTGCACAAATCCCGCAGGAGCCGCAAAATTTCCGCCTGCACTGTCACATCCAAAGCAGTGGTTGGTTCATCGGCAATGAGTAGTCGGGGATTGGCGGAAATGGCCATGGCAATCATCACCCGTTGCAGTTGGCCGCCGGATAGTTCATGGGGATAACGTTTGAGAAAACTTTGTTTCCGCTGTTGGATATAACTAGCTAAATTTTGGGTTACTTTGCCCCTAGGCTGGGCCTGTTCTTGGGCTAAAAATTCTTCTTCCAGCACTTCATCTTTGGGCAATACCCTCACTTCCTGCAAAAGGGCGATCGCCTGGTTTTGAGCTTCTTCCTGGGTAACGTTTTGGTGGAGGCGAATTGCTTCAATAATTTGAAAGCCAATGGTATAAACCGGATTAAGGGAACTCATTGGCTCCTGGAAAATCATGGCAATTTTGCCGCCCCGGTACTGACGCTTGTCCCCCTCTGGCAGAGCAACTAGGTTGACAGGGGAACTCTGGGCCTGGGCAAAAAAATCAATTTCACTGCTAGGTTCCACCCAGCCTGGCTTGGGCACCAACCCCATAATGCCCAGGGAAGTGACGGATTTACCGGAACCAGATTCCCCCACAATGCCGAGGATTTCCCCCCGCTCTAACTCAAAATCAACCCCTTTGACGGCCAACAATTTTTCCCTGGTATCAGCATCGGGGAAAGCAATTTCCAGTTGACGCACAGCCAAAATCAGGTCATTCATAGATGTTTGGAGACGGGGAAAGTCGCTAACGGCAGGTGGTGACAGTTCTTTTGCAGGGACATCATCAAAACAGACAAAATGTGTCCTAAGATTCGCCACTCAAACTCTAGCAAACAGAGCCGCAAAAACCACGGTAGCGTCAATTTCCCCTTACCTCCATCGACATACCTTAACCTTTAATCGGACTCCACCGGGACAAAATCCAAATGGTTAAATAGGGTGGTGACAAAGCTAAACAGTAAAAATGGCAACGAAAGCACCAAGACCAGACCCACTGTGGCTAGGGCATAGACCGGCCGGGTACTACTGGCCAGGGCCAAGGCGGATGCGAGGGAAAGGAAAATTACAATTAGCCAGACAATGATTTGGCCATAAATATCCCCAAAGGATAGGGTACAGACCATGCGATATTTGGGTAAGTCTCTTTCCATCATTGAAAAATCCTCTGTTGTGTATGGGGAAACGTCAACCCCTGCCAGGGCTAATAACATTGACCAATGGTCAAAGCGGCAATTGGCCAAAATTCTAAAGGATATTTCCGTTAATGATGTTAAGTTTTGAGACAGGGTTAATTGGGGATTAAATTTTGTCCCTGCCCCAAAGCCCAAAACCATTGTTGTTATTATGCTGGGAGTCCATGCGGCGATCGCCAAAGGTTTGTCCTAGAGTTCTTGAATCTTAAAAATTTCTCCATTCTCCATTTCCATGAAACGACGAAAATTTATTCGTACCGCTGGAGCCGGGTTGCTGGCCGTTGCTGGAGTCCAAATTGGCGATCGACTCAGACCAGCCACCGCCCAAGCTAGCTCTGGTTTACAGGTGGAGTGGTTGGGCCATAGCGCTTTCCTCTTTTCGGCTAACGGTTTCCGGATCTTGGCTAATCCTTTCCGGGCCATCGGTTGCACTAAGGGATTTCGTTTGCCCAAGGTGCAGGCAGATTTAGTCCTCATTAGCTCCCAACTGTGGGATGAAGGGGCAGCGGAGAATTTACCGGGAAACCCGAGAATTTTGTTTGAACCGGGCAGTTACGACATTGGCGGCATCCAATTCCAGGGCATCAGTGCGCCCCACGATCGCCTGGGAGGAAGAAGATTTGGCCAAAATGTGGTCTGGCGTTGGAGTCAGGGAGGAATTCGGATAGTACATATGGGGGGAGCCGCTTCTCCCATCACCGAAGAACAAAAAATCCTTTTGGGCAGCCCCGACCTAGCCCTAATTCCCGTGGGGGGCGGGCCCAAAAATTACGACGCCGCCGAAGCCAAGGCCGCCATGGCCATACTCAATCCCCGCATGGTAGTGCCCACCCAATACGCCACCCCCGCCGCTGACCGGGGCAACTGTGACCTCCAGACCCTGCAACCGTTTTTGGATTTGGTGGAAGGCATGAATGTCCAACGCATCAATGGCAATAGCCTTTCCCTCCGGGCCAATAATCTCCCGGCGGAAGGGACCCTAATCCGCATCTTCAGTGAACAAGGATTGTTGGTTTAGGGAGCTTTGGTAAACCTTCAAAGAAGGAGCTCGGACTTTTTAGCAGACTTTCTAAGAGCCTGTTTTAAAAGCCCCCCTGACCCCCCAAATTTTGGGGGAAACTGAGTGAAAGTCCCCCATATTGCCGGAGCTTTAGTGGGTCGATTTAGGGGGCGGAATAAAACTTTCCAAACACGTTCTAAAGGGAACTTTGGGCCGCTTTTCGTTGCTCCGCTAGATAAGTAAATACGGACTTATCGCCAATATCTGGGTCAAGGGGTTGCATTACCTTTCTGGCCACAAAGATGAGAAATAGAACGCTGGCTGAGACCAGTCCCCCTTTGGCCACGGTCAACGGCAATATTCCGGCCAAATGTCCCAACAGTAACAACGGAATAATGGCGGTTAGAAATTTAGTTTCCAAACGATTAAAACAAAATGCTTCCTTGAAGAAAATTCCCGTCAGGGCGGCAAAAGTAAAGCCGATCCCAAGAATGGTCCAGGGTTGATCATAGACTGTAGTCACTAGAATCCCTGGGTAGGCAAAACTGAAATAGAGGGCCGCCGTGGTACCGATCGCCCAAAAAATTTGCAAAGTGCGGTGGAGCACCGCTAGGTAAATGTGAATGGTCCAGAGACTCAACCCCAAACCCCCGGTCATCAGCCAAAAACAAGCCGTGGCTAGGTGAAAGTTAACTGCCAAAGGCTGAAAAGGTTGGGCTAAAGCTAGGGCCACCCCCAAACTAAATCCCCCGGCCGCCAAAGCTAGCCCCGTGCGGTAGAGAATTACTTCCCGGCGATCGTGGTCATTGACGGTGAAGGGGCCAAATTGCCCTTGGTAGGTGGGGTTAACAGAGGTACTTTCTCGCATAATCGTTGCTCCAGAATCAGCACAGTTCAGACCATTTTCAGCCATGGATAACCATTAATCCTAATTATCCCAGGCCTCCCCCTCCATCAGGGGATTTTATGGCGATCGCCATTGCTATTGGTACCAAAACAAGGATAGAATCTATGCAATCTAAAACTTAAATTACATAACTAAAGGTAAATGATTGCCAAACTATTATTCGGGCCTGATTGGTCTGGGTTTGTGCTGGTCTAAACGAATAAATAAGGAGGAGCGGGCCATGGTCGCCCTAGAGGCTTGTATTTTTGTGACTGTGATCATCGGCTTTTTAGGTCTGATTTATAAATCTAATGTGTTTATGAAAATCATTGCCATGGACGTGATGGGCACTGGAGTCATTGCCTACTATTGCCTGATCGCTTCCCGCACTGGCTTTCTTACTCCTATTGTCACTAGCCAGGAATCCACCATTCCCTATGCCGATCCCGTTCCCCAAGCAGTTATCCTCACAGCCATTGTGATTGGTCTATCGATTCAGGCGTTGATGTTGGTGGCCACCATGAAACTGGCCCGGGAAAATCCCACCCTAGAAGTAAAGGCGATTGAAAAACAGTACTGGCCATGACCCTATTTGCAGTTTCAGCGGAATTTAATGCGGCGCCCTGGGCCACGGTGGTCATTTGCTTGGCTTTGATGGCGGGCTTCACTGGCTATTTATTGCCTGCCACCATTCGTTTTTTGACTTTGGCCGTCTGTTTTGGCACTGGATTTTTAGCCTATTTGGGATTTTCTTTGCCGGAAGCCCAGTCTTGGTATTTGTTAGACAGTTTTGGCGTTGTTTTTCAACTGGATGCCCTATCGGGTTATTTCCTCTTGACCAATGCCCTGGTGACTTTGGCGGTGTTGGTCTATTGCTGGAATACCGGCCGCTCAGCCTTTTTTTATGCCCAACTGATCATTCTCCACGCTAGCCTTAATTCCGCTTTTCTTTGTGCGGATTTTATGAGTCTTTATGTGGCCCTGGAAGTGGTGGCGATCGCCGCTTTTTGCCTGATGACCTATCCTAGGGAACCCCGAATTATTTGGCTGGGACTGCGCTATCTACTGCTGAGCAACACTGCCATGTTGTTTTATTTAATCGGGGTAGCACTGGTTTATAAAACTAATCAATCCTTTGCTTTTAGCGGTTTAACCCAAGCTCCCCCAGAGGCGATCGCCCTGATATTTTTGGGATTGTTGACCAAAGGGGGCATTTTTTTGGCGGGACTGTGGTTGCCCCAAACCCATGGGGAAGCGGCCACACCAGTTTCGGCCATGCTATCAGGGGCAGTGGTTAAAGCAGGAGCTTTGCCCCTATTGCGCTGTGCTTTATTGTCCGATCAACTACTATTATTAGTACAAATTTTGGGGGTAGCCACGGCGTTATTTGGAGTGGTCTATGCCATGCTGGCCAAGGACAGTAAGCGAATGTTAGCATTTCACACCGTTTCCCAAATGGGCTTTGTGTTGGCGGCCCCCATTGCTGGCGGTTTTTATGCTCTCAGCCACGGTTTAGTGAAATCTAGCCTCTTCCTGTTGGCGGGGAATTTGCCCAGTCGGGACTTCAAAGTTCTGAAGAAAACTCCCATTGCCGCTGGTTTTTGGGTTCCCCTGCTTCTGGCCAGTTCTTCCATTGCCGGTTTTCCCCTACTGGCGGGCTTTGAAGCGAAAACCCTGACCCTCAAAGGATTGCCCCCCTGGTTGGCGATCGCCTTAAACATTGCCGCGGTGGGTACAGCCATTTCCTTTTCCAAATTCGTTTTCCTGAAACCAACCTTTGTCGGTAAAACCTATCCCCTGGGCTTAGGCCTAGCGTTGGTGGTGTTACTCGGCGGTTTGGCCGTGGGTAATGTGGTTTACTGGCAAGCCTTTACCCCCAGTAATTTAATCAAAGCTACCCTGACCTGCGTGGTGGGGGCAGGACTATATTGGGTCGTGGTCAAAAGGCTAACCCTAAAACTGCCCGATGAAGGAGAACAGGTTGACCATCTGCTCGGCATGATGAGCATCAGTTTAACCATTCTCTTTGCCTGGATTTTAGTATGACTACTTTTGCCACTACTACAACTCAGACTCTGGGGTTTAGCCATCCCATTGGGCAAAGAACGATGGCATTTGATAACCTGGGGAGATTAATCAAACTGAGGGAGGTGGGTAATGTTAGGGCCAGAAGCCTGTATTTTCGCAGCCGTAATGATTGGTTTTTTAGGCTTAATTTATAAGCGTAATTTACTGATGAAAATAGTGGCTATGGATGTAATTAGCACCGGAGTAATTGCCTATTATTGTCTCGTTGCTGCCCGCACCGGAATCACTACCCCCATTGTGGGAGCGGAAGTTTCCTCTGACCCCATACAATACGCCGATCCCTTGCCCCAGGCAGTCATTCTCACAGCCATTGTTATTGGCTTCTCTACCCAAATTTTAATGTTGGTCATTGCCATGAAGTTAGCCAAGGAAAACCCCACTTTAGAAATTGCCGCCATCGAAAGGGAATATTGGTCTTAATCGAAGTTAATTTATTGTTTAACATCAGGCTTTTAAACCCATTTTTTCCATGAATTTTCCCACGGCGATCGCCCCTAACAATTTATTAATTGCCATCGTCGCCCTCCTGGTCTTGGCACTGATGGGAGCCTTTGGGGGCTATCTGTTTCGTCCCCTGGTGCGGCCCTCGGCCCTACTGATGACCCTGGGCACCATTCTCTTGGCAGCGGTGGGTTTTGCCCTCCCCAATGCCCAGCAATGGCAGTTAATGGATAGGTTTGGCATTCTCTTGCAGTTGGACAATTTAGGGAGTTACTTTCTGCTTACCAATGGTTTAGTTACCCTAGCGGTGTTACTTTACTGTTGGGCTTCCCCAAGGACAACCTTTTTTTATGTCCAATTAATGGTACTCCACGTTAGTCTCAATGCTGCTTTTTTATCTACGGATTTAATCAGTTTATACGTCTGTTTAGAGGTGGTGGGTTTATCTTCCTTTTTATTAATTATTTACCCCCGCCAGGCCGCCAGCAGTTGGATTGGGTTGCGTTATTTGTTTGTTACCAACACGGCCTTGTTGTTTTATTTAATCGGGGTGATGTTGGTTTATCAGGCCACTAACTCCCTGGATTTCCAAGGTTTAGCCACTGCCCCCTACGAGGCGATCGCCCTTATTTTTTTAGGACTGTTAATTAAGGGGGAAATTTTTCTTTCTGGGTTATGGTCACCCCAAACCAGTAGCATTGCCAGTGCTCCTGTGGCGGCCCTGTTGTCGGGCATTGTGGTTAAAGCGGGAATTTTACCCCTGTTGCGCTTTGCTTCCCTGTCGGAAAGATTGGCCATGATGGTGTGGGGTCTGGCCATTGCCACCGCTCTGTTGGGCATGGGCTTGGGCATGTTTGCCAGGGATAGTCGGCGCATTTTGGCCTACAGCACCATTTCCCAAATGGGTTTTATTTTGGTAGCCCCGGCGGTGGGGGGATTGTATGCGTTGACCCATGGCTTAGCTAAGGCTTGCCTATTTTTGTTGGTGGGCAGTCTGCCGGAACGAGATTTGGATAAACTCCAGGCCCAACCTATTTCCTACAAATTATGGTTGCCCATGGTATTGGCCAGTTCCTCTATCATTGGCTTACCCATCCTGGCGGGCTTTGAAGCTAAAACCCTGACCCTGGAGACCCTCAGCCTCAATGAACTGCCCTGGACGGGAATTTTAATGAACTTGGCGGGGGTGGGCACAGCAATTATTTTGGCCAAATTTATTTTCCTCATCCCTAGCTTTGACAAGAATGTTGACCTGGACAAATCCCCCTGGGGCCTGTTTTTAGCGGTGCTTCTTCTGCTGGGGGCTTTAACCTTGGGCAATGTCATTTATCCCGAAGCTTTTTCCATGGAGAACGGCATCAAAGCCACCGCTAGTTTTCTGCTGGGTTCAGCCATTTACTGGTGGGGTTTGCGGAAAATTCCTTGGCAACCACCTGATTGGGGGGAACGCTTGGATCATCTGATCGGCACCATGGCCATAATGTTGATGTTACTTTTCAGCTCGGTATTAATATGACTGGACTCCTTGATATTGGTTTACGGCTGGGCATTTGGTTTTTGTTAACGGGCAATCTCCGTCCGGGCAATATTCTCATCGGCCTGATCGTGGCCCTGTTAATTCCCCGTCGACCCATACCTCCCTATGTTTTGCGGGATGGGCTGAGGGTATTTAAGGAAATTCTGCTGGCCATTCCCCAGGCTTACATCGAAGCTTGGCAAATGATTCTCCAGCCCCACACCAGAACGTGGGTTGAACGGCAGGAATTTTCCCCCCAACGAACTAGGGGGCTAATTTTTCTGGATATTTTCCTAATTACCTTTACCCCCAAAACCCTGGTGCTGAAATACCACGAAGAGGGATGGTACGAAATTCATTATCTTGGCCCCAAGAAGGAAGAAAAATGACTGTTCTACTCTGGACTATGTTACTGGCGGTGTTTATTCCGCTCTTGGCCACCCTGCAACGGGGCAATATTTGGGTGAAAATGCTCTCCTTTGCCAGTGTTGCCACTAAAACATCAATCATCATTTTGGTGGTGTCGGTGTTGCGGGACGATTGGATGATTGGCATGGTGGGGGTTTTAATTCTCAGTGCCGGTAATGCGGCTTTGATGCTTTTGGCCCAATTAATTCGCCGGATGGAGGCCCTATGATCACCACCATCATTAACTGGCTGACTAACGGTTTTCTGGCCATGGGCATTCTTTTTTGGCTCTTTGGTACTTTTCCCCTACTTCAAAGTCGGCGATCGGTCATTACTAAACTCCATCTGCTAACGGTGTCGGACACCCTCGGCTCCATGGCGATCGTGGTGGGGCTATTTCTGAAACTGCCCCGGGAATGGCCCCTCCTGCTCTTAGCTATCATTTGTCTTTGTCTATGGAATACCATTCTGGGTTACGTGTTGGCCTACTGTGCCACCGGGGAGAAGCGCACTAATGTTTAATTTGGCAGACCAAACGGAAATTTTAGCTTTTACCCCCCTATTGCCTTTTTGCGCTTTGTTGGTGGTAATTCAAGGCAATCCCTACCAGGCCTTGGTAATGCGGGGGATTTTGGGGGCGGTGGCGGCCCTGATTTATACACTGTTGGGAGCAGCGGATGTGGCCTTGACAGAGGCGTTGGTGGGAACCATGTTATCCGTTACCCTGTTTGCAGTGGCGGTGCGGTCTTCCCTGGTGCTGCGTTTAGGGGTCATTGCTCCCCCCGATGGTGATGACGGCAAAAAATTGATTGCCCCAGAAGATGAACAGGCTATTACCCAGGCGATCGCCCCTTACCATTTGCGGTTAGAAATTATTGCCTATGAAGATTTAGCCAGTTTGACGGAAGCTTGGCAAACCCGGGCTATCCATTGTTGGTATGAAGCCGATGTGGCCATTTTAAATACCCCCGTGGTGCGGTTGCAGGAAATTCTCGCTCCGGCCCTAGTGTCCCAGGCGATCGCCGTTAAATTTGTGCCTGCTAGTACCAGTCCTGTTCCCCCTCTATACTCCCCGGAGGTTGCCCAATGAAAATTGTTTACCTAATTGCGGCCCTATTGTTCTACGCCAAAATGTTGTTCATCACGGGCAATGCTGTAGAACCATTAGAAGAAGTGGCGGTGGTGGAGAATTTGCTAGAGCAAACGGGAGCGCCCAATGTGGTGTCGGGGATTATTTTCCGCAATCGTTTGTACGACACCATGCTGGAGGTGGTGGTGTTTACCATTGCCATTATGGGGGTGCGCTTTTTGATGGCGGAGGAAAAGCCGGCCGCTATGGTCTATCAAGTGAGCGATGCTCCGTCGGTGGTGCTGGCCCGATTGGGGGCCATGATTGCCCTGCTGATTGGCATAGAATTGGCCATCCGGGGTCACCTTAGTCCGGGGGGAGGCTTTGCGGCCGGGGTAGCGGGGGGAACCGCCATTGGTCTAGTGGCCATTATTTCTTCGCCGGAATGGTTGCATCAACTGTACGAAAAATGGCAAGCCGCCAAGGTAGAAAAGTTATCGGTGTTGATTTTCCTCGTTCTGGCCGCCCTGAGTTTGCTGGGCATTAATTTTCCCTTGGATAATGCGGGCTGGATTCCTCTGTTGAACATGGTGGTGGCCCTAAAAGTGGCGATCGGTTCCTGGGGAGCGATTTTGGTCTTTATCCGCTATCGGGGGTTATTGTGAGTTGAGATGCGTTGGTCTGGGGTTAGCTAACCGCAAATTTCCCCACTGGAAAGTGTTTGAAAAGTGCAAGGCTAGGTATTTCTCTAAATCTCCTCACTAAGGCTCCGGTTTAAAAAGGGAGACTTTGGTAACATTTCCTCCCTTCCCAAGGGGGGCTAGGGGGGATTAAACGGCCAAAACTCGACTTTTGAAACACGCTCTAACAATGGTGTTGTAATCAAATTTTTTCCCCGTTTTCGGTAAGGCCATGGTTCCCACTCTCCGCTTTTATATTTGTCTAATGCTCATTGGCGGTGGAGCTATGGTGGTAGCTCAAGTTGATACGGTTCCTAGGGCAGTGGGGGCCTTGGTTTTAGCAGATTTACTACTGTTGCTGCTGACTGCCATTGACTATGTTCGAGGCAAAAAGCAAAAAATAACAGTGCAACGGCAACCTCTGGGACCCCTTTCCATTGGTCGGGAAAACCCTGTCACCATCACACTGGAAAATTCTGGCCCCACGGCGATCGCTAAAATCAAGGATGATTATCCCGCCCCATTTCTGGCCATGGACGAGTTAAAGACAGCCCAAATTTTACCCCAGGGAAGCACCCAGTTAAGTTACCAAGTGCAACCCCGTCAGCGGGGGGAATACGTTTGGGGCAAGGTGAATGTGCGGCAACTATGTCCCTGGCAACTGACTTGGCAACAATGGACGGTAGGGGAGGGAGAAACGGTGACGGTCCACCCAGATTTAATCGGCCTAAAATCCTTGACCATCCGCCTGGCCCAAGCTACCACGGGCAACCTAAGACAAATGCGGAAGCTCGGTTTAGGTACGGAATTTCGGGAACTACGGGATTATCAGGCGGGGGACGATTTACGGTACTTAGATTGGAAAGCTAGTGCTCGCCGGGGCATTCCCCTCATGCGGGTGTTGGAACCAGAACGGGAACAGACGGTGATTATTTTGCTGGATCGAGGCCGGCTGATGACCGCTTGGGTGCAAGGATTACAGCGATTTGATTGGGGGTTGAATACCAGTTTAGCCTTGGCGGTGGCGGCCCTCCATCGTGGCGATCGCCTAGGGATAGGGGTCTTTGACCGGGAAGTGGTCAGTTGGTTACCCCCGGAGCGGGGTTTGCAGTATTTACCCAAATTATTAAAAACCCTGAGTCCCCTCCAACCCGTGTTGCGGGAACCGGATTATAGCGCGGCGATCGGTAAACTGGTGCAACAACAAACCCGACGGGCCCTAGTGGTATGCATCACCGATTTAATCGATCCCACTGCTTCGCAGGAATTGCTCACTGCCCTCACCCAGCTAGCGCCCCGTTATCTACCCTTTTGTGTCACTTTGCGGGATCCCCAGGTGGATCAATTAGCCCATGCTCCGGCCACTACTGTTAGTGGTGCCTATCAACAAGCAGTGGCCATTAACCTTTTGCAACAGCGGCAATTGGCCCTGGTAAAGCTGAAGCAAAAAGGAGTTTTAGTGTTGGATGCTCCGGCGGACAAAGTCAGTGAACAATTGGTGGATCGTTACCTACAACTCAAAGCCCGCACTCTGCTCTAGACCTTCAAAGTATGTTTACCAGATTCGGAATCAAGGAAGGTTAGGGGAGATTAACCAGTCGTACAAGGGCAACTGCTGAGGTTTGGCCTCGGCAACTTGACCGCTCCAGCGGACTTTTCGACCCATGGGGAATTAACCAAAATCAGATCGAAGTGGGATTGCCACTAACTAGTTGCTGCAGCAAGTCCAAGTTGAGAATTTCAATGGTGGCCCCCTGGCGCAAAATCAGGCCTTTTTTTTCCAATTTACCCAATGTTCGGGTGACAGTTTCCCTCGTAACTCCACTGAGCATAGCTGTTTCCCGATGGGGCAAATTCGGTATTAATACCCTATGCTTTTTGGTGCTTATTGTTTTTTTCCCATGTCCCACTAGTTCCAGCAAAATATGGGCTACTTTTGTCACGCTATCTGATTCCCTGAGGCGGAAATATTGGTTGAGTCTTCTAAGACGTTTAGATGCAAAAATCGCTACCTGAATACCGGCTTGGGGATCTTCCCTGAGCAAGTTTAGAAAATCTTGGGTGGGAATACTCCAGATCTTGGCTGGAGTCAGAGTGACCGCCTCCTTAGGATTCCAGTCTTCTTCCACTGCGGCGATCGCCCCTACAATCTCATCCGGGCCATAAATAGTATAGATACTATTTTTTGAAGATTCACCAATAGCACATACTTTGATCCAACCTTCAGCGATAAAGTAAATCGACCCGCCGTAATAGTTATCAAATAAAATTGATTGACTGCAGGGATAATTACGAAAACTCAAATAATTTATGTTTGCGATCAACAAATCTTTCGATATAGACCGAAAAAAAGAAATCTCACTGGCCAACTGTTTAAGTTGTTTTGTTGACGGCTTTTGTGGTGCCATGACAATATATCCAAACAATAACTAAATTCTCCCCTAGACCCTCTCAAACCCCAGTTTCAGGGAAAATTATAGAAACAAGTAAACTGTTTTGGTGTTTATTGTCACAGGTTTTGGTGAGCTGGCTAACAATCATTTGTTGTAAATTAACTTATCATCTAGGTGATGTTAGTTGTCACCCATCCTATGACAATATGTGTTTAATTTGACTAGCAATAGTCCAGAGATGTTCTCTAAAACTTCGTTTTTAGGCCCATACTTCACCTTCCTACAATCCCCCTCCCCCCCATCTATTCCCTGTGACTTGAACCCCTTTGTTTGCCTTTAAGAGAAATTTAAAATCCCTTTATTTGAGCTTTAAGCACTTAGCTATTAACCTGAAATTTGACCCAGAAAAACCAATAAAAGACTTCCCCACGGTCTTTGCTGACTTCCCAAAAACCCCAATCGACCATGTACAAGTCTCCATTTTTCAAGCTCCGCTCAATTCTGCTTTTGGCTAGGAACGACCAAAGGACTGCCCCTGTTTCTGGATACACCCTCATGGAGTTGGTAGTAGTCGTGGTGGTGATTGGCATTCTGTCTGGGATTGTGGTCAACGCTAAGCCATGGTACGAAAATCCGCTCAAGAATAGCCAAGACCGCCTGCAGAGCGTCATCAAGACCGCTAGAACTAGGGCAGTAAATAGTACGTCCACCTATCGCATCACTGCTAATCCCAACAATCCTAGTCAAGCAATCCAGGTGCAAAGGATCCGAAGCGGTAGTTGCCAGGCCAATGCCACTCTGCGGGAAGCCTCCCTAGCGACCGATACCACCATTGCCTTGAATGATGTGAGTGGATTTGCCATTGGCGATCGCCTCAAGGTGGGGGGGACAGAAGCGGATGCGCTCTCGGTTAATTTTGGCAATAGCACCATAACCCTTGGGGCTCCGGTGGGGGAGAAAGCAGTGGGGACAAAGGTGGAAACTGTGAAAAATTGGAAGAATGACAGTGCCTTTCTGGACGAAGATCTCAATGTCAACAAGAAAGTCTCCCAAAACAACGCAGATATCCGCATGGTGGGGAAATTTGACAATGCGGCGGAGGAAAATTGGTCTATTTGCATTAACAGCCGTGGTCTAGTCAGCCTGTTTGATGCCGACGGTATGATGACCAGCAATCTTGATTTGGTTTTAACCAATCCCCGCACCAATGAAGAAGCCAAGGTGGTAATTTTCCCCGGTGGGGCGATGAATGCGACGGCGATCGCCATGGGCTCCGGCTCCGGTGGCGGCGGTGCAGGTTCTGAAAGTCCCACCAGTAGTGAAAGTCCCACAGGGGGAGGCGGTACTGGTGGTGAAGGCTCTGAAATTAGCGGCGGCGAAACTGAAACTAGCGGAGGTGAAACTGGCACTAGTGAAAAATGCAATAACGGCGTAGGTAATGGCCCCGAAGGTTGTTCTCCCAACGACAAGGATAACGATGAATGTCCTACCGGAGCTCCAGGTGCTCCTTGCCGAGCCGAGAAAGAAGCAAAAGAGAAAGCCGAGAAAGAAGCAAAAGAAAAAGAAGAGAAGGAGAAAGACAGCAAAGAAAATGAGGGTAAAAAATAGTTTCCTACATTCTCAACCAAACATTTTTTAGTTACAGGATCTCAGTTCATGTCAGCAAAACAACTATGGAAAATTTTCAATCCTAGACCGATGAAGGGTGGATTTACCCTGACGGAAAATCTGGTTTCTCTTATTGTCCTGAGCATTACCTTAACGGCAATGTTGCCTGCTTTTATGAACTTTGGCCTACAGAACGCAAAAAACCGCCAACTCACCGGTGCCACATCCGTAGCGAATAGCGTGATGAATGACCTCCGTAGTCAAAGCATGACTGAGTTGGACGCCCAGTTAGGCAAAACAGTATTAACCAATCTGCCTGAACAAAACGGGAATAAATACCAAGCTGACCAATATATTTGCACGAGAAGCAGTATTTTGAATCCTGATAATCCCAACGGGACTTGTTCCACAACGGTGGGAGAAAACGATTTTGCCCGCCAAATTTTAATTGAAGTTAAAGCCCCCCATAATCCCAATGAAACCATCTATCGTGTACAAACTGTTTTTTCTCGTCTCCGCTCCTAAATTCAAGCAAAAAAATAACCGTGGTGTGAGCCTGATTGAACTAATTGTTGGGGTAATTATCGGCGGCATTTTAATTCAGCTAGCTTATTTTGCCTTCTCCGTAAATCGTGAAATGTATTTAAAAGACGCGGCTAAAAATGACACCAATCAAAATCTAAAAACGGTATTTGAAATAGTGGGCCCCACCATAACCCAAGCGGGGGAAGGTATTGGCACAGATCCCAACTTTCCAGTTATTTCTATTCAACCTTTTCCCACTGGTTCGACTAATTCAGAAATCGTTGTCCGTCAGTTAAAAATAGCCACCAGATTGAGGGTTTGTGAAGATGTAACCGCTGGTGCCCAGACAGAAATTACTGTCTTGCGATCCACTGATGACAGTACTAAAACCCCTGAAATTCCTCCCGCTGGTTGTGCTCCTGTAGATGGCAATGGAGACAATTATCCTGATGATTTGGCCCAGTGGAAAAGCTATCGAGAGAGCAATGGCGGCAACCTACGGGTTTATATCTACAACGGCAATGGGCAAGGAGAATTTCTTAACTATGCCAGTGAAGCAATTTATGACGCAGGGGGAAGTGCCATCGCAGGGACTCCAACCTCAGGGCAGGTAGCTTCGGCTGCCATTGGAGTTACGGGAAACCTTACTAATAATTACACTGCCGGCGGATCAACCCAATTGCTAATTCTAGAAGAACGGGGCTATCGCCTCAATGGAACTACTCTGCAAGCAACTATTGATGGGGTTTCCATTGATGTTATTGACAACGTCGGTCAGTTTACTGTTACCGCCACAGTCATACAAAACAATACTCCTTCCGATTGCACTAGACTTCTTCCCCAAACTAGCACTTTTACCTGCGCCCCTGCCCTAACTACAACCTACAATTGGTCCCAAATTAATGGTATTAACGTTACCAGTCGTCCCGGCATTGGCGAAAATACTCCTGGCTTATCCGCCAGCAATGTTAGCCAGATTAATGGTAAATCCCAAACTCAGACTTTTTATCCACGGAATTTGATTAACTTCTAGAGCAATATAGCCTAATTTTTTGTCTATTCTATCTTCTTATAACTCTGCTTACAGCTATTTTTACTCACTAAAGTCATGAAAAATAAAGCGATTGGTAATCTTCGTCTGACTCTATTTTTATTCTCTAGAAATCCTAAGAGTAACCCTAGGGGTTATATGCTCTTTTTGGTCGTATCTCTACTAATTACCCTCTCCGGTTTGTTGGTAGCCTATGCTATTTTAGCCAAGCTTCATACCCTATCGTCTAAAGGAACTGCCATAGGAAGTAGTGGTTTCTACGGTGCAGAAGGAGCCCTGAATATGCGGGTAGAAGAATTACGGGAAGTTTTTCTGAGTGATAGAAATCCTAGCGGCACCAGTCCTAGCTCTTTAGACCAATGCCTACAGCAGTCTAACTTGGGGACCGGGGATTTCCGTTGCAAGGTGGCGAGTTTTGCTTCCCCCGATGACGCTACAGCCAATATTCTGGCTTACAGCTATGTGGTACCAGAAAACAATGGCGTGGCTACCCAGGGCACAGTGCCCCCAGGGGATACTTTTCAGGGATTGAATATGCTGGAAAGTCGCTATGCCATCAGTGCAGTTAGCGCTAAAGAAGGTGCTAGCCCTGACGAAGTAATTGCCATGACCGAAATGGTGGTAAAAAGTAGGCAAATTCCCATGTTTCAGTTTGCCGCTTTCTACGCCAACGATTTAGAAATTTTGCCTGGTGCCCGCATGGACTTAGAAGGTCCGGTTCACACTAATGGCGATCTTTTTCTGGGGGCTAACAACAATGCACCCAACGGTCTGACAATTACAGGGCAAGTCACAGTTGGTAATCAGCTTTTTAATCATCGTAAAAATGATAATTCTACTTATCCTGATGGCCGGGTACGAATTGCTAATGGAGCAGGAACTTTGATTAATTTGTTGTCTGGAGGGACTGGAGGCACTACCCAAACAACAGCGGCCATGAATCCGGCTAATGTTAATGCCAGTTGGGGAAGCCAAGTACAACTGGGGGTAGAGGCATTGTCCATTCCCACCATTAGTACCTTGGGGGTTGGGGGTAACTATGCTCAACAAGCTGATATCAACTTTGTTTATGCTCCAGAGAAAACTGGTGTTAATGTTCCTGGTATTGGCACGACCATAATTCCGTTTGATGTCACAGCTACTAAACGCGATGCGCTTGGCGCTGGAACTTCTACAACGCTGACCAATGCTCAATTGGCCAGTTTACGTCAGCCCGTTTTGGCAACAGGGGCAGCAGTAACAGCAGGAGTTTGTACTCGTGTTGGTTCAAGTCTGACTCCAGCTCAAATTGCGACTCTACCAACTGGTCTATCAGATACACTCCGTATAGCAATTCTCTCTCAAACTATCCCAGTTCCTTTTTCCGCTACCAATGTTCGTTTTTCTGATATTGATCCTCTCAACTTAAATGCCAACACTACTGCATTAACAGGGATAAGAAATATTCTCTTCGGGACTTTGAATACTGCTCAACAAACTTTGATACTGCCTTTGACTCCCAATCAAATTGCTGATTTAGCTGGTGGTTGTTTTATCAGTGCCCCCATTCAGTATAGGGATCCTGCCGCCACTGGTTACACCGCTACTGGACTAAGCTTTGTGAATAACCGCGAGCGTGACGGAGGTAATCCGAGAACCATGCGCCTGCTTCAAATAAATTTAGAAAGTTTGACCGTTTGGAATTTTCAGGGATGGTATCTTGATAATGCTGGTACAGGCTTAATTTCTGCCAATCAACTATTATTTACCACGGCCACAGCAGATAATGCCGCTCCTCTGAATTCTTTCCAAAACTTAGGTTTAGCGGCTTCCGACACCAGTAGTAATGGTTTAGTTTTTCATGCCACTGTTAGTGCCAGTGCTACCCCAAACCCCAACACCAATGCTAGTCCCTACGGATTTGTGTTGGTTGGGGGCAGGCAATTGCCAGGATTGGCAGAAACTACAAATAACTTTGATCCCACAGGTTTAACCTTTGTCAGTGATCAGGCAGTCTATGTGGTGGGAAATTACAACACTGTCAATTGGCAACCAGCAAGTGTACTGGCTGATTCGTTAAATGTTCTTTCACGTTTACGACTTAATAATGATTTCCAGCTCAATAAAGCTTCTCTTACGACGGCCCCAGTCTCGGAGGATACAACAGTTAACACGGCATTTTTGGCTGGTACAGATATAACTAACTCAACTCTGACTCCCGGCTACAATGGTGGGCTAGAAAACTATCCCCGTTTCCACGAAAATTGGGGTGGGAGAACCCTGACCTACAGAGGATCTTTTGTTAGTACAGGATTACCCGAGCGGGTTACGGGGCGATGGAGCAATCAGGTATATGGTGCACCCAATCGAGATTGGCGCTATGATACCCGATTCAATAATGCCAAGAATTTACCGCCCCTGTCTCCCCGGTTTGTATTTCTGAAACAAGAGGGCTTCTCCCGTAATTTTGACCAGTAAAACTTGTATATTTATCTCCCGTAACTAGTCCAGGAGACCACTATTTCAATGGCTACATTTGAGCATTTTTTTGGCGTCTGAAAATGGCTACTAATCGGCCCTAGAGAGAGAATTTGGGGATGGGTCACTTTTTGGGGGAAATACATCACCCTAAACTTCTCAAACATACCCTTGGGCAGAAAAAGGACTTCCGCTGTACTGTGTTAGATGGTGCCTCAGCCTAGAATCATCGTTTTTTGTCTTTGCCGACTCTGTGACTAAACCCATTGCCCCCCTCCTCAGCCTTTTAAATTACAGCCGGGTCCACCGTGCCAAAATTTACTGGGCGGTAACCTGCTCATTGCTGAACAAAATTTTTGATCTGGCTCCCCCGGCCCTAATTGGTTTAGCCGTGGATGTGGTGATCAAACAGCAGGATTCTTTCCTGTCCCGTTGGGGCATTGTTTCCGTACAAAGCCAACTGTTGGTGCTGACGGTGGCTTCGGCGGTTATTTGGGCCCTGGAATCAATTTTTGAGTATGCCTACGAGCGGCTTTGGCGTAACCTCGCCCAGGATATCCAACACGATCTGCGCCTGGATGCCTATGCCCATTTGCAACAGCTAGACCTGGCCTATTTCGAGGAAAGGAGTACGGGGCGGCTGATGGCCATTCTCAACGATGACATCAACCAGTTGGAGCGGTTTTTGGATGTGGGGGCCAACGAAATTTTGCAGGTGCTGACCACAGTGGTGGTGATTGGTGGAGCATTTTTTGTCATTACCCCGGACATTGCTTGGATGGCGGTGGTGCCCATGCCCTTTGTGCTGTTGGGGTCGATCTATTTTCAGTCTTTGCTCACTTCCCGTTATGCCCTAGTGCGGGAAAAGGTCAGTAATTTGAACAGCCGTTTGTCCAATAACCTCAGCGGCATTATGACCATCAAAAGTTTTGCCACCGAAGCGGAAGAGGTGGAACGGCTCCGGCAAGACAGTGATGCCTATCGGGACAGTAATCAACGGGCGATCGCCTTGAGTGCGGCCTTTGTGCCTTTAATTCGGGTGATTATTTTTGCCGGTTTTTCCACCATTCTCTACTTCGGTGGTTTGGATGCGGTGCGGGGTAATTTGGCGGTGGGCAGTTACAGTATGTTGGTCTTTTTAACCCAACGACTACTCTGGCCGCTGACGGGTTTGGGCAAAACTCTGGATTTATATCAACGGGCCATGGCTTCCACCCAGCGGGTGATGCAACTTTTAGCAACTCCTATTCAAGCTCATCCGGGGGAATTAAGCCTCCATCCTAGCCAGGTGCAAGGGGAATTAGTTTTCCAAAATATTAGCTTTGCCTATCCCCATCGTTCAGCGGTGTTGAAAAATGTTTCCCTAAGGGTACCGGCGGGGCAAACCATCGGCATTGTGGGGGCAACGGGGTCGGGAAAAAGCACTCTGGTCAAACTATTACTGCGACTGTACGAATGGGATAGCGGTGACATTCTCCTAGACGGGGTGGATCTGAAGAAATATTTCCTGGGGGATTTACGGCGCAGTGTCGGTTTAGTAAGCCAGGACGTGTTTTTATTCCACGGTACGGTGCGGGAGAATATTGCCTACGGCAGTGCTGACGCCACTTTGGCCCAAATTGAACGGGCGGCCAACCTAGCGGAGGCAGAGGAATTCATCAACCAGTTACCCCAGGGCTACGACACCATTATTGGCGAACGGGGACAAAAACTTTCCGGTGGTCAACGGCAACGGTTGGCGATCGCCAGGGCTATTTTAAAAAATCCTCCCATTCTGATTTTGGATGAAGCCACGTCAGCGGTGGACAACGAAACAGAGGCGGCCATTGTCCGTTCCCTGGAAAAAATCACCAAAAATCGCACCACCATTACCATTGCCCATCGCCTTTCCACTGTGCGCTATGCCGATCAAATTTACGTGCTGGAAAACGGCATGGTACAAGAAATGGGCAGCCACGAAAGCCTACTGGCTCACCAAGGACTATATGCCAAACTGTGGCGGGTGCAAACGGGGCTAAGGAGTGGGGTTAGTTAGCTCCAGTCCGGAGATAATCGGATTTTTGAAATCCTTACCCTTACCCAATGGGACTAATCGATCCAGATGCGCTCTTCCCAATCCTTTTCTGCAGTGGATTTAGCGCCATCTGCCAAAACCGAAGCTAGGTCGAAATCCTCCCGGTTGGAATTGGTGGTAGAACTGCTACTACCTTGGGTTGACTTGGTTTTACCTGTGCGTATCTTCCCGTTACCAGAATTACTGGCAAAGGGATTAAGGATAATACGTCCACCATTATCGTTTGCACGGGAGGGGGTGACTCGGTCCCGAGAAGGGGTGTTGACGGGGGCGCGGCGATCGCCCATTCCCTTGGTTTCGTAGCCTGTTTCCGTTTGTAGGCGAGTATCCCGGACAAAAGCGATGTTGCTCTGGGTATTTCGACCTTGAAAAGCAGAAGTGGTTATTGCTTCTGGCATCAAATGTTCGAGGAAATAATCAAGGGTCTTTTGTTTTACCCAACCCTTGAGCACCGCCACTGAACCAAATCTAACCCCCAATTTGCGCTGTTCTTCCAGGATTAAATTAACCTGATCCTCTTGGAGTAAATAGGCCTGCTGTAGGTAATAACCCAGGGGACGGCGATCGCGGGTTTTGACCATCCGGGGCCAGGATTCGGCAAAAAAGTCCACTGTTTCTTGGTGTAACCAGCCCCGCACCACTAAAATTTCGCCAATGGGCAGAGGGGAATATTGTTGGTCCTGGAGAGCAACCTGTATCTGGGCCTCGGTAATGAGGTCAGCTTCCCTTAAAATTTCGCCTAGCAATCGGGAACAGGGGGATTGAGCCATGACAGTGAATTCACAAAAAAGATTAGCCTAAAGTAAAGAGATACTGGCAGGTTGGGGACGCACATACGGAAAAAACAGTTCCTACCAGCCCCCTAGACCCCAAAATCCAGCAAAATCATCGCTTGCAACGTCAAAAAAACAGATATATTGACTAGAGCCGATAGCTGTCATAATAAACGATCCTTTTACCGATTGTCATTACCAAAAAAATTAAAGTTTAGCCATACCCTAAGGACAGAATTTTTTCAGACGCAGAGCGTTGGTCACCACGGAAACGGAACTAAAGGCCATGGCGGCCCCAGCCAGGATGGGATTGAGCAGTAAACCGAAGAGGGGATAGAACAGCCCAGCAGCTACGGGAATGCCGATCACGTTGTAAATAAACGCAAAGAAGAGATTTTGTCTAATATTACCCATGGTGGCCCGGCTCAGCTTGATAGCGGTCAAAATTCCCTGTAAATCTCCAGCAATCAGAGTAATATCACTGGCGGCGATCGCCACATCGGTGCCAGTACCAATGGCTATGCCCACATCGGCCTGGGCCAGGGCGGGAGCATCGTTAATGCCATCCCCCACCATGGCGACGATATTTCCCTTCTGTTGCAACTGTTCCACCTGTTGGGCTTTATCGCCGGGGCGCACTTGGGCTAACACATGGCGAATACCCACTGTGTCGGCAATGGCTTGGGCGGTGGCTTGGTTGTCTCCAGTGAGCATATAAACGGATAAACCCAGTTTTTTCAGAGCCTGTACTACCTGGGGAGAGGATGGTTTGATGGCATCGGCGATCGCCAATAGAGCTTTAACTTCCGTGTCCACTGCCAGCCAAATAACGGTTTTTTGTTCCTTTTCCCATTGCTGGGCCTGACTTTGCCATGGTTGATGCTCCGTACCAGTTACCCCCAAATCGGTTAACCAATTGGACGTTCCTAATCGTATCCATTGCCCCTGCCATTGTCCTGCCACCCCACAACCGGCGATCGCCTGGAAATTGTCTATCTCTAGCAAACTAACCTGTTGGGATTGACCATAATTAACCACCGCTTCCGCTAGGGGATGTTCGGAATATTGCTCCACACTGGCCGCCCATTGGATTAACTGTAAACTTTCCTCCGTGGAAGTGGGGGACAGAGTAAAAAAGTTGGTCACACTGGGTTTGCCCTGGGTTAACGTGCCAGTTTTATCCAGCACAATAGCAGTTAATTTTTCCGCCATTTCCAGGCTGCTAGCTTCTTTGATTAGCACGCCATACTCCGCCCCTTTACCCGTGCCCACCATCACAGACGTAGGCGTGGCCAAGCCCAACGCACAGGGACAGGCGATGATCAGCACTTCCACCAAGGTCAACACCGCCAGGGTAATATTGCCCGTGGTCAGCCACCAAATACAAAAAGCGGCGATCGCCACCACAATTACTGTGGGGACAAACCAGTGGGTGATGCGGTCAACAAAGTGCTGGATGGGAGCTTTAGAAGCTTGGGCTTGCTGTACCAGTTGGATAATTTGGGCGAGCACGGAATCCTGGCCCAACTTGCTGACTTGAATGTCTAAACTGCCGCTTTTATTCAACGTGGCCCCAATCACTTCCGTCCCAACGGTTTTATCTACCGGAAAACTTTCCCCCGTCACCAACGATTCATCCACAGTGGAATTTCCCGCCACCACCACGCCATCCACCGGAATTTTTTCCCCCGGCCGCACCCGCACCACATCGTTAATTGCCAACTCGGCGATCGCCACTGTTTCCCAGTGTTCCCCCCGTTTAACGAGTGCTGTTTGGGGTTGTAGCCCCATTAATTTACGGATCGCTGCTGAAGTTTCCCGCCGGGCCCGCTGTTCCAACGACCGCCCCAACAGAATCAGGGTGATCACCACCGCCGCCGCTTCAAAATAAACGTGGGCTGCTAACCCTTGGCTAGTTAACCATTGGGGAAAGAGGGTAATGGCTACGGAGTAAAAATACGCCGCACTGGTGCCCAAGGCTACAAGGGTATCCATGGTGGCACTGCGGGTTCTAACGGATTTCCAAGCTCCCCGATAAAACTCCGCTCCAGACCAAAACTGCACCGGCGTAGCCAATAACCATTGCAACCAGGGATCATGGAAAATATGGGGAAAATGGGGAATATTTACCCCCAGCATCATGGGCAAGGAGCCAAAAAAGAGCACAGCGCTGATTACTAACCCCGTTACCAATTTGGCCGAAAACACGGGTTTCCTATCCTCGGTTTGCTGGGAAGATAAAACCTGTTGTTTAAGCACCCTAGCGTGGTAACCCGCTCGCTCCACCGCATCTGTGAGGATTTGGGGGGTCGTTTCCCCGTGATAACTGACCACCGCCTGCTCCAGGGCAAAATTCACCTGGCAAGACTGCACCCCCGGCACTTTGGCGATCGCCCGTTCAATGCTGGAAGCACAGGCCGCACAGCGCATTCCCTCTAGTTGCAGATTGATGGTTTGGGCCATGGTTAATCGGTAATACTCAGTACAAAGAAAAGCTTACCTTCAATTTTAGCCACCGCCCATTGGCAAGCTCAGGAATAGCTCCGGGCCCCGCCTTGGTATAATTGCCTAGCTAAAGACGGACGATGTCAGCAGTGGAACTCTTTGGCAGTGACCAAATTTTTAATTTTTTAATTTACTGAGATAAGTACATGAAAACTGCATGGGTATTCCCCGGCCAAGGTTCCCAAGCTGTGGGCATGGGGGTAGATCTGCTCTCAACGGCGATCGCCAAGGAAAAATATCAGCAAGCCGAAGAAATTCTTGGCTGGTCAGTGGTGGAAAAATGCCAAGGGGATGAAGCTAGCCTGGCCCTGACCCAAAATACCCAACCCTGTTTGTACGTTATTGAAGCAATTTTGGCTGATTTGCTCAGGGATAAAGGTTTTCAGCCCGATTACGTAGCCGGTCATAGTCTGGGGGAATATTCCGCCCTCTACGCCGCTGGGGTATTTGATTTTGCCACGGGTTTGCAACTGGTTAAACAACGGTCAGAGGTGATGGCCAGCGCTTCCGGGGGCATGATGGCCGCCCTGATGAAGTTCGATCAAACCCAGTTACAGCAAGCCCTGACGGATAATACAGAGGTTGTATTAGCTAACGATAACAGCCCCGAACAGGTAGTAATTTCCGGTACTGTGGCCGGTGTAGAAGCAATTTTAGCCAACGTCAAGGCACGCCGAGCCGTGCCTCTGAAGGTTTCCGGTGCTTTCCACTCCAGCTTTATGGCCCAACCTTCCCAATCCTTCGCCCAAACCCTGACAGCTTGCCATTTCAACGACGCCACTGTGCCCGTACTCTCCAACGTTGATCCTAGCCCTACCCAAAACGGCGATCGCCTGAAAGAAAAACTAATTCAACAAATGACCGGTTCCGTGCGCTGGCGGGAAACCATGGTTAACCTAGGAGAAATTGGGGCAACGGATTATTGGGAAGTGGGCCCAGGCAAAGTACTGACTGGTCTATGTAAACGAACTTGCCCTGATCTGAACCTGAAAAATATTGGCCAATTAGACGACTTGAATTCCCTGTAGGGTGACGGAAAAGTCTGGATTTATCCCCTAAATTCCCCAATACTGGGAGGCTTTGGAATTAGATTCTGCCCATAATCAAAGGATCACAGGGACTTCTCAACCATGATCCTATGGTTCCCCTTCTCCCGTCTAGGCTTGCTAACATTGACCTTCTGGGAGTTTGTTCCCACCCCAAATTCCTCTAAGATGAACAGAGCAAGCAAGAATTTTGACGGGTTGGCAGCATCCAACAAGTCTGCCACAGCTGTTTTTCACCCCATTTTCTCGAAGGAGAGTCTATCGTGTCTGCCCACAAGATTCTAGTCATCGATGACAGCAAAGTTATCCGTATGCGAGTTAAGGATATGTTGCCCCAGGGAAATTTCGAGGTGATTGAAGCCAAGGACGGCCTCGAAGGTTTTAATCTGATCCAGAGTGAGCGGCCCAACCTGATTATGTTGGACTTTCTCCTGCCCAAAATGAGTGGCTGGGAAGTGTTTCAATCGGTGCAGGAACGCCCCGAACTCAAGGCTATTCCCTTGGTGTTGATGTCCGGTCGGAAGGAAGAAGTGCTCGAAAAAATTCCCGAACCCTTCGAGTATTTTGCTTTTGTGGAAAAACCATTTGAGCAACGGGAATTGGTGGCCGCCATCAAAGAGGCCATGATCAAAGCTAAAAAACACGCTCCTGTGGCCGCCGTTGCCAGTGGCGCTGCCCCAGCCGGAGATTTGGCCGCTGAAGTGCAACAACTCAAACAACAGGTAGCCCAAATGCACGGCGAAATTGACCTGTTGAAAAAACAGTTGGGGCAATTAGTAACTTTCATCAAGCAACGGCTTTCCTAGGCTATGCTATTGGGCCTGTTGACCGTTAGACTTGGGGTGAAACCTTTGTGTTGAGAAGTTGAGAGTATGACTATGGCATCCCCTACACCAGAGTTAGCCAACCCCACCATGGATGAAATGACCCCTGCTAGTCATCACGATGTAGTGGAAACGGTTATTTCCGGCATGGCCCAGGAAAATAGCGCCTTTGTGCAAGATAACGACCAGGGCAGCATCTGGAAATTTGCCTATGGCAGTGTGGAAGTGCTAGTACAGCTTACCGGAGAAGGGGAAAATGATCTGTTTCGGGTCTGGGCCGAGGTAATGCCCTTACCAACAGATCCAGGCCAATTATTGGCGGAAGTGATGCAATTAAATTGGTCAGATACCTTTGAAGCCTGTTTTGCTCTACGGGAAAATCATTTAGTGGCTCTCCATCAGCGCACTGTGGCGGATCTTTCCCCCAGCGAAATTTCCCGGGCCATTACCCTCGTTGCTACCCTGGCCGATGACCATGACGATCGCCTGAAGGAAAAATACGGCGCTTAGAGCGTGTTTGAAAAGTTGAGTTTTGGCTGCTTAATCCCCCCTAGCCCCCCTTGGAAAGGAGGGAACTGCCGCTAAAGTCAAGTATTAACCAACTAAAAATCTTCTTCCAGAGCCGCAAACAGAGCGCTAAGGATCTGGTTGGAGTATAAAATTCCCTCCGGATCAGTGAAGCAAAACCTCTGCACCGTTTCCGTTGTGGTCTGGTTCGGGGCTAGCATTTGGTTATCCTCGCCATAAAATTCCAGCCAACGGCGATCGCCAAAGGAAGTTAGGGTAGCAAGGATTTTTGCCTTTTCTGTCTGATTAACCGAAGGCAGTTGGGCCCACGTTACCCCAGCGGTCAGCCTTAGTCCTAACATCAAGCTTTCTAACAAATTTTCCAACGGAGAAACCCTTTCCCCCGGAATGGGACAGCCTTGATTGAGCCAAGATTCTAGCCATTGGTAATAGCCATTTCTCGTACGGGGCCGGCCAAAACGCTTACCGTCAATGTAACTGGTGGCCCCCATGCCTAAACCGTAGTAGGGCAAATTACGCCAATAGATTTGGTTATGGCGACATTGGTGGCCGGGGCGGCCATAGTTGGAAATTTCGTAATGGTGGAAACCGGCTTGGGTTAATACTTCTTGGCCATGGCGATAAAAATCAGCACTGCGTTCGGGGGGAGGTACAGCCAATTTCCCCCGCTGTTCCCATTTGTCGAAAACGGTTTGGGGTTCCAACACTAAGTCATAGCAGGAAATATGCTTAGGCCCTGCGGCTAGAGCCAAGGTTAGGGAACTGTGCCAATCTGCTGCCGTTTGCTCCGGTAGCCCCGTAATCAAATCCAAGCTCCAATTTTCAATATTCTCCTTGGCGATCGCCGTGAGGGCTTGATCGATGTCCCGGCGACGGTGGTGGCGGCCACAAAGGGCCAGTAAATTGTCTTGGAAAGCCTGTACGCCCAAGCTAAAGCGGTTAATGCCCAAATTTTTATAGCCTTGCAATTGAACTTGGTCAAAGGTGCCAGGATCAATTTCAATGCTTATCTCAGCGTCCGGGGCAATGCCCAGATATTGATCAACCGCCAGCAAAATTTTTTCCAAACCGGTGATCGGCAATAAAGAAGGGGTGCCTCCACCAAAAAAAACTGTTTGTAAAGGCTGGCCTTGGTGTTGTTGCCCCGCAATTTCTCTGCATACTGCTTCCACATATTCCCCCACCCAACCGTCCAGGGTTAAAGACTGGAAACCCGTCACAGCAATAGGAAAATCACAATAAAAACAGCGTTGGCGACAAAAGGGAATGTGAATGTAGGCGGCAGTGGGCATTAAATATGTACCTGTATTCACTGGCGATAAAGTTGCCTTTGTTGAATGTAGCTTTGCACCGGATCTGGAATTAGATCGTCGTCTCGAATTTGCCGGTAAATGCTGGAGGAAATGGGGGGAGTGATGGCTTGATCGTCGCCTTGGTTAACTAATTGGTAGTGCCCTCCTAACTGGGCCAATTTATCCAAATCAGCTTGATTAATGCCGTAGCCCGGCCGGGGAAAAATCACCAATTGGACAGCGGGCAATAATTCTTTTACTGCGTACCATTGAGAAATTTGCCGAATTAAATCTGCCCCCACCACCAAGGCATAATCCGGTTCCAGCCCCCATCTTTGTTGGGCCCGTTGCAGGCTAATTAAACTGCGGCGATCGCTCAAATCTTCCCAAATTTGCACTGTGGCGTAATCCTTCTGTACATCCTCCACCAACAGCTTCAACATTGCTTGGCGATCGCCCAGGCTGGCCCAGTGTCCTGTTTCGGGATTGGGGCCTTGCTTAAAAGGATTGTCGGCGGCCCACACCGCTACTTGGTCAAAATGTTGAGCTAACCAAATGAGGATGGCCCGGTGGGCTAGGGTGGGGGGATCGGCGCTGGTGCCAAAAAGGGCTATTTTCACGAAGGGGTTTGAATTTATATTACTTTCGTCTCCGAACAATTAATTTTTCACTTCCGTTAGCTCAATTACCCGCTCATCGTAATCCTTGACCAAAAAATTCAACGGCTTGCGACTGCGTACTTTATAGCGGAGACGGCGAGATTGCACCCGCAGAAAAATTTGCTCCAAACAATCGTGGTCAAAACAGACATGGCGTTGGCGATTGTTACTGCCAAAGCTAGCCCCACCAATGATGTGCAGTTGGGTATTTTTTTTCAACTGATACCAAAGCCCGTCCTGGGCACTGTAGCGATTCTCGGGGGGAATTTGGGGGTTAGCCGCCATGGAAAATGAGTCCCAACCCGCAGTACCTAGGGTTTGTTCATAGTTGTAGTAATAATGCAGAGGCACGTCCGCCACGGCTAGCTCCAGCAAACCTTCATAAAATGCTTTGGCGATCGCCAGGTCCGACACCATCACTGTGTACACCTTGGGGGCACTGGTGAGAAATAACCACATAGCCAAGGCATAGGCCCCCAACAGCATCACCATAATGCCTTGGGTGGAAAACAAGCTGTCAATGGGAATCAAGGCGGCGAAATGCAGGGGCATGGTTAGGAAACTGGGGGATAGAACCCGAAATAATCAGCGAAAATTGTATTGTTAGGATCATTAGGCTTTGCCACCGCTGGAGCCAGCAAACACCGTCCAACTAGCATTGCCCTTGGGATACATTCTACCAAGAGCTATCCCGGCGTTCCAAACTTCCCTCCGATAACCTATGGACCAGTTGGATCAATTGAGTGATTATTTTCCCCCTCCCCTCCCGGTGGGCCAAACCCTTTTTGATTGGGGCAAACGCACCTATGTGATGGGAATTTTGAATACTACGCCGGACAGTTTTAGTGATGGGGGCGAATTTAACTCTCTACCAACGGCCATCCACCAGGCTAAAACCATGGTGCAGGGGGGAGCACACATTATTGACATTGGCGGCCAGTCCACCCGACCGGGGGCAGAAACTGTTAGCTTGAAGGAAGAATTAGAGCGCACTATTCCGATTATCCAAGCTCTCCGGCAAGAATTAGACATTCCCATTTCCATCGATACCACCAGGGCGGAAGTGGCACGACAAGCTCTCCAAGCCGGAGCGGATATGGTCAACGATATTTCCGGAGCTACCTTTGAACCAGAAATTTTGGCGGTCGCCGCCCAGCACAAGGCTCCGATTATTTTGATGCACATACGGGGTAACCCCCAAACTATGCAAAATTTGACGGATTATGGGGATTTAATCGGGGAAATGAGGCAGTTTTTCAGCGCCCAAGTAGATCTAGCCCGCCATTACGGCGTATTGCCCGAACAGATTATCCTTGACCCAGGCATTGGCTTTGCTAAAACCGCTGAGCAAAATATTACCCTACTGCGCCAGTTACCGGAGCTAAAAAGACTTGGTTTTCCCCTATTGGTGGGGCCATCCCGGAAAAGTTTCATTGGCAAAATTCTTGACCAACCTGATCCGAAGGAAAGAGTTTGGGGTACTGGGGCGACCTGCTGTCGGGCGATCGCCGGGGGAGCAGATATAGTCAGAGTCCATGATGTGGAAGCCATGGCCCAGATATGTAAGGTTGCAGATGCCCTATGGCGATGAGTAAGCCTAACTTAAGGAAGTTAATGGAAAATCTGGGGCAAAAACTCCAGCGTTGGGCCCTAGAGGAATGGTCGGGCTTAATTCTGGTGATGGTCCCCATCGCTCTATTGTTCTGTTGGGGGCTAGACTTCCATAACCTACGGCGGGGAGAGGAAACAAATTTAGTTGAATCAGCCCATTATTGGCGGGCAACACTACAAAATTACGGCTTTACTCCAACTAGCTTGTTTGAGAACCTAGGGCGATCGCCATTGCCCATTTGGTTAATTAGTCTTAGTCAAATGATTTTTGGCCATGAATTATGGGGCGATCGTTTACTGGGAGCTTTGCTCAATGGGGCCAGTTTGCCGTTGTTATATTGGCTGGGCAAAGAACTGTACAGCCGCAGTTTGCCCGCCTTCCTCACTTTAGTAGTTTATGGCACTGCCCCCACTGTGGTTTATTGGGCCAGGGTAGCTAGCATTAACAGTTTTGTCTTACCGTTAACCATTGCCTGTCTAGCTAGTGCACTGTTTTGCCGTCGGGATTTAAGGGGAGGCTTACCCTTGGGTCTGACCCTCAGTGCCCTGGCATTAACAAATTTGCCTACTTCCATCGTACTATTTGCCACTAGTCTAGTTTTTCTCCATTGGGATACACCCCGTTTAAAATCTTCACCCCTATTTGGGTTTGGTCTAGTTTTAGGTTTACTACCGGCGATCTCCTGGTGGCTGGGCTATGGTTTCTTGCTCCATGGAGAAATTGTGGACTCGATAATGGTCATTGGTGGCTCTCCCTGGCCCCTAAAGTTAAGGGGCTGGCTCTGGCTACTGGCAAGTTCCCCCGGTCTAATTTTTGCTCTGAATACTTTTCCCCGGGCCCAACAAGCATTGCCCTGGAGTTGGGCCCGTTTCCTGCTTTGCCAAGGGGGAGTGTACGGTATGTTAGTCATCATTTCTCCCTGGGCCAGCACTTCCTTGGTGATGCCCCTGTTAGTAGTTTTGGCATTGGCAGCAGGATTGACCTTAGCTGAAATACGCCGAGGAGCTAGTACTTTGGTTTATACTCCCTGGTGGCGTCGATTTTTCCTGACCCTAGCCGGTTTGACTGCCTTGGGGGCCATAGCTATTCATTTCTCCTATGGCAGGAGCAATTTAGCCAGTTGGACTGCCCGGGATGGTGTAATCACCATATTGGTACTAGTTTTATTGTCTTTAACCTTGGTGATGACTTCCCTGTTGTTAGACCGTCAGCAACCGGAGTTTATCAATGTGCTTTTTTGGGGACTATTCGTCTGCCTGTTTTTGGTTATCTATACCCCCTTAAGCTATCTGCCCCCTAGGTCTTTGCCTGATGTGATAGTTTCTACGGTTTCCACCACTAACCAATTGCCGGCGGAATTATAACGACCTCCTAAGGTAATTTTTTTGCCATTGGCGTGGTTGATTAATTGCTCCGCCACTTCCGGTCGTTCCGTAATCACTTTGAGAATTTTGCCCGATTGTTGGCAGATTAACTGATAGGTTTGGTGTTCACTTTTTTGCAGCTCGCCGGTGTAAACAGATTGACTTTTAGATAAGGGCAATTGAGCCAGATTAACATCCACGGGACAATGGCCTGAGGGGGGATACTGATCAGGATTGTCCAAATAATATTGTTGCCATTGCCGCCATTCGGGGTGGTCGGGAACTAAATTAAATAGGGGAATAACCGCCGCTGGGGCCCGGCGATCGCCAATCAGGGCTTCCTGCACATCCCGCACGTCTAAGTCCTGGGGGTCACAATTTTTTTCCACACTTAAAGCCGCTATCATTCCCACTGCTTGCCCTGTGTTCATAACTAGGGGTTGTAAACGGGTGCTGCCATTGGCCATGTGACTGACGGAAATATTTTTTTCACAGGGTAAATAGCCCCGCGCTGTCGGAGATAAAAGAGCTGGAAAAGGAATGGTAAAGGGGGTTCCCGTCCATCTTCCGCCCCAAATTAAGGATTTGGGAGTAAGAGGAAATTCATAGCCAGGATAGTGGTGATCGTTGGCATAATTTCCCACCCCAATGCTAGTAACTTTTTGGTTATAAATTGGCAGGGATGCTACCTGACCCTGGGGTAAAATATCCCTTTCTGTAATAACTTGCTGACCTTTTAAGCGCCTACTTTCCCGATAGTAGGGATGGAGAGCAAAGGCGGTGGAAATATCTCCAGTTTGTGGAAAAATTCCTGTGGCTAATTCTAAGTTTTCTGAATGATGCTTTTGGAGGTAATAGGCGTAGGCATAGCTATATTGATAAGCTTCCTTTAAATAGGTTTGCTTTTCCTTTTCACCGCCCAATAAACGGTTTAAATCTTTGCCATAATCATTGCCGGCGATCGGCCAATTAATCATATAATGCTCGCCGGGTAATTGGCCATAGGTTAAAAAATCTTTTTCTCCATAGTTCTGCCAAGTATGGGTAAAATCTTGGGCTACATCAATAGTAGGTTCAGCAATGATATTTGTTTGATTATTAGTTGTTTTTCGTAGCAAAAATACCCAAGTGGGGGACTGTATTGGATACTCTTCTGTCATCTCATTGGGAGCAATCGGACAACTGGGTTCATCAAATTTATCCTGCCAATCCCAACCCCAACGGTGGCCAATATCTCCCAGGGCTAGTAAATCCCCCAACTCTGTGCCATCCAGAATTACCCTAGCTCGAATTTCATAGTCTGGAAATCTCACCCCCACCAGGCGATCGCCATTTTTTACCACTTCCATGGGGCATTGATTGGCAATCCAAGTTAAATTAGGCAACTCTGCCGCCCAATCAGCGAAGATTTTGGACCCTAGACGGGGATCAAAAGTAAATAAACTCACCCAGCTATGGTCTAAACCCCCGGGTTGTTGGACCGTCAAAGTCCTTAAAAACTCTCCCCATAGCCCCGTTTGCCAAGCGGCCAATTCATTGCCGTCGGGAGCAGACACTCCAGCGGAAGTTAACATACCTCCCAACCAGGGCCCTTCGCTAACAAGGATGGTTTTTACTCCTCGTCGGGCCGCCTGGATCGCCGCCGCCGTGCCCCCAGTGCCACCTCCCACCACCAAAATATCTGTGGTCAATCGGGCAATAGATTTTGTTGCAATGGCCATAATGTTTCTGGGAAATCACAGACTATTTAAAAATTGTTTTGCCGTCAAAATAGGAATATTTTAATACGTTTCTAGGACGAGTAAATCAGTGTCACCACTGATAATAGCATCAGCCTGGGAGGCGATCGCCGTGGCCAAAACCATGGCATCTTTAGGATCCCGAGGATCCCGCAGTTCGGGAACTTCTAGGGGATGGATAGGATAAATAGTAGAAATTTCGCCCATCGCAAGTAGAATTTCTTCTGTCGTTAAAGACAGTAATGCGAGCCTTTTTTGCAGCTTTTGGTAACTTAGAACTTTCTCCACTTCCTGCAAAATTTCTACGGAAGTACAGGTCAAAATTTCTTTTTTACGAGCTAATTTTATGAGATTACCTGGTAACCCTTGCCATAACCACCCGGAAAGCCAAAGGTTTGTATCTAGGACGACCTTCATAATGCCGATTCGCTCTCAAGGCGATTTTCACGACGCACTTCTCGCACTAATTCGCAAATTTCTTCCATGATTTCATCGGTAAGTTCCTCACCATTACGCCGTAAACTATGCTCCCACTTTTCCCAATCAAAAGCAGGAACTCGTTTTAGCTCAATTTTGTCTTCGTGAACTGTAATCTTGTAGCTTTCACCAGGAACTAGTTTGGCTTTAATTTCCGGGGGAAGATCTAGGGTCTGTTCTGCAGTAACAGTAGCGGTGAGAACTTGCTCGATGGTGCTCATGGTCTGGAAGGAAAAGCAAAGATTGCCACTACCATCATAGGTTACCCAGCCCAGACAAAAGTTTAATGCTTGACCTGCCAGAACTACAATGGCTTTTGGTAAATGTTGACCGAGTGCCCAAATTCCTCTGCCATTAGAGCAATGTCAATGCACCCGGCCATGGTTTGTTTGCGAAAAATCTCAGAAATTTTCGCTACCCCTTACCATTTTACTTTTTCAAATCCTTAGCCATCTGGCGGAACATGTCCAAACTATTGTCGTTGGAACGGCGATCGTTGTTGGCCGGGGTAGAGTTGGCCTGGGATGGGGCGGAATCCATTTTGGTACTGGGGGCCGGTTGACCATTAGCCTGGATTTTTTTCACCTCCATGGCAGAAATCTCCTTGACCACTTCCCCTCCCTGGGAGTTGAGAGTTTTAGGAAAACTCCGTTTAATTTTGATGGGAGTCCGCATGTATTCGGCATTGCCCAAGCTTTTGGCATCGTCGCTTTCAAGAAAAAATGCCTCTTTTTTTTCTGGCTGAGGACTGGGGTTGGCTTCAATATCTTCGACGTACTGTGCCTTTTTACCAAATAAGCCAAATAATCCGGCCATTGATCGTTGCTCCTGGGATAATTGTTAAAATTTATTGCGAATTGTTAAATTTTAACAACTTTTGACCAGGCGACAATGGCCTTTACCTTAGTCTGCGTTGGTTTGCAGGTTTTGGCCCTAGGCAACAACTAGAAAATTACCGCCCCTCCCTCATCATCATCGCCATCTTCCATGGCATCCCAATCCATGGTGTCTTGTTCCTCCCGCTCGTCCCCATCTTCGTCATCATCATCAAAATCCATATTGGCGGAGTCTTTGGGGGCATTATTAACCGCTCCAAGGTCAATTTGTTGACGGTAATAGTCCACACTGCGCACCTGTACGTCCACCTCATTGCCTAAGCGGTAAGAAGTACGACTTTTACGACCCACTAGGGCGCATTGGCGACTGCGGAACTCGTACCAGTCATCTTTGAGGGAACTAACATGGACGAGGCCTTCAGCCAGCAGGTCGAAAATTTGCACGAAGAAGCCATAGGACTGGACTCCAGTGATTAAGCCCCGGAAGATTTCCCCGGTGCGGGCTTTCATTTTTTCAGCTTTTTTCAGCCCCAATAGATCTTTTTCGGCATCTTCGGCAGTTTGTTCCCGGTCATTGAGTCCCAACACCAACTGGTGCAAATCCCCTTCAATGGTTTCTTGGAGGTTGGGGGGCAACACATTCCAGCTAATTTGGTTACGGCAGGTGTGGGCATTGAGCTCTACCCCGGTTTTCATTTGTTTGGTCCGGCGATCGCGCCCCTCTGTTAAGACGAGTTTCAGCAATCGTTGTATTACTAAATCCCCATACCGTTGGGCCGGAGAAACACAGTGGGTATAACCGGAATCATAGGCAAGGGCAAAGTGGGGAGCGGGATGGCTAAAATACTTTTCGATTTTGAGAGTATTAGCCAGCAAATGGTTCAACACCGCTTTAGCTGGCAGGGATTCAAATGCTTGGCTGAGGTGATGGTAATGCTGGGGAATAATGTCCCCTTCTAGGTCAATTTTTACGCCTAAATCGAGGTTTTCCGCTAATTTAACAATGTCCGTTAGATCTTCAGCTTCCGGTGCGACCTGGCCACAGTAGAGACCAGGTATGCCCAGGGCTTGCAGTTGGAGAGCTACTTCTCGCTGCAACACCACCATCAATTCTGCTAACAAACTACGAATGGGCAGGGTTTCTTGGGTCATGATCACCCCCAAACGACCCTCATCCAGGCGGGGGGAAGCGGTTTCTGTTTGGAGGTTAAAACTCCCCCGCTGTAGCCGTTGGGATTTAATCAGGGGGCAAATTTGGAAAAATAATTCCTGGAGCAGGCCGCCGTAGGGTTTCAACTCGCCACTTACGGATTCAATGTCCGCCAAGGCTGTTTGCACTTCGCTGAAGTCTAGTTGGTGATCGACTTTGACCACACTGCTGTGGTATTCAAACCCTGTTACTTCCCCCCGGTCATCCACTGTGAGAAAGAAGGATAGGGCCAGACGATCTTCGTCGGGAATGAGAGAACAGCGCCCGATCAAACCTTCGGGGAACAGGGGGCAAATCTGTTCTTCTAGGTACACGGTGGTGCCCCGTTTACGGGCTAACTGGTCCAACAGACTATCTTCGGCAATGTAGTGGGCAATGTCGGTGATGTGAATGCCTACTTGCCATTGGTTTGCTTGGCTTTCTAAGCTCAGGGCCACCTCTTGCCAGGGTAACGTTTCCCCCCGGGGACCATCGCCAAAGGTAACTAACTGGAGCTTGCGATAATCCTGCCTTTTTTTCAGTTCCCCTGGTTCAATCACTTTGGGCAAACTTTGCAGAGCTTCGATGGCTTCGGGAGTCCAACCTAGGGGCAAATCATGTTTACAGGAAACGATATCGGTGTCGGCGGCGGCTTCAGCGTCACTGCCTAACACTTTAGTAACTTCGCCTAGGGGCGGGTGCTGGGCAATGGGATAACGGAGAACGGAAACATGAACGAGATGATCTACCGCTTCTCCGAGGTTTTGCTCCTTATCCTGAAGTTCCAGCTCAAATAGCAGGCGGTCATCTAGCGGCACAGCCCGGTAATTATCTTCGCTTTTTTTCACCTGCGCTAACAGGGAAGGATTGGCTCGGTCGAGAATGAGATGGACTGCTCCTTCGGGGGACTTGCGGCGGGTACCGTCCTTAATCACTTTGACCAAAACCCGATCGCCGTTCCAGGCATTGCTGAGATTCCCTTCCCGGACGTAAATATCGGTGGCATCTTCATCGTCTTGGATGGCAAAACAAAAACCCTTACTGGAACAACGCAGCCGGGCTTCCACCACATCTTCCCTGGTCACCCGCTTATATTTACCCCTTTCTTTGACTAGTACCCCCATTTTTTCCAGGGCATCGAGGGCAATCTGTAGGGCTTCTATGGCCTCAGGACTCTCACAACCTAGTTTTTTTTCGAGAAACTTACCCGCTACTAATTTGTCGTCAACAAAATAGGACAAAAGTGTGGCGATCGAATAATCCATGAAACTGAATCCTGAGGTGGGCTTACGGGGTGAAGGGAAGCGTTAGAATTGTCGAGGTTTGCCATTGACCATGAAGTTTGTAATGGAAATCCGCCCTCAGTAAAGTACTGAACTATGTCAACTGCAGGTGTACAGATGTTTTGGCGCGGTGTTCCCCCTCCACCAATCCCTGGAAAGTGGGTGAGCCATGGCAGAGGGCAAATAAACTAGTATTAAAGGCAATGCACCAATGGAAGCAAATCCGACGGTGACAATCCATAACAACCCTTGATTGTATCAAAGAGAACGTCACCTTTGTGGTTAGGGTCCGTGGGCAAAGTTCTAATCTGCGCCCTCAATGGGAACTTTGATCTCTTTTTTCCCTAAACTTGGGGAGAGAGACAGGGAAAAAAGTTTATTAGTGTGAATTTTCCAAGTGTGGATATTGTAAACCCTGACCATGGCGGCGTAGAAAAGCTTTGGCTAGAGAGAGAGCGAAGTCCTGGTCACACTACATTACCGGACAAACTTTCCTAGGCGATCGCCTTTTGCCCCGGCCGGACAGCCGTTAAAACCATGCACTCCATGGGTCAAGGTAGAATGGGCCAGGATAAGTAATCCATTGAACTAACGCGATCTTCGTAATTCTCGATAACTTTTTTACCCATCAAACCACCGCCTTGCCCCCTTGCCCCATAAGTCATGAGTGAAGTTTCTCTGCGTCCCGCCAAAATTAGTACTGTATTGCCGGGGTCCCTGGGGGAAGAAATGGGCTTTGAGCCGGGGGATGCCATTGTGCGTATTAATGGTCAGGCACCGAGAGATTTGATTGATTATCAATTTCTCTGCGCTGACGATTATTTGGAATTGGACGTATTGGACAGTCAGGGAGAATTACATGAACTGGCGGTAGAAAAGGAATTCGATCAGGATTTGGGACTGGGGTTTGAAACGGCCCTATTCGACGGGCTGATCCAGTGCAATAACCGTTGTCCCTTTTGTTTCATCGACCAACAACCGCCGGGGAAACGGGAGAGTTTGTATTACAAAGATGATGACTATCGCCTGAGTTTTCTCTACGGCAGTTATCTCACTTTGACTAATTTGAGTGCCAAGGAATGGCAACGCATAGAACAGTTAAGGCTTTCTCCCCTCTACGTTTCCATCCATGCCACGGAAGCATCGGTGCGGGAAAGATTGTTAAAAAATCATCGGGCCGGTCAGATTCTTGACCAGTTGGCTTGGTTCCAAGCTAGAAGATTACAGATCCACGCCCAGGTGGTGGTTTGTCCTGGTGTTAATGATGGTAAGCACTTAGAGCAAACTTTGAGGGACTTAGCCCAGTTTCACCAAGGGGAAACCCCAGCGGTGATTTCAGTGGCGGTGGTGCCGGTGGGTCTAACCCGTTTTCGTCCCCAGGAAGATGAGTTAAGCCCCGTTGGTCAAGCTAAAGCCACGGAGGTAATTGCCCAGGTTCAAGCTTTGCAAAAGGAATTTGCCCAGCAACTAGGTGGTAACTTTGTTTGGTTGGCCGATGAATGGTTTCTCATTGCCCGTCAACCTTTGCCACCGGAAAGCCATTACGAAGACTATCCCCAAATTGGCAACGGGGTAGGGTCTATCCGTCAATTCATTAAGGAGTTTCAACAACAAGCTGCGGAATTTCTCCCCCCGGCGATCGCCGAAGCCAAGACGTTGACCTGGGTAGTGGGCAATGCTGTAGAACAAGCGTTTGAGCTACTGGTGGAACAGTTAAATCAGGTAAAGGGTTTAACAGTTAATTTAGCGCCCTTAAACAGTGACTATTGGGGTCAGGAAATTACGGTGACGGGACTATTGACGGGGCAGGATTTAATCGCTAAATTGGCAGGCAGAGATTTAGGGGATGGTATTCTATTGCCTGCTCTGATGTTGAAACATGATGATACTCGCTTCTTGGATGACCTCCGGGTGGCCGATGTGGCTCAAAAGTTGGGCACAACCATTTACCCTGTGGCTGATGTGGCCAGTTTGTTGGAACATTGTGTTCAGCCCATGGCTGTCTCCCGCCATTGCTAAAAAACCCCGTTAATTTTTCTTACCCATGGGGAAGTTTGCTGGTTCAATAGGCCGAGTTGTAGTCGGCAGTCTATCTTGAGAACAATTGTTTTTACATGACAGATAGTGGGCTAAGAATAACTTTGCTCAAACCATTTGGTAAAACTGCTCAATGGACGAGCCGATTTTCACCCCGGCTTTAAACGTCATGCACCAATCTCTGATTTACTGGTTTATTCATCTATCAATTCCATAGGCTTTTTGCTTCATCGCTCCAACTAACTTTTCTGGGATGTCCTCCATGCCCCCCGTGCCTAGCTTACCGTCCACCGATGCCGTTATTCCCCCCGGCAATTTTGTTGAACCTCCCACTTCTCCGGTGGTCATTCTCAAGGAGTTGGTGGCTAAGTTGTACCGGGAACAAAATAAAGTGCAGGATCTGTTGGGGGCCATGGGCTACGCCCTGCGGAGTTTACATAATCTGAATCAGTTTCTGGAATTGACCCCTCTGATGGCCACCAGGGTCACCGATGCCGATGGCAGTGCTTTAGTTCTAATGAGAGAGGGGGAAATATCTATCTTTGAACAAATCCATGGCCACAAAAATAGTCTTAAGGGCACCATTAAAGGCGCTTTGCAGAAGGCCCGCCAGGTTAACCTCACATTGGATTCTTCCACTGTCCTGAGTTATTTTGACCGTCAATTGCGCCAAGAATTACCGGCGATCGCCTGTTATAACACCCCCATTTTGAGTCACCAAGAGGAAGTGGGCCGCTTATATATCTTTAGTCAAGATCGTAACTATAGCTGGACTCCCACCCGTCGTAAGTTACTACAGCTAATTTCTGATCAAACCGCTGTGGCGATCGCCAATAGTGATTTAAACCAAAAGTTGAGATCCAGAGAAAGTCAGGATCGGGAATTGGAAATTGCTTCAGAAATTCAAAATCAACTATTGCCCCGTTGTTGTCCCCAAATTAATGGTTTGGACATTGCTGCCCAGTGTAAAACCGCCAGTCGGGTAGGTGGGGATTACTACGATTTCATTCCTGCCAACTATGACCAACTGCGCCAGGGGGATTGGTTATGTCGTAACACAAGCCATTTGGGGGTGCCCTGGAGTATTGTCATCGGCGATGTCATGGGTAAAGGAGTACCGGCGGGTCTAATTATGACCATGACTAGGGGGATGCTGCGGGCAGAAGTGCTGAACCGCCATAGTCCAGCCCAAATTCTTAACCACCTCAACCGGGTAATGTATGCCGACCTGGAAAATTCCCATCGCTTTGTCACCTTGTTTTATTCTGAATATAACCCCGAAACGAGCATACTTTCCTATAGCAACGCCGCCCATAACCCTCCCCTATTGTGGCGGGCCGGCAGTGACAGCCCCCAATGTTTAATTCCCCTGGATACGGAAGGAGCTTTAATCGGCTTGGAGTCGGATTCCAATTACCGGGATGCCCAGATTCAGCTTGTTCCCGGGGACGTGGTTCTGTACTATACCGATGGTCTGACCGATGCGGGCAATGCCAAAGGCGATCGATTCGACGACAAAAATCTCCGCATTGCTTTCCAACGGGCCTGTGAAACCGCCCAAACTGCCCAGGGTATCCTTACGGAAATTTTCACTTCGGTGGAAGCATTTGTGGGCTCAGACAATAGTCATCAAACCGATAAAATCCCCGCCCGAGACGATATGACATTGGTCGTTCTGCGGGTAAAATCGACGGAGTGAGCCTTACTGTTTGGGAGTCAGCGTCTATGTGGCAGTTTACAGAAGTAATTTCAATCTTTGTACCATCTGACTGGCTGGGACACAGTTATATCCACTGGCAAATGTCTCAAATAATTTCTTTTCCTTGGCTGACGGACAGTATGGTTTTTGCTCAGAATATCAGTGCGATTAAATCCATTGATATCCTCGCTGACTTCCAAAATGCCTGGAATAATTTTATCCAGTCTGGGCAAATTTGGGCTTTGATTATTGGTTTTGTGCTTGGTTGGGGCATACGGGGTTTCACTGGTGGTTAATATTTTTCCCCTCTCAAACTAACTACTCCGCCATCATTTGCTAACTATCACAACGAAATCCCCCCATCCCAATGACAAAAAAAACCTGGAGCGATCGTTTTGAAGGCACATTGCACCCCGCCATTGCCCTGTTTAATGCCAGCATTGGTTTTGACATTGAACTAATCGAATATGACCTGGATGGCTCGATCGCCCATGGCAAAATGTTGGCCAAGACGGGCATTATCAGCCCAGGGGAAGCAGAACAGCTAGTGCAGGGCTTGGAGCAAATTCGCCAGGAATACCGAGCCGGTAATTTCAATCCAGGGGTAGACCAGGAAGACGTTCACTTTGCTGTGGAACGCCGATTAACAGAATTGGTGGGGGATGTGGGCAAAAAACTCCACACTGCCCGTTCCCGCAATGACCAAGTAGGAACCGATGTTCGTCTTTACCTGCGTGCCCAAATTGATGACATCCGCCAACGGTTAAGGGATTTTCAAGCAGTGTTGCTCCAACTGGCGGAAACCAATGTGGAAACCTTAATTCCCGGCTACACCCACCTACAACGGGCCCAACCGGTCAGTTTGGCTCACCATCTACTGGCCTATTTCCAGATGGCCCAACGGGATTGGCAACGGTTAGGGGAAATTCGAGCTAGAACTAACGTTTCTCCCCTCGGTTCTGGGGCTTTAGCAGGAACAACTTTTCCCATCGATCGCCATTACAGTGCCGAATTGTTGGGGTTTGCAGGGGTTTACGCCAACAGCTTAGATGGGGTGAGCGATCGGGATTTTGCCATTGAATTTCTCAACGCCGCCAGTTTGATCATGGTGCACCTCAGTCGGCTGAGCGAAGAAATGATCCTCTGGGCTTCCCAGGAATTTAGCTTTATCAGTTTGACCGATAGCTGTGCCACAGGATCAAGCATTATGCCCCAAAAGAAAAATCCAGACGTACCAGAGTTAATTCGGGGTAAAGCCGGGCGGGTGATGGGTCATCTGCAAGGAATGCTAGTACTGATGAAAGGTTTGCCCCTGGCCTATAACAAGGATTTGCAGGAAGACAAGGAAGCCCTGTTTGATGCAGTAAAAACGGTGCAAGTGAGCCTGGAAGCCATGACCATTTTGCTTGATGAAGGTATTGTTTTTCGTCAAGAACGGTTAGCGGAGGCGGTGGCGGAAGATTTTTCCAATGCGACGGATGTGGCGGATTACTTGGCGGCTAAGGGAGTCCCCTTCCGGGAAGCTTATAATCTGGTGGGCAAGGTGGTTAAAACCAGTTTGGCGGCAGGGAAATTGCTCAAGGATTTAACCCTGGCGGAATGGCAAGCGCTCCATCCCGCTTTTGAAGAGGATATTTACCAAGCTATTACCCCCCAGCAAGTGGTGGCGGCACGCAATAGTTACGGGGGCACGGGCTTTGAACAGGTGAAAATGGCGATCGCCAATGCCAAAGCTGAATTAAGCCAGACTTAAATTGGTGTGGAGATATGCCCAGGTTTTCATTAAGTTACTGCTCCGTCGTCCCCTATCAGCAGTGACGGTAATTCCGGTTCTATCAGATAGTTCCATAGTCCTAGTCAAACGACGGGATACAGGGCAATGGAGTTTACCAGGGGGGCTGATCGACTGGGGGGAAACAGTGGCAATAACGGCCGCCCGAGAGTTACAGGAAGAAACTGGTTTACGGTTGATAAAAATAGATCGCCTGCTTGGGGTCTATTCCAGTCCCGACAGAGATCCCCGCATGCACTCCGTCACCATTTCCCTGGTGGTTAAAGCGCAAGGTGATTTGCTCATTGGCGATCGCCAGGAAATATCCGAAGTAAAAGCTTTTGCGGTGGAAGATTTACCGTTAGGAGCATTAAGCCATGACCACGATCAACAACTACAGGATTTTTTACGGGGGGAAACAATCATTGCTTGATTCCCTGCATTTCTTATTGAGCAAATATTTTGTATAAATCAGCTAAGTTTTCGACAAGGTCTTTGATACCCATCCCCTATGTTCAATGGTCGGGGAACTGGTCCAAATTGGCGATCGTCTCTCATCCGATTTCCCTAAGTACACCAACTGCTCAATATCTGAAGCTTTAAAATCAGGTTTTTATAAAGTGGCGATCGTTTGCTCAATCTACTTTTGTAAATCCTGTTCATAAAGAGTTTTAGCCATTATAACTACCTTCTATATCAGGGCAATTCAATCCCAGTTGCTTTAGCATAGCGTTTAGTGTTCCAGTTTTTAGTTCATCACTAGGATTTCGCACAATGGTCAGGCGATCGCTTCTACACTGGGATTACGCACAGTCGCATATTTAACATCAAAGATAATTTAAATGGGCTAAAATAGCAAAATTATCAAACATTAGGTAAGCTATGATTGAAGATAATCAGTCCCACAATGAAAATATTAAAGAATATCTTAATTACTATAAAAAATTAGATTCTCCTGGTTTCGCCATTCTTTTAAAAGGTGAATGGGGATGTGGAAAAACCCATTTTATCAAGAATTATTTTCAATTGGAAGACAAAGAAAATAATGAAAGTTTTAATTTTAAAAAGAAATATTTTTCATTAAAAAACAATCAGCATAAGGAAAATTCAAAAGCAATATATATTAGTTTGTATGGAATTAAGGATATAGAATCTATTGATATTCTCATTATACAAAAACTTATACCCATCTTGGCAGATAGGAAAATTCAATTAACTGGCTCTGTTATAAATATTCTTTTAAAATCTTCATTGAAAATTGATTTAAAAGACTTAAAAAATACTAAAATTTTAAATGAGTTTACAAATCTAGATAATAAAATTCTAATCCTTGATGATTTAGAAAGGTGTAAAATTGACATCAATGATCTACTTGGTTATATTAATTTTTTTGTTGAGCATCAAGCACTCAAAGTTATTCTTATTGCTGATGAAGATAAAATTGAGGGAAACATAATTCAGTCTTATGAAACAAAGACATTTGACAAAATCAAAGAAAAGGTTATAGGTAAGAGATTTACTGTCAACACATCCTTTAATAAAGCTTTTGAACAATTTTTAAACTTAGTTTGTAAAGATGAACAAGAGAAAACATATTTATCTAAAAAACGAGACTTTATTAAAGAGCTATTTGAAACTAGTGACTCTAATAATTTAAGGACATTGAAATCAATAATTTATGATTTTGATCGTATTTATTCTTATTTACCTGAAAAAGCCTTAAATAATATTGATTTTCTTGATGATCTATTAAAGTCTCTGACCATTCTATCTATAGAAACTAAACTAGGTAATCTCCCAGAAGACCAGATAAAAATATTAAGCGATATATATGGTGAATATTCTTCAAATATTGCTTCAAATTACACAAAAATAAGTGAAAAAGTAAAAGAAAACTATAAATATGAACATTTTTTTACGTTTTGTCATCGATTACAATACAAATATGTTTTCAGTTTTGAATATTTTTTGCCTAATTATTTATGGTGGGGAGAATTTTTTGAACATGGCATAATTGACAAGCAAGCTTTGTATCATACATTCATCAACAGTAAGTATTATGTTAGTCAAGACTCTGAATTATGGCTTAAGCTTTATCACTATGATCGAATTGAATCCGATGAAATATTTGATGAATTAATAAATATTGCTATTGAGAAAATCAAAAATAGGGATCAATTTGAACATATTGGAATTTTTCTACATGTCATTTCTCTCTTAATATTTTTCTCTAAAGAAGAGTTAATTTCAGAAGATATAAGTATGCTAATTCAAATGGCAAAGGATTATATTCAACATTTTTCAATCACGAATGAAACTCGATTTTGGCAGGAAGTTCTAGAAATATCCAATTTTTCTTCAGAAACATATTTTGTACAATATAAAGAACTTGCGTTTACTAGTGACAATGACTCATATTTCGAAGAAATCAAGTTAACTATTGCAAGAAAAATGCGTTCTATTTATAATAATAACTATCTAAAGAAAATTAATCAAATTTTAGATACTAATCCTTTGAATCATTACCCACACATGAATCTTGCCGAATTAATCTATCGAAAAAATGACGAAATTGAATATTTTCTCCCTAAAGAAGAGTTTCTAAATAAAATTGACGTCAAAAAATCAACTGATTATTTTTTAAAGATAAGCTCTTTTCAACAAGGTCATATTCTTTATTCAATTTTTAATTATTTTCAGTTGCTATATCACCATAATGAACACAAATCATGTATTGGCTATGAGGCTTGTTTTATCTGTGAATTTTTAATTGTAGTTGAGTATAGAAGCATTGAGGCAATTCAAGAGAACAACAGGTTAAATAATCATAAAATCCAAAAAAATTTAAATAAATATTTAACTGTTAAAACAACTCAGGCTTTAGGCGCATTTATTGTATATATTATTGATTATTATATTTCTCTTATTAGGCAATACAAGAAATATATTGCTTATTCTCCTGCTATTGTTAATAAAATAAATAAACTCATAGGAATAATGTTTTTTAATCAAAAACCTGATAGCTTTTAATTACTACTAGCAAGCATCAACGTCAGGCGATGAATTTGACCTAACTGCATATTAACCCCACTCACTTGCTCAAACAAATATGCTAAATTACGGGGTTGTAGCTGGGTGCCATCATTGCGGCAAGTTCCCATGTAATCAACAGTAACTCCTTCTGATGTCATTGCAAGGATAGATAAATCAAGCAACTGTTCCCGTAAATTAAGGGTGACTTTTTTGCCCCGTTTGGTTGTTTTTTCCCACAATATTTCTTCTTGAGCAAGAATTTCTTCCGTCCAGGTTTGCCATTGGGTTAATGTCACCGGTTCTTCAGTAATTAATTGCACTTGGTAACGGGCTTGGGCCAATAATTGCGTCACCGCTGGGGATTTGGGATCCACTTCTTCCACTTGGTAAACAGGTAAATCTACTGGTAAAACGGCGGCTAAGCGTTGGCGAAATTCCCCTGGGTCGAGCATTTCTGTGAGGTCAAAATCGACTATTTCCCCGCTACTACTGGAGCCCAAAGGTAAGGCATTGGCAATGGAAATACGGGGTCCAGGATGGAATCCTCCGGTGAAGGCAATGGGCAAACCTGTGCGACGCATAGCTCGATCAAATAGTCGCACTAGGTCGAGATGACTCACCAAAGCCATGGAATTTTGCTTGCCAAACCAGACTCTTAGGCGCTGTACCCGGTTAGTGTTGGGTTTAAAGTCCCCATCAAAAACTGGAATAGAGGGCACCGGAGCAATAATATTGTGACCAAAATCCACCCCACACACGCCGCAATGGGAGCAACCGTCAAAGGAACAGTCGGGAACGGTGGCCGCTTCTAGGGCGTTAAATAAGTCATTTTTGAGCCAAGTTTTATCAATGCCGGTATCGAGGTGGTCCCAGGGTAGGGGAGCATCATAGACATTTTCATCGGGGGTATCCCCATGGAAAATATTCCATTCTCCGTCTTCTACAAGGCGATATTTCCAGGTTAAATCCGCTTCGTCGATCGCCTGGGCCCAGGCCCCATAGGCTTTGTCCAAACTTTCCCACCAGGCATCCATTCCTGCTCCCAATTCCCAGGCACGACGTACCACTTGCCCCAAACGGCGATCGCCTCGACCGACAAAGTCTTCCATGGCGGAAATGCGGACATCGGTATAATTCACTTTCACTCCTCGCACCCCTTTAAAAGCCTGTCGCAGTAAATCCTGTTTGCGGCGGAACTCACTGGTAGAAACAGAATGCCATTGAAAAGGGGTATGGGGTTTGGGGGTGAAATTGGAAATGGTCAGATTAAAATTTAAAGCTCGACGCTGGGGTAAACGACATTCTTGGCGCAACCATTGCACCGTTTCCACAATACCTAGAACGTCCACATCGGTTTCCCCCGGCAAGCCAATCATGAAATAAAGTTTGACCTTATCCCAACCCTGTTCCACCGCGGTTTTAATTCCCCGCAATAATTCTTCGTTGGTCAACCCCTTGTTAATCACATCCCGCAACCTTTGGGTGCCTGCCTCTGGAGCAAAAGTTAAACTTCCCTGTCTAGTGCCGCCAAGAATGTTGGCAATATTTTCATCAAAACGATCCACCCTTTGGCTGGGCAAAGTGAGGGCAATATTTTCATTTTTGAGGCGATTTCTGATTTCCAATCCCACCGCTGGTAAAGCTAAATAATCGGAACAACTGAGGGAAAGCAAAGAAAATTCGTTATAACCCGTTTGTCGAATACCTGTTTCAATGGCATCAATCACTGCTTCCGGCTCCACATCCCTGGCCGGACGGGTCAACATTCCCGGTTGGCAAAAACGACAGCCCCTAGTACAGCCCCGACGAATTTCCACCGTCAGGCGATCGTGAACAGTTTCAATCAAAGGTACCAAGCCAATGGAGTAAGCAGGGATGGGGGTGGCCACCCGGCGCATAATGCGTTTGGGCACATCGTCCCGATTAGGATGTACGGAACCATCATTGGCCATGTCATAAAAGCGGGGCACATAAACCCCTGGCACTTGGGCTAAATCAAGTAATAAATTTTCTTTGCTTAATCCCTGAAGTTTCCCTTCTTCTAGTACCAAGCCAATTTCTGGTAACAATTCTTCCCCGTCCCCCAGGGCAATGAAATCGAAAAAGTCGGCATAGGGTTCGGGATTAGAAGTGGCAGTTTGTCCCCCGGCAAAAATCAGTGGATAATCCCCCTCTTTTCTTTCCTGCCAAGTGAGGGGAATATGGGCCAATTCCAACATTTCCAAAATATTAGTGGCTCCCAATTCGTAGCTCAAACTAAAGCCTAAAATGTCGAATTCTGGTAAGTAACGACGGGATTCCAAGGAGAATAAGGGCGTATTTGTTTCTCGCAGTTTTGTTGCCAAGTCGGCGGCGGGGAGATAGGTGCGATCGCACAATTGCCTGGGTTGGGCATTGATGATGTTGTAGAGCAAAATATGCCCCAGGTTGGAGGCTCCCAGCTCATAAACTTCGGGATAGGTCAATACCCAGCGCACCGTAGCACTTTTCCATTCCTTGTGCACTGTCCCCAATTCGTTGCCTAGATACCGGGCGGGCTTATGGATCTCGGCATTAATCAGGGTTTCTACGGGCACTGGCATGGTTTTCACTTTGGCGTTGGGCAGTTACCCATTATCGCACGGAGCTTTGGGGGAATAGTCTGCTACCAGTTTTGAGAACCAGGATTAGGGAGGGATTAGCAACAGAAAACATTCGTTGCTGCAGGGGTAGAAATCCCCTTTATCAGCGAAGACAATGATTGCCATAGAACAAATTTATCATAAAAACAGGCACAGAAGGAGACGGCAAGATTGTTAAAGAACTCTGAAGAATTTGGCTGGAGCTTGACCCCGCTCTGGAGAATTGCTTTACCCTGTAGGGGATTGTAATTTTTGTTGTTTTCCGAGAGATAGAGGTTTGCTGTGAAAATTCCCGGTAGTGTCATAACCCTTCTCATCGGCGTTGTGATCACAGTTGTTAGTTTATGGTACGGACAGAATCATGGTCTGATGCCCGTGGCTGCCTCCGCCGATGCAGAAAAGGTGGATGGCATTTTTAACTACATGATGACCATTGCCACAGGATTATTCCTCTTGGTAGAAGGAGTTTTGGTTTATTGCCTGATCCGCTTTCGCCGACGCAAAGACGACCAAACCGATGGTCCACCCATAGAAGGTAACGTGCCCCTGGAAATTCTCTGGACTGCCATCCCTACGGTGATTGTTTTTACCTTGGCGGTGTATAGCTTTGAGGTGTACAACAACCTGGGCGGTTTGGATCCAACCATTTCTAGGGATAATGCCGGTCAGCAGATGGCCCATAACCACATGGGACATATGGGGAGCATGGGGAATATGGTGGCTATGGCTGGGGACGGAGATGTTGCCCTGGGCATTGGTTTAGATAGCGAAGAACAAGGAGTCAACCCCCTGATGGTAGATGTGAAGGGAATTCAGTATGCGTGGATTTTCACCTATCCCGAAACGGGGATTATTTCCGGCGAACTGCACGCCCCCATCGATCGCCCGGTGCAATTGAACATGGAAGCCGGGGATGTGATCCATGCCTTTTGGATTCCCCAATTACGGTTAAAGCAGGATGTGATTCCGGGGCGGGGCAGTACCTTGGTGTTTAATGCCAGCACCCCTGGGCAGTATCCGGTTATCTGTGCTGAGTTGTGTGGTGCTTACCATGGGGGCATGAAATCGGTCTTCTACGCCCATACCCCCGAAGAGTATGACGACTGGGTGGCGGCCAATGCTCCGGCTCCAACGGAATCCATGGCAATGACATTGCCCAAAGCGACCACCGCCATGACCCCCAACGAATATTTAGCCCCCTATGCGAAAGAAATGGGAGTACAAACTGAAGCTTTAGCCCAATTAAAAGATCAAACCTCTCCGGTTGGAGATCTACTCTGATTTGGTTGGAACACCTAACCTTGAGTCGTACTGGTCAGTTTTGCTTTAAAACCCTGTAAATTTTGACAAATTTGGTAGAAAACTTTTTATGACTATTGCCGCTGAGAATCTAACGGCTAATCATCCCCGCCGCAAATGGACGGATTACTTTACCTTTTGCGTTGACCATAAGGTGATTGGCATCCAATATCTAGTTACGTCTTTCCTCTTCTTTTTCATTGGCGGTTCCTTTGCGGAAGCCATGCGGACGGAATTAGCCACTCCATCCCCGGATTTTGTCCAGCCGGAAATGTATAACCAACTGATGACCCTCCACGGCACGATTATGATCTTTCTGTGGATTGTGCCGGCAGGGGCGGCCTTTGCCAACTATCTCATTCCCCTCATGGTGGGCACAGAGGATATGGCTTTTCCTCGCCTCAATGCCGTTGCTTTTTGGCTAACTCCACCGGGGGGCATTTTGCTTATTTCCAGCTTTTTTGTGGGGGCACCCCAGGCAGGCTGGACTTCCTATCCACCTTTGAGTTTGCTGAGTGGTAAATGGGGAGAAGAACTGTGGATTTTGAGTTTGCTGTTGGTGGGGACCTCCTCCATTCTGGGGGCGATTAATTTTGTTACCACCATTTTGAAGATGCGTATCAAGGACATGGATTTGCACAGTATGCCCCTGTTTTGCTGGGCTATGCTGGCCACCTCTTCTTTGATTTTGCTTTCCACCCCAGTGTTAGCATCCGCTCTGATTCTGCTTTCCTTTGACCTGATTGCCGGCACTAGCTTCTTTAACCCAGTGGGGGGGGGAGACCCGGTGGTTTACCAGCATTTATTCTGGTTTTACTCCCATCCGGCGGTGTACATCATGATTTTGCCCTTTTTTGGCGTAATCTCTGAGGTCATTCCTGTCCACGCCCGCAAACCCATCTTTGGCTACCGGGCGATCGCCTATTCGAGTTTGGCCATTAGCTTTCTGGGCTTGATTGTCTGGGCCCACCATATGTTCACCAGCGGTACCCCCGGTTGGTTACGGATGTTCTTCATGGCTACCACCATGTTGATTGCTGTGCCCACGGGGATCAAAATTTTCAGTTGGTGCGGTACCCTCTGGGGCGGCAAAATTCAACTCAACTCCGCCATGTTGTTTGCCTTTGGTTTCCTATCTAGCTTCATGATTGGTGGGCTAACCGGGGTAATGGTGGCGTCTGTTCCGTTCGATATCCATGTCCACGACACCTATTTTGTGGTGGGACACTTCCATTACGTGCTCTTTGGTGGCAGCGCCTTTGCTTTATTTTCTGGGGTTTACCACTGGTTCCCGAAAATGACTGGCCGCATGGTCAATGAGCCCCTGGGTCGTCTTCACTTCATCCTCACTTTTATCGGCATGAATTTAACCTTTATGCCCATGCATGAGTTGGGGTTAATGGGAATGAACCGCCGCATTGCCCTCTACGACGTTGAATTTCAACCCCTAAACGTTTTGAGCACCATTGGAGCCTACGTTTTAGCCGCTTCCACCATTCCTTTTGTCATCAACGTTTTTTGGAGTTTGTTTAAGGGGGAAAAGGCGGCCCGGAATCCTTGGCGAGCTCTGACCCTAGAATGGCAAACGGCCTCTCCTCCTATTATTGAAAACTTTGAAGAAGAACCAGTGCTCTGGTGTGGTCCCTACGATTTTGGTATTGACACGGAGTTAATGGATGACGAAGAAACAGTCCAAACCCTAATTGCCGATGCGGCAGGAAGTTAGTTTCTTTAACTTTCTGTGCTTAGGGGGATGGCTAGCTTAATGACCTAATGACCTCCCCCATGGGCCCGACCGCCAGAGATTTTTGGCAAAATTCTAGAAATTCAGCAACGATCCAGCGATTAATTGTCAGTCCTATGCAAACCACTGCCCTTAGCTCCGATTTAAACAGTACCTATACCCCAGGGGAAGCCCACGGCCACCATGGTCACCCCGATCTACGAATGTTTGGAGTTGTCCTGTTCCTGGTGGCGGAAAGTGCCATTTTTTTGGGTCTGTTCACCGCCTATCTGATTTATCGCAGTGTGATGCCTGCCTGGCCTCCTGAGGGCACACCAGAGTTAGAATTACTCCTGCCAGGGGTCAACAGTATTATTCTGATTTCCAGTAGCTTTGTCATGCACAAAGGTCAAGCCGCCATTCGTAATAATGACAATGCCGGGTTGCAAAAATGGTTTGGCATTACTGCCGCCATGGGTATTATCTTTTTAGCTGGTCAGATGTATGAATATTTCCACCTGGAAATGGGGCTAACTACCAATTTATTTGCCAGTTGCTTTTATGTGCTCACGGGCTTTCACGGGCTCCATGTTACTTTTGGATTGCTATTAATCCTTTCTGTGCTCTGGCGATCACGGCAACCGGGCCATTACTCCCGCACATCCCATTTCGGGGTAGAAGCGGCGGAATTGTACTGGCATTTCGTCGATGTGGTCTGGATTGTTTTGTTTATTTTGGTTTACTTACTGTGATGGAAAGACCTTGGGCGTTAGGGCAAACCTACCTTGTGATGGGTTAATTTCGTGGGATGATAGAGAGTCGGGTTGGCATTCCCTAGTCCTTCCATTGCCCAACTGAATAGCCCAAACCCCTAAGTAATCAAAAGAGTTCTTGACCATTACCATGAGTTTACTGGAAATCACCGACGCTGAATTTGAGCAGGAAACCCAAGGGCAAACTAAGCCTGTGTTGGTTTATTTTTGGGCTTCCTGGTGTGGCCCTTGTCGGTTGATGGCCCCTGCTATCCAGGCGATCGCCAAGGATTATGGTGATAAGCTCAAAGTGCTCAAGTTGGAAGTGGATCCCAACCCTGCCGCCGTAGCCCAATGCAAAGTGGAAGGGGTACCAGCGCTGCGTTTGTTCAAAAATAATGAGCTAGTGATGACCCACGAAGGGGCGATCGCCAAACCCAAATTACTGGAGTTACTGAAAGAGGAATTGGATTTTATTTAAGACGGTGCTGATTGCCGAAAGCATTCCCTAAACTGACCAGAGCTATTTGTTTATAATCCTTTCTCTCTAACCATGGCCGCCGCAATTAAACCTTTTTACTTCGACATTAGCGACGACGAAATTGAATTTTTTCTGGATGAGGCCAGGCAAATCCTCAAATCCGGCACTTTGATTTTGGGAAACCACACCCAGGAGTTTGAACGGGGCTTTGCGGAATTTGTTGGTACCAAAAACGCTATTTCGGTTAATAGCGGCACCTCTGGGCTGGAAATTCTCTTGCGGTTGAAGCAGGCGGAAAATACCACTGTTCTTGTGCCCACCAACACAAATTTTGCCACCGTTGCTTCTGTGTTGCGGGTAAACAGTGATGTGCAATATTTGGACATGGACCCCAAAACCTTTGCCCCTTCCCTAGCCATGGTTAAGGAAGCGGTCGAAGGCAAAAGTTACCCCAAACCTTTGTCCGGTGTTTTTTGGGTGCATATCGGCGGCGTAATTTCCCCCGAATTCCCCGCAGTGGTGGATTATTGCCATGGCAAAGGCCTCTACGTTTGGGAAGATACGGCCCACGCCCACGGCAGTCAACTCCAAGGTAAACAGGCGGGCAACTTAGCTGATGGCGCTTCCTTTTCCTTTTTCCCCACCAAAGTAATGACCACCTTTGAAGGCGGCATGGTCACCCTCAATGATGACGAAGAAGATACCATTGCCCGTTCATTGCGAAACCAGGGAAAACGGGGCATGAATTTTGGTGGTCTGCATACGGACTTTGGCAACAGCACCCGCATGACGGAAATCCACGCTTTGTTGGGACAAATTCACCTGGCCAAGTTAGAGAGAATGTTGGCCACCAGACAAAAGGCCTACGAACTAATCACAACCCCCCTCAGGGAAGCGGGCATTGAGTTTGTTTCCACTGACCACATGGACAGGGCCAGTCAATACAAACTGATGGTGTTGTTACCGGAAGGCAAAACCCCGGCCCAAATGAAAGAAGCTCTGGCGGCAGAGGAAATTTATTTGGGAGGGACAGTGTACGAAATTCCCTGCCATTTACAACCGGTGTTTAAAGATGTTTGTCCTGGGCAATCTTTTCCCAATGCAGAAACCTGGTGTCCCCGTCACATTTGTCCCCCTTTAACCTCCGGTACTACTCCAGAGGAAGCGACCCGGGTCGGGGAAGCGTTAGTTCGCCATTTGCAGTCCTAGATTTCTTATTCAGGAATATTCTGCCCCAATTTTAGCTAGCGATCGCCTCCGTTTCTTCCGTTTCCCTACCCCTCAATAGGCTAGAAATTTCATCGCTATATTTAAAAAACTCTGGTTCCCGCTTAATTTTATAGGTCCGATTTTTCGGAGTTTCTTCATCCCCCGGCAGATTAATGGTTAATTCCCGCTGAATAGTGCCGGGACGGGAACTCAACACATAAACCCGTTGGGCCAGAAATACGGCTTCCTCCACGTCATGGGTAATCATCAAAATGCTACATTGCAGTCTTTGCCAAATATCAATCAGATATTCATGCATCCTTTCCTTGGTTTGAATATCTAAAGCGCCAAAGGGTTCATCCATTAATAAGACTTTTGGATGGCAAGCCAAAGACCTGGCGATCGCCACCCGTTGTTTCATGCCACCGGACAATTCCCTGGGATAAGCTTCAGAAAAATTAATTAGCCCCACCACGTCCAGATAATAACTAGCGGTGTCAAAGCGTTCCTTTTGGGAGCAACCTTGGAGTTTGAGACCAAATTCTACATTTTGCCGCACAGTCATCCAGGGAAAAAGACTGTAATGTTGGAAAACCATACCCCGGTCAGCCCCTGGTCCCGTCACCCTTTGTCCATCCACATTAATGGTGCCGGAAGTCGGAGTATCCAAACCAGCAATTAACCTCAAAAGGGTCGATTTTCCGGAACCAGAAGCCCCCACTGCACACACAAATTCCCCGGTTTCAATGTGCATATTGATGTTTTTTAGAGCTACCACTGACCCCCGTTTGCCGACAAACACCCGATTTAAATCAGTTATTTCTAGATGCATGGTTTTTATTATTTACAATTAATTTAATAGTTTTGTAATGATGGAAAAAATCTGACTTATTGTTCCAAAGACCATTTACAAGTGAATCTGAGGATGAGGCGAAATGATAAATCCAACGCAAAGCCAATTAATCCCAAAACAATTAAGCAAGCAAAAATCTCATCGGTTTTCAAAAATTTCTGAGCTAGCAAAATACGCTTCCCTAAGCCATTGTCTGCCGCCACCAATTCCGCCACCACTACCAAGTTCCAAGCCGCCGCCATGTTGATCCGAAAGGCGTCAAGAATATTGGGAATAATGTAGGGGGTGATGACCTTAAACAAAATCTGTTTCCTTAATCCCCCTAGGGTATAGGTAACTTCAATTAATTCCTTGGGAATAAATTTGACCGCATCCATAATCATCAGGGTATTAAAAAATATTGTCCCAATGAAAATTAAGGCAATTTTTGAAGCCTCATCAATGCCGAGGTAAATAATTAATAATGGAATAAAGGCTGGGGCTGGCATGTAACGCACCACACCAATAATTGGCTCTGTTAGGCTACGTATGCTGGGAAATGTCCCCATTAAAATCCCCAAGGGAATAGCCACCAATCCCCCTAAAAAAAATCCCCCCACTACTCGCCCAAAACTAGTCAGGGAATCCTGGATTAGAAATCCATCCTTAAATAGCTTTATCAAGGCTTGAATTACCGACTGGGGCGAAGGCAGAAAAACATCACTCACAGTGGGTAAAGATGAAAGCAGTGCCCACAATACCAAAGGAATAATGATCGATAAGGACATTAACGACCATTTGAGAGATTCGGGTATTTCCCCACCAATGCGCCAAAAAACTGTGGGCTTGAGGGATTCTTTAGAGGGATAATCTGATAATTTATCCTGGGCAATAGTCATAGTATTAGGGAAATTGATTGGCTAACAGAGTGAGCAAATTGTCACAAAGAAAAATCAAAATCCCTCCGATTACTGGTTGGAGATGAGAACTCGAAGTAAAAACTAAGCCTTACCAGCTAAGGTTTTCACAAACTGAGCATCGAGAATCTTGGTCAGGTCAGGGGCTTTTTCAATAAAGCCGACTTTAGTCATAAAATCTGCCATTTTTTGGGCAGCAAAGGGCATGTGCACCATACTATCTCCAGGGCTAAAAGCTTCTAAATTTTCCTCTAGAGTTAAAAAGCGAGTGCCATCCTTAAATAGTTGTAGTTCTTCTTGGCTCACCCCCGCCCGTTTAGCCATAATTTCATCGGATTTTTCGGGATTTTCCTCCATGAATTTACGAATATCAAACCAGGTGTTAACTAATGCTTGTACTTGCTCTGGTTTTTCCTGAATTAATTTTTCTGTCACGACTAAAAGGTCAGGAATAGCTCCGGGAAATTCGGCGGAAGTAACTAACTCTTTAGAGCCTTCCCGTTTCAGAGCTGTTAACCAAAATGGAGGAAACGCCCCTACTGCGTCCACTTGTCCCGCTGCAAAGGCCGCCGCCGCCGCCCCTGTTTCCAAAGGCTTGATTACCACATCATCCCGGCTCATGCCTTCCCTTTCCAGAGCTAAACTGAGCAGAAAATCATCCACTACCCCTTCTTCGATCGCCACGGTTTTACCCTTGAGATCCTGAACAGTATTGATGTCGGCGGTAACAATAATTTTGTCATTGCCAGCGGAGTTATCATTCACTAGTACTGCCACTTCTCCGTTAACTGCCTCCCCAGCAAAGGAAATGGTGTCGTTTAAAGTTTGACTATTGCCATCCAACTGCCCGGCGGCTAAGGCTTGCATGGATTCCAGATAACCGTCAAACCACTTCATTTCCACATTGACACCGTTTTTGGCAAATAGGCCTTCTTCCTCGGCGATCGCCCAGGGCCACCAACCCGCCCAGTTGCTATAACCAATGACAATGGGAGGTCCTTCGGGAACCGGAGCAGAGGTTTGGGATTGCTCTGGGGTTTGGGCACAACTAACTGTTAACAGTAAGGTGCTACAAAAAATCAGAATTAAGGAAATTAAACTACGTCTGGGCATCGATTTTTCTCCGCTAGTTGTTAATAACATATAAAACTAAATTGAAAAGTTTTACTGTGTTGATTTTGACTTTTTAAAAATTTCTAGATAGAAACTATCATCGGTACTTTAACTTGACTCTTAACCCAACTAAACCAAGTATCCAAACCCTCTCCGGTTTTAGCCGATACTGGAATAATGGTCACATGGGGGTTCATGGAACGGACGTTAGCGGCTAATTTTTCTAGATCAATATCTAAATGGGGAATGAGATCAGTTTTAGTAATTAGTAAACAATCTGCTTCCTGGAACATAACTGGATATTTTAGGGGTTTGTCTTCCCCTTCGGTGACACTGAGTAGTGCGACTTTACTATGTTCCCCCACTTCAAATTCCGCTGGGCAAACTAGATTGCCCACATTTTCCACCAGCACCAAATCAAATTCTTTAGGATTGTAATCTTCCTGTAAACGATGAATTCCCCCTGCCACCATTTTGGCATCTAAATGACAGGAACGACCGGTGTTAATGGCGATTACAGGGCTACCATATTGCCGCAGGCGATCGGCGTCTAATTCCGTGGTCATATCCCCTTCGATAACCGCCATTTTTAACTCACTTTGGAGGGCGGCCAAGGTTTTTTCGAGCAGAACAGTTTTACCGGCTCCGGGGCTACTCATTAGGTTTAAACAGGTAATACCCCATTCATCAAAATGTGCTCGATTATGGTCGGCACCTGCCTGGTTTGCGTGGAGCAAATTTAGACCGATCGCCGTGTCAATGGATTGGTGCATAGTTTCTTGGCAGTAACAGTGGACAAGTTAATAAAAAATTTAGTCTCGGTGGGTTAGGGCTTAAGCCGGAGTGCACTGATGATGTTCAATGCGGTCAATTTTTAGCTCCCGCCCGGAACGGATGTCATCCATCGGAGATCGGCAGGTGGGACAGGAATATTGCAAACCAATTTCGGGACTATATTCCGTTTGGCAAGTATGGCAGTAGGCAACCAAAGGCACATCTTTGATTACCAATTCCGCCCCATTTAAAAAGGTTTGCTTGGTTTGCACTTCAAAAGCAAATTGCAAACTCACTGGTTCCACACAGGTAAACTGACCCACTAGGAGGTGAATCTTGGTGATTTGGGGTTTTTCAACTTGTTGATCAAACCAATCCTGAATAGTCATAATCAGGGCTTTGGTCATGTCTGTTTCATGCATTTTTACCTCTCCCAAAGGCGATCGCCGATTATTTCAGAGCCATCAATTTGGCAATAATTAGTCAAGTTAAAGTTACTATTGCCAGGGCTCATCCACTGCCATGTTCGCTTCAGCATGGATATAGGCCGGTTTTTCCGTGCGGGGTAATTGGCCAGAAACCACTAAATGGGCCATGGTGTCGCAAATTACCCTGGTGGCCATCAACGAAGTCATGTCGCTGATGTCGTAGGGAGGGGAAACTTCCACCACTTCCATGCCGCAAACGTTAGTTTCCCGAATAATGCGTTTAAGTAAATACAGAGCTTCTCGGGGTAGTAAACCACCGGGTTCTGGCCAACCGGTGCCGGGGACAAAACCTGCATCAATGCAGTCAATGTCAAAACTAATCCAAACGCAATCGGTGCCATCGGTGGCCCGGGCAATGGCAAAGTCCGCCGCCGCATCCAAACTCATTTCGGTAATATCAGTGACGGTCAAAATGTTGGTGGCCCGTTCCCGACAAACTTTGACCCCCTGGCGGGGTACTTGCCAACCACCAATGCCTAATTGCACTAGGTTTTTAGCTGGAGCGTTGGCCATGTTGGTGGCGTGGAACCAGGGACAAGTGTGCATCCGTTCGTCTAAGTCCGTTTCCTGGGTGTCCACATGGCGATCGAAATGGATAATGCCGACTTTTTTATCCCCCAAATGACGACAGATGCCCCGCACCGTAGGAAAACCAATGGAATGATCACCCCCCAGAATTATCGGAAACGCTCCGGAACTGAAAATGTGGGCAATACCTTTGGAAATTTGGTCAAAGGATTTCTCATTGTTGGCGGGAATGGTGAAAATATCCCCCACGTCACAGAGACTAATTTGCTCCCGTAAATCCACCCCCATTTCAAAGTTGTAGGGAGTGTACAAAGCAGAAATACGACGAATCCCCTGGGGGCCAAAACGGGTACCTGGTCGATAGGTGGTGCCAGAATCATGGGGCACTCCGACGATCGCCACATCATATTTCCCGACTTCCCGCACATCTTCCAGATATGGAGCCTTCATGAAGGTGTTAATGCCCGCATAGTGGGGCAATTCTCCCCGGGAAAAGGTGGGGATGGAGCGGTCTTTAATGCTGGCGGCGGCTTCTAAACCATAGGTTAGCCCTTGGTCAACCTCCTGCTGCCAACCGGTCAGGGGTAGCCGAGTTTCTTTGATTAAGGCTTCTTCAGCTTCAGAAGGGGGACGAAACGGGGTGGCATCGCTCATAGGTAGTTACTAGCTAAACAACAAAATCTGCCCAGGAGTTATTAATGACAACACCTAAGCACTGGTCATTAAAGTCTCCCGGGCTTTTGTCCCGCCGTGTAGCTAGTGGCAAAAATCTTTACAAAGCCTAGCCTGTTTCTCTCGGACCAGCCATTCCCCACATCACCAGGAATCGGAACCCTAGAAACAATATCCCCTACCCTAGCTAGGGATGATTAAGTTAACTGTGTTCTGTGCTACTTTTTATCGGCGATCGCCAAACTAAAGTTTAAAACCTGACATCAATTAGCTTTTTTTCCCTATCCAGGGATTGAGCATAGCTTTGCGATATCCTGAGTATGCACATGGGAAAAGGTCACAGGTCTCGCACCATTGGTGTGATTACTAATTGATCTAACTATTCAGGAACGCAACTCAATCAACAATTGCCCAGCCAATGCAACAAGCGGCCATCCCAGCCAATGAACAGCAGCGCTTAGCCCATCTACAGAATCTTAAAATTCTTGATACGCCAAGCGATGAAAAGTTCAACCGCATTACTAGGCTATTATGTCGGGTGCTGGATATGCCCGTAGCTGCCATTTCTTTGGTTGATGAAAATCGTCAATGGTTTAAATCCATTCGGGGCTTAGACTTAACCGAAACTCCCCGCTGTGTCTCCTTCTGCGCCCATACAATTCTGGAGGACCGCACCCTAGTTATTTCCGATACCCTATCTGACCTCCGTTTTGCCGACAATCCCCTTGTCCTCGAGGCCCCCCACGTCCGATTTTATGCTGGTCACCCCCTGAAAATACTCGATAATATCCATGTGGGCACTCTCTGTGTTTATGACACTAAGCCCAGGGAAATATCCGACGACGATGTTCAGTTTTTAGAAGACCTTGCAATCACCGTGGCTAATGAGCTAAAGGCTCACATGTTCAAGAGATTTTTTACGGTTTAGGTAAAGTTTCAGTAAAGTAAAAATTCAGCCACAGCAAAGTCAGGAAATGTAGGGATGGAAGCTAAATTACCGCAAAATGAGGAGCAACGCCTGGCAGTTTTGAGGCAACTCAATATTTTGGATACTCCCATTGAAGAAAGATTTGAGCGTATTACCCGTATGGTCTGCCGGTCCCTCAAAGTGCCCATTGCCGCCATATCAATAGTTGATGAATCACGCCAGTGGTTTAAATCTATTCAAGGGTTAAATGCTTCCGAAACCCCCCGTGAAATTGCCTTTTGCGCCCACGCCATCCTCAGGGATGAATTACTGTTGGTCGAGGATGCTACCCAGGATGAACGCTTTGCTGACAATCCCTTGGTAACCGACGAGCCTTTCATCCGATTTTATGCCGGTTATCCCCTTAATTTGGGTCAAGATATCCATGTGGGAACCCTCTGCGCCATTGATCGGGTGCCCCGGGAATTGTCGGCGGAAGAACAGGAAATTCTCTACGACCTCTCCAAAATGGTGGAGTCTGAACTGGCGGCGATCGCCCTATCGGAGGCTCAAATACAGCTAATTCAAGAACTGGATGAACTTGAAAGGGTGGCCATGGTCGATAGCTTAACAAGACTCTGGAACCGTTTGGGCATTGAAACTCTTCTAAAACGGGAATGGGAGTACGCTACCCGCAAAAATTCTCCTATTTCCATTGTCATGATTGATTTTGACAACTTTAAACAAATCAACGATCAACACGGTCATTTAGTCGGAGACGAGGTTCTGCAGGGTAGTGCCCGTTTAATCATTTCAGTTCTTCGTTCCTACGATATTTTGGGCAGATGGGGAGGAGATGAGTTCATGCTTATTCTGCCTGGTTCTGGTCGGGAGCAGACCGCTGTGCTCCTAGAAAGAATTCAAGCCACCATTGCCCAAAACCCAGTACCCACATCTGCGGGACCCATGGCAATCAGCTTGAGTATGGGGGGAGTCAGTGTATTTACCAACCAGGGTGAAGCACTCCAGTATTGGGTAGAACAGGCAGATAATCAGTTGATGAAAGTCAAACGTCTTGGTAAGGGCAATTTTCAACTGGCAGAATAATGGCGATCGTAAAAACTTTTTAAGGTGAGGTAGACTTACCCTTTTGGTGATTGGCTCCACTCCACTTCTTCAAGCAAACATGGTGGGTCATAGATTACCGAAAAGATGAACAATCTCTACCATCAAATCAATTGGATTTACTTAAGCTTGATGTATTAGAATTTTTTCACCAGGATGAGCTAGAAGATGTGAAGTAAAGACAATGGTAGTCATTCAAGTCATTATGATCATAGGAATTTAAATTTCCGTAACTCCTCCGCTCCTAACAATAAAGGAGGACAGGAAAGAAGCAGAGCAAACTGCCAATTTGTCAGTGGAGTGGTAGTGAAAATAGCTTGGAGAGAAGGAAAATACATTAAAGACAAAATTAACATCCATTCCGTGGCAATGCCAATCCAAATTAAGGGATTACTAAACCAGCCTAACTTGAAGGCAGAAGTGCGTTCTGAGCGGCAAGCAAAAACATTTCCATCTTGACAGGCCACAATCACTGCTAGGGTCATGGTGGTGGCCTGGGCATAGATAGCCATTAAAATTGGATCTGCTGTGTGATGGAGAATACTTGTCGTAACGGCTTGTAACTCAGCTAATCCGTAACCGTAACTTCCCCAAACTAAGAAAAATCCGGCCATGCCCAAACCCGCTTCAATTATGCCTAGAAAGCAGTAAGCTCTTAACAATAAAGCACGATCTAATAGGGCTTGATTTTTTTGGCGGGGAGGCAATTTCATCGTTCCGACTTCAGCTTTTTCTATACCCAAGGCTAAGGCCGGAACCATGTCCGTTCCTAAGTCAATGGCTAGAATTTGCATAATTAGTAATGCGGGGGGAATGTTGAGGAAAATCATTGCTAAAAATGGTACTAACTCCGCTACATTGGAAGCCAAAATGTAAGTTATAAACTTGCGGATGTTTTGATAAACTGTGCGGCCTTCTTCCACTGCGCTGACAATGGTGGCAAAATTATCGTCGGTAAGCACAATATCCGCCGCTTCCCTGGCCACATCGGTCCCGTTTAAGCCCATGGCAATGCCAATGTTGGCCGCCCGCAATGCCGGAGCATCATTGACCCCATCCCCCGTTACCGCCACAATCTGCCCCAAGCCCTGATAAGCTTGCACTAAGCGTAGTTTTTGTTCCGGGGCCATGCGGGCAAAGATAAGACCAGAACGATATTTTAAAATCTGTCGCAGTTGGGCATCGGACAAATGGGTTAGCCCATCCCCAGTCACTACCCGTACTTTTTCCTTGACTAGACCAATACTTCTGGCGATCGCCTCTGCGGTGAGGCCATAGTCCCCAGTGACCATGGTGATAGCAATACCGGCCCCATGACAACGGGCGATCGCCTCAGGCACTTCTGGCCGAGGAGGATCAAACATGGCCACTAAACCCACGAAAATTAATTGTTGCTCTAGGGTTTGGGGTGATGCTTCTAGTAAATTTTCATGGTCGGCCCGAACCGCCAAGCCCAATACTCGAAAACCTTCCTTGGCGTAGTGATCATTGGCCTCCGTAATTATTTGGCGATCGCCGGAGGTTAGTTCGGTCACCTGTCCGGCTTTTAAAATGGATTGACAACAGCGCAACACCTCCAGGGGAGCACCTTTGGTAAAAGCCAAATTTTCCCATGGCAAATCATTTCTGCCGGAAGTAAGGAAAGGCAAATTTTCCCCAGCCTTTTGCCAATCCAAAACCACCGTCATCATCCGTCGTCGGGAATCAAAGGGCACTTCCCTGCGCCGGGGATAATCTTGCTGGAGTTGTTCTAAATCAAAATCTGCCTTCAGAGCGGCCACCAATAATGCCGCTTCCGTGGGGTCTCCCATTTCTTGCCAACGGCTGGAACCGGAAGGATGAATCAAATGGGCATTGGAACAAAGAGCGGAACCAATGAGCAGTAATTTAACCTGTTGCTTTTCATCTTTACCTGGGGGAAAGGTAATTTTGCCCGTGCTGGGATCATAGCCTTCCCCTGGCACCGTTAAGGTTTGGCCATGGTTCGTTGCCGGAATCCAAAGAGAACGAACGGTCATTTCATTTTTAGTTAAAGTTCCCGTTTTATCTGTACAAATAACTGTAGTGGCACTGAGGGTTTCCACCGCCGATAATCGCCGCACCAAAGCATTACGTTTGGCCATCCGTTGTACCCCCATGGCCAGGGATAAAGTCACCGTGGGCAACAAACCTTCTGGCACTAGGGCAACAATAATGCCAATGGCAAAAATGAAACTTTCCTTTAATTCCAGATGGGTCACCAGGGACGCCAACACAAACACCAAAACTCCCATGCCAACGGCAATCAGGGTAATTACCCGCACAATCTGGCTAATTTGGACTTCCAGGGTGCTGGGTTCCCGCTTAACATTGGTGGTGAGATGGGCCATATGGCCAAATTCCGTTTCCGCTCCGGTGGCATAGACAACCCCTACTCCCCGCCCCGTGGCAATGGTGGAACCGGCTAGGACTAAATTGCGAATTTCCTGGGCTTTAACCGGGTCTTGCAGTGCCCTTTCCCCCCCATGGACTAAAACTTGACCGCCCCGTTTAGGCACAACTTCTCGAATTTGGGCCGATTCGGCAAAACGAGCTACGGGTAAGGATTCCCCCGTCATCACCGACACATCAACGTATAAACTATCCGCTGAAACTAAGCGCAAATCCGCCGATACCCGATCGCCTTCTTCCAATTGCACCACATCCCCCCGCACTAATTCCCTAGCCAGAACAGACTGTAAAGTGCCGTCCCGATAAACTTTTACCTGGGCTGGGAGAACTTTCTTGAGGGTCGCCAGGGCTTTTTCGGCCCGAAATTCCTGACTAAAACTAAATAAACCATTAATCCAAATCACCGCCCAAATGGCCCAGCCCAACTGCGGCGTACCGGAAACAAAAGCCAGAATGCCCGCCACCCAGAGCAATAACGCCATGAAATGGGTCATCTGATCAACAAAACGCAACCATAAAGGTCGTTGTACCGGTTCCGCCAGCTCGTTCAGTCCATAGCGTTGCAATCTTCGGGCCGCTTCCTCGCCGGATAAACCTTGGGGACTCGTCTCCAACCTTTCGTAAACCGCTTCTGGGGCAATAGACCAAACCGTGGTGGAGGAATTCATCGGTGCAACAAAGATGGTTTTCCATCCCATTAGGTATGATTCCCAATCTTACAAAGATTCAAACTTAACTGTTGTCGCCTAAAAAGTTGTCTCTAATTTATGGCAATGGCCCAATGCGGGATAGGAGCGATCGCCTTTGTAAATGAAGACTGATCAATTCGTCTGCGCCCAAGCTACCGATAATCAGGGCGGCAAACAATGATCCCATTCTATTGGCCGGGGTGGATAACACCAGAATGGCGATCGCCAGGGCGAGGAAAAATAGACCAAAAAAAGATCTGATTACCAACTCCTGTTTTGATCTGGTAACTTGTTGGCCGGCGTTTTTTTTCATTGGCGCAATTCCCCCGTAAAATCAGCCCTAGGTGATAACAAAATTGACTAATTTACCCGGTACGACAATTACCTTTTTAATCGTTTTCCCTTCCAAATAACGTTGGGCTAAATCAGAATTACGGGCCAATTCTTCCAACTGGGTTTTATCCGCACTGGCGGGAACAGTGATAGTTCCCCGAGTTTTGCCTAGCACTTGAATGACCAACGTAATTTCATCTAATACTAGGGCAGTGGGATCCACCTGCAACCAAGCCTGTTGGTGAATGGAGTCAGTACGACCCAAACGATGCCACAATTCCTCCGTCAAGTGGGGCGCAAAGGGAGCAAGGAGTAACAGCAGGGTTTCAATGCCTTCTTGGTAAACGGGAAAAGAAATCAAATCCGTCGCCGCAATTAGGGCATTACTGAGTTTCATCATTTCGGAAATAGCGGTGTTGAACTGGTAATCGTCGTTCAAATCCTCCGCCACTTCTTTGATTGCCCCATGGATAGCCCGCCGTAAATCTTTCTCCGCTTTAGTTAAAGGCTCGTTGGTCACTAAGGTTTCGGGGCGCACCGCGAAGCGGATCCCTGCGGGATCGCCAATGTAATCGGTTACTAAGCGCCAAACCCGATTGAGAAAGCGGAATTGACCTTCCACGTCCGCATCGTCCCATTCTAAATCCTTCTCTGGAGGGGCTTTGAAAAGGATAAACATCCGGGCGGTGTCGGCACCATATTTAGCCAACACTTCTTGGGGATCCACACCGTTAAATTTGGATTTAGACATTTTTTCGTAGAAAACCTGTAGCGGTTCCCCACTGTCGGGGTCCTTTGGATCCTTGGGATCAATTACCTGTTGTCCCGTTTGCAAATCCTTGGCCGGCACATATTTGCCCGTGGTGGGATTTTTGTAGGTAATACCCTGCACCATGCCCTGGGTTAACAATTTTTGGAACGGTTCTTTGACGGGAATTAACTGGCGATCGGCCAAAACTTTGGTGAAAAAGCGGGAATAAAGCAAATGTAAAATGGCGTGTTCAATGCCCCCCACATACTGGTCTACCGGCAACCAGTGGGCAACTTTTTCCCCATCAAAGGGCAACTCAGTGTTTTGGGCATCGGCATAACGCAGAAAATACCAGGAAGAATCAATGAACGTATCCATGGTGTCCGTTTCCCGCCGGGCTGGTTTTCCACAACTGGGACAGGGCACGTTAATCCAATCCTCTAATTTCGCTAGGGGAGAAGGGCCACGACCGGAAAATTCCACATTATCTGGCAACTCCACCGGCAAATCCTTGGTCGGTACGGGCACTGCTCCACAGTCATCGCAATGAATGATGGGAATGGGACAGCCCCAATATCGTTGTCGAGAAATCAACCAATCCCGCAGACGATATTGCACTTTGGCCCGACCATAATCATTATCTTCAGCGAATTTAATAATGGCCTGTTTTGCTTTGGGGGAAGCCATACCGGTGAATTGAGCTGAATTAACCATCACCCCCGCTTCGGTATAGGCCACCGTCAAATTCACATCACTGTTATCGGCATCGTCGGGAATAATCACCACTTGCATGGGCAAATTATTATCCTGGGCAAATTTGAAATCCCGTTGATCGTGGGCGGGAACCCCCATCACTGCGCCGGTGCCGTATTCGTATAGAACATAATCGGCAATCAAAATGGGAATTTCTTCTCCGTTGAAGGGATTGATAGCAATGCCACCGGTTTTAACACCACGCTTGGGTTTATCCTCCGCTGTCCGTTCAATTTCACTCTCTTTGGCCACCATGGCGACAAACTCATCCACTGTGCCCTGTTGTTCTGCTGTGGTAACCACCTTGGTTAAAGGATGTTCTGGGGCTAAAACCACGTAGGTAACGCCGTAAACCGTGTCCGGGCGGGTGGTGAAAACAGCAATTTTTTCCTGACTATCCTTGATGGGAAATTCCAAATAAGCCCCCACGGATTTGCCAATCCAATGGGACTGCATCAGTTTGACCCGTTCTGGCCAGCCCGTTAATTGCTCTAAATCATTCAGTAAAGCTTCGGCGTAGTCGGTGATTTTTAAGAACCATTGCCGCAATAATTTACGCTCCACCATGGCCCCCGATCGCCAGGAGCGGCCTTCACTATCGACCTGCTCATTGGCCAGAACTGTTTGATCAATGGGGTCCCAATTAACGGTGGCTTCTTTTTGGTAGGCCAAACCAGCTTGGAAAAATTCCAAAAACAACCATTGGGTCCAACGGTAATAATCGGGGGCACAGGTGGCCACTTCCCGTTCCCAATCGATGGAAAGCCCCAACTGTTGCAACTGGGCTCGCATCTGGGCAATATTTTTTTCTGTCCACTGCTTGGGGGGAATACCCCGCTCAATGGCTGCATTTTCCGCCGGTAAACCAAAGGCATCCCAACCCATAGGATGCAACACCTGGTAACCCTGCATCCGTTTTAACCGAGCAATGACATCGGTGATGGTGTAGTTGCGCACATGGCCCATGTGGAGGTTCCCGGAAGGATAGGGAAACATGGACAGGGCATAAAATTTAGGCAGATCAGAGGCGATCGGTGTTTTGTCCAACCCCCATTCAGCCCAGCGTTGTTGCCATTTTTGCTCGATTTCACCAGCGTTGTATGGGGATGCCACGACGACCAAGATCTCCTAAGCCCAGTTGATTACAGGCTTGTTAGTATACCATTCTGACTTGGGCCCAAGGTTGTCTGTTAACCATCCTAGACCAGTGACCACGTAGAGATTGAAATTTGCGATTATGGAAACTATTCAATTCAACATACGCCAGACAATTATTGTCGCAATTTTAGTGCTTTACATTGGTAAATATCTCACTAAAAAAATTAAGTTTTTGCAGAGTTTTAATATTCCCGATGCCGTTTCCGGTGGAGTGCTAGCTTCCCTGTTTTTTGGTCTCATCTACGGTATTTTTCGCACAGAAGTAGCTTTCAATTTTCCGATTAGGGATGCTTTTTTAATTATTTTCTTTACCTGCATTGGTCTATCTTCCAAGTTAAAAGTCCTACTCCAGGGCGGCAAACCCCTATTGATTCTTTTAGCAACAGCGGTGAGTTTTTTAGTAATTCAAAATTTTGTCGGGGTGGGTATGGCTTCCCTATTGGGGCAGGCGTTACCAGTGGGTTTACTCTCCGGGTCCATTTCCCTGAGTGGTGGCCATGGCACGGCGATCGCCTGGTCTCCGGTTTTTTATGATAACCACGGCATCCGTAATGCTTCGGAAATTGCCATAGCCTGTGCCACTTTTGGGCTGGTGTTCGGGGGCATTGTGGGAGGCCCCATCGCCAAATTTTTAATTATCCGCAATAAGTTAGAACCGGATTGTGACACTAAAGATTTGACCATTGGCATCCGGCGAGATCAGGACAATGTGCAAATTGATTACAACACCATGCTCCACACCATTTTAGTCATTGGCGTTACCATCGGTCTTGGCTATGAAATTAACGATCTGGTTGCTAAGTTGGGGTTAATGTTGCCGGCCTTTGTTTCCTGTTTACTGGCGGGGATCGTGCTCACCAACACCATTCCCCTCGCTTTTAAAAAATTCCCTTGGCCGGCGGAAACCCCTTCCCTCGCCCTGATTTCCGACGTTAGTTTGGGACTATTCCTGGCCATTTCCCTGATGAGCCTGCAACTCTGGACCTTAGCCGACATTGGCGGAGTGATCGCCCTGATCCTCCTGGTCCAATTCATGGCCACAGTGCTCTACAGCATTGCTGTTGTTTTTCCCCTCATGGGGCGTGACTACAACGCAGCGGTAGTTTGCTCCGGTTATTCCGGTTTAACCCTGGGGGCCACCCCCACGGCGATCGCCAATATGACCGCAGTGACGGAAAAATTCGGCGCCGCTCCCCAGGCTTTCATCGTTGTACCCTTGGTGGGGGCCTTCTTCATCGACATTGCCAATGCCTTTGTGATCCAGCAATTTCTCAATTTTCTTGGCTAGATCTATTGTGAAAAAAAGAGGGATGAGGCGCATTATTAACGGACAGCAACAGCCACCCCAACCCGCAGGCTAGAGTGGACTCAGTTGCCAAAACATGACATGATTCCGTTGGAGCTGAGCTCCTTGGACAGGAATGGAAGCGAAAACAGACCACTTCTTCCCCCAGTTCAGGTAGAGTTTTTCCCCAGAACCTAATCTGGAGTCAACTTGCTAAGAGAGACCAGCCCGGACAAAACCAATACTATTGCCTAGAAACCGCTCAGTTAACGAGTTCCAGCGCCTACAGGAGTTTTGGTGCTAGGGGTGGGTAGTTGATACTCCCGCAGACTGGGGAATAGAAAATGATTCTCTTCCACATACTGGGCCCCAAACAGTCCCTTCTCGGCCCAAAAATATCGATCAGTAGTGTGCTCATTTCGTTTTACAATGAGCAAGGCCGGGGGCTGAATTTCGTTAGCTTGGATGTAGCGACGAGCGGCCGTGACAGGCTTATCCTCGCCGCTTTCAATATTAAACTGAGGAACAAGCTCCAAAATCTTACGACCTTCTTGACGACGACGACTCTTCCGTTTGCGTTTACGTGCCAACCCAGTTACCTCCTATTTCAGCTATATGCTGTAATGATAGTTACAAAAGCCGTGCCGATTATATCCGGTCTAATTCTAAATATCAAGCCCCTCAAGCCCTTGCGGCGCTAAGGGGATCGCTGATTCTAAACACCATTTAGGTAGGGTTTCACCCCCTAAAACTGCCCCCTAGGGCCATAAGTAGACCAATTCAAATCTTAATATTTCTTAACATTTCTGGGGTCTAGCCCCACCACAAGCCCCATGGCCGGTTCCATCTCATCAATGTATTCCCCCAGTGCTGGGTTAATTTCCCTTTGTCAGTCACAGGTTCGGCTTTTGCAACAGGGATTGCGGGTGGACTGGTGCGGCGTTTATCTAAATCAAGAAGAAACGGAACAGGGATTGGTGCCGCTGGTGGTTTCCCATGGTTCAACGCTGGTTGAGTCAGAAAGTTATGGGTTAATAAGTCTACCACAAGGAGAGGTGTCTCCCCCGATGGACGATTTTTCTTTGCCGGCAGTTCCCGTGGGGGTAGGCCAGTTAAGTCGTCGTAGTCGTTTGGAACCTCCTCCCTTCGATGCAGATAAGCGCTTGGTTTTACCTTTGGTTTATGGGGAGGAAATGGTGGGGCTGTTGGTAATTCACCGCAGTCAGGGCCAGTGGCATGGGGAGGAAATGATGCAGTTGGAGGCGATCGCCAAATCCTTAGCGGTGGCCTGCCTATTGGACCAACAACAGGATTGGTATCGCCAGGCTTGGGAGGAACAAAATCAACAATACCAGTGGGAGCGACAACATTGGGCTGACCTCTTGCACCAACTCCGCAATCCCCTCACTGCCCTAAAAACTTTTAGTAAGCTACTGCTCAAACGTTGGCACGGGGACAACAAAAGTCAACAGGTGGTGGAAGGCATTGTCCGCCAAGGGGAACACCTCCAGGAATTGTTACAAAGCTTTGAAGCAAGTCAATCCCAAGGCCCCGAAGCCGTGCCCCTGTTGTCAAGTTCCCCAGTGACCACAATTCAGGTTTTGCCCCCGGCGGACCGGGTGGAAACTATGCCTCTGGCCAATTTTTCCCTAGGGGAGGTTTTGCCTCCCATTTTGCTGGCCCATCAGGCGATCGCCGCCGAGAGAAATATCACTTTAACAGCCCAAATTGCTTTGATTGATACCGTGGTGATGGCTAACCGTTTAGCTTTGCGGGAAGTGGTTAATAATCTTTTGGACAATGGGATTAAATACACTCCCAATGGTGGCCTCGTAGAAGTTAGTCTTGCCTTAGAAAAAGTGTCATCTTCCGGAATGGATTGGGCCACATTGGCGATCGCCGACACGGGTTATGGCATTCCCCCGGAGGATCAACAGAAAATTTTTGAGCGTAATTATCGTGGTGTTCAGGGCCGAGGCTCCATTAATGGCACTGGTTTGGGTTTGGCGATCGTGGCGGATTTGGTAGCCCAGATGGGGGGCAAAATCACCGTCACTAGCCCCAACGGTTTATCTCGCGACCCAGACCAACCAGGCTCAACTTTTACCCTCTGGTTACGCTCTGGAGAACAAGTGTAATCAGGATTAACAGTTAAATTGGCCCAAAGATTTCCGAGAGTTTCAGATAGATAACGATATGGCGGTGATGGTTATTTCACAAGTACGGTGGGCAAACATGGGGATGAAAATACGGTCACCAAATATGTGCAAAAACAAGGAAAGGACTATTTGCGGCTACATCAAAACTTTCAACTAAGTCTCTTCTAAATTCTTTCGATACCCCGATGCTTGCGGCGGGGTTATTCATTCCCGATGCGAATCCCTTACGAAAAAGCAATTGAGAATCTTGACCTGCTGGCCAATCTGCGTATATTCGATCCAATCGTGATCGGAACGCCGCCGCTTGGAATTGATGTGTCCAACAGCGATATCGACATTGCTTGTTATTGTGACGATCTTGACCGATTCGCAGGATTCGCAACGCGTCAGTTTGAATCTCAAGATGGCTTTCAAATTCGACACGGAACTTTTCAAAATCATGAATCCATCATTGTTCAGTTCAATGCGTTTGAATGGGACGTTGAGATTTTCTGCCAGCCAATTCCGACAAACAAACAGTGGGGCGTACGGCATTTTCGGGTTGAACAGCGGTTGCTGGCTTTGTCTCCTAGTCTAAAATCAACCGTGACGGAATTGAAACGTTCTGGCTTGAAAACCGAACCTGCGTTCGCCAAAGCTCTTGGATTGGCTGGTGAGCCTTACGTGGCAATCCTTGGGCTCGAGCAAACCGACGACCGTGAATTGTTGGCATTAACTGCTACTTGCAAGTCTCTCGCCGCCTCCACAACTTCACCGTTGGGCGATCGCCTTAAACCCTAGGGGGATAGATGGGTTAGATTTGTGAAAGTAGAATGGCCTTTTGCCTTGCTCAACCATTGCCTAAGTCCTGGCGAGCTGGGAAATGGTCGCTTGCTTTTAAGACTTATGTAACCTTGTTAGACCAAAGGTAAATCGGGTTTCCCGTTACGAAATCTCTCCATTTGAACATATTAGTCAGTTTCCCTGTCAATCATTTCTTTCTCCATGACCCCGTCCCCTGCTGCTCCCCCGTCTGATAATGATTGGCGCTTGTTATTGCGTCTGCTTCCTTACGTCAAGCGCTATCCCAAGGAACTGGCGGCGGCGTTAGTTTTACTGATTCCTGTGGCTTTTTCTGGAGCAGTGCAACCCCTAATCATTGGGCAAGCAGTTTCCCTGTTGCGGGAGGAACCAGCCTGGGGCTTTTTGGATGCCATGCCATTGGATAGGGCCTTACATACCCTAGTGATTATCTTGGCAGTCACCATTGTCATTCGGTTGCTATTTTTGGGGTTACAGGGCTTTATTGTGCAAAAAATGGGGCAGGAAATTACCGCCGATGTGCGTCAGGATTTATTTGAACATGTCACTTCTTTGTCGGTAAACTTCTTTCACCGTACCCCTGTGGGCCGTTTGGTAACCCGTATCACCAGTGACGTGGAGGCATTAGGGGAAGTATTTGCCAGTGGGGCGATCGGTGTGGTCAGTGACATTGTCTCCATTCTGGCTATCATCGTGACTATTTTTTGGGTGCAATGGCAGTTGGCCCTGCTACTGGTGGGGATGTTGGTGCCGGTGACTGTGTTGATTATTTATTTCCAGCAACAATATCGCAAAGCTAACTACCAAGCTCGGGAAGAGTTATCCCGCCTTAATTCCCAGCTTCAGGAAAATGTGGCCGGTATCAATGTGGTGCAATTATTCCGTCGGGAAGAGTTAAACAGTCGTTCCTTTCGTCGCGTGAATGAAAAATATCGTCGGGCAGTGGATAAAACTATTTTCCATGACTCTGCTGTGTCGGCCACCTTGGAATGGATCAGTTTAGTGGCGATCGCCGGGGTGCTGGGTTTGGGGGGCTGGCTAATTTTGCGGGATAATCTGGAATTTGGGGTGTTGGCGGCGTTTATTCTGTACGGACAACGGCTATTTAATCCCCTGCGACAGTTTGCGGATAAATTCACCATGTTTCAATCGGGCTTTACGGCGATCGAGCGCATTGGGGAATTAATGGAAGAACCGGTAGAAATCAAAGATCAAGCGGTGATTACCCCCATTGAAATCAATGGTGCTTTGCGGGGTAGCCATGGGGAAATTTGCTTTGAAAATGTTTGGTTTGGCTATAAACCAGACGAGTACGTGCTGAAAAATTTAAACTTCACCATCAAACCCGGGGAAAAAGTCGCCCTAGTGGGGCCAACGGGGGCAGGAAAAAGTTCGATTATTCGTCTACTGTGTCGCCTGCACGATCCCTCCCGGGGTCGCATTTTAGTCGATGGCATTGATATTCGAGAACTGTCCCAACAGCAACTGCGCCGTTTTATTGGCGTCATTCTCCAAGATAGTTTCCTCTTTGCCGGGGACGTGAAACGGAACATTACCCTAGGGGAAGAATACAGCCTGGAAGAAGTGCAACGGGCAGCCCAATTAACCAGCGTCGATCGCCTGATTGAAGAATTACCCCAGGGTTACCACACCCAATTACGGGAACGGGGTAGTAATTTGTCAGGGGGACAAAAACAGTTACTAGCCTTTGCTCGGGTGGCCATTCGGGAACCCTATGTATTGGTGATGGATGAAGCCACTGCTAGCCTAGATGTCCGCACTGAAGCGGATATTCAAGCGGCTTTGTTACATTTGCTCCAGGATCGTACTTCCATCATCATTGCCCATCGCTTATCGACCATTCGCAATGTAGACCGCATTTTCGTGCTCAAACACGGGGAAATTGTGGAAACTGGCAACCATGACCAACTATTAGACCTCAAGGGGCTTTACGCTAGTTTGTACCAGTTACAAATGCTGGGGGGCTAATTATCCTACCGGGAATCTCCCTGGTATCATCATTGGTACATCACTAACTTTGCTGACAGATTTTCTGATAAATTCAGCGCAATTGTCTAATCATTGTCATGGATATGAAATTTTTCATCCTTTGCCGACCATTAATTTCATTTGGCCTGGTCAGTACGATTTCCCTGGCTCTGCCTGCTACGGCCCAAGGCGACCAAAATTCTGGCAATCAGTGGGACGGGCAAATTGATCTGCCCGATCGCCAAATGTTTGCCGTTGTCCCTTTTACAGAACTTCCCCAACGGACATTTTGGCAATGGTCTAATCTCAATACACTTACTAGTCCAAATCAACTCATCCAACAGTTCTACGGCCAACCTTTGTTGCCCCAGCAGTTAGGGGAAGGGAATTTCGGTTGTTTCCGCTCCAAGAGTGCGACGGCCACTGTGGTTGGCGATAATTCCGTCGCTGTTTTGCTCACCCAAATGGGTAGTTGTGATGATTCCGTTAGTGGGCACCAAACCAGGGTAGATTTTATCCCCATTGGCGATCGATGGCAGGTGAATTGGGTCGGGGAAAGGAGCCATTGTCGGGCGCGTTTCTGGGCGGAACCAGGGCAACTCTGTCCATAGCTTTTTTCTGCTTAAAAGAGGGTAAGTGCCGCTGAATATTACTATGAAATTCCTTTTGGTTGCCCAAATTTTGCTGTTTGGACTAACGGGAGAAGCTGTTAAGGGTAGTAATCACATCGGCCATATTGTTGGCCAACATAGCAGGGGTATTGAGCACTAAGCCTGGAAATTCTTGACTGGCCATCAATCCATTGTCGTCGGGACTCAGGCGTTCATATTTTCCATTCACTAGCACAAACCAATCAATTTCCCGGTCGATGGTGCGCCAAACAATGTACTCTTTCACCCCATGGTTTTCGTAAACTCGTTTTTTGCTATGGAGGTCGTAGGAAGCAGTGCTGGCGGCAATCTCCACCACTAACTCCGGGGCACCGCTGATGTAGTCATCTTCATCTATCTGGGCATTCCCCCCTAAGCGAAAAAGAATAGCATCAGGTTGAAGTTCGTTTTCATCGTCTAACCGCACAGTGGCCTCAATACTAACCGCTAGTCCAGTTCTTTGGGCTTGGTAAGTTATTAGCCAACCAATGATTTGACTATGGGGTTGACCATGGTAAGTGTGACGGAGGGGAGAAGCCACGTGGACGATTCCTTCAATTAGCTCAGCTTTTTTGATTCGAGATTCAGCATAAATTCGCTCAAACTCTTGACGATTGAGGTGATCGCCATTTTCAAGAATGGCAACTCGGGTGGGAGAATTGGTGGTGACCATGGGGGAATGCGCCATAATTTCCGTTTTTTCCATCATAGTCACCCTGGTTGAATGCTTAAGTTTGGGGATTGTTATTGATCTGGCTAAACATGGGAGAAAGGTACGCTACCAGGGCACCCAGGCTAAAGCCCATTAAATTGCGGAACAGAGGCAAAAAATCACTGGTGCGGGTGACAACGGGGCCAATACCAAAGGCAATGACCAGAATTCCCCACAGAGGCGACATAATCAACACCCATTGCCACGCAAAGGTCTGATTCGGCGATCGGGGAATGGCCGCAAAGCCAAAAATCAATCCCCCCACAATGGAAGTTACCAAGGTTAAAATCCACTGTTCCCTGGGCAGTCCAGGCACCACATTACAACCACCTTTGAGCAAACAACCTTTAACTGTTTCCAGCGCTTCGGTGATAGCTAGATTTTCGCCATTATCTCGAATGTAGTACATATTGCCGAAACGAGCCTGCATCTCAATCCAAAAGGTGCGGGGCATCAACTCATACACTTCATCCCCGATACTAAAGGCTAATAAATTTCCCCCCCTTGCATCAGCCACCAATAAAATACTTTTGTCGTCTAGGCCCCAAAAAGGAATCACCGCCCGCCCTGGACTCCGGTCGTACTGGGTTAACACCCGCAATTTCCATCCCGTTTCTACTTCAAAACTATTTAGATCGTCGATTAACTGAGCTTCTTGGATTTCCGGTAAAAAGTTGGCGAGATCCACCACGGGAGTTTTTTCCTTCGGCAACAACTCAGGATTATTCACCGCCTGGGCCGGGCTCGCCGGGCCCCACCACAGCATTAAAGATAAACTAGCGGCCAAAAGCCAGACAAAATTTTTGCTGAAACGGGTAGCAGAGGACGGCAAATGGACAGCCATAGAGTTTTTCTTTAAGTTTCTTCACAGTTGTTTACCTTATTTTAAGGTATTGCCTCCGTTAAATTTTCATACCGGCTGATCTTTTCTGGACAAAAAAAAGCCCCCTAACAATCAGGAGAGGGGACAGTGAGGAGTTTTAAGCTTGGGGGCGAGGGACTAGCTCAGGAGAGTTTTAGCTTTGGCCAGCACATTATCAACGCTGAAACCAAATTTCTCGAGGCAAACCCCGCCGGGCGCCGAGGCACCAAATGTTTCAATACTAACTGTATCTCCTTCCGTGCCCACATATTTGTGCCAACCAAAGTTGGTGGCGGCTTCTACGGAAAGGCGTTTGGTGACAGCCTTTGGCAACACTGACTCTTTGTAGGCGGCATCCTGGGTTTCAAACAGTTCCCAGGAAGGCATGGAAACTACCCGGACTTTCTTGCCTTGAGCGGCTAACTTTTCAGCAGCAGCCACACAAAGTTGTACTTCGGAACCCGTACCTATCAAGATTAACTCAGGAACACCTTCAGAATCAACAATGGTATAGGCACCTTTGGCCACGGCATCAATGGAAGTTCCAGGCAAATTGGGTACCGCCTGCCGGGTCAAGGATAACAGGGTGGGGGCATTTTCCTTCGCTTTGGCGATCGCCACTTTGTAGGCACCGGAGGTTTCATTGCCATCGGCGGGACGAATCACAGTCAAGTTGGGAATAGCCCGGAGGGAAGCCAGCACTTCAATGGGTTGGTGGGTGGGACCATCTTCCCCTTGACCAATGGAGTCGTGGGTCATGACCCAAATTACCCCTGCCTCGGAAAGGGCCGAAAGGCGAATGGCGGCCCGCATGTAATCGGTGAAAATTAGGAAGGTAGCACCGAAGGGTAGTAACCCAGAACCGTGGAGAGCAATACCGTTACAGATAGCCCCCATGGCATGTTCCCGTACCCCAAAGTGGACGTTACGGTTTTGATAAGCTCCTTTTTGGAAATCCCCAGAGCAGTGAAGTTCCGTTAGGTTGGAGTGGGTTAAATCCGCCGAACCACCAATTAACTCTGGTAATACGGGGGCCAACGCATTGAGACATTCCTCGGAATATTTCCGGGTGGCCAAACCCTTTTGATCGGGGGTAAAGCTAGCTAGGGTTTTGTCCCAACCTTCCGGTAAAGCACCGCTCAGTTGCCGTTCAAAGGCGGCCGCTTCAGTGGGATATTTGGTTTTGTATTGGGCAAAGGCTTGGTTCCATTCCGCTTCGTAGCTGGCTCCCCGTTCAATGGCTTTGCGAGTGTAGTCCAACACCTCCTGGGGCACTTCAAAGGGAGCATAATCCCAACCCAAGTTTTTGCGGGTGGCGGCCACTTCATCAGTGCCCAAAGCAGCCCCATGGATGCCCGCGGTATCGGATTTATTGGGCGCACCGTAACCAATGATGGTGGTGACTTTGATCATAGAAGGTTTATCGGTTACGGCCTTGGCTTCCTCAATAGCCTTGGCGATCGCCGCCAAATCGGTATTGCCATCTTCGACATGGAGCACGTGCCAACCGTAGGCTTCAAAACGCTTGCTCACATCTTCGGTGAAGGCCACATCGGTGGAACCATCAATGGAAATATGATTGTCATCATAGAGGGCGATTAATTTACCCAAACCCCAATGCCCTGCAATGGAAGCGGCTTCCCCGGAAATACCTTCCATATTGCAACCATCCCCCAGAATCACATAGGTGTAATGGTCCACAATGGTGGCATCAGGCTTGTTGTAGGTGGCAGCCAAATGGGCTTCCGCCAGGGCTAAACCCACACCATTGGCAATGCCTTGACCCAAGGGGCCGGTGGTGACTTCTACTCCAGCAGTGAGAAAATTCTCCGGGTGACCGGGGGTAGAAGATTCCCATTGACGGAACTGTTTAATGTCTTCGATGGTCACACTGTCATAACCCAGCAGATAGAGCAGGGCATACTGCAACATGGAGCCATGGCCGGCGGACAACACAAAGCGGTCCCGATTGAACCACTTGGGGTTCTTGGGATTGAACTTCATGAACTTGTTCCACAGGGTAAAGGCCATAGGAGCGGCTCCCATGGGCAAACCAGGGTGGCCAGATTTGGCCTTTTCAATGGCGTCAACGGCTAAAAAGCGAATGGCATTAATAGAAAGTTCGTCTAAGGACTGGGTAGCAACGACCATAATGTTTGGAAAAATAAACTAGCAATAATTGGGTCAATATCCACCGGGGGGCGGTAATGGTAGGGGCCAAGGCAGGCCAAATTGCTACCATCTTCCCACGGTTCGGGAAATTTTTCGGTGGGCTATTGATATTTTTTGAAAGCTAAGGTGACGTTATGGCCACCAAAACCAAAGGAGTTGGATAGGGCTACATCCACTATTAAAGCCCGACTCTGCCCCGGCACATAATCCAAATCACACTCAGGGTCGGGGTTCTCCAAATTAATGGTGGGGGGTACCTTATCTTCGGCGATCGCCATTACGGTGGCCACCGCTTCGATACCTCCGGAGCCGCCCAACAAGTGACCGGTCATAGACTTAGTAGAACTAACCGCAATATTGTAGGCATGATTTCCCAACGCCTGTTTAATGGCACGGGTTTCCGTCACATCGTTAGCAGGGGTGCTGGTACCATGGGCATTGATGTAACTGACCATTTCCGGTTTCAATCCGCTGTCTTTTAAGGCCCAGGCGATCGCCCTGGTGGCTCCCCGACCATCCGGCACTGGGGCGGTAATGTGATAGGCATCACAGGTCATGGCATAGCCCACCATTTCCCCATAAATTTTTGCTCCCCGGGCCAAGGCGGATTCCAATTCTTCTAGGATCAAAATGCCCGATCCTTCCCCCATCACAAAACCATCCCGGTCCTTATCGAAGGGACGACTGGCATGGAGGGGATCATCATTGCGGAAAGATAAAGCCCGGGCCGAAGCAAAACCTGCATAGCTCAGCGGGGTAATGGCCGCTTCCGTGCCACCGCAAATCATTGCCTTAGCATAGCCATTTTGCACCAAACGAAACGCATCTCCAATGGCATTGGAACCCGCCGCACAGGCCGTCACCGTACAGTTATTGGGACCCTTGGCCCCTAAGTTGATGGCGGTTAACCCAGAGGCCATGTTGGCGATCATCATCGGGATCATAAAAGGACTGCAACGGCTAGGACCCTTATCCAACAGAATGGTTTGTTGATCTTCCAGTACTTTCAAACCACCAATGCCCGTGCCAATCAATACCCCGATTTCATCGGCATTGAGTTCGTTAATCACCAACTTAGCATCGTTAATTGCCTGTTGACTGGCACAAACAGCAAAATGGCAAAACCGGTCCATCCGTTTAGCTTCTTTGCGGTCAAGAAACTGGGTAGCATCAAAATCCTTTACTTCCCCTCCAAAACGGCAGGCTTGGTCACTAGCATCGAAACGGGTAATGGGGCCAATGCCGTTACGACCCTCCATTAAGCCTTGCCAATAGTCTTGGAGAGTATTACCGATGGGGGTGATGGCTCCCAATCCCGTTACAACAACACGTTTCTTTTCCAAATTTGCCATGGTACTTAATAGATAGAATCGGGGAGGGGACTCCCCTGGAGTTCTCCGCAAAGATACAGCGACGGGGCCAGGGCCTAGCCCGAGGGGCAAACTGATAAACCCAAAACCGGCATTGGGGCAGTCCTAAACAGTGGCTTAAACCGTCCGAGAACTCGGCTCCAAAGATCTATGGGGGGAGTCGGGGCTATGGCCGGAATTTATTTACTTTCGATATGCTCAACGGCTTTGCCCACGGTATCAATGGTTTCCGCCACTTCATCGGGAATTTCAATATCAAACTCTTCTTCCAGGGCCATGACCAATTCCACTGTATCGAGGGAATCAGCCCCTAAATCTTCGGCAAAGGTGGCATCGGGGGTCACTTTGTCAGGATCCACTTCCAACTGTTCCACGACGATTTTTTTTACTTTTTCAAAAATTTCCTGATTCATTACAATACCTTTAACTATAAAAGAAGAGTTTTCGTGCTGGGTCAACGGCCGATCGCCAGCAAAACGGGGGACAGCTTGGGGCTGTCGCAGGGCCGCCTGGTTAGCAATGCGCTCAATTGTTCAGCGTTAACCATCTTAACGGAAAGGTATCCCTTGCACTAGATGCTTCCCCTGTCCCTTGGCCAGAAACATTTGTCAAATAGGGGCTTCTATTCTCCCCAGTGGGGCAAGATTTTTTCTATGTAACTCAACCGGGCCAGGGCAAAGAGAATGGCCTGCCAATTTGGTTGCTGGGTATCTCCTAGGCACAGTAATTGTTCCTGGGGGCAACCGATGCGACCAGGGCTAGACGAAAATGTGAGTGAGGGATCGATGGCCAAAACTTCACTTTTTTTCTCGGGCACAACACAAAATTCATAGCCTTGGGAACGTTTACCATCCTCTGGGCCCATCAATCCATAGACATCGATAACCCCTAGAGGAAATTGGATTTTATCCAAATAATTGGGCACCTTTGCTGTCAGTTCTGGGACGTCAGCGGCGATCGCCATGGGAACGGGAACATATCCATAACCTCCACTAAGGCTGAAGCTGGCTATGGTCAAAATTGCTAAAAAAAGGCGATTTACAGTTGATGCCATATTTTTAGATTAAACTTGGTCATTTACTCGGCGTTCTTAATCCGAGACTTCCGTTTTTTCTTCCTGAGGCCGAATCACTTCCAAATACTGGCTTTCCAACAGAAAAGTGCCTCGGTCAAACTTTACTCCCCAATAGCCAGCCGGTCGACGGTCTACCACCATTCCCTCCGCGGCGATCGCCAATAAATCCGGAGGACGGAGCATGGGCATGGGATCAGCGGTTTTCAAATAGGGGGGACGGGCAATTAAACGAACTGGGGCACCGACAAACAAATCAGCCATATTGGTTCAGTTTAAGGTCAGAGAGGGACACTTCCTTTGAGAAAAAGGCAATTTTCCCAGGGGTAAAACATTAAAACAATTTAAACAATTTATTGCTGTCCCAGTAAATAACTCCGTCGTCGGACCGTGAATGGGTAAAAATGGAAACAACAACATCAAACAAAACTCCACATCAGAGGATAACAACATGGAAGGCAACCTGGAAGTCAGACAACATCTCAACCAAGCGTTAAAGCTACAACTTACTGCGATTAACCAATATTTTCTCCATGCTCGCATGTGCAAAAATTGGGGGCTGAACGCACTTAATCAGTACGAATATAAAGTATCCATCAAGGCAATGAAGCAGGCCGATAGCCTGATCGAGCGGGTTTTATTTTTGGAAGGACTCCCCAATCTCCAAAATTTGGAAAAACTTCTCATCGGCGAGACGGTACCGGAAATCCTGGGCAATGATCTGACCATGAACCAAGGCATTAGGGATGGTTTAGTTAACAGCATTGCCTTCTTTGAAACCCAACGGGACTATGTAAGCCGGGATGTGTTGTCGGAAATTCTTGAAGAAACAGAAGAACAAATTGACTGGTTAGAGTCCCAGCAATGGCTTATCAGTAATTCTGGACTGGAAAATTATCTCCAATCCATGATGGGGGAAGAGTAAACCAAGATATGGTTACTACGGATAGAGCACTTCTCCTGTCATAGTGCCTTCTAAGCTATGAACATAGGCTTGGGCCACTGTTGCGGCTGGTAATCCGTTGCCCAGGGGCATTCCTAGTGAGAGCAAGGTTTCGTTGACCCAGGGAGGACTAACAACGTTAATGCGAATTCCTCTCGGGGCTTCCAATGCCGCTGCCCGCACAAAGCCTTCCAACCCAGCATTGGTGAGACTGACAGCACTGCCCCCGGGAATGGGTTTTTGGGACAAAACCCCGGACGTAACAGTAATACAACCATTGTCCGTCAGCGCCTGTAAACCATAGCGGATCAGATTGACCTGTCCCATGAGTTTACTGCCTATGCAAAATTCAAAATCTTGGTCCGTTAGACCGGCCAGGGGCTTCAACCGAGTTTCCCCTGCTGCCGAAACGATAGCGTTTAATACCCCTACCTGTTCAATCAAAGCCTGGATAGACGCTGGATCAGTGAGGTCTACCGAAAAATGACTGCCCTGGCGACTGGCCTGTAACACTTCGTGTTTACCTTGAAGACTGGTGACAATAGCCTTGCCGATGGTACCGGTGGCGCCAATGATCAGGATGCGCATGGAAAAATCTTGTGGGAGATTATTTTTAGTCCAGTCTGGCACTGTACCACTGTCCCCCGCAACCCACAACAATTCACCATGGGGTAAAAACTCATTAAGCTGCCAATAAAAAACTCCCCCTAATCTGGCCGACTAAGGGGAATCGCAAATTCAGGGTTAAGATTTGGACAAAGTCCGTCAACATCCCCAACCCAACTATTTTTTCCAATGCTTTCTAACGTGTTTCATCATCCCCAGGAACCTAGGGGATACCGTTATTTTTTACCGGCAAAAAAAGCCAAGTGGTAAAGATTCCGGCGCCAAGGATGGCACTGAATCTCCTGCACTACGGCTTCCCCTTCCCAGGAAAGATGGGGGATTTTAACTTCAATGGGGGTTTCTTTAACAGTCACACTCCGCAACATGGTGATGGCGGTTTTATGATCCACCACTAGGGAAATGGATTCTGCACCATTGTGTCCATAGAGGGTCGCGGGAATTAAACCTTCCCGACGCAAAGCTCTAGGATTAACTTTTTCGGGACGTTGTTGACATTCAATGGAAAGGGCCATGGTAATACTCGTAAAAATAATAATCAGGGTTAACAAAGGAAAGGCAATTTTGGGCCACATCAAGCTAGCGGATCGCCGTTGGCATAAAGTAAAGCTCGCTTTGGCCCATGGATGGGGTCTTCGACAATAATTGTCTGATCCCGACTGGCCCCTAGGGAAACAATCGCGATCGGCACCTCCATTAATTCTGCCAGGAACTTCAAGTAGTCCAGGGCCTGGGGAGGTAAATCCTCCAGGGTGCGGCATTCTTCCGTGGAACATTGCCAACCGGGAAGGGTTTTATAGATGGGCTGACACCGAGCAAATTCCGCCGCATTACCGGGGAAATGGTCACAGGTTTTGCCGTCTAGTTCATAGGCGACGCAAACTTTGATTTCCGCTAGTTGGTCCAGCACGTCTAATTTGGTGATGGCCAAACAGTCCAGCCCATTAATACGCACAGCGTAGCGGCCAATGACCCCATCAAACCAGCCACAGCGCCGACGCCGACCGGTCGTGGTGCCAAACTCTGCTCCACGGTCACAGAGATGTTGATTTAATTCTCCATCTAGCTCTGTGGGAAAGGGTCCTTCTCCCACTCGGGTGGTATAGGCCTTAGCCACGCCGATAACTCGGTCAATCATGGTGGGGCCAATGCCAGCACCCACACAAGCTCCCCCCGCAATAGGGTTGGAGGAGGTGACGTAGGGGTAGGTGCCATGGTCTAAATCTAGTAGAGTGCCCTGGGCCCCTTCAAAGAGGATATTTTTTCGTTGATGTATGGCGTCGTAAATTTTTAGGGAACTATCCACTACATGAGGCCGCAGGCGATCGGCATAGGTGGTATATTCGGCGATCACCGTTTCTGGGTCTAGGGGAGGCAGGTCGTAGAGTTTATCTAAAACGACATTTTTATATTCGACGGTCCAAAGCAATTTTTTCCGGAGAATTTCGGGGTTCATTAAATCCACCACCCGAATTCCCATGCGCTCTGATTTATCGGCGTAGGTGGGACCAATGCCTCGCCCAGTGGTGCCAATTTTATGCTCTCCCCTTTTCTCCTCCGACGCCTGGTCTAGGAGACGGTGGAAGGGCATGGTCACATGGGCAGTTTGGGAAATATACAGGCGATCGAGGGAAACATCTAATGCTTCCAATTGGTCAAATTCCTGCAATAGGACTTTGGGGTCAATGACTGTCCCCGAGCCGATGATACATTCTGTATCTGGATAGAGAATACCCGAAGGAATTAGGTGGAGCTTAAAAGTCTGATCGTTAACCACAATTGTGTGGCCTGCGTTTACTCCCCCCTGGGGCCGCACCACCACATCCGCTGATCGACTTAATAAGTCGGTGATTTTACCTTTTCCCTCGTCGCCCCACTGAGCGCCGATAACAATAACGTTAGCCAAGAGCTTTTATTATAAGAAAGTTCACACAAACTATCACTATTGCACTTTTGGGATTTGATGTCAACGCCTAGCGCACTTTTTTTCTGGAGCGCCACCCACGATCTCTTGTTGCTATATCGATTCTGAAAATAAATTCTCGGCGTTCCGTGGTCAATTAGCCCCAATGATCGAGAAGGAGATCCAACTGGGAGGTATTGATTAGACCATACTGCCAAAAAATGACTGGTAGATAGGAGGGCATGGCCTCGGTTTGTTTCAGTCCCCAGGCAATTTGCTCCGCTGACAGTGAAAATTCTTTTTTTAATAGTTGAATAAAATTTTGGGACACTACCATGGACTGCTCCTGGGGCAAGAATTAATTTTTGCTGGCAACTCTAGTAACGACGGTCACTATGCTCAACTCTGATGGCGATCGCCTGGGGGGCGACACTGGGCCGGAGTTGTTGGAATAGGGCGAAACCTAGGACTAGGAAAGCGCAGACGGCAATTAACATACAATTCACTTTGTAAACTTATGTTAACAATCCTATAAGTTTCTCTCATAATCTGCAATGGGGTATTTACCGACCTTGGGCAGAGCTTTCCTAGCCAGCAAAAAAACCAGACCGTGAAAACGCCTGGCTGAAAAAGAATCTAAAAAGTCATTAAGTTAAGGTCTAATTTTCCCGAAGGCAGACCATGGGGGAATCCTAGAGAAAATAAGAAGAAGAAATCCGTTTACCTATTTCTTTTTCTTATCTTGTTTGTCTCCGGTGGTTTTTTCCTTCATGCCATACTTACGCATAAAGCGGTCAACACGGCCTTCGGTATCAATAATCTTCTGGGTACCAGTGTAGAAGGGATGGTTGCCAGACCAGATCTCTACGTTGATTTCTGGCTTGGTGGAACCAACGGTCATAATCACCTCTCCGTTACAGGTGACTTTGGCATCGGGATACCAGGTGGGGTGAATATCAGCTTTGGGCATGGTCAGTCCTAATAATTCCAATAGAGGGGTACGGGTAAATCCAAATCTCCAATTAACGCTTGGAGTACTGAGGCGCTTTACGGGCTTTGTGGAGACCGTATTTTTTCCGTTCTTTCGCTCGGGGATCCCGGGTGAGATAGCCTTCCGCTTTCAAGGGTTGACGATTTTCGGGGGAAAGTTGGCACAGGGCCCGGGCCACACCAAGCTTCACAGCATCAGCTTGGCCGGTTAGGCCGCCACCATGGGCATTAACCAAAATATTGTATTCCCCTTCTAAGCCCAGGGTTTCGAGGGGAGCTTTCAAACTTTGGATGTAGTTGGCAATGCGGTTGAAATAAATTTCCCCAGGCTTGCCGTTAACAATCACTTCCCCCTGACCGGGCACTAGACGTACCCTGGCGATCGCCGCTTTACGACGGCCGGTGCCCCAATAGACGACTTTGTTGCTGGAATCGTTAGCTTGCATTAGTTAGCTCCTGCAGGAATGGTATTGATAACAAGGGTTTCTGGCTGTTGGGCCGCGTGGGGATGGCTCGGGCCAGCGTAGACTTTTAGCTTGGTGAACAACTTACGACCGAGGCTATTTTTGGGCAACATTCCCCGCACAGCACTTTCAACAATTCTTTCCGGTAGACGAACTTGGAGTTTTTCAAAGGTCTCTTCCTTCATCCCACCGGGACGGCCAGAATGGCGACGATACAGTTTTTGCTCCCGTTTTCTGCCGGTAACTTCTATTTTTTCCGCATTAATGATAATGACAAAATCACCGGTGTCCATGTGGGGAGTAAAGGTAGGCTTATTTTTGCCCCGCAGAATGGTGGCCACTTCGGTAGCCAGACGGCCGAGGCGTTGACCTTCGGCATCAATGACGTACCATTTGTGGTCTAGGTTGTCGATGGTTGGTAATACAGTTTTGTTCATAGTTTTCAAAAATACCCCCGCTTAATAACGGGACATAATTATTTGCCTTGCTAATTTGGCTTGGCTAGCCTGTGAATTGCCACAGGGGTTGACTATCAAACCAAAGGGAATCAGGCAAGGGAAAATTTTCATAACCGACCCGTAGTAGGCACAAACCTTTGGCCGGGGCAGCATATTTGACCAGATCTCGCCGCTGATTAACCCAAATATCATTGAAGTCAGTCAGACTGCGTTGTCCAGAGCCCACTTCCGCCAGCATGCCCACCAATAAGCGCACCATGCCATAGAGAAAACCATTGGCTTGGATTTCCAAATAGACCATGGGCCCCCGGCGGTAACATTCAACCCCCTGTACTTCCACCCAGGAATGGCGTCGGGCTGACCCCGCTCGGTGGAAGGCCGCTAGGTGATGTTTTCCTAGCAATGGTTCCATGGCAGCTTGTATGGTCTTCTCCTGGAGGGGAAAACGATAGTAATGCCAACTGAACTGATCGGCGAACAGATTAGGCCATTGATCTGTATAGATGCTGTAACGATACCGTCGCCACAGAGCAGAAAAGCGGGCGTGCCAATGGCTATCCACCGCCGCTGACCCCCTAACTATTATGTCTTGGGGCAAATGACCATTAAGAATTTTACTCCAGCGGTGGGGAGGAATCTGTCCCACTGGGTCGTCAAAATGGGCCACCTGGGCCGCTGCATGGACCCCTGCGTCTGTTCTCCCGGCACCATGGAGAGTGACGGGCTGCCCCACCACCTTGGCGATCGCCAACTCCACTTCCTCCTGGATGGAAGAAAAATTAGGTTGACGTTGCCAGCCATGGAAATGGGTGCCCAGATATTGCATTACCAGAGCAACCCTTTGTTTACCAGCAGACGGAGAAGAATGCATCAATACAAGAAGTCTAACTAGACCAATTCAATCACAGCCATTTCCGCATTGTCACCCCGGCGACGTAGGGTTCTAATAATGCGGGTATAGCCCCCATCCCTGTCTTTATAGCGGCTGGGAGCATCCGCAAACAAAGCGTGGACTGTGGGTTTGTCATACATATAGCCTAGGGCCCGGCGACGGGCGGCCAGGGAACCATCCTTAGCTAGGGTAATCATGCGGTCTACCTCAGAACGCACGGCTTTAGCTCTAGCCTTAGTGGTCTTGATTTGTCCGTGGCGGATTAACTCCGTAGTTAAAGCCCTCAGCAGGGCCTTTCTTTGGTCAGCGGGCTTCCCCAACTGAGGCACTCGACATCTGTGTCGCATGGTAACTGAACTCCTAAAAAATTAACAACAGGGGGTTACTCTAAGGCAAGCAGCAGTAATCAAACCCATTGAGCTTGTTAAGCTTTAGCCTTTTCGTGGGGCAGGGTAATACCCAAACGTTTTTGCAGTGCCTCAATCACCTCCTCTGCGGATTTGAGACCAAAATTCTTGATTTCCAGTAGATCTTCCTGGCTATACTCCAGTAGATCTGCCACGGAATTAATCTGGGCTCGCTTCAGACAGTTATAGGCACGGACAGAAAGCTGTAACTCTTCGATGGGAATTTGACTTTCCGGATTGACCTCGTCCTGGTAATCGCTATGGGCCGCCTCCAGCTCATTGAGATCCTTAAGGGGGATAAAAAGATTGGCAATAATGTCAGATGCTTCCGACAACGCCTCCCGAGGCTGAATACTGCCATTAGTCCAAATGTCTAGAATCAACCGGTCCTTTGGACTCATGCCATCGGCCCGAATGTCTTCCACTGTGTAGTTGACCTTAGTCACCGGCATAAATACCGAGTCAATTTGGAGAAAATCTAGAGATGAATTCTCATCCTTGCCCCGCTCGATAACTCGATAACCTACGCCGCGCTCCACTCGGAATTCCATTTCCAGTTTGGCCCCTTCTGCTAGGGTGGCGATGTATTGGTTAGGATCAATAACCTCCACCTCCGAAGGTACCTCAAACTGCGCTGCCGTTACCGTTCCCGGGCCGATCGCCGTCAGACGGCCAATTTGGGGCTGATCGGTGTAGCTTTTGAGCACAAGTTCCTTCATGTTCAGCATAATCTCCAGGACATCCTCCCGGACGCCTAGAATAGTGGCGAACTCATGGTTAACCCCCGCAATACGGATGGCCGTCACCGCGGCCCCGGGTAAGTTGGACAACAATACCCGCCGCAAAGCATTTCCCACCGTCGTTCCCTGGCCCCGGTCCAAGGGTTCAAGGGAAAACTTACTGTACTGCTGTTGATTTTTTCTGGTGCTGGATTCCACACACTCAATTTGAAACTGCGCCACTGACGCGACCTCCCTTATATCTCCGTGTAAATAGCTTGACCGACGCTATCTCAGTCAGAGGAAATTACGATTTGCTCAAAAAAGCTGTTAGCAAAAAATTTAACTGTCCTAGACCCGACGGCGTTTGGGGGGACGACAACCATTGTGGGGGATGGGGGTAACATCCCTGATCAGGGTGATTTCCAAACCAGCCCCTTGGAGGGCCCGGATAGCAGTTTCCCGACCGGCACCGGGGCCACTTACCATTACCTCTAATTGCCGCATACCCTGTTCCATGGCCCGACGGGCCGCAGAATCAGCAGCGGTTTGGGCGGCGTAGGGAGTGCCCTTTTTAGCTCCTTTGAAACCGCTAGAACCAGCGGAAGCCCAGGAAATCACATCGCCCCGAATGTCGGAAATGGTGACAATGGTGTTGTTAAAAGTAGATTGAATGTGGGCCACCCCGCTAGGGACATTCTTTTTTGCCTTTTTGGGCCCAGTTTTTCTGGTAGGACGCGCCATAATGATTGCTTGAAAGCTTCAATAAACAGGACAGGGATGGGGGGAAGATTATTTCTTCGCAGGGGTCTTTTTCTTGCCGGCAACGGTCAAGCGGCGGCCCCGACGGGTACGGGCATTGGTTCTAGTGCGTTGTCCCCGCACTGGTAAACCTTGGCGATGACGACGACCACGGTAGGTGCCGATGTCTCCAAGGCGTTTAATGTTCATGGCCTCCCAACGACGGAGATCCCCTTCGATCTCGTAGTTTTCATCGATGTAGGTTCTTAATTTCAGCGCATCTTCATCACTGAGATCTTTGACTCGGACATCGGGGCTAACCCCGGTGGCGTCCAGAATTTCATGGGAGCGCGACAGACCAATACCGTACAGATAAGTGAGGGCGATTTCCACACGCTTATCCCGAGGCAGGTCAACACCAGCTATGCGTGCCACGTTGATTTTCCTCTAAATAAGTTCAATAAATTTATGGAGTAGGGTTTAAGACAGACCGGAATGGTAATCACTAGGAGAACTGCTAACCTTGACGCTGTTTATGCTTGGGGTTAGCGGAACAGATAACCATCACACGACCGCGCCGACGAATAACGCGGCACTTATCACACATTTTCTTAACGGAAGCTCTAACTTTCATGCCTGATTTTCTTTGGCAACACTGCAAGCTCTTAATTATAACAAGTTATCGTGGCCGTGTCATGGCAAATATTAAATTAACTCTCCCCACTGAGGGGAAGCATTAATTTTTTACCTTTGCCACCGTCAAATTAATAACTACTTTTTATTTTTAAGACGATAGGTTATGCGCCCCTTGGTGAGGTCGTAGGGGGTTAATTCTACTTTGACCCGATCGCCGGGGAGAATTTTGATGTAATTACGACGAATTTTGCCGGAGATGTGGGCCAAAACGTTGAAACCATTGTCAAGATCGACTCTAAACATGGCATTGGGCAATGACTCCATCACCGTGCCTTCCATCTCAATTAAATCTTGTTTAGACAAGCGGTTAATGACCTCCTAAAAATAAAGCGGAATAAAGTATCGAAAAAAGCGCCATCGTCAATCATAACAAATATAGGTTGCTCCATTGGCCAACCTATGCTCGTCTTGACATTTTGCCCCTAAGGTTTAACCAATTTTTCCAGGTTGGTGGCAATGGCTTCTACCGGCTGGTTACCGTCAAGGGAGTAAAGTTTGCCCTGTTCTTGGTAATAGGCCATGAGGGGAGCAGTTTGCTCTGTGTAAACCAACAGCCGATTGCGAATGGTGGTTTCGTTATCGTCCGCCCGCCCCCGGGCCAACAGGCGTTCTACAATTACTTCGTCGGGAACTTTTAAGTTAATGACCCAATGGGTACGGTGACCAATATTAACCAACAACTCATCGAGAAAAATTGCTTGGTTGACGTTACGGGGAAAGCCATCTAGAATCCAGCCAGCCTTAGCATCTTTATGGCCCAAGCGCTCTTCAATTAACCCAAGAATTAACTGATCGGGCACCAATTCTCCCTTGTCCATGTAACCTTTGGCCTGGTTACCCAACTCCGTGCCATCGGCGATCGCCTGACGTAGCATATCTCCAGTGGAAATATGGGGAATGCCCAAGGTCTCCGCCAATCCCACCGCCTGGGTACCTTTACCAGAGCCGGGGGCCCCCAGAAAAATTAAACCTTTAGCCATAGCCATAATCCGTAAAAACTCCAAAAATTAATCAAAAAAAGACGGTCAAGGAAGCAGCTTTGTAAGCTTTCCCTAACCGCAGTGTTTAATAAGACTGATTGATGCAACTCTGCCCGTAAAAATAGGGGCGATTAGGGTTGTTTAATCATTCCTTCATAGCGTTGGGAAATAACATAGGTCTGGATCTGCTTCGCCGTGTCAATGGCAACCCCCACCAAAATGAGCAGGGATGTGGCTCCCAAACCTTGGAAAGTAGTTACTCCAGTGGCCTGTTCTACAAAAATAGGCAGGGTGGCCACAAAGCTGAGGAAAATTGCCCCCAGAAAAGTCAGACGATTGAGCACACCTTCCAGATATTGTTCTGTTTTTTTGCCGGGACGAATACCGGGAATGCTAGAACCCATCTTTTTCAGATTTTTCGACACGTCCTCAGGGTTGACGATCAGACTGGCGTAAAAATAACTGAAGAAGAAAATCATTACGGAATAAACCACGGTATAGACCCAGGTACCGGGGCGTAAAGCGTTGGAAATTTGGACGAAAATTTCCCCAAACCCCCCTAAGCCTTCATTACCAGTGGCAAAACCGGCCAGGGAAGAGGGCAAAATTAGCACTGCCGAAGCAAAAATAATCGGCATTACCCCCCCTTGGTTCAAACGTAGGGGTAAATAGCTGGTGCGCTCTCGATAAAGCTTCTTACCTACCTGGCGACGGGCAGAAATAATCGGAATCCGACGGGTGCCTTCCTGTACAAAGACAATGCCCACGATCATGACGAGGAAAACTAGCATCAACAACACCACCGCTGTGATGGACTGTCTGCCCCCCGATTGGGCATATTCGATGGTTTGACCTAAAGTCTGAGGCAAGGTGGCCACAATGTTGACAAAAATCAACAGGGAAGCTCCGTTACCAATGCCCCTTTCTGTGATCAACTCTGAAATCCACATCACAAACATCGAGCCAGCGGTGATCGCTAAAACCGTTTGAAAAATAAATAGGGGGCCATAGTTGTTGGCGTAGGGACGAAGTAAGCCGACGGTCAAACCTAAACCTTGGATAATGCACCAGCCAAAGGCAATATAACGGCTATATTGGGAAATTTTCCGCCGCCCTGCCTCCCCTTCATTTTTCTGCAAATCTTCCAGGGCCGGAATGGCCGCCGTCAGCAGTTGCATGATGATGGAAGCGTTAATGTAAGGCAAAATCCCCAGGGCAAAAATGCCCACAGTGGATAATCCACCCCCGGTAAAAATATTTAAAAAACCAATAACGGAGTTATCGTTGATGGCCTGGCTAAAGGCCTGGCGATCAATGTCCGGCACTGGGATAAAAATTCCCACCCGGACCAGAATTAGTAGCCCAATAGTAATAAGCAGCCGACCCCGGAGGCCAGCCGCTTGGGCCATCTGCAGGAAAGTTTCCTGGGCAGAGGGGGCTTTGTCTCGACTTACGACCATTTATTTATACCTGAGTAAAAGTGCGAGGGATGAAGCAAAACAATGAATTAACCTATTATCGCTCTCTCCCAGGCTATGGGGAAGGATTTTGGTTACCATTGTTAGCCCTGCGCCACCACACTGCCACCGGCCGCTTCAATTTTGGCTTGGGCTGCTTTGCTACAGGGAGCATGGACGGTGAGAGCTACGGCTAATTCCCCGTTGCCCAAAACTTTTAGGGGACCGTCATTACTAGTGACAATACCCGCTTCCATCAGGCTTTCTAGGGTGACCACGGTGTTGGGGGCTAGACCGGCCAACTTACCAACGTTAACCACCGTAAAATGCTTGGGATTGTAGAGGGGAAAGTGCTTTAACTTAGGCAGACGACGGTAGAGGGGCATTTGTCCCCCTTCAAAACCAGCTTTGGTACCGGTACCAGAACGGGATTTCTGGCCCCGCATACCAAAACCACAGCTAGCGCCTTGCCCTGCCGCAATACCCCGGCCAACACGGCGACGGCGTTTCTTGGCACCGTCCTTGGGAGAGAGTTCGCTCAAATTCATGGCTAATATTAAAAATTAAGTTCACAGGAGATGGAATTTTCACTTAGTAAAGGCTTGGGGCCTTCAGCTTAGGTGTAAAGATGCTCGACAGAAACTCCCCGTTCTTCTGCTACTTCCGAAAAAGTACGCAGGGTTTCCAAGGCGTTGATGGCAGCCCGGGCATTGTTGAGGGGATTGTTGGAGCCTAGTTGTTTGGCTAGGATATTCTTAACTCCGGCTAGCTCTAGCACAGTACGAACAGCGCCACCGGCAATTACCCCAGTACCAGGGGCAGCGGGGCGAACCACCACTTTGGCTCCTCCAGAAACTCCATTGGTGATATGGGTAATGGAATTGGATTTGGTCAAGGGCACTTCAATTAGTTGTTTTTTGCCATCGGCTACCCCTTTACGGACAGCTCCGATTACGTCCCCAGCTTTACCCACTCCCACGCCAACCTGGCCGGTTTCGTTACCGACCACCACGATCGCCCGGAAGCTGAGTTTTTTTCCGCCTTTGACCACTTTACTGACCCGGCGGATTTGGATAACCCGTTCTTGCCAGTTGGTGTCTTCTTTTTTTTCTCGGCTGGTTTTACGACGCTTTGCCATAGTAATTTCCTTGGATGTTAATGGGTTTGGTTAACGTTGTTAGAAATTGAGACCGGCTTCCCTGGCCGCCTCCGCCAGAGCTTTTACCCGTCCGTGATACAACTTACCACCCCGGTCAAAAACTACTTGGTTAATGCCTTTGGCGATCGCCCGTTGGGCCACCAACTTACCCACTTCCGCCGAAGCTTCCTGGGTGGCGGTGGAACTAAGGGACTTTTTCAGATCTGGATCGAGGGTAGAGGCCGCCGCAAGGGTATGCTGGGCCACATCATCGATGACCTGGGCATAGATGTGGTCATTGGAGCGAAAAACCGCCAAACGGGGCCGTTCGCTGGTACCGGATAAATGGCGACGCAGACGACGGTGACGACGTTGGGTAGCAGATTTACGAGTGCTTTTCATAGTTTATTTCTTCCCTGTCTTACCAGCTTTACGACGGACATATTCACCTTGGTAGCGGATGCCTTTACCCTTGTAGGGTTCTGGGGGCCGCACAGCCCGGATTTTGGCCGCTGTATTACCCAAGAGTTCCTTGTCAATGCCGGAGACAATTACCTGGGTGTTATTTTCAACTTTGACTTCAATGCCCTGGGGCATGGTCATTTCCACCGGCTTACTGTAGCCGACGTTGAGGGTTAACTTATTGCCCTGGGCTTGGGCCCTATAGCCAACCCCTTGGATTTCCAAACGGCGTTCAAAACCCTGGGCCACCCCATCCACCATGTTGGCGACGAGGGTGCGGACTAGGCCGTGGCGTTCCCGGGCAGTGCGGGACTCATCCTGACGGGTGACGGTGATGGTTTCCCCTTCTTGGGCCACAATTACCTTTTCTGGTAACTGTCTTTCCAAGGACCCTTTAGGGCCTTTAACACTCAGGTGACTGCCTTGGATATCTACGCTGACCTTCGCAGGGAGGGGAATGGGGCGTTTTCCGATACGGGACATAGGATTAATTCTGTAAAGTTAAGTTTAATTAGTAATGCAATAGTAGTCTTCGACCGGGACTACCAAATGTAACAAAGGATTTCGCCCCCAATACCTTGGCGACGGGCTTCCCTGTCGGTCATGATGCCGTGGGAAGTGGAAACAATGGCGATACCAATGCCGCCCAACACCCGAGGAATCTTTTTGGAAGGGGAGTAAACCCGCAAACCAGGCTTACTGACCCGTTGGAGGGTATTGATCAAAGGTTGACGAGTTTTGCCCTTGTACTTGAGGGTAAGCACTAACATTTTGTTAATACCTTCGCCGGTTTCAGAGTAGTCCTCAATGAACCCTTCGCTTTTGAGCACTTTGGCAATGCTCAGGGTCATTTTGGTGGTGGGCACCTGGGTAGTGCTATGTCTCACCGCACAGGCATTGCGGATGCGGGTGAGCATGTCGGAAATTGTGTCTGTTGAAGCCATTATTCCTGCTGGTAGATTCTCCTAAGGGATGATGATTCAGGTGGATTGATGGAGACTTATTGCTGACCAATCACCCTGAGCCGCGACTAAATTAACTTCTAAAGGGCATGCCCAGAGCTTTGAGCAATGCACGACCTTCTTCGTCGGTTTGGGCGCTGGTGATGATGGAAACGTCCATACCCCGGATTTGATCGATGGTGTCGTAGTCAATTTCGGGGAAAATTAATTGTTCGCGAATACCTAAGCTGTAGTTACCCCGGCCATCAAAGCTGTTGGGGCTAATACCCCGGAAGTCCCGAATGCGAGGCAGAGCCAAGTTGATTAAGCGATCCAAAAAGGCATACATCCGCTCGGAACGGAGGGTAACCATTACCCCCACCGGCATACCTTCCCGGATTTTAAAACCGGCGATCGCCTTGCGAGCCCTGGTCACCACCGGTTTTTGCCCCGTAATGGTGGCTAATTCAGTCAGGGAAGACTCCAAAGCCTTGGCATTTTGGGAAGCTTCCCCCAGTCCCCGGTTAACTGTCACCTTAGTCAACTTGGGCACTTGGTGAATATTTTTATAACCAAACTCTTCCTGGAGCTTAGGAAGAATGGTTTCTTGGTAAAGGGTCTTAAGTCGTTGAGTCATGGTATTTACAGGGTCTCTGGGCTTGGTCAGAGAGTAGATGGACGAAGGGAACTCGAGCACATCGGGTTAGGGTCTAGCATTGCTTGCGGGGCAAAGGTGATAGCCATTAATCGATGATTTCGCCTGTTTTTTTCAGCATCCGCACTTTACGGCCATCGTCGGTGACGGTGTAGCAAATGCGACTGGCAATTTTTTCCTTGGTGGAATAGAGCATTACCTTGGAGCTATGGATGGGAGCTTCATAGCTACTGATTTGCCCAGATTCCCCTTCCTGACGAGGTTTAACGTGCTTAGTGCGGATATTCACTCCTTTGACCACCACCTGACTGTGGCTGGGAATGGTACGCAAAACTTCTCCCACTTTGCCCTTATCCTTGCCGGAAATTACCTGGATGGTGTCGCCTTTTTTGACGTGCATTTTCACCCGGTGGGGGGCTGGTTTGGTTTTAGTCATCTAGAGCACCTCCGGAGCCAAAGAAACAATCTTGGTAAAGTTTTTATCCCGCAGTTCCCGGGCCACGGGGCCAAATACCCTGGTACCCCGGGGATTACCTTCAGCGTTGATAATCACAGCGGCATTGTCATCAAAACGGATACTCATGCCACTGGCCCGGCGTAGGGGCTGTTTGGTTCTGACAATTACCGCCCGCACCACGTCGGACTTTTTGATGGGCATATTAGGGAGAGCATCTTTCACCACGGCAATAATTTGGTCGCCAATGCCACCATAGGTGCAGTTGCCCGTGCCCAGAACCCGCAGACACATGAGCTTACGAGCACCACTGTTGTCCGCGACGTTGAGATAGGTTTGTTGTTGAATCACGGCGTTTTCCTAAAAAAATCGGACTAGGATGAATGGCTCATAATGTTGATTACTTGCCAGCGTTTGGTTTTACTCAGAGGGCGGGTTTCTTGGATGCGAACCTTGTCCCCTTCTTGGCACTGGTTTTCTTCGTCGTGAGCTTTAAATTTCTTGGTTTTGACGACAATCTTGCCGTACTTGGGGTGGGGAGAACGGCTTTCCACAGCAACAACCACGGTTTTATCCATTTTGTTACTGACCACAATGCCCACACGTTCTTTAATCGCCATGGTGTTTTTATGCCTCCTCAGAAGGGCTATTCTCAAGTTGTCGTTCCCGTTCCACCGTTAAGAGTTGAGCCAAGCGATGGCGGGCATGTTTAAATTCATGGGGGTTTTCGGGACGACGGGTAGCCTGTTGGAACCGGAGTTGGAACAATCTTTGCTTGGTGGCTAAGATTTCAGTGGCCAATTCTTCGTCGCCGAGTTTCCTTGCGTCTGCAATGTTGGGAAGAGCCATGGTTAAATATAGTCCTCCTGACGGCTAATAAATTTTGTTTTAATCGGTAATTTCTGGGCGGCGAGGCGCATGGCTTCCCGGGCCACTTCCTCAGAGACTCCAGCTAGTTCAAACATGACGCGGCCGGGCTTAACTACCGCTACCCAATATTCTGGGGAACCTTTACCGGAACCCATCCGGGTTTCAGCGGGACGCATGGTGACTGGCTTATCGGGGAAAATACGAATCCAAATTTTCCCACCCCGACGGATGTAACGGGTCATGGCTCGACGGGCGGCTTCAATTTGGCGGGAGGTGATCCAACAGGGTTCGGTGGCCTGGAGGGCGTAATCACCGAAGTTGAGGGTGCTGCCCCGCTCCGCTAGACCCCGCATCCTGCCCCGTTGCTGTTTGCGGAATTTTGTTCTTCTAGGACTTAACATAGTGTGTTAACGAATAGGCGTTAATGAATGGCGATAGCGTTTAACCGTCCTGGGAACGGTCATCGAACTGTTGCCGACGGGATTTGCGACGGGGTTGGCTGGGGGGAGCAACGATGGCGGCTTCCTGGCCAGGGATGACTTCCCCTTTAAAAATCCAGACCTTAATCCCTAAAATGCCGTAGGTGGTCAGGGCGGTGCGGTAGGCATAATCAATGTCTGCCCGCAGGGTATGGAGAGGCACCCGGCCTTCCCGAACCCATTCCGTCCGGGCAATTTCTGCCCCATTTAGGCGACCGCTAACTTGTATTTTGATACCCTTAACTTCGGCCCTTTCTGCCCTTTGCAATGCTTGGCGCACCACCCGGCGGAAGGAAACCCGACGTTCTAACTGTTGACCGATGTACTCGGCCATTAGAGCCGCATCCGCATCAGCATTGGGGACTTCGATGACATTGACTCGAATCTGACGGGCTGAACCCAGCAGTTTTTGCAAGCCTTCCCGTAGTTGTTCAATACCAGAGCCGCCTCGACCGACAACTACCCCGGGGCGAGCGGTGTGAATACCCAACTCAATCTGTTCAGCTTTACGCTCAATGCGGATATCGGAAATACCGGCATTGTTGAGGGTTTTCTCAATATATTGGCGAATTTTGTGGTCTTCCTGTAAAAGCTCCGGATAGCGCTTGGGGTCGGCATACCAACAGGATTTGTGGTCCTTAGTGATGCCGAGGCGGAAGCCAACTGGATGTATTTTTTGTCCCATGTTTTGTATGCGTGACGTGAACAGCGATGTTAGTTATCTGCCAAGGCCGGGGCAACGGCGACGGTAATGTGGCAAGTGGGCTTGCGAATCTGGTAGGCACGACCCTGGGCCCGGGGGCGAAAACGGCGCAAGCTGGGGCCTCCATCGGCAAAGGCTTGGCTAACAACTAGGTCCGCTGGTTCCAAACCTTCGTTATGCTCAGCGTTGGCCACGGCGGAGCGCAGTACTTTCAGCACCGGCTCACAGGCTTTGTAAGGCATAAATTCCAGAATGATCAGAGCTTCCCGGTAGGAACGACCCCGAATTTGATCTAGTACCCGGCGCACCTTAAGGGGAGACATCCGCACGTAACGGGCGATCGCCTTGACCTCGGCCGTCGTATCAAGTTTTGTCATACTGCTTACCTCTGGTTACTTACGCGCTTTTTTATCGCTTTTAGAATGACTGCGGAAGGTGCGAGTCGGCGCAAATTCCCCCAACTTATGGCCCACCATTTGCTCGGAAACAAACACAGGCACATGCTGACGACCGTTGTGGACGGCAATGGTATGACCCACCATTTGGGGAAGAATTGTCGAAGCCCGGGACCAGGTTTTAACCACCTGCTTATCCCCCTTGTCATTGAGCTTGTCAATTTTGCGGAGCAGGGAAGCAGCCACAAAAGGACCTTTTTTCAGTGAACGACCCATAGTTCAGTTCCAACGAATAAAAACAAAAATAGTTATTTGGTGCGACGGCGGACAATCAGAGCGCTACTGCGTTTCTTCTTGTTGCGGGTCTTGGCACCCAAAGCTGGTTTACCCCAGGGAGACACAGGCCCGGAACGACCGATGGGGGCCCGGCCTTCACCACCACCATGGGGGTGATCACAGGGGTTCATCACACTACCCCGGACATGGGGACGACGACCTAAGTGACGCTTACGACCGGCTTTTCCTAGCTTAAGGTTACGGAATTCGGCATTACTAACTCGACCCAGGGTAGCCACACACTCTTTACGAACCATACGCACTTCCTTGGACGGCAGTTTGATGGTCACGTAATCTCCTTCCTTAGCCACCACCTGGGCAAAAGCTCCAGCAGAACGCACCATTTGGCCGCCCCGCCCTGCTACCAATTCCACGTTGTGTATTTCACTACCAAGGGGAATGCGGCTCAGGGGTAAGGTGTTGCCAATTTCAAAGGGGGCTTCTTCCCCAGCAATAACGGTCATGCCTACCTGTAATCCAGCGGGAGCAAGAATATAACGCTTTTCCCCGTCGGTGTAGAACAGCAGGGCAATGCGGGCATTGCGGTTGGGATCGTATTCGATCGCCGCTACCCGGGCCGGAATATTTTGCTTGTTACGTTTGAAGTCGATAATCCGGTAGAGCTTTTTATGGCCGCCCCCCCGGTGACGACTGGTGATCACCCCACGGTTGTTGCGACCTTTTTGGTCATGGCGGTTAGTGGTTAATGACTTCTCCGGCTTACTCTTGGTAATTTCAGTGAAATCGGAGACACTTGCCTGCCGAGTTCCTGGGGTCATTGGCCGATAATTACGAATACCCATGGGTTTAGATAACAGTTAATTCAGTATTCAGTGGTGGTCTAAACGTGACTTACACGTCAGGGAAGAGTTGGATGCTGTCCCCTTCCTTGAGGGTGACAACGGCCCGCTTCACTTGAGCTTTGAAACCCATGAAACGACCAACCCGTTTCTTTCTGCGGGGCATACGGGCAGTATTTACCCCTGTTACTTTGACGTCAAACAAAAGTTCGATCGCCGCTTTGATTTCCGGTTTGGTGGCTTCAGGGCGCACATCAAAGACGTATTTGTTGTCTTCGAGTTGTAGCGTGGCCTTTTCCGTCACAATCGGTTTAATAATTAAGTCCGCCAAACGACGCTGATCAATTACCTTACTCACCGTAAACCTCCTGGATTTTCTCGAGGGCAGTGGCGGTGGCCACAATGGTGTCTGCAACGAGAACGTCGTAGATATTGAGGTTATCTGCCCGTAAAATTTTCAAATAGGGAATGTTGCGCCCAGAAAGAAAGACATTTTCTGGAATTTCATCAAGGATCAACAACACCCGTTTTTCTGGTTTGGCACCCCAGCGAGTCAAGGCCGTGGCCAACTCCTTGGTTTTAGGTTGGCTGAATTGATCACCAAAGGCTTCCACCACCACCATGTTGTCGGCTCGGGAGGCGATCGCCGTTCTCAGGGCCAAACGACGTTCCTTGCGGTTCATTTTTTGGCTGTAATCTCGAGGCTTAGGCCCAAAGATCACACCACCACCCCGCCAGAGGGGAGAACGAATCGAACCAGCCCGGGCCCGCCCCGTACCCTTTTGTTTCCAGGGTTTGCGACCCCCCCCCCGGACTTCAGCCCGGGTTTTAGCGGAGGCGTTGCCTTGGCGGGCATTATTTTGTTGCCGCACCAGGGCCCGGTGGACAATGTGGGCCGCATTTTCTTCCTTAGCAACCCTTAGGGTCAGAGAAGCATTGCCCACTTCTTCCCCCTGCCAGTTTTTTACAATACAATCAACCATAATTTTGTTCCTTCAGCAGTGACGGATAAAAAAGGCAACTTAGCCCCGACCAACGGTTTTCGCAGGGGTGATGTTCAACAAAGTGCCGGGTTTACCAGGTAAAGCCCCTTTGATGATCAGCAAGTTCCGCTCCGCATCCACCCGCACCACTGTCAAGCGACGGACGGTAACCTGGGAAGCCCCATACTGTCCGGCCATTCTTTTACCGGGATAGACCCGACCGGGGGTAGTACCAGCTCCCGTAGAACCGGGCAGACGGTGGTTTTTGGAACCGTGGGTCATGTTACCCCGACGGAAATTATGGCGTTTTTGGTAGCCAGCAAAACCCCGACCCATACTTTGACCGGCTACATCGACTAGGTCTCCAGCTTGGAAAATGTCCGCTGTGACTGCATCCCCGGGTTGCAGGTTAGGAGCGTCCGTCAAACGGTACTCCTTCAAATGACGCATAGGATCAGTGTTCGACTTCTTCAAATGTCCCAACTCAGGCTTGGACAGCGCCTTTTCTTTAACAGGCAAAAAACCGACTTGGATAGCGTTATAGCCGTCGGTGTCCTGGGTTTTCACCTGGGTTACGGGACAGGGACCCGCTTGCACCACCGTCACAGGGATGGAAATGCCGCTTTCTTGATCAAATATCTGGGTCATGCCCAGCTTTGTTCCTAAAATACCGATAGACACGGTAACCCTCTACCTAAATAAAAGTGTAAATAAACAAGCAGAAAGGCTCCCCGGACATAAAGCGACGACCAGCGGCAATAACCTTTGGTCAACAGCTTCATAGCCAGTGAATAACTAATTCAGTTACGTCGATGGAGCGTTTCAATCAAGCTTTGCTTGAGAGACCACCTTCGGCCCTAGCGGTAGGGAGAGTTAGTCCTACATAGGCACAAAAGGGGGATGACCGCAATTCCTGATCAGACTTAAAAGCCTAAGCATTCAGTATCCGCAGGGGGTCGTAAAAAATAGCAGTGGAACGTTTTGATATTATTTCTATCTAATATCCAGTTTTGACCGCGATTAATCATCATAGCCCTAAAGGGAATCCCCGTCAAATTAATTTTCTTCCTAGGCCATGCCCCAACCTTACAAGAACAAGCATTCTTTCGTTGACGCGCAAATTTCGTTAAAATGGTACTGTGTTAAATTTTGTTAAACGGAGATAATCCAGTATGGCTACGATTAATATCGGCATTCCTGAAGCGGACCGCATCAAAATTGCAGAGTCCTTGAAAAAACTGTTAGCCGATACCTACACCCTTTATCTACAAACCCACAACTTCCACTGGAACGTTACCGGCCCCCAATTCCGCGACCTCCATCTCATGTTTGAAGAACAGTACAATGAGTTGGCCCTGGCGGTGGATGACATTGCTGAGCGTATCCGCAGTTTGGATGTTTTTGCCCCCGGTACCTATAAGGAGTTCGCTAAACTGAGTTCGGTGCAAGAAGTGGACGGCATTCCCACCAGCAAAGAAATGGTCGATATTTTGACCAAGGGGCACGAAACCATTGTCCAGTCCTGTCGGGATGTGCTCAAATGCTCTCAGCCTGCCGATGATGAGTCCACCATCGCTTTGGCTTCGGACCGGATGCGGGTCCATGAAAAAACGGCTTGGATGTTGCGGGCCATGAATAAATAGGCTTTAGCTTTAGTCCTACCTACTCCTGGCTGGAGCTTTACTCAAATTTTGGCCTAGGCAATTCGCCTAGGTAGCGGGATAGGTAGGGGGAAAAAATTTCGTAAATTAGGGTTAGGGGTTTACGGTCATGCCAGAAAAGGTAATGACGGCCCCAAAAAGGCCCTTCTTGGCCAAAAGCCTTAGCTAGGGTCCGATTATGGCCGCAGTATATGGCTTGGATATCCCGATACAGCTCGGTGTGCAACCGGGAAAGGCTGTCCCAAATGGGTAAACTACGATTTTGCAAATACTCGTCCACATGGCTAGCATCCCACCAGGAAACCGCATAGGCCAGTCTTTGGCCAGACTTGGTCCTTAGCCATACCTGTCGCCGCAGGTGGGGGCCGGGCACCGTGTTAATTTGGGGGGGAGCGCCGTCGTCCCTGGGGCTCACTGGAGCCATGTCAATCACATCCACCTCTGTCTTTTCCCCGGTGAGTAGTTGCAGGTGCCTGGTGGGGGAACCATCCCCGAGGATGAGGATCTGCCATGGAGGGGGCAGGACGCTGTGGGGTAGACCATGCCTAACGTCGTGTTGATCCCCCTGCCAGAGTAGGTCCAGTGAATGCCAAGCAAGGGAAGGGGAAACGGCCGGAGAAAGCTTCAAGGGGAAATGCCTGTGCGTTACAAAACTTTACATTTTCGTGACTTTTCTGATGATAACAAACTCAAGCTACGGCGGTGGGCTTTCTGGGCTATGGCGATCGCCGTTTTTGTTGGGATCATTAGCGGGTCATGGTTAACTTCCCCAGGGGGATCGGTGGGGCTTGGGCAGACACTTCCACCCCGGAAGGATTTACGCATAGCAGTGATCAGTGACCTTAACAGTGCCTATGGTTCCACCAGTTATGAGCCGGAGGTACACAAGGCGTTGGAGCTAATTCCCAGTATGAAACCGGATCTTGTCCTCTGTAGTGGAGACATGGTGGCGGGGCAGAGTCCTAAATTAACCAATGCCCAAATTCAAGCCATGTGGGAAGCCTTTGACCGGGGGGTGGCCCATCCTTTACGACGGGCTGGAATTCCCTTTGGTTTTACGATGGGGAACCACGATGCTTCCGGTGCTCTGGATCAAAATCGTCGTTTTCGGTTTCAAAATGAACGGGATTTGGCGGCCCGTTATTGGCGCAACCCGGCCCATGATCCAGGCATAACTTTCCTGGATAAAAGTGATTTCCCCTTTTATTACACCTTCACTCAGAATGGTGTTTTTTTTCTGGTCTGGGACGGGTCAACTCATCTTATACCTGCGGAAAAATTGGCTTGGGTAGAAAAAGCTTTGGCCAGTGCTCCGGCTCGGCAAGCTAAGTTACGACTGGCGATCGGTCATTTGCCTCTCTATGGTGTGGCGGAAGGTCGCAATAAGCCGGGGGAGGTGATGGCCAACGCTGAGCAGTTAAGGGCCTTGTTGGAAAAGTATAATGTTCATACCTATGTCAGCGGGCACCAACACGCTTACTATCCTGGTCGGCGAGGAAATTTGGAATTGCTCCACACGGGCCTATTGGGGGCGGGCCCCAGAGCTTTAATTGGTCAAGAACGGCGATCGCCAAAGACGTTAACCATTTTGGATTTCACGTTCGATCAACCGGGGCAGGTGCAATACACCACCTACGACATGAAGAATTTGGCTACTGTGAGACTGGAATCTTTACCCCGGTTTCTGTTGGGCCATAATGGTCGGGTAATCCGTCGCGACCTGAGGCAAGGGAATTTAACCCCAGCGGAACAGCAGGCCTGCATAAAAAATTTAGGTTCTGCCCTATGCAATACAAAGTGAGAAATGGAGCCCTAGGTATGGTGACCAATGGCTAGTTAAAACTACCATGGGGGTTTGTCCTCAGACTTGCCAATTTTGCGTCAGACCATGGCTGAAGTTATCCCCAACAATCTTCCTCCCCTCACTAAAGACACTTTCTGGGCCATCATTAACCAGGAAATCAGTGATGAGGTAGTCAACGCTCTACTTGCTTACTATCTTGGTTATCGATTTGATGGCGATCGCCAAAAATGGGAACTGGGAGAAGTGGAGTCAAGCTGGGCCCAGGAATATCCGGTCCCCCCCAATTTCATCGAAAACCGTCCCCCCACAGTGAAGTTGACCCGTTCTATTCCGCCGGAAAATAAACAATTGCTCAAGGAACAGTTGGGCTTTACGGGCTACAAAATTGGTGAGTTTACTCCCCGCCACACCCGCCGCGCCACAGCGGTCAATTGGCTACTTAGTTACATGGCCACACATAATCTGCTCTTGCACTGACAAATGCATCGACAAAGAAATGGGCCAGGGAAACTCACTCAACTCCCCAGCCCCAGATTCTCCCTGATCAAACCATTGAAAACCAGGATATCTACCAGCCCTTTTCCGCTTGATCAAGCACGTAGGCCGCCACATCTTCCATGTCGCTGTCACTGATGCGACCCTTAAAGCCAGGCATAGCGCCATTACCATTGGTGATCTGGGCCACAATTGCCGCCACGGAATTTTTACCATTGGCTTCCAAGTCTGCCATTTTTAAGGTTTTGCTGGGGTTGATGGCATTAAGGCCCCCATTATGACAAGCGGCACAGTTACCGGCAAAGATAGCTTTACCATGGGCTAGGTCAGCGGCTAGGGCGGTGTTACCCAGGGAAAAAATCCCCCCCAGGAAAATTAGACAGGGGAGGGCAATGCCAAAAAAAATTCGGCTAGCTTGGTTGAATAATTTAAACATTAGTTCTCCTTTCAAGGATAAAGTCTTCAAGACGCGAAGGTATTATGGGAGGCGGTCCAGGCAAAGTCAAAAGACAATCTGTCAAAGTTGCGGTCAAGCTAAAATTGGCTAGGTTTGTGAAGTGGCCATGGCAATGCAATTCCTGAACCACTGTTTTTTATTCTTTCCCCAGCTTTTACGATGGTTTCATGGTGCCGATGGCGATCGCCAAGACGTTGGTTTTTGTTTGCGTGTCTTGGGCTGTTGCTCAGTGGATTAATCAGTTGCCAGAGCAATTCCCCCCAGAGCATGGAGGGGAAAGTCAGCTTTTGGACTATGCAATTGCAGCCAAAATTTAATAAGTATTTTGACGACTTGATTAGTACTTTTGAGCGGAACAATCCGCCGGAGCAGGTGAGTTGGGTAGATATTCCTTGGAATGCCATGGAGAGTAAAATCCTCAGTGCCGTCTCGGCCAACACAGCCCCCGATGTGGTCAACCTAAACCCCACCTTTTCCTCTTTATTGGCTAGTAAAAATGCCTGGCTGAATTTGGAAGAGGAGGTGAGCGCAGAAGTTAAGGCTCGCTATCTGCCCAGTATTTGGCAAGCTAACAGCTTAGGCAACGGTGAAGTATTCGGTTTTCCCTGGTATCTCACCACCCGCATTACCATCTATAACCAGGATTTATTGCAACAGGCTGGATTATCTACCCCGCCAGCAACCTTTGCCGAATTGGCGGTGGCGGCTAGGGAAATTAAGGCGAAAACCGGTAAATATGGCTTTTTTGTCACGTTTTCCCCTTCTGATTCCGCCGAAGCCCTAGAAAGCCTGGTACAAATGGGGGTACAGTTGGTGGACAGTGATGGCCGGGCCACTTTTAACAGTCCCGCCGGCAAAGTGGCTTTTCAGTATTGGGTTGATTTGTATCAACAAGGATTACTGCCACCGGAAGTGCTCACTGAAGGCCATCGTCGAGCGGGGGACCTTTATCAGTCCGGGGCGATCGCCTTTTTATCGGCAGGGCCAGAGCTATTGGCTAGTTTGGAGAAAAATGCCCCCAGCATTGCTAAAGTTTCCGCCGCCGCGCCCCAAATTGTGGGGGAAACCGGCAAAAGAAATGTGGCTGTAATGAATCTAGTCATTCCTCGGAGTACCAAAAACCCCACTGGAGCAATTAAATTTGCTGAATTTGTGACCAATACGGACAACCAATTTGCCTTCATCAAAGAAGCCAACGTTTTGCCCTCCACCATTGGCGCTGTTGACAAATATCGACAGGAGTTGGCACAAATCAGCAACGCCAGTTCCTTGGAAAATGCTCGTCGGGTAGCATTGGAACAATTGCCCACCGCAGAGGTGTTAATTCCTCCCATGGCCAACCTTAACCAACTCAAGCGTATCATCTACGAAAATCTTGGAGCGGCGATGGTGGGCAACAAAACAGTAGACCAGGCCCTACAGGATGCGGAACAAGTCTGGAATGACAATTTGAAAGGCTAGACAAAGGCGGTCACAGTCAAGTCTTCCACATAGCCCAGCCGTTGTCTTTATCTACTTTATCTAACCCTTCCGCCCGTAGAGATGGGCAGAAATAAGCACAACTTGCAGCGGACCCATTGCCAGGGGCATTACTGAGAATCTTGCCACAATCAAGGCAACTGTTAGCCCTGAACAGTTTTGACGTTGCCTTTAGCATTTAAACTGACAGGCAGTTTTGCTCCCCGGAGCTAAAACCCATCTCGACCATTCACCTAGCGATCGCCATGAGCAGTACCCAAGATTATATCGGCGAGGAAGCCGCCACCAGAGTCAAAATCCTCAGTGAAGCTTTGCCCTACATCCAACACTTTGCTGGCCGCACCGTGGTGGTCAAATATGGAGGGGCTGCCATGAAAGACAGCAACCTCAAAGACAAGGTAATCCGGGACATTGTCTTTATGGCCTCCGTTGGCATTCGCCCGGTGGTAGTCCATGGCGGAGGGCCAGAAATTAACACCTGGCTAGATAAGGTGGGCATCGAACCCCAATTTAAAGATGGGTTACGGGTCACCGATGCGGCCACCATGGATATTGTGGAAATGGTACTGGTGGGTAGAGTCAACAAAGAATTGGTCAATTTAATTAACCAAGCCGGAGGAAAAGCCGTGGGACTTTGTGGCAAAGACGGCCAACTGATGACCGCCCGCACCATGACTAATAAAGATGTTGGTTTTGTGGGGGAGGTGAGCTCCGTTGATGCCCGGGTGGTGGAAACCTTGGTGAAAAGCGGTTATATTCCCGTCATTTCCAGTGTGGCGGCGGATGAATTTGGCCAAGCTCACAATATCAATGCCGACACCTGTGCTGGGGAGTTGGCCGCAGCCCTAGGGGCAGAAAAACTAATTCTCCTCACTGACACCAGGGGCATTTTGCGGGATTATAAAGACCCCTCCACCCTAATTCACAAGTTAGATATTCAACAGGCGCGGGAATTGATTGGCTCCGGCATAGTGGCGGGGGGCATGATTCCCAAGGTTACCTGTTGTGTGCGTTCCCTAGCCCAGGGAGTAAGGGCGGCCCATATTCTGGATGGCCGTTTGCCCCATGCTCTGTTGTTGGAGGTATTCACCGATCTGGGCATTGGTTCGATGATTGTGGCTTCGGGCTATGATCTCTGAGGTGGCCAAGATTTTTTCACCCCCTTGAACAATGGATTAAGCAATCATTTTGGACGATAATCTTTTACCTTTGCTCTCAGGTTCTGCCCAGTTAAAACTTTTGCAATTGGTCAGCCCGACCCTGCCGGTGGGAGCCTACAACTATTCCGAAGGCTTAGAATGGTTGATAGAACGGGGAAATATTACTAATGCTGATACCTTAGGAGCGTGGATTACCCAGGAGTTATGCCGGGGGTCCATTACGGTGGACACAGCCATTATGGTTCGAGCCCATCGGCTTGCCGGCCAAATGCCCAAGACTGATATTTTACCCAGCCCCACTCTCAAACATTTATCCTATTGGAATCAATGGTTAACAGCCACTAGGGAAAGTCGGGAATTAAGAGAGCAAAGCTTGCAAATGGGAGGTTCCCTGCGAAAACTGTTGTTGGATTTAGAGCCTACTGTGCAATCTTGGTTTGAGCCAATTCCCCCCACGGAACCCTGTAACTACGCGATCGCCTTTGGATTAGGGGCGGCTTTTTGGGGCATTGATCTCCATCAAAGTGGGTTGGGCTATCTCCACAGTTGGGCTAATAACCTAATTTCGGCGGGGTTAAGACTGATTCCGTTGGGGCAAACCGCAGGTCAAAAATTGTTATTGCATTTAACACCCACCATTTTGCATCAATGGCAGCAAATTTTATTGCTGGGGGATGATGATTTGTACAGTTGTAGTTGGGGGTTAGCCCTAGCCAGCATGGGCCATGAAAGTCAATACACTAGATTATTCCGGAGTTAGCTATGGATAAGTAGTAGACAAATAATTGTCTATGCAAAGCATTGTGAGATTACATGGGGAGTTATAGCCAATTAGACCTAGATATATCCCTTTGCACAAAGTACCGGCTCCTATGTAATGCTGGTGATAGCCTAATTAGTCTATTACCTCATCCTATGACTGCTACTGTTACAGCCCAAGAAGCCTTCCGAGCCGCCTATGAAAACCGCTACACCTGGGACGAAAATTTTCCCGGTTATCGGGCCCATCTCACCGTCACCCAAGGGGATGAACGCTACGAAGGGGAAGTGGAGGTGAAGGCGGACTACACTGTCACCGTGACTGGTTTTAGTGACGAGACGGTACAGGAAAGCGTTTATAACCAAATGCGGGACATTGTTACCCACCGCAAACAAGGGAATTTTGAAAAGTCCCACGGCAAAAATGAGTTTAGCTTTGGGGAAACCGATGCTTCCGGGGCGATCGCCATTGATGTGAAGGGAGATGCCATGGGGTCGAACTATAAAATCCGGGGCACGGAAATTTGTCAGGTCAGTCGGGTGATGGGGCCGGTGGCTTTCACCATCAACACCGAAGAAAGTTTGGATACTGGTTCCGGCTACATTGCCATCAAATATAATGCCATTTTTAAAGACCCTAAAACTGATACCCTCAAAGGCAAACGGGACTTCACCGAAACCTATGGGGAATTGGGGGGCTATTACCTACCCACTCAACAAACCGTAGAGGCGATCGCCGCTGGGGGAGAAAAAATCTTCACCGATTTTAGCTTCACTAATCTAGAACTTTTGGCATAGGTGACGACGTTTTGTCTAGCTTAGTAACTCCATTGGGATCAACTTCTGCCCCCACCATTGTGGTGGAAAATTTGAGCAAGGTTTATCCCATTGCCCTCAAATCCCCTGGTCTGAAGGGAACATTGCAACATTTTTGGCAGAGACGTTACCGCCAAATTTTGGCAGTGCAAGATATCTCCTTTACCATTCCCCCTGGGGCGATGGTGGGCTTCCTCGGTGCCAATGGAGCCGGCAAAACCACCACATTGAAGATGCTCACGGGGCTAATTAAACCCTCGGGGGGAAAAGTGCGGGTGGCGGGCTTTGATCCCTTCCGTCGGCAGACAGCTTTTTTAAGGCGCACTAGTTTAGTAATGGGGCAAAAACAACAGTTAATCTGGGATTTGCCCACCCTGGATTCCCTGCGCATCAATGGGGCGATTTACGAAATTCCCGACCAAGTCTTTGAACAACGGCTGGGAGAATTGAGCGAAATGCTCGATTTAACCACAGAATTAAAACAACCGGTGCGTAAACTTTCCCTGGGGCAAAGGATGAAGGCGGAATTGTTAGCCGCTCTGCTCCACCACCCCACCGTTTTATTTTTGGATGAACCCACCTTGGGACTGGATGTTAATGCCCAAGTGGCGGTGCGGCGGTTTTTGCAGGAGTACAATCGGCGTTACCAAGCCACAGTGTTATTGACTAGTCATTACATGGCAGATATCACCACCCTTTGTGAGCGAGTGCTATTGATTCACCAAGGACAGTTGATGTATGACGGTGATCTGGAAGCTCTGGTGGAACGATTTTCCCCTTACCGACAAGTGGCGGTGGAATTATCTGCCCCCATACCTTTGGAAAAATTACAGCTCTATGGCGAAGTGGAGAGTGTGGAGGGTCTACTGGTGCGCTTTTTGCTAAAACGGGAAAGCCTCACCACGGCGATCGCCAAACTGTTAGCGGAGTTGCCAGTATCGGATTTAAGCGTATCTGACCCCCCCATTGAAGAAATCATTGGCCGTCTATTTTCCCAGGGCAATTTGGATAATAAACTTTGATCGGTGTTAGAGAGAGTTACACAATTTCTCGGACTATTCCAAGTGGGGAGGAAAATTAGAGACCGGAGAGAGCTTCAAATAGATAATGATATGGCATGATAGAAAATATTGGGTAATGAGATTTTGCAAAGATGTCTACACACTGTCACTGTCCTCAATGTGGTCATGGGAATGTTGTCAAAAATGGCTTTGTCAAGGATAAGCAACGATTCAAGTGTAAGAGTTGCCAATATCAATTCACCAATCTCTCCAAGGAAAGAGGTAAACCTCTCTGGATGAAACTAGAAGCGGTCTTACTGTACATGAGTGGTATGTCAATGAATGCCACAGCAAAACTCTTGGGAGTTTCCACTCAGTCAGTGCTCAACTGGATTAGGGATTTTGGCGAAGCAAACTACGAGAAACCGGCTCCAGACTCAGCAATCGTAGTGGAATTAGACGAACTGTGGCATTTTCTCCAGGCAAAAAAAACAAGTTATGGCTCTGGAAAGCATATGACCGTGTTACTGGGAGACTCATCGACTGGGAACTGGGAAATCGTGATAGTCAAACCCTAAGTCGTTTGCTAGAGAGACTGGCAAAGTGGAAAGTGACAGTGTACTGCACCGATGACTGGAGGCCCTATCAACAACTGCTGGATGAACATCCCGATGCGTTTCATGGGATTAGCAAAAGAGAAACAGTAGGAATTGAGAGAAACAACTCAGATAACCGCCATTGGTTTGCTAGATTTCATCGCCGCATGAAAGTTGTCTCCAGGTCAGCCCACATGATTGATATCACCATGGCAATATTTGCCAAATTCAGGGTCAATGGTAACACAGAACCACTGCGGGACTGGCGCCTCTCATTACTCTCTTGAAACTCTCAACCATAGAGCCCATTTATAAAGTGGTAGAAGTAGCAGAAAGACGACGCAACATAATGCGAGTCATCACGGCATAAATAGCCGCTTCGCTCATTTCTGGTAGATGCTCATAATCCTTACTCAAACGACGATACCAGTTCAACCAACCGAACGTCCTCTCGACAATCCATCTTTTTGGTAAGACCTCAAAAGACTTCCCTGAACGACTAATCACCTGGACTTTGGCTTGAATTAAGAGCCAGATGGCTAACCCAAAGGTATCACCTCGATAACCCTGGTCTACTAACATGCTCTTGACAGACTCGAGGAGTTGAGTTCCTTCTTCAAGCAAACTCATCAGAGCATAAGCTGTGACGATGCGTTCACTTGCATTTGCTTCGGTCACTATCACTTTTAAGACTAAGCCCAGACTATCGACGATTAGATGACGCTTTCGTCCTTTCACCTTCTTACCTCCGTCAAAACCGTAGACTTCCCCCTTTTTTCGGTGGTTTTTACCGATTGACTATCTGCCGCTATCACGCTGGGCTCAAGGCTCTTGCCACTCTGGAGGCGGCATTGCTCCAACAGCCTTAGATTGAGCCTTTCCCACACGCCATGACGTTGCCATTTACGGTAATAGCTATAGACCGTGCTACTAGGAGGAAAGTCATGGGGTAACATTGCCCATTGACAACCCGTTTTTAGTTGGTAGTAAATACCATTACAAACCGCTCGCATATCTGTGGTTCGTGGGTGTCCTCCGGGCTTTGCGGGAGGAATCATTGGTTCAAGTATTGCCCATTCTGCATCGCTCAGGTCTGTTTCATAGGCTGTCAGACTTTTCATGCTCTTTGTCTCCTTCTGCTCTTACTCTTAGTTTTCCTTTTTTTCTTCTCCTACTTGCTATCCATTACAAGACTTTATAAATGAGCTCATAGCAGCCCGCAAAAAAAATAATCCCCGCCCGGAGAAGGGAAGGGATACTGACTAGCTAGAAATATCTAGAAATATAAAAATAGGGATGCTGAACGTCCGCAAGCTCGGGGCATAGGAGATTACCCTTAATCCTCATCATCCCCAAAATCGTCATCGTCATCCATATCGAAATCATCCTCATCGGTGTCGTAGGTTTCTTCAAACTCTTCGTCATCCTGACTGAGTTGAGTGCCGGCATAGGCCCGGGCCCTAGTGTCGTCCAAAAGGTCGTCATCGGCTTCAACTTTTTTAGTTTTCACCTTGGTGGCGCTAGCCTTTTTCTTCGTCGTTGGTAATTCAATTGGCTCAATCATATAGCCTTGAATATCGTCCTGGGTTTCAATCAATCCCAACACTTCCTCATGGCTACTGAAGCCAGTACCCGCAGGAATAAGACGACCAATGATCACGTTCTCCTTCAGGCCCCGTAACCAATCGGACTTGCCTTCGATTGCCGCTTCGGTAAGCACCCGAGTGGTTTCTTGGAAGGAAGCCGCACTGATGAAACTATCGGTATTCAAAGAAGCTTTGGTGATACCAAGCAATACAGGAGTATAGCGGGCCGGAGCACTACCAGTGATGCCCATGGCTTCATTAACCTGTTCCACTTGGCGTAATTCCACCAATTCCCCTGGGAGCATGGTGGTGTCTCCCCCATCATCAATGCGGACTTTGGCGGTCATCTGCCGCACAATTACCTCAATGTGTTTGTCAGAAATATCCACCCCTTGGGATTGATAAACCGTTTGCACTTCATTGACGAGGAATTTTTGCGCCGCTTGCAGTCCTCTCAGGGCCGCTTGGTAACAACCGTCCTTGTCCACGTAGTAGCTGAAGAACACATCCAAAATTTCGTGGGGATTGTTGTAGCCATCGGTGAGGGCGTGGCCTACGTCAATGCGTTGTCCGTCGGTGACCATGGCGTTTTGTCCCGGTAACAGGGGATATTCGCTCACGGTGCCGTCGTCTTCCACCACTTTGATGTCGACACTCTCATCTTCCAGGTATTCCACCTGACAGACCCCAGGGGCCCGGGCCAGGACGCAGGCTTCTTTAGGTTTACGGGCTTCCAACAGTTCTTCAATCCGGGGTAAACCCTGGACGATATCCCCGGTTTTAGCCCGCTCAAACACCAGCAGCACGAGGTTATCCCCCCGTTGCACCAGGTCGCCGTCTTCGATGTGGAGCACTGCCCCAGGGGAAACCCGATAGGGTCGGGCTCGGCGTAACACTAACTGATAGTTGTCCCCTTTGCCGTTGATTTCCAGGACTTTGCCGGACTCCTCCAGTTTGACCCCGGGCACCAATTCCTGCCCTGCCACCAAGAGTTGTCCTGGTTTGACTTCCGGGGCACTTGGCAGATCCACCACCAGGCGATCTGCTGCCCGTTCCAGTAACACCCGGCGGATGGATTCCTGTCCTTCCTTGATACCCCGCACAGTGCCCGCTTCCTTACATTGAATTTCGGTACGAGCCACCACCGCTCCGGGGGGAATTTGGTCGCCATCTTGCACCAGTAAGCGGGTTTTGGAGGCTCCGCCGAGGGGATCGGATTCCTGGTCCCGGCGTAGTACCAAAGATTCTAAAATCACCAACTGTAAGCGCTGGCAATCTTCCTCTTCGTCGTCCTGGAGTTCAATATCGGCGGAAAGGTGGGAAATACCTTCGTTACCACTGCCATAAATTTCCAACACCAATTGGGTGCTGAGCAGGGGGGCCCCTTCGACGGATTTAACCCGATCGCCGTCTTTATAGAATAGACGTTGCACTGAGCGCAATTCAATCTGGCGGCCCCCTTCTTCGTTTTGGGAACCCTGGGAGGGGGCGGCGGGCTCATCAAATACTTTGTACTCTTCCACGGGGCGTAGCAGCAAACCATTGCCTTCGGGACTTTCAATCCATTCGGCCTGGCTGAGGGTGCTAACGGTAACACCGGGGAAAACATCCTGCCCTGGTTGCAGCAACTGGCCGCTTTCAATTTTCACCGAACCGGGGTCCACATCTTGGTAGAAGTCACCGGGTTTGATAATAATTTCCCGCAGAATATCGTTTTTCTGCACCACTTCAACGATGCCGCTGGATTGGCAGAAAATGTCCTTGACCACTTCCGTGCCCGCTTCCACATACTGGCCATCTTCCACAATTAACAGGGAAATATCTTTGTTAATTTCGTGGGTTTCTTCGGGAATCCAGAGCAGGGTACCCCCTTTAGTGACTTCATAGCCTTGTTTGCGGCCGCCCTTAGCCACTTCCACGCCGGCATAGCGAATCATGCCCCCGGTGGTGGTACGGTAACGGTCGTCGATTAATTCCGCCACAATGCTGTGGTTCTGCACTTTGGTACCGGGAGCGGCTTTGAGCAGGAAGCGTTGCTTATCGGCCGTGTAGATAACGTATTGTTCCCGGCCGCCACTACTTTCCAGCTTGACCTGGGCTTGATCTAACAGCACAGAGGCGGTGATGATTTCAATTTCCCGGTTACTCACAAGGCGCACCACCCCACCGTCGTTGGTGACCAGCTTGGTTTCGGCCATGATGCTGCCTACTTCCACCTGCTCGTCATTTTTCACCACGGGTTCTGCCCCAGGCGGTAAGTTATATACTTCCCCGGAAAGGATCCAGACTAGACCACCCCGTTGGGCGATGCGGGTGGTGTTCCCCTGACGGTCAGTTTTTTCCTCCGGCACCAGGCGATCGAACAGCACTTCTCCGGCCAGATCCCCAGCTACGTCCTTGGTGGCCCGCTCCGTGGAACGTTGGGTTTTGGAGAGGGAAATTTCCGTCATCAACTGCCCCGCTGTCACCGTCTGTCCATCCTGCACAAACAGTAGGGAACCGGGGGTGAGGGAGTAGGTTTGGGTGGCAGCTTTTTTGCCTTCCCCTTTCCAGATTAAATCCCCGGCAATTTCCACCTGCTCCGCATCTTCCCCGTGGCGGGTACGGACTTTACGGGTGCTTAAACCTTTACCCCATTTGACGGTGCCGTCTTCGGGCGCTTTCTCTTGGCGGGCCACTTCCCCGGTGAATACCCCCCCAGTGTGGAAAGTCCGCATGGTCAACTGGGTGCCGGGTTCCCCGATCGATTGGGCGGCGATAATGCCTACCGCTTCCCCTAGGTCAACTTTGTGACCATGGGCCAAGCTCCAGCCGTAGCAGTTTTGGCACACGGACCGGGCCGCTTCACAGGTCAACGGCGATCGTACATAAACCTCATCGGTGACGGCGGCAATGCGGTTTGCCAAGGCTTCGTCAATTTCATCGTTCCGTTTGGCAATAATTTCTCCGTCCGGGCCCACCACATCCTTAGCCAGCAAACGACCAAACAGGCGATCGGCCAAGCTGATTTTTACCTGGTCCCCATCGGTCATGGCGGTGACCCGTAGACTGCGCTCGGTGCCACAATCCTGTTCCCGCACAATTACGTCCTGGGAAACGTCCACCAAACGCCGGGTGAGGTAACCAGAATCCGCCGTCCGCAGAGCCGTGTCCACCAGACCCTTGCGGGCACCATAGGAAGAAATTACATACTCAGTAACCGTCAGTCCTTCCCGGAAATTGGTTTTAATGGGCAAGTCGATAATTTCCCCCTGGGGATCCGCCATCAAGCCCCGCATCCCCACCAATTGCCGCACCTGGCTCATGTTCCCCCGGGCACCGGAGAAAGCCATCATATAGACGGAGTTGAGAGGATCGGTTTTGCGGAAGTTAACCACCACCTGATCCTTCAACTCCTCCGAAGTACCGTTCCAGGTATCAATTACCTTTTGGAACCGTTCTACCTCGGTGATTTCCCCCCGAGCATAGCGTTCCTCCGTGGTGCGAATTTCCTTTTCCGCCGCCTCCAGCATTTGCTTTTTCTCTGGAGGAATAGTTAGGTCATCTACACTAATGGAAACCCCCGCTTTGGTGGCAAAACGAAACCCCAGTTCCTTCAGTTCATCAGCCAACTGTGAACAGCGGGCAGAACCGTAACGACGGTAGGCAAGGGCAATGAGTTTTTTCAGGCGGCCTTTGTCGATGGTGTAGTTATAAAACGTCATAACGCTCCAAGATTGAGATTAGGGGGCAAGGCAATTAAGGGGGCAGGAGGATTAGACCCTAGGCGATCGCCATCCTCCTGAAAAACTAACGGGAAAAATGGTTGGGACTACACTTCTTCTTCTTCCAAATCCTCCTCGGTGTGGAGGGACTCATAGGTGGGACGATTGGGGGCCCGACGCTGGCTGTCGATCATCAAATCTACTTCTGCATCGGCGCTTTCACCATCTTCGGACAGTTGTACTTTGTGGGCGGCAATGTCCAAACCAAGGGATTGTAGTTCCCGCATCAACACCTTGAAGGATTCTGGGGTACCGGGCCGGGGAATACTCTTGCCTTTAACAATGGCATTGAGGGCTTCGTTACGACCCTGCATGTCATCGGATTTAACGGTGAGTAGTTCCTGCAAAATGTAGGCGGCGCCGTAGGCTTCCAGGGCCCACACTTCCATTTCTCCGAACCGCTGTCCCCCCTGTTGGGCTTTACCCCCCAAAGGCTGTTGGGTAACCAAGGAGTAGGGCCCGGTGGAACGGGCGTGGATTTTATCGTCCACCAAATGCACCAGTTTGAGCATATAAGCTTGCCCAACGGTAATCGGACGGTCAAAGGGTTCCCCGGTGCGGCCGTCGAACACTTGGATTTTGCCGGGGTGGTTTTCGTTAAATACCCAGTCTTTGTTCGGCCGTTGGGAGGCTTCTTCCAACAAGCCATGGACCGTATCCCGGGACGCTTCTTCCCCGTACATCTCATCGAAGGGGGTAATTTTGAAGCGCACACCAAGGTTTTCCCCAGCCCAACCCAGCAAGCATTCGAACACCTGACCTACGTTCATCCGGGAAGGAACCCCCAGGGGATTAAGGGCAATGTCAATGGGGCGACCATCAGGGAGATAGGGCATATCTTCGATGGGCAAAATGCGGGAAATAATCCCTTTATTGCCGTGGCGACCGGCCATTTTGTCTCCCACTTGGATTTTCCGTTTTTGGGCTACGTAAATCCGCACCACCATATTGGCACCGGGGGGTAATTCGTCTCCTTTTTCCCGGGTGAACACTCGCACATCCACTACCCGACCTTTTTCACCGTTGGGTACCCGTAGCGAGTTGTCCCGCACGTCCCGAGCTTTTTCACCGAAAATAGCCCGCAGCAGTTTTTCTTCGGGGGGTTGATCTGCTTCCCCTTTGGGAGTGACTTTACCCACCAGGATATCGCCGGATTCCACCCAAGCACCGATGCGGATAATGCCATGTTCATCCAGATTTCGCAGGGCATCTTCCCCGACGTTGGGGATTTCCCTGGTGATTTCTTCGGGTCCTAGCTTGGTTTGACGGGCTTCAATTTCAAATTTTTCGATGTGGATACTGGTGTAAACATCGTCATAGACTAACCTTTCACTGATCAGAATGGCGTCTTCGTAGTTGTAACCCTCCCAGGGCATATAGGCTACGAGAATGTTTTGGCCCAGGGCCAGCTCTCCCCCTTCCGTGGCGGAACCGTCCGCTAGCACTTGACCAGGCACCACATCTTCCCCGGCATAAACAAGGGGCCGTTGGTTTAAACAGGTATCTTGGTTAGACCGTTGGTATTTTTGGATTGGGTAAACGATTTCTTCCCCTTTCTCCGCAGGGTTATCGGGGGAGTGGGGCTGCACCCGAATTTCGGTGGCGTCCACATAGGTGACAATGCCATGGGTACGGGAAACAATTACCATGCCGGAGTCGCGAGCAGCTTGGGCTTCCAAGCCTGTACCGACCAAGGGCCGTTCAGGACGCAACAGGGGCACTGCCTGCCGTTGCATGTTGGAGCCCATTAGGGCCCGGTTAGCATCGTCATGCTCCAGGAAGGGGATCATGGAGGTGGCAACGGAAATAATTTGCACCGGGGAAACGGCTACATAGTCAACTTGTTCTGGGCTGGTGGTGGAAAATTCCTGGCGGTAGCGAATAGGTACCGACTCGCCAATGATGTTGCCCTCTTCGTCTGTGGGAATGTCCCCGGGGGCCACCCGCATGTCGTCTTCTTCGTCGGCGGTGAGGTAAACGGGGTCTAAATCTTTCCTGACTCGACCACTCTCCACCCGAAAATAGGGGGTTTCAATGAAACCGTAATCATTGACCCGGGCACAGGTAGCTAAGGAACCGATCAAACCGGCATTGGGGCCTTCCGGCGTTTCCACTGGGCAAATACGGCCGTGGTGGGAAGGGTGAATATCCCGCACCGCAAAACCGGCCCGCTCCCGGGTTAGACCCCCAGGGCCGAGGGCAGAAATACGCCGTTTGTGGGTCAACTCCGCCAGGGGATTGGTTTGGTCCATGAACTGGGACAGTTGGGAGGAACCAAAGAATTCCTTGATGGCCGCCACTAGAGGCTTGGGATTCACCAAGGAAGCAGGGGTAAGGGCATCGGATTCGCTAACGGTCATGCGTTCCCTAATAATCCGTTCCAGGCGATTTAAGCCAACCCGAATTTGGTTCTGCAATAGTTCTCCAACGGAACGTACCCGTCGATTGCCCAAGTGGTCGATGTCATCGGTGGTGCCGACGTCAAATTCCAGATTAATCAGATAGTTGATGGCGGCCAGGATGTCTTGGGGGGTAAGCACCCGGGTGGTGTCCGCTTCATTGAGCCGGAGTTTTTTATTGAGTTTGTATCGTCCCACTCGACCAAGGTCATAGCGTTTGGGGTCGAAGAAGCGGGACTCCAATAACTGTTGACCACCACTAACGGTGGGGGGCTCACCGGGGCGAAGTTTTTTGTACAGTTCCACCAAAGCTTCCTCTTCGGTGGGATTGCCTTCTTTGTCGAGGGTTTTTTGATAAAACTCTGGGTGGCTGAGGGAGTCGAGAATTTCGTTATCGCTCAGACCGATCGCCTTTAGGAGCACTTGAGCCGACAATTTACGGGTCTTGTCGATGCGGACATAGACTAGACCATTTTTGTCAGTTTCAAATTTCAGCCAGGCCCCCCGGTTGGGGATCAGGGAAGCGGAATAGGTGCGGCGACCGTTTTTATCTAATTCTTTTTTGTAGTAAACCCCTGGCGATCGCACAATTTGGTTAACGATGACCCGCTCCGCACCATTGATGATGAAGGTTCCCCGCTCTGTCATTAGGGGGAGATCGCCGATGAAGACTTCCTGCTCCTTAATTTCCCCGGTTTCTTTGTTAATCAGACGGGTCGGCACATACATCTGCACCGAATAACTAGCATCCCGTCGCTTGGATTCATCAACATCATACTTGGGTTGTTTGAGCTTGTAATCTTTGCCCAAAAAGTGGAGTTCCAGCTTGCCTGTGTAGTCAGAAATCGGCGAAAAACTATTCAATTCCTCGATTAAACCTTCCTCCAAAAACCAGTGGAAACTAGCGTGTTGGATTTCAATTAAATCGGGCAACATCGTGGTGGCAAGGTTTGTCATGGTGGCTCAGAAGTCTCCGGAAATTTGCGGTGGTTGGGGTTAGGGAAGGCCGGGGAGAGGTTACCAGGGGGGCGATACCCCCAGATTAGGCAGGCACCGGTAGTTTAAAAAGGTTGCGGGCATTAGTAGTGGTTTGTTGGGCAAGGGTTTCTAGGGGGACATGGCGCAGGGCAGCGATCGCCTCGGCCACATGGCGGACAAAGGCTGGTTCATTGCGTTTACCCCGTTGGGGCACTGGCGCCAAAAAGGGACAATCGGTTTCCACCAACAGGCGATCGGGGGGGACCATCTGGGCACTGGCTTGGATCCCTTCAGCTTTTTTGAAGGTAACTGTGCCGCTAAAACTGATGTAAAACCCCAGGTCCAAAAACCATTGGGTTTCTTCAGGAGTGCCACCCCAACAGTGCATTACCCCAGCCACGGGCCCCGATTCTGCTTGGAAATCAGTCAATACCTGGCGCATGGTCTGGGCGGCATCCCGACAATGGATAATCACTGGCTTGTTTAATTCCCTGGCGATCGCCAACTGGGCCCGGAAAACCTCAATTTGATGGTCACGGTTATCGGCTTTGAAAAAATCCAAACCCATTTCACCAATGGCTACCACCCGGTCATCCGCCTTGGCATAGGCAAGGATTTGCCCAGCAGTATTGTCTTGCCAATCTTCGGCATCCAAAGGATGGAGTCCCACGGCGAAAAATAGTTCAGGAAAACGGTCCGCCAGAGACTGTATTTGATCAAACTCCTGGGGCTTAACGCAGGAATGAACCAGTTGCACCACCCCAGCTTGCCGCCAGCGATGCTGTAACTGGTCTAAATCCGCCGCAAAAACATCAAAGTTAATGTGGACATGGGTATCAACTAAATGCATGGTTCCCCTAATGCCGTGGGCGATCTCCAAAGTAACCAAAAACCAGAGGTTTTCCCCAGCTAGAATACCAGTTGATCAATACAGTTGACCAAAAATATTGCAACCATTTGGCCTTCCCAAGGGAAAGGACGGTGCCTAGGCAGCAGGCAAGGCGCTTTGGAGGGCTTTGGCTAAGCGAGCCTTTTTGCGGGCCGCATTGTTCTTGTGGATTACTTTGCACTTCACCGCCTTATCAATTTTGCTAAAAGCGGCGGCCATACTGGTGTTGATCGTGTCGAGTTTTTCCGGATTGGGGTCACTGGCGTAGGCCTCCACCGATTGAAAGGTTTTTTTCATCAGGGTTTTGATGGCCGACTTATAGCTTTTGTTTTGGAGTCGGTTGCGTTCAGCAATTTCGATGCGCTTCAGGGCGGACTTGATATTAGCCACGGTTGCTCTCTAGGGTACGTAACTGTAAAAAGGGCGGGTTCATAAAGATCAGAATTGTTATTCTAACAGTTTGGGGACGCCACGACAATGGTCACCTAACTGTACCAGAGGGGTAGTTCCACTTCAAAGCGACTACCTTGGCCCAACTGGCTGGTTACGGTAATCATACCACCGTGGAGTTCGGCGCATTTTTTGACAATGGGCAGTCCCAGACCGGTTCCAGGGATAGAACCAACATTGGTGCCCCGGTAAAAACTATCAAACAAGTTGGGAATGTCCTCAGGGCCAATGCCAATACCATGGTCCTGGACAGAAAAAATGCCAACGTCCCCCCGGCGCTGGAGATGAAATTCCACTGGCTGGCCAGAAGGAGAGTATTTGATCGCATTGCCGAGGAGATTGGTCAAAATTTGTCTTAATAATTTGGGGTCAAAGGCGACAATTTCTCCGGGGCCGAGGCCATCATAGCTGAATAATAGGCCATGGTATTCCGTACTGCTCTGGAGTTCATCGGTGATGCCCCGACAAAAGCTGACTAAATCTAGGGGTTGAGGCTCAAACGGTAAATATTTAGTTTCCGCCCGGTTAATGGTGAGTACATCGTCTAATAGTTCCACCATGTGGTGAACACTTTCCTCGATGCGCTCCAGATGTTGGCCACGTCTTTGGCCATCTAACTTAGGCCAATATTTTTTCAAAATGCCAGTGGAGGAACTGATAATTGCCAGGGGGGTACGAAATTCATGGGATGTGGTGGAAATAAACCGGGAACGCAATTCCCCCAATTCCTTTTCCGCTTCCAAAGCGGCCAAAATACGTTTTTCAGCATTTTTTATATGGGTGATGTCGTGGACGATCGCCACTAGATTAGCCGGGTGTTGGCCGTTGACGCCCTGAAGAAGAAACACAGAAGCAGTGACGGGAATTTCGACGGCAGTTTGGTAGTGTTGCAGGCTAAATTCTCCCTCCCAAGCACCGGAGCGAAACACCTGGGGAATGATTTCCATTTGCCAAAAATTGAGGTATTCGGGGCTAATATGTTCACTCAGATAGGTGGTTTGGGCGGTTTCCGGATTTTCCAGGCCAATTAAGGATTGCCCGGCCTGGTTGAGGAAAGTCACCTTTTGCTCTAGGTCGGTGATGACGATTAACTCGGTACTATTTTTGACCACAAAATCCAGGTTTTGCCGCTCTCTTTCAATTTGCTTTTGTCGGCGTAGGTCGGTGATTACCCCTACTAAGCCGTCTACTTTACCCTGGTCATCCCTCAGGGCGGTGATGGAAACATACACCGGCAGGCGATCTCCGGTTTTGGTGATGTAGGTCCATTCCCTTTCGTAAACTCCCCATTGGATGGCGGGAATGGCGAACATATCGATGGAATTGGGCCGGATGGTTTGCTGCAACTGTTGGGAAAGCTGGACGGCTTCGCTGGCCATTTCTTCCTGATCGTGGAAAATTAACGGGGTTTGCTGGCCAATCAGTTCCGCCGCTGTATAGCCCAAAATTTCCTCCGCAGTGCGATTAAAGGTACTGATAATCCCCCTCCTGTCGGTGGAAATAATCATGTAGTTGGCCACATCAAAAATGCCTTTTTGCAGTTGGTTCACTTCCAACAGTTTTTGTTCGGCCCTTTGCCTTTCCGATAACTCCTCCTGCAAACGTTCGTACAGTAATGATTGTTGAATGGCGATCGCCAATTGGTTACCAAGGCTTTGCATCAGTTGGATTTCTGCCGTTTGCCAAGTGCGGGAACTGGAGCATTGGTGCACAATCAGCAGGCCCCAAAGGCTATGGTCAAAAACAATGGGGGCAACTATTCTGGACTGGGATTCCGCCACGGTGAAACATTGCACTGCACAATTGATGGCACAATCCGGCAATTGGTCACGGGAAGCGTAGATGTAACCGTTGAGGTAACGCTGATAGCACTCCGGCGGAAAGCTTTCAGGACTAAGATCCATCTGCATCACTGAGGGTTGGCCATTAACCACTGATTCGGCGATCGTGGTGCCCAGACCGTCCTCTTGGATGTGGTGAATTAACACCCGGTCCGCGTGGATAGTGCGGCGTACTTCCGTCACAGTGGTGCGCAAAATCGTTTCTAGCTTGAGGGACTCCCGAATTCTTTGGCTGATGGAAGATAACAGTTTTTCCTGTTGGGCCTGGTTGCGCAGTGCCTTTTCCGCTTCTTTTAAATCATCGATGTCCGTACTACTGGCTAGCCAACCATTGATACTGCCAAACCGGTCCTCCAGGGGCAAGACCTGCAACAGGTGCCAACGGTACTGACCATCACTCCTCCACAGACGACACTCCAACTGGAAGAATTCCTGGGCGGCGATGCCCTGACGCCACTGTCTTTGCACATTTTCCCTTTCCCCTGGCTCAATAAATTGCTGCCAAGTGTTGCCGAGAATTTTTCGACCCCGGCGACCAAAATAGGCCAATGTCCGTTGATTGCACTCCCACACGTCCCCAGCGGAGGAAAGTCGCCAAACCAGATTGGGCAATGCCTCTAACAAGCTGCGGTGAATTTGTTCGCTGTCCCGCAGTTTCTTCAATACCCGTTGGCGATCGGTCACATCCCGCACCGTTACCAAGCGGCAATCTTCCCCCTGCCAATGGATGGGCACAGCCTTAATTTCCCCTATCCCTTCCTCCTCGGGGGAGACATTGATGCCAATTTCCGTCTGTCCTCGGTTGGACAACCCCAGTTGGGATTGTAAAAACTCTTCTTTGCTGAGGCCAAACATTTGGCAAGCCATGGGGTTAGCGTAGATTACCTTGTCATGGTTGTCTAAAATGACAATGCCATCGGCAATGGTATTCACCAAGGTTTGTAATTGTTGCTCCTTGGTATGGAGCGCCGCTTCGGCTCGTTTGCCATGGCTAACGTCCTGGGCTAAACAGAGGATTTTGCTGGTTTGTCCGCTACCATCAATTTCAAAGGCCGAAATTTCCACCACAAAGTAGTGTACTGATTGCCCGCCATCGGTAAATTCAAAGTTAAACTCCTTTTTTTCGTGGGCTTGGAGCGCCGCCAATTCTTCCAGCCCAAAGTACCTTGGGGGAAGCAATAGATCCTGCCGCGGGTCAGTCTCGACCATGGGGTTGGGGATTGGTGCCCCGCCGGAACCGCCTTCTAGCAAACTGCCGGGGATATTGAGATAGACGATTTCATTTTTGACCAGATCGTAGAGATAAATCAGGTTTGGATTACGGCTGAGTAACTTTTGAATTAAATGTTGGTTCCGTTGTTGTTGTTGCTGTTGCCAAACAATGCGGGCTTCTAAATGCTGGACGATGCGGGGCATTTCCACTTCCCGTTGCAGGGCCTCTAGCAACACATCCGGTTGGACCGTGGCCAGCCATTGTTGAGGGCCGACCCAACCAACAAAAGCACCACTGATGTTGGTAATGATCACATAATCATCGTTCTGTCGGCGGAGTAATTCCCTGGCGTGGCAATAGGTTTGGTTAATGGTGCAGAGGGGAAAAGTTGGGCTGAGGTCTGGGCCAATGGGATTATCCAAGCCGAGGGAGCCATAGTTGGGACCCTTAAAATAGTTGCTGAGGCTGACATTACCCAGGGGAATGCGGGGGGCGGCGGCGGGCAGTAGGGGGGAGGAATAGACCACCGGAAAACTAGAAATTTGGCGCTCAAAACAATGGTGGACCAATTCCCCCAAAGTTGTTTCTGTCCCAAGGCAAAGGGGAGGAGAGGCCGTAACCTGGAGGGGAAGATTCTGCCACAATTGACAAAGATTTACTGAGCGGATGAGATTGCCAATGCTCAGCAGACCCCAGGTTTGGTGTTGTCGATCCGCCACAGGGATTACGTCCCAGCCGTAGCCCCAGGTGGCAAAAATCTGCATAACTTCCCCTAAACTAGGCAACTTTTCTAGGTCTAGCCGCAGGGAGCAAGGCAAACACAGTTCCGCCAAGGCGATCGCCGGGGAAAAATGTTCAGTCCACAGGGCGGCGGCCAATTGCCAATCCGGTAATAAACCCAACAGTTGACCGTCGTTATCTAGCACCAAAGCCCAGGGGGGAAAAGCCTTAGCCTCTGCCGGGGGCTCCCAGGAACGTTGGCCATGGCGATGCCAGCGGTTAAGGGCCTCTGCCGCACTCAATTCTCCTGGCAAACAAAGACAGGCCCATTGAATGGCGCTGGCGGTGACTTCCCTGGGAGTGGCGGCAAAAGTCATAGTTCTGGCACAGCTTCTAGGGTAAGTTCATAGCGATATAGGGCAATGGGTTGGTGGCCAGCGGCGAAATAATCGGGGTCCGTGGGGGACAAGTATACGGCGGTAACTTGACTGGCGCTGATTTTTCCCGGGCCAACATGGTGATAGTCAGTGGTAGTTTCCACCTGGTTGAGGTATTGGGTACTGCCAGCAATAAATTGTTGGTTGGTCAGCTCCGTGGCGAGAAAGTGCTCCGGGTCGGGACTCCTTTGGCTGTAACCTAGGACAGTGGAAACTAGTCGTTGATGTTGGGGAAAAACGGTGACTAGGCGGGGACTGGGTTGTTCTTTAACCTGGACAGTAACATTTATTTCTTCTCCGTCCTTACCCAAATAAGCCTGGGTGATGGCTTCAGCGTTAAAACGGCGATCGGGCACAATAACTGGTTCATTGTTGACCAAATCCGATAGGGCCCAGTTAAATTCCGGCAGGGGGGTTTGGTCGATGAATCTGACGGGAAATTCTATTGGTTGCTCCAGATAGGCGGCATTCTTAGCAAAGCCGGGGCTGACGATATCCGGGGCCAGGGGGGCTAGTTGTTCGACAAGAGTACTGGTGACCTGCCATGTGCCGGCAAACCATTCAGGATAACGAATTTCTCCCTTTCTTTGCTCTAGGGTGGGCAAATTAGACCACTGGGGATAGGCTTCCCATCGGTCAGGCAGTGATTCGGCCAAAGTGGGAGATCTTGCGATCCCTAGCCAAAGCAAGTTGCACAAAAATAGCACTGTCAAGCGAACCAAAAATCTAGACAAAAATTTACCAAGACCGTTGTGGAGTGAGGCTTTGGGCCGATCGCCACGGCCACTGATGCCCTTGGATCCGATTATAGTCCTTCCCCTAGGAACCAAAACGCTTTTGTAGGGCCAATAGGGCCTGGGATGGTTGTTTGGGTTGTAGTCGGGGGGATTTGCGGGCTTGCATTTGGTTCCAGGCAAAGGGCCCTTCCTGGGCGGCGGATAGCCACAATAAACGCTTGGCCCTGGTCATAGCGACGTAGAGTAGTCGGTATTCCTCTGCTTCCTTGAGGCGGCGGGCTTCTTGCCAAGCGGTGGCCGTGACCGGCAGGGCGATCGCCTGGGGCTTTTGCTGTTGGCGATGGTGTACCACGGTGCGAATTTGGGCCCTGGCCACCTCCGCTAGGGTAAACTGCCCCAAAAATTGCCCTCCCTTGGGTACCCATAAATCGCCAGGGAGGGTGTCCTGGTGCAAAAAGGGTAAAAACACATAGTCCCAATCCAATCCCTTGGCCTTGTGCATGGTGATAATGGTGATTTGCCCCGGTCTGGTGTATTTTTCATCACTATCGCTGGCGATCGCCTCAAATTGTTCATCGTTGGCAATGGTGTGGAGTTCGCTGAGCAAATTTTTTAATGAGCGTTCGGGTTGGGTTTGTACCTGTAAACGTTCCGACAACTTTTGTAAGGTGGCTAAATCTGAGCTGTCATAGTTGAGGGCCAGACCCAAAAAAGCAATCAATTGATAGGCGGGCAGTTCCAGGCGGGCTTTGAGCAAACTACGACATAGGCCCTGGGCAGAAACCGCCGGGGAGGCCAGGGGAGGCATCAGGGGAGTGGGGTAGAGAAATTGTTCCGGCACCGCCGCCAAAGCATTTAAATCTTGAGTGGGAATTAGTTGGCGCTCCTGCAACACTGTTAAGGTGGCTTTGAGGAGATCGGGGGAATGGGGGCGGTCGATAAATTGTAAAAGACTAAGGATTTCCCCTGGTATGCGGGAATTACGATCCTGGTCCCCCACGTCCAAAACCTTCAGTCCACCATCTTTTTCCACATCCTTCAGGCGATCGGCCACGAACCTTCCCTGGCGATTTTCCCGTACTAAAATGGCAGCATTGTGGTGAGGATTGGCCAACAACAGGGGCACTAGCCGATGGCGAATTTGTTCTACTTCTTCATTGATATCTTGGGGAAAACGAATTTCCACTCCCCCATCGGTGGCCGGAGGATTGGGTTGGGGGTCCCCCGGTTCCACTGGACGAATTGCCTGGGGGCGGAAGGGTAAGGTCGCATCCCCTTTGGGACCACTATTAAACCGTGCTTGCCAATCTTGGTTAACCCATTCCAGCAAGAAGTTGGCCGCCGCAATTACCTGTAAATTACTGCGCCCCGCCTGGTCCATGGTGGCGAAACTGCCCAAAGCCTGGCACCGTTGGCAAAATTGATCGAAATATACGGGGTCAGCGGGGGTAAAGCTAGAGTTAATGGCTTGATTGGGGTCCCCCACCCGAATTAAACGAATGGTACCATCGGCGTTTTGGGCCAGCTTGGTCAGTAACTTTTCCTGCAGAGGGCTAGAGTCCTGGGCTTCATCTTCAAAAACACCAAAAAATTGTTCCTGCCACTGGCGGCAAAGGTGGGGATCTTCTAGCACCCGCAGGGCGGCCAAAATCATGTCGTTATAGTCGATCCAATTTTTCGCCTCCATCAGGGCTTGGTAATGTTTGAACAAACCGGCTCCCATCAGCAGGAGTTCGCTACCGGGGGCAATGCGACCCATGTCCGCCACAGCCTGGGGAGAGAGGCCAGAACTTTTTGCTTCTGCCACCACAGTTTTGGTTAATTCAGGTAAAACTTCCGTGCTCAGCACCGCCTGCCGCCGCAGGGTTTCCGTTGTCTCCCCGTCAAAATTACCCGCTTCCACCAGGGTTTGATAGGTTTTAGGATTTTCCCGCCGCCATTGTTCCACCGCATCTTTGATCAAGCGATGGCCTTTTTGGGGCGAAACCAGGGTCTGTTGCTCCGGGTCTAGCCCCGATACTTCCGGATGGCGTAGGGCAATGCTGAGGGCTAAACCGTGGAGGGTCTGCACCGTAAATCCCAAACTGGGTAAGCCCAAGGCCCGTAAACGTTGATTAACCTTGCCTTTGATGGCCGCCGCCGCTGAACGGGTGTAGGTCACAATCAGCAATTTTTCCTGGTTATGTAAACCATGGTGGGCAATGGCGATCGCCGCCGCCACAGAAAGACTATGGGATTTGCCAGCCCCGGGCACGGCGGAAACGGCCATCTCTCCCCCATGCCAATCCGCCAGAGGTCGTTGACTGCTGCGTAAACTCTGGCGGAGTTGCTCTAGGTTCAGGGAAGTTTGATTCATGGCGATCGCCGACGTTAGTGTTCCCCTCAATCTACCCATTGGCGCAACAAATTGACGTAGGTTTTGTTCAGTAAATCCAACTCAATGGTTTTGCCAGATTGTTTGAATAATGACTCTTGTACTATATCTAGGCGAAGCTACAACTTAATGCCCAAAACCTGGGTATGGGCTCCCCGGGCTTGGGTTACTCCAATGGTGCGTTCCGCCGCTTCAATCATGGGACGACGGAGGCTCACCACAATAAATTGGGCTTGTTGGGCCTGTTTGCGGACCATTTTGGACAGTTTTTCCACATTGGCACCGTCCAAAAACATATCCACTTCATCAAAGCCATAAAAAGGGGAGGGGCGGTAGCGTTGGAGGGCAAAAATGAAGCTTAGCGCAGTTAAGGATTTCTCTCCACCGGACATGGAACTGAGGCGACGCACCGGTTTACCTTTGGGGTGGGCCACTAGGTTTAAACCCCCATTAAAAGGATCTTCCGCATCGTCTAATTGTAAGTAGCCGTCCCCATCAGAAAGTTCTGCAAAAATAATCTGAAAGTTTTTATTGACTGCATCAAAAGCATCTTGGAAAGAACGACGACGCAGGGTAGTAAAATTTTCAATCCTGAGGAGTAACTCGGTCCGTTCCCCGGCAATGGTTTGCAACTTTTCTGACAATTCCCCTAGGCGAGCTTCAGTTTTTTCATATTCTTGTAACGCCAGCATATTCACCGGTTCCATGGCTTCCAAACGTTTTTGACCATTGCGAATGGATCGCTCTAATTCCTCCAAAATATTGGCAAAATCCAAGTTTGCTTCGTCCCGGTCTTGGAGCAGGGGAATTTCCGGCCAGGGATCGGGCAAATCCTGTTCTAATGCTTCCAATTGAGTTTGCAGTTGAGTTAAATTTTCCTGGTATTCCTGTTGATTAGTTTGTAACTTTTCCCATTGCCATTGCTGTTCCTGTTGTTGACTACGGAGCTGGTTAAGCTGAGTTTCTAGACGATCCCTTTCTTGCTTAGTACTACCCAATTTTTCCGACAGTTTCGCCAACTGAGCTTCCGTGGTTTGGATAGCCCCATTCATTTCCGCCAAAGCTATTTTTAACTGCTCCTGTTCCTGGGCTAGGGTGAGATCCTGAGCTTGATGTTGGGCAATTTTTTCCTGGGCTTGGGCAATTTTTTCCTCTAGGCGTTGGCTACTATTCTGCAAATCCTTGAGGTGATCCTCCCCCTGGCGTAGGGCTTGCAATTGGCGTTGGTACTCCGCTTCCACGGTACGAATTTGGATCTGGATAGTTTGCCATTGTTGATGGGTTTGGGAAGTTTCCAAGGCAGTTAATTGTTGCTGAGCGGAGGCTAACTGTTGTTCCAAGGGCGGCAAAGATTGCTGCAACAAAGCTAAATTTTGTTGTAACTCTGCTAGTTTTTGCTGTTGATTAATTTGTTGTTGATTAATTTGTGTTTGCTGTTGACTGAGGCGTGCTATGTCTCGTTCCGTTTGTTCTCCGTGAAGTTGTGCTTCCCGTTGTTGTTGCCGCATTTCCATCAACTGTTGAGTTAACTGCCTACTACGAACTGTTCTTTCTAGCAATAACTCTTCGTTACGGCCTTGGACTTGCTGAATGTCCTGTAACCGTTGACGCAACTGTTTCACTTCTGCCGTATCTTCACTGACCATGGTGCCGAACCGTAGTCCTGAGCGTTGGTTGCGACTGCCGCCACTCATGGCTCCACTGGCTTCTAGTAAATCTCCCTCTAGGGTGACAATGCGATGCTTGCCCAGGTGGTTGCGGGCGTTAACTAAGGTGTCAAAAACGATGGTATTGCCAAAGATAAAAGCAAAAATGTCGGCGTAACGGCGATCGCCGTCGATTAAATTCACTGCCAGGTCAATGTAACCATGGGCATAACTAAGGTTGGGATTTTGACCCTTGGGAGGACGAATTTTATTCAGGGGTAAAAAAGTGGCCCGTCCTGCTTTGGCCTGTTTGAGGATTTCAATGCCCGCCGCCGCCACACCATCATCTTCCACAACAAGAAAACCCAAACGGCCCCCGGCCGCAATTTCCAGAGCCAGTTGATATTGGGGCTCCACCTGACCCAATTGGGCCACTAAACCGCAGACCCCGGGTAAATCCGACTGCAAAATCACTTTGGTGGCGTAGGTGCCCTGCACTTCCTGCTGAGCTTGACTAGCCGCTTCTAATTTGTCCAATTGCCGTTGTTTTTCCTGTTGTTCTTTGAGCAGGCGGGTTTGGGTTTCCTGTAGCAAACTCCGTTCCTGTTCCAGTTGGGCCAAATCGCTGGCCAGAGTTTGAATCTGACTGGTTAGTGCTTCTCCCTGGAAGTTGAACTGCCCTTGGGCAAACTGTTTTTCTTCCAACTCAACAGAAACCTTTGTGAGCAGAGGGGTTAATTCAGCCAAATTGGTTAGCAATTGTTGTTGGCGTTCCTCTAGCTGGGCCAACTGACTGCGTTGGGGGATTAACTCGTCTTGTAATTGGTTGACAGTGCGGCTGAGTTGGGTTTGTTCCTGTACCCATGCTTCGGAAGCGGAGGCGATCGCCTGGGCCTGGTGCCGGAGTTGCTCCAACTGTTGCTGACTGGTCTGCACTGCGGCTTCTAGCTGGGGCAGGGTTTGGGTGTTATGGAAGGATTTTTCCTGTTGAATGTGCAAAAACTGCTGTTGACTCTGGCTAATTTCCGCCTGGATTTGCCCCACCTGTTGTTGGTGATTGGTAATTTGGCGATCGCCGTCGTTATAACGTTGCTGGAGTTGGTCCCGTTGGGCTTTTTGGGTGGCCAACTGGGCCGCCACGGCCAATTGTTCCTCTTCCCCCAGGGCCTTGACCTGGGCATTGAGCTTTTCCAACTCTGTTTGCTGAGTTTGAATGGCTTGACTGCGTTGGTCTAGGGCTTGCTGAATTTGCTGGGATTGTTCTCGATCCCGCTCCAATTGTCCCCATAGCTTTTGCCGTTGTTGCTCCACTGCTTTGTACTGAATAACCTTGGCCCACCCTTGCTTTTCCTGTACCTGTTGCCGCAGGGCCTGGTATTTTTCTGCCTTCTGGCGATCGGCCGCCAACCGTTCCAAAGTGCGCTCCAACTCCGTCGCAATAATTTGACAGCGTTCTTCCCGGTCTTGCACCTCCGTCAAAGTCTCCTTGGTTTTAACAATTTTGCGGTCAAATTCCGCTACCCCCGCCAACTCATCGATGATTTCCCGGCGCTCCTTGGAGTTCATGGTGATAATGCGGGTCACATCCCCCTGGAGCACAATGTTGTAGCCCTCTGGGTAAATGCGCAGTTCATTTAATTGTTCATGGAGTTCCGTGACGGTGGCTGTCTCCCCATTGATGTAATAGTTGGAGGAATAATTGCCCCCTTTGGTCACCTTCAGGCGACGGGTAACAGTCCATTCCTTAGAAATTTTTGCTCCGTTGCCGTTGCCATTATGGTTAGCCCCTGGCTCGGATAGGTTTTCCCCATCATGCAATTCAAAGGTGACTGACACACTAGCTTCGGAACTGCCCCGGTTCCCCTTGAAAGTGTTATTGACCAAATCCGGTAGTCGTTCAGCCCGCATGCCCTTGGAAGTGGCTAACCCCAAACAAAATAGCAATGCATCGAGGATATTTGACTTGCCCGAACCATTGGGCCCAGACACCACCGTAAACCCCGGCAAAAAAGGAATGGCGGTGGTTCCCCCAAAGGATTTGAAATGGGATAGTTCGATGCGCTTGACATAAACCATGGAGGTTGGGGACGGGGTAATCCAGGCCCTCCCAATCCTGACAGTGGCAAGGCCCAGCGGCTCAATATATGCCTAATATACGACGCTTGGCGATCGCCATTGGCCGGAAACTGCCCAGGGACTAATGCAGGTAGAGGGCGTTGGCAAGGGTACTTTGCACTGGACGAGGATACATGGGGGACAAGTTTCCCCTTTTAAAACAGTTGCCAATCCGTTGAGCCCAATTGTTGCAAATTCTCTAACCGACGTTTGAAGTAACTGCCGTGGAGCCGACTGTAATCCGATAGCTTCAGGGTTTGTACATGGATGGCCCAAGACCAGATGAAAGCCGTTTGGGTCAAGGCCTGCAAGGAGTTTTCCTCCAGAACTGTCAAAGGAGCAATGGAGTTATAACCGCTTAAAAAAGCATCCCGAATATTACGTCCCAGGCCCGATTGCATGGAAACCTGTAGAAATTTAGCAATGTCGAAGGCTCGCCAACCCATGCCACACTGGTCAAAATCAAACAGCATCATCTGGTCTTCAGCAGTGAAATGGACATTGCCGCTGTGGGGGTCCCCCCAACAAATAGTCCAATAGGGGGTGTGGGTGGGAATGGATGTGAGCTGGGTTTTAATCGCCATGGAAATGTCGATCAGACAACGCCATTCTTCCAGCCGGTGGTGCAGAAAAGGGGCAATGGTATGGAGAGAATCATCCAACAGATAGCTGAGGGTGAGGGGAGGACGGTGGGCAGAAGGCTTGAACCGTTGGGCTGTTTGGTGCAGTTGAGCTAACATTTCCCCCAACAAAAAGCCTTGAGTTTTGCTCAAATCCCCGATCGCCACCCCCCCGGGAGCATAGGGAAACAAACTGGCATAGCGCTTACCTTCTGGGGCATTAATCTCCAGGGCATAACCCCCATCCCGATGCCTGAGGGGGGCCGCCACCGGCACATCCCGGTCCGCTAAAAAATTGAGCAACTCCAACTCAAACTGAATTTCACTTTCGGTGCGCCAATGTTGGTGGGAAATACGCAAAATGTAATCGTCCGCTAGGGTCTCCACCAAGTACACATCGCTCAAACCCCGATGCCAAAATCGACAGCCTTTGGGCACTTCAATGTCGTAATGCTTAAACACCAAATTGGTTAGGGCATGGGGAGCTAAGGTGGAATAAACACTGGGAAAAGCGTCCCCCGCTACTGTTGATTTTGGGGCCGGATTGGGAGCCGGAAAATCCACCACTGGATTAATGTCCGGTAGGGCAGAAAGGGATCGGAGTAGTTGCAGGGGGGGCATGGGGTCAAGGGGAGTGGTGAGGATGCAAAGCCGTCTCCTTTAGCTTAGAAAGGGAGGAGAAGGGGCTCCGTATTCTAAGCTACACTTCAGTTAGAGTTTGATTTAAATATCTGATGACCGCATAGTTGCCCAGGGAAAAATCATGGCCAATCGTACCCAAAGTCGTTACACCGATGTCCAAATTGCCACTTGGTTGAGGGGACTGCTGACCATTGCCTGGAGTGATGGGGACTTTGATGAATCGGAGCAACAAATGATCACCGGCCTCACCCAGGAGATGGGTTTTGGCAACAAGGAAGATGAGGTTCTATTCAAGACCATTACCCCGGCGGAATTACTAGAAGGCTTGGGGGACGACAAGGAAACGGCGGAAAACTTTCTCCGCACAGCGGTGTTGGTGGCGATCGCCGATGGCCTTTATTCCCCGGTGGAAGGAGAGCTATTGCGGGAATTTAGTCAAGCCCTGGGGATAAAAATTGACGCTTTGGAGTCATTAGAACATACCATCTGTGATCCCAACGGCGATCGAACCGAAATGGAGGAACATCCCCATCCCGATTTACTTCACCCCGTCAAGGATTGGCTGGACGGCATGGCCATCCACGATCCTCGTTTGGCCCATTTCATTTGTCATCTGGTGCCCCCCCAATGTCCCTTCGAGCGGGATGTTAAACTGTTTGGGCGCAAAATTGTTCATATTCCCCCTCTGTGCAAACTAAATCCTCTGTATGAACAGTTAATTGGTCTGAGGTTCCGGGCCCTTTCCTACCTGGCCGATGACTGCCAAGAGGACATCACGCCCTATATTTGAATCCTATTTATTTTTATTGGGTTTTTTATTAGGTCGAATTGTGAGAAACTTTCGGGATTTTTCGGTTGTCGCCTGAGCAATTGCGCTGATTTGTCTCCGACTCGTTGCGCTTGAAAATTAATGACGTTTAAAAATTAACTATCTCCCCAACTTATGGAAGTGCAATTTCGGGAAGTAAATCCCTTCGATTTTTGGATTTGGCTAGAATTCGAGACCAATCCTGCCCCGGCGGAACAACAATATGTGGAAGAGTTATTTGCTTCCTGGTTTTATCTCGGCAAACTAGGGGGTTTTAATGCAGAAAATCTCCAGGTACAGGATACGGGCATTGACCTAAGCTATTTGGACTATGACAGTGCCAATCTTTCTAGTTCCATGATGTCCCCCATGCACAATATGGCAGACTTCCAATACCAAGACCATTGGGGCCGTTGTTGGTTTGATTTGGGCACCAGCGACCTCATTGCCCTAGATGTGTTGATCAACGCACTGTACCAACTTTCCCTCGATTACGTGCCCATTCGCCGTTTAATTGTGGGGGGAATCAACGAAGATTGGCCCGTTGGCGATCGCCAGGACGACCGCTTCGATCAATTTGAAGATTTTGATCACAATTAGGTTTTCTCTGTCCCCATCATTTTCCCCTATGTATCCATCCTCGTCCCCGGGCCATCGGCAATATTTCCTGGGAGTAAAATCTAGCTTACCTCTGCTCTGGCTGATGGTTTTCCCTGCCCTAATTGGTGGGGTCTTGAATATTAATCCGGTGCAGGCCCAGGGCACTCCCTATATTCCCCCGCCCATTACCCCGCCTCCCCTTAGCCCCAGCGAAAATCCCTTTGACCCCAGCCTTTTTCCCACGGATCCCCTGATTCCTTCTGGGGAAACCCTCACGCCTTTGCAACGGCGACGACTAATCGAAGCCCTAGATGCGTTAGAAGCTGAGGCTTTGGTGTTGGATCAGGCAGGACAGGGGGACCAGGCTTTTGAGGTACGTTACCGCAGTTTACGGGGGCGACAACGGTTGGGGGATTTGGCCGAGGTTGAGGCCCTGGGACGCATTGGGGCGATCGCCTGGGAACAAGGCCGTAACCAAGATGTAATGGCCATCGGTCAGCGTTTGGAAGATTTACAACTTTCCCTGACCAAGGACAAGGCCATGAGCCCGGAACTGTTAACAGCCTTTGCCAAAGCCTATGGCCAGCTCCACAGTCTCGACTCGGCGATCGCCGTTTATCAGCAAATGCGTCGGGAAGCCCAGCAACAGGGGGATTACCGCCGGGAAAACCAAGCCCTCTCCATGTTGGGGGAACTGTATCTAGCTAAATTTAACTACCCCGCCGCCGCTGAGGTTTATGAAACCCTTCTAGCCAGGGCCACCAATGCCCGTAACAGTTATTACGAAGGCATTTACTTGCAAAAACTAGGGGAAATTTATCAACAGTCTGCCCAGCCCGACAATGCTATTCGTATCAAAGAGCAACTGGTGCAAAGAAGATTGCAGGACGGTAAACCGGAATTGGTGCCCGATATCCAGATTGCCATTGGGGACCATTACCTAGAACTGGAACAGCCAGAAAATGCCAGCCAAGCCTATCAAAAGGCCTACACCCTAGCTTGGTCTATTAAACAATTGAGCACAGCGGCGATCGCCTTGGATAAACTGGGGGATTTGTATCTGTTCAGTGAACAACCCAACTATGCTCTACAAATTTATAAACAACTTTTGCAGGTACAACAACAGTCCTATAACTATTACGGCATGATGATTACCTACGAAAAAATTGCCCAACTTTACATAGATGCCCAGCAAACCAGCGCAGCTTTAACCGCCTATCAACAGGCGTTATCCTTGGCCCGCTCTCTCAAATATAGTACCAAAGAAAATAATATTCTTAATCAAATACAAACTATTTCTGGGGGCACTGGGTCATAGATTTTATTCACAAATTTTTGATTAACCATGGCGAATTCTGAACAGGCCTATTGGTTAGCCTGGAGTCAGGTTAAGGGAGTAGGGCCAGTGTTGCTCAAGCGACTGGCCCAACACTTTGAATTATTGGAAAATGCCTGGAAAGCGAGACCGATCGCCCTGGGAGAAGTGGAGGGTTTTGGCCATAAAATGATTGAGAAAATTATTGGGCAAAGAAACAATCTCAATCCGTTTCAATTTTTAGAAGAACATCAACAAAAAAATCCCCAATTTCTCACCCCCGATGACCCGGACTATCCCCGCTTACTGTGGGAAATCCCCAGTCCACCGCCGGTGTTGTACTATCTGGGACGTCTTGACCACCGGGAAAGTCAAGGACAAATTCCAGGGGTAGGCATTGTGGGCACCCGTTACCCCACCGACCACGGGAGCCGTTGGACAAGGAAAATTAGCCAAGCCCTGGTCAAATCTGGTTTCACCATTGTTTCTGGCTTAGCCGCTGGCATTGACGCTGACGCCCACAGCAGTTGTTTACGGGTGAACGGAAGGACGATCGCCGTTTTAGGCACTGGCTTAGATTTGATTTATCCGCCCCAAAATCGACAATTGTTTGAGCAAATCGCCGCCGAAGGATTGATTTTGAGTGAATATCCCGTGGGCAGTAAACCAGAACGGGGTAATTTTCCCGCTCGAAATCGCATCATTGCCGGTCTGAGCAGGGCCGTGTTGGTAATGGAGGCTCCCCCCAAATCCGGGGCCTTAATCACCGCCAAGTATGCCAACGAATTTAACCGGGACGTGTTTAGCCTACCCAATTCCCCTGATGTCCAAGAAGCCCACGGTTGCTTAAATCTCATCCACAACGGAGCAGAGGTGATTCTGTCGGAAAATCAATTGCTAGCCAGCTTGGGGGCAATACCTTTACTGGATCAAGGGCAAGAACAAAAAATTCTTCCAGGCGATCGCCAAATTGGTTATCTAGACCAAACCAATGTCCCTACTTTAACCACCGGGGCAAGGGGTAAACAACCTTTGACTGAACCACCGGAGGACTTGGAACCAACTTTAAAAAAGATCTTGGCCGCAGTCCAGGAAGAACCCACCGCCCTGGATCAAATTGTTGCCGTCACAGCCTTGGCCATTGGGGATGTTTCCGCTGGATTACTCCAATTGGAAATTCTTGGTTTAGTCAGCCAGGAACCCGGCATGCGCTACCAAAGACGGTGACCATGGGACATCTCCATTAAATAAATTAATCCACTAAATAAATTAATCCACCGTTACCGCCGTCCCCGTTGCGGTGATTAACAATAATGCTCCCCGGTCGTCAATGTTGATGGTTCCGGTATTTACTGCCACCCCAATTACCCCATTGGCTCCCAATTTTTGGGCCCGTTCAGTCAATTCGGCGATCGCCTCTCGGTGGCCTTTTTCAAAAATTTGTTCATAACTGCCAGTTCTACCACCAATTAAGTCCCGAATACCCGCGAAAAAATCCCGCAGGGCATTGGTGCCATATACCACTTCGGCGGTGACAATGCCGTGGTAGCGAGCAATAGTCCGGCCTTGAACAATATCCGTTGTGGAAGTCAGCATAGTTTTAAGATTCTGTTTTAATAATTTTTAACCTCAAGGTTTATTAATGCTACCACCTCTAAAAAATCCAAGAAATGCCAACAGAAATCGCATGGTTGAACCCACTGCAATTAAAGCATGGGCAGAGAAACGAATGATATACGTTGAACTCAGCGATGGAAGGATCTTTGGCTTTCCTGGCGATCGTTTCCGTATCCTTAAAGAAGCTACAAATGAACAATTGGCAAAGGTCAAAGTTGAAGTGAATGGTTATGCCCTCCGCTGGGAAGAGTTAGATGAGGATATTACTGTCCCTGGAGTAGTGGCCGGCCATTTTTAGTTGCCTTTGACCTAAGGCGATCGCCTTACCCCAGACTAACTGGCCAGGTGTTGTCAATCAGATCAGTGATTTTTGCGTCAATGCCAGTCTTTTCCTGACAATTTTGCGTTTTCTAACAATTCGTCCAAATTCTGTATCTGATATGGCAGTATGATCGAAGAAGATCCCCATTTTGCATTGTATTAGGAACTATCTGTTATGGCCTTACAACTCGGTGATGTTGTCCCCGACTTTACCCAAGAATCCAGCCAAGGCCCCATTTCTTTCCATGAGTGGGCCGGCGATAGCTGGGTTGTTTTATTCTCTCACCCTGCGGATTACACTCCGGTTTGTACCACCGAATTGGGCACTGTAGCCAAACTTAAGCCGGAATTTGATAAGCGCAACGTTAAGGTGATTGCCCTCAGTGTGGATGATGTGGAATCCCACAAAGGCTGGATTTGTGATATTGACGAAACCCAAAACACTACCGTTAACTACCCAATCTTGGCCGACGGCGACAAAAAGGTGTCCGATCTGTACGGCATGATCCACCCCAATGCCCTCAATAATTTGACGGTGCGTTCTGTCTTCATCATCGATCCTGCCAAAAAATTACGCTTAACTTTCACCTATCCCGCCAGCACTGGCCGGAACTTTGACGAAATTTTGCGGGTAATTGACTCCCTCCAGTTGACCGATTATCACCAAGTAGCTACCCCCGCTAACTGGCAAGATGGGGACAAGTGTGTGGTGGTGCCCTCCATTTCCACCGAGGATGCTAAGGTCAAATTCCCCAAAGGGGTGGAAGAAATCAAGCCTTATTTGCGTTTGACCCCCCAACCCAATAAGTAAGTTTCGGTTAAGCCAATCTTTTGAGATTGTTGGCTTGCAAATCAACCACACCATTAACGAGCTTTTAAGCGGAGAGGGAGAAAAATCATCTACCCTCTTTTTTATGGGCATAGCAGAAAAGTCGATGATCCAAGTTCTCGATCGCCAGTTGGTGGATTTAATTGCGGCGGGGGAAGTGATTGATTCTCCTTTGGCAGTGGTGCGGGAATTGGTGGAAAATGCCTTGGATGCCGGTGCTGATCGGATTTTGGTTCGTGTTTGGTGGGATCAGTGGCGTTTGGAAGTGTTGGACAACGGCCAGGGGATGGATGTAACAGAGTTAAAAACCAGCGTATTGCCCCATGCCACCAGCAAAATTAGTACCCAAGCAGATTTACAACGGATTAAAACTTTAGGTTTTCGGGGGGAAGCCCTCCATAGTTTGGCCCAGGTGGCCCGGTTGACCATTAGCAGTCGCAGTGTGGCCAGTCCGGGTTGTGGTTGGCGCATTACCTACAGCCCCCAGGGTTCACCAGAACAGATTGAGCCAGTGGCGATCGCCATGGGAACGAGGGTGGAAGTGCGGCAACTGTTTGCTAATTTTCCCCAACGTCGGCAGGCCTTTGCTAAAAGTCAGCAGTTTTGGCGGCCCATGGTCACCTATCTGCAACAATTAGCCCTCTGCCATCCCCAAGTAACGTGGCAACTGTGGCAGGACGAACGGTTACGGTTGAGCCTTAGCCCCGGTCCTAACCCAGAAGCTATCTTGTTGCAATGCCTTAAATCCCTCCAGGCGGGCCAGCTTGGTTACACTCAACAATCCCTGTCCCTCCCCGTTGATCTAGAAAATCAGGCAACATCGGCCCAGCTAAGCTTGACCTTTGGTTACCCTGACCGCTGCCATCGTCCCCGTCCCGATTGGTTAATCATTGCCATTAATGGTCGTCCTGTGAATGTGCCGGAATTAACCCAGACAATTTTGGCGGTTTTTCACCGTACCCTGCCCCGGCAACGGTATCCCCTGTGTTTTGCCCATTGGCAATTGCCGCCCCAGTGCATCGATTGGCATCGTCACCCCGCAAAAACAGAAATTTATTTGCAAGATTTACCCCATTGGCAAGGGCAACTAAAAACCTTATTGCACCAGAGCCTAGCAATTTTGGGCAATGACGCTCCCCCTCGCCTGAATCAATTGCTCAAGGCCGCTGAACCCAAGGGAGTGTATCAACTACAAGGTGCCAGTTCTCTCACGGAAACGGTGCTGGGCTATCCCAAGGCTTTTAAGGCCATCGCCCAGGTTTGCCAGACCTATGTGGTGGTGGAACATGACCAGGGCATTTGGTTAGTGGAGCAACACGTGGCCCATGAACGGGTTTTGTTTGAGCAGTTACAACGGCATTGGCAATGTTTACCCCTGGAGCAACCTCTGGTCTTGCAAGGATTTAACCCAGAACAGGTGGAACGTCTGCAAAATTTAGGCTTGGAAATAGACCCCTTTGGGGAAGATATTTGGGCTGTGCGGAGTTTACCGGCCCTTCTTCAAGGACAGGAGGAAATCATTGCTATTTTGCGGGAATTGAGTCAGGTATTTTCCCTCTCCACCGCCCAAGCGGCGATCGCCTGTCGGAGTGCCATTAAAAACGGTATGGAATTGGATCGCATTGCCATTAATAAACTCATTGAGCAATGGCAACAATGTGATAATCCCCACACCTGCCCCCACGGTCGGCCCATCTACTTAGCTTTAGATGAATCTTCCTTGGCTCGTTTTTTCCGTAGAAATTGGCTGGTTAACCCCAAAACTTCTGGTTCTTGAATCGCCTTCAACCATTGGCGTTTTAGCTCGCTCTTGGTATCACGGGTAACAAATTTATGGAACGGAGCAGGGTTAACTATAAAGGCTAACCTGGTTTTGTCCCACGGCATTTTCGGACTAAGTCCCGGAAATAGCGGGTTTGAGCCTGGATTAGGCCCACCTTTCTCCAATTCTAGAAAACATTGTGTCAGTACTCCTAGAAGGCATTTTTAACGGTTTAAGCACAAGTTCAGTGTTACTGATTGCTGCCCTGGGTTTGGCGATCGTCTTTGGTCTGATGGGGGTAATTAACCTGGCCCATGGGGAATTGATGATGTTGGGCGCTTACAGCACCTTTGTGGTGCAAAACCTCTTCCAGAGCCTCGGTGACCCTTGGTTTGACCTCTACATTTTTGCCGCTCTGCCCGTTGCTTTCCTGGTGGCGGCGATCGCCGGTCTAGTTTTGGAAAGACAGGTTATCCGCTACTTGTACGGCCGACCGCTGGAAACATTGCTGGCCACCTGGGGGGTGAGCCTGATTTTGCAACAGTTTGTCCGCAGTGTGAACTGGATTATGGTGCTGGTGGTGGGTATATTTTTGCTTTTATATTTCGGTGGCACCTGGTTAATTAAACGCCAGGCCGGTGGCAAACCTTGGTTAGGGAAAGCCCAAGTCATCCTTTTCTTTCTCTCAGCGGCGATCTCCGGCATTAGTGGTTTTGTGGTGGCCCAGGCCAATTCTCCCCTGTGGAATCGGGCTTGGTTTGGAGCTAGGAACGTCAATGTTAGTGCCCCCACTTGGTTGCGGGGGGGGCTTGCCATTGGCACTTTCCAGGTACCCTACACCAGGATTTTTATAATTTTCCTGACTCTGCTCTGTTTACTGGCGGTGTATCTAATTTTCTACCGTTCTAATTGGGGACTGAGAATTCGAGCCGTTACCCAAAACCGGGGTATGAGTGCTTGTTTGGGTATTCCCACTGGGCAGGTGGATGCTTTGACCTTTGCCCTTGGTTCTGGCCTAGCGGGCATTGCAGGCTGTGCCATTAGTTTTCTGGGGGCGGTGGGGCCCAACATTGGTCAAAACTACATTATCAATACCTTCATGGTGGTGGTGGTAGGGGGCGTAGGTAACCTACTCGGAACCATTATTGCTTCCCTGGCGATCGGTGTATCCAGTGACTTGATTGGTAGTGGCACCCTGATTCGTTTATTCCCCCCAGAGGGAGCATTGCAACCTCTGTACGAATTTTTTACCTTTTTTGCCACCACCAGTATGGCCAGGGTTTTAGTCTTCGCCCTGATTATCCTTTTTCTGCAAATCAAGCCAGCGGGTATTTTCCCTCCCAAAGGCCGGACGGCGGAATTGTAGCTTCCCGGAGGCAATGGCAATTTTTCTTTGCCCCATTGTCTCGCCCCCCCTAGCCTGACCTCTGACCAAATTTAGCTTCAGCCTTTTTTATTTCCCTATGCAAAATTCTGCCCCCCCTTCTGGTTCTCCCCTGGCCAAACTGCTGAAGAAGTTGGGTTGGAATGACTATGCGTTGTTCGGGTCAGTGTTGGTTTTTGCCTGTATTCCCCTGATCATCGCAGTTTTATCTTTGTCCGATGGAGGCCCAAGTCAATGGCTGTTGAATAATTTTCCTTTCCTACGGCTCAGGTTGATGGGGCGTTTTCTGTCTTTGGCTATTATTGCCCTGGGCATTGACCTAATTTGGGGCTACACGGGGTTACTCAGTTTAGGTCATGGCATATTTTTTGCCCTTGGGGGTTATGCCTTTGCCATGTATCTCAATCTCCAGTTACCGGAAGGGCAATTACCTGAATTTTTTGGTCTCTACGGGGTGGATAAACTGCCACTGATTTGGCAACCTTTCCATTCGTTACCCGTTACTGTATTGGCCATGGTGTTGGTGCCAGGGGCGATCGCCGCCCTGTTGGGTTATTTAATTTTTCGTAACCGCATCAAGGGTGTATATTTTTCGATTTTGACCCAGGCGGCTCTGTTGGTGTTTTACAACTTTTTCAACGGGCAACAGAAATTAATTAACGGTACTAATGGCTTAAAAACTGATACAGAAAGAATTTTTGGTTACCTAGCCAGTTCCGACGGAGTCCAACTGGTATTTTATGAAGTCACCGTCCTGGCTCTGTTATTGGTTTATATTCTTTGCCGTTGGCTTACTAGTGGGCGCTTTGGCCGCATCCTCGTAGCCATTCGGGACGATGAAACCAGGGTAAGATTTACCGGTTACGATCCCACTGGCTTCAAGGTGTTGGTATTTGGCATTTCCGGGGCGATCGCCGGTCTGTCGGGGGGGCTATACACAGTGCAAACGGGGATTATTACTCCGAGCATTATGGATGTGGCCTTTTCCATTGAAATGGTCATTTGGGTTGCGGTTGGCGGCAGGGCTACCCTAGTGGGGGCTGTGTTGGGAACCCTGTTGGTGCGCCTAGCCCAGAGCAGTTTGAGCGAGCAGTTTCCCGAGGTTTGGCTGTTTTTCCAAGGGGCTTTGTTCCTGATTGTAGTTACTGTGCTTCCCAACGGCATTGTCGGTTGGTGGCAAGAACAGGGCATTGTGCAACTCAGGAATTTGTTCCGAGGTAAACCCCAGTTGGCCACCTTTCCTAGTTTGGAAGAAGATCCTTTGGTGCAGGAAGAACGCAAACAGTTTGAAGGAGAGTCTAAGGAACCGTAAACTACACCGAAAACTTTTGGCTTATCCACGGCCATTGTCATGGCAGCAATCGGATCTTTATGCCTAGGGCCAGCAATGGTTATGTTAGTTTGATGTAGTCCTACCCGATTCTTCTATGACTGCTTCTGGGTCCGATCGCCGTTGGCCTAGGGGAGCCACCCCCTATTTATTCCTGTTGCCCGCTTTGGTTATGCTGGGCGCAACGGTTTTCTATCCGGCACTACAAGCTTTTTCCCTCAGTTTTACCCAATACGAACTGGACTTGACCAAAGCCCCGGCCTGGGTAGGACTGGCTAATTTTGAGCGGCTCTGGCGGGATAGGGTTTTCTGGCTGACCTTTCGCCACACTTTGCTTTACCTGGTGGGGGTTGTGCCCTTACTGATCATGTTGCCCCTGGGACTAGCCATTTTGGTCAACCAAAAACTGCGGGGCATCACCTGGTTTCGCATGGCCTATTACACTCCGGTAATTACCTCTATTGTGGTGGCAGGCATTGCCTGGAAAGCCCTCTACGCTTCCAATGGCATCCTGAATCAAATTCTTGCCCTACTGGGATTTAGCGATGGTATTCCTTGGCTCACCAGTCCCAATTTAGCCCTGTGGAGTGTGATGGTGGTGACAGTGTGGAAAGGGTTGGGTTATTACATGGTCATTTACCTGGCCGGACTCCAAGCCATTCCCCAGGAACTCTATGAAGCCGGGGCGATCGACGGAGCGGACGGTTGGCGACAACATTGGGATATTACCATTCCCCTCATGCGGCCCTATTGTTTCTTAGTAGGAGTTTTATCTTCCATTTCCGCCCTCAAAGTTTTTGAAGAGGTGTATATCATGACCCAGGGCGGCCCCCTCAACGCTTCCAAAACGGTAGTTTATTATGTCTATGAACGGGCTTTTCAAGACCTCGAAATGAATTACGCTTCGGCGATCGGGCTAGTGTTATTTTTGGTCATTTTCATTTTTTCAGTGATTAATTTAAAACTTTCCGGTGGTAACCTACCGGCCCGCTAAAGCCCTTGGGGGACATATTGACCCTGACTGAAAAAAATGGACAAATCCAGAAGGACATTATGATGGAATTCCCCCATATCGTAGTGGAAGAAAAGGAAGTGCAAAAAGTATGACAACACTGTATGAAACGGACTTCAACCTGTGGATAGAGCAGACCGTCAACCAACTCAAAAGTGGTGACATCAAGGGCTTGGACCTGGACAACCTCATTGAAGAAATAGAATCCATGGGACGGAATAACAAAAGGGAAGTACGAAGCCGGTTAATTGTCCTCATGGCTCACCTACTGAAATGGCAACACCAACCCGAAAAACAGAGCAATAGCTGGATCTACACCATCAAAGAGCAACGCTTACAACTCAAGCTAATCCTGCAAGACAGCCCTAGCCTGAAGCCCTTTTTGCAACAGGTCTTAGACGATTGTTACCAAGATGCCCGAAAGGATGCAGCCCAGGAAACAAAACTAACCCCCGACAACTTCCCCAAAGAATCCCCCTACACCCAAGCTCAGATCCTAGACCCCGACTTTTTTCCAAAATCAGAATAAATACAAAAAAAAGCCCTCTAAAACAATGACCTTGTCCTGAAAAACTGACACAAAAATTTCATACCGTCGTCATAGCCCTGTCATACTCGTCCCCTACATTAATAAATGTCAGCCCAAGCCGTTTTCCCAATTGCTCCTCACCGGGCTGACTTTTTTCCCAGATTTGTTTTAAGCAACAGTTCAGCAAATAAGTGTCATCAAGCCATGAAAGACGTTTCCCTCCATTCTCCCAAACAGACCCCTTCTAAAATTTCCTTGGCCTACCTGGGGCTAGTCCTGGTGGGTATGGGCATTGGTGCTGGGGGGACATTTGTCTTAACTAATCCCCAATGGGCGGATCATTTAACAAATAATTCTGTTATTTCTCCCTTAGTAACTAATCAATCCATTGCTCCTGCCAATGAGAGCTTAGCAACGAACTTACAAAGTCGTTTATCCCCTAGAGAGCCCAGCAATTTTGTCGTGGACGTGGTGGAATCCACCGGCCCCGCGGTGGTGCGTATCAATGCCCAAAAAACGGTTAAATCCCAGGTGCCCCAGGCATTTAATGATCCCTTCTTGCAAAGATTTTTTGGTTCCCAGATGCCCCCCATGCCCAACGAACGGGTGCAACGGGGAACGGGCTCCGGTTTCATTGTTAGTAATGATGGCAAGATTTTCACCAATGCCCATGTGGTGGATGGGGCCGATGAAGTGACAGTAACTCTTAAGGATGGTCGTTCCTTTCCCGGTCGGGTGATGGGTTCTGATCCCTCTACGGATGTGGCGGTGGTCAAAATTGAAGCTGGTGATTTACCTACCGTGGCCTTAGGGGACTCCGATCACCTGCAGGTGGGGGAATGGGCGATCGCCATTGGTAATCCTTTAGGATTGGACAATACGGTCACCACAGGGATTTTGAGTGCCACAGGCCGCCGCAGTGCGGATATTGGTGTGCCCGACAAACGGGTGGAATTTATCCAAACCGATGCGGCCATTAACCCTGGTAACTCTGGTGGTCCTCTCCTCAATGCGGATGGGCAAGTAATTGGTATGAACACCGCCATTATTCAAAACGCCCAGGGCATTGGTTTTGCTATCCCCATCAACAAAGCCCAGGAAATTGCTCAACAGTTAATTGCTACGGGCAAAGTGGAGCACGCCTACCTCGGCATTCAAATGGTGACCATGACCCCGGAACTACAAAGCCAAATTCGCCAAGAAACGGGTATGAACATTCCTGTGGATAAGGGTGTAGTGATTATGCAGGTTATGCCCAACTCTCCAGCGGCGATCGCCAAACTGGAACAAGGGGATGTGCTCCAATCTCTCCAGGGACAACCAGTGGAAAATGCTGAACAGGTACAATCCCTAGTGGGCAAACTGGCGGTGGGAGACGAAGTGGAACTAGGCATTCTCCGCAACGGCCAACAGCAAAATTTAACCGTCACCATTGGTGCCCTGCCCAGCGCCCCTCCCCAATAAACGCCCATTACTAGGACAAACGGGGGTTTTTCTCCTAAACTTTTAGGATGTTGGATCAGGGCCCGTTGGCAAAAATTCAAGTTGCCCCTCACCCTCCCCAAGGAAGCTCTGGCCAACCTGGGGGGTTTGTAGGTGTAAACCGGTTCCCAATCCTTTTTAACTTTGATTTTTTAGATTTAACTAAAATTATGGTTTGGACCAAAGCCCTCGCCCAAAGTGAGCTTCCCCCCGGTAGTCGTCAAGTGGTTAAGGTAAACCAACAGGCTATTCTGTTGCTGAATGAAGGGGGTACTATCCACGCAGTTAGTAACCAGTGCCCCCATCTCAAATTACCGATGAAAAGCGGCAAAATTAAGGACGGGGCGATTGTTTGTCCTTTCCACCGCAGTGCCTTCGATCTTTGTTCCGGTGCTGTGCAGGAATGGAGTCCCTTTCCACCTGTGGTGGGGGGTTTGATGGGCAAAATGTCGGCGGAAAAGCCCCTGCCGGTGTTCCCTGTGCGGGTGGAAAATGGAGAAGTACAGGTGGATTTAGGCGCCTGATCGCTCAGTTGAACCCTTTGCAGAGCAGACAAGACTATATTTTTGATCTAAATGGTTTTTCTTAATCCCTCAAACTTTGGGGGATTTTGATTAATCTGTCTAGTGTCTAGAATCAAATAGCTAGGTTCTGGGACAATCTCACCTGAAATCCTGGTTCACAATAGTTTTTATTGAATTCACATTGCCTTGACCCATAATTCCCAACCCCTACCCGTTGACCCCCAGGACAATGGCTTTCCCCCTGTACATTTCCAAACCCATTTCCAGGGCAGAATGGAAATGTTTGCCCCCGGTCAAGAAGTGGACGACTATCTACAGGCCCACCAAGGTTGGTTCCGTCGCTGTGCCCAGCCTATGCAAGCCGATCCTTTGGGGGACCATGGATATGTGTTGACCATTGGTAAGTTTGGTGCTTTGGGTTTTGATGTGGAGCCCAAAATTGCGGTGGTGCTGGAACCGCCCCAGGATGGCAATTACCTGATGCATACGGTTCCTTTGCCCGATACCCCCAATCTGGGTTATGAAGTGGATTTTCTTTCTAACATGACTCTGCATCAAGTCAATGGCGATCGCCTGACGGAGAAAAGTTTAAAACAGTTTGCCCAGGCGGAAATCCCCTGGCCGGAAACCATTACCCAGGTGGAATGGGACTTGAAAATGGATGTGGCGGTGCAGTTCCCTGGCTATATCTACAAACTGCCCATGAAGTTGATTCAATCCACTGGCGATCGCCTGTTGACAGAAATTGTCCGCCAAGTGTCCCCCCGTTTAACTTATAAAGTACAGCAGGATTTTCATCAGGAAAAAGGCCTACCCCTACCGCCCAAAAGTGGCCGTTATTTCCAGCGGATCAGGCCAGCGGGGGAAGAACAATCTGAGTCAGAGACGGAAACGGAAGTCGAATCTTAATCTGTCCTGACCAAATGGTTTGGGGGATTACCTAAATTACCTTAAAGATCAACAGACCAATTTTTTAGTGCCCATGGCCATGCCCCTTGTCCAATCAATGAAAAAACCCCTGCCTATTCTGCTCAGTTTGTTGGGGCTAGGGATCCTGGTGGTGGGAATTTTTGCTTACCGTTCGGCCTATGGCCCTTCCCGCCAGTCGGAATTGGATAAATACACGGTCATGGCCACGGAGTCTCCCCTGGAGGTGGAGATTAAGGCCAGCGGCACGGTGCAACCCCAGCAAACCGTCAATATTAGCCCCAAGGCTCCCGGGCGTTTGGTACGGCTTTTTGTCGAGCAGGGGGATGTGGTCAAAAAAGGCGATCGCATTGCGGTGATGGAAAATCAGGAATTTTTTGCCGACGGTAAGCAATCAGAAGCCCGTTTGCGGGAGGCGATCGCCCGCTACGAACAGGCCCGCATCAGAATTCCCGCCGAAATTGACCAACTGCGGGCCCAAGTGAATCAAGGTCGTACCCGCATTGCCCAGGCCCAATCCCAACTGGCCAGTGCCCAAGCTCGCTTAGAACAAGCCCAATCGCGCATTCCCAGTAACATTGACCAATTGCGGGCCCAGGTGGCTTCGGCAGAATCTCGCCTCAAGCTAGCGGAAAATCGTCGCAATCGTAATCAAAGCCTCCTCCAGGAAGGGGCCATTACCCAGGATCAGTACGATGAACTCTCCAACGAGTTTTTAAATGCCCAAGCCGGCCTGTTTGAAGCCCAAAGTCGCTTGAATAATGCCAGAACTACCGCTTCCCCCGAAGTGGGACAGATTGAGCAAGAAATTGTCCAACTCCAAGGGGCGATCGCCGAGGCAGAACAGGGGGTAGCGGCCCAAATGGCCCAACTAAGGGAAAGACAAGGTACCGCTGAAACGGAATTGGCCACCCTCCAGGCCGCCGCTTCCCAAGCCGAAGCCCAACTAATGCGGAGCAAAATTGCCTATGAGGATACTTTCATCGTGGCTCCCTTTGACGGCATCATCACGCAAAAATTTGCCACAGTGGGTTCCTTTGTTACTCCCACCACCTCCGCTTCCAGCACAGCTTCCGCCACGTCCACTTCCATTGTGGCCCTAGCCCAGGGCCTAGAAGTAGTGGCCAGGGTACCGGAAGTAGATATTTCCGCTCTCCGTCCCGGACAAATGGTGGATATTGTGGCCGATGCCTTTCCCAATGAAACCTTTACCGGCCGGGTAATCCGGGTGGCCCCTGAAGCCATTGTGGAGAATAACGTCACGTCCTTTGAGGTCACCATTGGCTTAGCCACCGGCCAGGAACAATTGCGCTCAAAAATGAATGTGGATGTGGTCTTCAAGGGGGACAGGTTGGCCAATGCCTTGACTGTACCCACCGTGGCCATTGTTACCGTGGGGGGAAGAACTGGGGTGATGGTGCCCGATGCAGAGGATAAGCCCCAGTTTAGGCCCGTCACCATTGGCCTGGTATTGGATGACAAAACCCAAATTCTTAGGGGATTAGAGCCCAAGGAACGGGTATTCATCGATTTACCGGAAGACAGTCAAGATGCCCTCAATCCGCCGGAGGACTCCACCGAGTCGGACAATTGATCAAGCCAAACCGCATCTAACGCCAAGGGAGCCCCAACAGGCTCCTTTTTTATTGCGACCAGTAACGATAAAAAAACTCCTTGTCAACTTTGCTTTACAAAAATTTACAAAACTGTTACATTTATTTACATAAGGCAAAGAAAGTTTCCCCCATAAGGAAGCCAATGCCCCAGAAATAATTGTTTTTCTTGATTGCTCGTAGGAATTTAGGAGTCACTGCCATGTTCGCCCCCATCGTTATCTTGGTTCGTCAACAGTTAGGCAAAGCTAAGTTCAATCAGATCCGCGGTAAGGCGATTGCCCTCCACTGCCAGACCATCACCAACTTTTGTAACCGGGTGGGCATCGATGCCAAACAGCGCCAAAATTTAATCCGTTTAGCTAAGTCCAACGGCAAAACCCTCGGTTTATTGGCCTAACTCTTCGTTTTCAATAATTCTTGCCAAACTGAGTCGGTGTAAGCCTTGTTAGATTGATATCCTCCGACTGCGTATTCCCCGAAAGCTTATCCGGAAATTTCCCCCCTAACTCTACGTCCATGGGGGGATTACTTTATCTGGATATGCAACGTCTCTGACTTGCCAAGAAAACAGTCACAATTGTCCCAGACCGAAAGCAGGGATAATAGCCTTGGTAGCAACAGCAACCCCAGCAATTGACCGGAGGCGTTATGAAGAGTTTATGGGATGACCAGGAAGCCAACCAATACCAAGGGGATTTACCCCAACGGGTCTATACATCCCGTTTGCTGGGCCGGGAACCATCCCTAGTGCTCCATGGCGGCGGCAATACCTCGGTGAAATGCCAGGTAACTAATTTGGTGGGGGAGAAGGAAGATATTCTCTATGTCAAGGGTAGTGGTTGGGATTTGGCCACCATTGAGGCGGCGGGGTTTGCCCCAGTGAGAATGCCCCATTTGCTCAAGCTGTCTAAGTTGACGCAATTATCCGATCGCCAGATGGTCAATGAATTGAAAACCCAGATGACCCTGGCCAGTGCCCCCAGCCCTTCGGTGGAAACCATTCTCCACGCTATTTTGCCGTTTAAATATGTGGACCATACCCACGCTGATGCAGTGGTGACCATTACTAATACGGCCAATGGGGAGGAAAGAATTCGAGAAATTTACGGCGATCACCTGGTGATTATTCCCTACGTGATGCCGGGATTCGACTTGGCCCGGGTATGTGCGGAAAAATTCGCCGCCGAAGCCCATGGGGGAACAGTGGGTATGGTATTAATGAACCATGGCATTTTTTCCTTTGGTGCCATCGCCCGGGAAGCCTACGAAGGCATGATTAGTTTAGTGAACGAAGCAGAGGAATATCTAAAAAATCAAGGGGTATGGCAGATTAGTTATGGCCAGCCGCAAAAATCAACTACGGAAAATAGATTGGCATTGGCCCAATTACGTTGTGATGCTAGCAAAATAGCGGGTTTTCCCTTGGTAATGCGGCAATATCAAGATGAAGCTAGTTTAAGTTTTAGCCAAAGGCCGGATTTAGCCCATATTAGCCAGCAAGGCCCGGCCACTCCGGATCATGTAATCCGCACCAAACGTTTACCTCAACTGGGTCGAGATGTGGCAGATTATGCCAAAAAGTATCAGGAATATTTTCAGCGCAACGACGGTAAAAGTGGGGAAGTCAAAACCATGCTTGACCCTGCCCCCCGCATTATCCTTGATCGGGAACTGGGACTGCTTACCCTAGGAACTTCTGCTAAAAGTACGGCGATCGCCGGGGATATTTATCAGCACACCATGGCAATTATTCAGCGGGCCAAGGGGTTAGGGGGTTACCAAGCCCTGCCGGAGTCGGATATTTTTGTGGTGGAATACTGGGATTTGGAACAGGCCAAATTAAAACAAGCTGGTAATCCTCCCATGTTTGCGGGGGAAGTGGCCCTGGTGACCGGCGGAGCATCCGGCATTGGTAAAGCTTCCGTTGCCCAATTACTTAAACAGGGGGCGGCGGTGATTGCGCTGGATATTCAACCTAACATTAGTGAACTCCACAATCGACCTGATTTCCTAGGAATTCAATGTGACCTTACTGATGCCAATGCTTTCAAACAAGCTCTGGAACAGGGCATAGCCCAATTTGGCGGTTTGGACATGCTAGTGCTTAATGCTGGGATTTTTCCCGTGGCCCGGGCGATCGCCGAGTTATCCACGTTGGAATGGCAAAAGGTTTTAAACATTAATTTAGATGCCAATTTAACCCTGCTGCGGGAATGTTATCCCCTGTTAAAGTTAGCGCCTAAGGGAGGGCGAGTGGTGGTAATTGGTTCTAAAAATGTGACCGCACCAGGCCCGGGTTTGGCGGCTTATTCAGCGTCAAAAGCAGCGTTAAATCAATTAATGCGGGTGGCAAGCTTGGAATGGGCCAAGGATAATATCCGCCTGAATACTATTCATCCCAATGGAGTATTTGATACAGGTTTTTGGACAGAGGAAGTGCTAGAAGCCAGGGCAAAACATTACGGTTTAACAGTGGAAGAGTATAAAGGTAATAATTTATTAAAAGTAGAGGTTACCAGTCAGGATGTGGCGGAATTAGTAACAGCCATGGCTAGTCCTTTATTTGGTAAAATTACCGGCGCTCAATTACCTTTAGATGGCGGCAATGATCGGGTTATTTAGGAGGAATTTTTATGAATAGGAGACTGGTAGAGTCTTTGGCAGAAGCAGTTATTGCATTGCCAGTGGAGGATTATAGTTTATTTCAAAATACCCTCATGGCAAAGATGATCAAAAAAACACCAGGGGTATGCGGTGGCCACGCTTGTATTCGGGATACCCGAATTGCAGTCTGGACAATTATTTCTCTTATCAATCAAGGAGGTACGGATTTGGAGTTACTGGCCGATTTTCCTGGATTAACTGCCTTTGATTTGTTGACCATCAAAGAATATTACCAATCTCATCAGCAGGAAATTGATAATCTTATTGATTACCAAGATCAAGAAAATTATCATGATTAAATTCTATAGCAACGAAAATTTATCCCTGGGCTTAGTTAATCAACTACGTCAATTAGGTTACAGTGTTTTGACTTCCTATGATGCAGGGAGAGCCAACCAAAGAATTACTGATTTATCTGTTTTGAAAGATGCAACAACTGATGGACGTTGTGTAATTACATTTAATCGAAATGATTTTATTGAATTACATTTGAATAGAATAAAACACAAAGGCATAATAATTTGTAAAGAAGATCGAGATCAGATTGGACAAGCATCAATAATTCATGATTTTTTAATTAATCAGAAAACTTTAGATAATCGTTTAATCAGAATATTAAAACAAAATCAACCTGGATTGAAGCAACCGCAATTTACGATTAAAGAGTATTACCCTAGTTAAAAATACGTTTGATGCCTCAATTTAAAGCTATTACGACTATTGCAATTATTTTTTATCGTTCCCATTATTTGTCTGGCAATACAACTCCCATTGATGCTCTTTGTCAAGCTTTAGAAAAACATAATTTAAATCCCCTTGCTATCTATGTGTCTTCCCTGCGGGAGCCTGACGTACAAGCAGAAATTTTAGCTATTCTAGAAAATTTGGACCAGCCCTTGGGAGCTATTTTAAACACCACTAGTTTTTCCCTCGCCAAGTTACAAAGACAGATCGGCAATCTGGAAATGATTCCCCTCTGGCAAAAACTAAATGTCCCGGTGCTCCAGGTAATTCTTAGTGGTGGCGATCGCCAACAATGGCAGGAAGGGTTGCGGGGACTGAACCCACGGGACTTAGCCATGAATGTGGCTTTGCCGGAAGTGGACGGCAGAATTATCACCAGGGCAATTTCTTTCAAAGCGATGGCAGCCCGTCATCCCCAACTGGAAACGGAGGTGGCAATTTATGAGCCTGTGCTGGATCGAGTTGAGTGGATAGCAGAACTAACTAAAAATATCATTAATTGCGCTCAAACTGAAATTTTCCAACGGAAAATTGCTCTAATTTTAGCCAATTACCCTAACAAAGATGGTCGTTTGGCTAATGGGGTGGGGTTGGATACCCCAGCTAGTTGTCTACAAATTTTAGAAGCTTTAAAAATTGCTGGTTATCATCTTTCCGCCATTCCTAAAGACACTGAAACTTTAATTAAACAATTAACCCAAGGGGTAACCAATGACCAGGAATTAGCCCAATATCGAACCGTTAATCAAACCATTGTCACAGAGAAAGTATGGCAATTTTTTTACAGTTTGCCCCAGTCTGTACAACAGGCAATGACAGAGCGGTGGCAAGTTAGGGAGAATTGGGATAATTTACCGGATCAATTTGCCATTAGCGGCATCCAATTTGGCAATATTTTCGTTGGTATTCAACCGGCTAGGGGCTATGATTTTGATCCTAGTTTGAATTACCATGCGCCGGATTTAGAACCCACCCTTCATTACCTTGCTTTTTATCTTTGGTTACGCCAGGAATTTTCTGCCCAGGCAATAATTCATCTAGGTAAACATGGCAATTTGGAATGGTTACCGGGCAAAAGTGTTGTTTTATCTGACCATTGCCATCCAGAGATTGCCCTAGGCCCATTACCTAATTTTTATCCCTTTATTGTCAATGATCCAGGGGAAGGAACCCAAGCTAAACGCCGTAGTCAGGCTTGTATTATTGATCATTTAACCCCTCCTTTAACCAGGGCAGAATTGTATGGCGACTTGGAAAAATTAGAGGCTTTAATTGATGAATATTATGAAGCCCAAGCCTTGGATCCAACTCGTGTTAAAACCATTGGCGATCGCCTCCGTAAATTATTGGCAACCAGCAATTTACAAACTGATTTAGGTTTAACCCCTCCGGCCCTGAAGGATTTACAACCCTTGTTAACTTCGGCGGATAGTTATCTGTGTGAACTAAAGGAGGCCCAAATTCGGGACGGCCTACATATTTTAGGTCAAACTCCCACAGGAGAGCAGTTGCGGGATTTGGCGATTAGTATTGCCCGATCGCCATCCTATCAAAGACTTGGTTTAACCCAGGCGATCGCCTTTGATTTAGAACTAGAATTTGATCCGGTTTTGGACGATCCTAATGAACCATGGCAATTGTCGTCAACCATGCAGATGAAGTTGCAACAATGGGAATTAACCCAATTTATTGAATTATTTAATTCCTGTCGGATAGGGGGACAGGTTATTGAAATTTTAGAAGAAATTGCCAAGCAGTTAGTGGGAAGTCTACTTGAAATAGTAATTGTCGATCAAAAAGTCAATTTATTCTTTCAAAAGCCCGACAGTAAAACTAAATCTAATCTTGATTATATCGAGCAAACTCTTTTACCAATGCTACAACAAACTCCCCAGGAAATCACTAATTTACTCCGGGGTTTAAATGGGGAATATATTGCCAGTGGGCCGGCGGGGGCACCTAGTCGTGGTCGCCCTGATGTACTGCCAACGGGACGGAATTTCTATGCGGTGGATATCCGGGCCATTCCCACAGAAACGGCTTGGGACATTGGCCGTCGAGCCGCTGAAACCCTGATTGAAAGGTACACCCAAGACCACGGAGAATATCCCCAAACTTTAGCTATTTCTATTTGGGGCACTTCCACCATGCGTACTGGCGGGGATGACATTGCCCAGGTTCTGGCCCTATTGGGAGTACAACCAGTGTGGGATAGCCCTTCCCGTCGCATTGTTGATTTTGAAATTTTGCCCACCACTGTACTAAAACGTCCCCGGGTGGATGTGACCATCAGAATTTCTGGATTTTTTCGGGATAGTTTCCCCAACTTGGTGGAATTTCTCCACCAGGCGATCGCCGCTGTTAGTCAATTGGATGAACCGGCAAATTTGAATCCTTTAGCAGAAAAAGTTAAGCAAGAAACCGAGCAATGGCAACAATTAGGTTTAGCAACGGAAGAAGCTGTAACTAAAGCAACCTATCGTATTTTTGGCTCTAAACCAGGGGCCTATGGTGCTGGCTTACAAGGATTAATTGAAGCGCAAAATTGGCAAGATGATAGTGACTTAGCCCGAGCCTATCTTAATTGGAGTTGCTATGCCTACGATCGCCAGGGCGTTGGCCACAATCAACCGGAAGTATTTGCCCAGCGCCTGCAAAATTTACAAATTGTTTTACATAACCAAGACAATCGAGAACATGACTTGCTCGACTCCGATGATTATTATCAGTTTCAGGGGGGATTAACAGCGGCGGTGCGGTCATTAACTGGGAAAAATCCCACCGTTTATTTTGGTGATAATTCTAATCCTGCCCAACCAAAAGTGAAGTTATTGACCCAAGAAATTGCCAAGGTTTATCGTTCTCGGGTGGTAAATCCTAAATGGATCGCTGGGGTAATGCGCCATGGCTATAAGGGGGCGTTTGAAATGGCCGCCACGTTAGATTATCTCTTTGCCTACGATGCCACTGCCCATTGTGTGGAGGATTTTATGTATACGGGAATAGCTCAGGCATACCTACTGGATGAAGAAGTGCAGAAATTTGTGCAACAGCACAATCCTTGGGCGTTAAGGGACATGGCGGAAAGATTATTGGAAGCAGAGCAAAGACAACTCTGGAGCAATGTTGACCCCCAACTACTAGATCAACTGCGGGCGATCGCCCATGGTGCGGAAGAAATTTTGGAAAATAGTCAAATTTACCCTAGACAAGAAAAGCTGAAATAAATTAGTTAGATATTGAATGGTGTAAATAGTCACCATTGTTTAGTATTTGATCAGCCTAATCTGCTCAAGTAATTTAACTAAAGGTACGTCCATGGCAATCACCGCATTTACCCTGGGGGATTTTTTCCAAGCCAACAGCTATATACCCCACGGCCATTGCTACCTTTGGCAAACTCCCCTGGTCTGGCTCCACGTCAGCGCTGATTTTTTCACGGCGATCGCCTACTACTCTATTCCCTTAACTCTGCTCTACTTTTTGCGGAAGCGCCAAGATATTCCTTTTCCTAATATTATTTTCCTGTTTAGTACTTTTATTTTATGCTGTGGCACCAGTCACTTTTTTGACATTATCACCCTTTGGTACCCTATTTATTGGATATCCGGTACAGTCAAAGCCTCCATGGCGATCGTCTCTATTATCACTGTGTTTGAATTAATTCAAATTGTACCCAATGCCCTAAATTTAAAATCCCCCACGGAATTAGCTACCCTCAATCTGGCTCTAAATCAAGAAATTAAAGAAAGGCAAACAGCGGAAATAGCATTGCAGGAGTTAAACAATAATCTTGAAAAAAGAGTGGAAGACCGCACTACCCAATTAGCAAAAATAAATCAACAATTAGAACAGGAAATTGAAGATAAAACCCGGGCAAAAGAAGATCTAGAAAAAAATAAAGATCAATTGGCGCAATTGGCTGCTATTGTCGAATCTTCCCAGGACGCAATTATTAGTAAAACCCTAGATGGTAACATCACCAGTTGGAACGAGTCTGCGGAAAGATTATTTGGCTACACAGCAGAAGAAATGATTGGAAGTCATATCACCAAACTTATTCCTGAGGAATTAATCTTGGAAGAAGACCTTATTGCTGAATGCATCCGCCAAGGTCAGAGAATTAACACCTACGAAACTCAAAGACAGCGTAAAGATGGTACTAAAATTGATGTTGCCCTGACCATTTCTCCCATTCGAGATGAACACAAAAATGTAGTGGGAGCCTCCAAAATTGTTAGGGATATTACCGCCAGATTGGATGTGGAAAATGCCCTACGGGAAAGTCAATATTTTATTGAAAAATTAGCTAATTATTCTCCCCAGATTCTTTATATTTTAGACCCCATTGCTTGGAAAAATATTTATGTCAATTATCAATCCTTCGAAATCCTAGGCTACACTCCAGAAGAATTTAAAAATGGGGGAACGGAGCTGTTGTTAAATATTGTGCATCCCGATGACATCCCAACCCTTTACGAAAATAAGAATTTTTGGCAAAAGTCCCAGGAAGGCCAAGTGTTGACCACTGAATATCGAATGCGCCACAAAAATGGTTCTTGGCGGTGGCTACGTTCTCGGGAAGTGGTTTTTGCTAGGGATGATTATGGGCAAGTTACTAAGGTTTTGGGCACAGCCCAGGATATTAGTGATAGCAAAGAACAGGAACAAAGACTTTATGAGCAAGGCCGCCGCGAATCATTATTAAGGGAAATTACCCAGCGTATCCGTCAGTCTTTAGATCTGCCAACTATTTTTAACACAGTAGTGCAGGAAATTCGTCAGTTTTTGGAAGCAGATCGGGTAGTTATTTTTCAGTTTTCACCCGACTCTGACTTTTCCGTTGGTAATATTGTGGCAGAGTCGGTATTGGCTCCATTTAAGCCAATCATTAATAGTGCAATTGAAGAAACTTGTTTTAGTAATAACTATGCCCAAAGGTATCAGCAGGGCAGAATTCAGGTCATTGAGGATATTCACCAGTCCCATCTTAGGCAATGCCACATTGACTTTCTTGCCAGGCTACAGGTCAGGGCAAACCTAGTGCTACCACTAATTAATGATGCCATTTTGTGGGGCTTATTGTGTATTCATCAATGTGACAGTTCTAGAGTTTGGGAACAAACAGAAATTGATCTGCTCAAGCAGATCACTAATCAGTTTGAAATTGCCATCCAACAGGCTACTTTGTACGAGCAGGCTCAACAAGAATTGGCTTCTAAAAATCAGCTTTTTGTACAATTAACCAACGAATTAGAGCAAAAAAAAGTATTGCTTAAGGAAATTCATCATCGAGTTAAAAACAATTTGCAAATTATGTCTAGTTTACTTTATTTGCAATTTAGTAAGGCTTCTCCAGCCATCCAGCAATTGAGTGAGGAATACCAGAATCGCATTCAATCCATGGCATTGATTCATGAGCAGTTATATCGTAGTGAAGACTTAGCTAATATTGATTTTAGTCAATATCTTAAAAATTTGACTCACAATATCTGCCAAAGTTACGGCTGTAATACTGATAGTATTAAAATTAAATTGTTGGTTGAACAAGTTAAAGTTCCTTTAGAGCAGTCCATTCCTTTGGGATTAATTATTCAGGAATTAGTTTCCAATGCTTTAAAACATGCTTTCCCAACGACGGAAGGGGAAATTTCGATTAAATTCACTTCAATGAACAGTCACTATAGTTTACAGGTGTGGGATAACGGAGTTGGAATTTCCAGGGATATAGATTTGGAAAATACAGATAGTTTGGGCATGCAACTTATCTACAGCCTAACTGAACAACTCCAGGGAGAATTGCACTATGAATATGTCGGTGGCGCTCAATTTGGGTTGGAATTTTCACTTTAGCTAGCTCCATCAAAAATCAACGAAAATCAACATTATTTGACTGCAACCATGGTAACCAAAATACTGATTGTAGAGGATGAAAGGCTAGTGGCCCAACACATTGCCCAATTATTAAAAAGTGATGGCTATGAAATTTGTGTGATCGCCAGTGATGGAGCAACGGCGCTGAAAAAAATTGCTGAGTTTTATCCAGATCTAGTTTTACTAGATATTCGTATTAAAGGAGAGATCGACGGGATAGAGGTGGCGGAACGGATAAAATCTCTTTACTCCATCCCCATTGTTTATCTCACAGCTTTTTCTGATGGGGAAACCCTGGAGCGGGCCCAGAAAACCAATCCCCAGGGCTATGTGATTAAGCCTTTTCGGCGGGAACAACTATTATCCACCGTGGCGATCGCCATAGCCAATCATCAACAGCAACGAAAACCTGAGGAAGATACCCTCTCCACGTCAACGGGCCATTATCGCCTGCAACCGACTTTGGACTATATCGAAGAGCATCTCGACCAAGGAATTACCGTTGAATTTCTGGCCGGGGCGATCGGCATGAGCACAGCCTACTTTTGTCGCTTTTTCCAAAAGGAAATGGGATGTTCCCCCTATCAATTTATTATCCAACAACGGGTTGAGCGGGCCAAAGCCATACTACTGGAAAGAGAATTGTCCATTAGCGAAGTAGCTTTGAGATGCGGCTTCAGTTCCCACAGTCAACTTAACCACCATTTTCGTAATCTCTTGGGCATTACCCCGAAAGAATATCGTAGTCGCTAGCAGTTTCCAAGCAAGATCCGGGCGAAAAAATAAAATCGATGTCAAAAATCAACTAGTTTGTCAAAAATCGACCAGGACAGGGTTGGGAATTTTTCCTAGGATGGGACTGTGCTGGTGAGCGACGGGCTGCGAATGCCATTGGCTCAAATCCCAACCTTGCCAAGGATTAGACCTACTCCTACCCGCTTATTTTTAGGCAAGTTCTTGCAGGTTTGAATCCTAACCGACATTTTTGCTTCTAGGCCTTGGATAGCGAGAGTTACCCTTGGCCACCAAACCTTGGCTAAGTCGATGCCTTTTGGTACCCCAACTAGCAGCAAACACCAGTCATCTTCCTTGAATCCTTCTCTGGTCAGTCCTACGGGTCACTGTTTGGAGCAATGCCTGGGGCATTGAGCATTTCCTCCCATGTCAATCACAACTGACAGTTAAAACAAGGGAATTACTCGGCCCTAGGTCTCCTTATCCCACTGACAACAGCATTAACCGAACACTGTTAAAGTTTATCTTTCCAAACATGCAAAGGAGTTTCCCATGACTGCTGTGATCACCCGCCAAATTCCTGGCCAATTCCTGCAAACCTTAATTAAGGAAAAAGCTACCGGGAGACTAACGGTATCCAATCCCCTCGATGAGTTGGTCACCTGGCAGGTCTATCTTGGCAAAGGGAAAATCAATTTTGCCAACAGTGGTGTAGGGGGAATGCAAAGAGTCAGATATCTCCTGGGTAATTACCTGAACGAAAATAAAATTAGCCTGCCTTCCCAAATCTCAGATGACTATAAATATATCTGTGATCTTTGGAAACAAGAACTGATTTCTTTTCAGCAAACTCGCTCAATTTTAACCCAGTTTACCCAGGAAGCATTGGTGCACTTTTTGTCTATTCCTATGACCCAATGTCACTTTGAGCAAGAAGATAGCATTAAAGACCTATTTCTGAATTTAGAATTAGCTAAAACCACCCAATCGGTGGAACATAAAATTAGATATTGGGGAGAGTTATATCCCCAGATCAATTCACCTTTCCAGCGTCCCTTGGTGGAGGATTGGCAGGAAGTGAAAACGATGCTGAATTTGAGCTATCGCCGCAGTGAACAGTGGTGTGAGCATTTATTGGAAGGCTTGGGAAACTTGTCTTGTTTGTATGAGCTGGCCCGAAAAACTAACAGCAGTGTTTTAGAGTTGGCTTTGTTATTTTATCCACGGGTTAAATCGGGAGAAATCAAAATGTTGCCCTATCAAGAAATTTCAGTTGACGATGCCAACTTCCCCGTGGTGATTTCCGTCAACAATCGTCCTTCTGTACAGAAAATTGTGCGAGAAATTTTAGGTCAGCGGGGTTTTAAAGTGGTTTGCATTGACGATCCCTGCCACGCTTTGGCGGCCGCCATCAGCCATAATCCCCAATTGATTCTAATTGACGCTGAGATGCCGGAGATCAGTGGTTATGAGCTTTGCCGTTTGTTGCGAAAATCTTCTGCTGTGAGGGAAACTCCCATTATTTTACTCAACCAAAATGACGGGGTAATGGAGCAAATTCAAGGGCGGTTAGCGAAAGCCTCCGGACAGATCAATAAACAGTTTTTATCCCAGGAATTACTGCAAGTCAGAAAAAACTATTTAGATTCTGTCCCTGTTCTTTGTCCCTAGAGGGAACTTTGTAATCTGTGGTAGATTTTATTGTGATTGAGTGATTCCAAATTTGTCTGGGGCCTGTTGCTGTGGTCTTAAACCGTTTAGCGTTGGCTTGCCTGTGGTTGGCATTGGTAATTTTTGCCTTTGGTTTTGCTCCCCCCAGCAATCCCCAAACTTTAGTTTTGATAAAATCCCTTTCCCTGGGGCAGTGGCAGGACATTAACCCGGTGATTATTGCCCTGTTTAATCTGATGGGTATTTGGCCCATGACCTATGCCGCTATGCTATTAGGCGATCGCCAAGGAAGAAAATTTCCTGCTTGGCCCTTTGTGGCGGGGTCGTTCTTTTTGGGAGCCTTTGCCCTACTGCCCTATTTGGTTTTCTGGCCACCGACGGCACCAACTGATCCCGCACCATCGAACTTGGGATCATCAAAACTGACTAAATTCTGGCGCTCTCCCTGGTTAGGGCGAGTTTTATTCCTGTTGGCGATCGCCTGTGTATCCGGTGCTGTGTTTAGGGGGGATTGGGCTGATTATGGACAACAATTGCAAACAAACCAATTCATCGCCGTGATGAGCAGTGATTTTCTCTGCTTGACCCTGGCTTTTCCGCTGGTATTAGCCCAGGAATTGAAGCATCAAAAAGCTTCTCCCTCTTTGCTTCTCGTTTTGGGCAGTACAGTTCCGCTATTTGGCGCTTTAGCTTATTTAAGTATCCGTCCCAATTTTGTAGTCAAAGACCAAATATCCTAAGACCTTGTTCATTGCCTCTGGTCGAGCATTTTGGGAGAAAAAACGCTAAACCTACCGGATTTAGTGAATATTTGTAGGTATTAAAACGGGCTTTAACTATCAGCCTGACCGTTGAGATAATCCACCAAAGCCCTCAATCCCAAACGATAACTATTCAACCCAAAGCCACAAATTTGTCCGATCGCCACTGGGGCAATGTGGGAAATATGCCGAAATGATTCCCGCTTATGGATATTACTTAAATGCACTTCCACACAGGGTAGTTGCACAGCTGCTAAAGCATCTCGCAGGGCAATACTAGTGTGAGTATAGGCCGCCGCATTAAAAACAATGCCGTGGTAATTTCCTAGGGCTCCATGGATGGCGGTGACCAATTGCCCTTCACTATTGGATTGGAAAGTACTCACCTCTGCCTCTAAATCGACGCCATCTTCCCGCAGGCAGGCGTCAATTTCCCCTAGGGTTAGGGATCCATAAATACCCGGTTCCCGCTGGCCCAGCAAATTCAAATTGGGACCGTGGAGCACCAATACTTTCCACACCGTTGTCATACTAAACCAAACAGCCCTGATTAACGACGGGAACGGCGATCGTTAACGGGAATGGGAATTAGTTCTGGCTCCGGTTCCCCCTGGGGGCCGAGCAAACCCTCAATCAGCTTCTGGGCCAGTTCTCTGAGTTTATCGAGCAGTTTTTCTAAATAGTCCATTACCAAGGACGACTCCTGTGATGATGTCTAACCGAACCCGGACGGAATAACTAAAACTGAATCTGTTCAATAAAGTCACAGTCTAACGTGATAGCCACAACCGTTGGGACAAACCCCCCGGCAGTGATTCCAGTTCAAACCTTATTCGGCCAAGGCTCAGAATGTATGAGGGGGCTAGGGAAATTTATTTTTAGCCCATGGGAACAGCCTAACACAATTTTTTCGGACAGAGATCCACCGATTTTGGGCCAATCCCAACGATAAAGCACCGATTTTTCCCTTCTGGAAGTGGTTGGAACAGCATAGGGATACCGTATATTGGGGGGTGTCGTTTCGCCCCGGAGGTTGCCATGACAGAGGTCACTACGACTGTTCGACTAAATCCCGACCGAGAGGAGCTACAAAAATTAGTGCGGGCCCAGATTGAAACTCTGCTAGAAACCTCCCAATTCGATGCCGCTAAAACCATTCTCACCCCTGTGCAACCGGCGGATATTGCTGATGTGATCGAGTCTCTGCCCAGTCGTTTACAGGTGCTAGCCTTTCGTTTACTTTCCAAAAATGAGGCGATCGATGTTTATGAGCATTTAGCTCCACCAGTGCAGGAATCCCTGCTAGAAGATTTTAAGCATCCTGAAGTACTGGAAATTTTTAACCAAATGTCCCCCGATGACCGGGTCAGGCTATTGGACGAACTTCCGGCCAAGGTGGTGCGGCAACTATTCAAACACCTCAGCAACGAAGAACGCAAAGCTACTTCCCTACTGTTGGGCTATAAACCGGAAACCGCTGGCCGGATTATGACCACGGAATATGTTTCCCTCAAGGAAGATTACACCGCCAGCCAAGCCCTAGACCACATCCGCCACATTGCCACCAGCTTTGAAACTATTTACGTCCTCTACGTTACCAACGAATCCCGACGCCTAACGGGAACTCTTTCCCTGCGTAATTTGGTTATGGCCAAGCCGGAGGAATATATCGGACAAATTATGGTGCCTGATGTGGTATCCGTCCACACCAACACAGACCAGGAAGAAGTGGCCCGCACCATTCAGCACTACGATTTTTTGGCGGTGCCCGTGGTGGATTCAGAACAAAGATTGGTGGGCATTGTCACTGTGGACGATGTGATCGACATTTTGGAGGAAGAAGCCACGGAAGATATTTATACCGCTGGAGGAGTGCAGTCCCAAGGAGATGACTATTTCAAAAGTAGTTTGATGACAGTGGCCCGTAAGCGGGTGGTGTGGTTATTTATTCTTTTAGTCACCAATACCCTCACCAGTCAGGTGATTCACTCCCAGGAAGATGTGCTACAAAAAACCATTGCTTTGGCTGCCTTCATACCTTTGTTAATCGATGCGGGGGGCAATGTGGGGGCCCAGTCTTCCACTGTGGTGATCCGGGGTTTGAATACGGAGGATGTGCGGCTCACCCAAGTGTTACCGGTCATTGCTAGGGAAGGGGGAGCCGGAGCTTTATTGGGTTTAATGCTGGGCATTGTGGTGACGGTGTGGGCCTATTTTCTCCAAGGAGATTGGCTGGTGGCCATCACGGTGGGTAGTAGCCTGTTCATTATTTCCCTGTTGGCGGCTTTTGCTGGAGGGGGTTTACCGTTTTTGTTTAAGTCGATGAAGTTGGACCCAGCTTTGATGTCGGCCCCTTTTATCACCACGGCGGTGGATGTGTTGGGGGTGGCCATTTATTTGCTCATTGCCCGCTCTTTATTGGGAATTTGATGGGGGCTTTGGCTCCACAACCTGGGACAAGGGACGTTGAAAGCCTTTTACTATTTTCCTACTACTTTCTACCACTCCACCGTTTGTCTTTCCTCCACCACCCTTTCGTAAATAGCGGCGGTTTCTTTTGCCAACTTAGACCAATTAAAGCGGATGCCCAAATCTTTGTAGGCTGCTTCCACCAGCTGTTTGGCCAGGGATGGATTAGAAAGAATTTCCAAAATGCCGTGGGCTAGGGAATCGGGATTATTGGTTTGGGTGACAATGCCTGTGCTATGGTGACGTACCACCTCCGCTAGTCCACCAGTATTAGATACTACTACGGGTACCCGGGCAGCAAAACTTTCCAGGGCGACAATGCCAAAGGGTTCGTACAAACTGGGAAAAACGGCACAGTCGGCAATGGTTTGGAATTTGTCTAAATCTTCGTCGGACATGAAGCCGGTGAAAAAACAGTGTTCCCAAATTCCCAGGTTCCATGCTAATTGCTTCAGGCGATCAGTGTTGCCTCCGCCAATAATGACAAATTTCACTTGATCATTGAGGGCTTCCAGTACCTGGGGGGCAGCGGTTAACAGAACGGAAATTCCTTTTTCATAGGTCATGCGACCAACGTAGTAAACGATTTTTTCTCCATCTTCGGCAAATTTGCGGCGAAAATTACGGTAATCAAAGTCTGGACGACGGTGCTTTTTTTCCGGACGAATGCCGTTATAGATAACGTCAATTTTGTCCCAGGGGGTGCCAAAGGCTCTTTCCAGTTCATGGCGCATGTAGTTGCTGCAAACAATTACCCGCCAACCGTTGTAGATTAAAATTCCTTCTTTGCCGGCAATGTAGCGTTGAGTATCGTTGTAAAGACCGTTATAGCGGCCGTATTCCGTGGCGTGGATAGTCACCACCAGGGGAATTTTACCGTGGTGCTTAAGGTTAATGGCCACATCTCCCACCAGCCAATCGTGGGCGTGGATAACATCAAATTTTTTCTGTTCCTGGAATAGGGCTTGCCCTCTCTGTTCCATGGCACGGTTCATGTTATCTACCCATTGGAAAAAGTCATTGCTGGGGGGCACTGGCACTCGGTAAATGTGGATGCCATCGACCATTTCCTGGGACGGACTTTCCTCTGTGGCCACGGTAATTAAATGGATCTCATAGCCCTGTTGAACTAATTCTGGGTAGAGTTCTGCCACATGGCGAGCAATGCCGCCGACAATGCGGGGGGGAAATTCCCAAGCTAGCACCAAGATTTTCATGGCTGTGACCAATTTTTGTGAGTGCATGGAGGGAAAGTCGGGGCTATTGGTGTCGTGGGCACTCTAAAACATTATGCGCAATCGTGGCGTGGCCACACGGCCAAATTCGTTTCGGAGGTTAGTTAATTTTGCTGGAGTTCTGGCTTTCGAGTTGCAGTCAATTGCCAATGTTTGCCCAACTGAGGGAATGAAGAACCGGCTAAAGATTGGTGCTAAATGTCCGGAGACTCCACCCAAACAGTAAACTTGCCATAGGAACTTTTTCAATCTGTGTCAGGGAGGCGAGTGTGGACGATACTTACCAAGGCTATATCAATCGGGTGGCGCCCCAAACCTTGGCGATCGCCTACGAGCAACAATTGATTAATGCTCAAGGTTCTCCCAAGTTTGACCAAGGACAGCCGGTGCCTTTTCCCGGTTTCAGTGTGGTAACTCCTATTGCCGCTGATGATCCCACTAACCAGAGCTTTTATGGCCATCTGACTACTGTACAGGGCCAGGTGGGAGAAATTTTGGGGGAGAGTTTTGTGGCGGTGCCCCCGGAAAGCTTGCACCTCACCGTAGCAGACTTGATTTGGGATGGCCCCTACCAGGCCCTACGTCGTCATAATCCTGACTTTGAAAAACAACTTTGTAACTGTTTGCAACATTCCTTTGCGGATCACCAACATCAGTCGGGGCCATACTCCGGCTGCCAATGGCAGGTCCTGGGATTGTTGGTTTTACCCCGTTCCTTGGGGGTGGTTTTGGTGCCCCAACGGGAAGCGGATTATGAACCGATACTTAAGGTACGACGGGCCATTTTCCAAAATCCCACCCTGATTGGTTTAGGCATTGAGCAACAGTACCGTTACACGGCCCACATCACCCTTGGTTACTTCGACCCGGCGATCGAGAAGTTGGCAGATTCGATCGGAGTTAGTGAACAGTTGGCTGCTGTCAATGACCGCTGGATTGGCCATGACCCAGAGATTTTAGATATTCATAGCATTGAGCTGCGCTATTTCAGCGATATGACCCAATTTACTCGCCAGGACTACTATCCCGTTTTGAGGGCTAGCTAGGCCCATTGCCGCCAGGGGATTCTCTCATTAATACACAAATTTTTGTCCGTAAACATTACAGTGTACAGGGCCAATTTCTGGCTTGTGCATAGGTTACGGCTGGAATTTTTGGGTTTAGATGGGAAAAGAGATATTTTGTTAATCTGCGGAAGTATTTACCAAGATGTTTAAATTCCTTGCCAATAATTATTCACAATCTTTGGGGTTAACTGCTTGCCTGGGGCTATTCACCTACTTGGCGATCGCCGTTCCAGTGGAAGCCCAGGGGCAAAATAGTTTTGAAAATTACCGTCAGCAATGCCTGCGTCGGGTGGAACAGGCTGGCATTAAGGGGGCGGCGGCTCAGGAAATGTGCAACTGCACAATTAATAAGTTCAAGCAAAAATATTCCCTGGCAGAATTTACCAAGCTTGTGCAACAGTCGGAAACCAACCAGGCGATCGCCAGACAATTGGCGGAAGTAGGGGAAGAGTGTTTGTACGAATAGGATCACCCCAAACTGAAGACTAATCCCTTTCCAATCCACTCAGGGCAACGGTTTAGCCAAAGCCGAAGCCACCTCTGCCAAACAACGGGCATCCGACACCATCCAGGCATGGACCAGCACAGGCAAAATAATTTCTTGTCCAATTTCTAAATGGGAACTACTGGGGGGCAGAATCATCAAGTCGAAGGGGGTCCAAATCACCGTCACCTGGAGTCCCGCTAATAACTGACAACAATCTCGGTTTAAATCCCTCAAAAAGTCACTCTGCCAGGCCATTTCCCTCACTCCTTGGTGGGGCAAACTATAACCCAGGAGAGTACCTTGGTTGGGGGCTGAAATGGTGATGTAGCGCCTAACCCGTTCCCCCCCCCCCAGTCGTTGTAAATAATAACGGGTTACTAACCCTCCCATACTAAAACCAATTAAATCCACTGGTTGCTGGGGCGCAAATTTTTGATCAATATATTGCTTCACTTGCTCCGCCAACAATGCTAGGGAAGTACTGCCATCGTTGGGCACTAGGTCTAAACAATGAACTGACCAGCCGCCCTTGGTCAAAAAATCCACCATGGTGGCAAATTTAGCCCTGGTGTCGTAAATGCCATGGACTAACACAACAGGATGACGGTCCGGAAATTCTGCTACCACTAGGTTCTACAAACTCAGCAAACGGTAACTTTCGCTGAAAAAGCGTTTGACTACATTTTGACTATCTACCTGGGGCCGGCGCTTAATTTTCTTGCTGAGGCGGAGACGGGTGCCATCTTCATTCCAATGAACTTGGTCAAAAACTTGCATGAGAATACCCAAACCTCGACCATTTTCCGACTCATCCGGGGGAAACCAGGGACTAACACAATTGGGGCAATCAAGTACCACCTGGGGACAAGGACAGGGACGGTCAAACCCCATACCCTGATCGGTGATGATCCAACAATAACCCTGGGGCGACTGGCGGTATTCCACTGTGATGCATTTCCCTGGATTGAGAGCATTGCCATGGGTAGCTGCATTGACTAAGGCTTCCTGTAAACCCAACCTGACCTCGTTGTGCAGAGGTTTGGGGACAGAGTTGAGTAATAGATCAAGGATGGGATAAAGGTAAAGGGTCGAAGAAAAACTGACTTTTTGCCAATGGGATTGCCTGTGGGGAAAATTAATGTTTAGCAAGCGCTCCACCTCACACCGGACTAGTAGCAATCTAACAGTACTGATGGCAACCATTATACTCGATCGCCTGGGAGGCCTGAATGTGCTGGCCGCTACCATAACCCTGAGGAATCCTTTGCTTAACCATTGACCGCTTTGAGAATTACTGCACACTCCACATGGGCTGTTTGGGGAAAGAAATCACAACCCTGAACCCAGGTAATTCCATAGAAGCCCTCGGCACAGAGAAATTTCAAGTCCCTCGCTAGGGTGGGGGGCTGGCAACTAATGTAGGCAATTTTTTCGGGGCGCTGTCGGATAATTTCCCTGAGCACTTCTGGTGCACAACCCTTACGGGGAGGATCAAGGAGTAAAACATCGGGAATCTCTGACAGGGTGGGTAAAACGGTCTCTACGGTACCAGCCAAAAAATCCACATTGGCAATCTGATTGATCTCAGCGTTGCGCTGTCCCTGGTGCACCGAATCTTGGTTGACCTCAATGGCGATCGCCTGGCGGACTTGGCGGGCGAGGGGGAGGGTGAAAGTGCCCACCCCAGCATAGGCGTCCACCAACAATTCGGCGCCTTGCAAATTTAATGCTTGCTGAAGCCTGGTTAACAGTAGCTCTGCCGCCCCGCTGTTAACTTGGAAAAACGTATTAGCCCCCAGGCTAAAGCTCAGATCAGCAAACTTTTCTCGACAAATACCCCGCCCTGCAATCACCACGGTCTCATCGCCAAAAATGCGATTGTTGGGTTCGGGCTGAATATTTAAACAAATGCCGCCCAAATCGGGATAGCGCTCCAACCATTCCCCAGCCTGTTCTTCCAAATCCGGTAAACCTTTATGGGCCGAAATCAGGGTCAGTAACATTTCCCCCGTACGTTGGCCAATGCGTAGGCTTAGGTGACGTAATTTGCCCTGCTTTTTCTCTTCGTCATAGATAGACCAACCCCGATTTTCAATATCTTTCTTCACCTCGGTCAGCAATAAATTTAGGCGATCATCCTGCACAGGGCATTGGTTAATATTTACCAAACGATGGCTACCCTTGCGGTAATAACCAGCTTGCACCTGGCCGGTTTTGGAGCGACTTAGGGGATAGGTGGCTTTGTTGCGATAACCCAAGCTAGCGGGGGACTGTAATAGAGGCTCCAGGGGCAAAGTGGTGAAACCACCAATACGCTCCAGGGCGTCAATAATTTGTTGTTGCTTACTTTCTACCTGGAATTGATAATCCAGATGTTGCCATTGGCAACCGCCACATTTATCCGCCACAATGCAGGACGGGCGGGTGCGCTGGACAGAAGGTTCTAAAATTTTGAGCAATTGGGCCAAGGCATAATTTCTTTTGACTTTTACCAAGCGGACTTCCAGGCGATCGCCGGGGGCCGTGTCGGGCACAAACACTACTCGCTCATTAAAGCGGCCAATACCCTCCCCTTGGTGATTGAGGCCGGTAATGGTCAGTTCCACTACGGACCCCTGTTGCCAAAGAGGGCTAGTGGCGAAATTATTACTTTGGGTCATCGAAAATTATTTACCAATACTCTATGGGGCCTTAATTACGACCATTGTATCTTGTCGTCGCTGGGCAGATTTTTAAAGTAAAAATTAAGAAATAATCCGAGGGAACATAATACAAATCAAAGTACCTTAAACCATTCCTTCGCTGGTGTGGTTGTCAAACTCGTCATCTTTGCTCCATCGTTAATGGTGATTTAACCAGCCAATTGCCCTATCTAATTCTGAACTCTACAACAAAAAACTGTACCCCACTTTCTTTACTTTATTCCTCTTCAATAGGCCCTTAGCCTGGGCCAAGGCTCTGCCAAAGAGTGGGAAACTGGAAAGGGGGATTTTAGCTACTACCGTTTTTGCTCTCGTTTTCCATGACCACCGATTACCTCGAAAGAATTCTTAAAGCCCGGGTTTACGATGTGGCGATCGAAACTCCGTTGGATTTGGCGGCCAATTTATCGAAGCGGCTGGGTAACCGGGTTTACTTTAAGCGGGAAGACCTACAGCCGGTCTTTTCCTTTAAGTTACGGGGGGCCTATAACAAAATGGCCCAGTTATCACCGGAATTATTGGCAAAAGGAGTAATTGCAGCTTCGGCGGGTAACCATGCCCAGGGAGTGGCCCTAGGAGCTTCCAAGTTGGGTACCAGGGCGATTATTGTTATGCCCGAAACCACTCCTCAGGTGAAAGTGGAGGCGGTCAAAGCTCGGGGCGGTGTGGTGGTGCTCTATGGCGAAACCTATGACGATGCCTATGGCCATGCCCGACAGTTGGAGCAGGAAAAAGGGCTAACTTTTATCCATCCTTTTAATGATCCCGACGTGATTGCTGGCCAAGGCACCATTGGCATGGAAATTCTACGTCAGTATCAACAGCCCATTGATGCCATTTTTGTGGCGATCGGTGGCGGTGGGCTGATTGCGGGGGTAGCGGCCTACGTTAAACGCCTCTATCCAGAAATTAAAATTATCGGCGTGGAACCAACGGATGCCGATGCTATGCGCCAATCTTTGGCGGCGGGAAAACGGGTCAAGCTAAACCAAGTGGGACTGTTTGCGGATGGTGTGGCGGTGCGGGAAGTGGGGGATTTAACTTTTCCCCTCTGTCAGCAATATGTGGATGATATTTTGCTGGTGGATACGGACGACACCTGTGCGGCCATCAAAGATTGCTTTGAAGATACCCGCTCAATTTTGGAGCCGGCGGGAGCGTTGGCCATTGCGGGACTGAAACAATATGTCCAAAAGCAAGGCTGTCGAGACCAAACCCTAGTGGCGATCGCCTGTGGGGCGAATATGAACTTTGACCGATTGAGATTTGTGGCGGAACGGGCCGAGTATGGGGAACAGCGAGAGGCCATTTTTGCAGTGACCATTCCCGAACAAAGGGGCAGTTTAAGAAAATTTTGTGAAGGGTTAGGGAAACATAACATTACCGAATTTAGTTACCGCATTGCGGAGGGGCCCGATGCTCATATTTTTGTCGGCATTCAGGTGCAAAACCGCAGTGATGCGTCCCAACTGGCCGCCAGCTTTAACCGCCAAGGTTTTAAAACCCTCGATTTAACCGATGACGAACTGACGAAGCTCCATTTGCGCCATATGGTGGGGGGCCGTCCCCCCCAGGTGACCCAATTGGAAAATCAACGGGAATTACTCTACCGATTTGAATTTCCTGAGCGGCCAGGGGCATTGATGAAATTTTTGGGCTGTATGGATCCAGCCTGGAATATTAGTTTGTTCCATTACCGTAACCACGGGGCCGACTACGGCAGAATTGTCGTCGGCATGCAGGTTCCCTTGGCAGAAATGGAACAGTGGCAACAGTTTTTAGCCAATTTAGGCTATCGCTATTGGGACGAGAGTGATAATCCGGTTTATCGTCTCTTTCTTCGCTAATTTTTTGCCCCATTCGTGCTAGTAATGGGAGGTATCTTTGTTAGTTACCCTAATTTCTGGCCCTGGTTACGGCTCCGGCCTGTGCTTGGGAAACAGTGAGAAATTATCGGTAAAATGTCGGCGAAAGCCTACAAAAGTTAGGAACATTTTGGTAAATTGTCACGACAGGGATAGGAAAATGAAACTCGGTCATTATTGACCGAAAAAGAAAGGGCCTGACCTTAGTAGCTCCTCGCCACTGAGTTGCCGCTCCTTTCCTCCCTGAACCGATGAACCTGCCAATCTAGCAAGAATATTTGCAGTTGATGCCGTTTACCGTGGTCTGGGTTCGCAATCACCCCGGCTTTGGTAGCAACACTAGTTCATCCCATTGACCCCTTTCACTTTACCCAGGAAATACGGACGGTAAACTATGATTTTGACCAAGTTAAAAGACTTCGTCGGCATCAGTGAACACGATGAGTACGAAGAGGATTACGACGAAGAAATGGAGTTTCCCCAGTCAGTGGCCTCCCAGCCGCCGGCCGAAGAAGTTGCCCCTCCCCCTCGCATTAGCCGCGAACCCTTAAGCTTAAATAATGAAACCTCTATTGGTACAGGAGTAAGAAATAACGTGATTGGTATGCCCGGCATCAACAACAGTGTGGCAGAGGTGGTCGTCGTCGAACCCCATTCCTTCGATGAAATGCCCCAGGTGATTCAAACCCTACGGGAACGGAAGTCGGTGGTGTTAAACCTGAATGTGATGGACCCCGAAGAAGCCCAGCGAGCCGTGGATTTTGTGGCCGGTGGTACTTTCGCCATGGATGGCCACCAAGAACGCATTGGTGAGAGTATTTTTCTGTTTACCCCCAACTGCGTCAAAGTCAGTTCTTTGGCAGGTCGTAGTCAGGAAAGCAATGAAACTTCCTCCTCCGTTTCCTCCGATAATTTTCCCACTTGGGGCTATGAAACCAGCCGTTTAGCTCAATAGTTGCTGGGTCAAGATTTAGGCACTGTTGCTAATTGTGATTTCGACAGCTATGCCAAATATTTGAATGCTTAAAAGCTCTGACGTTGGCGATCAGGGCTTTTTTCTTAATTGCTTAATTCCCGGCAAATTCCCCAGCAGTTTAAAATTGGGGCAAGTCCTTGGTCTTTTTCAACGTTTGGCTTAACGTTATCCGCCATGCATGATTCCCCTGAAGCTTCTAGTCCGGCCCCCACTCCCCATCCTGAAACCACCCGCACTCCTCCCTGGGGCATGGTCACCATGTTGGAAGAAGGCCCCCGTTATCGGATTAATCGCATTGTGGTCAAACCGGGACAACATATGAGCACCCAAATGCATTACCACCGCAGTGAACATTGGGTAGTGGTGTCGGGTACGGCCAAGGTGATCTGTAACGGTGAGGAAAAATTGTTAAATCAGAAAGAATCTACCTATGTGCCGATGAACACTCCCCATCGGGTAGAAAATCCTGGGGTAATTGACTTGGTGATGATTGAGGTGCAAAACGGTGAATATTTGGGGGATGACGACATTGTCCGTTTCCCCGAGGAGCTTCCAAAGTCCTAAGTAAAATATTTTTTGATCAGGGGATGGTTAACTCCGAAACCCTTATGGACCATCCTTTCCCAAAACCATGGGAGGGCCAGATAGGATGATCTTGTCCCCATCATCTCATTTCTGACAATTCTTCTCGCAGAATACGTCGTAAATCAGTTTCAGTTATTGATTGTTCGGCGGGAGATTGGATACATTGTCTTAGCACCTGATTAATCAAGGTTTGATAGCCCATGCCCCTTGCCTCAGCCTCTGTTCGAAAATGGTCCAAAACATCATCATCGAGATAAATCGTAATGCGGGTTTTTCCCTTGGATGGAATGATGGCGCCTCGTTTTCCTTTGGAAAAATCATATTCCCGTCTCATAGATTTTTGTCTCCTGTTTCGTGGCACGTCGGGCTGAAATTAAGCGAATAATTTCTCCTCGCAACGTATAAACAACAACCAAGATAGAGCCCGTGTTTCCCATCCCTAATGCGATAAAACGTTCTTCTGTAGTGGAATCAGGATCAAGCTCGTGAATGGTGAGAGGATCAAAAAAGACCATTTCAGCTTCTGCAAAGGAAATGCCATGCTTTTGCCGATTACTTTTGGCCTTTTGCGGATCATACTCAAACTGCATACATACATAATATGCATTACAAAGTGTTCGGTCAATAAAGGAGTAGTCCTGCACAGAAGCGGCGATCGCCTCCGGGCAACTTTGCAGTGAAGGATCTAGTCGGCTCCCGATTTTTGCCCTGAGTTCGGGAAACCACACTCACCGGGGTGTTGCACTGGGTCAAGCAATTTAGCTAAATTAGCACTCGTGAGGTGGGAGTGCTAAACCCTCTCCCAAATTACTACTGACCTTGCAAGACTATCATCTGGAGGATGACTTCTATGGCCGCTATTTCCATTAATGTTTCTACTGTGAAACCCCTTGGCGATCGGGTGTTTGTGAAAGTAAGCCCCGCTGAAGAAAAAACCGCTGGGGGGATTTTGTTGCCTGATAACGCCAAAGAAAAACCCCAAATTGGTGAAGTTGTCCAAGTGGGCCCCGGCAAACGCAACGACGACGGTACCTACTCCCCTGTGGAAGTCAAAGTGGGCGATAAGGTTCTCTATTCCAAGTATGCCGGCACCGATATCAAACTTGGTGGCGACGACTATGTTCTGTTAACTGAAAAAGATATTTTGGCCTCCGTTGCCTAGGTCGATTAATTTTTACCGATCCTGACCTGTGTTAAAACTTGCAGGATTTTTACCCATTCATCTATTGCATTAATTTGCCCACGAGGTTTTACTTTTATGGCTAAATCCATCATTTACAATGACGAAGCTCGCCGTGCCCTAGAGCGGGGCATGGACATTCTGGCGGAAGCCGTTGCCGTTACCCTCGGCCCTAAAGGTCGTAACGTGGTGCTCGAGAAGAAATTTGGCTCTCCCCAAATTATTAACGACGGGATCACGATTGCCAAAGAGATTGAACTGGAAGACCATGTAGAAAATACTGGGGTTTCCTTAATTCGCCAAGCGGCTTCTAAAACCAATGATGTGGCTGGGGATGGTACCACCACCGCTACGGTTTTGGCCCACGCCATTGTTAAAGAAGGTTTACGCAACGTGGCCGCTGGTGCCAACCCCATTTCCCTCAAGCGGGGTATTGATAAGGCCACTGATTTCCTCGTTGCTCGGATTAAAGAGCATGCCCAACCCGTGGGAGATTCCAAGGCGATCGCCCAGGTGGGAGCCATTTCCGCCGGTAACGACGAAGAAGTTGGCCAAATGATTGCCAATGCCATGGATAAAGTCGGCCAAGAAGGGGTTATTTCCCTCGAAGAAGGCAAATCCATGACCACCGAGTTGGAAATCACCGAAGGGATGCGCTTCGATAAGGGTTATATCTCCCCTTACTTCGTCACCGATGCGGAACGGATGGAAGCTGTCCTGGAAGATCCCCGCATTTTGATCACTGACAAAAAAATCAACTTGGTGCAAGACCTGGTGCCCATCCTTGAACAAGTGGCCCGTCAAGGTAAGCCCCTGTTGATCATTGCCGAAGATATTGAAAAAGAAGCTTTGGCTACCCTCGTAGTTAACCGTCTCCGGGGTGTGTTGAATGTGGCCGCTGTGAAAGCCCCCGGCTTTGGCGATCGCCGTAAACAAATGTTAGAAGACATTGCCACCCTCACCGGCGGTCAAGTAATCAGCGAAGATGCTGGTCTGAAACTGGAAAGCGCCACTGTGGATAGCCTCGGTTCTGCCCGTCGCATCAACATCACCAAAGACAACACCACCATTGTGGCCGAAGGCAACGAAGCCGCCGTTAAGTCCCGCTGTGAGCAAATCCGTCGCCAGATCGAAGAAACCGATTCTAGCTACGACAAAGAAAAACTCCAAGAGCGCTTGGCTAAATTGGCCGGTGGTGTAGCGGTAATCAAAGTCGGTGCTGCTACCGAAACCGAAATGAAAGACCGTAAACTCCGCCTGGAAGATGCCATCAATGCCACCAAAGCCGCTGTGGAAGAAGGTATTGTTCCCGGTGGTGGTACCACCCTGGCCCACTTGGCTCCCCAATTGGAAGACTGGGCCACTGGCAACCTCAAAGATGAAGAGTTAACCGGTGCCCTGATTGTAGCCCGGGCTCTGCCTGCTCCCCTCAAACGGATTGCCGAAAACGCCGGTCAAAACGGTGCGGTTATCTCCGAGCGAGTCAAAGAGAAGGAGTTCAACGTTGGTTACAATGCCGCTAGCCTGGAATATGTAGATATGCTGGCCGCTGGCATTGTTGACCCTGCCAAAGTGACCCGTTCCGCTCTGCAAAATGCCGCTTCCATCGCTGGCATGGTATTGACCACCGAATGCATTGTTGTGGACAAACCTGAAAAAGAAAAAGCCCCCGCTGGTGCCCCCGGTGGTGACTTCGACTACTAAGGTTTAGTGACCGACTAACACTTTTCTCATAAAATCCCAGGGAGGTTTCGGCCTCCCTTTTTTTCACTTGCTAAGCTCTCTTTCGTTTGATCAAATCGTCGGCAGTTTAGGCCTAGGAGAGACAAAATTCAGGCTTAGGATCCCCTCAAAAAATTTAGCTGCCCTAACTGAAAAAGTAACATTGCCACTACAAGTCCCTGGTTTTGGCTCCGGTCATGGGGGAGGCAAATAGAACTTTTGTTTACCTAATTTATCAGAAGTAAAGCCTAGGGAAACGAGATTATTCCCGGGCCCAGTCAAAATAAAAAATTGGCTAAAATCCCTATTAGAGCGACTAGGTTTTGCAATTCCCGTTGTGAGAGTTGTTAGAATAGTTCCGCCTCAAGCAATCAGAGCAGAACTTTTTCCCTTTGGCTAAATTTTTCCCAATTCCACTGCATTTGCCAAAGACAAGAGCAGTTCCCCGTTAATGAATGGTATTCACCGTTGGCTTTTCCGTTTAAGCATTATCATCCAGTTGCTCTGGGGTTCGGCGCCGGTAACTGGAACCCAGGTGGTGCGGATCGGAGTTTATGAAAATCAACCAAAGATTTTTCTCAATGATCAAAATAGGCCAGTGGGCTTTTGGATTGACGTAATCGAGGCGATCGCCGCTGCGGAGAATTGGCAAATTGAATACCACCTTTGTGAATGGCAAGCCTGTTTGCAAAAGCTAGAGGCAGGGAAAATAGATCTAATGCCCGACGTAGCAGTCAATCCTGAAAGAGCAAAAAAGTTTCAATTTAATCAAGAAGTAGTTCTAAACAGTTGGTCAATTATTTATGCTGCGAACAATGCCAATATCAATTCTATTATTGATCTAGAAGGAAAAAGAATAGTAGTTTTAAAAAATAGTGTTCAAGAAAAGAATTTGATTAAGCGTTTGGCTGAACTAAAAATAAAAGCAGAAATAATTCAAGTTGACTCATTTTCGGAGCTGTTTAAAAAAATAGATGCAGGGGAAGCCGATGCTGGAGCGGTTAATTACTTTTTTGGTAACCGTTTCAGCCATCAACATAGGGTACGTCCGACCAATATGGTTGTTGACACTTCCCAATTATTTTTTGCTGCTTCTCGCCAAACTAATCCAGCTATTTTACGTAATATTGATGAACAAGTAAATTTACTAAAAGCGGATACTGATTCCATTTATTATGAATCTCAAAAACGATGGTTATTTAATAACCCGTTATTGACCATACAAAATCTCCGCGCCATTATCCATCGGCTGATTATAATTTTTATTATCGTCACCGTTGCTATTGTTATTATTTGGAATTATCGTTTACAAAAAGAAATTAAATTAAGAAAAGCTAGCCAAAATCAACTTTCCTACCAAGCTCTTCATGATACTTTAACAGGTTTGGCTAACCGAGCCTTGTTACTCCAAAGGTTGGAATTTGCTGGCCACCAAATCAAAAACAATCCAAAATCTCGATTTGCTCTTCTTTTCATTGATTTAGATCATTTCAAATTAATTAATGATAGTTGGGGCCATTCCGTTGGAGATGCTCTCTTAATTAAGATCGCAGAAAAACTACAAATTAACTTAAGGGAAACAGATTTAGCTGTCCGTTTAGGGGGAGATGAGTTTGTGATTTTTTTAGAAAGTATTACGGAAATTAAACAGGCGATCGATGTTGCAGAACGGATTCTTATCCACTTACGTTTGCCCGTGCAAATTCAAGCCAAAGAACTATTTGTTAAAGCTAGTATTGGCATTGTCATTGGTAGTATTCATTACTATGAACCTGAAAGGCTGATAAGGGATGCAGATATTGCTATGTATCAAGCTAAAAATAATGGGCGCAACCAGTACGCTGTTTTTGATCCTTCCATGCACCAAACAATTTTAGAACGCTTAAGTTTGGAGCATGATTTTCGCAAAGCCTTAGAACAAGAAACACTAGAGTTATATTATCAGCCTATAATTTCTTTAGTTAATGATAGACTACAAGGGTTTGAAGCTCTTATACGTTGGCAACATCCTGAAAAAGGTTATATTAATCCAGAGCAATTAATTGCGATCGCCGAAGAAACTGGACTAATTATCATCCTTGGACAATGGATTATGCAGCAAGCTTGCCAACAAATTGCCCAATGGAGAGAAATTACTAATGATGATAAAATCTATGTCAGTATTAATCTTTCCCCTAATCAAATTTGTCGTCCCCTTTTTGTAGAAGAAATTGAAAACATATTACAAACAACAAAGCTTGATGGTGATGCCTTGGTGCTAGAAATAACAGAAGGAGTTTTAATTCAACACTTAGAAATAGTAGCAGAATGCCTTAAAAAAATAAAATCTCACGGAATCAAAATTAGCATTGATGACTTTGGGACTGGTTATTCTTCTCTCAGTTACTTATATCGATTACCAGTAAATTACTTAAAAATTGATCGTTCCTTTATTAATCAAATAACAGAAGATTCTCCGTCCCAATCCATTGTTAAAACTATTATTACCCTTGGGGATTTACTGGATATTCAAACTGTAGCAGAAGGTGTTGAAACAAACGATCAGTTAAATTTACTTAAAAAAATGGGCTGTGGCTTGGGGCAAGGTTATTTCTGGTCTGAACCGATGACAGTTAGGGAAATTGATTGTTTCCTGGACTGTATTGTCTAAGTAAAAAATAAATCAGCTCTACTATCTAAATTTTAATTTTATTGACTACAGCACTAAACAATAGTGTAGATTAAAACAAAAGTTTTTACTAAAAATTTTGTTTGCTTAATGAAATGTACCTGTAACAGAACCAACTTTGCCTTTTCTAACGGACATCCTTCACCTGTAAAAATAACTCTCTTGTTATTGCTATGCCATCAAATGCGCTGTCGTTACTGCAATCGTAAAAGAACAGTTTTTCTGCCCTATTTTTGGCTCACCATGTTGTTCGAGCTTAAAATTAATTAGATCTTTGTCGGTGAAATAATCCAGAGCCATGTGGCATCTTCCTCCCAGTAATTTGCAGAAATGGCATCTATGCCAAAGCCAGATGGTGCTAAACAATCCTTGGTGCCGGGTTCGTCGGGATACGGTGCAATTGCCCAATGGGACTTTGATCGATGACTACTTCGTCAATATGCGGCCAGAAATTGTGATGGTTTTGGCCCTAACCCCCCAACAGGAAATTATTTTTGTGCGGCAGTATCGCCATGGAGTGCAGGAAATTTTATTAGAATTACCTGCCGGTACTTTTTTCCCCGACCAGGAAAGCCCCACTGCTGCTATTCGCCGGGAATTAGAAGAAGAAACTGGTTACCAGATTACCAATTTGCTCAACTTAGGTTGTATTTATGATAATCCCGTCAAAGATCAATCCCGTCTCCATCTTTTCCTTGCCCCAGATGTGACTCCCACGGGAAAAAAAGCTTGGGATATAACGGAAGAAATTGAGATGGTGTTAATGCCGATCGCCGTGGTACGGGAGCAGATTTTTTCCGGAAAAATTAGGGTAGCAGGTAGTTTAGCGGCTCTGTTACTTGGCCTAGAGAAACTATCCAGTCTTCATTTTCCCTTACACTAAGGGTTTAAGGCTACTTGTGCCGAGGTTTAACTCAATTTACCGAAGGGCTGACCCCACCAGCGCCAACATTCTTTGTTAAAAGGCGATCGCCATTTGAGAATTAACTCCTTTTCCCAGGCAAGGAGGGTTTTCTTTTCCGGGGGCACATGGGGCCAAAAAGACGCCACCACTTCCACTTCTAATTCATAGCGGCGGTGTAGTTCGATATAGCTCAAAATATAGTCCTTACAATCGTGGGTGCCCTGCCAACGTTGGTCTGCTGTCAATTTGGTTTCCCCCACGTAAAGCAATAATGGCCAACGGCGATCGAGGATGAAATATAAACAACCTTGATTTTCCCCGGTTATATTGGCTGAATCCTTGCCCTGTCGCCAAAACAGGGAAGACTGTTGGGGCAAAGTAAATGGGTCAATTTCGTCGGCATGGTGCCAACTGGTGACCGGGGCATCAAACAGCGAAATTTGCTGGGGTTGGCCAGTTTTCCGTTGACTCTGTTGATATTGGTGAATTTTTTCCTGCCAATCTTCCAAACCCTGGCGATCGAGCAGCAATTTTGGCTCCCGCTTGACTCGATAGCTTGAGGGAGCATCAAACAGTTTTAGCTGTTCCAAAATACTTTCCTAACCTAGGGTTTTATAAAGTTTTACACTGGGCTTGGAATCGCAACAAATGGTCACAAAGTACTAATGCAGCCATCGCTTCCACCATGGGCACAGCCCGGGGCAAAACGCAGGGATCATGGCGACCTTTAGCGGCTAAGGTGGTTTCCTCCCCAATGTTACTAACGGTTTTTTGCTCTTGACCAATGGTGGCAGTAGGTTTAAATGCTATGCGCATAATAATGGGTTCGCCGTTGCTGATGCCTCCCTGAACCCCCCCAGAACGGTTGGTGCGAGTACGCCATTCCCCCGCTTCATCCAGGTAGTACTCATCATTATGTTGACTACCAGTCAGTAAAGTACCGGCAAAACCAGAGCCAAACTCAAACCCCTTGGTAGCGGGGAGGGACATCATTGCCTTGGCCAAATCCGCTTCCAACTTATCAAACACTGGTTCCCCCAACCCCTTGGGAGCGTTACGGATCGCACATTCCACCACCCCGCCAATGGAGTCTTTTTGTCGTAGCACCTGGTCAATGCGTTCAATCATTTTTTCGGCACATTCTTCATCGGGACAACGAACAATATTGCTTTCCACTTGCTCCAAGGTCACCGTATTGCTGTCCACCGTCGCCTCAATGTCTTGGATACTTTTCACATAGGCCACAATTTCCACCCCGTTAAACTGGGCCAGAATCTTTTTGGCGATCGCCCCTGCGGCCACCCGGCCAATGGTTTCCCTAGCAGAAGAGCGACCTCCTCCTTGCCAATTGCGAATGCCATATTTCGCTTCATAGGTGGCATCGGCGTGGGAAGGACGATATTTCACCGCCATCTCATTGTAATCCTGGGAACGGGCATCCTTATTTCGCACCAAAATGGCGATCGGTGTACCCAGAGTTTTACCCTCGAACACGCCAGAGAGAATTTCGCATTGATCTGCTTCCTTACGAGGGGTGGTAATTTTGCTCTGTCCTGGCCGCCGCCGGTCTAGGTCTACTTGGATTTCCTCTGGGGAAATTTCCAATCGGGGAGGGCAACCATCAATAATTACCCCCACGCCGCCCCCATGGGACTCACCGAAGGTGGTAATGCGAAATAAACTGCCAAACGTGTTTCCCATAAAATAACCAATGCTGACTGACCAGTCTCTTATTTTAAGTATTTTTTGGAACGAGGCATAGATAAAAATAAACGGGCCAAGGAAATATCCTAGCCCGAAAAAGAAATTATTGGGAATTGGAGTCTAATAATTTAGCTTCCAAAAAAAGTGAACAGAAAGTAAATGACCGGCTAAATAATTAGGCAAATAGCAAATATGCCAAACGATTATTTAACAGCGGCTTTACCACCAGCTTCTTCGATTTGTTTTTTGATGGCTTCAGCATCATCTTTACCGGTAGCTTCTTTGATGGCTTTGGGGGTGGATTCCACCAATTCTTTGGCTTCTTTCAGACCCAAACCGGTGATGGTGCGGACAACTTTCAGCACAGCAATTTTCTTGTCGGCAGGAACTTCTTCGAGGATAACGTCGAATTCAGTTTTTTCCTCAGCGGCTTCGGCGGGGGCAGCGGCAGCGGCGGCCATAACCATGCCACCAACGGGGGCAGCGGCGCTAACACCAAAAGCTTCTTCGATTTGTTTAACTAACTCGGAAGCTTCCAACAAGGAAAGACTTTTTAACTGTTCTAAAATTTGATCGGTTGCAGCGGACATAGAAATGACTCCTATAGGTAAGTAGGTTAAATCTGATTAGACAAACCAAAAACAAATGACTTTGGGGTGAACAGGGTGAAAACAACCCTATTCTTTGTCCACATGGGCTTGGAGACCACGGGCCACGGAAGCTGGAACTTCTTTGATGCCCAGGGCAATCTTGGTAGCCAGGGCATTGATGCCGCCGGCAATTTGACCCATAAGTTGCTCTTTGGAAGGCAAATCACCGATCGCCTCCACGTCAGCTTGGGTTAGGCTTTTTCCTTCTAATACCCCACCCCGTAGTTCGGTTTTTTTGGTATCTTTCTGGAATTTTTTGTAAGCCTTAATTGCGCCGCCCAGGTCTTCTTTCAAGACAAGAATAGCGGTGGTTCCCGTCAGAAATTCTTCCATGGGAGACCAGGCTTCTTGTCCTGCCAGTGCCCTACGGACAAGGGTATTTTTGGCAATCTTACAGGTTCCACCCAGGGGGCGGAGCCGGTTTCTTAAATCGGTAATTTCGGCAACGGTTAACCCTTGATAATCAATGATCACCGTCATTTGAGCGTCCTGGAATAACTCCTGAACATCACTGATTACCGTCGCTTTATTTTCTCTCGTTCTTCCCATTCGGGTTTCACCTCCTTGGGGTTGGGATAGCAAGCATTAAACACACAATAAAAATGCCCCTTGGCGATCGCCGGGGCTGAAGCAGAGGATCAAAAGCTGTCAAGGAAGCAAATCCCCAACAAACTCAAATCTTGATTCAGGCTTCAACCTCGGCAGGTTAATTAAGCAACCCTAATTGCTCCTGCGGTCTTTGGCATAGCCAGTTAAATAAATAGTGGCTAGAAATGACTCGGAAATTGTCGTCGCTTAGTTATCCTCAAACTTCAGATCGCGTAAAGCATTGATGTCTACAGGGATGGAAGGACCCATGGAACTGGACACAAATACGGTGCGCCAGAAACGACCCTTTGCCCCCGAAGGACGATTGCGGTCAATGGTCTCTTGCAGCGCTTTTAAATTCGCCAATAAATCATCGGCGGAAAAAGAGGCCTTTCCAAACATAACATGAACGATGCCCGTACGATCAGCCCGGAATTCTAATTTTCCGGCTTTAAATTCATTTACCGCCGCGGCCAGGTCTGCGGTTACCGTTCCCCCCTTGGGAGAAGGCATGAGACCCCGGGGCCCCAATTGTTTACCCAACCGGGCAATTTTGGGCATCATATCAGGGGTGGCAATGAGCACGTCAAAGTCCATCATGCCCTTTTGAATTTCTTCAATCAATTCCTCAGAACCGGCAATGTCAGCCCCAGCATCGGTGGCCTCCTTGACCTTTTCCCCCCGGGCTAGCACGGCTACCCGTACTGTTTGCCCTGTTCCTTTGGGTAAAGAAACAGTGGTCCGAATTTGTTGGTCACTGTATTTGGGATCAATGCCCAGACGGATGTGGGCTTCGGCCGTCTCATCAAATTTGGCAGTGGCGGTTTCCTTGAGCAACTCCATGGCCTCTAACGGGCTATAGAGTTTGCTGTCATCTACCTTGGCGATCGCCGCCTGCATGCGTTTTGAAAGCTTTTTAGTCATGGATTTGGTAACTCCTTGGGTACTGGCGAAGTAGGGAACTTCTCCCCGAAATAAATGGAAAACTTATTGGGTCTAGGCCCTCAAACTTAGCTGTTGACAGTAATACCCATATTGCGGGCTGTGCCTTCAATAATATTCATGGCCGCATCAATGTCGTTGGCATTAAGGTCAGGCAATTTTGTTTGGGCAATTTCCCGCAGTTGCTCCCGGGTAATGGAAGCCACTTTGTTTTTATTCGGTTCACTAGATCCCTTTTCCACCCCAGCGGCTTTACGGATGAGCACCGAAGCAGGAGGAGTTTTGAGGATAAAGGTGAAACTACGGTCTTCAAACACCGAAATTTCCACAGGAATAATCATCCCAGGCTTATCGGCGGTCTTGGCATTGTACTCTTTGCAAAATGCCATGATATTAACCCCATGCTGACCCAAAGCGGGACCAACGGGGGGAGCAGGGTTAGCCTTGCCAGCGGGCAGGGCCAGTTTAATCAGAGCGACGACTTTCTTGGCCATTGCTTATGTATGTCTAAGTTAATGTGATTAGGATGTGAATTAACGGCGATCAAACCCACCGCGGGGAGCGAGAATTTACTTCCAATCTCCCACTAAAGGGTTTAATTCTGTTTTTCCACCTGGGTAAATTCCAATTCCACCGGGGTTTCCCGACCGAAAATGGACAGTAAGGCTTTTAGCTTACTTCTTTCTGGACTGACTTCAATCACGTCCCCTTCAAAATCCTTAAAGGGGCCGGAGAGCACCATGATGTGATCACCGATTTCCATATCGATTTTCACCACGGGTTCCTGCTCATCCACGTGACGGAAGATTCGTTCCACTTCCCCATGACTGAGGGGCATGGGTAAAACGTGGCCCCGCCCCCGACCATAGTGACGCTTCTGCTCAGAGCCGACGAAGTTGATCACGTGGGGGGTATTTTTTACCACCTGCCAAGCGTCATCGTCCATAATCATGCGGATGAGCACGTAGCCAGGGAAAATTTTCTCTTCCCCCTGCACCCTTGCCCCGTCTTTGCGGATTTTTACGATGGGAGTTTTGGGAATTTCCACCTGGAGGATGCGATCAGCCACGTCCAAGGTGTGAATCCTCTGCTCAAGGTTTAACTTAACCCGCTTTTCACAGCCAGAGGCTACCTGTACGGCAAACCAATGGCCTTCGGAGGGTGTTTTTTTGTTTTGTTCCGCGACCGGAGATTGATCGTCAGTGAAGCTCATGACAACATGTACGAGGAATATTGACTGGGGGGATTGCCGGCAATCCAGGCTCAAGTTTGAGCAAGACTGGGCAGAGTGAATGTTGGGGATTTAGAATTTCTAAAACTTCAACAGGATCGAAAAAATAAAAAATATCGAGGGCGTAGCTGAGAAATAAAAATCTTATTTTACTTAGATAACTTAACAGGAAGCTTGACTAGAAGTTTCTCATCAGCTATCGAAAGAAAGTCAAAGCTTATTGGGCAGTAATTTACCGACCCCTTGGCTCCACTGAGTTCGTTAACCGAAAAGGAAAGGTTGTTTGGTAATCCAGCCAAAGATTTGATCAACGAAGTAGATAACCGTCGAAACCAAGATAACCATCAAAATCACGGCTACGGATTCGCTGATTAGCTGTTGACGGGAGGGCCAAACCACTTTTGCCAACTCATCTTTGGTGGCTGCAATGAAGTTGCTCCGGGCCTGGACATTGTCCACGGAATTGTCTTCGGTACTGTCGGTTCTGACCGCTTCCTTCTTAACCACAGGTTTTTCTTGCCTCCCAAATCGTTATAACTAATGAGAAAATCTGGAACATCACCGAACGCAAAGTCGAATAATTGCGTAACAATCGTTGGCGAGGTAATTGGTGGTCAACGCGCCCTGGAGGACTTGAACCCCCGACATCAGGTTTTGGAGACCTGCGTTCTACCAACTGAACTAAGGACGCATAGTCTGGGCTGAGGTTAGCCCTGGAGTCTGCACTCTGGCACCATCATACCCTAATTTGCTGCCAATTCCCATCGATGGCGATCGCCATTGGTGTTGGAGATCACAGTTTCGCTGACTACAGAGCCCGGTCAAACCGCTGCTTGATGCGGGTAGCTTTACCAACCCGATCCCGGAGATAGTAAAGTTTGGCCCGACGAACCTTACCGCGGCGCAACACTTTGATGCTGGCAACCCGGGGAGAATGGAGCAGGAAAACCCTTTCCACACCAACACCTTGGAAAATTTTCCGTACGGTAATGGTTTCGCTGATGCCGCCGTTGCGTTTGGCAATGACGGTGCCTTCGTAGGGTTGGATCCGTTCTTTCCCACCTTCGACAATCTTGACCCCAACCTTGATGGTGTCACCGACATGGATGGTGGGCAGGTCTTCTTTGAGAAACTCTGCCTCAATGGAATTGATTATGGCTTGGGCGTTCATGGTCATAGTAAAAACTGACAATTTCTCATCATAACTGATTTACCCTCTTTTGCAAAAGTTGCTTTTTTCCCACTTGCCTTGCTGTTGCGCCCGGACTGTTGGCCGCTAGAATGCAGTTTTGCTGGATCATAATTGAAAAGCCGATGACCACCATTACCTCCCAGGCGATCGCCCGTTACCGTGACCAACTTGCCCATTGTCCGGAGGCAATGCAGGCGCTGGATACCATCGAGGATTGTGAAGGTAATTTAGAAGATGCGGCCCTGACCCTGGGCATCCAAGTGGGGCAACAGCCCGATCGCAATGATTGGCTAGAGGGTTTGGCCAAAAGATGCCGAGTAGCCATTTGTGAGGGGGGTTTTCCGGCGGCATTAAAAGACAATAACATCAGTACAGTGGTCAATCACCTTAGCGAACGCAAAGTCTGTCATCCCCTGTTAGCGCCCCTGGTGGTGGCCTATGTTTTGGAGCAAGGCATTGATGATTTTTGCGCTCCTATCCATTTCAAGCTCAATTACGATGGTGAAAACAATTGACCGGTGATATTCTGACCACCCAATCCCAGGATAGGCAAGGAATAAAACGATGGGATGAACGCATTGGTTGTCAGCGGGAATGGAGTTGGCGGGGTTGGCAAATTCGGTATAGTTTTCGTCACCCTATTGAGCCCACTGGTTTACCTCCCCTGTTGCTTATCCATGGTTTTGGGGCGGCGATCGAGCATTGGCGTTACAACATGTCGTTTTTTGCTCAACACACCAGCGTTTACGCCATTGATTTGCTTGGTTTTGGTGGTTCCCGCAAAGCTGACGAACGTTACAGTGCTTACTCCTGGGCAGACCAGGTGCGGGATTTCTGTCGGGAAATAATTGGCTGTCCCACCGTGTTAGTGGGAAATTCCATTGGTTCCCTGGTGGCGTTAACTATGGCAGCAGAAAGTCCAACCCTAGTGGCCGGATTAATTATGGCAAGTTTGCCGGACGTTTCTCTTCGTCAGCAGGCCGCCCCTCGTTTTTTAAGACCTTGGATTGAAAAGGTGGAAAGCGCTTTTTCCCCTCCTTGGTTACTCAATGGCCTATTCAAGTTTGTTCGTCGTCCCCCGATTATCAAGCGTTGGGCCGGTTTGGCCTATGGTTTGCGGCAGGAACAGCTTGATCTAGACCAGTTTGAAGAGGAATTGGTGCAAATTATTTGTTCTCCTCCCCAGGATTTGGGGGCAGAGGTTGCCTTTCGGCAATTGTTTAGCTCTGTGCGTCAGTCCCACTTTGCGCCGTCGGTGAAGGAGTTATTGCCTACCCTGGATTTACCCATATTGTTGCTTTGGGGAGATGGCGATCGGTTTATCCCCTGTCGATATGGCCAGCAATTTGCCCTGTTGAACAAAAAAATTGAATTTCAACTTTGGCCTGGAGTCGGCCACTGTTTACATGACGAGTGCCCAAATAAGTTTAATCAAACTTGCTTAACTTGGCTAAGGCGGAATTTTGATAAATCCTTTGAACTAAGCGAGCCGGTGGTGACGGCTTGAAAAAGCTGCCAGGAAAATCAATAATGACAAGACTTTCAAATAGATTTTTAATCAGCTAAAAACTGTACCAGTCACGAATGGAATCAGCAAAGGTTTCATCACCATTATCTTGATCATTGTCGGTAAATTCTATAATAGAAGTTTGTTGGGCATCTAGGGACTCCTGCCGACGTCTTTGTAAGTAGGTTGCATCATTATCTGTGTGAGTTGTATGCCGCCCATCCCGTTGATTTTTTTCGATTTGTCGCAAAATTTTGCGCACTACAGAGGCTAAGTTTTTAGCGGTTATTTTTTCATAGGCAATGCCATAAACGTCGAGCACTTGTTCTAGGTCTAATAAAGCGGCATGGTAGTCCCTCACCCCCCGCCGAATTTTGCTAGAAAGTTCATCTAGGCTAACTTTGTCTTGGGCAACGCCAATGTTACGGGCAAATTCTTCTAGTTCTATCAGAATGGAATGGGCTGTACTAAAGGAGTCTATTTCATCGATATTTAGAGGGGTGGATTTTTTTAGAGGGTCCCGCATAATTGCGCCAATTCCCCTTAGCACAGCGGTGCGAATCTCCCCTCGCATCTGTTCAACTCGTTGCATCTGAAATGCTTTTCCTTCTTCACTGGCCACATACATGGGGGGCAAGCGATTTAGTGTATAGCTAGCCACCTCGGCAATGCTGACAAATTTGGCGACGTTGACGGGTAGTTTTTGCAGTTCGTTATAAATTTCATCCTTGACTACTACTTCCAGTAAGTTAAGACAGGTTTTCCGCTGACGTTTTTGTTCTTCTTCTTTTTCGTCTAATAGGTTTTCTAACAATGATTGGCTGATGCTATCGGAGGTAATGCCATAAATGGGAGCGATAATATCTAGCAAGTTTTTGGCGATCGGCACATAGGCTTCCTTTCGATTCAGGCTTTCAATCAGGTTATACATGTCCGACACCAAACGTTTGATCTCTGGTTGGACTTTAACTAAGTTCACTAGTAGTGTGTAAGTGGAGCAACTGCCCACAACCTTCGGATCGTTTTCCCAAACTTTGTTGGTCAGACCGTAAATAATTTTCTTTAGTCTAATTCTTTCGCGGTCACTCTCAATTTTGTTGATAACATCGGGTAAGCATTCCGTGTTAAATTTCATGATAGTTAGCGAGTGTTAGGGAAAGAATTCTTGCTGACCAAGGCTAATGCAGCCAGTGGTGTCGGAGGAAAAAGACAAAAGCACTTAAACTATTTTCAACGATTGTGCTGACTGCCAACAATAGTATGATAACAGGCCGACACCAACACCATAGTCTAGAGATGATTGCCCCAATGGTATCTCCTGAAATCGCTCCCCGGATGTAAGTGGACGATGGCCGTTCAAAAAGTTCACTTCAACTTATTTGGTTTAACTAAAACAGTCAATTGGAACCAACAGCAGGCTCTCCTAGATGTTGGGCGAGAAGATGGCGACATTCTTCTACCGATCGCCGTTGGGCCAGGGCTTGTTGCAACTGACCATGGGCTTGGCGGTGTTGTTCCAGCAGGTTTTTAGCTTGGAGAAAAGCCCAACTTTCCTTTTGCTGTAGTTTAATTTCTGGCAGTCCTGCCCGACGAAAAGCTTGGCGTAGCTGTTGGCGATCGCCGTTTCCTCCCTGGGATTCACCATAGATAATTTTTTCTGCGGCAATGCCCGCCATCCAAACCGTAGCCCAACGTTCCAGAGCTTGGGGGCGGAGGTGCCAATCCCGACACTGATTTTCTAGATTGGTCGTATCAAATTGGATGCCCGCCATTCCCCCGGCTCCCTGGCGCAGAACTTCCCAGGGACTAAGACTGTAGTTAGTAATGGGAATTTGTAGGCAATGGGCCACCAGAAAATGCCCTGCTTCATGGCACAAAATTCTCTCTTTTTCCGCTTTGGTTTGGAAGAGACCGACAAAAAAGTCTGTCCCCTTGCCCTGCCAACTAATTTGATCCGCTGTGATTATGCCCAAAATCCCTAAGGTCGCCGCTGCTGGAATAGCCGGAGAAAGGTGCACTATCGGCCCCACCAGGGCAGACATCATCATTAGGAAAATGGCGATCGCCACCAGATTTAAACGACTATCAGACATGGTCAGGAAAAATAGCTCCAGTTAATCAACTTGGTCAGAGGCAGGGTCCATCAACGTGGGTAATTAAAAGCGCACTTGGGAATAGGCCGCGTCGGAAATGGTGGGAATTTCTGCGTAGCGTCCCAGCACTGATTGAACAATGCCGAAAAATCCACAGGCTAAGGCCCCAAGGAAAGCAAAATTGTAGAGGGTTTCGGTAACTAGTCCCTGGCCAAACACTGGCTGGATCACGTAGGCAACGATTAAGCCAAACAAGGATAGGAGAATGCCAATTAGGATGGCTTGCATAGCATTGAAGCGGATAAAGTGGGAGATATTGTTGTTTCTCACCACTGCCATAAACAGCACAATAAAGATGATAAAAGAGGCAAAGGGAAACTGATAATAGAATTGCAACAGGGGCATAATGGGCAAGTAAATTATCTGTAAAACAGGAAATTGTTGTAATAAAAATCCCCCAAACATGAATGCATCAATGAGGGGAATCACATAAATCAAAGCACTGAAAAAACGATCTTTCCCGTCTGCCGTACTGTTAGATGCCATAGAAAATTCCTTGTTGATTTAAAAAGAGTTACGCAGATTATGCCCTGATTTTAACCTGGGTTCGTCATGGCCCAGATTCGGTCTTCCCCCAGGCGATCGCCAAGGAAAAATTATTTTTCTGACCCGCTACCGTGGCGACAATGGTGGCCAGGTTGATACTCCTCAGGTTGGTTAACAGCCTATCCAAAACTTGCTAGAGTGTTCATTGGCCAAAAATCCCATTAATTCTTTTATTATTACCGCTTTGCCATGGTTAACACCTACACCGCCGAAATCCAACACCAGGGTCAGACCTATACCATCTCCGTTCCCGAGGATAAAACGGTGCTCCAAGCGGCGGATGATGAGGGGATACAACTACCTACTTCCTGTGGCGCTGGGGTTTGCACTACCTGTGCGGCGTTAATCACCGAAGGCACAGCGGAGCAGGCTGACGGCATGGGAGTTTCAGCGGAACTACAGGCTGAGGGATATGCTCTACTTTGTGTAGCCTATCCCCGCTCAGATTTGAAAATTATCACCGAAAAAGAAGACGAAGTTTATCAGCGGCAGTTCGGCGGCCAAGGTTAGATTCGGCTGGAATTCTCCCTTCCCATGACAAATCTTCCAGAGCAACACTTGCCACCCCAAAAAGCTGAGCCATAATTCAGGTAGCGGCCAGTAGTAAGGTGGATTTTGACCATGGAATCGACAAATAAAACCTGGACAGAACTCATGACTCCCCTCAGTCAGTTTTGGCTGGAGTCCAGTAGCCAGGCTTGGAAGAATTGGTTTGACCTCATGGCCAAGGGCGGGGCCGGCGCCATGATGGGCTCGGCTCCCCAGTCCTTTGAGTCTTTGCCCCAACAGTTCCTCCAATCCCAGCAGTTTTATGGAGAGTTACTTAAGCTTTCTTTTGAAGCTTGGCAAAGCCTGTGGCCTAAATTGGATAATGGTTCGGCGCCAGGGGCAGTGCAGGGCTACCTAAAACAGCTACAAACCCAAATTGAGCAATATACCGCCACCACCCAAGCTCTCCAAGGGGACATGGATGGTTTATGGCAGTGTTACATCAAGGAAGTACAAAGATTTTCCCAACTCTGGCTCTCCACCTGGCAGAGTAGCGTCGCCCCCCTGGGCAAATTACCCACCGGGGACATCCATGCTTGGTTAGATTTAAATAATCTCTACGGCGATGCCCTCTACAACAAAAACCTGAGCAGTTTTATGCGATCGCCTTTGCTGGGGCCCAGTCGGGAAATGAATGGCAAATTATTGCGGGCCTTTGACGATTGGGTTAAGTTATCCCAGGCCATGGCAGACTATCAATTACTGGAAGCAGATATTCAATACCGGGGCTTTGCTGCTTTGATGGAAGATTTACTGGCCCGGGCTAAGGAAGATAAACCCGTTAAAACCTGGAAGGAATTTCAACAACGGTGGGCGATCGCCGCTGACCAAGTGTTTGAAGAAGCTTTTTGTGAGGAAAAAAATCTGAAAGTACGGGGCAAATTCATCAATGCCTTGAATCGTTATCGCATTCAGCAACAGGAGATTCTAGAAGCATGGTTAAAAATGCTGAACCTCCCTACCCGCTCAGAGGTGGATGAAATTCATCAAACCATTTATCAGTTGCGGAAAGAAGTTAAAAGTTTGAAAAAACGATTGGGAGAAACAGAAGCAAACCCAGGCTAAAAGTTACTTTATTGGATTTAGTCCCATTGCATTTCGAGCTTTTGGATTCTGGACATTTTTGTTCAGATCCGATGGATAGTTAATTCACCATCAATGTTTTTACTATTTTTTATCGTTCATTGGTTAAAAATTATGTTGCCTTTTTTTGCTCAGGTGGGGTTAGAAGAAAATCTCCATGAAACCCTAGATTTTACTGAAAAATTTCTCTCTGGCTTGGAAAATTTGCAGGGTTTGAATGAAGATGACATCCAGGTGGGCTTTACCCCCAAAGAAGCAGTTTACCAGGAAGATAAGGTTATTCTTTACCGTTTCCAACCGGTGGTGGAAAATCCCTTACCTATCCCGGTTTTAATTGTTTACGCCCTGGTAAATCGCCCCTACATGGTGGATTTGCAGGAAGGACGCTCCCTGGTGGCCAACCTCCTCAAACTGGGTTTGGACGTGTATTTAATTGATTGGGGTTATCCCTCCCGGGGCGATCGTTGGTTGACCCTAGAAGATTATTTGTCTGGATATTTGAACAACTGTGTCGATATTATTTGTCAACGCTCCCAGCAAGAAAAAATTACGTTGTTAGGAGTTTGTCAGGGGGGCACATTTAGCCTGTGTTACGCTTCTCTATTCCCGGATAAGGTTAAAAATTTGGTGGTGATGGTGGCTCCGGTGGACTTTGAACAACCCGGTACTTTATTGAACGCCCGGGGAGGCTGTACCTTGGGAGCCGAAGCAGTAGATATTGACTTAATGGTGGATGCCATGGGCAATATTCCAGGGGATTATCTTAACCTAGAATTTCTCATGCTTAAACCCCTGCAATTAGGTTACCAAAAGTATCTTGATGTGCCCGATATTATGGGGGATGAAGCGAAATTGTTAAACTTTCTACGCATGGAAAAATGGATTTTTGATAGTCCCGATCAAGCGGGGGAAACTTACCGTCAATTCCTCAAGGATTTTTATCAACAAAATAAATTGATCAAAGGGGAAGTGATGATTGGCGATCGCCTGGTGGATCTGCATAATTTGACCATGCCCATATTGAATTTATATGCGGAAAAAGACCACTTGGTGGCCCCTGCTTCTTCCCTAGCTTTGGGGGACTATTTGCCGGAAAACTGTGACTACACCGTCCAATCTTTCCCCGTGGGTCATATTGGCATGTATGTCAGTGGTAAAGTACAACGGGATCTGCCCCCGGCGATCGCCCATTGGCTATCGGAACGACAGTGAAAATTTTGCTGGAATACATTAGGGCAACACTCAGGACTCATCTAGTGCTTTAACTGATACATCCACCGCTTGTACGTCAATAGTTCCAGGGGGAGTGGGGCGGGTAAATTGTCCATTGCTCACTTCCAACTCTTCCCCGCAACTGGGGCATCGGCATGGCTGACCGTCAAAACCAGTGAAGTGATACTGACAAACGGGACACTCCCCATCCACCAATTTTCTCTTCAGCCACCAGCGGAATACCAAAAAGCCCACCGTTGGTGCCAGAAACAATAGCAAAATCAACAGAGCAATGCCATTGACAACCCATTTCAGACCAATGGCACTGAGGAGCATGGCCACGGCAAGGACAGTCAAGCCACAGCCCAGGCCTGATTGGTTGACGGTAACAAATTTGGGGGAAAAGTTGTTCACAGATGGCTCCTACCAACAGCATTACCGCTGGGATCACTATTTTCCATCCTAGTCCATTAGCTCCGCAGTTGGAATACCAAGGTATCCTCCCCTGGGCTAAAGGTTTTGAACAGGTCGCACACCATGCCTATCCCATTAAAATCACGTTGTCAATCACATGGATAATGCCGTTGTCCGCTTCGATATCGGGGATGATTACCGTGGCATTTTTCACTTCAAACCCCTCCGTACAGTCGATGGCGATCGGGGAGCCCTCTACTGAATCAACAGTTGATAGGCGACATAAATCAGCTTGGGTAAACTTCCCGGCAACCACGTGGTAGGTTAAAATCCGAGCCAATTGGGGAATATTTTGTACCAGGGTGGTAATGGTACCGGGGGGGAGTTTGGCAAAGGCCGTATCCGTGGGAGCGAAAACCGTAAAGGGCCCAGGGCTTTGCAACACGTCAACCAAATTGGCCGCAGTGACAGCGGTCACCAAGGTGGAGAATCGCTCGTCAGACACCGCAATTTCAACAATGTTAGGCATGGATTTAATTGAATTAGTCAGTCAAACGGAAGGGAAGCTGTCAAAAAACTGATTCTAGTAATCGTTATGACTAGTCGGGCTAAGTTTAAGACGACGGCAATGACAAAGGATTTATAGACAATTCATCTTAATCTAAATGTTCGTCACCATTTTGACTAGACCAGCTATCAAATTAACGATAACTATCGCTTTGAATATCTTTCAAGCGGGCTTCAGGACGAAGAAATCGGTCTATTTGAGCTTCAAAAAATTGCCGATTCTTAGCCAAATGCCGGGGGTTCGGATCATCTAGGGGATATAACAATGCCGTCCGCAAAGCCTGGATGACTGCTGAGGTAACATTGTACATTGAGCGCTGGAAAGTGATCCCCAACTGCACCAACATATCGTCCTCACCCCGGCAATGTTTTTGATAATACTCGATTAAATATGGTGGCAAAAAGTGCAACATATCATCCATCAACAGCGTGGGGGGAATGCCCGCAGTACCAACGGGGAATACATCGGCATACAAAATACCATAGTGAAAATCCTTTTGTTCTTCCGGCACCTGTTTGGCCTGGGCATTATAGGATTTGGTCCCCCGGAATGGTGCAGTGCGGTAAAAAACAGCTTCCACATAGGGTAGTGCCGCTTCATAAAGCCAGGTAAAACCCTTAGATTTGGGAATAATTTCTAAACATTCGCCATCAATATAAACATGGTGATAAATGGGGCGGCCAGCAATGGCAAAAATACCGTTAACTAAGAAGTTCATGGCATCAGGAACTCCTTTAAAACCGCCCTCATCGTAAATGTCGGACATTTCAAAAAATACGGGGGCCATTACTTCCCAAAAAAGCCCCAAATTTGAGTAGTAGGATAGTTCTCTGACCTGTTCTAAAAATAAATCAGGGAAAAGTTTATATAACGCCAACATCGGGGGATTGCCCTTAAAGTAAGCTCGAATCGCTTTATCTGCGTTGGCTTTATATTCGTCACTATCTAGGTAGGTATCAAATTTACCCATGCCCATGTCCCGGCCATGCCATAGCATTGCTTGCATGCATGCCTCTGCAAACTCCATGTTGATGCGGTCATGCCAGAGGTGATGGAACAGTTTAGGCATTTTGGTGGTGTTGCCTTTTTCCATAAACTCCAGCAACTCAGGGTGGGCAGAAGCCTCTCCCCGCCAGATTCTCAGATCAGCAGTTTCGCCAGCATAGTGGTTGGCAAGATCTAAATATTCCTGGGGCAGAAAATATTTAAAGAAACGCAAGGGATTGAGAAATACCCGTTCCGCAATGTAGAGCAGATCCCGCCAGTAAAAATCCATGGGCACAGCATAGGCTTTGTAAATACCTATGATCTGCATCAAGTTTTCCGGAGTGTCCGGCAACATGGAGCCACCGGCTTCGAGGCGATGGATAACGTCGGCAAAAGGATGGGTGGAGGGGGGTAAGGTAGCTTTTGGGGTCAGGGTAGTCATTTAAGATTCACCGGGAAAAATAAACTGCACTAAATGCAATGGACAATGGCAACGGCGTTAGAGTTATGGCAAGGTCACCCCTTGGGCTAATTGCTCAATGGCGGAGGTTTCATGGGGTAACTGGGCAATCATTTCATTGGTGGTGGTTTGTGTCCAATGTACTAAGTAGTTGGGCTGAACACCGAGGAAGAAAATAATGGCGGTCAGTACCAGGGCTGGGATCATTTCCGAGGCTAATACTTTCGGATAGTAGGCTCTTTGATTATCGAGTTTGCCAAAGCAGGTGCGGTTTAAAAGAATGACAAAATAAACTGCTGTTAGACCGGAAGCCAGAATGCAAAGTAGAGTCGGAATGGGAAAAGTGGGAAAACTACCTTGGAAAACGATGAACTCCGCTGCAAAACCCACCAAACCAGGAATGCCAGCGCTGGCCATGCCCCCGGTAATTAATAGGGCACTGGTTAGGGGCAAACCCCGAATGGGATTCATCAAACCATTCAATACATCCAGGTCGCGGGTGCCAGCTTTCCGTTCGACGATGCCCACCAGATGGAACAGCAGAGCCAGAATTAGACCGTGGCTAACCATTTGGGCCACTGCCCCTAAAACACTCAGCTCGGTACCGGCGGCGGCGGCCACTAGGATGTATCCCATGTGGCCAATGGAGCTATAGGCCACCATCCGTTTGATATCTTTTTGGGCGATCGCCGAGAGGGCTCCGTATAGTACAGTAACTGTACCAATAATAGCTAACACCGGGGCAAACTGGGCCCAGGTTTGGGGAAATAGTTGCAGACCAAAGCGGATAATACCGTAGGTTCCTAGTTTGGCCAAAATGCCTCCCAATAGAATGGCCGTGGCTGGGGAAGCTTCCGTGTAGGCATCGGGTAACCAAGTGTGTAGGGGAACCAGGGGAATCTTGATGCCAAAACCCAACAAAATCAGAATCAACAGAATGGTTTGGGCTGACTCGGTAAAGGTCTGGGTAATTTCTGGATTGTAATCAAAGGAATGGCTACCACTTAGTAAACTCATGCCGAGAAAGGCTGCTAACACCAACAAACCAGAAAAGGCAGTGTAGAGCAGAAACTTCATGGAGGCATAACCCCGTTTTTCCCCACCCCAAATGGCAATCATTAAGTAGAAGGGAATTAATTCTAGTTCGTAGAAGACGATGAATAGAAGTAGATTTTGGGCTAATAGGGCACCGGAAATACCGGCATTAATTAGCAAGATCAACCCATAGTAAAGTCTTGATCTGTTCACGTTAGGCCCAATGCTATAAATCGCCACCCCTGTCAACAGGTTATTAAGAATTACGAGGGGCAGAGATAATCCATCAATGGCAAGGCTATAGTTCAAACCAAGCTGGGGAATCCAAGGCAAATACTCCTGGAATTGAAACTGGGGGTCTGTAACATCAAATTTAAACAACACTAGCAATGACCACACCAGGGTCAAAACAGCGAATACTTCGGTGATTTGTCTAAGTTGTTTGGCTGGTATGTTGCCCGGAAAAAAGCCAATAATCAAAGCTCCGATAACTGGCAGGATTAAGAGCAGGCTAAGCATGGCAAAAAGAGGTGATAAGTCAGTTGGATGAAGGTAAATCTTGCCAATGGAAAATCAAATTTGAACAGATTGCATTCATTGGCCTTGGCTTGCAGTTGATTTTCCTGGTCTTGGGCTTAAAATGCTTGGCCAAGCAAAGAATAGCTAAGAAAGGCGCCAATTAAAGTCAGGCCTAGGACAATGGAAAGAACGTAAAATTGCGTCTGACCAGAAACGTTATATTTCAAACTCTGACCACTAAAAATTGTTACAATCCCAATTAAATTAATCACTCCGTCCACAAAGGTTTTATCAAACCAGTTAATTAAGCGAGAAATTGAATCAATGACGGCGACAATAGTGAGTTTGTAGAACTTATCTGTATACAAGTCATAGGCAAAAAAGTTTTGTACTACAGGCAAAGGTAAGTCAATTGGTTTAGTGATTTTAGGATTGAGGTAAATAAAGGCTGAGCTTCCCACACCCAGTAAGCTAGACGCAATGAGGACTGAGCTTAAGCCCCAATTAATGTCGGCAAAATCAGGTAATAAATTTCCTTGCTTTAGGATTAGGGACAGATGTAGAGCAAAACCTACTGTCACAACCATGGGCAACACCAATGCCCACAATCCCTCTGGCGATCGGACGGTCATCGGCTTAGCTTCACCACCAAAAATCAAACAAAATCCACGGGTTACATTGAAAGCAGTGAGCAGGTTCACCACTAGTAATACCCCGACTAGCAAAGGGGATGTAGCTGATAGATTTTCTGCCAGTTTTAGCCAAGCCCAAAAAGTCCCAAAGGGAGGTAGGGCAATAAGGGATGCAACCCCTACCAGATAACTCAAACCAGAAATTGGACGACGGCTCCAAAGACCACCGTATTGGGTCAAATCCTGGGTCACATTGTTGAGAATAATGCCCCCCACACACATCACCAGAATTGCCATGGCAAAGGTGTAAGTAAAAATCAGTTGTAGAGCTGTTTCCCCTTGACCAGTACCCACGGCAATAAACACTAGGCCCATGTAAGCACTAACTACATAGGAAAGGAAGCGCTTAATATCTATTTGGGCGATCGCAATTAAAGAAGCACCGATCGCCGTTACGGAACCGATAGCAATCATGACAGTCAAAGCCACAGGAGAAAGGGCCAGAATCGGTTGTACCTTTACCAAAACCCACGCTCCCGTTGCAACCACCAATGTATTCCTTAGAATAGTGGCGGGAATTGGACCTTCCATGGCTTCATCCAACCAGAGATGGAGAGGAAATTGAGCGCATTTAGCCAAAGGTCCAGCAATTAAGGCCAAACAAAGCAGGGTGGCAGCGGTGGGATTTAAGTCTGCACTAGCAGCCCATTGGGCCAAATCATCATAATTCCAACTTCCAGCCAAAGGCAGGAGGGCAACTACCCCCATTAACAAAATTAAATCTCCAACCCGTTTAGTTAAAAACGCATCCCTAGCCCCGGTCACCACTAGGGATTGATTGAACCAATAGCCAATGAGAAGATAAGTACCTAGGGTTAAAATTTCCAGGACAACGTAGCTGAAAAACAGGGAGTTACACAACACTAAAGTGCATAATCCCGCCTCAAACAGAGCCATTAGGGAAAAAAATCTGGCCCAGCCCCAATCCCTTTCTAGATATCCGATGGCATAAATCTGTGCCCCCAAATTTAACCCAGTAATCAAAACCAGGGCGGCGATGTTAACAGTGGATATTTTTAAATCAAAGTTAATTTCTAAGTCAGCGGCATGTAGCCAGGGGAAGGAAAGATCGATGGCGGGTTGCTGCCAAATATGTATAAGCACCAACAGACTATGCAAAAATGCAACAAAAGTCATTAATGTGCTTATATAGCCTGCCGGCCTTGGCCCCGTTTGTCGAGTTAAGCCCGGTGACCAGGGGACCGCTAACAGGGCACCCAAAAGAGCGTAGCAAGGTACTAGCCAGATAATTCGACTTAAACTTTCTAACATGGGGGTTGTGGGAAATTTTGTTAACAAGATTCCACTTTCGCCGTCCAAACATCCCGGTCACCGAAGAATTTTCCGGCTTACTCGGTGCTAGGAATCTGGGACTGCCAGAACCCAGACAGGGAAAGCTAATACATCCAAAGTGACGGCCCAAATGGCTGATCTTATCCAGGCCCCAAAGGGGCATTACCATAGTCAAGCGACAATGGTATAACCTAGATGCATAGAAAGAGTGTTATTTGTTACACCATATCATAGGGGAAATAAAATTCCAGATCAACAACCATTTGCTTAAGTGAATGATAAGTCTGGGTAATTGGAGGAAGAGGCAGGCTACGGGGTGGCAGTCCACTCCAAGGGAAAATTTGAGAGTTTGATCCGAATTACATAAATATCCGAATTACGTAAATAGGGTGTTAATCTGTTGCCATTCCCGCAGCAGTGCTCGACATTGCAAACAGTCCAAAATTCTCAGCAAATCTACCAGTTGTGAGGGAACTTGGAACTCGGCCCCGATCGCCTTGGGGCTGAGCCGAAAATCTCCATCGATCCTGGCCCAATAGCCATATAGCTTTTGGTTGGAAAAAGAGCTATTGACGGCCCAACCCCCGTCATTGAGGGGAGTTATTTCGGCAATGGCATGGGGAGGCACTTCCAGTTCCCGATGAAGGATTTCAGCCAAAGTTAGCTCCACCTTAGCTAGATCTGTTAGCCGCCCTCCAGGGAAATCCCAAGTTGCCCTACCTATACCCGGCCGGAAAATGGGATGGGGTAAAAGCAGGCGATCGCCTTGTTGGGGCAACACTATTAAAGAGTCAGCCTTTTCCACCCGCCAATAATCCAATTTCCTTTCCCGATCATCCCGCCACCGTTCCCCCCTGAGGGTCAACCAAGGGTTTTTAACCTCCGCAAAACACTCCAGTAAAGTCCAAGCCGGAGCATCGGGCTGATTTCCCCTTGCGGACTCTGAGCCAATTTGTAAAACTTGCCCCTCGTTCCAAGGGCGATCATAACTTTTATCTATGGAGATCATTGTCAAAATCCGCTTCTTAACATTTCTTAAAATTAAAGCTGTTATAGCAACAACATTGATTAATTTCTATCTAATTTTTGACGGTGCCCATTGCTATCAGTTGTAAGTTGATGAAAATGCTGTAAATTTTTGTAACAAAGTTCAACTTTGTCTTGACTTTTGTAAGTCTTTGCAAAATCTAGGAGCTAGAACTGGTCAGGGCTGGGGCAATTTTTAATTATTGTTACGCAGGTCTTGCCTAGGGGGGGGGAGGCCGTATTATCTTCTAGTGATGTTTGCTGAAAACGCCTATCTGTGCAAGGTTTAACATCGTTATTATGAAGCGAAAACTAATTCCCTTTTTTACGCTTCCTCTATTACACTATTCTGCATAGGAAACCCTTAATAGTTCATTGTCGAGCGAGGAGAACCCTGCATGACAATTAGTCCACCCGAAAGAGAGGCTAAGGCCAAAGTCTCGGTTGATAACAACCCGGTACCAACTTCCTTCGAGAAGTGGGGCAAGCCGGGTCACTTCGACCGGACTTTAGCTAGAGGTCCCAAAACCACCACTTGGATTTGGAATCTCCATGCCAATGCCCATGATTTTGATAGTCAGACCAGCGATTTAGAAGATGTTTCGCGCAAAATCTTCAGTGCTCACTTTGGGCACCTCGCTGTGGTCTTTGTTTGGTTAAGTGGAATGTACTTCCACGGCGCGAAATTTTCCAATTACGAAGGTTGGTTAGCCGACCCTACCCACATTAAACCCAGTGCCCAAGTGGTTTGGCCCATTGTCGGTCAAGGCATCTTGAACGGGGATGTGGGCGGTGGCTTCCACGGTATTCAGATTACGTCTGGCCTGTTTTATCTCTGGCGGGCCTCCGGTTTCACCGACAGCTATCAGCTCTACTGCACCGCCATTGGCGGTTTGGTTATGGCTGCCCTGATGCTGTTCGCTGGCTGGTTCCACTACCACGTCAAAGCTCCCAAATTGGAATGGTTCCAAAATGTGGAGTCGATGATGAACCATCATTTGGCTGGTTTGTTGGGCTTAGGCTCCTTGGGATGGGCGGGTCACCAGATCCACGTCTCCATGCCCATTAATAAACTTTTGGATGCTGGGGTTGCTCCTAAGGACATTCCCCTTCCCCACGAGTTTATTTTGGAACCGAGCAAGATGGCGGAACTCTACCCCAGCTTTGCCCAAGGTTTGACACCGTTCTTTACCCTCAACTGGGGAGTCTACTCAGACTTCCTCACCTTTAAAGGGGGATTGAATCCAGTCACCGGCGGCCTCTGGTTGTCTGATACCGCTCACCACCATTTGGCGATCGCCGTCCTGTTCATCATTGCCGGTCATATGTACCGCACGAACTGGGGCATCGGCCATAGCATGAAAGAGATCCTCGAAGCCCACAAGGGCCCCTTCACTGGGGAAGGTCACAAAGGACTTTATGAAATCCTGACTACTTCTTGGCACGCTCAATTAGCCATTAACCTCGCCCTGTTAGGTTCTTTGACGATCATCGTTGCACAACACATGTATGCGATGCCGCCCTATCCCTACCAGGCGATCGATTACGCTACGCAGTTATCCCTGTTCACCCACCACATGTGGATTGGCGGCTTCCTCATCGTAGGGGCCGGTGCCCATGGCGCCATCTTCATGGTGCGTGATTATGATCCCGCCAAGAACGTTAATAACTTGCTGGATCGGATGCTGCGCCACCGTGACGCCATCATTTCCCATCTCAACTGGGTATGTATTTTCCTCGGCTTCCATAGCTTCGGTCTCTACATCCACAACGACACCATGCGGGCTTTAGGCCGTCCCCAGGACATGTTCTCCGACACGGCCATCCAACTGCAACCGATCTTTGCCCAATGGGTACAGCACCTGCACACCTTGGCCCCCGGAGCCACCGCTCCCAATGCCTTGGCCACTGCCAGCTATGCCTTTGGCGGAGAAACCATTGCCGTTGCCGGTAAAGTCGCCATGATGCCCATCACCCTGGGTACTGCCGACTTCATGGTTCACCACATCCACGCTTTTACCATCCACGTAACGGCCCTGATCCTCCTCAAAGGGGTTCTATATGCCCGTAGCTCTCGCCTTGTCCCTGATAAAGCGAATCTCGGTTTCCGTTTCCCCTGTGATGGCCCCGGCCGCGGCGGCACCTGCCAAGTATCTGGTTGGGACCACGTTTTCCTCGGTCTGTTCTGGATGTACAACTCCCTTTCCATCGTCATCTTCCACTTCAGTTGGAAAATGCAATCCGATGTTTGGGGTACCGTTTCTCCCGATGGCAGTGTCACCCATGTGACCCTAGGTAACTTTGCCCAGAGTGCCATCACCATCAATGGCTGGTTGCGGGACTTCCTCTGGGCCCAAGCCGCCAACGTCATCAACTCCTACGGTTCCGCCCTGTCGGCCTATGGCATCATGTTCCTCGCCGGACACTTTGTCTTTGCCTTCAGCCTCATGTTCCTGTTCAGTGGACGGGGATATTGGCAAGAGTTGATCGAGTCCATTGTCTGGGCTCACAACAAACTGAATGTGGCTCCGGCCATTCAACCCCGCGCTTTGAGCATCATTCAAGGTCGTGCGGTCGGTGTAGCGCACTATCTCCTCGGAGGTATTGTTACCACCTGGGCGTTCTTCCTCGCCCGCAGTCTTTCCATTGGCTAGACTTTGAGCTGAAGTTGGGTTTTCCGGGATAAACCAGGGGGACTGGCTGAGGTTTTTACTATCCTTAATCCTCCCCCTGCCCTCCACCCTCCCCAGCATTTAATAGAAGCGGTTTTAATTTCGCTTTTACCCTATATTCACCCCTATAACCCCTTGTTATAGTGGCTTTAACAATCCGGAAATGAGCAGCGCTTCTGCATTAGCCTCATTTTGCTTGCTTAACGAGGAGAATTTCCGAAAAAGCTATGGCAACTAAATTTCCTAAATTTAGCCAGGATCTCGCCCAAGACCCGACTACACGGCGTATTTGGTACGGGATTGCTACGGCCCACGACTTTGAAACCCACGATGGGATGACTGAGGAGAATCTTTACCAAAAGATTTTTGCCTCCCACTTTGGACACATCGCCATCATTTTCCTGTGGACGTCTGGCACCCTTTTCCACGTTGCGTGGCAAGGTAATTTTGAACAATGGATTAAAGATCCTTTAAACATTCGCCCGATCGCCCATGCGATTTGGGACCCCCACTTTGGCGAGGGAGCTGTCAATGCTTTCACCCAAGCTGGGGCTTCTAACCCGGTTAACATTGCTTATTCCGGGGTTTACCACTGGTTCTACACCATTGGTATGACCACCAACCAAGAGCTCTATTCTGGTGCGGTCTTCCTATTAGTGTTAGCTTCCCTGTTTTTATTTGCAGGCTGGTTACACCTCCAACCGAAGTTCCGTCCTAGCTTAGCCTGGTTCAAAAATGCCGAATCCCGCTTAAATCACCACCTGGCTGGTTTGTTCGGGGTTAGCTCCTTGGCTTGGGCTGGTCACTTGGTCCACGTTGCGATTCCCGAAGCCCGGGGTCAACACGTTGGTTGGGATAACTTCCTGTCTACTCCTCCCCACCCCGCTGGTTTGATGCCTTTCTTCACCGGCAACTGGGGCGTGTATGCGGCGGATCCCGACACTGCTGGCCACATTTTTGGTACTTCTGAAGGTGCTGGTACCGCAATCCTGACCTTCCTGGGTGGTTTCCATCCCCAAACGGAATCTCTCTGGTTGACGGACATTGCCCACCACCATTTGGCGATCGCCGTGATCTTCATCATTGCTGGTCACATGTATCGCACCAACTGGGGCATTGGCCACAGCATCAAAGAAATTCTTAATGCCCATAAAGGTCCCCTAACCGGCGCAGGCCATACCAACCTGTACGACACCATCAATAACTCCCTCCACTTCCAACTCGGCTTAGCCTTGGCAAGCTTAGGGGTTATTACTTCCCTGGTGGCGCAGCACATGTACTCCCTGCCCTCCTACGCCTTTATTGCCCAGGACCACACCACCCAGGCAGCCCTCTACACCCATCACCAGTACATTGCTGGATTCTTGATGGTTGGTGCTTTTGCCCACGGTGCCATCTTCTTTGTCCGGGATTACGATCCCGTGGCCAATAAAGATAACGTGCTGGCCCGCATGCTTGAACACAAAGAGGCTCTGATTTCCCACTTAAGCTGGGTGTCCCTCTTCTTGGGCTTCCACACCCTTGGTCTTTATGTCCATAACGATGTGGTGGTGGCCTTCGGTACTCCCGAAAAACAAATTCTGATCGAGCCCGTTTTTGCCCAATGGATTCAAGCAACTTCCGGTAAAGCTCTCTATGGCTTTGATGTTTTGCTCTCCAATCCTGACAGCATTGCTTCCACCACTGGAGCCGCTTGGTTACCCGGCTGGTTGGATGCTATCAACAGCGGCACCAACTCTCTGTTCTTGACCATTGGCCCTGGCGACTTCTTGGTTCACCACGCGATCGCCCTAGGGTTGCACACCACTGCCCTGATTCTAATCAAAGGTGCTTTGGATGCCCGTGGTTCTAAGTTGATGCCGGACAAAAAGGACTTCGGTTACTCCTTCCCCTGTGATGGCCCCGGCCGTGGCGGTACCTGCGACATCTCTGCTTGGGATGCCTTCTACCTAGCCATGTTCTGGATGCTGAACACCTTGGGTTGGTTGACCTTCTACTGGCACTGGAAACACCTCGGTGTTTGGAGCGGTAACGTTGCTCAGTTCAACGAAAACTCCACCTACCTGATGGGTTGGTTCCGGGATTACCTCTGGGCGAACTCTGCTCAGTTAATCAATGGTTACAACCCCTACGGTGTCAACAATCTGTCAGTTTGGGCTTGGATGTTCCTTTTCGGACACCTGGTCTGGGCTACTGGCTTCATGTTCTTGATCTCTTGGCGGGGTTACTGGCAAGAGTTGATTGAAACCATCGTTTGGGCCCACGAGCGCACTCCTTTGGCGAACTTGGTTCGTTGGAAAGATAAGCCCGTTGCGTTGTCCATTGTTCAAGCCCGTTTGGTTGGTTTAGCCCACTTCACCGTTGGTTATGTGCTCACCTATGCGGCATTCCTAATTGCTTCCACAGCCGGTAAGTTCGGTTAACGAATTCCTCTGTTAGGTAATTAAGCTTGTCCCCTGCCCTCGTTGGTGGGGGATTTGCTTTAATTGGCTGATCGCCACAAAAAATGGATTGGAATCGGCCTCATTTAATCTTAAGTTTTTTGTTATTTTTACCCCATTGCTAATTTGCTTCCATCCCAAGTAGGCGGTCGCCACAGAGTTCGATTAGGGCAGGGATATGATGATGGCGGTTGGGGATGCGCCAACTAATGGCAATATGCCGCAATAGAGTAAGAATGATGTAAATATCAATGGCTTGGCTAAGATGGGGATTATTTGGGGATTGTTTAGCTAGAAAAGCAGTTTTTAATATTTGTTCTTTGCGAACTAGGGCATCGGGATTCCCCCAGGTGCGGAGGCTATATTCGGTCATGTGGGCGATAAAGTTTCCTAGATCAACGGCGGGATCTCCTTTGCAGTAGAGGTCGAGGTCCACCAACCAAAGGTGATTGCCATCTACCAAAATTTGATCGGGGTAAAAATCCCGGTGAATAGTGGTAGTAGGACGGGGATATTTGTTTAAAACCTCTCCCAGCTGTTCACTCTGGGCGATGAAATGTTGAATTTGTGTTTGCCACTGAGGTTGCTGGTGGCTAAATTCCCGGAGGCGATCGCCAAGGATTTGTAATTCAGTGGCAATGGTATGGGTTTTGGTTGTGGGGACAGAATGGCTGTGGATTTTGTGGGCTAGGGCGGCAATTTTTTCCGGTAAGTCGGGACGGGTAATCAATAATTCTGTCGCAGGTTGACCGGGAACCCATCGTTGGAGCCACATCTGCCAGGGTTCAACAATGCCCAAAGGTTTTGGCACCGATAATCCATCTTCACTTTGCCCATGGAACCCGTTTTCCCATAACGCCCGTTGAGAGCCATAGCTTTTGTAATCTGTGCCCTTGGCGCGAATTTTGCCAAGAATAATTCCTTCCACCCCATCGGTTTCCAGATGATAGGCAATCAATGCCCGTCGCCCAGGTTTATGGCGTAGAAGCTCGGTTTTCTTGATCCCTTGTAAACCGGGAAAAATACTAGCTAGGTGCTGTTGAGCTAATTGGCGATCGAGGGCAAAAGGTAGCCATGGTATTTTGGGATCAGAGAAAATTTCGGCCATCATTAACGCCCCAGGGATTTGGTGACGGTTGCGAGGGTTTGCCGTTGAAAGAGATCAGCATAGACCCCCTGACGAGCCAGTAATTCGGCGTGGGTACCCTGTTCCCTGATTTGCCCCTGGTAGAGGTAAAGAATTTGGTCAGCGGCGATCGCCAACTGCAGATTATGGGTTACCAAAAAAGTGGTGCGATTTTCCGCTAACCGTTCTAGGGCTTCAAAAACCAACTGTTCATTAACTTTATCCAAGCCGCTGGTGGGTTCATCCAGGATCAGAATGGGGGTTTGTCGCATGGCGGCCCTGGCGATCGCCAACCGTTGTCGCTGGCCACCAGAGAGAGTAGTGCCCCTTTCTCCCACTACTGTGTCGTAACCCTGGGGCAGTTCCAGAATAAATTTATGGGCATTGGCTAAACGGGCCGCCGCTTCAATCTCTGCCATTGTCGCCCCCTCGATGCCGTAGGCGATATTTTCCCGGATCGTGGCCGCAAATAATAAACTCTCCTGTAATACCACTGCCATTTGGTTCCGTAGGCTCGTCAGTTGATAATCCCGCAGATCATGGCCATCAATGAAAATTTTCCCTGCTGTTGGGTCATACAGGCGCAGTAAAAGACTTAAAAGAGTAGATTTACCACTGCCAGAAGCACCAACAAGGGCAATTTTCTCCCCTGGTCGCACTGTTAAATTCAACCCGTCAAGAATGGCTTGATCTGGATGATAGCCAAAGGAAACATATTTAAATTCAATGCGCCCCTGGAAAAATGGGGCAGGAATAGCCCCTGGTTTGTCCTGAATATCGGGGGTTTCCGCCAAAATATTCAAAATTCGCTCCCCCGATGCCGCCGCTTTAGCCAGACGACCTGTGTATTTAGCAAAATTCTGCACCGGTTTGTAGGCATTGCGTAGATAGGTTAAAAACACCAAAACCGTTCCCGCTGTCAGAGCATCTTCAATGACCAGATGGCCTCCGTAACCCATCACCAAAGCTGTACCGAAGGCAATCAACACGTCCACCAATCGCTCCAGGTTGGCGGCTAAACGCTTAGTTTCAATGTTTTCTTGGAGGCTCCGTTGATTTTGGCGGCTAAACAAATCGGCAAAGGCTTGTTCCAGGGAGAGAGCTTGGACAAGTTTAATGGCGGAGAGGGATTCAGCGGCGGTGGAGGCAACGGCCCCTTCCTGGTGACGTTGGGTGAGGGAAGCATGGCGAATTTTGGCACTTAAACGATTGGCGGCCAACCAAAACAGGGGAAAAGTTGCCAAGGACAAAAGGGTTAATTTTAGGTCTAGCCAGGCCATCACCCCCACCATGCCGCCCAAAGTTAAAAGGCTGACCACCAGGGGCAAAGCTGCTGTGAGCAAAATTTCCTGGAGACGGTTGGCATCGCTACTGACTCGGATAATCAGATCGCCACTGCGGGCTTGGTAATGGTAACGCAGGGAAAGCCTTTGCAAATGCCCATAGAGTTGATCCCGCACCTGGGCCATGACGCGACTACCAACGATCGCCAAACTGACGGTATTCCAATAGGTAGCGATCGCCCGACTGACGGCAATGATAATCACCCCAACGGCGATTAACATCAACAGCCAAGCGGCATTGAGGTTAGTAAAGCCCCAGAGAGAAAGACTCGGCTGGGTTTGAGTGGGAATCAGTACCCCGTCAATGAGCAGCTTGAGGGGCCAGGGTTCCAACAGTCGCAACCCCACATCCGCCAGCAAAGTCACCATCGCTACCAGCAAGAGTCGCCACTGGGCACGAATTTGGGGCCAAAAGGTGGTGATCACTGCCCAGAGGCCTGGCACAGCTTGGGTCATGGGGGAGGCACGGTTCATTTATCTATCACTTTTAACTTCAACTAAATTCAACTAATTTCAACGTTGAAAAACTAGGCTTGGGCGATCGCCAAAATTTGGGCGGCAACGCGATCCCAGGTGTGGTGTTTAAGCACGAAGTCACGGGCCGCCAGACCTAACTGTTGCCGTTGCTGGGGCGATCGCCAGAGACGTTCGAGGGCCTGGGCCAGGGCTGTCGGTTCCCCCGGTAGACACAAAATCCCCGTCACCCCATCGTCAATAATGTCCTTCACTTGACCGATGCAACTAGCCACTATGGGTAACCCGGCCGCCATATATTCCACCACTTTCAGAGGCGAAAAATAAAAATCTTCACTGGCGGGATAGGGGGCCACGGCAACGCTCATTTGACTTAACCAGTGGGGGACTTGCTCTGGAGGGACTGTACCGGTCCACTGTACTTGGGTAGTTAAATTGCGCTGGGAGATCGCTCGTTCAAGGACTTGCCGTTGGGGGCCATCACCGACAATCAACAGACGAGCTTCCGGGACAGTTCGTCGCAGTTGGGCAAAGGCTTCAATCAGGTAATCCAGGCCATGCCAGGGCTTAAGGGAACTAACAAAACCCACAGTGAAGAGTTCTGTCTGAGATGGTTTGGACAGACCGGCAAAACGAGCTGGGTTTATCCCATTAGGCATGACAAAAAGGCGATCGCCAGAAACCCATTGTTGCAAATAGGATTTAACCTCTTGGGACACTGCGATTAAAGCTGTTGCTTTCCCAAAGACTATTTCGGCCACCTGCAAAGCCAAATCCCGGTCTAGTAAAACCCGGTGTGTGGCTTGCTCTTCAATTAAGGGTGCATTCACTTCTAAAATGCCAGGAATCTGACAGTTTCGGGCAAAGGTCATTCCCGCATGACTCCAGAGGGAATAACGTTCATAAACAAGATCATAGGGAGCTGCCTGGGTTAATAAATTTTGCAACGTCTGATTTTGTTGAAATAAGCCCTGTTCCCGCATTGCTAAATCTCCTTTGGGCACCTTGGGCAGGCAGTGAACGGGTAAATCGACTAAATCCTTGGGCGGTTCCCCCCCCAGCTTTGCCGCAAACAGGGTCACCGTTGCCCCCTGGTTCTGAAAAGCGCGGATAATCTCTTGCACATGGATTGAGGCACCTTTACAACCAAAGACTGGAATGCCGGGATCGACACAGATGTAAGCAATCTTCATCGTTTGGCCTCCCCTAAATGAAATAAGTCACGGAGTTGGGCGCTATTGCGTCGCAGGTCAAAAGCCTGTTCTAATCGTTGGCGGGCCTGCTGGGCGTAACGATGACGTAAATCTGCTTGGTTCAAGATGGTTTGGAGCGCTTTGGCTAACTGTTCCGGGTCATTTTGGGCCACCAGCAATCCCGTTTCCTGGTGCTGAATAATTTCGGGAATGCCCGTCACATCCGTTGCCACACAGGGAGTACCCAAGGCGATCGCCTCTAACAAAACTGTGGGTAAACCATCCCGATTGCCATCCCGGCCAACAATGTAGGGGGCGGCAAACACCTTTGCCCGTTTTAGGAGTTGAAACACTTCCCCCTGGGGTTTGGGGCCAGTGATCTCCACCCAAGGCTCTAGCTGATGCTGGACAATTTGCGATCGCAATGTCGCTTCCAAGGAACCAGCACCGACGATCTGACAACGGAACTCACAATCCCAACGGCGCAAGAGATCGCAGGCGCTGATTAGATAAGTCAAGCCTTTTTTTTCTACTAGGCGTGACACAGAGATAATTAACGGCGGTTCACAATTTTCCGACCGGGGTTGGTAGGGCAATTCTGTTAAATCCATGCCGTTGTAAATACGCTGTACTTTGCTGGCCGCTTCCCCGTACTGCTGTTGTAAATAGGTACGGTTATAGTCGCTAACGGTCACCACCTCGCAGGCAGCTTGGAGTTTGCGGGCAAAATCCGCCGGATCAACGCTCTCATGGAAAATATCCTTGGCATGGGCCGTAAAACTGTAGGGCACCCCAGCAAAATGGGCCGCTAAGCGAGTAACACTGGTGGCAACGCTGGCAAAATGGGCATGGAGATGGGTAATTCCTTGGTGACGGACGGCTTGGGCGAGCCAGAGGGCTTGGTAAACAACACTAGAGCGTTCTCCGGCGGCGTAGGCTAACTTTCTCCAGATGTCGGGAATTACAACCGCAGTGGCTTGCATTTCCGCCCAGAGGTAACTGGCCGCAGTGGGATTTTGCCCTAATAAATTTGGGTGCGATCGCCCTTGGCTGGGTTTTTGGATACAGGTAACGGGGGCCTTCACCCGGGCAATTTTGTCTTGGAAATAGCTATCTACCGGAGGACGGAGGGCAAAAATTTTGATGTCTAAACCCGCTGCTTCGTGGGCAAGAATTTCATTAACAATGAACGTTTCCGAATAACGGGGATAGCGTTTAACAACGTAGGCGATGGCCATGGAAAATTTACAACGGAATTGACTAGCAGGCTTGGGACATAAAACAGTTACGGGTGCTGAGCAATTGACCCAGAACGAGGGGAAGTTGTTGGGTGGCCCGGAGATTTAGAACTGGTTTGTTATATTGGTTGGTCGGCGCAGAGTGGAGCCAAGCTGTCAAATTTTGGGCATTTACCTGATCGGGATGAAGCACATCTACCAGCCCCAGTTGTTTTAAACGGGTGGCCCTCAGCCATTGTTCTTGGCGGGGTTTAATGCGGGGAATAATCAGCGCTGGTTTTTGGAAGGACAGAATTTCGCAGGTGGTGTTGTAGCCCCCCATCGTGATTACCCGTTCCGCCGCCCACATCAACATGGTCGGTTCAGAAAAATAGGGCAGGATAGTGAGGTCAGGATTATTCTGGGCACTGACCTTTAACTTTTGCCGTACAGACTCCGGCATAAACGGCCCGGTGAGCAGTACCCCCGGCAGGTCGGCAGTGAAGGGAATTTGGGCAAAGGCGATCGCCAGGGTTTCCCCATCCTGACCTCCTCCCACAGCACCGAGGATGAACCGGGATGGTAATTTCCAGTTACTTAACGTTTCTTGCCAAGGTTTAGTTAGATGTTGGAGGCGATCGCCCTGATGGAAATAGCCAAGGGGCCGCATTTTCGCCGTCACATCGGGGGCAAAACCATACTCATGTCGTAGGTCATAAACTTGCGGGTCACCATAAACCCAGACGGCATCGTAATAGCGACGAATAGCCCTTTCATTATCTGCTTGCCCCCAATCCCGCTGCACAGTCCCCGGTTGATCCAAAATATCCCTTAAGCCAAGTACACAAAGGCTTTCTGGTCGTTGTCGCAGATATTTCAAACTGGGGTCCAGTTCCCGTTCCACTCCCCGGGGCACATTGTCCACCATCAGCACATCCGGCTGAAATTGCTGAATTGTTTTTAGAATTAACTGCGATCGCCAAGCGATCAATTTCTCCAAAGGCAGATCCAGATCCCGGCCAGAGTAGGAACCATCGCCATTTTTTCGCAGACTGGGCAAATTCACATAGTTAATACCCGCAGCAGTTAGGGCTTCATTTCCTTCTTCAATGCCGGTAATTACCAAAATTTCAACGGGTAATCTAGACTTTTGTAACGTTTGGGCAATGAGTAAATTACGGCGCTTATGCCCCAACCCCATGGTGTCGTGGGAATACAAGACAATGCGATAGCAATGGGAAGCCTTAGCCCTATGGCCCAATCCACCGGACTTTTTTAACGCCAATTTTTTCGGCGATCGCCGGGGGAAATGTTGTCGTAGTCGGGGTGATTGAATGGAGTGCATGGGAAAATGTTGGCTGTTCCAAATTTAAAGTTGTTGATAGTAATATCAAGTTGGTCAGCCTCGGTTGTGTTTCGATAGTGCTCCACTGTTCTAAATTTGCAGTAAGATTTCAATAAAAATTCTCTATCTCTCTTACGTTAATCTAGGTGGAAGGATAATAAATTCTATGCTGTCCATTAAGCATAAATAATCAGTACTAGACACATTGATATTTGGCACTAGTTCCCATAGTTCAAACCTCGCTAGAAAAGAGCAGATAATCTTGGCGGTAATGTAATCGCGGCACCACCACCATAGATCCTTCTGCTAATTTGCTGACAAAAATATGTTCAAATAGGACTCTACTTTATCCTCAGATTCCATTGGACAACTTTTAGTTTGTCCACTAGATCAGATAATATTGAGGGGCTTTTACTTAGTTTCGTCTCAATGTTGGTAGAGGACAGAGCTGCTTTTCAACAACAACCGAAAATAATTAGAAAATTAACTACGATCAATTGCCGATCTATCTTAATGCTTCCATTTGCCCCAAAATACTGTTTCCATGGGAGTTTAGACTATGACTAACAAAACACTGCTTGGTTAGAGTCAGATCCCCCAAGTGGCCACCAAGCTCTAATCTAAATTCTTGCTAGAGTTGAGAAAACATCCCCATGGCCAATATCCTCTTAGTGGACGATGAAAACGCCTTAACGGAACCCTTGAGCAAAGCCCTAGGGCACCAGGGCCATACCATTGACGTGGCTGACCAAGGAAAAACAGGACTAGCCATGGCGATCGCCGGTCAATATGACTTGTTAATCCTTGATTGGATGTTGCCCCAAGTATCAGGGTTGGAGATTTGTCGTCAAATTAGGATTCTGGGTCACTCAACGCCGGTTTTATTTCTCACTGCCAAAGATACCCTTGATGACCGAGTGGCGGGCTTAGATGCCGGTGGAGATGACTATTTAATTAAGCCCTTTGAACTACGGGAGCTTTTAGCCCGGGTGCGGGCCCTACTGCGGCGACAAAGCCACGGAGAAACCATCACGGAAACCCTGGGTGCAGTCAAAAATAATTTGCTCAGCGTCAACAACGTTAGCCTAGATGTGGCCAATCAGGTGGCCTATTGCCAGGGTCAACGCATTGCCCTTTCGGAAAAGGAAGTGGCGCTGTTAACCCTATTCTTACAAGCTCCCGGACAAATTCTCAGTCACGAAGAGATCTATTCCCACCTTTGGCCCGGCGAAAGCCCCCCCAGTAGTAACGTGCTGGCGGCCCTGGTGCGATTACTGCGGCGCAAAATTGAACAGCCCAATGCCCCCCGCCTGATTAATTCCGTTTACGGCAAGGGGTACTGTTTTGAGGCCAATTAGCCGATGATCGCCTTAACTGCGTCCACAATTTGGGGCGGTTGCACAATGGTCAGTCGTTCCAACATACCGTTGTAGGGAGTGGGAATATCTTGGGAAGAAAGGCGCACCACCGGCCCATCTAACTCATCAAAGAGATGATCATTGATTAGGGCAATGAGCTCAGCGCCGATGCCTCCGGTTTTCATACATTCTTCGACAATAATGACCCGATGGGTTTTCTTCACCGAAGCGCTGATGGTTTCCATGTCAAAAGGCTTGAGGGAAATCAAATCAATAATTTCCGGGTCGTAGCCTTCTTTTTCCAAAGTTTTTAGTGCCTGTAAACAATGGTGACGCATGCGGGAATAGGTCAAAATAGTGACATCCTTACCGGGGCGCACCACTTCGGCTTTATCCAGAGGCACAATATATTCGTAGTCGGGTAAGTTTTCTTTCAAGTTGTACAAAAGTACGTGCTCAAAAAATAACACTGGGTTATTATCCCGAATGGCTGCTTTGAGCAATCCCTTGGCGTTATAGGGGGTGGAGCAAGCCACAATTTTTAACCCCGGCACCGCATGGAAATAGGCCTCCAACCGTTGGGAATGTTCTGCCCCTAATTGCCGACCTACGCCCCCAGGACCACGGATAACCATGGGAATTTGGTAATTGCCGCCGGAGGTATAGCGCAACATCCCCGCATTATTGGCAATTTGGTTAAACGCCAGCAGAAGAAAACCCATATTCATGCCTTCAATGACTGGGCGCAATCCTGTCATGGCCGCCCCCACCGCCATGCCGGTAAAACTGTTTTCGGCGATGGGCGTATCCAGCACCCGCATTTCGCCATACTTCTCGTACAAATCCTTGGTTACCTTATAGGAACCGCCATAGAGTCCCACATCTTCTCCCAGCACAAGGACGTTGACATCCCGTCCCATTTCTTCGTCAAGGGCTTGGCGTAGGGCGGCAAACAGTAGGGTCTCAGCCATGATTTCTGGGGGAAAACTTAGTTTTTAATAACAATTTAGACCGCCGCCGCATCTCTCCTTGTTGGTCCGGTGTAGGCAAACCAAGCAAGGGCGATCGGGGCACAACAATCTAGTATTTTGACACACTGGCTGGCCACCATAGCGGAGATTTTAGTCAGGGGACAAGGGTGGATGTCGATTAGGGCACAAAGGCGAAGGCTATTTATGGTTTTTTAGACTGGTCCAAGCAACTAATTACCGTGGTCAACAGCACTAGGACCTTGCAGCTTGATTTGCCCGTGCCATGTTTTTGATAGGATAAAAAGCTAGCTAAGTTGTAATCTTCGCTTGCTTAGTCCGATTGACTGTTTCCATCCGTTTCCCTAGAGGAATTTTCCATGCCCCAGGCCGTTGGCGTGATACAGACCCTTGGCTTTCCCTCCGTTTTGGCCGCTGCCGATGCCATGCTCAAGGGCGGTAGGGTGACCCTGGTGTACTATGACTTGGCCGAGAGGGGGAATTTTGTGGTGGCGATACGGGGCCCAGTATCAGAGGTGAATCTGTCAATGAAGATGGGTCTAGCGGCGGTCAATGAGTCTGTTATGGGGGGAGAAATTGTCAGCCACTATATTGTGCCCAATCCACCCGAAAATGTACTGGCAGTTTTGCCGGTGGAATACACAGAAAAAGTCGCTCGCTTCCGCACCTGAGGTAGACTTTCCCGCCCTCGTAGTCCGATGTACACCACTTAGCCTATAGTTGACCATGGGATTCTTGCTAATTCCCACCCCGACTAGTCGTTAAGTCGAAGGTTTGGGTTTTATTTATCTGTCCTTTAGTTTTTGCCGCCACTGTCAAGGAGAACAATATGTCCGCCCAATCCGCCGTCGGTTCCATTGAAACCATTGGTTTTCCCGGTATTCTTGCCGCTGCTGATGCCATGGTTAAGGCCGGTAGGATTACCATTGTGGGCTATATTCGGGCGGGGAGTGCTCGCTTCACCCTTAATATTCGTGGGGATGTGCAGGAAGTGAAAACTGCCATGGCTGCTGGTATTGATGCCATTAACCGAACTGAAGGGGCAGACGTGAAAACCTGGGTGATTATTCCCCGACCCCATGAAAACGTAGTGGCAGTTCTGCCCATCGATTTTAGTCCTGAAGTGGAGCCTTTCCGGGAAGCAGCAGAAGGTTTAAATCGTCGTTAATTTTTTTGTTGGGAAACTGAGAGGCATAGACGAGATAAGGTGGGTTACTGAATTCCCCAATGCGTCAAATTTTGATTGCACCAGACTCTTTTAAGGGGACTCTTTCCGCTGGTGAGGTTTGCCAGATTGCTCTAGATGTTTTAGCGCCGGAATTTGACTGTGTTGCCCATCCCCTAGCCGACGGCGGTGAAGGAACCCTAGAGGCGATCGCCAACAATCTCGACGGCCAATGGCAGACAGTGAGAGTACAGGGGCCATTACCGGATCAAACGGTTGATGCTTGTTATTTATGGTTACCCCAAGAGGAGACAGCAGTCATTGAAATGGCCCGAGCCAGCGGTTTGCCTCTGGTACCCGTCGGGGAACATAATCCGGAAATTGCTACCAGCTACGGCACAGGGGAATTAATCACCCACGCTGCCCGACGGGGAGCAAAACAAATTCAATTGGCGATCGGCGGCTCTGCTACCAATGACGCAGGTTTAGGTTTACTAATGGCATTGGGTTGGCAGTTCTTAGATTCTCAAGGTCAGTCCGTCGGTTGGGGAGGGCAAGCCCTGGGTAAAGTTGCCGAAATTATTCCTCCAGTCTTAAATGCTTTTCCTCAGGTAACCGTTTTATGCGATGTGACCAATCCTTTTTATGGTGCTAATGGGGCTGCCCAGGTCTATGCTCCGCAAAAAGGGGCAGATCCAGCTATGGTTCAACGCTTGGATCAGGGTTTGCGTCATTTTGCCCGAGTAGTACGGGAGTTTGATGGCTTTGAAATCAATTTTCCTCGGGCCGGGGCCGCTGGGGGAATGGGAGGGGGCGTGGCCTGGGCATTGGAGACAAAGATAGAATCAGGTTTTACGGCGATCGCCAAATTGACCCAGTTGGAACAGGCCATGGCTGGATGCGATCTAGTGATTACCGGAGAAGGTTGCTTCGATCATCAATCCCCACAGGGTAAGGTGGTGGGAGGTGTTCTTGAGCTAGCGAAAAAAATCAATAAACCGGCGATCATCGTAGCGGGACAATGCCAATTAAGTCAGACAGTTTTACCTAACGTGCTCAAAATTTTTAGCCTAGTGGGGCCGGATATGCCCCTAGAAAAAGCTTTACAACATCCTCAAACAGCCCTGAAAAAAAGATTGGTTCAAGTGAAACAATACTTAATCCAAAGTCAAAACTGAGTTCAGACAAATGCTCCATCATTACGCCGGGAACTATGGCCGGCCTAAAAACTGGCCCTGCCCCTAGCCATCACCAAAATAGCAACTATAATCTGTTATTAACCATCAACATCATCGTTCCGTGAGCAGAAGCTGTAGGCGGTTTTTCTTTACCAACACTGATTGTGGTCCTGGCTCCCTGAGCTAGCCCGCAAAACAGACCAATGGCCTTGCTTAGCCTAGCATCTACCATGAATCTAAAGAAAATTGTCAACTTCTCCCACTCTTTCGAAAAAAACGTGTACAATGTGTTACTGAGTATAGGACTTGGTTCCCGTAGTCATTATTAGGTGTGAGGAAAAGCTAAAAATGCTTAAACTATCTTGGAAGTCCCTGTTAGTGAGCCCTGCTGTGATCGGTGCCGCCCTTGTGGCTGGTGCTGCTAGTGCTGCTCCCGACAACGTTACGAATGCTCAAGTTTTAGACCAATTAGACCAATACACTGCCGAAGGTCAGTCTTCTGCCATTGATCAAGTAACCAGCGTTAGCGAACTCCGCGATGTGCAACCCACTGCCTGGGCCTATGAAGCGCTCAAGAGCTTGGTGGAACGCTACGGTTGTATCGTTGGTTACCCTGACCGTACCTTCCGTGGTGATCGAGCCCTCAGCCGTTGGGAATTTGCCGCTGGTCTTAACGCCTGTATGAACGTTATGGAACGTTTGATTCAGGAAAACGTGGCTGTTCTCCGGGAGGACATCGACAAACTGAAACGCCTCATGCAGGAATTCGAGGCAGAATTGGCTGCTTTGGGTGCTCGGGTTGATAACCTCGAAGCCCGCACCTCTTTCCTCGAAGACCATCAGTTTTCTACCACCACCAAATTGACCGGGGAAGTAATATTTGCTCCCACCGCCATTTTTGGTACCAAAAAGACTCTCAACAACCAAACCGATAACAACCAAGCGGTATTCCAGAACCGGGTTCGTTTACAGTTCAACACCAGCTTCTCCGGTGAAGACCTGTTGGTCACTCGTCTCGCCGCTGGTAACGGTAATCGCTTCAAGAGCTTCTATCCTACTCAGAATGTTATTGATCCCGAGACCGGTAACCCCATCGGTATTGTAGGTGACTACTATGAAAGCCCCACCTTTACCCAGGTGCACCAGCTTTCCCCCGGCGACAACAACAACGTAGCCGTTGACTGGTTAGCTTACTATGTTCCCTTGGATCTGGGCGAAAACTTCCGTCTCAACAACTACATTGCTGCTTGGGGCGGTATCTGGGATGACTTCGTTCCTACCCTGAACCCCTATTTCGACGACTACACTGGCGGCAAAGGTTCCTTGAGTCAGTTCACCGCCCAGAACCCCATCTACTCCATTGGTGGCGGTACTGGTATAGGTACAAGCCTAGAGTTGGGCTTCCTCAGCAATCTGTTGGGCCCCACTTCCTTGAGCTTGGGTTACTTGGCTAGCACGGGCAACAACCCCAGCAGTGGTGGTTCTGTTACTAACCCTGCCACTGGCAACAATTATGACTTCAGCAGCGGTGGTAACGGTTTGTTTAACGGTGGCTATAGCGCCTTGGCTCAAATTACCACCAACATTTTCGACCGGGTTAGCCTAGGCTTCACCTACGTTAATGCCTACACCACCCCTGATGCCGCTATCTTCGGTAAAGGTGGCACTCAAGGTATCGTCGGTACCACTGCGGCTAACCTCAACCGTTCTGAGTTGAATGATGACTTTGTGAACGGTTTGGGTGTAGGTGCTCCTCCTGTGGATGCAGCTACCTACAACAATAATGTGAGCGGCGGTAGCACATCTGGCAACGTTATCAACCCCTATGACTTTGGTGGCAAGCAAACCAACAGCTATGGCGTCCAAATGGCTTGGAACATTGCCGATTGGCTGAGCTTCAGTGCCTATGGTAGCTACACCAATGTTACTTTGATTGGTAAAGACAATGGTGATATCTGGACCTACGGTGGAGGCTTTGCCTTCCCCGACCTTGGTAAAGAAGGTAACGTTCTTGGCATCTTTGCTGGTGTTCAACCCTATGTTTCCGGTTTCACCAACAATACTTTGGGAACCACCTTTGTAACCACTGCTAACCCTCTGCAAGTTGAATTGTTCTACAAATATCAACTCACCGACAACCTTTCTATAACTCCTGGTGTGATCTGGATCTCCAAGCCTGAACAGACCACCAACGCCACCGACGCCTTCATCGGCACCGTCCGTGGTACCTTCACTTTCTAAGCCTGAGTCCGTCTTCTTAAGACACTTGTTTGAAAGTTAAACTCTAATAACTCTTTAACCCCGCCTCTGGTGGGGTTTTTCGTTGTAAGATGCAGGCAGATTTCCCTTCTTGGTGGGCCCTTACCTATGAAAATTGCCAGTAATATTACAGAGCTAATTGGTCGTACTCCTCTGGTTCGCCTCAATCGCATTCCCCTATTGGAGGGATGTGGGGCCAAGATTGTAGTCAAGTTGGAGGGGATGAATCCAGCGGCTTCGGTAAAGGACCGCATTGGCATTAATATGATTAACCGGGCAGAACAAGAGGGATTAATTGAACCAGGGAAGACTCTGCTGATTGAGCCCACTTCTGGTAATACGGGCATTGCCCTTGCCATGGTGGCCGCAGCCAAGGGTTACCAATTAATTTTGACGATGCCTGAAACCATGAGCCAAGAACGGCGGGCGATGTTAAAAGCCTATGGAGCAAAACTAGAACTGACCCCGGGGAGTGAAGGGATGGGGGGATGTATTAGAAGAGCCCAAGAATTGGCTGAGAGTTTGCCAAATGCCTATATGTTGCAACAGTTTGATAATCCGGCTAATCCTCAAATTCATCAACAGACTACGGCATTGGAAATTTGGCAAGATACCGATGGAGCCATTGATTTCCTCGTGGCGGGGGTTGGCACTGGTGGGACTATTACCGGGGTGGCTTCTGTGTTAAAAGAAAAAAAACCTAGCTTTCAGGCGATCGCCGTAGAACCCCAAAATAGCCCAGTCTTATCAGGGGGTAAGCCGGGGCCGCATAAAATTCAAGGTATTGGGGCGGGCTTTATTCCCGAAGTGTTAGATGTAAACCTGATTGACGAAGTGATTGCCGTGACCGATGAAGAGGCGATCGCCTACGGTCGTAGATTAGCCAGGGAAGAAGGAATATTATCGGGGATTTCCACTGGAGCAGCTCTGGCGGCGGCCATCAAAGTGGCAAAAAGACCTGCCAATAAAGATAAATTGATTGTCATGATCCAACCCAGTTTTGGGGAAAGATACCTCAGCACCCCCCTATTTCAGGATTTGGAGTAAGAACTGAGAAAGAAATTTTTCCTGAAAACTTTGCCAGAAAAAGAAAACTTTCGGGAATTGTGAGTTATTTTAAAGCGTAAGTGGCCACACAATACGAGCATTCCCCATGGTAACGCTACTCGAAAATCCCTTCCGCACTGGACTCCGTCAAGAACGCACTCCAGAACCCCTCATTTTGACCATTTTTGGTGCATCCGGGGACCTTACCCAACGGAAATTGGTGCCAGCCATCTACCAAATGAAACGAGAGCGCCGCTTGCCTCCAGAGTTAACGGTGGTCGGTTTTGCGAGAAGGGACTGGAGCCACGACCATTTTCGTGAGCAGATGCGTAAGGGCATCGAAGAATTTTCCACCGGCATTGGCAGTGAAGACCTGTGGAATGAGTTTGCCCAGGGTTTATTCTACTGCTCTGGCAATATGGATGACCCAGAAAGCTATCTCAAATTGAAAAACTTCCTGGGGGAATTGGATGAAAAACGTAACACCAGAGGCAATCGAGTCTTTTATTTAGCTGTTTCCCCCAACTTCTTTCCCCCGGGTATTAAACAATTGGGGGCAGCGGGTATGCTGAGTGACCCGGTTAAAAGTCGCATTGTGATCGAAAAGCCCTTTGGTCGGGATTTGAGTTCAGCCCAAAGCTTGAACCGGGTAGTGCAGAGTGTCTGCAAAGAAAATCAGGTGTATCGCATCGATCATTACCTGGGCAAAGAAACGGTGCAAAATCTGATGGTGTTCCGCTTTGCCAACGCTATTTTTGAGCCACTGTGGAACCGTCAGTTTGTTGATCATGTGCAAATTACCGTAGCAGAAACGGTAGGGGTAGAAGAACGAGCCGGTTATTACGAATCCGCCGGGGCTTTACGAGATATGGTGCAGAATCACCTCATGCAACTGTTTTGTCTCACCGCCATGGACCCCCCCAATGCCATTGACGCGGACAGCATTCGCAACGAAAAGGTTAAAGTGTTGCAGGCTACCCGTTTAGCGGATATTAATAATTTGGAAAATGCCGGTATCCGGGGCCAATATAAAGCTGGTTGGATGGGAGGCAAACCAGTGCCGGGTTATCGAGAAGAACCGGGGGTAGATCCAAGTTCCACCACTCCTACCTTTGCGGCCCTCAAACTGATGGTGGATAACTGGCGTTGGCAGGGGGTGCCCTTCTATCTACGCACGGGTAAGCGCATGCCTAAAAAAGTGAGTGAAATCGCAATTCAATTCCGGCAAGTACCTCTGTTAATTTTTCAATCGGTGGCCCACCAAGCTAATCCCAATGTGTTGAGTCTAAGAATTCAGCCCAACGAAGGCATTTCCCTGCGTTTTGAGGCAAAAATGCCCGGTTCAGAACTGCGTACCCGCACTGTAGATATGGATTTTAGTTATGGTTCATCCTTTGGAGTGGCCGCAGCGGATGCCTATCACCGCCTTTTATTAGATTGTATGTTGGGAGACCAAACCCTGTTCACAAGAGCCGACGAGGTAGAAGAAGCTTGGCGAGTAGTAACTCCGGTGTTGTCGGCTTGGGATGCCCCCAGTGATCCTCTTTCCATGCCCTTGTACGAAGCTGGAACCTGGGAACCAGCGGAGGCAGAATGGTTAATTAATAAAGATGGCCGTCGCTGGCGCCGACTTTAGACTGCAACGGTCATCGAAAGCGATCAAAAAAATCTGTATCAATTTCGTAAACTGTTCTGGGTTTTAAGCCTATTTCTAAGTAAATGGCGATCGCCAGCCAAGATTAGCAAAGACAGTTTAAAATCGTGAAGAAAAGTTAAGAGCCTTGTCTCCCCCTATGCCCGAACAAAATAGCATCCGTATTCGAGGCGCTAGACAACATAACCTAAAAAATGTGAATCTAGACCTGCCCCGCGATCGCCTGATTGTGTTTACGGGGGTGTCGGGGTCAGGCAAATCTTCCCTAGCTTTTGACACTATCTTTGCAGAGGGACAACGGCGTTATGTGGAATCCCTCAGTGCTTACGCCCGACAGTTTTTGGGGCAGTTGGATAAGCCTGATGTGGACAGCATCGAAGGGTTGAGTCCGGCTATTTCCATCGATCAGAAATCCACTTCCCACAATCCCCGCTCCACCGTGGGTACGGTAACGGAAATTTACGACTACCTCCGTCTGTTATTTGGCAGGGCTGGCAGTCCCCATTGTCCCCACTGCCAACGGAATATTGCCCCCCAAACCATTGACCAAATGTGTGATCGGGTGATGGAGTTACCGGACAGAACTAAGTTTCAAATTCTTGCTCCGGTGGTAAAGGGCAAAAAAGGGACCCATGTGCAACTACTTTCTAGCTTAGTTTCCCAAGGCTTTGTGCGGGTAAGAATTAACGGCGAAGTGCGAGAATTAAGTGACAATATTGAATTAAAAAAGAACCAAGCCCACACCATTGAAATAGTTATTGATCGCCTGATCAAAAAAGAAGGTTTACAGGAACGATTGGTAGACTCACTCAGTACTTGTTTGAAGCAAGCAGAAGGCACCGCCATTATTGACATTTTGGACAAGCCAACGCTGGCAGTGTTAGATGGAGGTAAAAAAGACGACAAAGAAGCATTAAAAGCGGCAGAAAACGGCCAGGCTTACCATGCAGAGTTACCCAAGGAAATTATCTTTTCAGAAAACTTTGCCTGTCCAGAACATGGGGCGGTGATGGATGAACTTTCCCCCCGCTTATTTTCTTTCAACTCCCCCTACGGTGCTTGTCCCGATTGCCATGGAATTGGCTTTGTGCGGTCTTTTTGCCCAGATTTGGTCATTCCTGATCCCGAAAAACCAGTGTATGTGGCGATCGCCCCCTGGTCAGAAAAAGATAATTCCTATTACTTGTCGTTACTGTACAGTTTAGGACAGCATTTTGATTTTCAGTTACAAACTCCCTGGAAAAAGCTAACCAAAGAGCAAAAGGAAATAATTTTATACGGCACAGAAGAAGAAATTTGGTTTGAAGGGGAATCCCGTTACCGCAATAAACAAGGTTATTATCGTCGTTTTGCTGGAGCATTAAATATCCTGCAAAAAAATTATGATGAAACCAATTCCGATGCCATTAAGCAAAAGTTAGAAAAATATATTATTAATCAACCCTGTCACACCTGTGGCGGCAAAAGGTTAAAGCCAGAAGCATTAGCAGTAAAACTAGGGCAGTACAACATTAACAATTTAACCAGTGTGCCCATCCGCCAGACCCTGGAACGGATTGAAAATCTAGAGTTGACTTCCCGGCAAGCCATGATTGGGGAATTGGCGTTAAAGGAAATCAAAGCCCGTTTGCAATTTCTCCTGGACGTAGGTTTGGATTATCTGACCCTCGACCGGGCCGCCATGACTCTATCTGGCGGAGAAGCCCAACGGATTCGCCTGGCCACCCAAATTGGTTCCGGTCTCACCGGAGTTTTATACGTTTTGGATGAACCAAGCATTGGTTTGCATCAACGGGACAACAATCGCCTGTTGGCCACTCTGACTAAGTTAAGGGATCTGGGCAATACGTTAATTGTGGTGGAGCATGATGAAGATACTATCCGCCACGCCGATTATATTGTTGACATTGGTCCGAAGGCGGGCATCCATGGTGGAGAAATTGTCTGTCAGGGGGATTTTCAGACTCTACTAAAAAATCAAAGGTCTCTTACTGGGGCTTACCTATCCGGTCGGGAGGCGATCGCCACTCCGGAGGAACGGAGAAATGGCAACGGAGCCAAGTTAACCCTCCAAGGTTGTTGCCATAATAATTTGCGTAATATTGATGTGACCATTCCCCTGGGCAAACTGGTGTGTGTTACAGGGGTATCCGGTTCCGGCAAGTCCACCCTAGTCAATGAATTGCTCCATCCGGCTCTGCAACATTATCTTTCTCGCCAAGTAGCTTTTCCCAAGAATTTAGGGGAAATCACCGGCCTCCAGGCGATCGATAAAGTCATTGTCATTGACCAATCCCCCATTGGCCGCACTCCCCGCTCCAACCCCGCCACCTATACAGGTATTTTTGACTCCATTCGAGAAATTTTCACCCAAACCATTGAAGCTAAAGCTAGGGGTTATAAGCCGGGACAATTTTCTTTCAACGTCAAAGGGGGACGCTGTGAAGCCTGCGCTGGTCAGGGAGTTAACGTGATTGAAATGAATTTTTTGCCCGATGTGTATGTGCAATGTGATGTGTGCAAAGGAGCCAGATATAACCGGGAAACGTTGCAGGTGAAGTATAAAGGTCATTCCATTGCCGATGTGTTGGCCATGACCACCGAGGAAGCCCTGACAGTGTTTGAGAATATTCCCAGGGCAGTAAATCGCCTGCAAACCTTGGTAGATGTGGGTTTGGGTTACATCAAACTGGGTCAACCGGCCCCCACTTTATCCGGGGGAGAAGCCCAACGGGTCAAACTAGCTTCCGAGTTATCTCGCCGGGCCACGGGCAAAACTTTGTATTTAATTGATGAACCCACCACCGGGCTATCTTTTTATGATGTCCACCATTTGCTCAACGTTTTGCAAAGACTAGTGGATAAAGGCAATTCTGTTTTAGTCATTGAACATAACCTGGATGTAATCCGCTGTAGCGATTGGATTATTGATCTGGGCCCCGAAGGTGGCGATCGGGGTGGAAAAATTATGGTTGCAGGAACCCCGGAAACAGTGGCGCAACATCCAAGTTCTTACACAGGGAAATATTTAGCGAAGGTATTGCAATCTTAAATGTGAGAAAAACTTAAATATATTTTCACTATTTAATCTAAAGTCACTGTTGACCGGGTCGCACCGGACAGATCAACTTCACCAAACCGCAAAACCTGTGACTTCGTGTGCAACGGTTTTTTATTTGACAGTTTAGGTCAAGATGCGTCTCGTGGTTCTTTCAAGTTCAACGCACGGATTAAACCATCATGCACTTTATAAAGGTCAGATTCAATAAACCCTTGTGATGGATAAAAACAGCGATAGCGCCAAGTGGTAGACGCTCCAATCTTAAAGCCGACCACTGAGTTGTCAAAAAGAAAACGGAGATCGTCCAGAATTCCAGTTTGCGTAAATTCAACCCCCAGTGCCCTTAGCTGCGATTCCAATTCGGCACGAGTGAATTGAGTTGATGCATGGTTTTGAATTGCAGAAAGTAACTTTACAATATGCGAGTACTGGATAAACCATTCATCGAGTAGTTCCTGACGAAGCCATTCAGAATATCCTGGTTCGGCTGTGTAAATTGCTTCAACGGGCAGATGATCGAAATTAGCTGGGGTTTCTTCGAAAGGATCATTAACGCTTTCCTTCACAGCATCAATTGTACGGCTCAAGAAACAAATCATATCTCTTGGGCGCATCATGGTTCGTTTCAAGAGGTAGTTGGAAGGTTTTGAGCGCTGCCGCATCTCGTTTTTGTCAAATAATCCATCTAAATCCTCCACCGCATCCACGTCGTTTTTTTGTGCAAAATAAGAAAGGCGACGCAACAAGAGCTTAAAAAGGTCGTCACGATCCCACTTAAGCAGAGCGCCACAGTCTTCACGTAGTTTGTTAGAGTCGTTCAGTGGCAGTACGGAAAAGATATCCTCACGGAGGAAAATGATAGGTCGAACCACGCCATTATACTTTGCTGTTAGAGAGTCAGATGCGGACACTAGGCCAGCAAGGACTTTCCGCGATACATCGAGAGAGACATTATCCCAGGCCTCATCGACCCGATCAAAGCAGATAACTGTTCGATATTCACAAGGTTGAATTTTCGCAAGTGCGGCTTCCAGATAAGCAATTATATTGCTAACGTTCTGGGCTAATGCAGTGCGGATGTCATTGTCTGCCGAAACTTCTTCAAAAGACAACTCACCGCCAGAAACTTCCACGGAGTCAAAGCTGCCATCTTCCAGGTCCAACCCTGCTCTTGGTAACTTTACCTTCGAAAGTCCGAGTAACTTCCGCCCAATTAATTGGTAAACCGATGGCAGAGGATGATCGAACAGTTTCTCAAGCAGGGTTTGGGCTTTTGCAATTGGTTGAGGGACTGTAACACCGTCCTTGGCGCAACGAGAGGCGTAAGCCTTGATAACTTCGACTAAAATCACGAATCGCCAAGAGTGCTTATATGCGAGTGATTCGGCCGTTTCACTATTACTTAGTAGAGAATGTACTTTCCAGTTGTAATCCTCAAACGAAAGAGAAACAAGTATATCTTTATCACTAAGATACTGATGAGGGTTCTCTTTCAGATATCTGAAAACCGCAGTCTTGCCTGCTCCCTTTCTTCCCAGTACCAAAAATGATGACTTATTTGTGAGTACTGAATTCAAAACACCGTTATCATAGAAGTAATTGACGAGCTCGTCGTCTCGCTCAGCAGAAACCTTGCCAACATTTATCCATTTAAGAACGCTCATGTACTTCGATTGTCCTCAGAAGGTAGTCAAATAACTAACGACCATGCAGCAGGTGCGATATGCTCACTCCTCTTAGAAAGTGTTTGAAAAGTTTTAAGCAAGCCTTTGAAGCATGAGATGAACCATGGCAACATAGAGCATTGTCTCACTGGTAGTAGGTAAATATTCATAATCCTTGCTTAAACGACGATAGCGGCCAAACCAAGCAAAGGTGCGCTCGACTACCCAACGGCGGGGTAGGACTTCAAAGCCTTTTTGTCCCTGCTTTTTGCTGACGACATTCAAATTCCAACCAAAAGTATGCTCCACCCAATAGATAAAATCCTTTCCGCCAAAGGTGCTATCAGTCCATATAACTTGCAGGCACTGCCAAAGGGGAGCAAACCAGGTAGCAAGTAGAATCAGACCCTGATGGTCGGAGCGATGGGCACCATGGACGACAACATCGAGAAGTAATCCCATGGTATCCACGAGGATTGTACGTTTACGACCATTGACCTTTTTTCCGCCGTCATAGCCAGTTTCTTGGCCAGTTCCAGCCTTTTTAAGTGACTGTGAATCTAAACAACCGGCACTAGGGTGAGTATTTCTTCCAGCTTTGAGCCGAACTTTCTCACGGAAGATACGGTTTAATTTTTTCCAGGTACCATCTTCGTGCCATTGCTGGAAATAACCATAGACCGTTCGCCATTTAGGAAAATCATGGGGCAGAAGTCGCCAGGCACACCCCGTTCTGAACATGTAAAAAATAGCATTGAGTATCTCCCGCAGACTAGTTTTCCGTTTTCTTCCCCCAGTTTTTGCTTTGGGTAAATGAGGTTCTACCAATTGCCACTGGCTATCAGTGATGTCCGTGCTGTAAAATTCCCGGATTATCATTAATTATGGTGAAAATTTTATTCTTTTCACCATTTTCCATTCTTCACCCTACTTTTCAAACACGCTCTAAGAGCTTAGCAGTAGGAAAGATTTTTGAGTCACCATAAGGGTATTGCGGCCATTGACTGCTGTGATTAATCCCTTAATAGTGCCCGAAATCCTGCCTGCTGAAAATGGATATCGGCAGTCAGTACATCAGTGATTCCTCGATCCTGCATCACGATGAATGATATGCAGTCCACTAAACCCCATTCCTTGTCTTCTCGTTGCTTAAACAAATTAAATGCTGATTTGTATAGACTGTTAGTTAATAGAACGACTTCAACACTGGGATCAGTTTCCAGGGATTCTAAAAGTTGGATTGCCGCTTTTCTATATCTTTGCTTAGAAAGCGCATTGCCTATCTCTAGCAAGATACCTTGGGTTGTTACTAGACGAATTTTGTTAGCCTCAATTTGATTAGCAAGCTGAATAGCCCGTACATGATTTTGATCAGTGATGGAAGATAATGCGATCGCAAAAGATGTATCTAAAAAAACTTCAGTCATTGTCAGAAAGAGTTTCCCCATACAAATATTGATCAATTTTCTCTGACCAATCAGGTTCACCCTGTAATTTTAAAGACTGAGCAGTTTGAAGAAACGTTTTAGGTGCTTTTACTTCATTTGGTAGAACACTTTCAACAACAATTCGCACCCTCGTACCTGCGGCAAGGTTTAAGGGAACTTCCAATTGAAGAGCTGTGCCGTCAAATACGGCTTCGAGTTCTTGAAGCATCATTTTATAAAAGCTGTGGACTTTTTTCAGTATAGCCTGACCTTCTTTTGTATTATCAAGACTTGAACGCTGAGTTGAAATCAAGCTCAATAGATACTGCTTTCTCAATTTCTTCCCAGTAAATATCTTCCAGGATGCCCTGTTTGTTCTTAATTCTCTGAGCATCAACAGCCCTTAGTTGGCTTAAGTTAATGTGGCGATCGCCATCTCGATGATTGCTTCAACGGGATAATCAATTTCCGTGGCACGAGCAGTTAGGGCATCTTGAATCCGATCTGGTAAACACCTTAAAATAATTTCTGCATCAGCGGACGAAATTTGCTCCGAAAATTTCACTTGCACGGCCTAGGACTCCATAGGAATTTGGACATTGCACGGCGGCTCAGTTGTCCTTAAAATAATCGCCTCCAGTTCCAATAATAACCTAGGGTTTTTTGAGTAAGGTATAAGGAATAACGTTTGAAGACTATCGGTTGAACCCAAGTTAGGTAAATATAATCTTTGCCGGATAGCTTCATTACTCTGCAAGCAGGTTTTTATTATTCCTAATTGCTCTTGTATCGGTCTAGGCATTGAACACCTGAAAGCATGCCATTGATGGAGCTACTCCGATCTTTTAAATATTTTTGTATCTAGCTAGGGGCGGCCGTGGCCATAATAGTAGCTAGGGCCTGGGTTAATTTTTGGTTATCTGCCATTGTCCGCACTGCCACTCGGAAAAAATCCTCACCTAATTCGGGAAAACTAAGACAATCTCGGATCAAAATTTGGCATTTAGTTAATAGTTCTTCTTGAAGTTCTGGAGCAGGTATGGTCGTTTTTACGAGCAAAAAATTGGTCTGACTCGGCAAGGGAAATAGCCCTGGTAAACTCGCTAAATCTTGCTGCAATGCGCTACGGGCAGGGGGTAACCATTGCCAAACCAGTTGACGAAATTCCTCGGCTTCCAAACTGGCGATCGCCGCCGCTTCGGCCAACACATTCACAGGCCAGGGGTCCCGCCAAGCTTGCCATTGAGCTAAAAGATCTGGGTGGGCTAGGGCATAACCTAAGCGTAATCCGGGCAAACGATAAAACTTGGTCAGAGAGCGGAGAATAATTAAATTGGGATGTTTCTCCAAATCCCCCACCAGACTTTGCTCTTCTCCCGGGGGCAGAAAATCCATAAAAGCTTCGTCCAACAACACCCATTGATAGTGGGGCAGGAGGGCAAGAATTTCCTCCCGAGCTAGTAGAGTGCCGGAGGGATTATGGGGATTATTGAGAATTAAACCGTGGTGTGAGGACTGGACGGCTGAAGTATTGGCAATTTCCGATGGCGATCGCAATTTTCGCCAAGGCCATGGTTGATCAACCTGCCAGGGAATAGTTTTAAGCTCGGCTCCGGCTCCCCGCCAACTGCGGCCATAGTCCCCAAAGGCCGGGCCCACCACATAGGTACAATCCAAACTAGCAAAAGTGCGCCCCGCTAGGGTTAACAATTCCGCGGAACCGTTGCCCGGCAACACCCAATCCATCGACAACTGATGATGATCGGCGATCGCCTGACGAAGATGAATATATTGGGGGTCGGGATAGTGGCGCAGGGCCGGCAAAGCTGACTCAATGGCGGCCAGGACAGAGGCGGGGGGGCCCAAAGGATTAATACTGGCGGAAAAATCTAGTAAAGAAAAAGCTGGACAGCCTGCCATCTGCGCTGCCCAACCCAAATTACCACCGTGGTGGGGTCGCTCAAACAAAGGTCAGTGGCAATTATTTTTTCTCAGGAGCAACTTTATCTTTGAACATTTTGCCTGCGGAGAAAGCCGGCACCTTAGTGGCTGGAATGAGCATTTTATCCCCAGTTTTGGGGTTACGGCCCTCCCGTTCCTTACGTTCCCTGGCTTCAAAGGAACCAAAGCCCACTAGGGTTACTTTTTCCCCTTCGGCCACCACTTCCATGATGCAATCAATGGCGGCTGAAATTACCGCATCTACCTCCTTTTTAGTGATGCTTTCCCCCAGTTGCTCTTTCGCTTTGTCCGTGACCGCATGGACTAATTCGCCTTTATTCATCTGAAAAAATCTCCTTGAGAGTGAGTTTGTTGGAATAGACTCATTTTTTAGGCATTTTCTCCCCATAACAGGGTCATCGGGAGGCTCCACAGCCCGGATAGACACAGAAATTTGGCATTAAAAACCCCTGAAATCCCCGCAGACTGGCTGTTTCACTGCCTTATTCTATGCACAAAGTGTGGAAGTAGGATCACTTTTCCCCACGAATTTTTGCAGTTTTGCGGGATTTTGTCACAATCCTTTACGAAAACTTGGATTTTACCCGGACTTAAAAGTTAACCTAACTCAAAGGATGTAACTCCGTAAATTTTATCTAGGGCGATGGAGGGGGCTTGCCCAGTGTACATTCGAGCAGTTTCAAAAACTACCTGCAGGCTATATTTCGTTGCTAGAGTGATCGCCGCTTGGTTGGGTTCTGGCACATCTAGGTAAATGGTATTTTCCGCTGTAGGAATTGCTTTTAGAGCTAAAAAGATAATTTCCGCTACCTCTGGAGTATCAGCAAACAGAGGGCCAATTTTGTAACCTACTCGGCAGGGGCGTAGAACGCCATAACCCCGTAAAATCCCATCTTCTTGGTAGGCGATCGCCTGGTGCCCCGATTGATGACACCATGTTCGTAAAAATTCTTCCCTGGGGGCAGGAAAGCATTGATCGTCATAGGCCAATACATCTTCCCAGGCCATGGCATCTTCTAGAGGGACCAGATGGGGGGATGGGGACGATAGGCCGCCGGTAACACCCTGGTAACGAATATTGCGGTAAGCCAGATGAAAACCGGATTTTTGATAATTTGCCTGTTGGGCCAAAACTCCGTCCAAACCGATATTGCAGCCTTGTAAATAGTCCAAAGCCCTTTGCCAAATTTGCCAGCCGTAACCCTGACCTCGATACTCCGGTTTGACAATGTAAAAGCCGATAAAACCAAATTCTTGGTTGTATTTCACCGCCGAAATGGTGGCAATTGGTTCCCCGTCCAATAAACCCACGAAAAATCCCTGGCGATCGCCTTGGTAAAAACAGTCAGCATCTTGGTGACCGGGATTCCAACCCTCCGCAGCCGCCCAATCCACCGCCAAAGCAATCTCCGCTGCAGTCATCGTTCTGATCAAGTATTTCTGCTCAGTCATCACCTTTAGTCACTATTAACTTCAACGTTTGCTGACTTGGTAAAGGGAATTGTAACCAATGCCGAAACCGCCCCAATGCTAGCATTAACCTGGATTGCCATAGATTTTAGTCAATTAAAAACCTCGAATCTTAACAATCATTAACTTACTCACCCTGGGAGAAACTGCGGATGGTATCGATCGCCGAACGGACAAAATTAAACCTGCCCCCCATTGCTGGTAAAGAAGCGGAAATATTAGCCGTTGTTAATGAAAATAAACCGGTGTTTTTACACCAAACCAATTTGCAGTTGGAGAATTTGCAATCGGCCTGTGCCTGCGCCCTGCATATGCACCAACCCACCATTCCCGCCGGGCAAGATGGGGCGTTGATTTCCAATCTGCAGTACATGTTTGAGCATCCTGGGGAGGGGGATAACCACAACGCCGATCCCTTTGCTTGGTGTTACCGTCGGTTGGGGGAAATTATTCCCCGTTTAGTGGCGGAAGGTTGCAATCCCCGCATCATGTTGGACTATTCTGGCAATTTGCTCTGGGCGTTCCAGCAAATGAGCCGCAACGACATTCTTGATGACCTGAAACGGTTAGCCTGTGATGCCCAATATCAGCCCTATGTGGAATGGTTGGGAACCATGTGGAGCCATGCGGTGGCCCCTTCCACCCCCATCCCCGATTTGAAGCTACATATGTTAGCGTGGCAACAACACTTTGCTGATATTTTTGGTCTGGAAGCATTACAACGGGTGAAAGGTTTCTCGCCCCCGGAAATGCATTTACCCAACCATCCTGATACTTTGTTTGAGTATGTTAAAGCCCTAAAAGAATGCGGTTACCGTTGGTTGATGGTGCAGGAACATTCCGTGGAAAACCTCGATGGTAGTGGCCTTTCCGGTGATCAAAAATATGTTCCCAACCGCTTAGTGGCCCGCAACTCCCGGGGAGAAACGGTGAGCATTGTCGCTCTCATTAAAACCCAAGGTTCCGACACCAAGTTAGTGGCCCAAATGCAGCCCTATTACGAGGCCTTAGGGCGGGGTAAACAACCTGTGGGCAATCACCACATTCCTGCCTGTGTCACCCAAATTGCCGATGGGGAAAATGGCGGCGTCATGATGAACGAATTTCCCCCTGCCTACGAGCAAGCGACTCGCAAAATGGCGGAAAATGGCGGTAAATCCGGCACAGTGGCCATTAATGGCACGGAATATTTAGAACTACTGGAAGCGGCCGGCGTGCAAGAGTCCGATTTCCCCGCGATCCAAGCCATTCAACAACACAAAATTTGGCAACGGGTTAATCCCGATTCCCCCAGCCATGAACAGGTGGAAAAGGCGATCGCCGAATTGAAAGCCACGGACCACCAATTTGGGATGGATGGAGCTTCTTGGACTAATGATCTCAGTTGGGTACAGGGCTATGAAAATGTGCTCGAACCAATGAACCAACTCAGCGCCAAATTCCACCAAAAATTCGATCGCTTAGTGGCGGAAGATCCCAGCGTTACCCAACGGGAGGATTATCAAAACGCTCTGCTATATCTGTTATTAGTGGAAACTAGTTGCTTCCGTTATTGGGGCCAAGGCACCTGGACTGATTATGCCCGGGAATTGTACCGTCGGGGGGAAGAAGCTTTAGCTTAATTTTTCCGGTTTACTGGGGACAATAAGCTTGGACATAGTTAGGTAAAATTTGACCAACTTTGCAGTCTCCCGGTAAATCATCAATCCCATTGCCTGCCATGGCTGATCGCCAATCGTTGGAAGAAGCTCTCCGCCGAATTTGGGGCTATGACCACTTTCGCTATCCCCAGGGAGAAGTAATTGATTGCCTATTGGCCAGGCGGGATTGTCTGGTGGTACTACCCACTGGAGGAGGGAAATCTATTTGCTTTCAATTGCCGGCATTATTGGGGGAGGGATTAACCCTGGTGGTTTCACCGTTGGTGGCCCTCATGGAAGACCAGGTACAAAGTTTACGTAGGCAAAATCTGCCCGCCGCCTGTCTCCATAGCCAATTGAGTCGCCCCGAAAGAAAACAGGTGTTGTACCAATTGGGGCAACAGCAACTAAAGCTCCTTTACCTTTCGCCGGAAACCCTGCTGAGTGAGCCAGTCTGGAATTTGCTCCGGCAACCCCAGGTCAAATTGCAAGGAATCATGCTCGATGAAGCCCATTGTTTGGTGCAGTGGGGAGATAGTTTTCGTCCTGCCTACCGCCGTTTGGGAGCCCTGCGTCGGGGATTAGGCAGAGACAAGGGCCAGATTCCCCTGGCCGCCTTCACCGCCACAGCCGATCGCCAGCAACAGAATTTGATCGTAGAAGGATTGAATTTGCGATCGCCGGAGTGTTTTCAGGTCAGCCCCCATCGCCCCCAACTACATCTGAAAGTCAAAATGGTGCTGAGTGAATATTGCCGCCGGCAACAATTACGGCGTTTTTTGCTCAAGCATCTCCAGGAAAGCGGTTTGATTTACGTCCGTACCCGCACCATGGCCATCAACTTAGCCCAATGGTTGCAGGAACGGGGCTTTGACAGCGAAGCTTACCATGGCGGTTTGGGCCCCCACCAACGACGACAGTTGGAACAAAAATGGTTAACGGGGCAAATTTCTTCGGTGGTTTGCACCAATGCCTTTGGCCTGGGCATAGACAAGCCCGATACCCGTTGGGTGTTACATTACCAAGCCCCCCTGATGTTGATGGATTATCTCCAGGAAGTGGGACGGGCCGGACGAGATTTGCAACCGGCAGAATGTCTCACCTTAGTTAGTGAACCCACCGGTTGGTTGGACTCTGGCGATCGCCAATTGCGTCAGTATTTTTTGAGTCAAGCCAGCAAATATCTACAACGAGCCGAGGTCTTGAGTCAACAAATTCCATCCCAGGGCAACCTAGGGCAACTAAAAGCCCATTTTCCCGATTTGGAAATGGCTCTGGCGTGGCTCCACCGTCGGGGTAATTTAGAGTGGTTAGATCCATTTAACTACCGCATTAACCCCGGCCATTACCAGGCCAATCCCCTGGAGGAATTGAAAAGCCAGTATCGCCTGATGACCCAATACCTGACCACTTCCCGTTGTCGTTGGCAAACGATTTTGGTTGCCTTTGGTGACAATTCTCCGGCGGCGAGGCGACCCTGTGGCACCTGTGATAATTGTTTAGTTGGACGCTGCTAATTTTCAGGAGCCTAGGGGATGGTTGGTAACTGGGATTAATGATTTAGATATAAAATCTAATACTGATCCAGGTAATATGCAACGAACGTGGTCCTATTTTACGGACCATCGACATTTATATATTCTCTGTAAACAGCCTTAAATTTAGAGAGTGTTTGAAAAGCCCCCCTGGCTCCCCAAGTTTGGGGGAAGTTAAGTAAAAGTCACCCATTATTGGGGGATTTAGGGGGCAAAATAAAACTTTTCAAACAGATTCTTAGACATTTATTCATCTTTTTTTCCCTGCACCATGGTTAATCAGCCCCTAGTAAGCATTATCATCCCCGCCTACCGGGCCGAAAACACCATTGCTTTTACCGTTCGTAGTGTGTTGGCCCAGACCTATGACCATTGGCAGGTAGCGATCGGTGTGGATGACCAGGTGGATTACCTGCAACTATTGGCTGAACAGGGTATTAATGACCCCAGGCTAAAGCAAGTTTTTACCGGGGGCATTGGTAGTGGGGAGGCGATCGCCAGGAATAAGGCGGTGAGTATTTGTGATGGGGACATTCTGGCCAACTTAGATGCGGACGATGCCTTTGCATCCGATCGTCTGGAAAAGTTAGTACCCCTAGCAGAAAAATATGGCGTGGCGATCGATAACACGGGGGTTTATAACAGTGAATTGGTGTTGTATAAGCAACCCTTTCCCCAACGACAAGCACTGAACTTTGCCACAGCGGCGGATATTCTTAGTCCCCGCATTCCCTTTTTTCCAGTTTTTCAACGGCAATTGTTGGGAGATGGCTGGACGAAAGTGCCCTTTGCGGCGGATGTACTTTTCAATTTAGAGCTATTGAGTCGCACGGAAAAAGTAGCTATTCACCCCGAGCCCCTCTATCGTTACTATAAACGGGACAATTCCATTACCCAATCCGCCAATGCTTTTGAAACTGCGGAAAAAGCCTATCTAACTATTTTGTCTCTGTTAGACGAAGGCGCTTTGACTTTAACCGATGCAATTCGTCAAGCGGCCCGGCAAGAGTTTAGTGAAAATCTAGCTTTAAATAAAGTTTTTCGTCGTTACATGGAAGAAGGTCGTTGCCAAAATCTAGAACAATTTTTAGATATGACAAATAATGGGCAGAAAATTGAGTTTGTTTCTAACCTTAACTAAGTTAATTGCTCTATGATCATCGCCCTATTTTTTGTAATTAATCAGTAGCGAGAAAATTTGTCTCAGTCTATCTCTGCCCAATCTGGTTATACCCTGCCCGTGTTTGCCTGTGCGTCGGCGATCGCCGCTGTGGAAACCTTGCTCACTAGTAACTGTCCAGATTCGGTCACGCTGGAACTATTGGAACCGGCTAGAACGGCGGAAATTGCCATTGAACAGGGGGCTTTGCTCGGTCATCACAGAGCCTTGGCCATCACCCGCAGCGAACCGGGCAATAACTTGGATTTAACTCGCCATACCCCCGTTTGGGCGGAAGTGGAATTTACCCCAGGGGAAGGAAAACTGATTATTCAAGGGGGAGAAGGCATTGGCAAACAGCTTGATAGGGAAGGCCAAGCCGCCATTTACAGCTATGCCCAACGATTATTAAGACACCATTTGCAGCCGTACATAAGTGGAGATCAAACTCTGATGGTTTCCTTAATTTTGCCCCTTGGTCGAACCTTAGCCACTCGCACATCCAATGCAGCTTTTGGGGTGGTGGAAGGTCTATCTTTGTTAGGCACCAGCGGCATTGCCCAACCCCTCAGTGCTCCGGAGCAACTGGCAGAGTTTCAACAGCATTTGACTAGTGCGGCTCAACAACATCAATGCTTAGTATTTTGCCTGGGAGAAAACGGTTTAGACTTAGCTCGACAGTGGGGAGTACCCCTAGACCAAATGGTAAAAACGGCCAATTGGTTAGGCTCCCTTTTTGTGGCGGCGGCGGCCGTGGGGGTACAGGAAATCTTGCTCTTGGGTTACCACGGCAAATTGATCAAACTAGCCGGGGGCATTTTCCACACCCATCACCATTTAGCCGATGGCCGTTTGGAAATTCTCACTGCCCAAGCTGTACAAGCAGGTTTACCCTATCCCCTGGTACAGGAACTTGGCCAAGCACCCACCACGGAAGCAGGGTTAAAGCTATTACGCCACTGGCAAACGGAGCAAAATTGTCCTTGGGTTAGCAAAATTTACCAAGCCATGGCGGACACCGTCGATCGCCGTTCGGAGGAATATGTTTATAAAGTCAGTCAACATCAATTAAAAGTGGGCAGTTTACTATTTGATGGCGATCGCCAACCGGTGGCAATTAGTACTCAAGGTCAGGCCATGGCTGATAAATTGGGGATGACCATACCAGAAACTTAGCTTCCTGCTTAAAGAAAACCCCACAATTCCGGGGAGGCACAGCCTAGGGGATAATGGGAAAGTTGCCATTTGGAGGGAGACAGTAGACCATGCGCATTTTAATTATGGGAGGAACCCGTTTTATCGGTATCCATCTCTGCCGGGTGCTGGTGGCCCAAGGTCATGAAGTGGTCCTATTCAATCGGGGAAATCGTCCTGACCCCGTCAATGGCGTGGCCCAAATCCATGGCGATCGCCGGGTCGCTGAACAGTTGCGCGAAAAACTAGAAAAGGAAGAATTTGACGTAATTTTTGACAACAACGGTCGGGAGTTGAGCGATACCCAGCCCCTGGTGGACTTGTACAATGGCCGAGTACAGCAATTCGTTTACATGAGTTCCGCTGGGGTTTACCAAGCATCATCCCAAATGCCCCACCGGGAGACCGATGCGGTGGATCCCCAGAGTCGCCACAAAGGCAAATTTGAAACGGAACGCTATCTAGCCCAGAGCGGCATTCCCTGGACTGCCATCCGCCCCACCTATATTTACGGTCCCCACAATTACAATGCCCTCGAATCCTGGTTTTTTGACCGTTTAGTGAGGGGTCGAGCCATTCCCATCCCCGGTAATGGTCAATACATCACCCAACTGGGCCATGTGGAAGATTTGGCGATCGCCATGGCCAAAACCATTGTTACCCCAGCAGCGATCGGGCAGATTTATAACATCTCCGGCGATCGATACGTCACCATGAATGGTCTAGCTCAAGCCTGTGCCACCGCGGCGGGTCTTGATCCCCAGGGCGTTAAATTAGTCCACTATGACCCCAAGGATTTTGACTTTGGTAAACGCAAAGCTTTTCCCCTGCGTCAACAACACTTTTTTGCCGATATTCAAAAAGCCCAAGACCATTTAGATTGGCATCCCAATTATGGTTTAGTAGAAGGCTTAAAAAATAGCTTTCAACTGGATTATCTGCCGTCCGGTAAAGGGGAGGAAAAAGGAGATTTTGACCTAGACGAGCAAATCCTGGCATTCAGTTAATTTAGGGTATTAAATACCAATGTTCACAAAATTTTGAGAAGTTAACTATTAGTGAATACCACGGAGGAACATAATGGCCACCACTGCCGATGAAGTTTGGGCCCTACTGGGGGAGTTGATTGAATCCCAGAAAGAAACTGATCGCCGTATGCAAGAGACCGATCGCCGTATGAAATTAACGGATCTTCAAATGCAGGAGACCGATCGTCGTATGCAAGAGACCGATCGACTTATCAAAGAAAACGGTCGCTTTATCAAAGAACTGGGGAAACAAATTGGTGGGTTAGGGAAAAAATTTGGTAGTTTTACCGAAGGCTTGGCCTTGCCTTCCATGGAGCGCATTCTGCAGGAGCGTTTTGGCATGGAAGTTATTAGTCCTAGTGTCAGGGCCAGCAAAGGAGGGCAACACCTAGAAATTGACGTTCTAGCCTATGCCAACAGTGACATTAATACCGCTTACGTGGTGGAAGTAAAAAGCCATCCCAGGGAAGAGTCCATTACCCAACTAAAAAATTTGCTCCAGAAGTTTCGTACCTTCTTTCCTGAACACAAAGATAAAAAGTTGTATGGCATTCTGGCGGCGGTGGATTGGTCAGATGACTTAAAGCAACAGGCGTTACGGGAGGGTTTATATGTGGCCAGCATCCACGATGAAGTTTTTGAGTTGGCAGAGACTCCACCTGATTTTGAGCCTAAACTCTGGTAAAGATTTAACGGATCAACCGGTTTTTTTGGGGGTTATTCAAGTAACCCTTAGTAAGCTAATTATTCTCTACTTGCCCAATTTATTTAGATTATTTGAACTCACTAAATTTCTATGACTGCTCTACGCATCGGCAACGGCTACGATATCCACCGCCTCGTAGGCGATCGCCCCTTGATTTTGGGGGGAGTTACCATTGCCCACCATTTAGGACTGGATGGCCACAGCGATGCCGACGTGCTGACCCACGCTTTAATGGATGCTCTCCTAGGGGCATTGAGTTTGGGGGACATTGGCCACTACTTCCCTCCCAGCGATGCCCGGTGGCAGGGGGCCGATAGCCTCAAACTTTTGGCTCAGGTGCATCAATTAATCCTTGAACGGGGTTGGCGAATCAATAATCTGGATAATGTGATTGTGGCAGAACAACCCAAACTTAAACCCCACATCCAGGCCATGAAGGAAAATTTAGCCAAAGTTTTGACTATTGATCCAGATTTAATTGGCATTAAAGCTACCACCAACGAGCGTTTGGGCCCCACGGGAAGGGAGGAAGGCATTGCCGCCTACAGCGTGGCTTTGTTAATCAAAGAAGGGTAAACACCGGACCATGGGATAGAAGATTCTTGTCCTATCCATGCCACTGGTAAAGGTTGTTACGGTTTGCCTGTTGCAAAATGTGAGAAGAGCAGTCTAATCTGCCCTGTGAATTTTGACCGCATTTTTGCTTGGCCGCTGACCAGTTTAGAAGTCTTTATGAATCTTGCCCTGCCTAGCCAGTATCAATTCTTACCCCGTTTTTTTCGCCTAGCCACCATTGCTGTCCTTTCCAATATGATGGTGCCCTTAGCTGGGTTAGTGGACACCGCTTTTTTGGGCCATCTAGAAGACATTGATTATTTAGCAGGGGTGATCCTCGGCTCGATTTTGTTTGATTACCTCTACCGGGTCCTAAAATTTTTACGCACCAGCACCACCGCTCTCACGGCCCAAGCTGTGGGGGAAGAAGACCAGGCGGAGGTATGGGTGGCGGGACTAAGAAGTGCCTTGGTAGCCCTATTGTTGGGTTTGGGCATTTTAGCCTTGCAATATCCCTTGCAAAAATTCGGTTTTGCCCTGTTAACTGGGGCTCCAGGGGTGGAGCAGTCGGGTATGGACTATTTTTACGGCCGGATTTGGGGGGCTCCGGCGGTGCTGCTCAATTTTGTCATCTTGGGCTGGCTATTGGGACAAGAACGCAATGGTTTAGTTTTGCTCATTTCCCTGGTGGCTAATTTTTCCAACGTTGGTCTGGACTATTTGATGATTAACCGTTGGGGGTGGGCTAGTGCGGGGGCCGGTTGGGCCACTGCCAGTAGTCAGTATTTAGCTCTGGCCCTAGGTTTGATCTCCATTGTGGTTCTAGCCCAAGGGGAAAAAGAGAAGGGAGAGTTTAAAGCGGCGATCGCCAAATTATCGGACTGGGGAGCGTTGCGGGCCACCATTGCTCTGAAAGGGAACATCTTGATCCGTTTTGTGATTTTAATCACCACCTATTCTTTGTTTACTAATATCAGTTCCAGCTTTGGCACGGAAGTCTTGGCCCAAAACGGTCTGCTGTTACAAATTGCCCTGCTTAGCCAATTCACCATCCAAGGGGTGGGCATGACCAGCCAAACCCTGACTGGTAATTTCAAGAGTAAAGGGGAATATCAATTGTTATTGCCGGTTTTACTCACCGCCATCGTCACCACCCTATTAATGGCCCTGGGCTTTGCCGCTGTGGCGATCGCCTTCCCCGAAACCCTATTCGGACTGTTAACCAACCATGCAGAAATCAACGACAGCGTCCGTCAATACACCATCTGGCTGATTCCCCTGTTGGAGAGCACCGCCCTGGCCTTTATGCTGGAAGCCTATTTCATCGGGCTTAAAGCGTCCCAACCCCTTAGGAACGGAGTGCTGTTTGCCTTCTTCGGGATCTATTTACCCTGCCTTGGGCTAGCCATCTGGCAACAGAGCAATAATCTGCTGTGGTTCTCCCTGGTCTCCTACATGTTGGGCCTAGTGGTTTATCTGGGCTGGCAATTACTTACCCGATTTTCACCGCAAACTCTAGCTCTGGAAAGCAAACAACCTAGCTAGGGCTTGTCAGATGATTGAGAATTATTATGGCCGTGAAAACGAATACCAAGGAAAACATCATAGAGGAAGCTCCAGAAATTTTTCCCTTCCAGTAATCCCAGGGATTGATCACAACCCTTCTCATCCAAAATGGGCTTGGTGATGTGATAGGTGTTTTGGTACTGATACCAAGGAATAGAAGGCCAAAGGTGGTGGATCAGGTGGTAATTTTGCCCGAAAATGAGCCAATTTAAAATGGGGCTGGGATAAACCCTGGCATTTTTCCAACGGTTGCGTTCTTGGAAAGGTCGATGGGGCAGGTAATCAAAAAACAGTCCCAGGGCAATGCCAACAATTAAAGCAGGCACAAACCAGTAATTCATCACAAAGCCGATAAAGCCGTAATGAATGCCGAGAAAAACGATCGTGAACAACACAAGCCGACTTAAGAACCACTCTAGTAGCTCATATTTGCGCCATAACCGCCGTTTAAAGAAAAAGATCTCATGGTAGAAGAACCGGGCGGCAATGAGGAAGAGGGGACCGCCGGTGGAAACAAAATGGTCTGGGTCATTTTCAGGGTCATTGACGTTGGCGTGGTGTTGGAGATGAACCCGGGTAAAGACGGGAAAAGCAAAGCCCAACATTAAGGCACTACCGTGGCCAAGCACTGCATTAATAATGGTGTTCCGATGGGCCGCATTGTGGGATGCATCATGGATCACTGTGCCTGACAGGTGCAGCGCCAGCACCGAACAACTAAAACAAAGCCAGTGGGGCAGCCCCCATTGCCAGTAGCCAAAAACGTTAGCGAGCATTAAGAGAATAGCTATCCCGAACATGGCCACGTTGGGATTGAAGCCGCCGTCCGCCTGTAAAAACTCTTTTGGGACAGCTTGGGAAACGGTTTGCAGCGGTTGGGTCGCCTGCATTACTATGACGGACTCCTGGCACACGAAATGGGACGCACTTCTGGTCAGTTTATAGCAAAAATGCTGGGGAAAGGAAGACAACTAGGGAAAAAGAACAGGACATCAAATGGTCATTCCCCAGACCCTGGCGTCTTTGCCAGAGTAATCTCCCTGGCGCGGATGTTACACAAATGTAACGAAAAATATTTTCCCTCTCAGAATTTAGGCAAAGTGCCCAAACCCATCCTAGGCAAGCAATTCGTCCACCAACAAAAAGCTCTTTTGGTCAACAGACTTGACAAAAATCTTAACAATACGTTACATTTATTTACATAAGGTTACAAAATAAAAACCTCAAATACCCAATCAAGGAGATCAACACTATGACTAGCCGCGGATTTCGCCTCGACCAAGACAACCGTCTCAACAACTTCGCCATTGAACCCCCTGTGTACGTTGACAGCAGTGTTCAAGCCGGTTGGACTGAATACGCCGAAAAAATGAATGGTCGTTTTGCCATGATTGGCTTTGTTTCTCTCTTGGCAATGGAAGTAATTACTGGCCACGGCATTGTGGGTTGGTTGCTCTCTCTCTAATTGGCTGGGTGCATAACCAAGCAATCTACTGAACCAGGGCCTAGCTCCATGAACTACCAAAGGACTGCCCTTGGCACCGTGAAAATCGAACAAATAAGAGGTAAAACTATGAACGCCGACACTGATATTTATCAAAACAAAGATCTATTTGCCCCCGTTGTCTTCCGCAAAGACTTCAACCAATTTGCCCCCATCAACGGGAACCAAGCCTGGTCTTTATTTTTCACCGCCGGGCAAGAAGATAAGCAACTGGGCAACAGCCCTGAATTCGGTCGCTTTTTCACCAATACTCTCTTCGCCATTGGGGCTGCCACTTTCATCTGGGGTTACTTCTTCAGCCGTTGGGCTGACTTTCTCTAAAGCCTTGGTTTACCGTAAGCAGAGCCAAGCCACGGTACCACTTGCCATAGCACCACTGACACCCTTGGTACCGGGTGTTATTTTTTTTGCAATATGATCATGTTCTGTCGAAGTTTTGTCGAAATTTAGGGATAAAAAACGGGGAAAGTGGAGAGAAAAGTCGTTGTGCCTAGGCAAAAGTTTTAATTTTTTTAGCAAACACCTGTGATTCTAGAAACTCTTACGGTATCCTTACGTCAACTAGCCTATGTGAGGAGTCAGCCGTGTTGGGTAAATCCATGAATCAAGCCGTCAATACCAACTGGGCGATCGAGAGTGGCGGAGGCAAACTAAGTGCCCTGCCCCCGGAGTCGTTAACCAATGTTGACCTGATTTTGCTCTGTCAGCAAAAGACCCGTCCCGATAGTACCGCTTTTAATGAGTTGCTCCGGCGTTACCAGTCCCATGTGGATAAAATTCTTTATCACTTGGCCCCCGACTGGCAGGACCGGGCGGACTTGGCCCAGGAGGTTTGGATTCGGGTTTACCGTAACATCCATCGCTTAAACGAACCGGTCAAATTTAAGGGTTGGCTCAGCCGCATTGCCACTAACCTCTTCTACGACGAGTTACGCAAGCGCAAACGGGTTAGTCATCCCATTTCCCTTGACGCTCCCCGGCGCATGGATGACGGCGAAATTGACTGGGACATTGAATCTGATTACCCCAGTCCCGATGAAACTTTATCCACTGCTGAATTTTATGAATGTTTGCGTTCGGCCATTAAGGACCTACCTGAAGCTTTCCGCACCACCATTATCCTGCGGGAAATTGACGGTTTAGCCTACGAAGAAATTGCCGAAATCACCGGGGTTTCCCTCGGGACGGTTAAATCTCGCATTGCCCGGGCCCGGGCGAAGTTGCAAACTTTTTTACAGCCCTATTTGGCTTCCTAAGCCCACCCTAAACATTGAATCCTAGCTTCCGCCACCAGCAATGGTTTTTATTATTGGTGTTAGTCCCATCACCCTTGGTCTAGGGAGTGTCCAACTTTGTGAGGAGTGAATCGGCCAGAGTTAATAACAAACAGCTAATTCACTATTACTTGTCGGTGGAGATTCCCCCGAAGAGGTTTACTATGAATTCAAAATTTGACTTTGATTGTCCACGGCAGCCTTGGGATGGAGCTGAACCTGGAAATGAGGATTTATTGTTTGATGAAAAATTTGAGCTGTTGAGTGCTTACATTGACGGGGAGGTTACCCCCCAAGAGAAGAAACAGGTACAAGGCTGGATTGATAGCGACCCAGAGTTTAAGCAGACCTATCTGGGGTTGATTCGTTTGCAAAACGCTTTGCCCCAAGTGCCAGTGCCGCCGGCTATTGACGCCGATGTGTTGGCCCAGAGGGTATTTGCCAAACTAGAGCAGGAAAATCGTTGGCGTGGTATTTGGTTCTGGGGTAGTGTGACTGCCGCCGCTGTGGTGGTGGCCGCCTACTCTAGTATTCTGGGTAAACCCTTGGTTCCTTCTCTGAATCAGGCTAATTTGGACCCGGCGATCGTAGCCATGGATGAAGATCCTTTGATGGTTGCCATCCACGAGCCGATGTTTGAAGTGTTAACCAAAGTGGACCCTGGCCATGGGCCCGAAAATGAGGGAGCGGAACAAGGGCTGCATTAATTTGATTGTTGCTTTGCCCCTGGATGATTAATTTGGTTGAATTTAATCTGTTTTTAGATTTACTTGGTAGTGCCCTGTTGCTATCTCTGCCGTGGCTCCTGTTGGGAATTATCATTTCTAGTACTTTCCTAATTTGGACCGATGAGCAGAAATGGGTGGCTAATTTCCCCCGCAATCGTTTGCTCAGTAGTTTGGTGGGAAGCGCCCTCGGTTTTCTGCTGCCTCTGGGGGCTTTTGGTAGTGTGCCCTTAGTGAGGCGTTTACTTTTACAGGGAGCTCCCATTCCTTTGGCTGTTAGTTTTTTAGTGGCAGCACCCACCTTGAATATTTTTGCCATTGTCAGGGTCTTATCTTCCCGTCAATCTCAGTACGGTCTAATTTTTCTTTGTATTTCTTGCAGTTGGTTGATGGCGATCGTGATGGGGTTAGTTTTTAGTACCTATCGACTGGCCCGTCAACAGGCAGAGGACGAGGGGGAAACGGCCCTGTTAAACATTCCCCTATTACGGTCAGGGGCTTTGATTATACTCCAATCTTCGATGGAGGCGTCCCCAAGGCAGGGAGGGTTGGTTTTTGCCAGTGGAGTTAATCCTGTGGCAGATTTTTCCTGGCGGCAAAAGTTACATCTTTTTGGTCGTAACATCATTGAGGAATTTCAGGAATTTGGTGGGGTGCTAGTCATCGGGACGGCGATCGCCTGTGGCATTGTCTTTTTCCTTCCCCAGGCGTGGTTACTACAATGGGCTGGATTGGGGCCGGTACGGCAAACTGTACTAATGATGGGTTGGTCGTTCATTTTACCCCTGGGAAATTTTAGTAACCCAGATTTATTGGCACCCCTGGGGGAACAACTCTGGCGAGGGTCCATGGTTGCTTTTTTATTATGGGGAAGTTTGTTTAATTTACAGACCATTGGACTCTGGTTAGTAACCCTGAGACTGCGGCCCTTGAGCTACTTAGTGGTGTTAGTGGGCTTATCAGTCTTTCTTTTTGCCATGGTGACTAATTACTACTTAAGTTAGGCTCCATTATGGAAAAAATTTGTCCCCTGGTGGTGCTTAATTGGGGCGATCGCCGTGATATTATTACAGGTAACGCGGATGTGGCGGAATTGGTATACGCGCACGTTTGAGGGGCGTGTGGCTTTGCCTTGCGAGTTCGAGTCTCGCCATCCGCATTTTTGCCAATAACTAGAGTGCAACAGAAATGACCCCGCCTTTTCGCAAAATTGGCGGGGTTTTTCGCAGAACTATTCAGTTCACAAACAAAAACAACACAATTTCCCCGCTCGTTAATGCTGGGGAGAAACCAGATTCTCTAGCCACTGTAATTGTTGGGGTAGGCAGATGGTCTGTAGGTCATATTTAGCCTGGACTAGGCGGCGGGCGTTGATTCCTAGCCTTTGTCTCTCCTCTTTGTCTTCTAATAACTGGCAGATAGTTGTGGCGATGGCTGAGTAGTCGAAGAAGTCCACTAACCGTCCCGTTTCGCCATCGGTGATCACCTCCCGCACTGGGGCTGTATTACTAGCGGCGATCGCACAGCCACAGGCCATGGATTCCAGTAAGCTCCAGGACAGCACAAAGGGATAACTGAGGTAAACGTGGACAGTGGAGATTTGTAGCAGATTAATGAAATAGTTGTAGGGAATGGTGCCGAGAAAATACAGACGACTTAACTGTTCTGGCGTTAGTTTTGGTTTAACCTCGTCGAGAAAAATGTCCCGCCAAGGGCGATCGCCTGGGGGCTTGGCTCCATAACTCACCCCATTGCCGCCCACAATTAAAACCTTGGCATGGGGACGATTAGTGAGAATTTCCGGCAGGGAACGCATAAAACTGTGGTAGCCCCGGTAGGGTTCCAGGTTGCGATTGACAAAGGTAATGATCTCGTCGCTGCGGTTGAGGGTGATTTGATTATTAAAAGTTAAGTTGGCATCGGCGTTGGGACGCAGAATATCGGTGTCAATGCCGTCGTGGACAACTGTCAGCTTGGAGCGGAAAGGTTCGGGAAAGGAATCCGCTTGCCATTGGGTAGGCGCCAGGCCACCGTCGGCAATGTCAAAATGGAGATAATGGTTGATATTTTTCCAGCGAATGCGACAGACCTCTGTTTCGTCAACGTTGGCAAATTCCGGATCAAAGGTGGTGTCATAGCCGGACGCATGGTAGAAAAATTCGCAGTAAATGCCCAATTTCGTTTCTGGCCACACATCTTTGACAAATAAACTTTCGCCCCAACCAGGGTTAGCAATAACAACGTCGGGATTAAATCCTTGGGCTTTTAACTTTCGGGCTTGATGAAAAACGGATTCTGCCCGGATGGTTTTAGTTTCAAAGTCCACCAACCAAGGGTGAATGTTTGGGGTACTGCCCCGATTGGGAAAATAGTTGATCAACTTTACCCCTTGCCATTGGGGAGATGCATTTTTTTGCATGATCATGGCCACCACCTGATGCCCTTGGGCTACCAAAGCAGGGGCGAGGTGTTTAAATTGCCCAGGAAAATTTTGGTGAAGAAAGAGAACGTTCATTATTGCTTATTTTTTGCCGGCCGCAGGATCGTTCTCCCCTAGTTCTACATCCACTACTTCAGTGCTATCCACATCTTGGGTTTGTAACTCTTCTTTGAAACCGCGCAGGGTTTTGCCCAACGCTCCCCCCAATTCTGGAATTCTCTTGGGACCAAAAATGATGATTACTACCCCTAAAATCAGCAGAATTTCTGGCCAACCTAATCCAAACATTTTTTGCTCCTGGAGGGTCACAACGTCCTCCCATCATACTCTGAAGGTTTACCCAAATTGAGTTTGAGTTGTTTTGAGTAAACTGTTCGAGGCTATGGCCCCAGGGACCCAGGGCATGGAGAAAATTAATTCCCGCTTTGTAGTTTCTGCACCAAATCGTTAAATGGTTGCCAATTATCATCTTCGGCGATCGCCTGCCAAACGGTTTCAATGCGGGGCCGGAGTAGATCGGTAAGGGGGTTGGCTTGCTCAAGCACAGTGGGCACTGCCGCCAAGGATTCCGGAGGCAATTGCTTTAACACCTGTTGGTATATCGATCGCCAAGTTGACCAATCTGCCCCTAGTAAATCGACATTTTCCAAAATCAAATCGGCATTGTCTCGCCAACTAGGGCTGAAATTAAGCCGCAATTGGGCAAAAAAGTCCGGGTAACTCCATTGGCTTTGGGCTAAACATTGCAGGGTCTGACCCACTAATTTTTCCCATAACTCCGGGTCTAGGCGATCGCCAAGGGTGGAGGAAATACCAAGGCGGCGGGCTATTAAGGTGATGTAGTAGCCTAAATAAATTTTTTCGTAGTCTTCCAATGCCTCTGTCATCGCTTTGCTGGGAATGACGGAACTTAGGGATACTTGTAGGCGTTCCAAATTCCAGCGACAGACAGCGGGTTGATTACCAAAGCGGTAGCGACCACCATAGTCAAAATAGGCGGCAATAAAATTTAAATCGTAGGTGGGCACAAAACCATAGGGGCCGTAATCAAAGCTTTCCCCGGTGATGGACATATTGTCCGTGTTTAAAACCCCATGGCAAAATCCCGCCGCCATCCATTGGGCCACCAACTTGGCCACCCGCTCCACCAAAACTCGGAAAAAAGCAATATGGGCTGAATCATCGGAGTTGGAGCCAGAAACCTCTGGATAGTAGGTTACAATTACGTGATCCAGTAGTTGTGCAATCTGTTCCGTTTGGTGATGGTAATGGAGTCGCTCAAAAGTACCAAAACGAATGTGGGAACGGCTAAAGCGGATCATTACCGACGCCCTAGTAGGGGAAGGCTCATCCCCCCGCCACAAGGAATCCCCCGTTTCCACTAAACTCAGACAACGAGAAGTTTTTACCCCCAAACGATGCAACGCCTCAGCGGCCAACACTTCCCTTACCCCACCTTTGAGGGTTAGGCGGCCATCACCGCCCCGGGAATAGGGAGTCTGGCCAGAGCCTTTGGTGCCAAAATCGAATAATTCCCCGTTTACTCCCCGCACTTGGCCGTAGAGAAAACCCCGACCGTCACCCAAATTAGGATTATATTCACCGAATTGGTAACCGTGGTAACGCAGAGCTAAAAATGGCCTTACCCCATGGAATAAACCGAAAGCTTCAACGAAATTATCATCCTTAACCTGACTTGGCTCCAGACCCAACATGGGCAACAGGCGATCGTTACGGAATCTCAGTTTATGCTCAGGAAAAGTCGCTGCTGACACTGGGTCAAAAAATTCATTGCCCAAGGATTCTAAAGCAGGTTCGTAGGTCAAATTCAGAAAGGGATTAGTCACAAAAAACTCAGATTATAAAAACAATATGCCCTGGTCCGGAAGCGTTAATTACAGAGGGAATGCTAGAACTGTCTAGGTTAGTTGCTTATTCTATTCCCACTCAAAAGCCGCCATGGATAACGTGCCATGGCCGGAGCTTTAGCGGGGAGATTTAGGGAACAAACTGGAACTTTGCAAACAGGTTTTTAAAGGGAGCAAAAAAGCAAGTTCCTTATACCACTAGGGTGCCAGGAGCTTGAACCTGGCCCAATAGGTGATGTAGTTCTTCCCCTTCAATGACCTCTTTTTCAAGAATTTTTTCGGCGATCGCCTCTAGTAAATCTCGATTGTGCTCCAGAATTGCCAAAGCTTGGTTATGGCCCTGCTCAACGATTTCTTTGACCTCTAGGTCAATTTCTTTGGCAGTGTCGTCACTGACCATGCGCCGGGGATTACCCATGCCCTGCCCCAGAAAGTTATTTTGCTGACCTTTATCGTAGGCGAGGGGGCCCAAAACCTTACTCATGCCATAGGTGGTGACCATCTGTTCTGCTAAGTCCGTGGCCCGTTGTAAATCATTGGCCGCGCCAGTGGTGATGCTGTCAAAAACAATTTCTTCGGCGGCCCTTCCCCCCAGCAGAGTGGCAATTTGGTCCCGTAGCTCAGACTCGTTTAACAAAAAGCGGTCTTCTGTGGGCATCTGTAGGGTATAACCCAGGGCGGCCATCCCCCGGGGCACAATGGAAATTTTCGCCACCTGACCACCGCCGGGCATCACTGCTCCCACTAGTGCGTGGCCCACTTCATGGTAGGCAACAATTTTTTTCTCCTTATCCGACAGCACCCGACTTTTCTTCTCCAAGCCAGCCACCACCCGTTCGATCGCCTCGCGGAAATCGGCTTCGGTAACGCTATCTTGCTTATTCCTAGCGGCTAGCAGTGCCGCTTCGTTGACTAAGTTAGCCAAGTCAGCCCCGGCAAAACCAGGGGTACGGGTGGCAATATTTTTTAATTCCACCTCTTTGTCCAATTTAATTTTCTTGGCATAAATTTCTAAAATTTTCAGCCTGCCCGCCAAATCTGGCCGGTCCACCAATACCTGGCGATCGAAACGGCCAGGACGCAGTAAAGCTGGATCCAAGGTTTCCGGGCGGTTAGTGGCCGCCAATACAATCACCGTTGCCCCCGCCGCACTGAACCCATCCATTTCCGTCAGCAGTTGGTTGAGGGTTTGTTCTCGCTCATCGTTACCACCCATAAAAGCGCCGCTGGCCCGGGATTTACCAATGGCATCCAATTCGTCAATGAAGACAATGCAAGGGGCTTGTTTTTTGGCTTGCTCAAATAAATCCCGCACCCTGGCGGCCCCTGCGCCCACAAATAACTCCACAAATTCAGAACCAGAAATGATGAAAAATGGCACCCCTGCTTCCCCCGCCGCCGCTTTAGCCAGTAGGGTTTTGCCTGTGCCGGGAGGCCCGACTAGCAATACGCCTTTAGGAATTTTTGCTCCCAGGGCGGTGTAACGTTGGGGAAATTTGAGAAAATCCACCACTTCGCTCAATTCCGTTTTGGCTTCTTCCACCCCGGCCACGTCGTCAAAGGTGACTTTAGTGGAGTCCCCTTCCACATAAACTTTCGCTTTACTTTTAGTGAAGGCCAAAGCCCCACCGGGAGCACCGTTATTATTGCGGTTCAAGAAAAATGACCAAATACCAACAAAAATCAGCGGAGGGATAACCCAACTCAAAAGGGTGCCAAACCAAGAATTTTTCGCTGGGGGAGCGGCCGCAAACTCAATGCCCTTGGCCTCCAAGCGCTTGGGTAACTCCAGATCAAAAATGGGAGTAGTTCTTAAAATTTGCCCCTCGGCGGCTTTTTCTTTCCCCTCATCCTCTGCTTCCGGTTTGAGTTGATAGCGAATCTCGTTTTGTCCTACGTAAACGCTGGCTACCTTGTCCCCTTCCACCTGGTCAATGAAAAGACTGTAGGGCACCTGGGGCGGTTGGGAGCGAAATAATGCCGGGGCAAGCAAGTTCACTAACAGATAAATGGTGGAGCCCCACAGCAGGACGCTAGCAAGGCGACGTTGCCATTGGGGTTGGGGTTTGATGGCCATGGGTTGGGAGAAGAGTAACTGAACAAGAAAAATCTGGCGATCGGGTTGATCGGCCTTTCCCCATCATATCCCTAAGGCAAGGCGATATTTTTGGGCTATGGTTTTCAGTCTAGGGCTTGGGGATTGGAGTCCTAACAAATACGGGGTAATTGCTCCCCACTGATCATGTCTAGCAACCGGGGGGCACCAATGGAACTTTCCAAACTGACTAACCCCAAGGTTTGTGCACTTTTGCCTGTTACTGTACCGATCGCCGTAGCTTGGGGATGGAAAGTTTGCAAAATTTCCACGGTCTTCTGTTCTGCTTCCGGGGGCACAATGGCCAGGAATCTTCCCTCATTGGCCACATAGAGGGGGTCAAAACCCAACAGTTCACAGGCGGCTTGTACTTCGGCCTCCACCGGGATTAACGTTTCTCGTAAAGCCATGGTTACCCCGGAAGTTTGGGCAATTTCATTAACCGCACTGGCTAATCCCCCCCTGGTTAAATCCCGCAGACAATGGATTGGGATCCCTGCCGACAATAATGCCTGCACTTCTCTGTGAACCGGGGCCGAATCACTTTCAATGGTGGTTTCAAATTCTAATCCTTGGCGCACTGCCATAATGGCCATGCCATGACGTCCCAAATCACCGCTCAAAATTAGGCGATCGCCTACCTGTACCTGATTGGGATGGATAGTTTGTTGATGGTCGAGGGAACCAATGCCGCTGGTGTTGATGAAAATGCCGTCTCCCTTACCCCGGTCCACCACTTTGGTATCACCGGTAAGAATTTCCACCCCACAGTTTTGGGCCGCTTGCCCTAGGGATTGGGCCACCCGCCAGAGGGTCTCCATGGGCAATCCTTCTTCGAGGATAAAACCAACGCTGATATAGCGAGGGGTTGCGCCGGCCATGGCTAGGTCATTAACGGTGCCGTGGACTGCCAAAGAACCAATATCGCCCCCAGGAAAAAAGAGGGGATTGATCACATAGGAGTCGGTGGTGAAAGCTAAAGAACTTTGGTTGGCAGTAAAAACCGCCGCATCATGACTACCCGTTTCAGAAGCGCCAAAGGCCGGTAAAAAAATTTGCTTAAGTAATTGTTGGCTCAACTTACCGCCGCCGCCGTGGGCTAACAGTACCTGGGGATAACGATCAAGGGGAACGGGACAGACTAAGTTCACTGGCAGCTAATCTCTTTGTTGCAGGATGTAACAGTTACGGCCAAGAACTTAAATTTCCTCAGGATCAACGCCTAATTCCTTCAGCTTGGCCGCTAGGCGATCGGCCCTTTGTTGTTCTTCGTTAGCCCGTTGCTTTTCTTTGACCATTTCTCGATCAAGCTCCACCGTGGTAAGAAACTTGCGTCCGTCAGGATAATAAATCTGCAGGGTATCGGGAGTGAGGAAAAAGCGAATGCCCAGGAGGGGGCTAGTCCAATCTTCTATGGTCTCAATCACCTCTAATCCGTTCTCTCCCCGCTGCAGTCCGGTTAATTCGTTGTCATCGGGGTCATAAACGTAATACTCATTCACCCCGTAGCGTTCATAAAACTGTAATTTGCGAATCATTTCCTTAGCACGATTGCCGGGAGAGAGGATTTCAAAGACCACCTGGGGAGCAATATTGTCTTCCTCCCATTGGCGGTAGGAACCGCGTTTCCCCTTGGGCCGCCCTAGGGCCACCATGGCATCGGGAGCTACACGGATTTCAGGATGCCCTTCCACGGGATACCAGAGTAGGTCCCCGGCTACGAAAACATTGTCGTCCTGGGCAAAAAGACACTCCAGATTTTCCTTGAGTAAAACAATCCACTGGAATTGTTCAGTATTATCTGCCATGGGTTGACCGTCGCTGTCGGGGTAGATAATAGTGCGATGGGGGGCGATAACCATTTGCTTTGCTTAAGTTTCCTAAAATGGGCAACTTTGCTTATATCTTATCGGCTTAAACTCTCAACTGAGTGATGGCAATGTTGCCGGAAAAACAAACGTCAATGTCGGAGCCGGGTTGCCGTGGTCGCTGGCTATATTCCCCCCGATAAAAGAAATTCGATCCTTCTATGGTGAATGCCACGGGCAGAGGATCCCGACTGGGTTCACAAAAAATAACCTCCGGTTCCGGGTCGCCACTTTGCCAATGGGGTAAGTTAACGTTCCAAAAATGTTGGGGGGGTAAATCCTGTTGCCAAAGGGTATTGAAGACAGCATTGGCCCAATGGGAAGCCCAGGCCCAGTTAATGGTGCGGGGTTTGTTAATCCAGTGGGAAATGGCGATCGCCTTATGGCCAAGGATAGCCGCCTCCCGTACCGCCGCCACTGTGCCAGATAGGTAGGAATCAATGCCCATATTGCCCCCCGCATTGATGCCGGCAATAACCCAATCCACTTCTGGATAAAAATGAACTACTCCCAACCGGGTACAGTCCGCCGGAGTGCCGTCCACTGCGTAACGATTTTTGCCTCTTTGTTCCACGGCGATCGCCTGGTCAGTGGTCACCTTATGGCCACAGCCGGAATGTTGATTTTTGGGAGCCACCCACACCCCCCTTTTACCAAGGGCTTCATAGAGAGCTTCAATACCAGGGGCATCAATGCCATCGTCATTGGTGAGCAAAAAATTCATAGGATGTGTAACTAGTCAAACGGGCAACGGTAAGCAAACCTTTTAAACCATAGCGAAAATTGTCCAGGCCGTGATTTTGTTAAGATGTAGTCCAAGACCCCATTGTTGAGATAGGCCCGTAGAACGTCCATGACTGCCACCATCCTCGTTGAAAAGCAAAAAGTTGATCGTCCCCCTTTAGAACTTCATTACCTAGGGGACAAGGTGCTCCGACAACCGGCCAAGCGCATTGCCAAGGTGGATGACAGCATTCGCAAATTGGCCAAGGAGATGTTGCAGACTATGTACAGTGCCAATGGTATCGGGTTGGCTGCTCCCCAGGTGGGTATTAACAAACAACTTTTGGTGGTGGATTGTGAACAGGATAAGCCCGATGAACCGCCTTTGATTATGATTAATCCCCAAATTACCCGCACTAGCGAAGAACTTTGTGTGGTGGAAGAGGGTTGTCTGAGTGTGCCCAATGTTTACATGGATGTGACCCGGCCCCGGGCGATCGAAGTGACCTACAAAGATGAGCATGGCCGGCCCCAAAAACGCCTTTTTGCTGAGCTAACCGCCAGGGTAATTCAACATGAAATGGACCATCTGAATGGGGTTATGTTTGTGGACCGGGTGGATAATCCTTTAGCCTTAGCAGAATCTTTGAAGAAAGAAGGTTTTTCTATGCAGGCGGTTAAGCCCGTCGCTTGAGTCTTAGTTAGCAGGCCATCTGAAAAAAGTCTTCACTTCCCTGGCTCAACCCTAGCCCCCGCTTAACGGTAAACTGAACTGTTGTCCGTTCCATTGTTCCGGAGGCTATTTTTCTGTGACCCCTAAAAGTGGTATTCTTCTGCTCCTTTCCTGTGTGTCGGCGATCGCCGCCGTGGGCTGCGTATTTGAACTGTCATCGGGGCAACCGGAATTGGGCAGTACGACCACCACGGCCATTTTGTTGGGCAGTATTCCCCTGACAGCCCTTTTCTTTTGGATTGCGGTGCAGGATACCAGGGCCAACATGAAGTAGATAGTTTATTAGTATTTAATATCATTTCATTTCAATTTTTCCCGTTTACTCCACTATGGCCGATTCCCATTCCCACTCCAGCCTTGAAGAAATCCGTGCCACCCGGCTTGAAAAAGCGGAACAATTGCGGCAACTCGGCCTCAATCCCTATGCCTACACCTGGGAAATTACCCACCAAGCTCAGGATTTACAGGAAACCTATCGGGATCTAAGCAACGGCGAAGAAGTGGACCTCAAAGTGGCGATCGCCGGCCGAATCTTAGCACGGCGGGTGATGGGAAAATTAGCCTTTTTTACTCTCCAGGACGAAAGCGGCACCATCCAACTTTATTTGGAAAAGCAACGGCTGACGGAACATATGCCGGAGTTGGAAAATGCTTTTAACTTGTTGAAAAAAATCACCGATGTGGGGGATATTTTGGGGGTAACCGGCACCCTCAAACGCACGGAAAAAGGCGAATTATCGGTTTATGTGCAAACCTACGCTGTATTAACTAAGTCTTTACTGCCCCTACCGGATAAATGGCATGGTTTGACTGACACAGAAAAACGCTACCGCCAACGTTACGTGGATTTAATCGTTAATCCCACCGTAAGGCAAACTTTCCGCCGCCGGGCCCAGATTACCGCCGCCATCCGCCGTTACTTGGATAAACAGGGCTTTATCGAAATTGAAACACCAGTTTTACAGGGGGAATCCGGGGGCGCAGAAGCTCGGCCTTTTATCACCCATCACAACACCCTGGGCATGCCCCTGTATCTCCGCATTGCTACGGAATTACATCTGAAAAGATTGGTGGTGGGAGGCTTTGAAAAGGTTTTTGAGTTGGGGCGAATTTTTCGCAACGAAGGGGTTTCCACCAGGCATAATCCTGAATTTACCTCCATTGAGGTCTATCAAGCCTACGTGGACTATAACGAGATGATGGCCTTAACCGAAGCCCTCGTCACCACCGCCGCCCAAGCAGTATTAGGCACGCTAAAAATTACCTACCAAGGGGAAGAAATCGACCTCACCCCTCCCTGGAAACGCATCACCATGCACGAAGCGGTGCAGTTAGAAACAGGGATAGATTTTAGCCAATTTACAGATCTGGAAACGGCCAAACAAGCGGCCACAAAAGCGGGCATTGGTGTGCCGGAAGATTGTCCTTCCCTTGGGCATTTGTTAAACCATGCTTTTGAGCAAAAAGTGGAAGGGACGTTGATGCAACCCACTTTTATCATCGATTTCCCGGTGGAAATTTCTCCCCTCGCTAAGCCCCATCGCAGTAAACCGGGGCTGGTGGAACGGTTTGAGCTATTTGTTTACGGTCGGGAATTGGCCAATAGTTTTTCCGAGCTGACAGACCCCATTGATCAACGGAGTCGGTTGGAAGCCCAGGCGGCTAAAAAAGCGGCAGGGGATTTGGAAGCCCACAGCGTTGATGAAGATTTCCTCACAGCGTTGGAATACGGCATGCCCCCTACTGGTGGCTTGGGCATAGGCATCGATCGCCTGGTGATGTTGCTGACCGATTCCCCCAGTATTCGAGATGTAATTGCTTTTCCGTTGCTGAAAAATCAGGAGGCTGGCAGCGATGGTTGATATTTTCCTAGGAGCTAACTGTCGAGGGAATTTAATTGGCTCCTAGACCTCCTTAATTTCGACCCTGGGAATTCTGAGATAAGCCATGCGCTTAAGCTCCCGTCTTCCCCGGGCAACGGAATCTAAAATTAGGCCGCAGGTGAAAAAGACAAAGCCCAAGGACATTAAAGAAGCGGCAATGATGACTGTGGGAAATCTCGGTACTAGACCCGTTTCCAGATAGGTAAATACCACCGGCAACATTAAGGCGATCGCCGACCCGGAAAAGAGGGCAAAGAACACACCAAAAAAGAGGAATGGGCGGGTTTCCTTCATCAGTAAAAAGGAGGTACCCAAAACCCGAAAGCCATCGCTAATGGTGTTTAACTTACTTTCGGAGCCAGAAGGGCGAGATTGGTATAACACTGGTTCTTCGGCAAAGGGCAGACGTAGTTCTAGGGTGTGGATAGTTAATTCCGTTTCAATTTCAAATCCGTTGGAAATAGCTGGGAAGCATTTAACAAAACGGCGGGAAAAAATTCTGTAGCCCGACAACATATCGTCCAACCGAGCCCCAAATTGTAATTCCACAATGCCCTTTAATAGTTGGTTACCACTGCGGTGGCCAAAACGGTAGGCCTCCTTGTCCTTAACCTCCGATCGCCGAGCCCCCACCACCATATCCAATTGCTCATTAATCAGGCGATCAATCAATCTACCCACCGCTTCGGCTTCATAGGTATTGTCCCCATCCACCAAAATGTAAATATCCGCTTCAATATCAGCAAACATGCGGCGGATCACATTGCCTTTACCCGGTTGTTTCTCGTAACGAACAATGGCCCCTGCTTGCTGGGCGACGGTGGCGGTGTCATCGGTGGAACAATTGTCGTAAACGTAGATGGCGGCATTGGGCAACTGCTGGCGAAAATCAGTCACAACCTGGGTGATGGTCAAAGCTTCATTACGGCAAGGAACTAGCACCGCCAAACGATAGGCACTGGAAAAAGAGGTTGACACCGTTAATTTAGCCAAAAATTCGGTAAAAATAAGCTGAGAAAGGGTCAGAGCGCCTGTATTTTTCCTAAACGTTCATAATTCAGGATTTTAATAGAGGCCTGTGCCAATGGTTCTCAGAACTGGGGCTAATTTTATCTGGCCGGTTGTCCCTCTGCAAGTTTGTCCAGCCAAAGCCACGATGATAATTAATTGGTTAATAGGGATCACACAGGACTAGCAAACAGAGTATGGCCATCGCTGTTGCAACGGTAACCCAATCCCTCTAACAACGGTTGGACTCCCAACAATGCCGATTGTTTGGTTTTCACATCAGCGTGGATGTCAATGCAAAGATAGGGGCGACAGGTTTTTAATGTTTCCATGGCCCCCTGGAGAGCATACAGTTCAAAACCTTCAATATCAATTTTGATCGCTTTGGGGCTGAGATTGTTTTCCCCGGCAAATTTATCAATGGTGGTGATTTCCACTGCGTAGGTAGCATAATTATCTAGGCTAGGCTCCACATCTTTCGCCAAGGTAGAAGTGTCCGCCGCCCAGGAAAAACGGTTATCAGTACTATATTCAATGAATTCCGCTTCCCCCGTTTCATCGGCGATCGCCAGGGGAAGAACTGTAATATTTTCCAGGTGGTTGCCCTTAACGATTTGTTCAAGGCTTTGACGGGTTTGGCGAGCGGGCTCAAAGGCATAGATATGGCCGTTATTACCAACAATTTCTGCCAAGGGAATACTAATCACCCCGTAGGCCGCCCCCACATCAAAAAACACGTCCCCGGGCCGTAGATGCTGCCCCAGCCACTGAACGCAATGGCTTTCTATGCAATAGGTAAAACTAAATTCCTGGGACGTTTCCAAGCAATGGGCATAGGCCCGTAAAATTCCCACCGGAACTCTGAGGGGAACCCCATTAATTTCACAGCTTAGGGTAGTCTGGGGTTGGCTCTGGGCAACAATTTCCACTAAAGCCCGGCTGTAATCCAAATGGAGATGATCAAAGGATTTTTGTAAACCAGCAATCAAATCATTGGTGTCGGCGATCGCCCTGAGCATGGCTGCTTCCTGCTCATCTAGGCCAAAAAGCTTGCGACGTAATTGTTTAAAAAATTTTTGCATAGGGGCGTTTCCCAAAAAATCCGATGGTTTATCCTCAGGTTGGCTAACATTCTCCCACAAAAATCAACCCCATCTAGGGTCAGCTAAAAAATGCAATCCCCTGTGATATTATGTGGCGTTATCGGTCACCCGAAATGCCCCTAACTGAGTCATTCTTGGATCTAATGCTAATTCCTATAATCGGTTTTGGTTTGGCTGTTATTTTATTGATTGGATTTTTTCTGCTCTATCAGGAAGTCGGCATTTTTAAAAACTTAAAATTCCTCGTTATTCGGAAAAATAACCCCTTTTTTATTCTTGCTTTATTTTGTCTTATTACAGGCTTAGCTTTAGGATTAGTGGGCTATTGGGGCATTCTAGAACCAAAGCTTGGTGCGGCTGATTTACAAGCCTTAAGACGTAATTTAATCATCTTGAGTTTATTACTTTTTGGGGTAACGTTTCGTCAATATTTATTTGATTTGATTAAACCCGTTACCACCATGGCAATTTGGCGAAAAATTGGCACTTTTAACTATAAAAATCGTATTGCCATTCTTACCTATGTTTTGCTAGGGCTAATTGCTTTGGCTTGGATGGCCCCTATGGCATCGACCAAGATAATTTTCTCCATTAATGACCACACTTCCCACATCGGCTACATTGTCCAAGGGCGAATGGCCCTAGAGGAAGGACAATTTCCCCTACGGGTGGCCCCTCTAGAAAATTTTGGTTTCCGTTATCCTGGATTTCAATTTTATAGTCAACTTCCCTATTTTTTCGGGGCAATAATTTACAAATTTTTGACTCCCACTAATCCCTACACTGCCTATAAAATTTTGCTTTGGTCTGCCCTATGGTTGGGGGGGATTTTCATCTATCGGGTTGGGTTTTTCTTCACCCGTTCCCAAATTGCCGCTATTTTAGGGGGAGTGACCTATATGTCCGCCCCCTATTTTCTTAATAATGTCCATGCAAGGGGAGCTTTCACCGAGGCGATCGCCCAGGGAATTTTAGCCATTGTTTTATTTTATGCTATTCAAACTTTTTACTATCCCCATTATCGCCATTTAATTTTAGGTGCTTTGGCCTGGTGTGCCCTGGGATTAACCCATATTATCACCTTCGTTTACACAACTATTTTTATTGCTTTATTAGGTGCCATTTTCTTAGTCAAAAATAAGCCTAATCATTGGCAAAAAGGGATTACTTACATTAGTTTGAGCTACATCTGGGCTTGGTTGCTAGCGCTTTACTTTTTAGCTCCTGTGGCTCTGGAATCTGGCAGTTTAGCCATTCGTCGTCAGATTCAAGCCATTAATCCCTTCAACACTACCGATATTACCCCGATCGCCAATTTACTAGCCCCCAATTCTCTGCCTCACCAACCAACGGAACTGGGCATTGCCCCTACCTACGGTTTTCATCCCGCTGTCGGTTGGATTCTTTTGGCTGGCTTTGGCACGGTAATTTACTTTGTTTTTGCTGGCAAATCATTACCTAGGCGTTTATGGCGATCGCAGCCCTGGCTGATTCCTTTGCTGAGCGTATTTATACTAGCCTTATTTCTTACGTGGAGTCCCGTTAATATTTGGAATCTTTTGCCCCGACAGTTGTGGGTCACCCAATTTACTTTTCGTTTTTTAACCCATGTAATGTGGTCCGGGGCACTGCTAACCACACTGGCAATTATTTTAATTTTTCGAGAAAGATTACGCAGTCGTCATTTAATTTTAGGTATTTTAATTATTGTCATTGCTAGCCGCCCTTGGTTACCCATACCCCGAGGCACAGTGACAGTAGAAGAATTATTACAAGATCCCCTTTTTCGTTATTCTGGCGCTTTGGACTATCTCTATCGCTTACCCAACAAAGCCGTTCCTGTTAACACAAAAGCCCAATCAGCGGTGGAAAAAATATATGGCAAAGCCGAGTTGCAACTTCTCCATCCCGATTGGATTCCCGGCTATCTTTCCTGGGATGTATTTATTAATGGCCCCCTACCCATTGACGTTGATATTCCCTATCCTGCCTGGCCAGAAACGGAAAAACCCACCCTAGTTTTACAGGGTAGAGTTCCCATGGATAAAATTAAAAGCCAAGCTAATTTAATAGTTTTTGTTGATCAACAACCATTAACTTCCATTCCTTTGACCCAGGAAGAATTAAAAGTAAAAGTTCCTTTCACCGACGTTAAATTCGCTGGCAACGCCTTTGAATTAAAATTTATCGTAGAGGGAGAAACCACTGACGGCAATCCTCTTTACATCAGAATGAATCATCTATATTTTGATGATTTTTCCGCCGCAAATACCCTTCTACCTGTCCATGCAACTAAGGAAATGTGTAACCAAAAGGGAGTTGTGACTAACTGCCCAGTTGAAATGCCCGCAGAGGCTGGCACAGTGCAACTGCCAATTTTGTATTATCCTGCAATGCAACAAGTCGTGGTAGATAATCAACCAGTAAAAGGATTTTTTACTAATTATCGAGATTTTAATTTACTCAGTCTTAATCTGAGTCCAGGCAAACATCAAATCCAAGTCAAATTCACCGGCTTAATCTGGGCAAACTTTATCAGTCTTCTTGCTTGGTTGACATTGATCATTACGGCGATCGCCTTAAAATTCTATCCACGTAAACCGGAGCAAACAATTTTTAAGTAGATAGATAAATTTGATATGGACTAGTTTGATTAACTCACTGGATGGAGAATAAATTAGCGAGTTGTAGATTTTGTGTCAGCTTGGCATCAGATCAAATTCTTTGATGGCCAGCAGAAAATTACGATTTTCGTGGCCAGCACGACTTAGTTTAATTAAAGCAAATCTTTGCAAAGGAGTCAGGGATTGCCATTGAGTCAACGTAATGCCGGAAGATTCCAAAGACGGTAATTTATTATTTAACTCCGTTAATATTTGAGCTGGAATTTGATTGGCATTTAACCAATCGGGTAAATCCGGCACTGATAATGTGGAAGCTGGCTTGCCAGTTAATTCCGTTATCCAATTTTGCAGCTTTTCCCCATATTGGCTAACTTCTGTTGGTGTTTCACAACTAGCTTCAGTCAAATACTGCCTTTGTTCCAAACTCAGTTGATGCCAATGACTTAATTTTAATTTAACGCCACAGGTGTCTAGTTTATAACGCACAACCATGGGAATACAGCGGAGGGAATCAACAAAATCAGCTTCAAATTGAAAAAACATTGTTATTGTTACAGGAAAATCAACTTAGTTTTTAATGCTAACATTGGATGTTGAGCGAGGATATAATTCAATGCCTTCACCTAGCACTTACCACAGCGATTTCTATGCCTGGACAAAAGAGCAAACTGAAATACTACGTAACCAGCAATGGCATAAACTAGATTTAGAAAATTTGATTGAGGAAATAGAGAGCTTGGGGAGACAACAGCGTCAGGAATTAAGAAATTGTCTAGCAATTTTGCTTGGTCATCTCCTCAAATGACAATACCAATCAGAGCAAAGAAGCCGCAGTTGGCTGGCAACAATTCGAGTACAAAGACGGGATATTTTAAAGTTGATTAAGGAAAATCCTAGCTTAAAAACCTATTTATCAGAGGCTATCTCAGATGGCTATGATAATGGCAGGGATCTAGCAATGGGAGAGACCAACTTGCCGGAAGAAACATTTCCTCAACAATACTCATATATTCCTGACCAAATTTTAAGCTTAGATTTTTATCCTGACAATTAATTGCTTATTGTTTGATTAAACTGGTGTAATATTAACGGCGCAGGCTTTTAATTCCGGTTGTTTAGAAATAGGGCAAGCAGTGGCATGGGTCAAACTATTAACTTCAGCATTATCGTCCCACAAAAAACCCCAGTGCATGGGCATAAAAACCGTACCGGGGGCAATGGCTCTAGTAACTAGAACTTCTAGCTGAGCAGAACCCCGTCGAGATTTAATCGCAACTAAATCCTGACTTTTAATACCCAATTTTTCTGCGTCCTTGGGATGCATTTCCAATATAGGTTTGGGATGCATTTTTTTGATTTTCTCAATGTGGCCAGTGCGGGTTTGGGTATGCCAATGACCATAAAGACGACCATTGGTGAGGACAAAAGGATAGTTTGGATCGACCGGCTCAGCTAATCCCCGACTGTGGTCTAAGCAAAAGTTTGCCCGACCATTTTCTGTGCAAAATTTATAGTCGGTGTAAAGTCTTTTAGTTGATAAAAGTTGACTTTCTTGATCTGATTGACGACAGGGCCATTGCAGCGGCCCCAGCTTTTGCAACTTTTCATAACTGACACCAGATTGGTCACATAATCTTTCAGCAGTTAGTTGCACATATTCCCGATGTACTGCGGCTGAATCAACAAAATTAAATTGATTTTCAAAACCTAATCTACGTCCTACCTCAGCAAAAATTTCCCAGTCGGGTCTTGCTTCCCCAGGAGGAGAGCGAAACGCAGGAGAAAGGGTAACTCTCCGTTCTGAATTGGTCATTGTGCCAGTTTTTTCGCTCCATTGAGCTGCTGGCAATAACAAATGGGCGTATTCTGCCGTTTCAGTGGGGGAATAGGCATCCTGATGAATCGTAAAAGTTGATTGTTGCAGAGCCTTTTTAACCCTTTCTAAATCAGGCATACTAACAACAGGGTTAGTCGCCACAATCCATAGGAAACCAACCTGTTGATTTTCCAATCCCATGAACATTTCCCAGGCTGATAAACCTGGTTCTGGATTAATACGGCCAGGGGAAATCTGCCAAAGTTGTTCTACCTCTTGGCGGTGTTGAGGATTTTTAATTGAACGATAGCCAGGCAACAGATGGGACAATCCCCCTGCTTCCCGACCCCCCATGGCGTTGGGCTGACCAGTGAGGGAAAAAGGTCCACTGCCTGGTTTCCCAATCTGACCAGTGAGTAAATGGAGATTAATTAAACAACGACCTTTAGCTGTGCCTTGAAAAGATTGATTCATTCCCATGGACCAAAGGGAAAGCACTGTTTTGGCATTGCCCCAATAGTGAGCGGCGGTTTCTAATTGTTCTAAACTAATGCCACAAATTTGGGTAACTTTTTCCGGGGGATAATGATCAATAACTTGACAATACTGCTCAAAATCTTGGGTGTGATTATCAATAAATTTTTGATCAATTAAATTCCACTTTTTTAGCAAATAGGCAATGCCATGGAGTAAAGTAATGTCACTGCCAGGATTGATCGCTAAATGTAAGTCCGCAACTTCTGCGGTGGCAGTACAACGGGGGTCCACCACAATTAATTTAACGTGGGGATTTTGTTTGTGGTGTTTGCGTAAACGATTAAAAATAATGGGATGGCAGTCCGCTGTATTAGTACCAATTAAAAAAGCGCAATCGGTTATTTCTAAGTCTTCATAACAGCAAGGCGGACCATCGGAACCAAAGCTTAGGCTATAGGCAGACACAGCCGAAGACATGCAAAGACGAGAATTGGTATCAAAATTATTGGTACCCAAACAACCTTTAAATAATTTTTGGGCCACGTAGTAATCCTCTGTCTGCATTTGCCCAGAGGCGTACATACATAAACCACTTACCCCCAAAGTTTGTTTAACTTGCTGAATTTTATCAACAACAATTTCTAGGGCTGCTTCCCAACTAATTTGTTGCCACGGCTGATCTAAACTTGACCGAAACATGGGGTAAAGTAATCGCTGTTTATCCATGGATTCCATTACGGTAGCTCCTTTGACGCAGACCATGCCTTGGCTGGAAGGATGCTGGCGATCGCCTCTAATTTTATGGGCATGACCGGCATCAACTACCGACTTTTGGGGACTAGCAACAGCCTCCAAACCACAACCAACTCCACAGTAAGGACAAAGGGTTCTGGTGGTGGGAAGAATAGCTGGTGAATCCATTAAAATATTGGCAGTTAATTGAAGCGAATTTGATTAGTTGACCACTAATTGACCAAAAGATGAATACAGTTAATACGATTGGTCGATATTTGATCGCAGTGAAAAACTTTAATAGTTAATTTGTCCTGAGGGCTAGCCCAAAATAATAACTGTTCGCCAGGAAAAATCAGTTTTTCCTTATTCCAGGTGCCATCAATAATTATCTGCTGTAATTTATTGCCACTATTGCGATAGTAGCAAAGCTGATTATCACTGTCATGGATCGAGTTGCTAGGAGGTGAGAGGGAATGATCAAAGTTGTTAATAACTGACATTTTTTTAAAAACTAATAGTAAGTCGACAGTTGGACAAATTGGTGGCAATTAATGGTAACAACGGCAAAAATTTAGCTAATCCAGATAGTTCAAGACCCTTCCATGGATTCCACTGAGGGGGTAGGGCCACCATCACCCTTAGAACCAAAAGTTTGCACCAAACCAACCCCGACTAAGGCGATCGCCACTAGTCCTAGGGCTCCCGCCATAACTTTTTTGAATAGCAAACCGGGATTGGGTTTATCTTCTTTGAGGTCATCATCATCGTCATGGGCATAACGGTGAAAGAGAAAATCAAGGGCATAATTCCGCAGTTGATAATATTTTGGATCATCGGTAATTTGACTGCGGTTGCGGGGACGGTCAAAGGGAATATCTAAAATTTCACCAATTTTGGCGCTGGGGCCATTGGTCATCATCACTAGGCGATCGGCGAGGAATAAAGCTTCGTCAATGTCGTGGGTAATCATCAACACGGTCAGATTATTTTCCCGCCAAATTTTTAATAACTCTTCCTGCAATTCCTCCTTAGTAATGGCATCCAAAGCCCCAAAAGGTTCATCTAAAATTAACACTTCTGGGGAAATAGCTAAGGCTCTGGCGATCGCCACCCGTTGTTTCATACCCCCGGAAATTTGCCCAGGTTTTTTCTGAGCCGCTTCCGTTAAACCCACCATTTCGAGGTAATGGGCTACCAATTCTTCTTTTTCCGTTTTAGATTTATCTGGGTAAACCGATTCCACCGCCAGGGAAACATTATCATAGGCAGATTTCCAAGGCAGTAGGCAATAATTTTGGAAAACCATCATTCGGTCAGGGCCCGGGGCAGTAATTAACTGATTTTTCAGCTTAACCGTGCCTTGGGTGGGTTGATTAAAGCCCGACACCATATTTAAGAGGGTAGATTTACCGCAACCGGAATGGCCAATGATGCAAATAAATTCCCCTTCTTTTACCTCTAAGTTAACCCCATCTAAAACCGTATAGGGCCCCTGGGCAGTGGGATAAACTTTACTGACATTTTCAATGGCTAAAAAAGCGGTTTTTTCTTCGGTCAGGATAGGGTCATTGACATTCATTGTTTGCATGACATTTAGAAGAATAGATATTTCAAGGTTAAAAAGAGGCGACAAAAAGCTGATCTATTGATTAACTTGATCAATTTGGTCGATGAGAATTTCTGTGACTTGAATATCCCGGTGAATGGTGAAACGTTTAATGTAACCAAGGGGATCATTCGGGGTGAAAACCATGCCATCAAACAGGGAAACATTGTGGTGATCACCTTCTAAATCTGGCCACCCTAAATGGCGACAGGCTTCCCCAAATAGGTCAGGACGGCGTACCCGTTCAATAATTTCCACCCAGTTTTTAGGAAAATCAATGTAACCCCAACGGGCTAATTGGGTCAGAATCCATAACCCTTCACTGCGGGAGGGATAGTTAGATTGCTTGACATAAAATTGATTGAAGTCCAGCAACATTTCCGCTTCTGCGTCATTTCCTTGATCATATTCAGTCAAAAAGCCTGGACTGATATATTCCGTGGAGGTGCCGACATATTGAGGCAATGCCAAATAGTCTAGAATTTCTTGGCGATGACGGCGATCGTCACAATATTCACAGGCTTCCAACAGAGCTTTAACCAGGGCTAAATGGGTGGCTGGATATTTATTGACCCATTCTTCCCGCATTCCTAAAACCTTTTCCGGATGACCGTTCCAAATGTCTAAATCCGTGGCAATAACATAGCCTAAATTCTGTTTAACAGCATAGGAATTCCATGGTTCCCCCACACAAAAACCGTCAATATTGCCAGCTTCTAAATTAGACACCATTTGGGGCGGTGGTAGGCGCATTAAATTAATATCTTGGTCTGGATCAATACTGCCAGAAGCAAGCCAATACCGCAGTAACAGATTTTGCATAGATGCGGGGTGAACCATGCCCAGGGTGGAAACTTGATCGGGAGTTTCTGCTAGCTTTAACCGTAAATCTTCGAGGGTTTTAACCCCCGCTTCAGCAAACTTTTTGCTGAGGGTAATGGCATTGCCGTTGCGACTCATCACCATGGCCGTAACCATGGGTAAAGGGGTTTTCCCCCCCATGCCTAGGGTTAGAGCTAGGGGCATACCCGCTACCATTTGGGCTCCGTCTAACCGTCTTTCCCGAATGCCGTCGGCGATCGCCTGCCAACTGGGTTCTTTCACCAGGTTAACTTGCTCTAAACCATGCTTTTGGAAGAAACCTTTCTCTTTGGCTACCACTAACGGGGCGCAATCGGTGAGGGGGATAAAACCTAAGTCCAGATTGATTTTTTCCAGGCCATTGCCCCCCATGGCCTCGGCAAACTGACTGACCGCCCCAACTTTTTTAGCCCGTTTTTGTTGATTGAGGAAATAAACCATTTCCCCCCGCAGGGCGTAGTAACTGGGATGGTTGACCACTTCCAAACGGTGACGGGGTCGAGGAATGGGCACTTCCAAAATTTGCCCAATGTGGGCTTCGGGCCCTGTGGTTAACATCACCACCCGGTCAGAAAGTAACAATGCTTCGTCCACATCATGGGTGACCATAATGCAGGTTACGCCACTTTCTTGGACAATTTCCATTAACCGTTCCTGGAGATTCCCCCGGGTTAAAGCATCCAAAGCCCCAAACGGTTCATCCAATAATAAAACCTTAGGACGGGTCGATAATGCCCTGGCGATCGCCACCCGCTGTTTCATGCCCCCGGACAATTCCCCCGGTCGTTTATGGGCTGCCCGTTGTAACCCCACCAGGGCAATATTGTCGTCAATAATTTTTTCTTGTTCTGGTTTGGGCAGATCCCGCAGAACTCGATTCACAGCCAGGGCGATATTTTGTCGCACCGTCAACCAAGGCAACAGGGAGTAGTTTTGAAACACCACCATCCTTTCAGGGCCAGGCTCGGTGATTTCTTTCCCCTCCATGATGACCCCGCCAAAGGTGGGCTTATCTAGCCCAGAGATCATGTTCAACAAGGTAGACTTGCCGCAGCCAGAGTGACCAATCAAGGAAATAAATTCTCCCTGACTAATTTTCAGCTCAATGTTTTTGAGGGCAATGTAACGCCCCCCGTCGGGGAGGGGAAAAATACGGTCAACATGATCAATTTCAATGAAGGGCATCATAGTTAGTCCGGGGGTGACAAATCAAAAATTGAGAACTAGTAGCTAGGAAAAACGGCCTTCCTATGGATGTTTGGTCACTTTTGCTCCGCTGGGACCACTAAACTTTCCAGAAAAGCGATAAAACGATCTAGCAATAAACCGACAATGCCCACATAAATTAAGGCAATAATGATTTCACTGATCAGGGAGCTGTTATAGGCATCCCAGATAAAAAAGCCAATGCCCACACCACCAATCAGCATTTCCGCTGCCACGATCGCCAACCAGGAAAGACCAATGCCAATGCGTAGGCCAGTGAAAATGTAGGGCACTGCTGCCGGGAATAGAATATTGAAAAAGTATTGGCTTTTGGAGAGTTTTAGAACCCGGGAAACATTCCGATAATCCTGGGGAACCTGTTGAGCTCCCACCGTGGTGTTGATGACGATGGGCCAAATTGCCGTAATGAAAATAACGAAAATGGCCGAAGGCTCTGCTTCCTGCAAAGCCGCCAGAGCAATGGGCAACCAGGCCAAGGGAGGAATGGTTCTTAGAACCTGAAAAATTGGATCGAGGGCATCATACATAAATTTGCTACTACCAATTAAGATGCCTAGGGCAATGCCCACCACCGCCGCCGCACTGAAGCCCACTGCCACCCTGGTTAAACTGGCAAAAATTTGGATGCCTAAACCCTTGTCTGTGCCACCATTGTCAAAAAAGGGATTGAGAATTAAAGGATAGGTTTGTTCTAAGACCTGCACGGGACTGGGCAGATTAGAACCTTCTCCGGAGCAGAGAATCTGCCAAACCACCAACAAAACGGCGATCGCCACGGCGGGACGAATAACCTTGGGACTGTAAATGAAACTGAGGGGATTTTTCTTGCGGCGGGGACGGAGCCCAGCGGTGGAACTAGCCATAATTTTTACCAAAAATAGTTGATTGAACTGCAGCAATTACAAAAGTCAAGGGGGTACTTTTCCCCAGGGGGCAAATCACTGGGAACTAAGCTTTAATAGACTTAATTTTCAAGCTGTCCAGATAGGCCTGGGGATTTTCTGGATCGAAGGTTATGCCGTCAAAGAAAGTCTCAATTCCCCGGGAAGGACTACTGGGAATTTGATCTGCTGGTACCTCCAACGCCTGGGCTGCTTCTCGCCATAGATCTTCACGATTGACTTTATCCACAATGGCTTTGGTGTCCGTACTCGCTGGCAAATAGCCCCAGCGAATATTCTCAGTTAAAAACCATTGGTCATGACTTTTATAGGGATAGGAAGCATTATCGACCCAATATTTCTGCATAATTTCTTGATCTTCAAAGGTTTCTTGGCCATTGCCGAAGTTATAAATACCTTTGGAGCGGTCAATAATATCTTCAAAGGGAACTTTAAACCATTCCCGTTTAGAGAGAATTTGACACATTTCTTCCTTATTCTCTGCCTGGTCACACCATTGCTGGGCTTCCATCACCGCCATTAACAACGCTTTAGCAGCTTTGGGATTCTGATCTACCCAATCGGCCCGCATGCCAAACGCTTTTTCGGGATGATCCTTCCAAAGTTGACCAGTGGTTAATGCCTGATAGCCGACTCCTTGGTTAACAGTTTGTAAAGGCCATGGTTCACCAACACAGAAAGATTCCATGGCGTTAACTTTAACGTTGGCCACCATTTGGGCGGGGGGAACCACAATGGTAGAAAAATCTTTACCTGGTTCCATGCCTCCAGCGGCTAACCAGTAGCGAATCCACATGTCGTGGGTGCCGCCAGGAAAAGTCATGGCCACTTTAGGATCCGTTACTTTGGCAAAGGCTTCTTTGAGGGGAGCAGCGTCGGTACCCACTTTTAAGTCTTTATAATTATTGCCCAACTGAATGCCTTGGCCATTGACATTTAAGCGGGCCAAAATGTACATCGGGGTTGGTTTTCCATCGGTTACAGTGCCCATGGTAATGAGGTAAGGCATGGGGGTAAGAATATGGGCCCCATCAATACCGCCACTGGCGGAACCCAATACGAGGTTATCTCTGGTAGTACCCCAGGAAGCCTGCTTCAACACTTCCACATCCGGCATGCCATATTTGGCGTAAAAACCCTTTTCCTTGGCAATAATCAACGGGGCAGCATCGGTTAGGGCAATAAAACCCAATTTGGCGGTGGTTACTTCCGGGGCATTCTCCCCCTCGACTAAAGGACTAATGGCTTGATCCGTGCTGGACCCTGTACCCGTCCCGGTGGATGTGGTGGTGGGGGAAGTACAACCATGGAGAACCACTCCTCCAATAGCGGCGGCCCCTGCGGTAAACATGAACTTGCGTCGGGTGCTTCGGGAAAAATTACTCATAGTGTAGGCAATAACTAAGGCCAGAAAGGGCAACTGCTGACGATCACATTCCTAGACTGGATTTTTTCCTTGTAAATATTTGTATAGTTTGTAACTAATAATTAATTTTCATGCGATTACTGCATTGGTGCTGGCTTATTTTGCATATAACTGCAGTCGATGCCATTGTTGTTTGACCAGACCGTCGTCAATGAGCTTTTCCGCTTTGGCGATCGCCGTTTCTAGATTGGGAGCATCCGTATGTTGCCAGAGATAAAAAGCACTGTTCCAAATTAGGGCTGACCGCAGGGGAGTTTGTTCCCCATTCAAAGTGGCTTGGGCCAACTCAAGATAATCAACCAAATTAGTCCAGACCGGATTTTTCCCCCCCAGACCAAAATCGGCGGCGTGGAGTCGCAAACGGGTCAGGGCGTTTTCTGCCTTGGTCAAATCGTACAAACCAATGATGGCTGTGCGCTCCTGGGGCAAATCACAGCTTCCTTCCAAACCTTTCACTGTGGTGAATGTACTAACGCCTCGTAGACTGAGAGCCTCAGCAATCATATTTTCCGTGGGGGGATGGACAAACCCCGCCACCACATGGTGTTTACCGGCATAGGGAACCCAAATTAACTCTAGGGTTGCCAGGGGAGGGCGTTTGCCGATTTCTTCCCGGTAAATTACCAACTTCTGGGCTTCAGGAAAATATTTGGGCAGATAAACAAAACCCACATTAGTTTTTTCTAAAATATCCTGTGTGGCCAACAGAGATGGCGATCGCCAATTCACTCCTAGCCCTTCCCACAACTCCACCAGGGGAATTCCTTCCTTTGTGGGCATCCGATCACCGCCATGTTGAATTACCGGACAACCCGCCGTTGCCAGCACCAGGGCTGTGAGAGGTCCCACGGGACAGGTGCGATCTCGGCCATCGTAGGGTTGACTAAGCACAATTACCGTTTGACCAGAGCTAAGGGCAGGAATTTTGGGTCCCCATTGCTCAAAGGCATCCAGCATCCCTGCCAATTCAGTTCCTGTGGGACGTTTAATACGATGGGCAATCAAAAAAGCACCAATCTGGGCCGGGGTAGCTTCCTGGGTTAACATCAACTTCATGGCCTGGGCCGATTCTTCCCTGGTCAAATTTTTGCTGGTATGGGGACCACTACCCACTTTTCTTAATAGCTCTCGAAATTCCTTGCTCATAGTTCCGCAAAAATGGGCAGTTTAGGTGTGCTTCGCAAAGATTTTTTATAGCTTTTTACCCAGGGGACAAAGGTGATTTTGGCTACCGATCAACTTTTGCAAGGCTGGAAAACTCTTGGGCACGAAAAAACAGAGTATTTATGTACAATGGGAGCAGGCAGAGCCAAGCTCTCACTCCTCTGTAATCTTTAATATTGTTGCTTTTCAACTCGGCCATGGCCCTCAAACTTTATTTCCTGCGCCACGCACAAACCGCCTACAGTGCCACCGGAGGCTATTGTGGTACCCCGGAAAATGACCCTGGCTTGACCCCAGAAGGAATTTTAATGGCCAAGGAATTTGCTGAAGCCTACGCCCAACACCCCTGGCAAGCAGTTTATGTTAGCCCTTTGCAACGGGCCCGCCAAACAGTCCAACCCCTATGCGATCGCCTAGGTATTGAAATGCAGATCCGCCCTGGCCTAAGGGAAGTGGCCTATGGAGAATGGGAAGGACTCCATCCCGACGAAGTTTACCAAAGGGACCACGACCTTTATATGCAATGGCTCACCGATCCAGCTTGGAACTCTCCCCCCGGTGGAGAAAGGGGCATTGACATCGCCCGCCGGGGCACTAGGGTGCTAGAGGAAATTGAAGACCGCTTCGATGATGGCAATGTGTTGTTGGTTTCTCACAAAGCCACCATCCGCATCCTACTCTGCTGCCTCCTGGGCATCGACGTAGGTCGTTACCGAGACCGTTTTGCCATGCCCGTCACCGGACTGAGCGTGGTGGAATTATCTTCCCGGGGACCGCTCTTTCACTGTATTGCGGAACGGTCTCACCTCAGCCCCTATTTACGTAGTTTGCCCAGCACCTAGAGACGGGTAATGCTTACGGGAACCCGGCCTTTGCGGGGGTTAGCAATTTGTTGGAAAGCAGAACGGCTGAGGTCGATGGAGCAGTTACAACGGTCACTCACCGTCACTACGACCGATTTCCCCGTACGGCGATTGGTTACCCTAACTCTGGTTCCTAGGGGCAGACTGGGGTGGGCTGCCACCATGCGACCGTGGTTATAGACTTGGCCGTTGGCCATCTTCCGCCCTACAAACTGATTGCCATAGAAAGTGGCGGATTGGGCCATCACCGGCAAAGGCAATACCAAGGGAATTAGTAGGCTAGCAAACAAAAAGCGCAAATCGATCAACCTCTTTAGTTTGAGACAACAATTAGAGGTTAGTAGTGTAGCCTAAGAGACTTTCTTGGTCAAATTATTTGGTTCCCACCAGTAATCCTGGGGAACCTAACGGCGGGGAAAACGCCGCTTCTGGAGAAAATCAGGAATGTCTAACTCCGGGGCCATGGGAATTTCCCCTAGGGGATCTTCTGGTGTTGTTGTTGATGGCACTGTCTCCACTCCGGCAGGGGGGCCGCTGAGCACAGGTTTGCTGCTGGTTTTTGCTTGGGGTTTTTCTTTTTCACCGTTGAAGCCCGTGGCAATGACGGTAATTCTCATTTCTCCCTGCAGGCGATCGTCAATCACCGCTCCAAAGATGATGTTGGCATCGGCATCCACCACTTCATAGATAATTTCAGCCGCAACATTAACTTCGTGCAGGGTCAGATCGGTTCCACCAGTGACATTAAATACGACTCCTTTAGCTCCCTGGATAGAAGATTCCAACAAAGGAGAGGAAATGGCCGCCGTGGCCGCCTCCTTGGCCCGGGACTTGCCGGAACCCACCCCAATGCCCATTAATGCGGAGCCAGCATCGGCCATCACCGCCCGCACGTCCGCAAAGTCCACATTCACCAAACCGGGGATGATGATAATGTCGGAAATACCCTGTACCCCCTGGCGCAGAATATCATCGGCTACCCGAAAAGCTTCCTGGAGAGGAGTTTCGGCGGGAATAACCGACAAAAGTTGGTTATTAGGAATCACAATTAGGGTATCGACCCGCGATTGGAGAGCATTAATGCCTTCCTCAGCTTGCTTAGCCCGTCGTCGGCCTTCAAAGGTAAATGGACGGGTGACAATGCCCACCGTCAAACAGCCCATTTCTTTGGCCACCTCGGCCACAATGGGAGCTGCTCCAGTGCCAGTGCCGCCCCCCATGCCCGCAGTAATAAAGACCAAATCCGTACCCTCAAGGGAACGGGCAATTTCATCCCGGGATTCCTCCGCCGCTTTTTGCCCGATCGCCGGATTACCACCGGCCCCCAAACCCCTGGTGAGTTTTTGGCCAATTTGAATACAATCCGGGGCGTTCGTATTAGTTAATGCCTGGGAATCGGTATTAATTGCCCAAAAGTCGATGCCCGTCACCCCACTGGCAATCATACGGTTGACAGCATTGCAACCGCCTCCCCCAACGCCGATCACTTTAATTTTGGCAATGTTACTAGGCACAATCTGATCCCTTTTTAGGTTAGGACTAGGGCTGGCAAAAGTAGGTGTTTCTACCAAAGCCTCCAACGGTTCATTGTCAACGATGGAGGACGAAAATAAATCATCTAACCCCTCCGTTCCATCATTGAGACCACTACCGGTAAAACCTATGTTATTTAGGGGTAAATCATTATTGAGCGTCATTGCAGGGGGGAAGTATTAGGGGAGCAAAATGAGCAAATTCTTAGGGCGCAAAAGCAACCACAGGGAGAGCAACGCTTCCGAAGCAGCAGGGTATTGAAGCCTTTTTACGACGACAGAGATCCCCTCGCCCAAGCACAAATCCCAGCGGTCTATCGTCCCTACACTAGGCATATTGAGCAAATTTGTCAATGTGAATCTGAGCTTTTTCCCTCTATCACGGGAGAATGGCTGGAGTGGAGGGTAAAAATATTAGGGTTTGTTGACGGCTGCTTTTTCCTTGGGGGGTTGGGGACGAAGTTGAATGCTGGGACTGTCTGGATTTGTGAGGTCAATAAATAGTAAACGTTCCTTGGGCACCCGACTGGGCAAATTCTGCATTTTTTCTAAAACCTGTACTTGTTGCCCGAAGCGAGAGAGGTCAGAACCTATGAAAACTAAACCTAAATCCGTTGTCAGACTTATGTTACTGGGGTTGTTGCCGTTAATAATCCGGATATTGACAGGGGACTGTTGAATCAGAATTTGATGGGTTTGCCAAAAACTGCGGTATTGGGGGCCGTAGCCCAAAAATTGCGGGGTTTGGGGCAGGGTTTTTCTGACCGCCTGGCTGTAGAGGGAGGCAGGAATATAATTTCCTTCCCCGTCTAAATAGCCCGGACCCTGATCCGCCACGGCGATCGCCACCGGTTGTCGTTCCTGTACGGCCACATTTACCTGGGCCGGAAATAACTGTCTAGTGACTTCTACTCTCAGGAGGGCCGGATTTTTTGCCAGTTCATCCCCCAAGGCCTGGGTAGAAAGTTGCCAAACCGCCTGGGGATATTCCAGGTCTAAATCTTCGTATAACGTTTCCCTAGAGACTAGCTTATTGCCCAAAAACTCCACTTGGCGATCGGAGCGGATAGACCATTCTGGCCAGCTCATCACCCACACCATGCCCCCCGTCAAACCACAAACACAGACAAATTGCCAGCAGGAGCGCAGACGCTTCCAACGCCTCTGCCACATCAGTTGTTCCCGGCGATTTTTCAGGGAATCAGACACAACTAAATCCGTCATGGGAGTTCAATAACCATCATCTCTGAAATGTTATAACCTAGGAATCAAGGACTCTAAGCACCGCCCTAGGGTTTATTTTCTTAACTAATCTTCACCAACTGTCCGGTAAATCCCATGTTGAAACAAAAACGCAGTCTGATTTTGGGAACTACAGCTCTGTTATTGACAACAGTGGCGGTGACGGGGGTTGGGTTGCGATTGGCCCGCTCCCAGGGCTACCTACAGGATAATCCCAAGGAGCTGGTTGACGAAGTTTGGCAGATTGTCAACCGCACCTATGTAGATGGTACTTTCAACGGTGAGGATTGGGTAGCGGTTCGCCAGGATTATCTAACACGGGACTACAAAAACCAGGAAGAAGCCTACACCGCCATTCGGGAAATGCTGGAGAAGCTAAATGACCCCTACACTCGCTTCATGTCCCCCGATGAGTTTCAATCAATGCGTATCGACACTTCCGGTGAATTGACCGGGGTGGGTATTCAAATCACCCAGGACCAGGATACGAAGAAAATTGTGGTGGTGGCTCCCATCGAAGATACCCCCGCCTACAACGCTGGCATTCTTTCTAAGGACGTAATTACCAAGATTGACGGTAAGTCCACCGATGGCATGGAAGTAGATGACGCAGTGAAGTTAATTCGGGGTAAGCCCGGCACCAGTGTGGTGCTCACTATTGAGCGGGAAGGGCAGGCGATCGAATATCCTTTGACCCGGACTTTAATTGAAATTCATCCAGTGCGGGCCCAAGTGGAAGATATTAATGGTGCCAGGGTTGGTTATATCCGTTTAAATCAATTCAGTGCCCAGGCTTCGGAGGAAATGCGCCAAGCAGTGCAGAAATTGGAAAAAGAGAATGTGGTGGGCTACATTTTCGACCTGCGTTCCAATCCCGGTGGTTTGCTTTATTCCAGTGTGGATATTGCTCGCATTTGGTTGGATGAAGGGGGCATTGTGTCCACCGTCGATCGCCGAGGGGAAGTGGAACAACAAAGTGCTAACAAGCGGCAGTTGAGTAACCGTCCCCTAGTGGTGTTGGTGGATGGTGGTTCCGCCAGTGCCAGTGAAATCGTCTCCGGGGCCTTACAGGATAATCAACGGGCCGTCATTGTGGGCACCAAAACCTTTGGTAAGGGATTAGTACAATCGGTGCGGGAATTGGGGGATGGTTCCGGTATGGCAGTGACGATCGCCAAATATTTAACCCCCAACGGTCGGGACATCAATAAACATGGCATCGACCCCGATGTGGAAGTAGAACTCACCGACGCCCAGCGGAAGGAATTGCAACAAAATCGGGAAAAAGTAGGCACCCTGGAAGACCCCCAATTTGCCAGGGCCTATGAAGTGCTAATGCAACAGGTGAACAAAACCGCTTCTAAGTAGCTTAAGTAGGTTGAACGAGCTTGTACAATTTCATTCGGTAAAAGTCTATGGTTCAAACTGCCCTACTTCCCCTCGACTTTCCCGATCTATATCCGGAATCCGACGGTAAACCCATGGCTGACAATACCCTGCAGTATCACTGGATTGTCCGTTTGGTGACCAATCTTAAGCATTTATTTCAGGGCAAAACAGTCTTTGTAGCGGGGGATTTACTTTGGTATCCCGAACAAGTGGCCAGTCCCCCCGCACCCTGCCAGGCACCCGATGCCATGGTGGTTCTGGGAAGACCTGATGGGGAACGACACAGTTACAAACAATGGGAAGAAGACCATATTGCTCCCCAGGTAGTATTTGAAATTCTTTCCGAGAGTAACAGTGCCAGGGAAATGCTCCATAAGCAAACGTTTTATCGGCGGTATGGAGTATTAGAGATGTTCTTTTACGATCCAGAGTCCTATGACTTTTGGGGTCAGGCGCGTTCCCACCCAGATGCAGAATTTAAAACCATCACCCTGCTCAATTTTCCCTGGACTTCTCCAACCCTAGGAATTCGCTTTGAAATGTTTGCCGATGGCTTGAAACTGTTTTTCCCCAACGGAGAGCCATTTAAAGATCCAGAAACCCTTTTTGAAGAAAGGGATCAGGCTCAACAGGAAAGAGACCGAGCTTTTGCTAAATTGCGGGAATTGGGTATTGACCCTTCTACCCTGTAAATTACCGTTTAGATTGGAACAATTATTCCACTAAGACTATCTGACGTGTAAATCCACAACCGGCAGAAAAAATCAGCAATTTTGGTTTGACTTTCCCCAATTCCTTAGATTTTTTCGGCCCAACGTAATTTGGCGGAACGGGCCCGGGGATTTTGCCTCTGCTCTTCTTCTCCGGCAATAATGGGCTTTTTGGTCAGCACCCGTAAATTTTCCGTTTCCCGAAAACGGTGCTTAACAATGCGGTCTTCCAAGCTATGAAAACTGATAATGCCGAACTTTCCGCCGCTTTTGAGCCAATGGGGAGCTTGGGCAATGAATTTTTCCAGGGAACCTAATTCATCGTTCACTGCAATGCGTAAACCTTGGAACGTCCTGGTGGCAGGATGGATGCGCCCATGGCGATATTTTCCTGGTACCCATTTGGTGATCGCCTCTGCTAAGTCGGTAGTGGTTTGGAAGGGACGTTGTTCGACAATTTGCCGAGCAATACGTCGGGAAAGCCGTTCTTCGCCGTATTCATAAAAAATGCGGGCTAAATCTTTTTCGGACCAGTGGTTAATAATTTCAGCGGCGGTGAGATCCTGGCTTTGGTCCATCCGCATATCCAAGGGAGCAGTGTGGCGAAAACTAAAGCCCCGATCGCCTTGATCAAGTTGGGGAGAGCTTACTCCTAAATCTGCGATGATGCCGTCAAATTGCTCGAGTTGACCGGGAAAATCAGCAAAGTTACCTTGCCAAGTGTTAATGCTTATGTCTTTGCGATCCGCAACTAAGGGTTGCAAACGTTCCATGGCGGCGGCGATCGCCTGGACATCTCGGTCGATCATAGTCAGGGCAAGGGGAATACCTAATTTCAGTAATCTTTCGCTGTGGCCCCCAGCTCCCACAGTGGCATCAAGGTAATAGCCACCGGGCTTTGGCTCCAGTCCTTCCACCAGGGCCGTGGGCAAAACGCTAACGTGATGAAAGTCTGCTATCGCCGTTTGTTTTAAGTTCATTCCTTCCATGGATTTGGCTCCCATCTACGTCCCCAAACGATCCCGCCTTCCCAGGGTAACAGCCTCCACGGAACTTATCCCCGGCAAAGTAATTCAAACAGAAAATGCAAACCATTAGGATTTTGTCATCCTATTCACCCGAAAGCGACTAGGCGCATGGTTATTAGCTCACGTCCCTTAAGCGGCTTGAACGGTGTTCTGAGTCGACTTTTTATTGCCAATACTCTCGCCTTCCTCGGCTTATTTGGGGGAATGGTGCCGGAGGTAAGTTGGCACCCCACAGCCCTTGTCTTTCGCTGGTCGGCCTATTCCCAGGAATTTTCCCCCGAGAGCATCAATCACTATGCTAAGGCAGTATTAGCCATTGAAGTAGAACGGAAAAAAGCCTTTGAGGAAATTCAAACCCTCATTGGCCGGGTTCCCCCCCAACTTACCTGCACCAATCGGGACAGTATCCGCAAGTTACCCCGCAACGCCCAGGCGATCGCCGTTAATTTTTGCAATCGTTCCAAACAAATTGCTGAAGAAAGCGGACTCAAGCCGGGAGAATTTAATCGCATCACCGAAGCCGCCAAGAATAATGCCAACCTGAAAACCCAAATTCAACGGGCAATCATTAATCTCCGCCGTTAGTCCCCGACAAATTCTTATTTAATACTCCATGGTGATTTTTGATCATCGCCTAGAAACAGTACCCGATGCCACCACCTGGGACCTCCCCCTCACCGCCGAGGAAAGGGGTCGCACCCGCTATCGTTTTGATAAACCTGGCTTTCCGTCTCTATTTATTCAATTGCCCAGGGGAAGTTTTTTACGTCCAGGGGATTGCCTCGGCTCTCCCACAGGGGAAACGATTACTATTTTGGCAGCGGATGAACCTCTGCTCCATCTCACCAGTGGCGATCGCCTTATTTTGTTGAAGGCCGCCTATCATTTGGGTAATCGCCATGTGCCCCTAGAAGTGAACTTGGATTATCTGCGATTGGCACCGGATCCGGTATTGGCTGATATGCTCCGGGGTTTGGGGGTCAGGGTAGCGGAAATAACTGCGCCATTTTTTCCAGAACGGGGGGCATTCCACAGTCACTAGGATGGCTTTTTGCCCTTAAATAAGCATTCCTAGCAATTTTGCCCAAGAAAATCAAGCCATTCGCTACAATGTTTTCATGAAGTAAAGTAAACTGACTGGCAACAACTTTGCGCTGGCCATTCCCGACTCCGTTCCCAATGCTTTCTGTAACGTAATTAATCAAACCTCAATCCTCCCAACCTCAGTTTTAACTCCCCTCTGACCACGGCGATCGCCAAACCACAATGACCATTGATAACATCCGTCTTAGAAACGAATTTATTAACACCGAAGTTATTACCCGCAGCAGCGGCAAAAAACTGGGGGTAGTCAAAGAAGTGCTAGTCGATGTCGATCAGCGAGAAATTGTCGCCCTGGGACTGCGGGACAACTTTTTGTCTTTAACCGGGATGCCCCAATATCTTTACCTGAACAGTATTGTCCAAACCGGGGACGTGGTCTTAGTAGAAAACGATGATGTTTTTGAATTGGTGGAAGTGGACCTCTATTCCCCTCTGGTCAATAGCGAAGTGGTTACTGAAACGGGAGAACCCCTGGGTAGGGTAAGGGATTTTCAGTTTGACCTCGCCACTGGCAAAGTTTCCTCCATTATCATCGCTTCCTTGGGATTACCCCAAATTCCTGACCAACTTATCAGCACCTACGAGCTTTCCATTGACGAGGTGGTGAGCAGTGGTCCCAACCGTTTGATCGTTTTTGAAGGAGCAGAGGAAAGATTAAATCAACTCAGTGTGGGATTACTGGAACGCCTTGGCATTGGCCGTCCTTCTTGGGAACGGATGGAAGAGGATTTGTATTATCCCCCCACTACCCGCCCTGAAAATCAATTGGGCAGTGGCATCCCCGTGCGGCCACCGGTACAAGTCCGTCAACCGGAGCCCGTGTTGGAAGAGCGTTGGAACGAGGACGATTGGCAAGATACCCGCCCTGCGCCGCCCCCTCGTCGGGAAGTGGCCCCTCTGCGTTATCCAGAGCCGGAATATGAAGATGATTATGAAGTGGATAATTGGGGGGAAGCGTCTTCCCGTTCTTCTGCTCCAGAACCGGATTATGATTATGAAGATGGAGTGGCTGGCGATGTCTGGGACGACGATGAGGCCCCTGCTCCCTACAGCCCTCCCCGGGTGAATATTCCGGAAACCCGCCGGGAAAAAATGCCTGAATATTATGAAGAATAGTCTCTGATTTAACTAGTCTTGCGCCTTTGTTCGGTTATTCGTATTGTAAGTAACGTGAGTTCGGGATAAGAAAGATGACTGACAATAGGCTACAAGCTTTACAGGTCAATACATTCGGGAATGACATCAGACTCGTGATTTGTGTTTTTGCATCCTCACAAGTGATTTTTTTGAAGTCCTGAAGCCCCAAATCCCCCAGTGTACTTGGCGAAAAAACCTCCATTGCAGTCAGAGCAATACTTCTAAGGATCGGCTTAACCCGAACTCACGTTAAATATTAACCCCAGCGTCTTTGCACTCGAACGACTACATTGACTCTCACCCTCTGGAAGCGTTTTCAATCCTCCGCCTCTAACCCTTTAATTTCACCCTGTGACCCTACCGAGCTCGATATCCTTGCACGCACAACCCTTCTTTCTCCCTGGCAGTTCTACCGCTACGTCTGCAACATTTGCCAGCAAAATGGGCATGAGCGTTTGTATTTCGGTCATTTGCCTTGTATTTTCTGTGATTATTTGCCAGAACCACTACTTCTTGCCTTTTTTGATCGCTTAGCAGAGAGTGTAGGAAGATCACCGCAGCCCTTCCCAAAAACAACTCTCCACCTTCAGAGTCTGCAAGGTACTCTGGAACTTCGCATCAGCCATGCTGGAAGTGGAATGATTGGACAGGTAGTTAGGCTTGACATAACATACCGGGAGAAGACGCACTCCTGGGCATTTAAAGCCTTTTTCGAACCGGATTTCGTCTGGCAACATGGCGTTTGGTCCGAGATACCAGTAGGAATATATTTGCGATCCCAGCATGTCACCCGTGACGTAGCGCAGTTCCATGCCGCTGGACTCACCTGGATGCTGTGTGAATGGATCGAACCGGATGATTGTCCTAAAACTCGCCCTGGACGCTCCTATGATAGTCTAGCTCAACAGCAGCAACTCACACCCCTTAATCCTCTCAACTATGCCAACTACAGTCGCCATGGCATTCGCCTTGATCTCGGTGGCATTCAAAAAATCTACTGGGGACGAAGAATTCGCGATTTTGCTTACACGCTGGTTTTCTATCACAGGCGAGTCCATCGGGAAGGATGGCGCTTTCTCAGTCCCTATCTTAATTGCTGGACTCTCCGCTACCTTCTGGCAAGGGTGAAATGGTTGCTGTTTCTAAGAAGACCAACGTGCGCATTTGAACAAAAAGTTACAGTTTCGGACGAAAAGCCTTCAAGGCAAGGGCCTCAAGATTCTTGAAGTGGAGCATGGCTTAGTATTCGCAACGGAAAAATTTTGGTAGTTAACGCGAGTTCGGGTTAAGCCGATCCTTAGAAGTATTGCTCTGACTGCAATGGAGGCTTTTTCGCCAGCTACACTGGGGGATTTGGGGCTTCAGGACTTCAAAAAAATCACTTGTGAGGATGAAAAAACAGAAATCATGAGTCTGATGTCATTGCCGAATGTATTGATCTATAAAGCTTTTAGCCCATTGTTCAGTCCTCTTTCTTATCTCGAACTCACGTTAGTCAAAGGCGGCGTAGAGGGGCGAAACTGGGGTCAATAATTTTCACACCAATGCCGGGAAATTTGATGGCCAAATTAGCTTTATGGCCTTTGCCTAAAATGTGGGTCACAGTGCCTTCTCCAAAATTGTTGTGCATTACCCGATCGCCAACATTCCAGATTAGGTCTTTAGCCGGTTGAGTGGACTGGGAACCAGTTTTTTTTCGGGCTTGTTTTTGGGCAATGGAAGGTCCCTTGGGATCGGCGGCAGGAGCATTGCGACCAGTTCTACGACCAGTTGAGCCATCGGCCAATAAATCCGGTGGTAATTCCTGGAGAAATTGGGACGGTATTTTGGTTTCTAAAGAACCCCAGATGTAACGCATGCGAGCATGGGTCAAAAAGAGATTTTCCTGGGCTCTGGTAATGCCCACGTAACATAAACGGCGTTCCTCTTCTAGATCCAAAGGATCATTTAAACTGCGGGCGTGGGGGCAAGTGCCCTGCTCCAACCCCACTAAGAAGACCACTGGAAATTCCAGGCCCTTAGCAGAGTGGAGAGTCATGAGGGACACTTCGTCTCCGGATTCCTCCAGGTCATCAAGGTCGGAAGTGAGGGATGCTGAAGCCAAAAAATCCACTAGGCTAGGGTCTTCACTTTCTGCTTCAAACTGTCGCACTGCATTGTCCAATTCCCCCAGGTTGGCCAGGCGATTATCCGCTTCTTCGGTGCCTTTTTGCTTTAAGTCGTCCACATAATTGGATTTTTCCAACACTAAGCTGAGGGCTTCCGACGCAGAAAGCTCACCAATTTGGCTTTGGATTTCCTGGAGCATGCGGGCAAATTGCAGGGTTTTTTTACCTGATCGCCCGGCCAGAGTATTCACCGAAGTTTCGTCGGTAATAATTTCCCACAGGGGAATGTCCAATTCCTTAGAGGCATTAACAAAACCTTCAATGGTGGATTTACCGATGCCCCGCCGGGGAGTATTGATGATACGCAACAAGCTGACCGTATCCGCCGGATTAACTAACACCCGGAGATAGGCAATGGCATCTTTAATTTCCTGGCGATCGTAGAAGCGAAAACCACCGACAATATTGTAGCGAATATTATTATTTAATAGCTGTTCTTCAAAGGCCCGGGATTGGGCATTGGTGCGATATAAAATAGCAAAATCACCAAAATTTAATTCTGGGTTATTTTTCCTTAAGCTCAGAATTTTATTAATCACAAAACGGGACTCATCCCTTTCATCATCCGCCTGGTAAAGGATAATATCATCTCCGCCACTCCGGGTAGCCTTGAGGATCTTGTCAATCCGTTGGCTATTATGTTCAATTAAATGGTTAGCCGCTTGGAGGATATTTTCCCGAGAACGGTAATTTTCCTCTAGTTTGACCATGGTGGTCGTTTCCCCATCCAACAGGCGATCGCCAAAATCCTCTTGGAAATTGAGCAGGATGGTAAAGTCTGCCATGCGGAAACTGTAAATAGATTGGTCTGCATCCCCCACCACAAAAGTGGAACGCCCCCGCCAATCCCACTCCGACTGCCGTTCTTCCCCATTGGTGCTCAGCAGACGAATTAAATCATATTGGATGCGATTAGTGTCTTGGTATTCATCCACCAAAATATGGTTAAATTTTCGGTGCCAGTAGCCTAAAACTGATTCATTTTGTTGAAATAAACGGGTAGGGATGAGAATTAAATCATCAAAATCTAGAGCGTTATTAGCGGCCAATTGATTTTGGTAAGCTTGGTAAACTTCCGCAATGACCCTACCTTTATAACTGGGATTTTCCCTTAGATAGGTCTCCGGTGATTGCCCGAGGTTTTTGGCATTACTGACCTGGTAGCGAATACTCTTAGGATTGAACTGTTTTTCGTCCAAATCCATATCCTTAGTGACAATGGTCTTAAACAAACTTTGCACGTCACTTTCATCAAAAATGGAAAACTGTTTTGTCCAACGGCGGCCACTGCTGTCCTGATATTTATCAATGTCGTAGCGGAGAATACGAGAACATAGACTGTGGAAAGTGCCAATCCAGAGGGGTTTCGTAACTGTTTTGTACACCCTGGAAAGCAACTGTTTTTGTTCATATTTCCCCAACAATTCCCACCGTTGGCTAAATTCCTGTTGGGCCCAGGCTTGGGCAAAAATCTTTTCCAAACGTTCCTTCATTTCCTTGGCGGCTTTATTGGTAAAGGTTACCGCCAGGATATTTTCCGGATTGATGCGATGCTGACGAATTAGATGGGCAATGCGGTAGGTTAGTGCCCTAGTTTTCCCTGAGCCGGCCCCGGCCACCACCAAAAGAGGGCCACAAAAATGCTCCACCGCCCGCCGTTGGGAAGGATTGAGGTGGGCAAGGTAGTCGGGGACAACAGTCATGGGCACAGTAACAGTAGGCTTAAGGTTCAATCAACAATTAAGTTTAGCAATCAACCAAGGGAAATTATTTTTTCGCTCTTTTCCGTTTCCATGGCAATCGCCCTTCGTTGAGAGATCTACAACCACCATTTATTAACCTGAACTAAATATTGCTTAATGATTTTGAGGGGGCTAACTATCGGATTCCGCCTCAAAGCTATCGGAACTTAGGCGAGCCTGTTTGATCAGGGTTTCCGGGCTAACATTGTCGAGAAAATCCCGAAAAGCTTGTCTTTCTTCTTCGTCCGCATCTCGATCCACGGGAATGGAAGCATCGGCCAACACTTCTTCCATCACCCAAATGGGACTGTCCATCCGCAACGCGAGGGAAATGGCATCACTGGGGCGGCAGTCAATTTCCCTAATTTGATCCCCCTGGGCACAACAGAGCACAGCGTAAAAGGTATTATCCTGCAGGGAATGAATAATAATTTTTTTGAGGTCCACATCCCAGGTGGTGAGGAGATTGACCATCAGGTCATGGGTGAGGGGACGGGTGGGCTTTTGATTTTCCAGGGCTCCGATAATCGACCGAGCTTGGTCTTGGCTGATATAAATGGGTAATGCCCGCCGTTCAGATCCATCCTTGAGCAATACGATGGGACTGCGACTTACCGCATCGAGGGCAATGCCAGCTACTCTCATCTCAATCATTGGGTAGATCCTCTGGGGAACATTGACAGCACAATGCAGGTTTTCATTTTAACTTACTCCTACTCCCCCCAGGGTCATGGCCAGTTGGTCACTAAGGACCGTTCCCCCTAAGATGGGGAGGGTTGTCAATTGTCAAAATCACATTACTGCTGGTGGTGGGAGACGTACATTAATGAAAATTATTTTGACTGGGGCGACGGGTTTTGTGGGGTGCTCTTTGGTGCCTCTACTACATCAACAGGGCCATGAGCTAACTTTGCTGGTGCGTAGTGTGTCTAAGGCCCAACGGTTATTTGCCCCCGGTAGTTTCCCCCAGTTAAAGGCGATCGCCTATGAAGCCACTAAAAGCGGGGACTGGCAAAAGGTCGTTGATGGCCAGGATGCGGTGATTAATTTGGCGGGGGAACCCATTTCGGAAAGATGGACAGAAGCTTACAAAGCCGAGATTTTTGATAGCAGAAAGCTGGGCACAGAAAAGTTGGTGGAGGCGATCGCCAAAGCGGATAGAAAACCCCAAGTAATGATTTCTGGGTCAGCCATAGGTTACTACGGCACCAGCGAGACGGCGACTTTTACGGAAAGTAGTAAGCCTGGAGATGATTTTCTGGCGGAAGTTTGTCAGGCGTGGGAAAATGCCGCCCACCAGGTAGAACAGTTGGGAGTTCGGTTAGTAGTTTTTCGCATTGGCATTGTGCTGGGGGCCGATGGGGGAGCGTTGGCCAAAATGTTGCCACCGTTCAAACTCTTTGCTGGGGGGCCATTGGGCAGTGGAGAACAATGGTTTTCTTGGATTGATCGCCGGGATTTAATTGCTTTAATTGATAAAGCTTTAACGGACTCAACTTTACGGGGAACGTACAATGCCACAGCGCCCAACCCAGTCAAGATGAAGGAATTTTGCCACACCCTGGGCAAAGTTTTGGCCCGTCCTTCCTGGTTGCCCGTACCGGATATTGCGTTGGAATTATTGCTGGGGGAAGGGGCCAAGTTAGTGCTGGAGGGGCAGGAAGTTTTGCCGGGGGCCATTAGCAAAACAGATTTTCAGTTCCAGGCTCCAGATTTAGAAACCAGTTTGCGGCAAATTTTAGGGAGTTAACCAATCCCCAAAATAGCCCCAATGAAGATGCTAGGATGCCTTGATGTAAATTGATTTCGGTTTCCGCTGTGGCCCAGGTAATTGTCGAAAATCTCTACAAAAGTTTCCCCGCCCAAGGCAAAAACAAAGCTAAAGACGGAGGAACAGTGAATGTGCTTAAGGCCATTAACCTGGAAATTGCCGACGGGGAATTTATGGTGCTGGTGGGGCCGTCCGGTTGTGGTAAAAGTACTCTACTGCGGCTCATTGCTGGTTTGGAAACCGTTACAGGGGGTAATATTCTCATTGGCGATCGCCGGGTAAATGATTTACCGCCCAAAGCCAGGGACATTGCCATGGTGTTCCAAAGCTATGCCCTCTATCCCCACCTGAGTGTTTACGACAACATTGCCTTTGGTTTGCGGCGCATGCTGGATCGGGAAAATAATCAGACTGAAGATAAATTCCCCCGCTGGGTAGGGGACAGTTTACGGGGCATTACCAAACCTTTGCCAAAATCTTTACACTACCTTTCTGCCCAGGAAAAAGTACTGGCTCAACGGGTCAACCAAGTGGCCCAACAATTGCAAATTGACCATTTACTAGACCGGCTGCCCAAACAATTATCCGGCGGCCAAAAGCAACGGGTGGCCCTCGGTCGGGCGATCGCCAGAAATCCCCAAGTCTTTTTGATGGATGAACCCCTGTCCAACCTGGATGCCAAACTAAGGGCAGAAACCCGCAGTCAGATTGTGCAAATTCAGCGGCAACTGGGCACCACCACCATTTACGTTACCCACGACCAAACCGAAGCCATGACCATGGGCGATCGTATTGCGGTGCTTAACCAAGGGGTAATTCAACAAATTGCGCCCCCCTTAACTTTGTACAATCAACCCGCCAACCGTTTTGTGGGGGAATTTATCGGCTCTCCTCCCATGAATTTTTTTACCCTCAAAGTGGCATCGGCTTCAGTGTTGCAACATCCTGCCTTTGCCCTCAATCTGCCGGAAAAGTGGCATGGACTGGTGGCCCCCTACGTAGGTCGTTCCTTGATCCTAGGGGTACGGCCAGAAAGTTTTATCCCTAGTACCGAAGGGTCCAACGCTTTTCCTGTCACAGTAAATTTGGTTGAAGCCCTCGGTAACGATACTTTTATCTATGCCCATTTAGTGACAGAGCCGGATCTCACCATCCAAGCCCGCATTGCCCCCGATCATCCCCTCCAGGTGGGGGAACAACTCTGGCTGACAATCAACCCCGAAAAAATTCATCTGTTCGACGCCAAAACTGAACAGGCGATCGACCAACGTTAAAGAAATCAACCCAAGCCCATTTTACCCACCATCCAGCCGAGGTTAATAGAAAAACAAGATAAACTGGGGCTGAGTCCGCCCAAACCTATCAGACCCTTACCAGCCAATGGATCTGCTCTGCACCCGCCCCGGTTGTGCCCGTTTAAATTCTTTTCCTGACCTGGATAATCGCAATACTCTGCAAACAGTACAACAAAGGTTTTGCACCAGTTGTCGGATGCCACTAATTTTGGCGGGCAGATATTTGCCAGTGAAACTCCTGGGACAGGGGGGCTTTGGGGCGGCCTATCTGGCCCTAGATCGATTTACCCCCACCATGCGTTTTTGTGTGGTGAAGCAATTTCAACCGTCAGGGAATTTAAATCAAGAGCAATTAGATTTGGCTTTGTCCCTATTTGAACGGGAAGCGGTGGTGTTGGAAAAGTTGGGCAATCGCCATGACCAGATTCCCGATTTATTTGCTTATTTTCCCCTGTTGGTGGACGATCCCCGCACTGGTAAACAGGATCAGTTTTTTTATTTGGTGCAGGAATTTATTAACGGTCAGGATTTGGAAAAAACCGTTGAAAAACATGGCCCCCTGTCGGAAGCGGAAGTGCGTTGGGTGCTGACGGAAATGCTAAAAATTCTTAGTTTCGTCCACGGCACCGGAGCCATTCATCGGGATATTAAACCGTCTAATTTAATGCGGGACCAAGAGGGCAAATTGTATCTGTTGGATTTTGGCGCAGTAAAGCAAGCAACCGCCGGGGTGGGGGCCAGTAACGAAGGTTCCACGGGCATTTACTCCATGGGTTTTGCGCCACCGGAACAGATGGCTGGTAACCAGGTTTATCCCGCCACGGATTTATATGCTTTGGCTGTGACCTGTCTTTACCTGTTAACGGGCAAAACAGCCCAGGATTTGTACGACGCTTACCATAACCAATGGAATTGGCGATCGCCTGGTTTGAAGGTGAGCCAGCCCTTGGCCGATGTGATTGACCGTTTGCTTTTACCCACTCCCAAGGACCGTTACGCCAGTGCGGAAGAGGTTTTGGCGGTGCTGAACGGCGGTAAAGGCAATCAGGGTAAAGCTCCGCCAGGGGCCACAGTTTCCACTCCCCAAGGTACCAATACCCAAATTCAACCAACCCCAGCAAGTTCTGCTTCTCCCCTAACAGCGCCAAAGACACCGGGTAAAATTAGCCAGGCGGTACAAAATTTGCCGGTTCTCAAAGTTCTGTTCCAAGGGGCTTTAACTGGTTCCGCTTTGGTTTTCTGGGGCATTATTGCTGTGAGCCTTTTTCCCCAGACCAATATTAGTTTGGGTATTTTGGGCATGGTGGTGGCGGGGATAATCTTGGCCCAATTCAAGCGTTGGTTAGAAGTAACGGAAATGTTGAGCCTCAATACCCTAACCATTCTGGCCCTATTAGCTGTGCCGGGTTTGAGCCGTTGGCCAAAGATTGTCGAACTAGCGACCCAACTTGATTTCCCGGTTCTAGTTACGGTCATTATTGCCGCTATTGCCGGGGCGATCGCCGTAGTAGCAACCATTGCCCTATTTTTACTAATTCTCAAGCTACTTTTTGCAGTTTTAACCAGGGTTTGAAGGATTCACACTGCCAGTTTGGGCCGGGAAAAAATCACCTGTAAACGGTCTAGATCCAACTCATCAAAACGGTCCACTGCCCAGTTAGCTTGCCTTTGCATAAAGTGATAGGGATAGGTATGGGCAATGCCAACCACGGCCATACCGGCTTTTTTCGCCGCTTCAATGCCGGCAAAGGTATCTTCGATCGCCAGACAATTTTCCGGTAACAGGGGAGCGATGTCATCGAGCAAGCTATCGGTCACCGCTTGGCTCTGCCGCCATTGATTGAGTTTGTGAATAGCCAGTTGATAGCCATCCGGCTGGGGTTTACTGCTGGCAATATCATCCCCCGCCACAATGACTGGAAAGTACCTTGCTAGCCCAGCCCGGTCTAATCCGTATTCCACCTCTGACCTAACGGCCCCCGTCACCAAGGCGATCGCCAATCGTCGTAACTGCAACTTTTCGAGAAACTCCTTCAGTCCGCCATAGATGGGCAGGGTTTCCAGGGCCACCAGTTTTTGATGGTAGCTCTCCGCTTTGCGGTCAATTAGCTTTTGCAAATAGGCTTCCGTTAACCCCCGGCCCCGATGCTCAAACAAATCCACCAAACAAGCCCGGTCACTGCGGCCCAAACAAAACTGTTGGTACTCCGCTGGAGTGAGGGGACGCAAATTCTCAGTCAACAATAGCTCGTCAATCAGACTGCGATGGATCGCTTCATCGTTGATTACCACGCCATTGAAGTCTAACAATACTGCCTTTAACATCTGATTGGCTCCTCTTTCTCCCTAGGCCAATGGGGTCATCAAACCCCACATCACCATGGTAATCTTTCCTTTCCTCCTACCAGGGATTAATGCCCATCTCCGCTAAAATCAGTGCAGATGTGGCCCCCAGAGCCCTCCATCCATTTTGGTAACTTTTCCATGGAAAAACTGTACGAAGGCAAAGCAAAAATCCTCTACCCCACCGAGGACCCAGATGTACTGCTAACTATTTTTAAGGACGATGCCACCGCCTTTAATGCCCAAAAAAAAGGCCAGATCCAGGGCAAAGGAGCCATTAACTGCGCCATTTCAGCGGCCCTATTCCGGTGGTTAGAAACCCTAGGGATTCCCACTCATTACATTGACTGCCCCCAAAATGACCAAATGTTGGTCAAAGCGGTGAACATCATTCCCCTGGAGGTTGTGGTGCGTAATATTGCCGCCGGCAGTCTTTGTAAGCAAACCGGTTTGAAGGAAGGCTTAGTACTGCCCAATCCGTTGGTGGAGTTTTATTTCAAAGATGATGCCTTAGGGGATCCCCTCCTGACCTGGGAACGGGCCTTGCTGTTGGGGGTTACCGATGAAGCGAGATTACAGACCCTAAAGGACTTGGCTTTGAATATCAATCAGCATCTGCAGAGGTTTTTTGCCCAGTGCGATATCACCTTAGTGGACTTTAAGTTAGAATTTGGCGGCGATCGCCAAGGGAAAATCATCTTAGCCGATGAAATTAGCCCGGATACCTGTCGTTTGTGGGATAACGCCCAGGCGGATCCCCAGGCCAGAGTACTAGACAAAGATCGTTTCCGGCGGGATTTGGGCTCAATTGAAGCCGCTTATCAAACAGTGGAAAAACGGGTTTTAAGCCAAATTGAACGCCTGCAGTCCCAAATGGGTGCCTTCTGATCATCGTTGCTTGGTGTGGAACCTTTCCAACGGGTCTGGGTCAACCTACCAGTTTAAAACCTTGCACAAACGGCTTGTCAGGAAACCGACAGGACTCGATAATGGGCAAGCAATCGCGGCGAATCTCTAGCCATCGCGGCGTTGTTTTTGGGTATTTTTCCATACCCCCCGTGTCCGTATTAATATTAATGGCTTGAATTGGGTGTCAGGACGTGTCAAACCAGAACAAAAGCGTGATTCTTTCTCCTTACTATCGACTTCTTTTGTTAACCAGTGGTCTTGTTCTGGGGGCATCTCCAGCCCAGGCAACTCAGGCATTTTCCCCCCTAAATATGTTGGCCGATGGGGACAACACGGAGCTATTAGTTTCGCCATCTTCAGAACTTAATTTCCCCGGCCCCACTTCCGAGTCAGAAGCTTCTAATTATTCAACTCTCCAGGAAGCTGCCCCCTCCGTCATAAACGCCCTCAATGGCGAGAATGGCGAGATCAGTGTTATCCCTCCTGAAATTGAGCAAATTGACGGCGATCGCCTGGGCCAGACAATGGAGATTAGTGCGGGTAATTTAGATGTCGGGGTTGATGATTTGCCCCCCATGGCCCCCGTTGATTCCGCGGAATTAGCTCAAGCTAACGAATTACCCCATGGCAATGCCGTTGCACAGGTTGCTCCAAGGGTAGCCCAGGTAGAACAGGAAAATTTAATCGCCGAAACAAAGACCGATAACCAGACCGATCACGTTGAGCCGCAATCACCACTGATGGCCCAGGCCGCAGTGGAAGAAGAAGTTGAAGCGGTAGAAATGGAGGCAACGGAGGAAACCACCGGAGTAACGGAAGAAACGCCGGAGGAAACTCCCTCTTTTACCCCCGATGCCCCTCCCACTAACACCGAGGGAACCCCGGGACCCACCCAGACACTGCCTAGTTTTACCCCTCCAGCCAGTCCTAGTACTACTACCCCAGCCCCAGCCGAGGAAGAACCAAGGGTATTGGTCAGTGAAGTATTGGTTACCGGCACCACCCCGGAACTGGAGTTGCTGGTTTATAACGCCATTCGCACCCAACCAGGCCGGACCACTACCCGTACTCAGTTGCAGGAGGACGTCAACGCCATCTATGCCACCGGCTATTTTAGTAATGTGCGGGTAGCCCCCAGTGATACCCCTCTAGGGGTGAGGGTGACCTTTGAAGTCCAGGCTAACCCCGTTTTCACCGGCTTGAACATACGCACAGTACCGGAAACGGCCGAAGGCAAGGAACGAATTCTGCCCCAGGAAGTGGTGGACGAAACCTTTGGGGAACAGTACGGCAAAATTCTCAACCTACGAGAATTACAAGAGGGCATTAAAACCATCAATGAATGGTATTCCAACCAGGGTTATGACCTGGCCCAGGTGGTGGGGTCTCCCCAGGTGGGGGCTGATGGCCAGGTAACCTTGGTCATTGCCGAGGGCATTGTGGAGAATATCCAAGTGCGCTTTTTTGACTCGGAAGACGAGCCGGTGCAGGGCAGAACCAGGGATTTCATCATCACCAGGGAAATGCGCTTGAAGCCGGGGGACGTTTTTAACCGCAATCGAGCCCAAACGGACTTACAGCGGGTGTATAGCCTGGGACTGTTTGAAGATGTCAGGTTATCATTTAATCCCGGCAGTGATCCCACTGAAGTAATTGTCAACGTTGATGTAGTAGAAGGCAATACGGGATCGATCGCCGCCGGGGGGGGGATCAGTAGCAGCAGTGGGCTATTTGGTACCATCAGTTACCAGGAAAGAAATCTGGGGGGCAACAACCAAACCATTGGGGTGGAAGCCCAAGTAGGTCAAAGGGAGTTGTTGTTTGATGTTAGCTTTACCGACCCGTGGATTGGTGGCGATCCATTCCGCACTTCCTACACTGCTAACCTTTTCCGCCGCCGGACCATTTCCCTCGTTTTTGACGGGGCTGATTCTTCCATTCGTACCTTTAACGGCTTTGACAGTCCTAGGGTTGTACGTACTGGTTTAGGGCTGACCTTTTTTAGACCGATCGCCGATGATGTGTTTGCCCCACCGGATTGGCGTTTGTCAGCGGGTTTTGGCTATCAAAATGTCCGCATTGAAAATGCCGCCGGGGCCCTGTCTCCCTTTTCTGCCCCTTTAAATGGTTTTAATTCCCAGCCCCTGTCCTTCAGTGATTATGGGGTGGATGAGCTGTTTACCCTCTCCTTTGGTGCTTCCCAGGATAATCGCAACAATGCTTTGCAACCCACCAGTGGTTCCCTAGTGCGCTTTGGGGCAGAACAAACTATTCCCGTTGGCACCGGCAACATTATGATGACCCGGTTGCGGGGTAGTTATAGCTACTACATTCCAGTTAACTGGCTGGATTTGACCGGCTTTGGCCTTGTGGAATCCACCCAGCCCCAAACGGTGGCTTTCAACGTGCAAGCGGGAACTGTGCTGGGGGATTTACCACCCTATGAAGCTTTCATTTTGGGGGGTAGTAACTCCGTGCGGGGTTATCAAGAAGGGGAACTGGGCAATGGTCGTAGTTTCTTCCAAGCTACGGCAGAATATCGTTTTCCCATTATCGCAGCGGTGGGAGGAGCTTTGTTTGTGGACTACGGCTCTAACCTTGGTTCCCAGGGCGCTGTACCAGGTTTTCCGGCGATCGTTAGAGGTTTGCCCGGTTCCGGTGTGGGCTACGGTTTAGGGGTAAGAATCCAGTCCCCCGTAGGGCCCATCCGCATTGACCTAGGCTTTACTGGAGAGGGAGAATCCCGCATTAACTTCGGTATTGGCGAGAAGTTCTAGGGCAAAACCCAACCCACCATTGGACAGATCCGCTGTTAACTTGAGACAATGTTTGCAGCTAGAGCCTAGAAAGAGTGGGCCCATTGCTAATGCCCGCTTATTTTTTCCCATCGCATGCAAACTTCCCCATCTTCCACTGCGCCGTGTGCGGACAAAGCCCTGGACGATCTTTTGAAAGAGGTCGATCGCCGTCGTAATTTTGCCATCATTTCCCACCCCGATGCGGGGAAAACTACCCTAACGGAAAAATTGTTGTTGTATGGGGGCGCAATTCAGGAGGCGGGGGCCGTGAAAGCTCGCCGTAGTCAGCGCAGTGCCACGTCCGACTGGATGGCCATGGAGCAACAGCGGGGTATTTCCATCACTTCCACCGTGCTGCAGTTCGACTACCGGGGCAAAATTCTTAACTTGTTGGATACCCCAGGGCACCAAGATTTTAGTGAAGATACCTACCGTACCTTGGCCGCAGCAGACAACGCGGTGATGTTAATTGATGCCGCTAAGGGGTTAGAAACCCAAACCCGCAAACTGTTTGAAGTGTGTCGTCTGCGCCATCTGCCCATTTTCACTTTTATTAACAAGCTCGATCGCCCCAGCTTGACCCCCCTGGAATTGATGGACGAAATTGAACAGGAATTGGGCATGAACACCTATGCGGTCAACTATCCCATCGGCACCGGCGATCGGTTTCGGGGCGTTTACAACCGTTTAACCAAAACTATCCATTTGTTTGAGCGAACGGGCACCCACGGCAGCAAAAAAGCTGCGGATCAGACCATGGCCCTAGATGATCCGGCCCTGGAATCATTGCTAGGTAGTGATGTGTACGCCGAATTTCAAGATGAGTTGGAATTAATCGAAGAAGCGGGGGCCGAATTTGATTTAGCCGCCGTCCATGGCGGAGAAATGACCCCGGTATTTTTTGGCAGTGCCATGAATAACTTTGGCGTAGAACTATTTTTGCAAGCGTTTTTGCAGTATGCCGCTAAGCCCGAAGCCCATGACAGTAACCGAGGAACTATTGAACCCACCTATGAAGAATTTTCCGGTTTTGTCTTTAAACTCCAGGCCAATATGGACCCTAAACACCGGGACCGCATTGCCTTTTTGCGGGTTTGTTCTGGTAAATTTGAAAAGGATATGGTGGTAAAACATCCCCGAACGGGCAAAACAGTGCGTTTATCCCGACCCCAAAAACTTTTTGCCCAGGAACGGGAATCGGTGGACATTGCCTATGCGGGGGACGTGATTGGTTTAAATAATCCGGGGGCATTCACCATCGGCGATACGGTTCATACTGGCGAAAAAATAATTTATCCCCCCATTCCATCCTTTTCTCCTGAGCTATTTGCCTATCTCAGATCCACCGATCCTAGTCAGTATAAAAACTTTAAGAAAGGGGTATCAGAGTTACAGGAAGAAGGGGCGGTGCAAATTCTCCAATCCCTGGATGAAAGTAAACGAGATCCTATTTTGGCCGCGGTGGGACAATTGCAATTTGAAGTGGTACAGTATCGCCTCCAGGAAGAGTACGGAGTAGAAACCAGATTAGAGCCCCTTGGTTTTTCCCTGGCCCGCTGGGTGGTGGAAGGTTGGGATGCCCTGGAAAAAGCGGGACGGTTATTCAATACGGTGGTGGTCAAAGATCGCTGGGATGCGCCAGTTTTACTGTTTAAAAATCAGTGGAATTTGGAACAAGTGGCAGGGGATTGTCTTGATTTAAAACTAAGTGCGATTGCCATTCCCCCTTCCTTATAAAAATTCTCGCGAAAAATCTTGTAAAAGACTAAGTTTTAGACCGAATAATGATCAATTGGACGATATTAAAGCGGGAGTGGTTTCGCAATACCAAGGAAGATTTGTTGGCCGGGGCTGTGGTGGGTTTGGCCCTTATCCCCGAGGCGATCGCCTTTTCCATCATTGCTGGGGTTGACCCCAAGGTGGGACTTTATGCTTCCTTCACCATTGCTGTGTTGACGGCCTTTTTTGGTGGGCGATCGGGGTCTATTTCTGCCGCTACAGGGGCCATGGCCCTATTAATGGTGGATTTAGTCAAAGACCACGGTTTGCAGTACCTGCTGGCCGCCACCGTACTGACGGGAATTTTTCAGGTTTTGTTGGGGGTTTTTAAAGTTGCTAAGCAAATGCGCTACGTCCCCAGGGCGGTGGTGTTGGGTTACATCAATGCTTTAGCCGTGTTGATTTTTTTGGCCCAGCTACCCCAGCTAGACCCGACTAAAGTTAGTCAATATTGGTTAGTTTATTTAATCTTGGCCTGTTCCCTAGCAATTATTTATATTCTGCCCACGTTTACCAAGGTTTTTCCCTCTCCTTTGGTGGCTTTATTTGTGATGACCAATGCCACTATTTTCTTGCAACTAGATGTGCCCACTGTGGGAGATATGGGGGAGTTACCTGGGAGTCTACCAATTTTTTTACTACCCCAAATTCCCTTTAATTGGCAAACTTTACAAATTATTTTGCCCTATTCCCTTACCCTGGCGATCGTTGGGTTGCTGGCTTCCTTTTTAACCGCATCTTTAGTGGATGAATTGACCGATACCCCCAGCGACAAAAACCGCGAAGCCAAAGGCCAGGGTATTGCCAATATTGTCACTGGTTTTTTTGGTGGCATGGCGGGCTGTGGCATGATTGGCCAATCAGTCATCAATGTGCAATCCGGCGGTCGGGGCCGGTTATCCACCTTTGCGGCGGGAATTTTTCTCTTAATTGCTATTTTGGGGTTAAAGGACTGGGTGCAACAAATGCCCATGGCAACCTTAGTAGCTGTGATGATTATGGTTTCCATTGGCACTTTTCGTTGGTCTTCCCTGCGGGACTTCCGTAAAATTCCCCAGAGCGAAAACATTGTTATGTTCACCACCATGGGGCTAATTATTATCACTCGTAACTTTGCCCTGGGGGTGGCGGCAGGCATTATTATGAGTACGATCTTTTTTACCCGCAAAATTGCCCAACTTGTTTTTGTGGATAGGGTTTTAACAGAGGATGAAAACCACCGTATTTATAATGTCTCTGGTCAAATTTTCTTCGTTTCCAAAGAAGAATTCCTTGAAGCCTTTGATTTTGACGAATTGGTAGACCGGGTTACCATCGATTTAACCCATGCCCATCTCTGGGACCAGGGGGCAGTGGGCACAGTGGAGCAAATCATGACCAAGTTCCGGCGCAATGGCATTGATGTGGAATTGGTGGGTTTAAACGGAGCGAGTGCGACCCTTTGGCAAAAATTGATCAAGGAACCGGAACTAAAACTGATTAATTCTTCTGCTGAAAATTAAGGTTTGATATCAGTACTGAACTAGAGCGAAATTGGGGGAACTGGCCACGCTTTTTTAAAACTTACACATCACTAATTATTTTTTGGGAATGTTACCATTGTGAAAAATATTTTGCTTTGCACTGATGGATCGGATTTCGCTCAGCAAAGTTATCCCTACGCCGCCTGGTTAGCCAGTAAATTAGGCGGCAATATCAAGGTTTTATACGTTACTGATATCCGGGCCCAAAAGGCAGTGGAATCGGTCAATTTGAGTGGCAGTATTGGCTTAGGAACTTCTGAAGAATTATTAAAACAATTGGTGGATTTAGAACATACTAAAGCCAAACTTAATCATCAAAAGGCGAAACTGGTCCTGGCAACGGCTAAAAACACTCTCCAGCAAGCTGGCATAGAATCGGTGCAGGTTATGCACAAAACAGGTTTTTTATTGGATTGTCTAGAAGATTTGAAGGGCGATTTTGATGTAATTATCCTGGGGAAAAGAGGGGAAACAGCTAAATTTGCCCAGGGCCATTTGGGAGCCAATATGGAGAGAATTATTCGCAGTATTCCCAAGCCCTGTTTGGTTACTCCAAAGCAGTTTCAAACCATTACCAAAGTTCTTTTTGCCTATGACGGTAGTGCCAGTTGCCAAAAAATTCTGCAGTTTTTGGCCGGTTCCTCCCTGTTGGCTGATTTGCCCCTACACATTGTCACGGTGGGGAAAACCAACCAAGACCCCCAGGCGATCGCCAATTTGGGTACAGCCGAAAAAGTCTTGGAAAAAGCTGGTTTTAAGCTCGAGGTGGAATTGTTGGTGGGCCATGCGGAAGAAGCCATTGTTCGTTACCAGGAAGATAACGCCATTGATTTATTGTTAATGGGGGCCCATGGCCATAGCCGTATTCGCCATTTGGTTATCGGTAGTACCACCGCCCAAGTTCTACGAAAAACTTCCATTCCGGTTCTAACCTTTCGCTAGGGAATTCAATAAATGCTCGGCGATCGCCAATCCCGATAGGGCTGCTCCTTCCACTTTGCCGCCATGGAAAGCATCTCCCCCAAAGTAAACTGGGCCAGGAAAATCGCCAAAGAGAAAGGGTTGATCGAGGGGATTTTGGGGATGGCTATAGCGCCAGAGATGCAAGTGGGAAGCCAACACCGCTGAACCTGACCAGGGTTGGGCCGCGGCGGTCATTAATGCGATTACCTGTTCCGTATCGGTGGCTAAATAATGACGACTAAACTCTGGGCCTGCTTGCACTGTCACTCCGTAGCCATGGGGAGAAATTCCTTTTTTCGTACTGCAAGCCATCCAAGCCAAGGGTTCCCCCGATAACCAAAGACCACCGGGGTCAGGCACTAAACTGGGTTGTTCCAACAGTAAAGATAAACTGAAACAAGGGTCATATACCACCCCAGTCAAAGTCTGTTGAATATCGGCGGGCAAATTGATGTTAGATACTGTCAATAATTCTAGGGTTTGGGGTAACGGGGCCGTCACCACTAGGCGATCGCCTTGGTAAATCCCCCCGGAATCACAGTGAATTTGCCAAATATTATCCTGCCAGTGAAAAGCATTAACCTTTTCCTGATTAACTACTTTCAAATCCTGGGCGAGGTATTGGGCCAAACTGCGATTGCTCGGTTCCCCTCGATATAGCTTTACCCCCTGACTGCGGATTGTGCCTGTTTCCGTACCCATCCCTTCTGCCCAAACCTTGACCACCCCTGCCTTAATCCAATCCTCCACCCAAGCAAGAAAAAGGGGATGCTGGGCTTTGAAATATTGGGCCCCAAAATCGAAACATCCCACTGCGTCCCCATGGCGTAATCTCCGGGAAGCCAGTCTGCCCCCTATGCCCTTGCCTTTATCCAACACGGTGACCTCCAAGCCCTGGAGTTGCAACACCACCGCCGCCATTAAACCGCAGAGACCACCACCCACAATAACCACGGATATTTGCTTCATTTCTGTTAAATTTTTGTTAATTTTAATTACCTAATCGTTTCATTGATCGAGCTAGTTAACCCTTTGAAGAGGAGGTAACAACTAGTCAACTATAATGTTAGATGGAAATCAAAATCTTTTCAGAATTTGCGTCGAATTCAATGGTGATTCACCATGAAAGGTCACATCAATGCTCCGGAAAAAGTTTCTCCCCACCGTATCTTGAAACTCTTTAACTTGATGGCCGTGTTTGGTCTGTTGGGGCAAGGTTTTTGGTTGCAAGCCCCTGCCTTGGGCCAAAATGCTCTCACCGTCTGTGGGGCAGAAACCGGCAGGGTCTATTTACGGGATCGTCCTAGCAATGCTAGTCAAAATGCTAACCGCACCCTAGCCAACGGCACCCCTGTGCGAGGATACGAATATCGCAACGGCTTTGTTTTTGTGGAAACCGTCAATGGTTTTTCGGGGTGGGTCACAGAACGCTATCTTTGTGGCAGTTCCCCCGTTGGAAGTTCCCCTTCCTATATCTGTGGTGCCGAAACGGGACGGGTATATTTGCGCGATCGCCCCAGCAATAGCAGCCAAAATGCCAACCGCACCCTGAGCAATGGCACTGCAGTTAGTACCGAGGGTTATAGCAACGGTTTCTTCCTGGTGGAAACCATGGACGGCATGAGAGGCTGGGTGACAGAGCGTTATGTTTGTCCTTGATGGAAAAATGGGAAATGATATTGTAAAGTCTTTTCCTCAATAATCCTAAAACAACACTAAAACTGAAAGAATCAAATTACTTCCAACCAGCCTTGGCCATGAAGGTTAACTTTAACTAGCGGACAGCGCCCGGTTGAGGGTATTTCGCGGGTAGCCAGGGATAGATGTCCGATGAATTAATTGAAAATCTTTAGAGATAAATCTGGAGCACTGTGCCGCAAAGATACTTAGCCAGATGGGCAAGGTGAAAGTCAATGGTGATCATTGGTTAACCTATGGGGCTCAATAAAACTTTCCAAAGGTATTCCCGTCTCGTTAGAATCAGAGGTAATTCCCGAAATAGTCAGTGAATCATAACCATGTCCATAATGTTGCAAGACCCCCAAATCATTCGTTTCTATCAAAAGTTAACTGATGCGATGGTGGATTTATGGAACCGTAGTCGTTCGATGGATGAAATCCGCCTCTATGTGGATGGGTTTATTGCCTGTCTGCGTTTCAGCAACCAAATTGAACCCTACTTGATCCACCGTCTGGAGGAAGAAGTCTTTGCTTTTTTAAGAGACCCTTCCAACTTCAGTTACCCTGCTTTTGAAACTGAGAAAGACTACGACTACTTTTAGCAAAATTCAGTTAATTCGTTGATCAATTAATCACCTAGCTAATCCATAGTTGAAAATAGTTAGAAAAATATACACAGGTGGGGCAAAAAAAATTGATCAATCACCAAAAATGATTCAGCATTAGGGAAGGCAGGCCCCTAGGGATTGTCATTGTTGCTTCTTTGAAGGTTTTTCCATGCTCGAACAGGACGTTGTCATTGTCGGTGGGGGTTTAGCCGGTTGTCGGGCCGCCCTAGAAATTAAGCGTCTGGCCCCTGATACCAAAGTGGCGATCGTGGCCAAAACCCATCCCATCCGTTCCCATTCTGTGGCCGCCCAGGGGGGCATTGCAGCCAGTCTGAAAAACGTTGACGCTGAAGATTCCTGGGAAGCCCATGCCTTTGATACGGTGAAGGGATCGGATTATCTAGCGGATCAGGATGCGGTGGAAATTCTCACCAAAGAAGCCCCGGAAGTAATTATTGAGCTAGAACATTTGGGAGTACTTTTTTCCCGTTTACCAGACGGTAAAATTGCCCAGCGGGCCTTTGGCGGCCACTCCCACAATCGCACTTGCTACGCCGCCGATAAAACAGGCCATGCCATTTTGCACGAACTCGTGAATAACCTGCGCCGCAATAAGGTGGAAATTTACGATGAGTGGTATGTGATGAAACTCATCTACGAAGAAGGTGAGGCAAAGGGCTTGGTGATGTATGAAATTGCCACCGGTCGCATTGAAATTGTCCGAGCTAAGGCGGTGATGGTCGCCACGGGGGGCTACGGCCGGGTTTATAACACTACTTCCAATGACTACGCTTCCACTGGGGACGGTTTGGCCATGGCGGCGATCGCCGGAATTCCCTTGGAAGATATGGAGTTTGTCCAGTTTCATCCCACGGGGCTATATCCGGTGGGGGTGCTAATTTCCGAAGCAGTGCGGGGGGAAGGAGCTTACTTAATTAATAGTGAAGGGCGCAGGTTTATGGAAGACTATGCCCCCAGTCGTATGGAGTTGGCCCCCAGGGACATCACCTCCCGGGCCATTACCCTGGAAATCCGGGCGGGGCGGGGGGTTAACGCCGATGGCAGTGCTGGCGGCCCCTATGTTTACCTAGATTTGCGCCATATGGGTCGGGAAAAAATTATGAGTCGTATTCCCTTCTGTTGGGAAGAAGCTCACCGTTTAGTGGGCATTGATGCAGTGGAACAACCGATGCCAGTGCGGCCCACAGTGCATTACTGCATGGGGGGCATTCCGGTAAATACCGATGGTCGGGTACGAAAAAATGCCAACGAGTTAACAGAAGGATTTTTTGCTGCGGGGGAATGTGCCTGTGTTTCCGTCCATGGGGGCAATCGTTTAGGCAGTAACTCCCTGTTGGAATGTGTGGTTTATGGTCGTCGCACGGGCCGGAGCATTGCCGAATATGTCCAAGGGCGATCGCTCCCGGAAATTGACGAAGCAGTTTATAAAACTGAGGCCCAAACCCGCATTGATCAGCTTCTTAACCAACAGGGTACAGTGCGTATTAACACCCTGCGCCAAGCTTTTCAGGATTGCATGACCAGCCATTGTGGGGTGTTCCGCTCCGAATCCTTTATGGCAGAAGGTTTGGAACAGGTACAAAATCTTAAAGCCCAGTACGGGCAAATCTTTTTGGACGATAAACAACCGCAATGGAATACGGAAGTTATTGAAGCCCTAGAACTGCAAAGCATTATGGCAGTGGGGGAATTGATTTTAACTTCTGCGATCCAACGCCAGGAAAGTCGGGGTTCCCATGCTCGGGAAGATTTTCCCAGTCGGGATGATGAACAATTCTTGCGCCACACCTTAGCCAGTTTTGACGGCGAACAAATAAAAGTGGAATATATGCCGGTGGTCATTAATCGCTTTGAACCGAAGGAGCGTAAATATTAACTTCCCTTAGCTTCAAACAAAAATACAAGGAGATTCTTTCATAGCCTATGCTTTGGCACGTATTTTACGGTCGCGGTAGAATGCTTTTGTCAAATCATGCCCAAGGGCGAAATTTCAGACCCATTTTTGTAATGAGTGATCCTATTAGTTGGACTGCCGAAGCAACGGAGCGTTTAAAGGAAATTCCTTTTTTCGTTCGTCCTGCCGCCCGTAAAAAAATCGAAAATTTTGCCAGGGAAGCAGGAATCACAGAGATAACGGAAACGGTCTACGAGCAAGCTAAACAAAAGTTCAATTAGCTTAGCCCCGTTGGTAAGTTAATCTGAATAGCGTCAGTTTAGGTTTAAACCATGGCAGAAGATACCATTTTCAGTAAAATTATCCGTCGGGAAATTCCAGCGGCGATCGTCTATGAAGATGATCTTTGCCTAGCTTTCAAGGATGTTAATCCCCAAGCGCCAGTCCATGTGCTTTTAATCCCCAAAAAGCCTTTACCCCAATTGTCAGCGGCCACCCCGGAAGACCATGCCCTACTGGGTCATCTTTTGCTCAAAGCCAAGGAAGTAGCGGCGGATCTAGGCATTGGCGATCAATTTCGCTTAGTCATTAATAACGGGGCGGAAGTGGGGCAAACTGTGTTCCATCTCCACCTCCATATCCTTGGCGGTCGCCCTTTTAGCTGGCCTCCGGGTTAAGGGGTTATGATGGGAAAATAAATTCACTTAACAATTCTTAACGAAATGCAGTCCTTTTCGCCCCAGATCACCGCACCCACAGGTAATTATTGGCACTGGCAAGGGCATGAGATCTACTATGTCCGGGCCGGACAACCCCAGCCGGATCGACCTTCTTTACTTTTAGTGCACGGCTTTGGTGCTTCCACTGACCATTGGCGTAAAAACATTGAAGGACTCCAAGACCAGTTTCAGGTGTGGGCGATTGATCTGTTGGGCTTCGGGCGATCGGCTAAACCGGCTCTGGAATATAGCGGCCAACTGTGGGAACAGCAGTTACTGGATTTTATTGACCAGGTGATTGGGGAAAAAACCGTGGTGGCGGGCAATTCCCTAGGGGGTTACGCTTCCCTCTGTGCGGCGGCCAACGGTGGCGACAAAATTGCCGGGGTGGTGTTGCTCAATAGTGCCGGGCCATTTGGTGATCAAATTAGTGAGCGCGGTATTAATTTTGTGCAAAAAGCAATTCAAAGCTTGATGCTCCAGCCCCTACCCAGTTACTTACTGTTTCAATATTTGCGGCGCAAACCCACCATTCGGAAGACCTTACAAAAAGTTTACGTAGATCAAACAGCAGTGACCGATCGCCTGGTGGAAGAAATTTATCGTCCTTCCTGTGATGGGGGGGCGGCCCAGGTGTTTGCCTCGGTGTTTAAATCTCCCCAGGGGGAAATGGTGGATAAACTCCTGGCTAAATTACAAGCGCCCCTGTTGGCTATTTGGGGACAGGGGGATCCTTGGATGCGGGTCAAGGAAAGGAGTGTTAAGTTTCGACAACATTACCCCCAACTAACGGAGCATTTTTTGCCGGCGGGCCACTGTCCCCACGACGAAGATCCGTCCACTGTCAATCAGTTAATGCGGGATTGGTTAGCTACCATTGGTTAGTCCCCTATGGTTTGGGGTTGATCCCCACCGTTTGCCATGACCCCATTGACTTTTCGTAACTTAGGTCAATCTAAAGCCCCATCTATTGCGCGGACTTTGGTAACCATTGGCTTGGGTATTGGATTGGCAATGGGGACGGTGGGGTGTAGCCCTAGTTATTCCCGATCGCCGCTGGTGGAATCTTTACCTCTGACGGCCAAGGTAACCATTGGTTCGGAAACAATTCTGTTGGAAGTCGCCACAACTCCTGCCCAGCAGGCCCAGGGCTTGATGTTTCGCACCGAACTAGCTGGTGATCGGGGGATGTTATTCACTTTTCCAGAACCCAGAATTGCCCGCTTTTGGATGAAAAATACCCTGATTCCCCTGGATATGATCTTTTTGCGGGATGGGCAAATTAAACAAATTATTACGAACGTTCCCCCCTGTAAAGCCGATCCTTGTCCCAACTACGGCCCCCTCAACCAAGAGGTTAACCAGGTGTTGGAGCTGGGGGCAGGACGGGCGCAGCAATTAGGTTTGGAAGTTGACCAAGTGCTGGAATTTTTGCCCCTGTCGGGTAGTTTATAGTTTGAAGATTATTATCGTTAGTGCTTATATCTTTTCAGCCTAATACTCAATTTTTCTAACTCCCATCTAGGTTAATTTCCTTCTGGCGATCGCCTCTAGCACCTGGCAAGCATGGCCTTGGCAGACACCGCAGTCAGCCCCTACTCCCATGGACTCGGACAACTCTTCTAGGGAGGTTATGCCCTGCTGGGCAGCCGCTTCAATTTGCTTATCGCTAATACCCCGGCAAACGCAGATATACATAAGGACTTTTCCGTAAATTTTGAGAGAAGATTTTATAGAAAGCTATTGCAAATTATTTTCATTATGCATCAACAGGGCAGAAAAAACAATTTTTTGGGGCCGGTTTGCCGTAGGTGCAAAGGCTAGACAGAATTACAAGTTACTTTTGCCGGGGTCTACCCCCTATAGCCCTTAAATAATAGACTCTATGCACTATCTTGCTGAATGGTTCTCAATGTCCATCAAAATTTTTCCAGAAGATGACTAACAAAAAAGGGAATGACTTCAAATTGATTTTGATATAGTTCCACCAACGTCACTGGAGCTTCCGGTGGAATCATGCCCGATTGATACTGCAAAACAATTAGCATATTCCAAAAAGCAAAAAACGCTGTGACAAAAGCAGCCCATTTTTGCCAGCGACGACCAGAAATTTTTTGCCAAAAATTAGCTATGCCAAATACAAATAAAAAAGTGCAATTACTAAACATTCTCCCCCCCACACTAGCGCCCTGCCACCAAGACCACCAAGCGGCAATAAAGTAAACTTGAGCCAAGAAAGTTACCAACAAAATGGTGTTTAAACGGGGCAACAGTCTCCAACCTAGCACTAAACCAACCACCGCTAGTAAGGTTATGGGGTGCCAAATAAATAAGCCCCGATGACCGGAGAATAACACTTGCCAAAGGGATGGTTGCAACCAATTGAAACTGCCCCCGTGACCCGTAGCTTGTCCTTCTTCTAAATAGGGAATGCGCTCAATGCCACCATACTGCCAAAGATAAATTAATAGCTGGGGAATTTGCATTAGCATCGCCACTGTCAACATCACTAGCAGTGGTTGCCAAAATTTTCTCTTAGTAATATTGGTAAAAATAGTTTGACTAGCTTTTCCCCAATGAATTGCTGAAATGGTTGTTAAACTCGGTTGTTGATTACCCAATGGTTGCGTTTCAAACCCGATCGCCGCCACCAATATTGGTGCGAGGAAAAACAGCACATCCTGGGGCCGCACCCAAGCGGCAAAGGCGATCGCCAAAGCGAGCATAATCTGCCAACGGCCATCGGTTAACCAAGGTTTAGTGAATATGCCGTACAAAAATAAGGCGATTAAAAAAGCGGAAACTGCATGGGACATGGACACTTCTAGGAATAGGTAATAGCTCAATGGTGAAGCAAACCAAATTCCACCTACGGCCAGTAAACAACTTATGTGGGAAAAATAACGCCGAGCAAAACGATAACTCAGGGCTAAACCAGTGATGCCCAAACCAACGCTTCCCAAGCAATAAAATAGTTCGTAGGGCCAAGACATACCATTGATGGGAATGGCATTATTAAACTGATGTAAAATCAAGGCAACTACATGACCTAGAGCAAAGAATGGTAACAGAACTATGCCTAGCCCCACCGTGTATTTGCTGTATTCTGGAATGGGCCCAAATACCCGGGGACTGCTGTTGAATTGTCCTGCGGTTTCAGCATAATAGCTATATTCGTTATCTACCCTGAGATTACCATCAAATAATAGAGATCTCAGGGGAGTGTAATAGCCCAATCCATCACCGTACACCCCAAAGCCAGTGACAAAAAACTTAAGTAGAAAAATCCCCAGGGTAACAGCTATGGCAATTAAAAAGCAGTATTTAAGATTTTTTTCGTCGTTAATGAAGTGAAAAAATTTACCCATCATTATCCATTCCTTCCATCACACCAATGGGCTACAAATTAAGCTTTCTTTTTCGGTTTACGCCAGACCCAAAGAAAGTTAGTGGCCATGCTCCAAAATACGGTAATCATGGTGGCAACGATAGCCGCTATTTTATGGTCCCAGCCCAATTTATTGCCCAAAATTACAATAATTAAACTCCAGAGAAAAAAGCCACTGAAATTGGCCACATGGTATTCCCAACAGCGTTGCCAAGAAAGGTTAGGATTACGAAATACCCAGAGGTCAATCGCCCCGTAACGAATGATGGTAATGACTTCGGCGGAGAGGACGGAAGCCCAGGTGAGGCCCATGCCGAGGGACACTTTGAACCAATCCAAGAGGACAACGTTCAAAACCATGGCAATAATGCCAATGATCCACCAGCGCACCATGGCGTTTTGCCAAAGGCGTTGTAAATAAACGGGCAAGGTTTCCCTGGTAATCATGGCGAAGTCAGTAAAGGGCAGATAATCCGGCTATTATACTGGTCAATGTTCTAGGAAAATTGGCATCTAATTGCAAATAGGGGCTAAATTTTTCCCCTGCAGGGTAACGCAAAGTTTTGGAGCTTGGCCCTGAATTGATGCAACGGCAAACTGGCAAACTAAATCATCTTTTTTATGTCTTCCCCTCTGGTTCTTCCCAGTGATGGCCACTATTGGCTTAAAAATGCCCATATTCCCCCCAATTTGGTCAAAACCAAGGTAAATTTTCCCGAAAATTTTCAGTTTCCCAGGCCTTGGGAGGATTTAGGACTTTACCATCTAGAAATTGCCGACGGCAAAATCAAAAATATCGTTGCTGTTGGGCAGGGGGAAGAGTCCGATTTAGTTACCGACGATGGTGTCCCCAGGGTGGATTTGAGTAAAAGAATGATCTTGCCCTGTTTTGTGGATATGCATACCCACTTAGATAAGGGCCATATCTGGGGGCGATCGCCAAATGTTGATGGAACCTTTTCTGGAGCCATTGCTAGCACGGAAAGGGATGCTGAATTGCACCATAGCCCAGAAGATATTTACCGCAGAATGGAATTTGCCCTCCAATGTAGCTATGCCCATGGCACGGCAGCGGTGCGTACCCACATAGAAATGGCTGGTCAGAAAAGTCAGATTGCTTGGCAAACTTTTCAACAACTGCGCCAAGCCTGGGCCGATCGCCTAACTTTACAAGGGGTGGCGATGGTTACCACGGATTATTATCTAGGCTCTGCAGGGGAAAAGTTAGCCGACCAGATGGCCCATGGGGGAGGAATTCTGGGGGGAGTGGCCTACGCTGGGCCCCAGGTGGAAGCCCAGTTAACCCGTTTGATGACCCTAGCCCAAGCCAGAAATTTGGCCATTGACCTGCACGTAGACGAAAATGGCGATCGCCGCTCCCGAGTATTGCATCAAGTAGCCGCCATCGCCTTAAAAGTCGGTTTCACCGGTCAAATTGTCTGTGGGCACTGTTGCAGTTTAGATGTGCAATCCCCCCAGCAAGTCCAGCAAACATTGGCTTTAGTCAAACAGGCTAATATCGCTATCATTAGTTTGCCCCTTTGTAACCTGTACCTCCAGGGCCGCCATCAACCCCAGAAACCGGCCTGGAGAGGAATTACCAAAGTTCATGCCATTCACGCGGAGGGCATTCCCCTCGTCTTTGCCAGTGATAACTGTCGGGATCCGTTTTTTCCCTTTGGTGACCATGATGGCCTGGAAATTTTGAACCAATCCGTACGCATTGGCCAATTGGATCCTCCCTACGGTCACTGGTGTGCCACCGTTAATCAAACCCCTGCCCAATTAATGGGACTTGCCGACTACGGCCGCCTTGCTGTGAATGGTCCAGCGGATCTAGTTATCTTTCCAGCCCGTTATTTCAGTGAGATCTTTTCCCGCCCCCAAGGCGATCGCCTAGTGATACGCAAAGGAAAACCCACCCACAAAAAAACACCGCACTACCAAGAGTTAGATGATTTGATGGGAGCTTGAGGCAGTCAGTCCGGCCAAAGCTAATCATATTTGCGGCCAGCCAGTGGACTAACCGAGTTTAAAAACATGGGGAAAAGCACTCTTCACCATCAATCGGTCTTGCTTTGACAGAGAGCCAACACAGTCGAGGATATACTTGTGTTCTAGGGTGAACAGTTTCATCCTCACCACCGAAGGCGTAAACAATCCCGCTGAACGGGTGTCTTCAATGGGGGTATCGAGGGGCCAGGGGGCATTTTTTGCCGAAGTGATCATAGCCATAACACTGTGACCAATGCGGTTATTAAAAGCGGGGGCGTCGGACAAAATTAAAGCGGGGCGACGAATATCAGATTGCCTATCCGTGAAGGGAACTGGGACAATGACGACGTCAAATTGTTCGTAAATTGTATTCATAGGTGTCGGTATGCAGAATTATCAGCTTCAGAATTCCATTCGGTCATAGTGTCGGCGGTGGCAGCCATATAGTCGGCCCCAGCTTCCCCAACTTTGCCGGGGGCAGGACCTTGGGCCCTCTCAGCTTGGGGAAGGACCATTCCCTGGGGGGCAACTAACACAATAACTTCTACGGAAGTACCAGCTGGACACGGTAAATCCTGGAGCAGGAGCGTGCCATCTTCTGTCAATGTCGTAGCTAGTTTGTAAGCATTGATAGACATTATGTAGCAGTGTGAAATGTGGACCCTTTACAACCAAAAGAGTTTTAAATTTTCAACATTATCTTAGGCAATGATGAACCAGTGCAAAATAGATACTGAGGAGAAAATAGTCTTTGGTCGGATAGAAGACATATTAGCAGAAAAGTAAACAATTCGTGGGAATAGTCACCTTTATAATTGTTTTTAACTCCGACAACCATAATCAGTCAGACCATGTATTGTCAATATTTACAGAACCTTTATTAGATAAGCCCTTTGCCCGGGACGACAAGCTAAAGTATGTACTAGTAAAATTCATTACTTTAAGATGAGAACTGTTCTCCAACTTCACTTCTGAATGGTTTTTGTCCCAAATTTTGAACCAGCATGGGGCAGGGACCAAAGTAAACGATAATACTTTTTTCCCATTATTTTCCCAAGGAAATCTCCCTGGGTGGATGCAGTTATTACTTATCAATCTCAAGTTTAAAAGCTAGCTAGAAGATTTTAGGTCTTGGTGGTCATAGGCAAAATTGTCTGAGGGCGGCGGCGGTAGCTTCGGGTTGTTCCAGATGGGGCACATGGCCACAGGCATCAAGCCAGATTAATTGACTCTGGGGCAAAAGATTTTGGAATCGTTCAGCCGCTCTAACACCCAAAATTTTGTCCTGTTTACCCCAAATAATTAGGCTAGGCAAAGTAATTTGCCCCAATTGCTCGGCAAAGGAGCCATAACCACCACTTTTGCTGAAGGCAATCAATCCTTCGCTCCAACCCGGGCAGGTTAAATGGGCAGCGGCACAGAGGCGGGCATCTTCACTGGCTAGACTCCGGTTGTAATAGGCGGTCTGGCCAATACTTTGTCTGACCTGTGGGCTGGCTAAAAAATTGGTTAGCCAACGGTCCAACGGTGGAAACATGAGCCGACTGGCAAAGGGTTGTTTCGCGAGGCCAGCACTATCTATTAGCACTAGTTTTTTGACCCGTTCGGGAAAGCTGAGGCAAAAATCTAGGGCCACTGCTCCCCCCATGGATACCCCCACTAAGGTAATGGGTTCTTGAATAATTGTTTGCCAAAAGTGGTCTAGGTGAATTTTGATGTTGGCTGGGGTGGGTAGTAATATCTTGGATCTAGTTGTGAAACCAAATCCCAGCAAATCAATGGCGATCGCCCGAAAATTTTTTTTGATTAGGGGCAGTAGGCGACGAAACTCCAACACCGAACTGTCAAAGCCATGTATAAAAAGCATGGGTTCCCCCTGGCCTTCATCCATATAGTTGGTGTCCACGGTGATGGCACTGGGGTGGTCTGGGCCATGGATGGTTAGGGAAACTTGTTGCATTTGTCGCCAACATTCCCAGGAGGTTGCTTCAGTAAATGCCGGTGCGGGAAGGGTTAGGGAAGGAGTCATACTCAAATGGTGCTGGCTAAAAATGGCGATCGATAATTGGGGTTAGGAGAAATTGGCCTACCCAAAAACCCCTGGGGAAGCCGTGGTAGGATTAGGCGAAAATAATCTCCCGACGAAAATTGGGGCGAAACTCACTATGGATTCAGGCAAAATCGTGGCCATTGTCACCGGTGCCATCTCAATTATTTTAGCTGTAGCGTATCTAGTTTTAGTACAAATTCTCGACTTTCGTGGCGAAATGGTGCCAGCGCCGATGGAAACCATGGGTCTGCTTACCCACATTACGGCGATCGCCAACGGCTCATTGTTGCCCTTTAGTTGAGCATTGCCCGTTAGTTATCCCCTAACCACGAACAGGGTCAGCTATAATCAGAACCGTACAAATCTTTACATTAAGCGTTGCCATGGCTGTCTCGGCAAAAATTGAAATTTATACATGGAGCACTTGCCCTTTTTGCATGAGAGCCCTGGCTTTATTGAAACGTAAAGGAGTAGAGTTCCAAGAATATTGCATTGACGGCGACAACGAAGCAAGGGAAGCCATGGCGGCAAGGGCCAACGGCAAAAGGAGCTTGCCCCAAATTTTTATTGACGACCAACACATTGGTGGCTGTGATGACATCTATGCCCTAGATGGTGCAGGCAAGTTGGACCCCCTGCTCCATAGTTAGGCTGGCTAATCTTATTCGTATATATATTATTTGTCTTCAACCATTACGGCTTCTGCCCCCATCCCAAGGATATTGACCCTGTGAAACTGGCTTTTATTATCGATCCCCTAGAAAAACTCGATCCGGGCCATGATTCCACCGTTGCCATCATGGAAGCGGCCCAAAAGTTGGGACACGAAGTTTTTGTCACATCAGTGGGGGATTTGGCCGTTATCAATGGCCAGGCCTGGGCTAAATTAGCGGCGGTACGCCTTCAGCCTGTGATTTTGGTCGATGGGCACTGGCAAGTTTCCCAACCTTGGTCCGAACTGTCCAAATCCCAGTGGATGGCCCTGACGGAATGCCAAGCAGTCTTTATGCGTAAGGATCCGCCGGTGACCGTGCAATATCTCTACGCCACCTTCATTTTGGAGTTACTAGCCCCCACCAAGACCATGGTGATCAATTCCCCCCAGGGGCTACGGGAAGCCAATGAAAAAATGTACACCCTGCAGTTTGCTGCGGTGATGCCTCCCACGGTGGTTAGTTTGGACAAGGGCCTGATCCGCCAGTTTTTGGAAGAGCACGGGGCGGCAGTGTTAAAACCCTTGGGAGGTAAGGCCGGGGAGGGAATTTTGTTTCTCGATCCTGGCGATCGAAACTTCAACTCCCTGGTGGAGATTAGTACCCAACATGGCAAAGAGCCGGTAATGGTACAGCGTTTTCTGCCAGAAGCGAAGGAAGGTGATAAGCGAATTATCCTGCTGGATGGTGATCCCATTGGAGCCGTCAATCGCATTCCCAGTGGAGCAGAATTCCGGGGCAATATGGCGGTTGGTGGTCAAGTGGCTCCCACTACCATTACCTCCAGGGAAATAGAAATTTGCGCTTTGCTAAAACCCAAATTGCAGGCTGACGGTTTATATTTTGTCGGTATTGATGTTATCGGAGGCTACCTAACAGAAGTCAATGTCACAAGTCCGACGGGGATCCGGGAGATTGATCGCCTTGAGGGAGTCCGCCTGGGAGAAAAAGTAATTTGCTGGTTGGAAAAACAATTTTAGCCTGGGATCAAGACAGCTCAATCTCAGCAAGTTTGGTTAAAAAAAGATTATTAGTTGGGCGTTCAGTTATTTGAGCCACTATTTTAATCTTGTTTTTTCTTGATCCCTGACCTTTTTTGTTCCATACCATACCATTATCTAAAGATTTTGTTACCTGTTAAGGTCGGGTGCTGTGTCAAACGTATCGATTTGTAAAACGAATATTAAGACAACCTGAAGAGAATTTCCTTCCATCGGGGAGGTAAAGGCAGACAGAGTAACTGTTTAATGCGGATTTGCCCCCTTGGTTGAATAGGGCAAAATATAAACATCTAGAAAGTTCGAGCTGATATTTTTCAAAAAGAGCTGATATTTTTCAAAAATTTTAACAACTGCCTAATTTCCCCACGCACCCCCATGAAAACCGCTAACTTTATCACCTCATCTTGTCGTTATTGCCGCTACTACCAGGCTGAAGGTAGGCGAGGCGGCACTTGCAGTCAACTCAATGTGCCAGTACAGGGACAGTGGAAGGCCTGTGCCCTAGCGGCAAAACCCTTTGCCGGTCCCTGGGAGAACCTCGAAGATGTGGTGTATTTAGAACATGCCTATGCTTTGACCAGTAAGGATGCTCTAGTGGAACAATCGGCAGAAACGATCGCCACCGCAGCCGAAGCGGCCTAGACAGCACAATTGGGGTAATGGACTCTTAAAGGGTGTTAAAGGTATTTGCCATAGTGGAGACTGTTTTCGGGGAACTTTTGGGGTTAATTTTCCGACATAGTGCCATAGTAGGGCTGAACAGGGGAGCTTTGGTCTGATCAGCTTAGGGGAGCCAGGGATATTGGCTAAAATCCGGGGGGCGTTTTTCCAGGAAGGCTTGTTTGCCTTCACTGCCCTCTTCTGTCATGTAATAAAGCAAGGTGGCGTTGCCCGCTAGTTCCTGTAATCCAGCCTGGCCGTCACAGTCGGCATTGAAAGCAGCTTTAAGACAGCGGATAGCCAGGGGACTTTTGCTCAAGATTTCCTTCGCCCATTGGATACCTTCTTCCTCCAGGCGATCGACGGGAACAACGGTGTTCACCATGCCCATGCGTTCTGCTTCCTGGGCAGAGTATTGGCGGCAAAGATACCAAATTTCCCTGGCTTTTTTTTGTCCCACAATGCGAGCTAAGTAACTGGAGCCAAAGCCTCCATCAAAACTCCCCACTTTTGGCCCGGTTTGGCCGAAAATGGCGTTATCTGCGGCAATGGTCAGGTCACACACCAAATGTAAAACGTGGCCACCACCAATGGCATAGCCAGCCACTAGGGCAATGACAACTTTGGGCATGGAGCGGATTAACCGCTGTAAATCGAGCACATTGAGGCGGGGAGTTCCTTGGTCGTCGATATAACCCCCTTCTCCCCGGACAGATTGATCCCCACCGGAACAAAAGGCATATTTGCCATCGCTGTGGGGCCCGGCTCCGGTTAGTAGTACAACCCCGATGCGGTTATCTTCCCTGGCGTTACAAAATGCGTCATAAAGTTCAAAAACGGTCTGGGGACGGAAGGCGTTGCGTTTATGGGGACGATTGATGACAATTTTGGCGATCCCCCCCGCTTTGTAATAGAGAATGTCGTCGTAATGTTTTGCAATGTGCCAATCCATAGGTTCCCTCCTGAGCAGTCCTTACCCATCTTACGGGGACAGCGTAAAGGTTTGACCCAATTCCTATTCCATCAATAACCGACCGTTAAGGCTAATTTGTGAGTAAACAAATATAAAGCAATGCAAAGGATTGGCCCCAAACTTTGGCGATCGCCTTACTATGCAGATCAAGACCTCCGTGTTTACTTTGATTTTTTTCCATGACCATTGCCGCCCCTAAAACCACCGTTGCCCCTGAGATGAAGCCGACGACACCGAAAAAAATTGGTGTACCCAGGGAATCCTTTGACCAGGAATGCCGGGTGGCCATGACCCCCGATACAGCCCAAAAGCTGCAAAAATTGGGCTTTGATTTGTTGTTGGAAACGGGAGCGGGAGCAAAAGCGGATTTCGCCGATCGCCTTTATGAGTCCCTAGGCTGTGGCATTGTCGATGGTCGCCAAACCTTATTTGAGCAAGCGGACATTATCCTCAAAGTGCGGCCCCCTTCCCCGGCAGAGGTGGAGGAGTTACCGGCGGGGAAAGCCCTGATTAGTTTTATCTGGCCGGCCCAAAATCCCGAATTGCTGGAAAAATTGGCGGCGAAAAATATCACTGTGCTGGCGATGGATGCGGTGCCCCGGATCAGTCGGGCCCAGAAATTGGATGCCCTCAGTTCCATGGCCAACATTGCCGGTTACCGGGCGATCATTGAAGCGGCTAATCGTTTTGGGCGGTTTTTCACTGGACAGATCACTGCGGCGGGCAAAGTTCCCCCAGCAAAAGTTCTGGTCATTGGGGCCGGGGTAGCAGGGTTAGCGGCGATCGGGGCGGCCAAAAGCTTAGGGGCGATCGTGCGGGCCTTTGATACTCGCCCAGTGGTCAAAGAACAGGTGGAAAGTTTAGGCGGGGAATTTCTCCTGCTGGACTTTAAGGAAGACGGCACCGGGCAGGGGGGTTACGCCAAAGTAATGAGTGAAGAATTCATTGCGGCGGAAATGGCGTTATTTGCCGCCCAAGCCAAGGAAGTGGACATTATTATCACCACAGCGTTGATTCCCGGTCGTCCCGCCCCCAAATTGATTACTGAACCCATGGTCAAATCCATGCGGGCTGGTTCCGTAGTGGTGGACTTAGCGGCGGAGCAGGGGGGCAACTGTGAAGTTACTAAACCCGGCGAAGTTTATGAATATGAAGGGGTGACCATCATTGGCTACACTGATTTGCCCAGTCGCATGGCCAGTCAATCCAGTCAGCTTTACGGCACCAATCTCTGGCATTTGCTCAAGGATATGGGCGGCTCCGAAGCTTTCAAAGTGGATGTGGAAGATGAGGTTATTCGGGGAGCCTTGGTATCCCATGAAGGCAAGATTACTTGGCCACCGCCGAAGCTTAATCCCCCTAGTCCGGTGCAACCAGCTAAACCTACCGTGACCGTAGTGGAGAGTGAAGCCAAATCTGCTAAAAAATCCGGCTCCGGTAATTTTCTTTGGTTAGCCCTAGCGGCGATCGCCTTGGTGGGCATTGGTATCGGCGCACCTACTTCTTTTCTCTCCCATTTCACTGTGTTTGTGCTGGCCTGTGTGGTGGGTTGGCAGTTAATTTGGAATGTGGCCCCGGCATTGCACACCCCTTTGATGAGTGTGACCAACGCCATCAGCGGCATCATCATTATCGGTGGCATGTTGCAGATTTCCGGGCCATTGAATAGTCCCACCACTATCTTGGGGGCGATCGCCATTTTAGTGGGAACGATCAACATTGCCGGGGGATTTTTAGTTACCCAACGGATGCTGAAAATGTTTCGGAAGTAATTTTATTTTTTAATAGGAATTAAATTATGGCCAGAAAATCAAAAGAATTTCAAAAATTATTTCACGAAGAAACCCATGCTGAGAAATCACCAAGAAGGGAGTCTACTTCTCAATCCATTAGAAAAAAGGAATTAGCGGCTTACGATCAATTCAAAAAAAAGCTTGAAAATGATGAGCACAATAAAGGCGCCACCTTTGTTAAAAATCCCAAAGGCATGAGAAAAATGTCTGAGGTTTTAGAGGAATTTGTCGCCCCCTTTATTGGTGATGAAGACTCCTATGAAGAAAGGGAATTTTTCTTTGAGCTAGCAATATTAGCCTGGAATTGTTCAGTATTCCCAGAAAGTGGGCGAGAAAAACTTATGGAAGCTTTTTTTACAGATTTGAGCAATCCCCTCGAGCCAGAAAGTATAGAAGCGACGCAGGATTTAAGAGTTTTTGTTGAGGAGTTAATTGAGCGCAAATTAGAAGTATTTCCTAAGGACAAAAGAATTATCCAAGATTTCCAATTAACTCAACATGAAGCCGGTTTCCACGTTGCTGTGTCCTACGTTATGGCTCGATAAATCCCATGCAAATTTCCCCAGCATTTAAATATAAAGTTTCCATTGATCCAGGCAAAATTACTGCATTTTGTCAGCAATGGCAAATAACTGAGCTTGCCCTATTTGGTTCATTTCTCCGAGATGATTTTGATCTAGATAACAGCGACATTGACGTTTTGGTCTCTTTTGAGCCTAATGTTCCCTGGACAATCTTAGATCTGGTGGATATGGAAGATCAACTTCAACAAATTTTTGGTCGGAAGGTGGACTTAATGGAACGGTTAAGCATTGAGCAAAGCCAAAATCCACTGAGGAAAAAAGCAATTTTGGAATCTTTACAGGTCATTTATACGGAGTCGAGACTACAGATTTAGTCCTAATAAGGCTTCAATAAATGGACAAGAAACAAAAACTTTTAAGCAAAGCTAAAAATAATCCCCAAGGCCTCAGCTTTAGAGAATTTGAAAAGCTTTTAGAACTATCTGGTTGGCTTCTTGATCATCAAACTGGTAGTCACCGTATTTGGTACTCCTATGATAAGCATCGCTTGTCCGTTCAACCAACAAAAAATGGTCAAGCAAAAGCTTATCAAGTTAAGCAATTTCTCAATCTTCTTCAGGAGTGATTATGACTGTTAGTAATATTTTTGATGGTTACACAATCAATCTTTTTCAGGATGAAGATGGGGATTGGTTAGCTTGCTTGGCGGAAATGCCCAATGTTTCAGCGTTTGCCGATTCTCCCCAAGCCGCTCTTGCTGAATTAGAAATTGCCTGGCAAGGGGTAAAGGAAAGCTATCACAAACACGGAGAGCCGATTCCCATCATTGAAAGGGTTTATGCAAAACCCTAATCCTTTACTTAAATTGATAACCAATTACCACTAAATTCTTATGTCTAACAGTTTACAAACCGTGGCCTATGTGGCCGCCAGCATATTATTTATCTTCAGCCTGGGGGGCCTGGCCAATCAGGAAACTGCCCGGCGGGGAAATGTTTATGGCATTGCCGGCATGGCGATCGCCTTTTTAGCCACTGCTTTAGGGGGCGACTTTACTGGTTACACCACTCTGCTGGGGGCAATTTTACCTGCGGTGGTTATCGGCTCCCTGTTAGCCTCCCGAGTAGCCATGACTTCCATGCCGGAACTAGTGGCGATTTTGCACAGTTTTGTGGGTTTAGCGGCGGTTTTGGTAGGTATTGCCAATTACCTAGCCCCGGAAAATGGTTTAGCGGGTTCCGAAGCTTTTATCCATCAAATTGAAATTTATGTAGGCGTATTCATTGGGGCTGTTACCTTCACCGGCTCCATCGTGGCCTTTGGCAAATTGCGGGCCATTATCAGCAGTAAACCACTCATGCTCCCGGCTCGGCACTTCTTGAACATTTCCCTGCTGGTGGCTACGGTGATTTTCGGGGTGCAGTTTATGCAATTGAATAGCCCCGCTGGCTTGACCCCCCTGTTAATCATGACCGCCATTGCCGGGGTGTTGGGTCTGCATCTCGTAGCGGCGATCGGGGGGGCAGATATGCCGGTGGTCATTTCCATGCTCAACAGCTATTCTGGCTGGGCGGCGGCGGCGGCGGGCTTTATGCTCTCCAATGATCTACTGATCATCACTGGGGCGTTGGTGGGAAGCAGTGGCGCAATTTTGAGCTACATCATGTGTAAGGCCATGAACCGTTCTTTTATCAGCGTTATCCTGGGTGGTTTTGGCGAAGGTTCTAGTGCTGCTTCCAAAGGGCCAGCCCAGGAGGTAATTGGTACAGTCACTAAAACTAGTGCGGAAGAAGTCGCGGAGGAATTGCTCGATGCCCAGAGCGTGATCATTACCCCCGGTTACGGTATGGCGGTGGCCCAAGCTCAACATCCCGTGGCAGAAATTACCAAATTACTCAAGGAAAAGGGTGTTAAGGTCAGGTTTGGCATTCATCCTGTCGCTGGTCGTTTGCCTGGCCACATGAACGTTCTGTTAGCGGAAGCCAATGTGCCCTACGACGTAGTGCTGGAAATGGACGAAATTAATGAAGATTTCCCCGAAACCGATGTGGTGCTAGTGATTGGCGCCAATGACACGGTGAACCCCAGTGCTTTGGAAGATCCCACCAGTGCGATCGCCGGAATGCCGGTGTTGGAAGTGTGGAAAGCCAAACAGGTGGTGGTGATGAAACGGAGCATGGCTTCCGGTTATGCTGGGGTAGAAAATCCTTTGTTTTATAAGGAAAATACCCAAATGCTGTTCGGCGATGCCAAGAAAAATGTCGATGCCATTTTGACCCAAATGCGGGCTAAGGATGAGGTGGGCAGTGGCGATAAGGTTCTAGTTTCCGTTTAGTTAGCTGACCTCAATGGGGACTTCTAACCCTAGGGGAGAGCTGAATACTTAATAATGGGGAGGGGAATATTCGTCTCCCTTTTTTGTTTGTCTATCATCTAGTTTTGCCATGACCACCGATCTATCGGTTTACCTCGACCAAGCCCAACAAGCCGGAGCGGAAAGCGCTGAAGTTTATTACTCCCGATCCTTTTCCCGACCAGTTTTCTTTGAGGCTAATCGGTTAAAACAGTTGGAAAGTTCTGAATCGGAAGGGGTAGCCCTGCGGTTATGGAAAAATGGTCAGGCTGGTTTAGCGGTGGCCTATGGTCCGGTGGAACCGGAAATATTAGTCGAAAAAGCGTTGGCCCTAGCAGCCTTGAATCCCCCCAATCCGCCCCGGTTCACTGCTCCCCGGCAAGATTATCGGGAAAGTTTAGGGGAAGATGTTTCCGTAGAACAATTAATCGATTGGGGTCAAACGGCGATCGCCAGTTTACGGTCAGAGTTTGCCGAAGTGCTCTGTAGTGGCGAATTAGCCTGTAGCACTGACAGCACCCGCCTAATTAACAGTGAAGGTTTGGACTGTACCTGGACAGAGAGAAGTTTGAGTTACTACTTCGGGGTGGAATGGATTCGGGGAGAGGATTTTTTAGCCATCTATGATGGGGAGCAATGTCGGGGCCAGACCAACGTCGGACAGGTGGTGGAAAATCTGCGGCAACGGCTACTTTGGGTGGAAGTGAATCAACAAATCCAGGGCGGCAAAATGCCCATTTTGCTCACCAGTGGCGCGGCCAGTTTGCTTTGGGACACGGTAGGAGAAGCCCTCCATGGTCAACGGGTAGCGGAAGACTCATCCCCATGGGCAGAAAAATTAGGACAAACTGTGGCCATTGAAGAATTGAATATTAGTCAAGATCCCACCGCCATTCCCTTTGATTGTCCCTTTGACGATGAAGGAAGCCGTACTCAAAAACTGGCTTTAATTAAAAATGGAAAAATTGCCCAGTTTTATACAGACCATGAAACAGCAGAAAAATTAGGTACAACCACCACGGGTAATGGTTTTCGTCCTAGCCTAGGCAGTGCGCCCCAACCGGGTTTGGTGAATATGTTAATCACACCGGGAACCGCTAGCTTCGACCAGTTACTTAAAAAATTGGGTAATGGTTTAGTTGTAGATCAAATTCTTGGGGGGGGGGCGGATATTTCCGGTGATTTTTCCATCAACGTTGATTTGGGTTATCGAGTGCAGAATGGTGAAATTACTGGCAGGGTTAAGGACACTATGGTTTCTGGCAACATTTATGAATTATTAAATCAGATTATCGCTTTGGGTTCAGACCGTCGTTGGCAGGGTTCCTGTGCCACTCCATCAATTATTTTAGATGGGGTATCGATCACCGCTTAGTACTATATTTGAACATTGGAATTTTCACCTAACTACCATTGAAAAAATCCGGCCATAAATTTGCCCAACGGTTATTCTGGCTTTGATGGTACTGTATTGGAATGGATAATGTTACTCGCTATCAAAACGCCGCGCTTCAGTACTACCAAGATCTGACTGGGTCTTCCCATCTCCACTACGGTTATTGGCAACCAATTCCGGAAACCGAAGATGATCTGACTATGGCTAAATTGCGCCATGCTCAGGAAAAATATACTGACCATTTGCTTTCATTTTTACCGCAGAATATCGAAACTGTATTGGATGTGGGTTGTGGCAACGGTGATAACGCCAGTCAACTAATTGGCAAAGGTTTACAGGTGGAAGGAATTGCCCCAGATCCTTTTCAGGAGTCAAGTTTTTTACAAAAGACTGGGGGCAAAGCTCGCTTTAATAGTAATACTTTCCAAGGTTTTATAGAAGATTGGCAACGGATTGGTTCTATGCCCCAATATGATTTGTTGCTTTTTAGTGAAAGTACCCAATATATGGCTGTAGCCACTATCGCCGATGGGGCAAAATTATTGGTAAAACCAGGGGGTTATGTTCTCTTGGCTGATATGTTTCGTAAAAATGAAGATTATCAGACAGGAATGTTTTCCAATTGTTTGATCAAAAGTGAATTACAGATGGCGATGAAAGAAGCCGGTTTTATTCTGCTCGATAGGGATGATATTTCCCAACAAATTGTACCTACCTTAGACCTTTGTGTGCAAAATTTTCAAACTTTTGGTGTTTCAACTTTAACCTATTTAGCTAGTTTAGTCAGAATTGCAGTCCCCCCTCTGTATAAAATTTTCGATTACTTTTTGGGTAAAAAGGCTAAGGTTTTGGTAAAGGAAGGATTACAGGCTGGGAATATTTTTCGGGATCATCTATGCTACGAAATTCAACTTTGGCAAAAGCTTACTTAAATTGCTGGGGATGATCTAGATTTACCTTGGGCAGGGGAAAGTTAAGAATAATGACTAATTTGTCTTGATGGCCAAAGCCCAGAAGTATAAGTAGAGTAAGGCCCCTTCACCGCCGGAGAGAACAATTATGTCCGCTGAATTTTTTGACTGCCTCCAACATAAATGCGCCTATGTGGCGATCGGAGAATTTAAACCCGGTCGGTTTGCAGAAGCCCAACGGTTATATGAGAAGGCCATTTCCACCTATAAAAGTGGCTTTAAGGGTGCCTTCCTGCTAAGAAAACCCAATTCCGACGAGGGCATTGCCGTGATTCTCTGGAATACGATCGAAGATATGGAGGCGAATCAAACGGAAGTCCATCGCAAAATTTTGGACGAAATGGGCCCTTTGTTTAATGTGCCTCCGGTCACCAATATTTATGAAGTTTGTAGCGAAGTGGAAGCCTATGGTAAGGTGCTCTGCTAACCATGTACAACATTAGCTTTACCCCCGATCGCCCGCTGACCTACCATTTGGAGGATGATCAAAGTCTGGCCCGTCTTTCCCTCGTGCCGGGGCGGGGCGGTCTGGTGACCGAGTGGACCGTTCAAGGTCAGCCCATCCTGTATTTTGACCGAGAGCGGTTCCAGGATCCATCCCTGTCAGTACGGGGAGGCATCCCAATTTTGTTTCCCATTTGTGGCAATCTGCCCCAGGATCAGTTCAACCACGCCGGTAAAAGCTATCGCCTGAAACAACATGGTTTTGCGCGGGATCTGCCGTGGGAAGTAATCGGCCAGCAAACCCAAGACAATGCCCGGTTGGATCTACGGTTGAGCCACAATGATGCCACCCTCGAAGCTTTCCCTTTTGCATTTGAGTTGGTTTTCAGCTATCAACTCCAGGGCCATAGCCTCCGCATTGAACAACGTATTGCCAACCTTGGCGATCAGCGGATGCCCTTTTCCCTCGGTTTCCATCCCTATTTTTTCTGCCGAGAGAAGTTAGGGATTACGTTAGCAATTCCTGCCAATGATTACCTAGACCAAAAAACTGGCGATTGCCATGGCTATGACGGGCAACTGAATCTAACTTCCCCGGAATTGGATTTAGCCTTTACCCAAATTTCCCAGCCAAGGGCCCATTTTATTGACCCAGACCGGAATTTAAAGATAGAAGTTAGCTTCAGCGAACTGTACCAAACTCTGGTGTTGTGGACTGTGGCTGGGAAAGATTATCTGTGCCTCGAGCCTTGGAGCGGGCCTCGCAATGCCCTCAATAGCGGCGAGCAGTTAGCTTGGGTAGAACCCTATTCTTCCCGTTCCGCCTGGGTAAATTTTCAGGTGTCCACTGAGTGACTGTGCCGCCCTTTCCACTTGGATAAAAGTCCGTTGGCAGTCCCAATTTAAGGGAGGAAGTTGTAATCCTCCCGAAATCAAGCCCTTGGGCTATGGCTCAATCAACTCCGTTCAGACTATGGAGATCTAAAAGTTTCCCTGGAGGGCCTCGTTGCACCGCTCACAAATGGTGGGGTCATCGCTGAAACTGCCCACTTGGGTGGAATAATTCCAGCAACGCTCACATTTATGACCGTCGGCTTTAGTGACAATAATCTTAATGGGTTTAGTGCGAATATTATTATCATGCCGTTCCAGGTTAATTACTACGGTTTCCTCATACGTAAAAGATGGTTCAATTTCAGCAGACTTGATAAACTCAACTTGAGAAGTTAGAAATATGTTGCGAAGCGAAATTTTTCGGTCATTGGGATCAAATGTGGGTTCATTAAAATTTTCTAACCATCCGTAGAACCAATGCACAAAATTTTCTCCTTGTTTTTCATCCGTGCCACTTTCAGCAGTTCGGGGATCCACAATAATCAATTTAGCCTCCAAAGATGAACCTATCACTTTGTCCCTTCGAGCCTGTTCGAGAAGTTGGTTAATTCCATCTCGTAATTGACGTAGGCTAACCCACTTTTGAGCTAATTGCGGCTGTTGCCATTGGGCATCTAAATTTACCCAGCCTGATTGGAATACCGATTCCGTCGGTTTTTCGTAGGGTAAAAATTGCCAAATGTCCTCCGCTAAATGACACAGCACAGGGGCGATCGCCTTGGTTAAATTTTCCAACGCCAACTGGAGAATGGTTTGGCAACTGCGGCGACGGGGAGCATTGGGGGCGGAAATATACAGACGGTCTTTAGCAATATCTAAGTAGAAGTTAGACAAATCCACCACACAGAAGTTTTGCACCGTTTGGAAAAACTTAAAGAATTGGAAACTTTCGTAGGCTTCCGTTACTTCCGTAAATACTTCCGTCATACGGTGTAACATATAGCGGTCTAATTCTGGCAAATCTTCATAGGCCACTGCATCGGTTTCAGGATTAAAATCATGCAAGTTACCTAGTAAAAACCGGGCCGTATTGCGAATTTTATTGCGTATATCTACCAACTGTTTGAGAATGCCCTGGCCAATGGGCACATCATTGGCGTAATCTACCGATGCCACCCAAAGCCGCAACACATCAGCCCCATAGGCCGGTTCCTGTTTTTGATTTTTACCGCCATTAATAATCTGGTAGGGGTCCACCACATTGCCCAGGGATTTGCTCATTTTGTGACCCTTTTCATCCAGTACAAAACCGTGGGTCAACACTGTTTTATAGGGGGCAATGCCATTTACTGCCACACTGGTGAGTAAACTGGACTGGAACCAACCTCGATGCTGGTCGGAACCCTCCAAATACATATCCACCGGGTATTTTAATGGTCGATTTTTTGCATTTGCGACCGCTGCCCAGGAAGAGCCAGAATCAAACCATACGTCCATGGTGTCTTCCCCTTTGCGGTAAGTACGACCATTGTTGCGGTATGCTTCCGGCAGGAGTTCCTCTACGGTTAATTCCCACCAAGCATCGGAACCTTTTTCCGCAATGATTTGTTGCACATGATTAATGGTTTCTTCCGTTAGCAAAGGCTCACTGGTTTCCTCGTCATAAAATACGGGAATAGGAACCCCCCAAGCCCGTTGCCGGGAAATGCACCAATCACTGCGATCGCCAACCATGGGAGTGATGCGATTTTCCCCCTGGGTTGGAATCCAGGTAACTTCTTTGATCGCTTTTAAAGCTTGATCCCGAAAACCTTCCACCGAAGCAAACCACTGTTCCGTGGCTCGGAAAATAGTCGGCTTTTTGGTGCGCCAATCGTAGGGATATTTATGCTCATAAGCTTCTTCTTTGAGCAAAACTTTTTGATCTTGCAACGCATTAATAATGGCTTCATTGGCATCGTTGAGCACATTAAGCCCCGCAAATTTCCCTGCTTCCTCCGTTAAATTGCCCGCCGCATCCACCGGGGACAAAATTGGTAAGCCATACCGTTGCCCGACAACGTAATCTTCTTGACCGTGGCCTGGAGCCGTATGCACTAGCCCGGTACCAGATTCGGTAGTGACATAATCGCCACCAATAACAATGGGACTAACCCGGTCAAACAGAGGATGCTGATAACAGGTATTTTCCAAACTTTCCCCTTGCAGAGTTACTTTAACCGTTAATTTGACCCCGAAAGTTTCACTTAATTTTTCCACTAAATCCAGGGCCACAATTAAGTAACTGCGATGAAAAATATGGGACTCCGTTTCCACCACCGCATAGGTTAATTCCGGATTTAATGCCACGGCCAAATTGCCCGGCAATGTCCAGGGGGTTGTAGTCCAAATGGCCACCGCTAAATCATCAATGTAGGGGGCCAAAATTTCAGCGGCTTTCTCCCCTGCTTGGGTGATGGGAAAACTAACGTAAATACTGCGGGAAGTATGACCTTCAGGATATTCCAACTCCGCTTCTGCTAGGGCTGTGCGGGAACTAGGACTCCAATGGACCGGTTTTAAACCCCTGTAGATATAACCTTTCAACGCCATGGCCCCAAATACGCCAATCTGGGCCGCCTCATATTCCGGGGTCAGGGTTAAATAAGGCTTTTTCCAATCCCCCCAAATGCCATAACGCTGGAATCCCACCGCCTGTTCCTGTTGGGCTTTGAGGGCAAAATCCCTGGCTTTGTGACGGAGGGTGAGGGGAGTTAATTCCGCCCGTTCACTGCTTTTTAAACTTTGTAGAACTTTCAACTCAATGGGCAAACCGTGGCAGTCCCAACCGGGAACGTAATGGACTTTATGCCCCTGTAATAGTTTATACTTATTAATAATGTCCTTGAGAACTTTGTTTAAAGCATGGCCCATGTGGAGGGCACCGTTGGCGTAGGGCGGCCCATCGTGGAGCACAAACAAATCTTTGGGATTATTGTCGGCTAAATCTGCGTAAATTCCTTTTTCCTGCCAATATTGCTGAATTTCCGGCTCTCTTTTGTTAGCGTTGGCCCGCATATCAAAGCGGGTTTGGGGCAAGTTAACGGTGTCTTTATAACTTTTGGCTTCAGTCACAGTGGCTTGGGGCAGAATTGTGCATAGGAATACTTGCTGATTTTACCCCGTTTTCCTAGCCCATCTACTGCGGTTTTACTCCCTAAAGGGCGATCGCCGTGGGCCGGCCTTGGCTTGATCTGCTCTGGCAGGCCAGTATAATTCCAAGGGATAATCGTCTATCAACCTGCTGAATTTTCCGGAACAACGGACCATGAATGAACCAAAACAGACCGAAACCGTCCAGGTGGTGGAAAAAGTTAGCGCGATCCTTTCCCCCTATTTCATCGTCATTGTGGGTTTGTTTTTGGCCGATAGCAATTTTCTCATTGGCATTGCCCTGGTGTTTGTGGGGGTATTTTCCCTGCTGAAACTTTCCTGGCACGATGTGCAAACGGGGGTAGAAAAAGTTAAGGGCTTCTTTGCCGAAAAGCAGTGAGTCCCATTAGAAAAAAATTAGACTTTTGAGACAGCTACTAAAAAGGTAGATCTTCTTCTTCCTCCGGGGCGATCGCCGGTCGGTTCAGGACGGTGGGTTGGTTAATTTGCAGATGTCCATTGTGATCCATGGGTTGCTGACCAAGTTCCGCCGTTGGTTCCGTAGATAAATCATCGCCATTATCCGATTCCTGTTTGGGAGCCGCATCGGATGCCACAATTTCCCCGTCAAAATTTTTGGCAAACTGCTCGATCGCCTTGCGGGTGGCACTGTCACCAATATCTGTCGGAGGCGGCTCTTCCATGGCTGGAGCCGGTTTTGGTTTGGGCCGAGAAGGATTAGAGAAATTATTTGATTCCCGTCGGGGGGAAGGTTTTATTTCCGATGTAGCGGGGCCCCTGGCGATCGCCGGGGGAGAAGGAGGCACAGTGGGAGCCGGATTAGCATTAACCGCTGCGGTGGGGGGAGGGCTTGGCTCTGGAGCAAAGGCTGGCGGCTTACTATGGCTAGGGGGAGGAGCGCTGTTAACCGGAGTAGTTTCCGGGGTCGATGGCTTACCCACCACCAAATTCACTTTCACCGATTGGCCACAGGCTTGCCCTAGGGCCGCTTCCAATTCATCCTTTTTGCCCGCCGCAATTTTAAGCAGTTGTTGGGTGGTAACACTGACGGTGGCATTATTCCCCACCAAATTGATCAAAGAACCAAAGGATTTAAATAAAGATTGACTGAGCGCCCCTAGATTGTTTAACGTTTCCGACCATAACTGGGTCAGATCCCAATGGGCGTTGCTCGGCTCAAAGCTGGATGGCTCTACATCTGCTTCTAGCTTCTCTTCTAGAACAATAGGTTCAGAAACAGGAATCATTGTAGGAGAATCCACCACGGTTAGATGGTTGTGTGAGCCACCAGGGAAAGTCACCACATTACTGGGCTTTGGCGGAGTTATTGGTTGAGCCACAGGTGTTCTAACTGCCGTTTGACTAACTGCCCCAGTGTCCAACCCACAGGCGGATGGCAACAGCCCCAACAGGGTCACCTCTAGCCAAAGTCGGGGCTGGGTAGTGTTACGAATTTGGATTTCACTTTCCTTAAGTTTTTGTTGTCCTTGCAAAATCACTCCCCTTTGCCATTGGGGCGCCGTGTCACACAGGGCTTGCCAGGTTTCCGCCGTCACCGCCACCAAATCTGAGCGTTGGGGAGCTGTTTGGGCAATAAGTAAATTCAAATAAAAACTGGCTAAATTTTGCAATACCACCAAGGGTTCCCGCCCCCGGTTCAAAATCTGCCGACAGGTAGCCAATAGGGTTTCTGCATCGTCACTGGCGATCGCCTCTAGGAGGGCTAACAAATCCTGTTCCGGCACCGCCCCCACGAGGTCCCAAACTTTATCGGGGGTAATCAGGTCGGGGAGCAGACTTAATTGATCGAGTAAACTTTCCGCATCCCGTAAACCACCATTGGCAATTTGGGCCACTAGGGTCAAAGCTGGTTGGTCAATATTAATATTTTCTCGCCCAGCAATATAACGGAGATGGTCCACCATGGCCTGCAAAGGAATGCGGCGATAATCAAACCGCTGACACCGGGAAATAATGGTGGGTAAAACCCGCTGGGGATCGGTGGTAGCGAGGACAAAAACAACCCGCTCCGGTGGCTCTTCCAAGGTTTTTAGCAGGGCATTGAATGCGGCCGTGCTCAACATATGACAGTTATGGACTAGTAAGCCATTGGCAACAAAATTGTGATTATCTTCCACCTCCAGGTCATAAACTTTTTCCACTTGACCCTTAGTGACGGACTCAACTTCCTCGAAATTTGTATGCCATTGCGGGGATGGAATAGATTTCCAAGTCCGATAACCACTTGCGGGTGGCCACTGCTCCCATTTTTGTGTAGTAATAGGTTTTGCTGTTAATGCTTCTGCGATAGGATTTTGCACTGGTGGGATATCCTCTATCGGTAAGCCATTCAGCAATAAGTTGATTTTCTTCCGGGAAAAAGCCCTCTGTGTGTAACTGAATTGATGGACTCCCAGATTCGGAAATAGAGAGGGAACCGTCGTCCATGTACCACCAAGCCATTCCTTCTTCAGTGATATGCGAGAGCCATTCCGAAGAAACTTGTTTTCTTTTACCTCCAGGTTTGACTGTGCTGAAAACATCAATAAGGTTTGGGGAACAACGGGTTTGACAGCAGATGGAACTTTCCCCATAGCCTTTATTGGCTGTGAATCGTATTTTGGGTGACAGACATCCCAGTCTTGCCGCTTTATATTCCATCCATTCTGACTGCTTGGTGCCGTGGGTCCATCGCAAGCGGGGGAATCGGCTATGTGGGTTGGGATAGTCAATACTTCCATCCCCAAGCAAGGTTCCGTAGATAAGACCGAGAATTTCTGCTCCCAACGGTTCTGACCCTGATGTAATTTTTTCTGTTCTGAGATCCCAAAGTCCGTGGCTTTTTTTGTAGGGATGTCTTCGCCAATGGGATTGGATACTTTTAATTTCTCTTCCTTTGCACTGCAAAAATGCTGGAATATCAAGTTTTTCGCCACATCCGCATTGACAAAAGGGTCTTGTGGCTTCTGCTTCTTCAAGGATAGAGATAAGGTCGTATTTTTTTTGTCCGTATTGATTGCCTCGTAGTTGATGGCCCCGGACAAACCGCCTAAGCTTGCGGTCAGTGCCGTACTTTGCGATAAATTGTCCACATCCACACTCGCAGGGGATAGTATCTTCATTCCGGGAGTGATGTTTTCCGCTCTCGTCCATCCTTGTTCAGTTCTGATTAAATGGTTAGCCGTACACCGTACTGTAGAATTTTTTGTCTTAATAGACAATGTTTGCTTTTCGCCTCTGTCAAGCCATCTTAAAACTTTTTTATATTCCCATTGCTGTAGAGTTTCGTTGTAGCTCAGAACTTCTCGCCCTTTTATTTGGGGATTGTCAATGGACATTAAGCCATTGCGGGTCAAAACTTGTGAGTCCCCCGTTAAGCATTCATCGATCACATATACTTTATATCTGCACTGTACTGGGGCAAATTGAGCCCGTTCAATAATTTCTCGGATATTATCTACCCCTGTATTACTGGCCGCATCAATTTCAATTACGTCTAAAGCTGAACCGTTAGTAATAGCCCGACAGGTGGCACATTGGCCGCAGGGAGTGGCAGTAGGCCGATCGCCAGCGATGCAGTTTAAGGATTTGGCTAAAATTCGGGCTGAAGAAGTTTTTCCCGTTCCCCTGGGGCCCGTAAATAGGTAAGCAGGTACGATGCGCTCCTGTTCAATGGCATTGCTCAATGTGGCGGCGATCGCCGTTTGGCCCACCAAATCTGCAAAGGTCTGGGGGCGATATTTATGGTGCAGAGGTTCGTAGGCCATGGCAAGGTAACCGGGCGATCAACAGACAGGGGGATTCTCAGCCTAACTCCAAAATGCAAAAAAAAGAGGTCAAGTTAACAGCCGGTGACGGGGGTGCTAAAGGCAAAGGGTAAGACGCTTAGAATGAAAGGGTCAGTGTTGATTTGTAAGACTAGAGGGCAATTCCGATGACAGGCCCCGTTATTTTTCACCTCGCTATCCCCGTTAATGATATTGCGAAAACTAAGGAATTTTACTGTGATCGCCTGGGGGCCAAGGCCGGCAGAGAAACCGATAAGGCAATAATTCTAGATTTCTACGGCCATCAGGTGGTGGCCCACATTACCCTGGAACCTTTAGTAAAACAACCGGGCATCTATCCCCGCCATTTTGGTTTAGTATTTCCTGTCGAAGCGGATTGGTTTGCTTTTTCTGAACAGGTGGAAGCGGCCGGAGTGCCCTATCATTTGCCGCCCAAGTTACGCTTTGCTGGAGAATTGACGGAACATCGCACTTTTTTCCTAGCTGACCCCTTCCATAACTATCTGGAATTCAAATGGTATCGTCACCAGGAAGCAATTTTTGATCTGAAAGAGTTTCTGGCCATTGGCGATCGCTAGTCAGACCAATCATCAGGCTAGCAATGTGGTTTGCTTGCACAACTGACCTAAAACCATCAATTCTGGCGTGATCCGGGCCCTTCCGGTCTTGGTTGACCATCAATGTAGGTAGCTAAATCCCAGGCCTCTTGATCCGTCAACACTCCATCAAATTGATAGGGCATATTACCGTGGATAAATTCTGCCAAAGTATTAATCCTCGCCATCCCCGCTTGGCGATTGAAGGAATTGGGGCCCCATAGGGCTGGGCGATAATAGGTGTCACTGCCATAGCGACCCTGGCCCAACGCACCGTGGCAAAAAGCACATTTCTGCTCAAAAATTGCCTGGCCTTGATTTGGATTCCCCGTCAGTTTGGCAATGGGGGGATAGGGGGTTTTGGGCAAATCGATGTTCAATACCTCTGCCTGTTCATCCAGCCACTGCATATAGCTGATAAAAGCTTGGAAATCGGGACTATCGGCGGTAATGGTCAGAGGTTTGCCGTTGAGGCTATGTTCAAAACAAAGATTGATCCGTTTCTGTAAATTGATGGTTTCTGGATATTGATATTTTTTCATCATGCCAAACCAGGAAGATGCTTTCGGATTAGCCCCGGCATTGAGGTGACAACTAGCGCAATGAAGCTTGGCAGTGAGCACAAATTCTGGCATTTCCTCATAGGTTTCGGTCGTTAATTGATAGCCCCGCAGAATACTATTCCAATGCTGATTATCCCAAGCCGTTACCGGTTCATCGGGGGGAGAAACAACTTGAGGATCAATTTGGGTCGGGAGGGCATCGGCAAAGGTAAAACTAAAATCCGCCGAAGCAAATTTTTTGACATTACTACTCCGGGCCATGGCGTGGCATCCCATACAGGAAGATGTCCCCTGGATATAGGTTTCCATGGTGGTATTGGCTAACAGGGCTGGTAGAACGTGAAAAACGGTGTCGGGGCTTTTATCCGCCGCTGATTTGGGGATAGCCCATTGAGCATTGATTAATTCATAATTGGCCCAAACGGAATCTTTTAACCCTGCTTGTACAAGGCGGTTAAGCTCGGCAACGTTATCCACTGCTTTGGTGGGTTGACTGCAATCCGGGTCTTGGTGGGGAATAGGAGTTCGGCGAGTGACTTGGTTGGGAACACCAAGAATGGTTTGTTTGTTGGTCAAGCAATTAACGCACCGATCGCCGTGGAAGGAGAAAACGGTATTGGCAGAACCACTGTGGTTTAAACCGGGGACATTATCCACCTGTTCATAGGTGGACCAAATCCACTGGGGCGCACTGGGAGTTTTATACATAATGTGAAATCCCACCAAACCCATCTGTTGCAGTTGATATTTCCCTGTGGTTAAATCCTGCACATAGGCCGGTACATTGTGAAAACGGCCGGATTCCTCCGGGGTAATTTCCCGCCAAGCGGCCTTAATTAAAATGGAGCCATCAGGGGCATTAATTTCGGGTAAAAGAGCCTGTTGTTCTGGGTTGTAAAGTTTATTTTTCACCACATAATCAAACAACACCTTATTCATGCGAATTTCATAGCGCACCACATTGCCCCACTGATCGGTCAAAGTTCCGGGCAATGCCCCATCAGCTTTGGTGGGTTGAAATTCATCATTGAGTACTTCATCCACCTTGCTTTGACGAAATAAAATTTTCGTTCTTCCATCTCCTTTCAAACCATTGGGTAAAGGTTCATTACTATTCCATGGCTGCGGCACTGCGCCATTGGGCAAATAAACTTCGCTGGTTTCTTTCCAGGTTTCCCACACCCTTGGGCCGGGAGCATTGATGGCTAAATTTTTATCCGGCACTCCCCGATCGCCGTCGCCAACTATAGCGGGCCAGTTTAGGGCAATGAATTCTTGCCAAGCAAAGGTATCCACCGCCCGTTGGACAACATTGAAATTCTTTTGCTTGAGTTCCCCTTCCACGTCTGCCGGTAACTGCCAACTGATGGCAAGGGGAGATAATTTGGCATTACAAACCCCAGGCAAAGTAATAGTAGCAACGGTTTTAGAGCTTACTGGAGTTACCAGGGAAAAAAACAGCACAAAAATAATCACAACTAGGGCATAGGCCGTAATTCTTCCTATTTTCATGCCATTATTCCCCCTTGGTAGTTATCAATAATTATGGTTGGGTTGGTAGAGAAAAAATCGTGTCTTGCACTGGTAACTTTTTAGTTAATTCCGGCGAAATTTGGAAAGTATTCCCCAACACCGAGCTAGGATTGCTAGCTAACCAAGTACTCAGATCAATACTTTGATAATCCCCATCATTGAAAACCACCACAATATCCAACGGCTTTTGGGAACTGTTGCGGATGGCATGGCCATAACCCTTGGGCACATAGCCCACATCTCCCTGCTGGAGACGACTAACGCTGGCTTTACCTTCGGAAGCAAAAACGGTTAAATCCATCTCCCCATCGAGCACATATTGCCACTCGTCCGCGTTGGGATGCCAATGGAGTTGACGCATGGCTCCCGGTTCTAAATGAATTAAAGCGCCGGTCATATTAAAACTGCCGGGAAATTCCTTGGCGCTGGCTAGCCTCAATTCGTTGCCACCCAGGGAAACTAGGGGTTGTTGCCCCAGGAGATTATGGGTGTGGGGAACTTCAATTTTGGCCGTTTGCCCCTGGGGAGTTGCGCTAGCCAAGGGGCCAGAAGCCGGGCCGTAGGAGGAAATGTAAACCTGTTTTTTGGGTAATTGGGCTACCTGGGCCGCCGTCCAACCTAAATTTTCTTCCACCCAGGCGATCGGAGTGTGGGAAAGCCAATCAGTAACGCTAAAGGTTGCCCCTTCAGAAAAGGTGCCGTCGTTGAATACCAGCAAAAATTTGGCAGTGTCGGGACCAATGCCCTCAATGCTGTGGCCCCAACCCCGGGGAAAATACCAAAGCCCTCCTTTGTCCACATCGGCAATTTCCACTTTGCCTTCGGGACTGGTGAGGGTAATCCGGGTTCTGCCTTCCATGACATAGGCCCATTCCGCCGCGTTGGCATGCCAATGTAATTCCCGAATCGCTCCGGGCTCCAAGCTCATATAAACCCCCGCCATCCCCTTGCTGACGGGAAAGTTATAGGTACCCACCTGTTTAGTGGTGCCGCCGTCGTAAAGCACTAGGGGAGTTTTGCTAAAGGCATAGGTAAAAGCTGGTAAATCCTTACCCCAAACCACGTTGGAGAGCGATCGCCATTGTTCACTTTGGGCAATGGTTGGAGTAAAAATCCCTAAAAAAGTTATCAGTAAAACACTCAATCCTACTAGTAAAAACCGCCGTCTCAACCATCCTATTACCGAGTTGACCATGGTGATACTGGAATAATCACAATCCAGTGATAAAAGGTGACGAAAGTTGTCTTTATCTGGACGGTAAACGAAGATTGAAGGGCCAGTAACAGTGTCTTAACAAAATGTAACTGATGCTCAGGACTGGGTTTTTACAGTGCAATAGAGGCAGGTTAAGGTAACTATTTATTAGGAGAAATTAACAAACATTGACCATCGGGACAGAGGTCTTCTAATTCAATTACCACGGGTTTGATAGCCCAGATGTCTTCGGCGTATTCCCGAATAGTGCGATCCGAGGAAAACTTACCCATGCGAGCCACATTTAAGATGGCCATGCGAGCCCAGTTTTCCTGATCTTTATAGGCTTCTCCCACTTGGTTTTGACAATCCACATAGGCTTGGAAATCGGCAAATACAAGGTATGGGTCTTGACCCAACAAGGAATCCATTAAGGGGCGAAATAATGCTGTGTCACCATGGGAGAAAAAGCCAGAATTAATCAGATCTACCACAGCTTTTAAGTTGGCATTATTGTTGTAATATTCCCAAGGTTGATAGCCTTCCGCCAAGGTTTTTTCCACTTCTGGAGTGGTGAGGCCAAAGAGGAAAAAGTTTTCTGCCCCCACCTCTTCTCGAATTTCAATATTTGCCCCGTCCAATGTGCCAATGGTTAAAGCTCCATTCATGGAAAATTTCATATTGCCGGTGCCGGAAGCTTCTTTGCCAGCGGTGGAAATTTGCTCGGAAAGATCAGCGGCGGGATAGACCCTTTGGCCAAATTTAACGTTATAGTCCGGCAAAAAGATAACTTTCAGGCGATCGCCAATGGTGGGGTCATTATTAACTACATCTGCCACGGAGTTGATCAGCTTGATGATTAATTTAGCGGTAAAATAACCGGGGGCTGCTTTACCACCATAGATAAAAGTACGGGGTGTAACATCCAGATTAGGATTATTTTTAATCTGCAAATAAAGATGGATAACGTGGAGAATATTCAAATGTTGCCGTTTATATTCATGGATTCGTTTTACCTGCACATCAAACAGGGAATCGGGATTAACCACTAAGTCAGTTCTGGTGTGGATATAGCGAGCTAAATCCTGCTTAACTTCCCGCTTAACTTTGCACCAATCCTGTCGGAATCCAGCCAAATCAGCAAAGGGTTCCAGTTGTTTTAGCTCGTCTAAATTTTTAATCCAGCCATCACCAATGCGGGAAGAAATTAAGTTACTCAGGCGGGGATTACTGAGCACCATCCAGCGCCGGGGGGTAACGCCGTTGGTTTTATTGCTAAATTTTTCTGGCCAAAGTTCGTAAAAGTCTTTAAGAATAGTCTCCTTCACCAGTTGACTATGCAACGCCGCCACCCCATTAATGGCATGGGAACCCACCGTGGCCAGATAGGCCATCCGCACCGACTTTTCTCCTGCTTCGTCAATGATGGATAACCGGGCCAGGCGATCGCCATCGTTGGGATATTTCATCCGTACTTGATCTAGGAAACGTTGGTTGATTTCGTAAATAATTTCCAAATGGCGGGGTAACATTTCGCCAAACAGGGGCAAAGACCATTTTTCCAATGCCTCCGGTAGCAAAGTGTGATTAGTAAAACCAAAGGTGGCTTCGGTAATGGCCCAAGCCCGTTGCCATTCATAGTGATGCTCATCCACCAACAGACGCATCAGTTCAGCCACCGCAATGGAAGGATGGGTGTCATTCATCTGCACCGCAAAATGTTCGTGGAAATTCTCCAGGGTGGGATTGTCCGACAGGTGAATGCGAATCATGTCCTGCAAAGAACAGGAAACAAAAAAGTATTGTTGCGCCAGCCGTAACTCTTTCCCCTGAATCTGTTCATCGTTGGGATAGAGCACTTTAGTGAGATTTTCCGAGGACATTTTGTCCTGCACTGCCCCGTAATAATCCCCCACATTAAACCGTTGAAAATCAAAGGATTCCGCCGCTTCCGATTTCCACAGGCGCAAATTATTGGCGGTGCTGACTTTGTAGCCCAAAATGGGAGTGTCATAGGGAATGCCTTTGACCAAACTGCCGGCAATCCAACGCACCCGATAATTACCTTGGTCATCGGTGTAGGGTTCCGTATGGCCCCCCAGTTTGACTAACACAGCGGATTCAGGACGGGCAATTTCCCAAGGATTACCCAGTTGGAGCCATTTATCAGTGATTTCCACCTGCCAACCGTCTTTAATTTCCTGGTCAAAGATACCGAATTCGTAGCGGATGCCGTAGCCGATCGCCGGAATTTCCAACGTAGCCAGGGAATCCATAAAGCAGGCGGCCAAACGACCTAAACCACCGTTGCCCAACCCCGGTTCTTCTTCAATATCAATTAACTCATCCAAGCTCAACCCCGATTCTTCCACCGCCTGTTGCACCGGCTCCCATAGCCCTAAATTAATTAGGTTATTACCCAAATGGGGCCCCAGCAAATATTCCGCCGACAGATAGCACACCACCCGATTGTCACAGTTGAGATAGGTTTGGAATGTATTTAACCACCGTTGCAGGAGGCGATCGCGGATAGTGTAGGCCAGGGCCATATAACAATCGTTTTTAGTGGCAATGGCGGGAAATTTACCCTGGAGATAAAACAAATTGTCTGCCAAAGCCCGCTTGAGGGTTTCCACGCTCAGACCAGTGCGGTCATCCTCCACCTGAATGAGGGGATTGGTGGTGTTAAAAGCCATGGGAAGGTGCTCCATTAATGCTGTGCCTTTCCCTTATAGTGTCGGACCAGAATTAAAATTTGGTTACCATTGCTAACTTTTGTATGACTTCTTAACAAAACACCGAAAAAATAACAAACCGCTAGGTTGCAGAGATACAGGTTCTATCCCAAACGGTGACCCCTTAAAATGGGGAATAAGTAGGCTAAATCCTAAGTAATTATGGCGACAACAGCGGATGAAGTGTGGCAACTCCTGGGAGAGCTAGTCCAAGTCCAGAAGGAACAAAGAGAAGAATCGGCACGAATGCGTCAAGAGGCTGATCGCCGTTCTCAGCAAATGGATCGCCGGTTTTAAAAACAACGGGAGGAGTCAGAGCGAAGATTTCGAGAAACAGAGCGTTTGCTGAAAGAACAAAGCCAACGGGTAGATGAACAAATAGGAAAATTGGGCAACCGGCTCGGGGAATTTGTGGAATCCCAGGTGCGGCCGGCGGCGGTGCGATTATTTCGAGAATGGGGCATTGATGTCCAAGAAATTTCCTCTGATGTATCTCTTCAGACCAGTCAAGATGGCATTGAAATTGATATTTTGGTGGTGAATGGCACAGAGGCGATCGCCATTGAGGTGAAAAGTAAATTAAGCCAGGATGATGTGGATGAACACCTGGAAAGATTGGGTAAATTTAAGCGACTTTTGCCCCGTTATCAAAATTTTAATCTTCTTGGGGCAGTGGCAGCCATGGTTATTCCGGGTGATGTGGCTCGCTATGCCTATAAAAAAGGGTTATTTGTAATTGCCCAATCGGGGGAAGATTTGGTCATTCTTAATGATGAGAAATTTAAACCCAAGGCCTGGTAAAACACCCAAATTTTCATCGTTAGCGTTGTCGGGTCATGGCCATTACGTCATTAACAGTCAAAGTCAAAAGATTGTCTAACGTGGGTGGATTTTCCAGTCCCTGATAAATTAAAGGTAACGATTCCTGATTCCAAACCCAGATTTGTTGACGATAAATATCAATGAGCCAAGCGAGTTTTGTCCCATTAGTCAAACAATGCAGAATTTTGGTTTGCAGGCTAAGAATATTTTGATCGGGGGACAGAATTTCGATTAACCAGTCCGGCGCTCCCTTCAATGGCCCGTCTTCCTCCGCCAGGAGATTGCTTTTTACAACGGCAATGTCAGGTACGGGGGAAAATGGGGGCACAATACAGCGCAATTCCTGAATGGCCTCATAATCCCTGGTTTGTGCATTAATGACGTTGACCAGATTACGCTGTAGGCGGGAATGAAACAACGTCGGCATGGGTTTCTGCTGGGCCTGCCCCCGGATAAATTCCCAGGCTGGGGAAGCCTCAATTTCTGCGCGTTGTAGAAACAGATCGAGATTGTCAGTGAGCAGAGGTGACTGCATTATCTGCACAGCCCAAGGGAATAGGTACTCCAAATAAACTTAGTATAATCTCCCCCCAAAAGAATGCCTAGACAGACTTTTTCTGCTTAGCAATAAATTCAGCGAGTTTGGCTTGATTGCGTTTTTTCTTCCACCAAAGTCCTCGGTCAGTTCATCCTATCCTAGTCTTCCTTCTAAAATGCCAACAACGGATAAGTCTTCGTCTAAGCTTGCCCAATGGAGTCCCGTTCCGCCACAAATCAATTTAACCTCCGCTAACTGTTCCGAGCTTGCTTTTGCTAATCGTTTATTTTTGTGAGCAGGAAAACGAATCTCCCGTTCATCCTGTAGGCGAACACAAATCCATCGATCTTCAACCCATACCCTCTCGGCTTGAATAGTTTGTTCAGATGCCAAAAACATTGTGCCACTTGCTCCTGATCAAATCTAGATTATCAACAATTAATTTTTCTGCTCTAACAATTTGTTTTGTTTTTAGGCTTTTAGCATAATCCAGCTCAACGGGTTCGATCTAAAACTTGGCATACCCACCTCCGTGCCTAACATGGACATGCATTGGCTCCTGGCCTTCGTTGGCATAAAAAAAGAAGACATATCCCTCTGCTCTGAAGATTTATGGCATTGAACCTGTCGGGGAGGCGTTTCTAGGCGTCACCCACTGCCCTCATTTTATGCTGTCCTTGGTAGGTTTCAAGGCTCCCAAATATCTTCTAAGATGAAAATACTTTTTTGCCAGGAAAACCCATGCTGACTGTCCACCGTGATGCCCGGGATTACCAGATTATTTTTCTCTGTAGCTTTTTGAGTTTGGGGATATTGGCCCGGGACTGGAGTTTAAGCCCCCTGGTGATCGCCGTTGTTTTGGCCACTGCCCTGACAGTGCAATCCTTATTCACCATTAATCAACAGGGCAATTTTAGTCGGTGGTTTTCCCTCGATACCTGGCAGAGTTTATGGAGACATCAAGGTTGGAAAAGTGCTTTGATTACTGGCTTAGGTCTTTGTCTATTACTCCGAGCCAACCATTTATCCACTTTGATATTGGCGGCTAGTTTGGCGATCGCCAGCAAATTTTTGTTGCAAGCCTGGGGTAAACATTGGTTTAATCCGGCTAACTTCGGCATTATTGCCGCTCTGACTTTAACGGGGGATGCGTGGGTTTCCCCTGGACAATGGGGCACGACTCTCTGGTTGGGAGCAGTTTTCCTGGCTGCGGGGGGTTTGGTGTTGGGTAAAGTGGGACGATGGGACACATCAATAATGTTTTTGGCGGTTTATGCCGGGTTGGATTTAGCCCGCAACGCTTGGTTAGGTTGGCCGCCGGAAGTTAGTTTCCATCATTTGGAAAATGGCAGTTTACTGGTGTTTGCCCTGTTTATGCTCACCGATCCCCGCTCCATTCCCAATGCCCGCTCTAGTCGTTTAATCTGGGCTACGGCGATCGCCATTTTTAGCCTAATTTTGCAATATCACTTCTACTTGCCCACTGCTTTGTTCTGGGCCTTGTTTTGTCTTTCGCCCCTGACCGTATTGCTAGACCGTCAGTTTCCCGCCCCTCGTTTTCAATGGTGGCAGAAGAAGAACCCTGTACCGTCAAATTAAGCTAGGATGTGCCATCGGCTGGATAACTTGCTTCCTTTCCCCCAATGACCCCATCCTTGTCCCTGGGCCAACGCCTCGATGACCGTTACCTGATTCAACTGCATTTAGGACAAAATTCCCTGGGTCAGCAGTATCTGGCCCAAGATACCCACCGCTTTGATGAACCCTGCACCATCACGGTTTTAACTGCGCCCCCCGGGGACAAAGCCGGCAATTTGTTTAAGCAACAGGCGGAAATACTCTACGCCCTCGACCATCCCCAAATTGCTAATTTCCGGGAGTTTTTTGCCCTGGGGTCAGAGCTTTATCTAGTACAGGATTTTATCGAAGGACAATCCTATTTCGATTTGCTCAAAGACCGCCGCCTTCAGGGGAAAGCTTTTACGGAATTGGAAGTACGCCAATGGTGCCGTCAACTGCTACCGGTTTTACACTATCTCCACATCCAGAAAATTTGCCATGGCCAGATTAGCCCCAGTAGTATAATGCGCCGTACAGTGGATGGGCTGCCAGTGTTGGTAGATTTTACTCATAGTCAATATTATTCCGGTACTCCAGGGGAAGACCGACGAGATTTACATGGTCTAGGCCTGGGGGCGATCGCCTTGCTGACGGGGGAAGTTAACCCTAACCCACCTTGGGAAAACCTGTTGTCCTCCGTTGCCCTCAGTCAGGAATTTCGCCAGTTATTGCTGAAATTACTAGCTTGGCCGCCCCTGGTGGATTGGCCTACTTTGACGGACAATCTGAACAACTTGCCCCAGCATTTTTTGCCTACAGTGGCTGAGTTTAACCTGACGTCCACCATACCAGAGCAAACTGATAATGGCGTTGGTAAATCTAGCACCGGGGAACCCCCTTTCCCCACAGTCCATCAGTCTCCTGAATCTTCTTCTTCCGCAAAAGTAAAAAATATGGTCCGAGTCGATGGGTTAAAGGGGCTAGTCAAAAAATCATTCATCTTACTGGGCTTGATGGCGATCGCCATGGCCCTAGGCTGGGGAGCAGGGCAGTTATGGCTAGATAATCAACAACGGGCGGCGTTGGAGAAATTGGCACAGGAAGAACCGGGGGATGATGTGCCGGAAAAAACCGATTTGGAGATTAAAAATGAAATTCGGGCCCGCCGACTAAATTTAGGCATTTCTCCCCAACGATTTCAGACCTTGATGGACGATGGTTTAGCTTTTCAGTTGGGTATTGACCCCCAGCAAAGGTTGGAAAAGAACCCCAATACCAATGGTGCCCCTCTGAGCCTCGGCTCCCCAGAGCAACAGATGGCCATGACCATCACTGTGTTGGATGCCTTGGAAAGTTTGAGTCGAGAAGCTACGAGGGATTTTGCCCAAAACAATTCCGGCGATCGCCGCCGCTGGATTCCGAGGGTAAATCAATTGCGCCTCAGCAGTCGTAGTTTTTACGATTTGGTCAATGCCCGTTTCCATCACTATTTACCCATGGTCAGCCCTGCTTTATTGGGGGAACCGGAATTTGAGCAACGCCCCCTGGCCCAGGTATGGAATGCCATGGCCTTTGACAGCTTGGCAAGCCTGGAGGATGAAAGCCATTACCAAAGACTGAGTTTTGACGATACCAATCAGCTCAACCTCAATGGCACCCTGGAGCCAGGAGAAGGCTATGCCTATGCTGTTACCATTCCCCCCACAGAGGAGTTCAGCCTACAATTAACCGCCCCTCCCACCGCTCGAATTTCCTTCTATCCCCCCACCGGGCCGGAGGTAATTCTGCAAAATTCTGCCATGCACCGCTGGTCTGGCCCCACTGACCAAGCCGGTTATTACGAGTTGGTAATCACATCGGTAGCGGAGGAGCCGATCGCCTTTGAACTGGAACTCAGTATCATTCCCGCCAGTGCTCAACCATTTTGAACCGATGTGGAATAATCAATTTTCCCTTGGATGCACACAAAATATCGCCACAACAGTAAACGACGAATCGGGAGAATTTTCCCCAGAACTTGCCTGTCCAACCAGACTTCTTAACCTATTCATAATCTTGTCAAAGACCCAAATTCCTATCCTACGATGGAGACAACGGAGCATTTAGGGTGATTTATTTGACATGGAAACAACACATAGCTTTGGCGATCGAGCAGTTTTCGCCTTCGGGAAACACACTGGAAAAATTTTTAAATATGCCCCTAGGGTTTTAAAAGATCAAGACCCAGAGGATCTGCATCAGTTGCGGGTGGGGGTACGACGGTTAAGAACGGCGGTCATTGGTTTTATGCCAGCCGTGCAATTACCCCAGGGCATTACGGAAAGAAAAATCGGAAAAATAGGTCAACAGTTGGGAGTGCAACGGGACAATGATGTTTTGCAGGAAATTTTGCTCCATAAATATTTACCCCATTTACCAACATCGGAACAAGGTTGTTTGGAAAAAGTTTTAAAACGTTTACAAAAGGAGCGAAAACAGGCGTTTAAAGCCACCTATAAATTGTTAACCCACGACAAATTTACTCAATTTAAACAGAGCTGGGAAATATGGCTAGAACATCCCCACTTCACTAGCCTCGGTGGTTTGGCGATCGCCGATGTATTACCTGATTTACTTCTGCCCCAACTGAGCCAATTTTTTCTTCATCCCGGTTGGTTGGTTGGTACAGAAATTGACCCCGATACTAACAGTTCAAACCGACAACGTCGCTGTATTGACCTCAGTCCTACCGCCATTGAAACTTTGTTAGACGGGGAAGAATCAATTTTGCACGATTTACGTAAAGAAGCAAAACGCACCCGCTACCAAATGGAGCTATTTAGCGATTACTTTGGGGAAGAATATCAACAATTATTAGCCCAGGTAAAAATGACCCAAGAAATCCTCGGCAATTTGCAAGATAGCTTCGTTTTGAGGGCCATGGTGGAGCAGTACCTGGATGTAGACCTAAAGCAACTCTGTCCCCAATGGAGTGCTATTTTCCATGGCGATCGCCTGGGATATTGGGACCAATGGCAACCATTGCAGAGCCAGTTTATCGACCCCGTATATCGTCACCACTGTCGTCAACTGGTGCAAAATCCCCTTGTAAACAGTGACCAGCCAACTTCTAGCAACCTTTAAAGTTGGTGCCTGATGGTTTCCCAAACTGACAAAGCAATCATCCTCGCCCCGGGTTAGGGAATTTACGATGGTCTGGAGACGCCATTATGCTTGGGACACTCTTTAGCATCTATGGTTTAGCTTCTTTTGAAATCTGGGCTGCCACTACAATTAATCCAGGGGCGCTAGTACCTCCGCAAAAGGAGACTCCATGACTAACAATGACAATATTCGCTTAGAGCAGATCTCCGAAGATCTTGAAGCTCAAAGACATAGCTTGAATGAACAGGGGCAACGCCTAGACCGAATTGAAACGATTCTTACTAACCTAGTGACAGAAATTAAAATCTATGACAGCAAACTAGATACTTACCAGAAAGCTTCCCAGCAAATTGTCAATATTGCCTTTGGCCTTTTGGCCACCTCGGCCCTCGCCATAATCATTCCCGCCGTTCTTAACCGCTAAGGTTGGCGTACAACTCCATGGAGTTGCCACGGGAAAAATCACCTTGCCATCAAGGGTTAGTGAGCTTTATTTCTACTCCCCATGCTCGACTAACTCAGAAAACGGAAAAACCCTGAAAGCCCATAACATCCAGGTAGAAAAACTCTAAACTAGAAATGGCTCGGGGCGGATTTGAACCGCCGACCTTGGGCTTATGAGTCCCCTGCTCTAACCAACTGAGCTACCAAGCCTTGTCTGTTTCTCCAACGGACAGTTAACAATGATACACTAAATTCCCAGCATCGCAAAATAATTTTCATGGCTTGTCGGGTACGGTGGCCAAAAGCTCGGGGGTTAGGGACACCTGGCTGAAATATTGCTTTTGGAATTGTTCTTCTGCAATTAAAGTTTCAATTTGGCGGACCAAAGCTTTCGGCCAAGCACTGCCTGAGTTTAACGCTGGGCCGTACTCTTGGATTAGGACCAGAATTTGACTTGCTAAGCCATGGCTAAAATCCCATTGTTTTTGCAAGCTGAGGGGAGAAAGTTGGGCCGTTTCCCGCCCATGCCATTGGGCTTCTAGTTCGGCCACTAAGCTACTAGGGCATTGGGGTAAGAAATGATAATCCAACACTAGGGGTTGCTGGGCGGCGATCGCCTGTTGGTAGGCCCGGCGCAATTCTGACCAACTGCTGGGACAGGTGCGGAGGACATGACCTTGGGGAGAAAGATCCTGGTCTGGGGCATGGGGGGAACGGCGGTCAATTAAATTGGTACTAGTTTGACTAGGGGCAATTCCTTGGGGTTGATGTAAGCGGAAATCGATCAGGCGCACTTCATACTGCCGGTCGTAGGTGTTGAAGTCTAATTCCACCACCAGATCCAACGGTTCATTTTGGGGCAGTTCATCGGGATGGTGGCCCCACCAAACCCCAGGGCATTGAACAACTTGGCCATCGTCATCGGTTTTAGGCGGATAGTCCGTTACCCGAAAGCTGGTTTTTAGGTAGGACACTTTATTACCAGTGCGGTCTTTGATATTGCGAAAGCTGGGCCTCCCGACTTGCACATTTTCCAGTAGTAGTTTGGGTGCGGGGTTACCCATGCCATAGGGTTCAAGCAAATTAAATTCCCGAAAGAGGTCCTGTCCTAAATCTGCCACCTTCACTTGGAGATCCACTGCCAGAATCGGATCCAAGCTGATCTGGGCTCCGTAGCTTTGCCAAAACTGTTGATTGACCGCTTCCGTGAACAACGGCAATTTATCCAAAGGCAAGCTCAAACCGGCGGCAAAGGGATGGCCTCCAAAGCCCAGCATTAAATGTCGTTGACTGTGCAGTAGGGCATAAAGGTCAATGTTGGCCACAGAACGGGCTGATCCTTTGGCAATTTTCCCATCTTGGGTGTTGAGCAAAATGGCCGGACGGCCACAGGTTTGGGCTACATGACTGGCGGCTAGGCCCAAAACCCCTGTAGGCCACTGGGGATCGGTGAGTACTACTACCCCGGTGGTGGATAGGTCAATGTTTTGGAGTCGTTGGTCAATTTCGATAATGACAGATTTCTGTAATCCCTTGCGTCTACTGTTGAGGGTTTCCGCTTCGGCCGCCAATTGGTTACAAACTTTTGTGTCCCGACTGGTGAGTAGTTCTACTCCAAAGCTAGCATCCCCTTTAATGCGACTGATGGCGTTGATGCGGGGGCCAATACCAAAACCAATGTCTGTGGGCCGATCGCCGTTGCGATTGCAAAGGTTAAGTAGGGCATGGATGCCAGGGCGGGTGGCAGTGGCTGGATCTTTTTGGGTACGGAGTTGGGCAATGCCCCGTTGGGCTAGGTAACGACAATCACCTTGCAGGGTAACCAAATCGGCAATTAGACCGATCGCCACTAAATCTAGTAAATCCTCCAAGGGTTGTTGGGGCACTGTGGGATATTGGTTGTAGAGAGCTTCCACCAACTTAAAAGCCACTGCTACTCCGGAAAGGTTAAACAGGGGATGGCCATCGGCAAAGTAACGGGGGTTAATAATGGCCACCACCTCCGGGCGATCGTCTGGCAACGTATGGTGGTCGGTGACAATTACATCCATGCCCAACTGCTGGGCATAGACAATTTCGTCCAAATTTGTACTGCCAGTGTCGCAGGTGACAATTAACTTTGTACCCTGGGTTGCTAAGCGTTCTAGTCCCGGTCGGTTGAGGCCGTGGGACTCCCGTAAACGGTTAGGGATGGTGTAGGTCAACTGGCTATCCTGGGGAAAAAATTGCCCCAATCCTTCCCATAACACTGCAGTGGAAGTAATGCCGTCGGCATCGAAATCCCCCCAAATGGTGACTTTTTCCTTCTGGGCCATGGCCTGGCCCAACCTTTGTACAGCCCATTTCATTTCCTGGCCAAATTCCCAAGGGCTGGTGGGAGTATAACAATCCGGGGAAAGAAACCCACCCAACTGATCCGCTGACTGAATGCCCCTTTGCCACAGTAATTGGGCGGCAAATTGACCGCTGGATTGGCCACAATGGCGACGCACCTGTTCGACAAAAATAGCCGGGGGAGTAACAGGGGGAATTAACTGCCAACGAAATTGGGCCATGGTTAGAGAATTGAAAGGGATTCCATACTAACTTTTTTGCCTACTCGGAAGCATGCTTACCATCCACTCCGGCAGAAACTTCCGTCAGACTAGCTCTATATTGGGGAAATTGACCCATAAGTTGCTCCAATCGACGGCTATCAAAATTTTCCAAAGCCTTGATAATGCTCTGACCATAGGTGTGTAAATCTTCCCAGCCATATTCGTTCCCCCAACTTGAAAGGCGATCGCCAAAGTTTCTTATTTGCCGGGAAATGAGGGTATGGCGTAATTTATTCCAAACATTAGTTTCTTCCTGTTCCAGCAGAGAAATCAATTGTTGTCGTTGGGCTTGGTCAATGAGGGGGACTGCCCTAGGGAAGCCTTGGCTAGGCCCGTTGTGGTTGCCTAAGGAGTTGTTGTCAGGGGCCATATTCCCAACCCTAGTGGGCAAAAGTTTTTCCGTTGTATTGGCGGAAGATGAAGACATCGACCCTAGGCGATCGGTTAAATTTCCCCCATCACCATTGGTGAGGTCGGACTTGAGTGAATTTTCCACCAAACGTACCGCTGGGAAATGCAAAATAAACGTGCTCCCCTCCCCCAGCCGACTGGAAAGACTTATTTCTCCCCCTAATAATGCAGTCAAGCGCCTAGTAATGGTCAAGCCCAAACCTGTGCCCCCATATTTGCGAGTGCTCTGGCCCTGACTTTGGGTGAAAACATCAAAAATCTTCGCTTGGTCTTCTGGAGCAATGCCGATGCCCGTGTCAGTGACTTCAATGGCTAGAGAAATATAGGTGCCCTGGGAACGGACTTGAATGCCTTCCACGCCAATGTAAATAAAAACCTGTCCCTCCTCCGTAAATTTAAGAGCATTACCCACTAAATTAAATAAAATTTGTCGCAGACGTACCGCATCAAAATAAATAGCTTGGTTTAAGGTTTCATCTATTTGGATAGTTAACAACAAACTCTTGCTTTCAGCTTTGTAATCAAAAATTTGTTTGATTTCCCTAATTATTACCCTTAAATCTACTGGCTCTAGATGGATGACTAATTTGCCTGCTTCAATTTTAGAAATATCTAAAATGTCATCGATCAGTGCCAACAAAATCTTACTACTAGAACCAATGGCATTGAGATATTTCTTGGTTTGGGACAAACTAAGATCTTTTTGTAAAAGTAAGTCGCAAAAACCCAAAATAGCATTCATTGGAGTCCGAATTTCATGGCTAATATTAGCTAAAAACTCACTCTTAACACGGTTGGCTAATTCGGCACTTTCCTTTGCTTCCCTCAACTTAATTTCAATGCGCTGACGTTCTTCGATTTCCCCCGCTAGTTGCTTATTAATCACAATTAAAGTGTGGGTTCTTTCCGCCACTCTCATTTCTAAGTTATCCTTGGCCTGCTTAATGATTTTAAACTGATTTTGCAAAGTAATCAGCATTTCATTAAAGTTTTCATTCAGAGTAATTACTTCGCTGACTTCACTACGGAGAGCAATGGGAGTTAAGCCTTGGTATTGCATTTTAGTGGGAATGTCAGTGGTGATTTTAGCTAAAGTTAATAATGGATTAGCTACCCGCTTACTCACACCAATGGCAACCACCAAACCCACTAGACTTAAAAATAATAGCAAGCCCAATTTTTGTACTGATTGAGCCTGTAGTTTTTCGATGCTTTCCCGAGCGGGCAAACCAAGCACTAATTGCCAATCATTAATTTTATCCAAGGGCAAAATATGATAATAATAGGAGTCGCGCCAGCGGATGGTAGGATTAGCCGGTGTATCGGGATACCAATGGTAATTTGATGAGCCTAAATCCCGAGGGTCTCCCCCCTCAAAAGGTTGATAGATTTCCAATGGTAATACATTAGCAATGGTGCTGGCTACCACTTGATTTTGCCCATTGATGAGGGTAATATTTAATTCCTTACTGACCCTATTTGCATATAGAAGGTCTTTCATTTTAGCCAGGTTTAAAGAAGCATTAATAAAGCCCTCAAAGCTATTGTTAGCCACTAGTGGAATAGTGATAGCCACATGGGGATCGACGTTCACATTGGTGCGGTGTAGTGGAGATACTTGTATTTGCGAGGGAATGGAAAAACCAGCTATTTTTTCTGCTTGAATCAGTCCTAGTCGTGATTCTCCCACTTCATTAAATTCAGGAGAACTGGCAATAATTTGCCCCTGGCGATCGCCGACATAAATATTACTAAAGCCAGTAAAAGCTGTTTGTATGGTGTGGGTCATAAGGCTAAGGGCAGGTAGTTGCGCCCCATTACCCTGGTTGATTGCAGCTACTAAAGGTAAGATTTCGGTGGCAAAAACCTCTGCTCCTTCCAGATGACTTTGATACCAATCCTCAACAGAATTTTGAATGGGTATGGATAAAGCTGTTAGTTCTTGGACTGTTTGCTTTTCCATTTGTACAAAAGCTTCTTGACCATTAACAACAGTGATAAAAAAGAGGGGGAAAAAGACAAATGCCACCAGCAAATTAAACAAAGTCTGCTCAAAAGACAGTTTTTTCCAGGGAAAAAAAGCTGGATTAGTCGAGGGGGAAAACTTCTGCTTCGACAAACCAAAGCCAGTGATTAAAAAACTGGCAATTAAACTATTAAAAATGCCATTGGTAGCTTGCTTAAGAGTGATTAAACTGGTGGTAACCGAGGTCATATTTAAGCCCCAACGGTAAAAAATATAAACCAACGGTATGCCAATTAATAGCCAAAAGAGACTATTAATTAGGACTAAGTTTGTTTGCCGGCGGCGCAACATCAAGCCCACCACCAGGGCTTCCAGGATGATTATTAATATGCCGTAGCCATGGCGCCAAATGATCAGGGTGTGACTACCGGCGATCGCCGCACTAACTAGACCCCAGGGCAAGCTATAGCAAACCAAAACCAGTAAAGTGGCAATGCTGCCAAAAAGAAAATCAACTCCAAAAAATATATGTAACTTGAAATAGTTTCCCCCGTAACCCGCTAGCAAAAGGCAGGGCAAAAGCCAGTATTTTTGTAGGAGATCAAGAAATTTGCCCATGGGAAACCGGAGCTGAAATTAGGGAATAGAAGGGGCCCGTCGATAAAGAATTACCTCGTTCTCTTGATATTCTGGCGTAAAAGCTGAATCCTGACTCACCCGCTGGGCTAGGGCTTCCACCGTGCCCTGGGAATTTTCCCAACCAGCGTAGTTAGTCTGCAACAATACGGCATCAAAACGGTTCAGATCGAAGGGAGCTTCCGCTTCAATGGCTAATTCCAAATCTGGTCGATGGCTCAGGTGGGCCGCCAGGTGGGGCGAAGTCAAAACCCGATCACCTGGTTGCACTAAGGACACCGCCGTTTGTAGGTTAGCCAATTGTCCCCAATGGTGCCAATACCGGCCGAAAAAATAAGTGTATTTCCCCAAAGCTAAAAAGGCGATCGCCGTCCAGAGAATAATCCACCGGAGCTTTTTTAACCAACTACTGCCCTGATACCAATGGGTCATCACCACTAGGAGCAAAAAGGGCAAAATTGGCAATGAATATTGATGAATTAAATCTTTTTGGGGCAGATAATCGGTGACCAAATTAACAAATAGGGCGGGAATGGCGGGGATAAACATAGCCCAAGCTTTGCCCCAAATTCCCCAAATAACCGGCGCAGTTAATAGCACCAAATAAAATAAATTATCCAGGGTAAATAACATCCCTAAAACAATTTGGGGTTTAAGAATTAAATTTAAAATAATTTCTGCAACGGAATCCCCCAGGAAACTATAACGACCCACCGCCGCTGCTTCCTCTCCGCTAAAAGCAGGAATAATACCTTTGGTGGTAATGATAAACCAGGCAATGCCCGCCACGGTGGTAATGAGTCCCATTAACCTTTTTCTTTCCCAAATCAATAACCAAATGCCTAGCATAAATACGGTGAGGGAAAGTACTGCTTTGCTAGCCAAGATTGTGACTAAACTAATTAAGAAAATCCCCCACTTATTCGCCCTAGCGCTCCACACGGCCCAAAGCAGAGCAGGTACGGCGATTACTTCAGTGTGAAAGTCAAATAAATTGATGTTAAAAATTAGGGGATATAGGCCATAAACCAAGGCCATGGTTAAACTTTCTTTTTCCCCCAGTCCCGTTTGTTTTGCCAATTGCCAAGTGGGCCAAGCTCCCAAGGCTAAGGCGATCGCCTGGATCAGAAATAACCAATAAACGGAGGGATAAATTTTGTAAAAAATCGCTATGGGATAAACCAAAAAGGCGGCGTGGTCCCCCAAAATATGGAAACCCCGAAAGGAAACTCGGGGATATTCCCCCTGACTGATCAGATAAATAGCCTGGTCAAAGAAACCCAAATCGAGAGCAGTGGATTGGAACAGCCAATGGCGCACCGTGGCACAGATGAAGAGAATGACTGCACCGATCGCCATCCCGACCAGCAAAGAACGGGGGGGCAAAAATCCTTCAGGCTTGCTCTGGCTTACTTCCATGGTGACTCAAGTACGGCTAAAAACGGGGCAAAATTTGCCAAAACTCCTCCAACATTAGCAAACCAAGGGCGTCCTATTGCCCTATTCGGAAAGGCTGAGGGCTTAATTGCCATTGCGGACTGGGCAAACATGATCCTTGCAAGCTCTTTCAGTCCCCAGGCTAGGATGAAAGGGAATTAGCAATGAATTTTGGAACAGGTTAAGTATCCATGGCTGAGGTTGTCTGTTTTGGAGAAATGCTCTTCGACTGTTTGGCAGACCAGTTGGGAGTCCCCTTGGAACAAGTTAAATCCTGGACTAACTACGCCGGTGGTGCCCCTGCCAATGTGGCCTGTGCCCTAGTCAAACAAGGTGTTAGCGCCGCTTTTGTTGGTCGTTTGGGGGCAGACCAGGCCGGACAAGAACTTAAAAATGTTCTACAGCAATGTCAAGTTAATACCGATGGGCTCCAAATCGATCCCCACCGGCCCACCCGTTTGGTTTATGTGACCCGGACAGGGGACGGCGATCGCCATTTTGCTGGGTTTGGGGAATATCACACCGGGGATTTTGCCGACACAGCGATGCAGGGAGAAACCATTCCCGAATCCCTATTCACCTCAGCTCAATATTTGGTGATGGGCACCATTGCCCTGGCCTATGCCCCCAGTCGCACTGCCACGGAGCGGTTAGTGGCATTGGCGAAAAAGCACCAGGTAAAAATATTTTTAGATGTCAACTGGCGATCGGTTTTTTGGGACGATGAAGCACAGGCAAAGGAAAGAATTCCCGCCCTGATTACCCATGCCCAAATTTTAAAATGTACCGACGAGGAAGCAGTGTGGCTGTTTGGTCACCAAGATCCGGTCACCATCCACCAGAAACTACCCCACCTCCAGGGAGTATTGGTCACCGCCGGGGACAAGGGTTGTTCCTACTCCTTAGGCAAAAACCATGGGGAAGTCCCTGCTTTTAAAGTTAATGTGCGGGATACTACCGGGGCTGGGGACAGTTTTGTGGCCGGATTTTTGGCCCAGGCCCTGACCCACGGAGAGAATTTATTCATAGACCCTCATCTCAGTTGCCAGGCAGTGACCTATGCCAGTGCCATAGGAGCCTTGACCACTCTCCACCCAGGGGCGATCGCCAGATAGGAAAAAAGAGCAGAAGAAATGGCTCCGACTACCAACCCGGACAAGCGTTGGATGAGTTAGAAGTCTTGGCCCACAGCAATTCAGAAAATACTATCGTTGCGGCCAGCTAAAAAACACGCATTTTAGCCATCTCAGTCCATACTTTTGATGATTTTCTCGACCATAACCCTGATTTTGCCCGACGGGTTTTGGAATTAGAACGTCGGCAGTTACAGCGGTTTGTGCGATCAATACAGCCCCTTTAGGCTAATCGATTGAACACTCCACCCCCATAACGCATCGGTCAACATCGGAAAAAGTATAGAATATGGTCAAAAATACGATTGTTAACGGTAAAATTCTAACCCTTTTCCGTAGTGACAATGAATCCTCTCCCATTACAGAAGGAAGCAGAGAAACGCTCGCCAAGGCTTAATTCCCCATTTAAGTCACTAATGCGAATCCATTGGTGGATGGCCCTTGCCTATCTAATAGTTTTTTGCACTGGAACTTTAATGGTTAACTTAGAAAGGGGACAATTTTTACGCAGTGAACTATACGACTTCCACAAATCCATCGGTATATTAACCATGGCATTATTAACCTGGCGAATTTTCACCCTCTTACAGGTTTGGTGGCGTAAATATACTAAACGTCCCCCAAAGTTATCTCTGGCTTGGTGGCGCACCTTTACTCTCCACCTGAGCCTATATGTATTTATGGGAGTGATCCCAATTTCTGGCTTTTTACTCTCAAATTCCTTTAAAGCTAATAATGTCAGATTTTTCTCCATCACATTGCCCGATATTTTTCCCCAAAACGAAGCCATGGTAGAAATTGGCCGTAATGCCCATTTTTGGTTAGCTTATACTTTTCTAATTTTTATCTTTATACATATGCTAACTTACTGGAAAGTAATCAGGGCTAATTGGCGACGGTGGGTCAACTTTATCGGTAAATTTCAACAGCAGACCTAATTTTTTTGTCTTAAGTCAATCAACCAGAACTGGCATTATGTTCAACTTTTTTGTCAGACTGTCCGCCATTGGTGGTATGGGAGTGGGAGCTGCGGTGGCCATAGTCAGTGGTGCTTGTAGTGTTCTGGATATGGTCCGCTTAACAGAGGCTAACGCCCTGGTTCAACAGGAAGTTCGTCGATCTTCCCCCGCTAGGGCAGATTACCTTTACAGCCGGGAAATGACCCACCGCATTAATGTCTTTGCCGAAGGGGTATGGGCCCTGGGGGGCTGTATTTTGTACATCAACTCCTTGGCCCTACTGCGACAAACCGCAACAAATAACAAAGGCGATCATTCCCTTCATTCGTAGGAGAAGCTAACAGGTTGAAAATTGTTTCATTAATTCTCTACCTAACCTTTTTGCTCTTTCAATCATTCATCGATCAAGACGATTTTCGATTCCTTCACAGCCGCCGGGGATAGTTTTTCTGGTTAACGTTCCTCCCCAGGCACAGCAATAGCACCTCTGCTCCTCACTCATGTTCTTAGTCTTACTAAAATTGGCATTTTCCACCACTGCGCCCGTATATTCGCCGGTTTCGTAGTTGGGAATATGGTTGCGGCTGCGGGGACTAGCCTGGTCCCAGGTGCCGTAGAATAGCCTAGTTCCCTTGAGGTCAGCCCCATCAAGATTAGCCTCGTATAGCACTGTCCTGGATAGATTAGCTTTGACCAAATCCGCTTGGCTGAGGTTTGCCCGGATGAGGTAAATCTCGCTCAGATCCACCCAGCGCAGATCCTGGCCGACTAAATCCGCCGCCACTAGCATCACCCCCAGATTGATTACCCTCAGGCCGTGAATGCGGTCCTCTTGGTAGCCCCCCATGCCGTCAAAAATAGGGCGACCGAGGTAATAGTCCCGCTTTAGGGGAGTGAGTAAGCGGGATTGGGAAAGAAAGCGGAGAATTTTTGCTTTACCACCGGAATCGACGCTGGCGAGGATTGCTGCTGTTCTACCTTCGGCAAAGGCCCGTTCCTGGGGCCAATCCTCCAACATGCCTTCATCACTTAAAGCTAGGTCTGAGATGCCCTGGAAATAGGCGTCAACGGTTTGTTGCTGGGTAATACGATTTTGCTGAATGGTCAAATCCTTGGAAATGACATATTGTTGCCAAGCCACGTACACAGCTAGAACAGCAATCATAATTTGCCCTAGGGCTCCCACCCATTCCGCCCAGGAACCAAATTCGTCGTATTTAAACTGATTGAGCCAATATTTGAGGGAACTGTAGACACCTAGATAGTGGGCTAGGGCACCGATCGCCAGGACAAAACCTAAACCCCCGAGCAGGGAACGGCGCTCCTGAACAGTGAGGTAATGCTGTACCCAGGATTTGATGGTGGGGAGAATGACCTGGAGGGAAAACATCAGGGCCAACACCGCCGAAGTAAATCCCAACCAAGAGGACTGGAAAATTAGCCCCAGCCCGATGCCCACCACCGTAACCACTAGTAACCAGGGCATGGCCGGTTCAACGGACTCTTGAAATACCCATTGGGGCAAGGAACGACGGGGTGCAATGGTTTCCTCCGATCCTAGGACTGGAGGTAAATTGGACAACTCATTGGGCATGGCCAAAACTATTCAGGACAAGGGCAATTCCTAGGATTTTAATGGATACCAGCGATGGTTATCCAAGGAGGCGATCGCCGTAAGCAGTTCTTTGGGCTGATGTACCAAAAAATCCGGCTCATATTCCTGCAAAATGGCCGGTGGACTAAATCCCCAAGCCACGGAAACCATCGTTAACCGACTTTTTTTAGCGGCGCTGATATCTCTGGTTTCATCTCCCACATAAATTACCTCATCAGTTCCAAACTTATGCTCCTTCAACACCCGATTGATAATGCGGTTTTTGCCAAATAGGGTGGTGCCAGCTTTGACAAAAGCAAAAATATCTTCTAGACCATTGTTGTGTAAAAATGATAGTACGTTATCTTTGGAGTTGGAAGTGACAATGCCCAAAACGTAGCCCTTTTGGTTGAGCAGAGTTAATACTTCTTTAATGTCGCCATAGGGTTTGAGGTCTTTGATTTCTTTGCCCAATTCTTTTTTGAAGCGCTTGAGAATAAAAGGAATTTTAAACGGAGAAATTTGGGAATATTTGATAATTTCGGCGGAGCTTAGTTTTTTTAGGCGGGCCAACTCTGTTTTATCCACCGCTGGGTAGCCAAACTCGTCTGCCAAGCGATTGACGATGGCAAAAAAAGCATCGTGGGTATCGGCAATGGTGCCGTCAAAATCGAACAATACAGCTTTAATGGCCATGGTGAGGAGGATGGGCCAAATAGTTGGTCAGTCCTTCATTGTAGATTAGCCTGGGCGTTCCGCCGTAACATAGCTGGTTTTATTCGCCTCAAGGCCGAAGCGGTGAACTGTTGCTGCCAATCAGCTTCGGTGATATTGGCTAAAGTTTCTAACTCTGGGTTGAGATTGCCCTCGTAGGGATCAAAATCCGCCACATCGGTGGGTTGGGCAAAACGCTGATTCCAGGGGCACACATCTTGGCAAATGTCGCACCCTGCCACCCAACCTTGCAAATTGTCGGCGATCGCCGTTGGTAGGATTTCTGCCCGATTTTCAATGGTGTGGTAAGCAATGCATTTATTGCTGTCCACCACGAAGGGTTCCACAATGGCCTGGGTGGGACAGGCTTCTAGGCAACGGGTGCAGGTGCCACAATGTTGGCTATGGGGGCGATCGCCTTGGAGAGTGATATTAGTGACAATTTCCCCTAAAAATAACCAACTGCCGTAATCCCGACTGATCAAATTACCGTTTTTTCCTACCCAACCAAGACCGGCCCGTTCCGCCCAAGCTTTTTCCTGGATGGGGCCCGTATCTACGTAATAACGGCTCTGTAAATCTGGCACCTGTTGTTCGAGCCAGAGATTAAGGGCTTTTAGCTTTTTAGTTAACACCCGATGGTAATCCCTTCCCCAGGCATAGCGGGAAATTTTGCCATGGGCGGGGTCTCCACTGCGCTGGTGGGGAGTGTAATAATTCAAACCCACCGCAATTACTGACCGGGCTGAGGGTAAAAGCTCCCGAATATTTTGCCGTTTGGGATTAGCCATCCAAGCCATATCGGCGTTATAGCCCAGGGCAATCCAACTCTGTAATCTTTGGGCAGCTTCATCATTCTCCGTTTCCGACACTGGCGCAATGCCCACCCGATGGAAACTGATCGCCAACGCTTGGGCTTTAATACGTTCTTCTAGGGATGCTTGGGACAAGGGCGCAGGAAAAATAAAATTTGAGAGCTACAATTTCCCAGGGTTAACCGGTGACTGACTTAAGCTAACCTTTGACCACCTACTTTTTACTTAACCTTCCGTCAAAGGAGCCATGGCCCGCATCAAACTAGCCATTTCCAATGCATTCATGGCGTAGCCCCAGCCGTGGTTACTCTTAATCCCCGCCCTTTCTAGGGCCTGTTGCATGGTATCCGTGGTTAAAATGCCAAAAATTACCGGTACCCCAGTCTGGCTGGCGATCGCCGCAATGCCCTTGGCCGCTTCTCCGGCCACAAAATCAAAATGGGGGGTTTGTCCCCGAATCACCGCCCCTAGGCAGATAATGGCATCATACTGCCCCGACACTGCCAACTTACGGGTTACCAATGGCACCTCAAAGCTACCGGGAACCCAAATATAGTCCACCTGGGTACCGGCGGGGTCCACATCAATGCCATGACGTTTGAGGCAATCTTGGCAACCAGAAAGTAGCTTTTCCGTTACTAAATCATTGAAACGGGCAATTACAAGGGCAAAACGAAATGGCCGGGCCGGAGGAGTAAACGACCCTTCATAAACTGTCATGGTGTAGTTCCCTAGATCGGGTTAGCGGTAGATCAGAGTTTTTCGGGGCTATCCCCCACAGCCCAGGCCATGGGGAAATTACCGGGATAGGGCGATCGCCTCCCCTAGACGACCAGGAAGTTCAACAGGGCCACCACAATTACCAAAATGGCCCAAATGCCGGAACCTAAATACAGCAAAGGCTTAGAACGGTCCCAGTTCTGGGGAGAAGCATAGGCTACGGGCACCCCCACCACCATCACGAAGGAAAAAAGCACCAGGGCCGCCAACGCAATCTGAAAAACAATGGACATTTTAGAGTTTCTCCTTATAAATTGAGCAAGACTGTCCCCGGCTGAAATCCTCGACAGTCGCTGATATGGGCAAATATTATCGTTGAATCTTTCCCTAAGTAAGCTACCAAAATATGTGCCCTGAGGGAAGCACATAGCCGGATTACCCAGAGGCGATCGCCTAGCTCTGTGGGTGGGAAATTTTTCCCCGGTCAATGAAACCAGGGTAATTAAGGACTCACCCCGAAGGAGACGAGTTGACCTAAGCAGAACCGGTTCATATCTAGGTTTTAGGATGGGCAGCGAGAGACTCGAACTCTCACGACCGAAGTCGCCACATTTTGAGTGTGGTGCGTCTACCAATTCCGCCAGCCGCCCTTGTTTTCTTCGGTGTTCAGATTATACGCATTTTTGCGGCCCTTGAGCAAGTTTTGATAGGTTTGGGAATCACTCCAACGATCAATTTCCCTGGCCCGGAGTACCGGCACCGGATGGGTCAGGTTTTGGGTCTGCATATTCCTCAGCATTGCCCCCATTTCATCTTCCCCCAGGCGATCGTATTCCCGGGCTTGGTCAATGAAAGCATCCAAGTTTAGTAAAGGAGCCAATTGGGGAGAACCACCGGCCAACTTCATCAGCACCGACATCACCACTTTCGGGTCTTGCACCGCCAACAGGGCTGCCCGGTCACAGCTAAATTCAGCACAGCGCACCCACTCCAACATCTGGGACTGGAGGGATTGGGTCAACACTGCTCCCCAGTTGGGAATTAGCCCCGCTGCTAAGACCATAATGTTAGCCAGGGTTAAATACACCCCATGTTCACATTTGAGGTGTCCCAACTCATGGGCCATCACCGCTTGAATTTCCGCCGGAGTCAACATATCCACCAGGGAAGTGTGCATCACCATGAAAGGCTTTTTACCTCGCATGGCAAAAGTGTAGGCATTGGGTTGGGGATTTTGTTGAATGTAGAGTTCCGGCGCTTCCAGGTCGAGAATTTTGCAAGCATCCAAAAGCAGTTGATGAAGATGGGGTAATTGTTTTTCTCCCACCCGGACACTGGCCGCCAAATTATTGAGGGCAAAAAACTGTTCTGCCACGGAGCCCAACAGTCCCCGCACCATCAGGTCTAGGCCGGGAATTTGCTTCAAGTTGGTGGTGGCCATTTGGTCCAAAGGATGGCGGAAATGGTCTGCCTTTAATCCCACCAGGGGAATGGAGTTGCTCATGAATTCTGACATTTTTAAAATTCGGCCTAACTTCACTGTTCAAATTCTATTGTTTTCTGAGCGGGAGGGCATTGTGGCAGCAACTATTAACCAGGGCCCCCGGGCAACATCAAAGGGCGGGTTTGAGCAACTCACCCAATCTCTAAATTTTGGGAAAAGTTAGAGAAAACTCTCCCTTTGTCTTGAAATTTAGGAGACAAACTAAGAATTTTGCAAACAAAGCCCAAGCGCCATTTCACCCGGCGATCGCCTGAGGCTAAAGTCGGCCCGAAGACGGCGCTCAAAATTGTCCATCCCGGTGGTGGTCTTGCCCCCTTTGTCCAACGCGTACTGTATAATTGAGAGTCTGTATCCTGGCTTGTACGGTAAGTAACAGGAGGCACGCATATTCACTAAACGGAGACTAAGGGATTAGGACTTAAAACTTACATGGTCAGTCAAACTTCTACAGCAACTATTGGATTCACTCTCGAGGACTTTGCCGCCCTTCTTGACAAGTACGATTATCACTTTAGTCCTGGGGACATTGTCGCTGGGACCGTTTTTAGCATGGAGTCCCGGGGGGCTCTGATTGACATTGGGGCGAAAACCGCCGCCTACATTCCCATTCAGGAAATGTCGATCAACCGTGTGGATGACCCTGAAGAGGTGCTCCAGCCCAATGAAACCCGGGAATTTTTCATTCTGACCGATGAAAACGAAGATGGTCAGCTCACCCTCTCCATCCGCCGGATTGAATATATGCGGGCTTGGGAACGGGTCAGACAACTCCAGGCAGAAGATGCCACGGTGCGCTCCAATGTTTTTGCCACAAACCGTGGTGGTGCCTTAGTCAGAATTGAAGGACTGCGGGGCTTTATTCCCGGCTCCCACATCAGCGCTCGGGAAGCGAAAGAGGATCTAGTAGGGGAAGATCTGCCCCTGAAGTTTTTGGAAGTGGACGAAGAGCGTAATCGCCTCGTGCTCAGCCACCGTCGGGCTCTGGTAGAGCGGAAGATGAACGGTTTAGAAGTGGCCCAGGTAGTGGTGGGTTCCGTCCGGGGCATCAAACCCTACGGTGCTTTCATCGATATCGGCGGTGTCAGCGGTCTGTTGCACATTTCTGAGATTTCCCACGACCACATTGATACTCCCCACAGCGTCTTCAATGTCAATGATGAAATCAAGGTGATGATTATTGACCTGGATGCGGAACGGGGTCGTATTTCCCTTTCCACCAAGCAATTGGAGCCAGAACCCGGTGCCATGCTAAAAGACCGGGATTTAGTCAACGAAATGGCGGACGAAATGGCGGAAATTTTCCGGCAAAAACGTTTAGCGGAAGCCCAGGGCATTCCCTATGAGCCCCCCACTTCCGTTGATGACACCGATGATGAGGAAGATGAGTCCCTGGCTGTCAGCGCTGTGGATGAATAATAAACAATTGGCTGCCTAATGCTTGCACAGTTAGGCTGGGCCTGAATCTATAGATCCAATCAGATCAATCCCAATAGTGATCGCCAAATTCCCTGGGTTTTAAGCTGCTCAGGGTTTTTTCTTGCCATTTTGAAAACCATCAGCAATTACCACTGAAGAATCTACAGAGGTTGAGGCTTTGTTTTTATAGTCATTTCAATTAACGATGAGAGAATTTAATGTAAAATTATGGAGTGTACAAAATGAACAGGTTTAAACAATGGCTTACAGTTTAGATTTGAGGCAAAGAGTAGTAGCTTATATAGAAGCTGGAGGAAAAATAACTGAGGCTTCCAAGATATATAAAATAGGAAAAGCCTCGATATACAGATGGTTAAATAGAGTAGATTTAAGCCCAACAAAAGTAGAGCGTCGCCATAGGAAATTAGACTGGGAAGCTCTAAAAAAAGACGTAGAAGAAAATCCCGATGCAAGATTGATAGACAGAGCCAAGAAATTTGGAGTGAGGCCGAGTGCCGTATATTACGCATTAAAGAAAATGAAAATAAACAGAAAAAAAAAAGAACTACGTTATCGAGAAAGAAACCGGGAGGAACGAGTTAAGTACTATAGAATGTTAAGAGAACTAATTAAGCTCTATGGTAGTCAAGCTATAGTTTACATAGATGAATCTGGATTCGAAGCAATCCAGGCTTGTATTTATGCCTGGTCAAAAAAAGGAAAAAAAGTTTATGGAGATAGACAAGGAAAAAGGGGAGTCAGAGAAAATCTAGTAGCAGGGAGAAGAAAAGGAAAAAAAGATTTGATTGCGCCGATGGTTTTTACCGGGAGTTTGAATGCAGAAGGCTTTGAAGGATGGTTAAATTTATATTTGCTATCCTCCCTCGACATTCCATCAATATTAATAATGGATAATGCTCCTATTCATCGTAAAACTGCCATTAAAGAATTGGCTAAAGAAGCAGGTCATGAAGTTCTTTTTTTGCCGAAATATTCTCCTGATTTAAATGATATTGAGCATGACTTTAGTGCCTTGAAACGAGCTAGAATGTACGCTCCTATTGACACGTCTCTTGATGAAATTATCCGTTCTTACTGTGGCGTTTAGCGTCTCAGCTTTATTTGAAACTACTACATTATCGGAACAACATTAATCAATTTCGGACGGCCACCGTTCCTCTAGTTGACCAGCATTAACTTTGAGAATCTGGGCCGATCGCCGCCAGCGGTCATCAAAACGACTTAAATGGGTGGTGGTGATCAGGGTTTGAAAACGATCCTCAATGGCCATTAACAATTGTCCCTGGCGATCGAGGTCTAATTCCGCCAAGACATCGTCCAATAACAACAGTGGTGGTTCTCCAATAACCGTTTCAATCAAGCTCAATTCCGCCAATTTTAATGCTAGGACTAGAGTTCTTTGCTGTCCCTGGGAGCCATAGGTTCTAGCGGGAGTGTCGTCGAGGACAAACCCCACTTCGTCCCGATGGGGCCCCACCACCGTTGTCCCCAGATGTAATTCTGCCGATCGCCGTTGGGCTAATTTTTCTAAAAAAGCCTGGTGCACCACTTCCGGATCATCCCCCACCCAGGTGACATTGGGTTGATAGGTAACGGTCAGGGTTTCATTGCCACCGCTAATGCGCCCATGCCATTCCTGGGCCAAAGGAGCAAGACGGGCTAAACCCCTCGCCCGACGGCGGACTACCCTAGTGCCCATTTCCACCAACTGCTGGTCCCAGAGAGACAAAGAAGCTGTCGACTCTTCCCCCAAAGCTAGTCCCGTTTCCCATTGTTGTCGTAGGCTTTTTAGTAGAGCATTTCTTTGCTTAACAATGTGCTGGTACTGCCCCAACAGATGGGCATAGAGGGGTTCTAGCTGGGTTAACAAAGTATCTAGCCATTGACGGCGACAATCGGGCGCTCCCCGGACTAAATCCAAATCTAAACAGGAAAATTCCACCGCATTTAAACAGCCTAAAAAATCCAACTGACGACGACATTGATTTTGGTTAATGCGTAGGTTGCGCCGCCCCGATCGCCGTAGGTCAATTTCTAACTCCGCCACACTGTATTGCCTTTCCAGTAGGGCTTTAATTTGCCCATTGGCCGCCCCGTCTAGCACCAATTCCTGATCCCGACTAGTGCGATGGCTTTTGAGCGTTGCCAACAGTTCCACCGCTTCCAATAAGTTAGATTTCCCCTGGGCATTATTGCCCACCAAAATGGTTTTTTGAGCAGAAAATTCCACCTCTTCTTCGAGGTAATTGCGAAAGGCCCGTAAATAGAGTTTTTTCAGGTACATTTTCCAACTAAACGGGGCAAAAATTGGCAATATTTTCTAGCTTAGGAAGCAAACTGTTGGGCGTGGAAACGAGCATAACGACCTTGGTGGGCCATTAACTCCTGATGGCTACCCATTTCGACAATTTCTCCCCTTTCCAACACCACAATGCGGGTGGCTTTACGCACGGTGGCTAAACGGTGGGCAATGACAAACACAGTTCTTTCTTGGACAATGCGCTCCAAGGCTTCCTGCACCAAAGCTTCCGACTCCGAATCAAGGGCAGAAGTCGCTTCGTCCAAGATTAAAATGCTGGGATTTCTTAAAACCGCCCTAGCAATGGCAATGCGCTGACGTTGGCCGCCCGAAAGGGTAACCCCCCGTTCCCCCACATAGGTATAATACCCTTGACTTAATTCAGTGATAAATTGGTGGGCATTGGCAATGCGGGCCGCCTCCTCAATCGCTGCCAAATCTAAATCAGTTTTGCCGAACGCAATATTTTGGGCGATCGTGCCGGAAAAAAGGATATTTTCTTGGGGCACAATGGCAATTTGTTCTCGCAAACTTTTCAACGTAATGCTATCAATGGCATGGCCGTCAATACGTAAACAGCCGCCAGTCACGTTATGGAGTCGCATTAACAAGTTTACCAGGGTACTTTTGCCCGCCCCCGAAGCCCCCACCAAAGCGATCATTTCCCCCGGCTGGGCTTGTAAATTAATCCCTTTTAAGACCAGTTTATCTTCTAGATAGGCAAAGTCCACATGGTCATAATCCACCGCTCCTTGGAGATGGTCAATGGCGATCGCCGTGGGGCTATCTTCCACCGAAGGTTGCAGGTCGAAAATTTCAAAAATGCGGTCAACGGAGGCTTCTCCCTGTTTGAACAAATTGTAATTGCTGGTGATGTGACTAATGGGGTCAATCAACATTGCTACCCCGGTGACGTAGCTAATAAATTCAATGCCAGTTAAATTACCGAGGGAAATTTGCCAAGCCGCCAGGCAAAATAAAACCACCACTCCCATAGCTTCTAAAAAACCCACTACGACAAACTGTAACGCCTTCATCCGTTCGGCCAAAAACTGCGATCGCCGATGTTGTTGGGCCTCTTCCCGGAATAAATCTAACTGATAATCTTCTGCGGCAAAGGCTTTAACTAAACGGATGGCTCCCAACGTTTCCGTCAACAAAGAAGACAGATTAGAAATCCGAGTCTGGCTACGGCGACTAAACTTTAATAACTGTTCTCCAAAAAAGCCAATTAGCACCGCCATTAAGGGAGCAATTACCAATACCGCACAGGTCAGGGCCCAGTTGAGATAGAACATGTAACCAAACACCACCACCAGTTGCAACGCCGAAGGGACAAAATCGTGGAATAACTTATTCACCACTTCCCCAATGCGGTCAATATCCTCCGTCAGCCGGTAGGACAAATCCCCCGTTTTTGCTTCTTCAAAATAGCTCAGGCTTAGTCGTTGCAGATGGGCATAGGTCTGTTCCCGCAGAGTTAATGCCATATTGAGGGCAGCCTTGGCCATGAGGGTATCCTGCCCATACTGGGCCATGCCCCGCACCAGAAAAATCCCCGCTGCGACCCCCGCCATGATTAAAATGGAGCGCACATCCCCTGCACCGATATATTTGGCCATGCGCCCCACCAACCAGGCTAGAATGGGCCAAAAAACAGTGAATAGCAGAGTACAGAGGAAAGCCAGCCCAATAGTCCGCCGATGGGGACGAATATAGGGGATTAACAGCCAGTAGCGGGATTTAAGGGAAGATTTTTTCTGCAAAGGACTAAATTACGTCGGGAAAAGAACCCCGTTGATTCTACCAAAATGTTACTGTTCCAGGGGGTGGGGAATGGGAACTCCATTGGGATGATGCTTCCTGTTCTCGCCCTGTTACTGGGTCCCTAATTATTCCCTATCCTTTGGACACCGGGGGTAATGCACCGGAATAAATCAGTCCTTTTTGGGCATCGATGGTGACAATGGCTCCATCTCGAATCTTTTGGGTAGCGCCTTTAAAACCCACAATGACCGGCACCCCCAGCCGCAAACCAATAATGGCCGCATGGCTAGTCAGGCTTTCTTCTTCGGTGATAATGCCCGCCGCCCGTCGCATCATGTCCACACAATCAGCGTTGGTAGAGGGAACTACTAAAATTTCTCCCTGGGTAAATTGGGCGATCGCCTGGGGACGACTGGCAACCCTGGCCCGGCCACTTACAGCTCCTTGGCCAATACCTACACCCCGACCAAGAATGGCCTTGACCACTTCCACTTTGATTAAATCCGTCGAACCGGCAACTCCCTGCAATGTCCCGGCGGTCATCACCACCAAATCTCCATCCCGGAGAAAATGGTTTTCCTGGGCCACGTTAATGGCGGCTTGGAACGTTTGGCTGGTGGAAGGTAAATCCAATACCAACAGGGGCTTAACTCCCCACACCAACTGCAACTGACGGGACACATCCACATGGGGCGTAACGGCCAGAATGGGGGTTTTGGGGCGGAACTTTGACACATGGCGGGCGGTGGATCCGGTCTTAGTCAAAGACATAATAGCCGCCGCGTTGAGGGTTTCCGCAATCTGGCTAACGGCGCTGGAAATAGCATTGGGAATAGAAGTGCGACTGGCTTCCGCTTGGGAAGGATTGATATCTTCCTGTTCAATGCGCTCCGCAATTTTGGCCATAATAGCCACTGCTTCCACGGGAAATTTACCGATCGCCGTTTCGTTGGAGAGCATCACCGCATCGGTACCATCGAGGATGGCATTGGCCACGTCGGACACTTCAGCCCTAGTAGGTCGGGGGCTGTTGACCATACTGTCCAACATTTGGGTAGCAGTAATGACAGGAATGCCCAACCGGTTAGCAGTGGCAATGAGTTTCTTTTGCAAAATAGGTACATCTTCTGCGGGTAGTTCTACCCCCAAGTCCCCCCGGGCCACCATGACACCGTCACATTTTTCCAGCACCGCCTGCATATCCTTAATCGCTTCGTGCTTCTCAATTTTGGCGATTACCGGCACGGATTTCCCTGCCGCCGCAATTAACCCCTTAATCTCATCAATATCCTGGGGATTACGAACAAAACTCAGGGCCACCCAGTCCACCCCTTGGTCCAGCCCGAACATCAAATCTTCCTTATCTTTATCGGTCATGGCCTTAACGGAAAGGCAGACCCCGGGAAAATTAACCCCTTTATTGCTGGAAAGGGTTCCCCCCACAATCACCCGACAGTGGAGATCCCGGGCAACAGTGTCCACTTCCTCCACCAACATTTCCAGTTTGCCGTCGTCGAGCAAAATTCTTGCCCCAGAAGGTACTTCGTCGGCTAAATATTCGTAGCTAATGGAACTAATGGTTTCCGTACATTCCACCGGGCGACTGGTGAGGGTATAGGGATCACCGTTTTTGAGTTGCACAGAGCCGGCATCATTGAGAAATTTGCCCACCCGAATCTTTGGCCCCTGTAAATCCTGGAGAATGCCCACTGGTTGGTTCAGTTCAAAGGCAATCTGGCGAATCAAACGGATACTTTGTTGGTGGTAAGCGTGGTCTCCGTGGGAAAAATTGAGGCGGAAAGTGGTAGCACCGGCTTGGATCAGTTGTCTCAGCACTTCCTTGCTTTGGGTCGCGGGGCCAATGGTAGCGACGATTTTGGTACGACGGGGAAGGGGAGACGTTTGCATAATGGGCTGAAATTAGGGGCAGTTAAATATAATAGTTAAGGCCGTCTGCTTTTAAGCGGTGTTAGGGAAATATTCTCATTATCCGCCACGATCGCCGTTTCAGTTGCATCGGCTTACAGGGCCAACGATGGTAGGCTGGGCTTTGGGCAATTTTTCCCAATAGTCTGCACAGTTTGATGGGTTTGCTATGAATGCTTCCGCTCAGTTGACGTTGTTAAAGGATTACAGTCGTTTAGAAATCCGTATTCCCCAGAATGACCAGGAAAGGGAAGATTTACGCCAAGCCATTGTCTGGATTTGTGGCCAGAGTGAAGCGGAAAATTTTGGCATTTGTGCCGACGACCAAGCTAGTGCGGAAAATGCTTTGGGGCAATATCTACAGGGGTTGGATTACGGAGAGGCGATCGCCATGGAACCAGGTAAAACCATTGAAGGGCCAGTGTATTTGAAATGCCAGAGCCAATCCCTGCGCTTTTATCTCGACAGTTATGACGGGGATTATCGGGGAGTATTAATTTCCTGTCAGGCGGAGGATGATACCTTAGCGGGAACCTACGGTTATTTTCCGCTGGATTTGTTTGCCGGTTGAGCTGAATTTAGGAACCCTGGCAAAACTCCCATCCCCAAGAATTTGTTTGAAAAGTTTTATTTTGCTCCCTAAATTTCCTCGCTAAGAGCATGTTTGGAAAGTTGAGTTTTGGCTGTTTAATCCCCCCTAGCCCCCCTTGGGAAGGGGGGAATTGTCGCAAAAGTCCCCTTTTTTAAAGGGGATTTAGGGGGATAAATACCTAGCCTTGCACTTTTCAAACACTTTCTAAAGCTCCGGCAATACTGGGGGAATTTTACTTAACTTCCCCCCAAACTTGGGGGCCAGGGGGGCTTTTGAAACACGCTCTAAAGGTGAGTTACCGAGTCCACTTTCCCGTCATTGTTGAAACTGTTCCTCACTTTTCTCGCTGGGGAGGGAAGCCCTAATCAAATAAACGGAAATAGGGATAGCGCTTGGGAATACCCTTTTCCTTTTCCAGATCAAAGTTAATTACCTGCCAACAATCGTCCGCTGTACCTGGGGCACTGAATTCCACTGGTAAACCGTAAAGACGAGGCAGAGGACTATCCTTATCTTCGGGATTGCGCCAGCTACCTTGCCGTTGCAGATAAACGCTGACTAGATCGTAGTAACGGTGGGCGATGATGACCTTGGTGGCCCGGTAACCTTCCGTGTAGAGCCGGTCCAAGGCTTCGTGAATTTCAAAGCGGATACCGTCGGGGTGGGTGTGTTGCCGGTACCATTCCCCCTGCCATAGCCGCCAGTGGCGACCCGATTGCAAATGGACTAAATCCTCTGTGTCGGGGTTAACTTCAAAGGCTCCATGGCGATTACAAAGGTAAGTGTCCGTCAGGGTCAAGGCCGGAATAGTTTGCCGACAGTGGGGGCACTGGATTTCTGGGCCGAAAAGGGGATACTGTAAACCGAGATTTTGCATGGAAAACCGTTGAAATGGGCGGTTAAAGCAGAGGCCCCCACATTATAACCAAGGGATCTTTTCCTGGGTTTCTGGCTTAAACTGAGGCTGACCATCATTTTTTTCCCCCGGCGATCGCCTATGTTAGACGCCCTCGACCTTTCCCTTAATCTGGACAAACAGAGTTACAAGGAACAGTTGGAAGATTTAATGCAACAGTTGCGGAGTCTACAACAGTCCTGTTGGGAAGAAAAAATTCCGGTGATTATTGTTTTGGAAGGTTGGGCCGCCGCCGGTAAGGGTACATTGCTGAAGAAAATTGTTAACTATATGGACCCGAGGGGATTTTCCGTTAATCCCATCTTTGCGGCCAATGAACAGGAGAGGATGTATCCCTTTCTTTGGCGTTTTTGGCAAAAGCTTCCCCCCAAGGGGAGTTTGGGCTTTTTCTATCATAGTTGGTACACCAATTGTCTAGAGGAGCGGTTATTTGGTCGTATTCCTGCCGTCCAGGCTCCCTTAGTAATGCGGGATATCAACGCTTTTGAGCGTCAGTTAGTGGAAGACGGAGCGGCGATCGCCAAATTTTGGGTACATATCAGTCAAAAAGAATTAAAAAAACGTCTGAAAAAGTACGAAGCTGACGAGCTAGAAATGTGGCGGGTGCGGCCAGAAGATTGGCAACAGGAAAAACGCTACCAGGAATACTCCAGTCTAGTGGAGGAAATGCTCACCTACACCAGCACTGGCTATGGTCCCTGGACTCTGGTGGAAGGGGATTGTGAACGGTGGTCCAGGGTAAAAGTACTTTCCCAACTGGTGGCGGTAATCGTCCAAGCCCTAGACCAAAAACGGGCCAAGGCCAACGCCAAAATTGAACCCATCCCTCCCCAAAAAGAATTGCTCCCCACTGAGCCCAATTTCCTGGCCAAGGTGGATTTGAGTGTGCAACTGAGCAAGGATGACTATCGGCAACGGTTGCGGGACAGCCAGATTGAATTGCGTAAACTACAGGCGAAGATTTACCAAGAAAAAGTGCCAGTAATTGCCCTGTTTGAAGGTTGGGATGCCGCCGGAAAGGGAGGAGCGATCAAACGTTTAACCGACACCTTGGACCCCCGCAGTTACCAGGTCAACACCTTTGCCGCCCCCACGGAGGAAGAAGCCCAATTCCATTACCTCTGGCGCTTTTGGCGTCGTATTCCCCCCGGCGGGAAAATCAGTATTTTTGACCGCAGTTGGTACGGTCGGGTGATGGTGGAAAGAGTAGAAGGTTTTGCGAGGGAAAAGGAATGGTTACGGGCTTACCGGGAAATCAATGAGTTGGAGGCGGAATTGACAGCGGAAGGCTATGTGGTGGTGAAATTTTTCCTCCATATCAGCCCCGAAGAACAATTGGCCCGGTTTGAAGAACGGCAAAACAATCCCTTCAAGCAATATAAACTCACGGATGAAGACTGGCGCAATCGGGAGAAATGGCCTCTCTATGACGTTGCCGTGAATCAGATGATTGCCCGCACCAACACCCCCGTCGCTCCCTGGACAGTGGTGCCTGCCAACGATAAATATTTCGCTCGGGTCCAAGTGATTCAAACGGTGGTAGATGCAGTGAAAATGGAACTCAAACGCCGGGGCAAGGATTAACCTCTCCTGGCACCTCTGCCCACCGTGATAAAATGCCCTTTAATTTGATCCAGACCCCTAACCCCATATTGCCGTGGTTCTAGCATCTTCCCGTCCCCCTTCCCCCACCAATTCCCCGGCCGATCGCCAGGGGACTTTGCAAGCCTGGTTAACAGGTCTCAGTCAGCGCATTATTGACGGCGATCGCCTAACCCGGGAAGAAGCATTACAGTTGGCGGCGATCGAGGGGGAAGAGAATATTCTTTTGCTCTGTGAAGCAGCCAATCGCATTCGGGAAGCCTGCTGTGGCAATGTGGTGGATCTGTGTAGCATCATCAATGTTAAATCCGGTAACTGCTCGGAAAACTGCGGCTTTTGCTCCCAGTCTAGTCACCATCCCGACCCCAATTCCCCCATTTACGGTCTGAAAACGGAAGCAGAAATTTTAGAACAGGCCAGGGCGGCAGCGGCGGCGGGAGCTAAACGCTTTTGCTTAGTTAGTCAGGGTCGGGGCCCCAAATACCATAGCCCCAAGGATCGAGAATTTGAGCAGATCCTGGCCACAGTGCGGCAAATTATCCAGGAAACCAACATCAAGCCCTGTTGCGCGTTGGGGGAAGTGACCCCGGAACAGGCCCAGCAATTGAAGGAAGCTGGGGTGACTCGTTATAACCATAACTTGGAAGCATCCGCTACCTATTACGACAAAATTGTCAGCACCCACACCTGGCAAGACCGGGTAGATACGGTGAAAAACCTTAAGGCAGCGGGCATTCAAGCTTGCACTGGCGGCATTTTAGGCATGGGAGAAACCTGGGAAGACCGCATTGATCTAGCTTTGGCTCTGCGGGAACTGGAAGTGGAATCCGTGCCCCTGAATCTACTCAATCCCCGCCCCGGTACTCCTTTGGGGGAACAACAAAAGTTAAATCCCTACGATGCCCTCAAGGCGATCGCCATTTTCCGGTTTATTTTGCCCCAACAAATTATTCGCTATGCTGGGGGCCGGGAAGCGGTGATGGGAGAATTACAGGATTTAGGGCTAAAAGCGGGCATTAACGCTATGCTAGTGGGCCATTATTTAACTACCCTGGGCCAGCCTCCCGAACGGGATCAAAAATTATTGGCATCCCTTGGCCTCGAAGGGGGAGAGGCCCCTATCCCCGGTGAATACCAATCCTGAACCTGACCTGGACCTTGTGACGGAGGAGATTGAACTCCCCAAGCCTTCCCTGCTAGCAGAAGTCCTGTTGGCGATCGCCGGACTGCTGTTGACTGTTTTCTGTACGTTCGTGCAGGTATTTGCCACCAATCCCCCTTGGCAATGGTGGGAGGATGGCATTTATTCCAATCCCCTGGGCACAACCTACCAGGTGGGGGCCGTATTGCTCACCGCCTGTTTGGGAGGGGCTAGAGCCGGGGCGATCGCCCAGTTAGGTTACATTATGCTGGGCCTAGCTTGGTTGCCAATTTTTGCCCATGGCGGCGGCTGGGACTACTGGCAACAGCCCACCTTTGGCTACCTATTAGGTTTCATTCCGGGAGCTTGGGTCTGTGGTTGGTTAGCCTACCGTTCCCAAACCAAAATTGAAACCCTGGCCCTAGGTTGCCTAGTCGGTTTGGGAGTCATCCACGGTGCGGGTATAGTTTATCTAGGCATGATGGCTGTGTTGAAACTGGGTAATCCCCCCATTCTGTCCCTGGCAGACCTGCCCCAAGCTTTGCTGACTTTTTCCCTCATGGCATTGCCCGGCCAGATTATTCTGGTCTGTCTGACTGCTGTGCTGGCCTACTTTTTGCGGAGAATTTTATTCTATTGATGGCCCGGTCTTTTTCCCTCGCTAAAAACCCCCTCTTCTGGCAAGTGGCGATCGCCGGCATTATCCTGGATCAGCTCAGTAAACTTTGGGTGAGTCAGGCCATGGACCCCGTGGGCACCACTTGGCCGTTGTGGTCTGGAGTGTTCCATTTCACCTATGTGCTCAATACCGGGGCAGCGTTCAGTGCTTTTCGGGGCGGGGCTGGCTGGTTAAAATGGCTTTCCCTCGCAGTAAGCGTCGGCCTAATTATCTTTGCCGGCAAAGTTCCCCTCCGCAAGTTAGAACAGTTGGGTTACGGTTGCATTCTAGCGGGGGCGGTGGGCAATGGCATTGACCGTTTTTTATTCGGTCATGTAATCGACTTTTTGGATTTTCGCCTGATTAATTTCCCCATTTTCAACCTGGCCGATGTTTCCATTAACATTGGCATTGCCGCCCTGCTCTGGGCCAGTTTTTTCCCAGTTTCTTCCCGCAAGGTTGATTAAAACTTAAAGCAACTGCCAGAGACGACCGCCTATAAATCAGTGGTTTGAGTCTCAATGAAGATTAGCGTTAGGATCGAAAGGATGGGAGTCTTAACTTTCCTGCTGGATTCCCATGAGTTACATCAGCCCTTTCAGAATGAAATACATAAACTTATACAAGTCAAGCTTTATGATCGAGTTTCTCTAATGTTAAGCCCTTTATAGAGACTTTGATGGATATAAACAGAACCTACCGCTGGAAGCAGTAAATCTGCATCTTCACAACGAAACCTAGCAGTTCCGGCATTACCAAGCCTAACACCAATGATTGATGCATCAAAGAGACGCATCATTAGCTCTCGTGAACTGTATTTTTCGCAGAGACTTTTAGCCTTCTCTTCAAGAAGAGCGAGAAATTCATCGACGGAATCATAACGATGTTGCGTTTGTCGCAACGATTCGACAAGATCACCGAAGTAAGGGAAAAGACGACGATATTCTTGCTTAAGATCTTCCACCTTCCAGCTACTGTATCGTTCTTCAGATTCCCTAATAGTATCTTTAGACACTTCTATTGCATCACTAGCTGATCTTTTCTGGCACTCTTGAAGAAACTGAATTACTTCTCGTGGCCTCAAGAAAGTGCGTTTTACTATGTAATTAAAAGGTGCAATACCACCACGCATATCTCCCTCCTCAAATATCTCATCAACAGATATATTATTAGGAAGTCGAGCATTGATCATATCTTTTAAAAGTTCTGGACTCCAAATTATTTCTTCTTCGATTGCTCTATGCTTATCTTTGTCATCAAATTGAAGACCTTGATAAATATCTGACCGAAGAAAAGTAATCACATGAATACCTTTTCCTGTAGCCAATGAATATTTATCATTTATTTCTTTAGTTGCTTTAAGAAGTCCAATCATTAAACTTTTTGATACCTCTGAACCATCCCATGAGTCATCGAGGCGATCTATCGCAACTATAACACCAAGGTCATTACATACGGCATTTATCGCGTCGAGGAGCAAATCAATAACTTGAGGCGTTAACATTTGTTGCTGCTTGTCACGTTCGAATCCAATACCAAACCCAAAAGCTTCAAGATTGAATGCGTTCAAGCCTTTTAGTAATGTCCTTACAGTATTTGTTGGTGTTGGTGCATTCTCGCCAAAGTTATTTGTAACAAATTTACAGATACGATCTAATGCCTTCCGAGCATTTTCGTCAAGCCTTTCAGGAGACACGTCTAACAAGACTGCTGAGGCATCAACTGCAATAGTAAATTTCCAAGCATTAGTATGAGCCTGTTCTAAAAGTAAGCCTTGCTCTTGGTAATCTTTCATTGCCCCCCAAGCATATTGATCTGGTGTCATTAAGCTTACTCGAACACTTTCTTTGTAGCGTTCCGTAGCCAATCGCAAGAGTTGAGTAAAGATTGCAGACTTTCCAGCTCCCTTTCGACCAAGAAAATGGGCACTACGAAAACGAAGAGATTGGTCTACCTGTGGTGTACTAATGAAGTAGTCCGCTAACCTCCGGTCAGCTTCTGCATCAACTGTGCCAAAATCTAAATCTTTAATAGTAAGACCTTTATCGGATAATTTCATATTGATTTCACTGAAAAATTGAAGAATTTACTGTCTTTGTAAGTGGTGCCCGCCGCATAACGCCAAGAGTCAGAAGCAGGTCGAAGTCTATGAAAAGACAGATCGCGGCTGCTCTCGTCTTCTACATCTTGATATTAGCTCTAGTCCGCGGCCCTTGAATAATAAAAGCGATCTTCAATTGGAAGAACCTCACTCCCGTCGCTGAGCGTCATTTTACGATCAGTGCAGACTCGCATAAAGTGAATGCCAAATAAGGTGAGTGAGACATGAGCCTTAAAGCTCCTATTTCCATCTTGCATATACCATATACTAATCCTTGCTTCTTCATCGACCGGAGTGTCATCGTATTTATGGATTATCAAGAGGCCCAGACGCTCCAAGTTGTTCAGTGCAACGCTTATCTGAACTATATTATATTTACGGGAGTCATTAGCATATGTGAATTCATCCGGTTTTGCCATTACTCTTAAGTGCAGAAGATATAGGACGTTCAACAGTTCAGCATCGACAATATCAACTTGTTTTAAGACTTCTACAAAAGACTTTGTTGAGTTAGTGCGATCAGATTCTGTTAAAGCAGAGGCAAGTAGGTTTGCCCAGAGGGTTTGCAGGTTTTCATCATCTTCGGAAAGTGCTGCACCCAGAAGTGGAAGACCAATCCGCAGAGGAAGACTAGAGATTTCTGGATTGCCCCGTTCAATTAATATGCGATCCAACTTGTCGCGCAAATGAAGGGCATTGCTAATTTTCCAGTGTTCTGTGTATTGCTTGACAATGTCGCCCAGATCCTGAATCGCCGGACCTATAATTTGAGAAATAAATCGAGACAGTTCAGATGTTTTGTCTATGGCATTACTGGTTGCCTTTGCAATCTCCTGCACTGCCTTTGCTGATTCCTCAATCTCTGACATGGGTCTCCTGTTGGTAAGCTAGCTAAGGATTATACAGAAACTTTTCGTATATCACTCCCAAATAGAATGATTGTAAACAAGGTTTCCACATAACGTTCCTAATGGCGATTGGCAATTCTATGACCTATCAGTTTCAAGTGAGTTCAAATCTTGTGGATGAATAGTTGTAATACCTGATATACCAATAAAGTTGCTTGGATTGAGGGTCAAAAGATGTGTAATTCTATTTGCAAGCATAATCGCATAACGACATTGGTATCAAGCAAATATCGCGTCATTCTTCGTAAATACTGTCGCGATCAAAAGCTTCGTCGGTTAAACTTGGGCTACCTTTAGCAAGTTGCGAAACCCATTCACGAAATTCTCTAGCCCTGTCGGATGGCGTTGCTTTTTGCCAAAATGGAAGAGACGATGCAACTTGTTTAGACTGAAACTCAATGAAAGCCATGAAATCAGCAATTTTTTCAACTTGCTCATCATTCAGTTCGTCTAATTTTTCTTTTAGATTTTCTCTCAGCATAGGTAGATTTTGAGAAAATAGATACTTTCCATCGTAACTGATAGGCTCTTAGCTCTTAAAACTTAAAGCTAGTCCTCAAAGCGGCTACCCAAAGGGGATCTCGGCCATTGGCGGGATTAATGCCAATCCAAAAGGCTGGGGTGAGGGAAATGTTATCGTTGAATTGGTACAAATAAAAGGTTTCCACAAACCAAGGAGCATCGGTGGTAGCGGGAGTAATATCAGGCACATTATTGTTATTGCTGATAAAAGAAGCATAGGGAGGCTGGCCCACCGATACCACGCCCACATTACCTTCCTTACCCAAATCGGGAAAAGCTAAGCTAACTTTCCAGTTCCAAATGTCTGCTGTGTCCCCCTGGCGATCGCCACTTTTGGCCGTCGCATCGCTATACATACCCCAACCCTCCAAACTAAACCAGTCGGCCAACTGCCAAGTCCAAATAACGGCATAGTGATTAGTACTACTAGCGGCGTCATCAAACGGATTATCAGTGTTGGCCAAGCCGGTGTAACCCAAAGCGGAAAAACTATCGTATTGCCCCTGGGGAATGTAGTTATGGAGGTAAGAAAAAGCCACTCCAGTGTTGGCGGCGGGGACATAATTCAACTGGGCCCCTACCCCAAACTGACCGTTAAATAGTCCTTCACTTTGATTGGGGGAAAAACCCTTACCGGCGGAATAAAAACCTCCCAAACTCAGGTCATCGGTGAAATTATAGGAAAAACCCGCCCCAGGGCCGGAATTGTCGTTGGGTAAATAAATGGGGGCGATCGCCCCGAAGAAAGACACTGCTCCATCGGTAAAGGAATTGGTGTAGGGAGCGAGGGGGTCCATGATGTCATCCATGGTGATGCGATTACCGGCTAGCCAGATGCGGGCCCGATCGCCGACCGGGAAACTGTACTGCATTTTATTGATGTTGACATTGCCCTGTTCTTCCGTGGCGGCAAAGTTAAAATCAGTCAAATTACTGCCCCCCCGAGCCAGGAAAAAGTTGGCTGATTGTAGACGAATTAGGAGATTATCTTCCCCAGAAAAACTAGTATTAAAGTTAATCCGTTGACGGAAATTGACCGTAACTTCTCCATTTTGCACCGGTTGATCCGGTGGGCCATCGGCCTGTTCACTGCCTCCAACGCCGGATAAAACCCAAATGGAATCCCCCGTTAACTTAGTGGTGACGGAAAACTGGCGGTCTTCGAGGTAAGCAATGCGAGTTTCTAGGTTACCAATGCGGGTGTTATAGGCCTGTAATTCCTGTTCAAATTGTTGAGCCAAAAGCTTGAGTTTATCAATGTCTTCCCGTAAAACCATCGCATTTTCTTGGATTAAACGCTCCATCACATTCATGCAAGCATTTAAGCCAGCAGCAAATTCCCAACGACTCAAAGGGCGGGCACGCAGTGTGCCTTCGGCATCGCCTCGGAAGGTACGGTCAGGATAGCCCACAATACAGCCATAACGCTCCACCAGACTTTGCAGAGCTTCATAAGCCCAGGCTGTGGGCTGCACATCCCGCAACTGATCAACACTGGTCGCTTGGCCCATGGTAGCTTGCAAGCTACTAACGGAGGTTTTGGCATTGTCGTTGACAGTGAAAGTACTTCCCAAGCGCCGCCGTTGAGGAAAATTATTCTGTGTAGATAAATTGTCTAAATTATTCAAGGATTGGGCGAAAATGGGCTCCGTATTGCCTCCCCCCACAATGGCTGTGATTAATACAGTAATCCCCAGGGAAGATAGGCAAGTAAACTGTTTAGTGAAGTTCATTTTTTAAGTGATTTAGTTAACGAAAAAGTCAGACACTAGATGCAAATAAAAAATAGATGGTGGGGAGATTGATCAGTTACAGATTAACTAATAAAAGGATTGGCAAACTGACTTAATTGGTGGGGAAATTTATCAAATGCCTGGATAAACTAAGCATCACAGTTACCGCAGAAACCAAACTAAGCCGTCGCTGCTTTAGCTTTTTTCTTGGCCCGGCCAATGGGGTCCATGTAATTTTCTAGCCATTTGAAGACGAAGGAAGAAATGGTGGTGAGAAGTAAGTACACCAGAGCGACAGCAATGTACACTTCAAATGCTCGATAGGTGGTGGCCACAATTAACTGCCCTTCCCGGAATAGTTCCTGGAAGCCAATCACGGCGGTTAAACTGGTGTCTTTAATTAGGGTGATAAATTCGTTACCCAGGGGCGGCAAAATACGGCGAAAAGCTTGGGGAAAAATTACTTCCTTCATAGTCTGCCAAGGGGACATACCAAGGGATTCACAGGCCTCCCACTGGCCCTGATCAATGGATTGGATACCACCTCGAATAATTTCTGCTAGATAAGCGGCCACATTCAAACTGAGGGCAATAATGGCCGCCGGGAACCGGTCAATGGTGATGCCCAAGCCAATTTCCTTGAACAGCGCCGGCAAACCGAAGTAGATGATGAATAGTTGCACCAACATGGGAGTACCGCGGAAAAACTCCACGTAGATGCGAAATATCAGTTGTAGAGGCTTAATATCGGAAATCAAGGCGATCGCCACTCCGGTGCCACCGATTAAACCAAAGAAAACGGAAAAGGCGGTGAGGAGAACGGTGAGTATGGAACCTTTAAAGAGATTGCGGAACAGGGTGATGAGAAAGTTATCGTTGGGGTTAGCTTGACTGCGTTCGGTCAGGCTCTGGGCCGTGCCCACTTTACCCACCAGGGAAGGGGCTACTAGGGGGAGAAAGGGGGGATTTTTTTCGCCAAACCATTTTTCATAGATGGCGTTATAGGTGCCATTTTCAATAATTTGGAATAAACCTTGGTTGAGCACTTCCCTAGTTTGATTAATTTCCCCAGGAGGAGCCAGGGGCATGGCAATGCCGTAATAATCTTCACTGCCAACATCGGCACTAATTTTGACGTTTCTCAAACCTGCGTCTTTGATGGCGTAGAGCAATACTGGGCGGTCATTGATCACTGCATCGGCGTTCCCGTTGACCAATTCCTGGAGAGCAGAGGTAATGGAATCAAAGTTGGTAACTTTAGCCCCAGGTACGTTAGTCGCTACCATCGCCCCAGTGGTACCGATCGCCACCGCTAATCTTTTCCCCTCCAAATCCTTCAGGTTTTTGATGGTGTCGTTGCCATCCTGCACGGCGATCGCCAGCACCGATTTAAAATAGGGACTGGAAAAGGACACCGACTGGGCCCGCTCTGGGGTAATGGTAATGGCACTGATGGCCGCCCCCACCGTATTGGATTGCAAGGCGGGGATAATGCCGTCGAAGGGATAGCCCTGAATATCAACGGTGACCTGGGCCGCTTCTCCGATCGCCTGAATCAAATCCACATCAAAACCGGTTAATTGCCCCGTGGCTTCATCGGTCATTTCAAAAGGAGGAAAGGTGGGTTCCGTGGCCACAATGATGGTTTGGCGGGAAACCTGGGAAAAGGCCGGTAATAACGGTATGGCGATCGCCAACAGTACTCCCAAAGCCAGCAACAGATAATAACGCCAGGTTTTACCCCAATGGCCCAGTTTAACCATGCCCTTCACTCCTCATCGTTGGCGGTAGTTCCTTGGCATTTTCCCCCAAGGGGGATTATTGCGGCGGAGACCATCAACAAACTTAATAAACTTTTCATAACCTTGGTCAGTATTGTCGCAAAAGCAGACTAAAACAGCATTGCAGAATACAGTTTTTCTAGGTTGGGCAGTGTGGGAAGGCAAATTGAGGCAATTTTGGCACAAAAGCAAACCCCCACAGAATCCTAAAATTCTCCGGGGGAAACGCATAGTTTCGAGTCTATGAAGCTTGCAACGAAGTCGATCGGTACGATAAGTTGGGTCTAATCGAAGGATTAATCACCGTTGGTTAATAGGCTTACATCAGTCTAGTTAGCCGATACGGGCTCTTGCCGCAGGGCTTGAAAATAGTTGTCCCAAAATTGTTTTTGGGCATCGATCATCATTGTGGCGGATTTTTCCTGGGCTTCCAGGTAGCTTTTGACCATTTCCTCTTGTAATTTCAAACTGGTTTCAAAGGTATCGGTCAATTTAATTTCAGCGGTGCCTTTGGGCAGGCTTTCCATCCAAGTGCTAAAAAATTTCTTTTGCCAGTCCAGTAACTGGGTTTGGTATTCTTCAAAAAACTGGGTGTTCATAGGGCTAAAACCGCTAATATCCCTAAACGTTCAAGGGTTTAAGGGGAAGCAGGGCGGTGCAGACCACTTCCAATGAATATCGGTATCGCACGTCTCCATTATAGTGATTGGCCTTGGCCTCCCCAGGGAAAAGTCCGGGGGAATATCACCAAAGTCTGACATCTTTTGCCCCCTTCTTTTCACTAGTCAACCCTAAAAGCTGAGCTTAGAAGCAGAAGCGGCGATCGCCAGTGGTTATCATGGACAATCTGTTCACTACGGTGATTAGAAATTGATGGCAAAGGGCAGATTAGTTTTCTGTCACTGTGTCAACTGTCCTTAACAATGCCCGATGGGGTAGGTGTAGAGTCTTGGCAGAGACCTTACACTACTCTAAAGTTAGCATCGCTGTTGTGAGCCTGGATTGCCGGAGTAACTAATGGTGGTTATAGAAGGCGATCGGGCTTCTGTACTTTGAGCTAGCGTCGGCTAGCCTGGGTGATGTCACCCCGACTTTTTCATCAGGAACAATCAATGATTGATCAATCTACCCTAAACACTTCCCCTCAACCCACTATCACAATTGAAGATGACCGCACCGGCATGAGTGTGGCCACTTTGAAGCGGGCCTTTTTGGATAACCTTTTTTATCTACAGGGGATTGATCGTTCCCAGGCAACCCTCTACGACTACTACGTTGCCCTGGCCTATACCATCCGCGATCGCCTGTTGCATCGTTTCATCAAGACCGTCGCCACCTATAAGCAGGAAAAAGTGAAGGTGGTTTGTTACCTGTCGGCGGAATTCCTGATGGGACGGCATTTAGGCAATAACCTCATTAACCTGGGGTTGTACGACAAAATCGACCAGGTAATGAAAGAATTTGACCTGGACTTAAACGAAATTATTGAGCAGGAACCAGACCCCGGCTTGGGCAATGGTGGCTTAGGCCGTCTAGCGGCCTGTTTCCTCGATTCCCTTGCTTCCCTAGAAGTGCCGGCGATCGGCTACGGCATCCGCTATGAGTTTGGAATTTTTCACCAGCGTATTCAGGACGGTTGGCAGGTGGAAGTGCCCGACAACTGGTTACGGTTTGGTAATCCCTGGGAAATCCCCCGGGCTGATGAGTCGGTGGAAGTAAAGCTAGGGGGCCACACGGAGATCATCCATAACGAAAAAAATCAACCCAAGGTGGTCTGGATTCCCGAAAGGACTATTCTGGCCATTCCCTACGACACTCCGGTACCTGGTTATCAAACCAATACGGTCAATCCCCTCCGACTCTGGAAGGCAGAAGCTAGTGAAGAATTTAACTTTGAAGCTTTCAATTCTGGTCTGTACGACCGGGCAGTAGCGGAAAAGATGGATGCGGAAACCATTTCCAAGGTTCTTTATCCCAACGACAATACCCCCGCTGGCCGAGAATTGCGCCTAGCCCAACAATATTTCTTTGTTTCTGCTTCCCTGCAGGATCTAATTCGGATTCATCTCCGCACCCACCCTAATCTCGATACTTTCTACGAACTCACCGCCATTCAGTTGAACGATACCCACCCCGCCGTGGCGATCGCCGAATTGATGCGCCTGTTTGTGGACCGTTATGACTACGACTGGGATAAGGCCTGGGACATCACCCAAAAAACCTTTGCCTACACCAATCACACCCTCATGCCGGAAGCCCTAGAGCGCTGGTCAGTGGATTTGTTTGCCAAACTATTGCCCCGTCATTTGGAAATTATTTACGAGATTAACCACCGCTTCCTAACGGGGTTGCAAACCTGGTTCCCCAACGACGAAGCTCTGGTGGAAAGCCTTTCTTTGATTGAAGAAAACCATGGCAAAAAAATTCGCATGGCCAACCTGGCCTGTGTGGGTAGCCATGCCATCAATGGAGTAGCCGCCCTCCACACCGAACTGCTGAAAAAAGATACCCTGCGGGACTTTGCCAAGCTCTGGCCCCAGAAGTTCTTTAACAAAACCAATGGCGTTACCCCCCGCCGCTGGATTTTGCTCAGCAACCCTGAACTATCTGCGTTGGTAACGGAAAAAATTGGCGATGGTTGGCTGAAGAACCTGGATGAAATGCGACAAATTGAAAAGTTTGTTGATGATCCGGAATTTTGTCGTCGCTGGCGAGAAATTAAGCAAAATAACAAGCGTAACTTAGCGGCCTATTTGCTCAAGTATCGCAATGTTCAGATTGACGTTAACTCCCTGTTTGATGTGCAGGTCAAACGGATTCATGAATATAAGCGCCAACACCTAGCGGCCCTAGAAATTATTCACCTCTATAACCGCATCAAACAAAATCCCCATGCGGAAATTGTGCCCCGTACCTTCATTTTTGGGGGTAAGGCCGCTCCAGGTTATTTCATGGCCAAATTGATTATTAAGTTGATCAATGCTGTGGGGGAGGTGGTCAACAACGATCCCGATGTGCGGGGAAGGCTCAAAGTTGTCTTTGTCTCTAACTTCAACGTTTCCCTGGGGCAAAGAATTTATCCCGCCGCCGACTTGTCGGAGCAAATTTCCACCGCAGGCAAGGAAGCCTCCGGTACAGGAAACATGAAATTCGCCATGAACGGCGCCCTCACCATTGGAACCCTAGATGGGGCTAATATCGAAATTCGGGAAGAGGCAGGGCCAGAAAACTTTTTCCTCTTTGGCCTTACCGCTGAACAGGTATATGCCATGAAAGAAAACGGTTACCATCCCCACACCTACTATGACAATAACTTTGATCTAAAAGCTGTGATTGACCGCATTGCCCACGGCTACTTCTCCCCCGGTAACCCCAATTTGTTCCATCCCATTGTGGAGTCCCTTCTGCACCACGATCCCTATATGCTACTGGCGGACTACCAAGCCTATGTGGGCTGTCAGGATGAAGTCAGCAAAGCCTACGCCGACCAAGACCGGTGGACAAAAATGTCCATTCTCAACTCGGCCCGCATGGGTAAATTCTCCTCCGATCGCACCATTCGGGAATACTGCAAGGAAATTTGGGATGTGCCCCCGGTGAAAATTTCCCTGGATGAATACCATCCCGAATACGCCGATTTATAGTCCCAGATCTGGTTTGACTGCCCCCTGATTCTAAAGTTAGGGGGATATTTACCTCAAAATTTACCAGTAATATGGAACTCTGGTGGATTGGGGGATTGAGTCGGCTCTAGGAACAGAAAATCCCAAATCTGGTTAACATTTTTTGCCTAGGATGCCACTAGGATTGTATCGGCCATCATTTACCCCTGCGGAAAAATGGGGGGACAATGGTGGCTTAACTGTCAGCGGAGAAACTAAGTCCATGCTCTGGCCCTATAAGACCCCAGGAATTACAGATGGCCTGTTTGAACGATTACCGGGCATTCCCCTCAGCAAAAGGGAGGTACGCCTGCTGATTATTTCCGCTTTGCAATTGAAGGAGGAATCCATCATTTGGGATATTGGGGCTGGCACTGGCACCATTCCGGTGGAACTAGCCCTACTGTGTCCCCGCAGTCGCATTGTGGCGGTGGAAAGGGATGAGGAGGTGGCGGGTTTAATTCGCCGTAACTGCGAACGGTTTGGGGTAACTAATGTGACTGTCCATGAGGGCAGTGCTCCGGATTGCTTACCGCAGTTAATTGCCCACCCCACCCATATTTGCATTGAGGGAGGGCGTCCCATTAAGCAAATTTTGCAGGAAACCTGGGCCCATTTAGCTCCCGGAGGTCGTTTAGTGGCAACAGCGAATAATTTGGAAAGTCTCTATGGCATTTCTGAAACCCTGTCGGAACTCCAGGTCCGCAACGTGGAGGTGGTGCAAGCGGGGGTAAATCGTCTAGAAAAACGTGGTTTACAACAGATTTTTGCAGCGGTGGACCCTACTTTTATTTTGGCGGGAGAAAAGTTGTCTTAGTCGGGGAGATGTAAGGGAAGGCCTAGGGGTTTGCTTCTGTTCTAAAATAAAAACTAAGAAAAGGTTAACAAAGAGTAACTTTTTAGTACGAAGTTGACACTTTTCCTTATTTTTGGTCTTTTTTACCTTTACCATGCCCACCCAGCGAATTATTAGTGCAGTCATCGGTATTGCCTTGGCGTTTTCCCTACTAATTTTGGGGGGCTGGTACTTTAGCGCGGCGATCGCCCTAGTAATTTATTTAGGATTGCGGGAATATTTCCAAATGGTGCGGGCTAAGGGCATTGCCCCAGCCGCTAAGACCACCATGGTGCTGTCATTAATGTTGCTGCTGTCGGCCACGGTTACCCCCCATTTAACTGATGCATTTTTTCCTTTAACCGGGGCATTAATTTGCTTTTATCTGCTGTTTCAACCCAAAATGGCCACCATTGCCGACATTTCTACTTCGTTACTGGGCCTGTTTTATGGGGGCTATTTGCCCAGCTATTGGGTGCGACTGCGGTTGGGGGATGGAGCCGTTAACCCTATGGGTTTGCACTTGCCCCTGAATGGTTTTTGGCCGGAGTCCTGGGCCCATCCGGAAAATTTTCCCACGGGCTTACTGGTCACTATCCTTGCCTTTGCTTGCATCTGGGCGGCGGACATTGGCGCTTACATTATGGGGAAATGGTTAGGACGTACCCGTCTGTCGGACATTAGCCCGAAAAAAACCGTGGAAGGTTCCCTCTGGGGAGTAGGAGGCAGTTTGCTGGTGGGGGTATTGGGAGCTTGGTATTTGCAATGGCCCTACTGGGAAATTACCGGCGCTTTACTGGGCCTATTAATTGGCATAGTTAGCCTGCTGGGGGACTTGACGGAATCAATGATGAAACGGGATGCGGGAGTTAAGGATTCTGGGCAATTAATTCCTGGCCACGGAGGAATTTTAGACCGCACCGACAGCTACGTTTTCACCGCTCCCCTGGTCTATTACTTTGTCGTTTTACTGTTGCCTGTGTTGAATAATTTGTGACTGGAAACTCTTCTGACTGAGGGGAAAATCAGTTTGCAAAAATTCCCGCTCCCTAATCTGGAATACGCTCTTTGATGCTCAAACAAGGATAAAACTGAACTTTTAGTTAGGAACCTGAATACTAGACATCAAAGACTGAGCGCCTTGCTCATCGATGGTCTTCCAGTCAGAATTTGCGCCAAGACGATTTTTAACCTTGAAATTGGCAATCGGATTAATCACTTCCCAAGTCGTTCCAGTTTGGTGCAATGCGTTGTGGGAACCCTGACCTCCACCAGTCCAACTTTTTGCCCAATAAATTCCGTTCTGGTTTGCCCCTGATGAACAGTTGCCAGCATTACCACCACCACTCAAGTTAAGGGTGTAAGTTGGTCCCCAGAAAAAGATACTACAGACAGCAGAATTTCCACCGGTGCTAAAGGTTCCACTAGCATTAGCTATTGGACCAATTATCTGGACATCAGTTGCGTCACAGCCAGATACCCCAGAGCAATCATGGACAATTTGGGAGTTACCACCAATATCCACATTTCCTGTGAGGAACAAAACCACTTTCTGACCGGGGGTGAATTGAAGATTAACTCCATTTCCAGATACGGACTTTCCTGAGGTTGAATTTATTGTGTAGTAATAAGTTTGGTTGGCAGAATTATAGTTTGAAGAACTTGTCGTGTCTGTGCCGGAACGGGGTAGAGTGAGATTGCCTGTAACCGTCGGCAAAGAAGCAGGTGTAACTCCGGCGGGAGCAGAAGTAGGTGGATCGGGCATCGGAATGGGACTGGCTCCCGGGGGATCCATTGAATTTGGTAGAGCAATCCGCTGAGAACCAGAAACATACTCGGTATAGCCAGAATTTTGACCATTGCCAGCGCTTGTAGTAAAGGTTGGCTTGTCACATTCGTATATGACCTGAGCATTCACAGAACCGGGATTGTTGACATTTTGCCCTGCTGTGATAGTTCCTTTAACCCATAAACCAGGCACAACTCCAGTAAATGGGGCACTGCCGTCCGTTATGGGGAAACTTGCAACCAAATTGGTTTTTGCTTGATTAGGACTATTATCCTCACCAGCTAGACCTCGAACGTGAACCACTCCTTTTTGTTGGCTGGCGTCAAATCGATAATCCACCATCTGAAATTTAGGAGCTTTGGCCCCATTACCTGACGGGTTAGGCAGGGCTTTGGGAGCAGACATAGTCTGATCATAAAAAGCTGTTATTTCAGTTGCCAAAGCATCTTTGACTTCATCCACTGTCATATTTTTATAATTACAACTCGCTCCCTGAAGCTCTGCTGCCGCTTCGGTTAGAAATGCATCATTGGGGACAAAAGAGCCACTAGCTGTACTTCCCCATTGGGAAAAGTGTTTCTTAGCTAAAACAGGATTCTTGAGAAGAAAGGCCTGAACCTGAGTTAATCCAGCTTCAGCCGCTTGGTCAGCAGTAGATTTAGCTGCTTGGGCTGTGACCTGATTTTGATCATTCATGCCCTTCATGACAATCGCCGCCGCGGCCACGGTAATAACCAACCCACCCATAATCACTAGGGGTAGGGCAAAACCAGCGGAATCTTTTTTCCTACCGGCGGTGAGAAAATTTAAGACAAAACGAGGTTTCATAATTACCCTTCGATCCCTACAAAGGTCAGTGTTCACTTAAAAGCAACCAGCAGGTGGAGGGACTTTGGCAGAGGCGTCAAACCTGGACTAACCATAGAAAACTATGTCCTTTGCATGGCCCCAAACAGGCAGATTAGGCATACTGCCCATTGACCATTGTAGAGATCCAGGCCGTGGCCCTCTGTGATCTAGATCACAACTATTGGGTGACCCAGACCACTTCTATAGCCTGAAAAGGCAGGGCCAAAGGCGATCGCCAGGGGAAAGAAGGGTAAAAATTAGCTAATCAAATGGGGTTAGCTCAACCAGCCATTTTTGGTGCCAGGGATCGTTGGGGCAAAAACCTGGAGTCGTTCAAATTGCGCTTCCCGAATTTCGTACATTAGGCTGATTAAACTGTCGGCATGGGGAGAATCGAGGATTTTTTGTTTAATTTCCTCAAAGCCCTCATCCAAAATATTGTTAGCTTCAGCTAAATCATCGGTGGCTTGGAGTTGCCGTTCCAGTTCACCAAACTTATTTTTCAACATCTGTCCTTCGGCGTTATCTGGAAAAGAGGCCACCATCTCGGCGATCGCCACTTGCAATTGTTCCAGTTCCGCTTGCTCGGCCACAGGATTGGCCATTACCTGGGTCTGTTCCATGGTGAGCGGAGCCCCATCAAAGCTTAAACCATTGGGGACAGGAGCCTCCGTGGGGGGCATAAACAGGGTAAAAGCGGAAACAACAAAGCAACCAACACACATGGGACTAATTCTCCTAACACAATTTATGGAAATGGAACTATGGATAGCAATTGGGCCTTGGTCATTCTCCCTGAACCGGGCACCAAAGCGCCCCATGGGGATCGGAAACCACCGCACCGTAAAAGTTGAAATTTGCCCCACCTTAACAAAAAAATAGCTCCGGCTTCTAGGGTGCCAGTTTTAGAACTGTTTCTCATAGCGGATGATGAACTGGCTGAAATTGTAATCGTAGGTAAAACGCATATATCCCTTATCTTCCACTTCATAGATCGCTTCGAGGAAAGGCACCACCCGGAAATCGGTGCTTTTAATCTTGTCGCTGATGGCGGTTTCCACATCGTAGACCAATCCCTGGAAAATCATCGGGATCGCTAACTGGGTAATGCCCACCTGTAATAACTGGCTAGAGTTTTTCCCCTGGAGTGCATCCACTAGGACAATGACCTGTTCTCCCAACAGGCGGACAATTTCCCCTTCGGTGCGGGGAGGACTGCTGGTCAAACTCAGGGCCGGATTACTGAAAATTTGCTCATTTTGCACCCCCTGGGCGGCCAGGATTTGTAGGCAACGGGAAAGGCGATCGAGCTGAAATTCGTCGAAACTACCCACCCCCGTCAGCGGCCGAAAAGTAACAGTAGGGTCACAAACAGCGCTGTAGCGGGGATTAATGTTGGGTAAAATCTGGCTCAAACTGCCGTCAATGGTCAGGCGCACATCAATCCGTTCAATTTGGTTCAGGCTGTCGTCGGGATATTCATTGGTTTCCTGGGAGCGCATGCGGGCCGACTGGGGCAAGTCTGACACAATAGTACGCATAGCAATGTTCAAGCTGGGATTAATTAACTCCTCGTTGGGAGAAAACGTAATCGTGTTGGGGGCCCGGCGATCGAGCAAAAAGCGGGTATCAAGAAAGCTGACCCGACCTCGGTCGAGGCTAATGGTGCCATCGGCCCTTAGATCATCGAAGTTGGTCAGGGGGCCATTAACTGTGAGCCCACCACCAAAGTTAAAAACGTAGAGGGGTTCCTGCTCGATATGCAGATTGTCCAGGGTGATACGCAGATTATTTAACTGGGGCTCCACCATTGGCGATCGCCTCGTCCCTTTGAACCAACCTAATCTAGTACGTAGTTCCGCAATGCGACTGGGCTGATTCTCCAAACTGCGATCGGGCACAAAAAATCGGCCGTTGGCCAGGGCCACATCCCCCGTCAAACTGGGGGCCAGGGCAGAACCCTGGACGGTGACAAACCCCGCCAAATTACCTTGGTAGAGATTGGGAATGGTGATATTAGTGGGTTTAATGCTCACCTGAAGCGGATTTTCCAAATCTGGCTGGGGCTCAAACAGGGGTAAAATTCCCGCCACCTCAATACGGCTTTGATCCAGTTGTCCTGTTAATTGCTCAATGGCGATCGTGGTGTTGTTAAACAGAATTTCCCCATCCACCTGCACCGGGGTTGGTAGGGCAGCACTCCTGATCTGGGCTCCGTTGAGACTGACTTTCCCCAAAGCCCTGAGGTCAGAAATGCCAATGCCATTCCTTTGGTCAATTTCCCCTTCCACTTTCAGATCTGCGGATCCTTCCCCACCAAGCCAGACCAATTGCTCTTGACTGACCACGTCCAATAACTCCAAGGAATTGGGGGGAATTTTGAATTCAGCACTAAAAGTATTTGGCCCTTCCGCAGTTTTAGCTTCCTGGGGATTCCAATAAATAGGCACATCGGCCCTTAGGTAGAGGGGAGAAGCTTCCGAAGTGACCAATTGCAATAAATTGTTTTGGTAATCAAATCTGCCCCCCACCTCTTCCGGCACCGGCCTGGCGTTGAGGGTGATCTGGTCAAACTCAAACTGCCCCGATAGGTTAGGGCCAGCGGCGGTTCGGGCAAAGCTTCCTTGGGCATTAAGGCGAGCCCCAAAGGCAGAGGGCATTTCCACAAAGGAGTCCAGATTATTCAGATTAAAATCCTTAATCGACCATTGCAATTGACTTTTTTCTAGGGAGAAAATTCCTTCGGCCCCCAAGCGAGATTCTTCAATCTGCACAAAGGAAGGTAGTAAGGCCAGACGGCCATCGGCAAATTTGGCTTCAAGTTGAAACTGTTCGATGGGCAGAAAACGGGTTTCATTCATCACTAGCCCAATGGGGGGCACGATGTTGGGGAAGGGCCCCTGGGGATACCAACTCCAATTTTTGCCCTGTACTTTGAGAGCAAGGGCCGGATCTCGCAGGGTGCCATTCAGATTAAGGGCTGCATCGAAATTACCCTGAACATTTAACTGGGTCGGTACGCCCCCCCGTTCGTACTGCTGGGCGAGGGCGATAATACGTTGGTCAATGACATAAAGGAGATTAAGTTGATTTTCCAGTGCCCCATCGGGGTTACCCAAACTGAGAGGGCCAATGGTATCCGCTAATTCTTTAGGGGTAGATTCCAAACCGGTGAGCCGCAGTAGGGATCCCACATCGGAAATGTTGGCCGCCGCTAGCAAGGGGGCAATATCACCATCTTTGACGTTTACCCTAGCTTCGATGGCTTCGGTTCTGAAGTTCAGTGACCCCTGGGCTTGGTATTGGCCAAGAGCGGTTTTAAGCTGGCCTTGTTTGAGTTGTAGGGTTTGATTTTGGTAAGCCAGGGCCGCAGTTACTTCACCGATCGCCGTGGTGCCAAGGGTAACGCCATCAATAGCTAAATTACCTTGGCCGTGGCCGTTGCGGAGGTTAACCACTAGGTCGGCGTTAAAGTTGCCACCCAGTTGCTCGACAATTTGATAACGTAGACCCGGGCGGAGATCCAACAGAGCGACGGGAAAATCCGCCACTTCCATGGCCAGGCGATCGCCGTTGAGTTTGCCCTGGGCGAGGATGGGTTTTTCCCGTTCATAGGCTTGGCGCAGATTAAAGCTGGTGGGGAGATAGGGGAAGAGGCAATTGCCCCGGCAGGGTTGGAGGTTTACTGCTAGGCGATCAACTTGTCCCTGGAGATCCAGTAGGACATTTTGGTTTAACTGCACCGCCAGGGGGCCCCGCAATTGGGGTTCAAAGCCAAAACCATTAACGGCTAAATTGTTGACCGCCAAATTACCAGCCAGTTTTAAATCCCCAAGCCCTGTGACATTGCGTCCTGTTAATTGGCCAGTAAATTGACTACTACCCTCCAGGGCCAAAGCTTGGGGACGAAATTCCGGTGCTAAGGGTAGTTGAGTTAACAGGGCATTAACGGGCAGTTGGGCAAAACTCAGGCCATTGCGGACATTGAGATTGACATTGGTTAATGCGGGTCGTTGATTAAAACTGCCCACACTTATCTTGCCCTGGGCAGAAACGGTTTGCTCCCCACTGCGGAACAACGCCTGTTGTACTGTGACGGGAATGGCCTCCAAGTTTCCATCATTGGTAAATACATTGCCCAAGTTGCCCGCCAGCTTAACTTCTCCCTCCACTGGGGCAAGGGATACTCCATCGGTGCCGCCGTACTGAGCCAGAACGGGATTGAGGTTAATATCCTTGGCGGTGAGCCGACTTTGCCAGGCTAAATTTTTCAGAGCACTGACACTGGTTACAGTACCTCCGGCAACTTCCAAATCTACATTGGCGATCGCCGCTACTCGACTCAGATCCGGTTGAGCTTGCACCAAATCTGCTAAGTTTACCCCCAGAGAAATTCGGCCCTTTTCCACCTGGGCCGGGAAGGGAATTTCTGGAGCTAGGGCATTGAGGGGAATGGCCACCACATTGGCGATCGCCGCCAGGTTGCCATTGAGCAAAGAACCGTTCACCGCTACGGGGCCATTGGCCACGGTTAGGTTCAATTGTCCTTGGCCTTGGAGACGGTTGAGGTCAAAACTGCGTAAAGCTTGCCAGGTGTTAATGTCCCCTACAAAAGCTTGGGCTTGGATTTCTCCGTTGTTCAACCTAGCCGCCACTGGTAACTGGAGCAAAAAGGTATTGAGAGAAATGGCTCCGAGATTGGCATTGGTTTGCACGGTGCCCTCCGCCAGTTGGGCATTGGCCGTAACTCGGCGATCGTCCACTAGGGCGGTGAACTGGGTACGACCTTCTATCTGTCCCAGGGGTAATTGCCCAGCGAGTAAGGGGGCTAACGGTAATTGGCTTTGGGCGGTGAGTTGGCTTAGGGCCACCGGAGCGGCTAAAGCAGGCAAGTAGTTATTAACGGCTATATTATTGGCTGCCACCTCAGCCTGGATTTGACCCCCTTGGAGACTGGCATTGATGGTGGCGGTTTGTTGGTTACTGGTTAATTGCAGTTCGGCATTGCCCTGCCAACGGTTGGGATCAAAAGTAAAAATTTCCCCACTCACATTGCCTTCGCCCCGATTGAGGGTGAGGGGTTGGGCCGCCAGTTGGGGTAAACAAAAATTACTTTTTTCCAAGCCACAAAGGGTTTGCAAAAAAGGTTGCAGGGGGAACTGGGTCGTATTCCAGCGGGCTTGCCAACGATCCTGGGCAAAATTGGCTTGGCCCTGCACGTTGAAAGAGCCTTCGTTGGTGCTTATCTGCGCTCCAGTTAAGGTCAATCGAGGGCCCGCCAAATTAGCTTCTCCCCTGGTGCTTAAGTTAAGACGACCCTGGCGATCGCCGTTGGTGGTTTGCCATTGCACATTGAACCGGGGATTGCCCAACGTGCCCCCCGCTTGGCCCGAAAAACCCAGGTTACCAACTTCTACCTCTTGCAAATTCAGGTCATAGGTATTTAACAAAGCCATGGTGGCGATCACCCCGGAGACTTGCCCGGCCACGGGAATGGTTTGCCATCGCCATTGGTCTGCTTCTGGGGTTAACAATTGGCGCAGTTTCCAAGGGGACTGGACCCGGGCCTGAATTTCTCCTCCACTGGTGGGGCGTAAACTGACATTGACTAAAGCAATTTGGTCTAAATCCGCCTGGAAATTTACCCCTAGGCGATCCAAAGGAACCCGGTCCACAGTTACTGCAGCTACATTGGTTAACTGGCCCTGGAGTTGGGGGCTGGTGAGGGTTCCTTGCAATTGTCCCTGGGCTTGGACTTGTCCTGTGATGGGTAATGGTAGGGGCACCGCAATGGTGTCGAGGAAAGCGGCAGTGTCAATGGCCTTGGTGGTGAATTGGAGATCGTAGCCCGATCGCCAATCAATGGTGCCCTGGAGAGCAGCATTAAGGGGGCCAAGGTTGATCAGGCCCTGGTTAATCTGCAACTTTTGTCCGGTAAAACCTAGGTCTAAACCCACTTGCAAAGGAGCTTTAACCTTATCGATGCGGGCCTGCAGTTGCTTCAACTCGACATTGCCGAGAGTTTGTAAAGCGGACCACTGTTGCCAACTAGGTAAACTGCCCCGCACCTGGCCAGAAATTTCTCCGGTTTCCAAGGCCACTGGTAAAGGAGGTAATAGGCTGGCTAAAGCCGGTAAATCGAGGCGATTAATGGTGACATTGGTTTGACTTTCCCCCGTGTTGAGCACCGTTTGCCCCTGGGCCTGGAGATCACTGCCCAGGGATTGCACCCCCAAGTCGTAGCTAACAGTTTGGCGATCGCCTTGGCGTCGATATTGATAACCTCCTTGACCGGCTGCAGTGATTTGTACTGGCTGTTGCAAACCTTGGGGTAACAGTTGCAATTGGGCATTTTGTACATTAACTCCCACCGTTAAATCCAGAGGCAGGGAAAAGGGTTTGTCCCCCTCCGGTAACTTAATGGTGGTCCATTGCCCCGTGGGTTTTTGCTCCAGGTTCACCTGGGGATTAATGATGGTGGCCCTAACTTCCACCGGTTGTCCCACCAGGAAAGGGAGGGGATTGACATCTATCTCAATGGCTTCAATGGCGATCGCCGTGGCATCATCAACGGTCCGGGGCAGGGAAGAAGCCCCAAGGCGCACCCCCAGTAAACGAAAATCTTCCACCGGGCCAATGTCCACCGGCCGACCCAACAATCTGGATAATTCCGACTCCAAAAACGGTGATGCTTCCCGGTAGGCCAGGTGTTGTCCCCCCAGATATAGGCCCGTACCAACCACCGTCAGTCCCCCTAGGGTGATCAAGGTGCTGGGTCTAGTTAGCCAACGTCTCAATTTGGCGATCGCCCCCGCACTGTGAGGGGAAGGATTATTGCTCATGGATACTTGGCAAAATCAACTCAGTTCACGACTCACTGACCATGGGGTCTAAAGGGACTAGACCACCGCCGGGGACGGTTAGTTTCTGTTTTAGCGAAGAAAGTGGCCTAGGGGGAAATTAGAACAAATTATTCAAGCCAATCAGGACTGACGATTTTGGAGGAGGAACAGCAGGCGTCTTAGACAAGTTTTTGCTCCATTTCTCCGTAATTAGCAGACTAGAACCAACTAAACTGACTCCGATATTTTAGGACACAAGCCCGGGTTAAAGTTGAACATCCACCACAGCAAGCCGGCAAAAAACGTCACAATTGCTCATGGAAATAACGTTGGTACAAAGGACAACTGGCACTACATTGATCACCACTAAGGGTCACCAGACCCATACTTTCCAAACGATAGGCAATGGGGGGGTCTAATTGCACTGGATTTTCACTGTTCACCACCTGCTTCATGCTAGCGGCTAAGTCCGGTGCCCCGGTCAGTAAGCCCCACAGACGACGGAGATGATTGCTATAAATGCCACTCTGGGTGACGGCGTTGGCTAAAATGGTTGGTAGGTCCACATTGGTTTTTTGTACCGCATCCAAGGCCAAACGAATCAGATACGGATGGCCCCCCACCAGTTTACCGAGGGTTAATAAATTTTCCTCTTCAATTTGATTGTCATCAAAACCATAGGCGGCTTTAAGTTGCAGAATTTGTTCTTTGGTAAAACCGGTCAATTTCCATTGGCGACCCACATTAAAAGGGGATTGGTTGGCATCTAGTTTGACGTAAGCTTCGGTGGAATTAGCAATAATTAAACGTAGCTTTTGCCATTGAGCCAGGTTATTACTTTCTTCATGCCAATAGCGCAACATGGGCAGGAAGTCTTGGGCAATAACGGGAAACTCAAACAAGCGGTCTAGGTTATCAATGGCCATTACTAACGCCCGGTCAGTTTGACTAAGTAAATAATCCTGTACGTAGGTTTTACAACTAACTAAACTGCCAAATAATTCTTCATCCCAATAGTCATCTAAATTGGGTTTGATGCCCAATTCTCGACTTAAGTTGGCACAGAACCAACGCAAAAATTTATCTAGGCTACTAAACATGGCGCTTTCCGCCGTTTGTAGGTTGAGATAAATATGGCGATCGCCCGTTGCTTCCACTTCCGCCAGCAAAAATTGTAGAAGGGAAGTTTTACCCATTTTTTCCGGGGCTTTAATGCGCAAGAGGGCTCCCCCCCTGGTCAGTTCCTCCAGACATTGTTGTTCTGTGGGTAGCCGTAGAACATAGATAACGTTATCCCCCAGGGGACTGCCACGACCAACCGTCAGTGCGGGGGTAAGGCCATTAACGCCGACGGCAAACTGCTCACTCTGCCATTGGGGATATTTCACCTCCTTAAACCAGTCCCGCAACAATTGAAATTTACCCGGACCACGACTACTGGCATCTAATTCTGGACAACCCCCTGGTTTATCATTGGCAAAAACTCCATAAATTTGGGTCATTTGCTTTTTGTAGGTTTCATGGCTGGCGGCTTCGGCAATTTCCCACACTTCCAGGTCGGACTTACGCCAATGCTCATAGGCAAAGCGGGCCAAAAACACCTCTTTTAGCTTGCCTCGCAGATTGTAGTCGTGGGTAATGTCCAGTAAAAATTGGTTCCAACCAGTTGGTTTCATCGACAAATATGGTCTCGGTAATTAGAGGCTAAGCTTTAGCTCAACCTGTTTAATGGTAGCGCTGAAAACTGCTATGATACCACTGACTAATTAACAATATTTTAGTACAAAAGAGGAGTTAAGCCCATGGTTAAAAGTGCAAGGCAAGGGGCAGGCGGATTCTGGCGGGACTTTAAGGATTTCATCCTGCGGGGGAACGTAGTAGATCTGGCCGTAGCGGTAGTAATTGGTGGAGCTTTCACCAGTATTGTCAATGCTTTTGTGGCCTGGTTAATGGCAGTTTTGCTACAGCCAGTACTGGATCAAGCCGGTGTCAGTCAATTGCAGGATTTACCCTTGGGTTTGGGGGAATTAGTTATTGCTATAATTAACTTTTTAATCATTGCTTTTGTAATCTTCCTCATCATTAAAGCTATCGAAAAAATGCAACGAAAAAAAGCAGTGGAGGAAGAAATTGTGGCCGAAGCACAACCGGATCCGGTGCTGGAAGCCCAAACTAATTTAACTGATTCCATCAATCGCTTAATTACCACACTGGAAAATCAGCAATCTTCATCCCAATAGATAGTTAAAGATCATTTCAGTGATCACTTAACCAACCGATCGCCTGGCGGATCCACACTTCTGGATCTTCACTCTGGGCCACGTCTGGAACTTGACTGACCATGGCGATCGCCTGCTGGATTTCCGTTTGGGTGTAACCCAATGCTAACAAGGTCATTTCCAGGTCTTCCAGGAGGGCAGTGGTGGGCAGAGTAGAGTCAGTTTCCCCGGTCCCCATTTGTAGTTTGTGCCATTGGGATAATTTAGTTTTTAGTTCTAGGGCTAACCTTTCCGCTCCCTTTTTCCCGACCCCCGGCGTTTGGCACAATTGTTTGACATTGCCCGTTACCACCGCTTGCACTAAGCCTTCCAAGCCCAACGTTTCAATTAGGGCGATCGCCAACTGGGCCCCAATGCCGGTTACTCCCATTAATTGACCAAATAAATCCCTTTCTGCCAGGCGGCCAAAACCAAAAAGAGCGATCTGGTCTTGGCGTACCAAGAGGTGGGTAAAAACCTGTTGGGGTTCCGGGGGGGGCGGAGTCCATTGTTGGGCTAAGGAATGGGGCACCTGCAACTCATAACCCACCCCATTAACGGACAAAATCAAAAACCAACGGTTCTGAATATTTTTTGTGACTGTAACAACCTGGCCCTGAAGAAATTGAATCATAACTATTTTCGTATCTAAATCAACTGGGCCGTAGCTTCAATGCCAATGGCGATCGCCGCACCAAGAAACGTGTTGATACCATTAACCACCTCATTGGTGAGCCAGGGCCATTTATTTTGCAGAGTTGCACCAATTACACTCTCTAGATTGGTGGCAATGAAAGCAGCCAGGGTAGAAAAAATTATTCCCCCAAAGGAAATTAGACCTACGCCGTAACCTAAAACTGCCAGGGCTAAACCCGCCGCAAATCCCGCCAAGGTGCCTTCTACACTTACCGCTCCTTCCGTCCCCCTGGGCACTGGTTGCAGGGTGGTGATTAAAAAGGTGTTTTTGCCGTAGGCTTTACCCACTTCGCTGGCGGTAGTATCCGATAACTTAGTACTAAAACTAGCCACATAGCCCAATGCTAACCAGAGTTGCCATGGTTCCGGCCCAAAGGCGATCGCCAGGGCACAGAGGGCAGCAGTTAAAGCAGAACCCCAAACATTTTCCGGGCCCCGTTGGCCGGATCTTTTTTCGGCAATGCCCGCCGCTTCTTTTTCTTTTTGGCCAATGCGGGTCACAGCGGAACCCACAAAAAAGTAGGCTAAAACCACCAAATAACCCCGCCAACCCAGGGCCGCCCAAATAATCACCCCCAGCACCCAGGCATGGCCGTAGCCCCAGGGGGTTAACAGTTTCTTCGGGGCGATCGCCGCTAGGGCTAGTAAAAAACTGTTGAGAATAACAGCGCTAAGCCAGGGAAACGCCAGACTTTGCCGCCAAATTTCGCTGAGCAGGGAATTGTCCATGGGAAAAATGCCAGAAGCATCGATGGTTGGTGGATCATTTGTTGATCATAGGATCGAGCTATGCCAACGACGATCGCCAGGAAAAGGGATTAAATTTTTCCGGGAGTCGGGCCCTAAGGCAGAATAAAGATTGAACTGTGCCAAAACAGTCTGAAGCAAAAGAGATTATCAGATTTTAGTCAAACACCATGAGTGCATTGAACCATCAAATCATTGTTGTTGGGGGAGGAGCAGCCGGCATCACCGTGGCGGCCCAATTATTAAAGCAGAAACCCAAACTCGATCTGGCGATCGTGGAACCCTGCGATAAACACTATTACCAGCCCGCCTGGACCCTAGTGGGGGGCGGAGCCTTCGCCATGGAAGATACCATCAAACCGGAGCAGGATTGCATTCCCAGCGGTGCCAAATGGATCAAAGCCAGTGTGGCCAGTTTTGACCCGGAAAATAACTGCCTTACCCTCCAGGACGGCCGTAGTCTCAGCTACGAATATCTGGTGGTTTGTCCCGGCATTCAAATCAATTGGCATCTAATTCCGAGGCTCCAGGAATCCCTCGGTAAAAATGGCGTCACCAGCAACTACGATCGCCGTTATGCCCCCTACACCTGGGAACTGTTGCAAAACTTTAAAGGCGGCAATGCCCTGTTCACTTTTCCGGCCACCCCGATTAAATGTGCCGGAGCGCCGCAAAAAATCATGTATTTAGCCGACGAAACCTTCCGCAAAAATGGCGTGCGGGAGAAAACCAACATCACCTATGGCGTGGCAGTGGGAAAAATCTTCGGCATTCCCGGCTACTGTGAATCTTTGGAAAAGGTGGCGGCAAAGAAAAATATTGACGTACGCTATCACCACAATCTCAAAGCCATTAACCCCAACGCGAAAGAAGCCACTTTCACTGTCAATGGGAAAACGGAAGTGACTTTACCCTACGACATCATCCATGTGACCCCCCCCATGTCCGCCCCGGATTTCATTAAAAACAGTCCCCTGGCCGCAGAGGCCGGTGGTTGGGTCGATGTGGACAAATTCACCCTGCAACATAATCGCTACGACAACGTATTTAGCTTGGGAGATGCCTCTTCCCTGCCCACTTCCCGGACAGCAGCGGCGGTGCGGAAACAAGCTCCTGTGGTCGCAACAAACCTTTTGGGTCTGTTAAACAGCAAAAAACCGTCTGCAGAATACGGTGGTTACACCTGTTGTCCCCTGGTTACCGGCTACGGCAAAACCATCATGGCGGAATTTGACTATGGTGGCCAGCCCAAATCCAGTTTTCCCTTTGACCCCACCCAGGAGCGGTGGAGCATGTGGCTAGTGAAACGTTATGTTTTGCCCTGGCTGTACTGGAATCGGATGCTCAAGGGAGAGTCCTTTGAACCGGACAAATGGAAGCCCCTGTTGGGGAAATCCTAGGGTCAGTTGACCGGGCGCTGGGGAGGGTTTTGGCTAAAATTTTCCCTTGTGAAGACATCTAGACAAATTGGCCATCAAATTCTGGCGGCAGGTGCTATGATCAGCCAGTGAGATTAAGGATCGGTAGACGCACTTGTTATGAGTGTTAGTGCATTGTTTATGGTTACGCTTAGCAGGCTTCTCTCCGAAACCCACTCTCTTTCTTTTCTCTGGTTTTGGAGCTAATTTATGTCCATTTATGTCGGGAACCTTTCTTACCAAGCCACCGAAGATGACGTTTTGACTGTCTTCTCCGAGTATGGCACTGTTAAGCGGGTTCAACTTCCCACTGATCGGGAGACCGGTCGTATGCGGGGTTTTGGTTTCGTTGAAATGTCTTCCGATAAGGAAGAAGATGCCGCCATTGAAGCTCTGGATGGAGCCGAATGGATGGGGCGGGATCTCAAAGTTAATAAAGCAAGACCGAGAACCCCTCGTTAAGTTTTTGCCTAATTACCTGAATTTAAGATTTCATTCGTTGTAGAAGGGAAGGTGTTTGAGTCATCTTTCCTTTTTTGCTAGGCAGGCTTGCTGATAGACTGGGGGAGGTAAATCTGGCTCTTTCCCTATGTCGCTTATTCGTGCCCTGCACCAACAATTAATAGATCAAGAAATTTCCGCTGTTGCCGTGGCCCAGGCGAGTTTGGCGCGGATTGAAGCGGTGGACGACAGATTGAAAAGCTTTTTGCAGGTGACAGCTCCCCAGGCGATCGCCCAGGCGGAAAAGGTTGACGCCCAGATTGCAGCGGGGGAACCCATTGGTCTACTGGCAGGCATTCCCATTGGCATTAAAGATAACCTTTGCACCAAGGGCATTGTTACCACCTGTGCTTCCCAAATTTTGCGGGGTTTTGTGCCTCCCTACGAGTCCACAGTGACGGAGAAGTTGCAAAAAGCCGGGGCGGTCATGGTGGGCAAAACTAACCTAGATGAATTTGCCATGGGCAGTTCCACGGAAAATTCCGGTTACCAAGTGACGGCTAATCCTTGGGATTTAACCAGGGTGCCAGGGGGATCTTCTGGGGGATCGGCGGCGGCCGTAGCAGCGGATGAATGTTTGATTGCTTTGGGGTCTGACACGGGGGGCTCCATTCGTCAGCCTGCTTCCCTCTGTGGGGTGGTGGGCATGAAACCCACCTATGGTTTAGTGTCCCGTTTTGGTTTGGTGGCCTATGCTTCCTCTTTGGATCAAATTGGTCCCTTTGCCCGCCGGGTAGAAGATGCGGCCATTCTGCTCCAGGCGATCGCCGGCCATGATAGTAGGGATTCCACCAGCCTAGATGTGCCCATTCCGGATTACACCCAAGCCCTGAAGCCAGATTTGAAGGGAGTGAAAGTGGGGGTAATTATGGATGCCTTTGGGGAAGGTTTAGACGATACGGTCAATGAAGCAGTGCAAACGGCGATCGCCAAACTGCGGGAATTAGGAGCCACCATTGAGGAAATCCATTGTCCCCGGTTCCGTTCCGGTATTGCGGCCTATTATGTCATTGCCCCTTCCGAAGCGTCAGCTAACCTGGCCCGTTACGATGCGGTGCGCTATGGGCTGCGGGCGGAAGCGGATAATCTGATGGAAATGTACACCCACACCAGAGCCAAGGGTTTTGGCGCAGAAGTGAAACGGCGCATTATGCTCGGCACCTATGCTCTGTCCGCCGGTTACTACGATGCCTATTACCTCAAAGCCCAAAAGGTGAGAACCCTGATTAAACAAGACTTTGATCAAGCCTTTACCAAAGTGGACGTGTTGGTTTGCCCCACTGCCCCCACTACGGCCTTCAAAGCGGGGGAAAAAACCGATGATCCCCTCAGCATGTATCTCTCCGATTTGATGACCATTCCAGTTAACTTAGCTGGTTTACCGGCCATGAGTGTGCCCTGTGGCTTTGACGACAATAATTTACCCATTGGCCTGCAATTGGTGGGCAATGTGTTAGGGGAAGAAATGCTATTCCGGGTGGGCTATGCCTATGAACAAGCCACCACATGGCACGATCGCCAACCGGATTTATCGGCCTAATATTTTATTGTTTAGCTGCTTTTCCGCAGGTCCAGCAATATTTTGAAATTGAAGCTGCAATCAAAACCGCCACGGCGATCGCCAAGGAAAATAATTGTCTTTTTCTCGGCGTTCCTGCTCCTTGGGCCTTTTTTCTGCGGTCGTAGCCCCGCCCAGGAGTTAACCGTTCCTCTCACTGACCTGTGTCCCGAACCGATCGCCGAAAGGATGACTCCCCATGTGGTGAAAGCTGGGGAAACCATTGACAGCATCGCCGCCCAATATCAACTAGTGCCGGCCACCCTGATCAGTGTGAACAATCAGTTGTCCAGTGGTCAAGTTACCCCAGGGCAGACGATTTTGATTCCCCCCTTTAACGGTCGTTTTGTTTCCGCACCAGCGGGGGCCACTTGGCGGGATTTAGCATCGGCCTATGGTTTACGGGCAGATATTTTATTTGAAATCAACGGTTGCACAGAAAAGCCCAGTCGTGCCTTTATTCCCGGCATCAGTTGGGGGGGAAATGCCCCTAGCAATGTGGATAACTACACGGGCTTGGCCCAATGGCCCATTCAACCAACTCCCAAAATTGGCCTAGATTACGGCTGGCAAAATCAGGCCGCGGGGCAAGATGCCTTTTTTCACAGTGGCGTAGATCTGTTAGCCCCCTTGGATACCCCCGTTATGGCCGCTGCCGCCGGGGAGGTGATTTTAGTTAGCCAGGAAGGGGCCTATGGTTTCCTGGTGGTCATTGACCATGGCAATGGCCGTCAAACCCGCTATGCCCATCTGAGTCGATTTGCGGTGGATCCTGGGGAAAAAGTCCCCGCTGGTACTGTAATTGGCTATGTAGGCAGTACTGGCCGACCGGATATTGCTTCATCCCATCTTCATTTTGAAGTAAGGGTTCAATCCCCTGTTGGTTGGGCGGCCCAGGATCCGAAGTTACATTTACCCCGCCCATAGTTAAACGATTTTCAGTCCTTTGTGGACCCAGGAACAACCCCTGCCTCCGCCATATTTTTGGTAAACTAACAACGCTGTTGCCTTTAGCGGTTTTGCCATGGAACTGGAACATCCTGACGATCTCTATTATTTGGATTCCCACGAGTACGTCCGCTTTGATGGGGAAACGGCCACCATTGGCCTGAGTGCCTTTGCCGTGGATGAGCTGGGGGATATTGTCTTTGTGGAGTTACCCGAAGAAGGGGACAAAGTGGAATTTGAGCAGTCCATGGGGGCAGTGGAATCGGTCAAGGCCGCCTCGGATTTATATTCCCCTGTGACGGGCACTGTGATCGAAAAAAACTCAGCTTTGGAAGATCAGCCGGAGTTGCTCAATCAAGACCCCTACGGGGAAGAAGGTTGGTTGATCAAGGTGCGCCTAGATGATGTGGAAGATGCCAAAGAAGGATTGATGGCCGCCGGAGACTACCGCGCCACCCTAGAGACGGGAGATTAGGCAGTCTGGGCGGGGGTTAGAGGTTAATCCTTTTCCCACCTAATGGATACTTTGTGACAGTTCATACTTTCGCCGTCAGGGCAAGAAATCATTATGCAAGCTGTTGATTACACTACCCTGATGGCCATTGTTGCTGAACTCCAAGGTGATTGGCTACCCGCCCGCATCGAACAGATTTATCAGCATGATCGCCATGGTTTATCCCTCGCTCTGCGCACGTTAGAAAGACGGGGTTGGCTAACCCTAGCTTGGCATCCCCAGGGGGCAAGAATTTGTTTAGATCCTCCTCCGCCCCAGGAACCGGACACGTTTACTTTTAGCGATCAACTGCGGCATCAGCTTAAAGGACTGGCCTTAATTTCTCTCAAACCCCTACAGCCCTGGGAACGGGTCATTGACCTGGCGATCGCCAAACGGCCAGGGGATGAACCTCTATACCATTTGTTTTTGGAGGTGATGGGCAAATATAGCAACCTGATTTTGACCGATGCCCAACGGCAAATTATCACCGTCGCCCACCAAGTTAACTCCCAACAATCAAGGGTTAGAACGGTACAAACGGGGCAACCCTATCAATCTCCACCGGCTTTATTGGCCACACCTCCTTCGTTGACGGAAAGCTTTAGTAGTTGGCAAGAAAGGGTGCAATTAATCCCTGGTTTATTAAGTAAACAACTGCTGAAAAGTTACCGGGGAGTTAGTCCCATGGTGGTGAAAAATTTGTTAGGCCAAGCGGATCTTGATTCCCAGGTCAGTAACCAAGATTTAACCGACGAACAATGGCAAAATATCTTTATTGCTTGGCAAAATTGGCTACAGAGGCTGGAGAAATTAGATTTTTTGGGAAAAAGTTTGCCCCAGGGCTACATAGTCTTGGCAGAAACCACTGTTGTTAATGACGTTAAGCCAACTCAAGAAGAAGGTGATCGCCCTTTGCTCCCCATTAATAAATTGGTAAGTGAATATTACCGGAGAGAGTTAGGGCGGGAAAATTTCCAGCAATTACAACACCAAATTCAACAAAAACTAAATAATCTAATTGCTAAACTGCAACAAAAAGCCGACACGTTTAAACAAAGGTTAAATGCGGCCGCCAATGCCCAGCAATATCAACGGCAGGCGGATCTGTTGATGGCCTATCTCCACCAGGGGCAACCAGGGTTAAGCTCCATCACCCTACCGGACTTTGACGACCAATCTCCCGTTACCATTTCCCTGCAGCCGGATAAAACCCTAATCCAAAACGCCCAACGACTTTACAAACAACAACAAAAATTAAACCGGGCAGAGGCGGCCATTCTCCCTTTGTTAGCAGAAGTGGAGCAGGAGTTGGCCTACCTCACCCAGGTAGAAACCAGTGTGCAGGCGTTGACCGAATTTGATGATCTGGCCGATTGGCAAACGTTAACGGAAATTCGGGATGAGTTGGCGGAACAAAACTATTTAGCCCTTAGCCATGGCCGCCCCCGCCGTAAAGAAGCGGAAACTTTTGAGCCGCACCAGAGCCTAACCCCTTCCGGTTTTCCCCTCTGGATTGGCCGTAATAATCGCCAAAATGATTACCTTAGTTTTCGGGTTGCCACCGAGTATGACCTGTGGTTCCATGCCCAGGAAATTGCCGGCAGTCATGTGTTACTCCGATTACCCCCAGGGGCGATCGCCGAAGATCAGGATTTGCAATCAGCAGCGGATTGGGCGGCCTACTACAGCCGAGGCCGGGAGGAAGAACAGGTACCGGTGGTCTATACCCAGCCTAAATATGTCTTTAAACCCAAGGGTAGTAAACCGGGCATGGTGGTTTATCAACAGGAAACGGTTATTTGGGGCAAACCTGGAGCGGTTAATCCAAAGTTGACCCACAATTGATTTTGACGACCCCAATGGTTCGCTAACCTAAGCGGTTGCGATAATCTTCATAACCAAAGGTACGCCACAGTTCAAATTCCCCCGATCGCCGCAGACAACCAATGGCGGGATGGTGGACTCCATTAAAGGTAGTGGTTTTGACCATGGTGTAGTGCATCATGTCTTCAAAAATTAGGCGATCTCCCACCTGTAAAGGTTGATCAAAGGCATAATCACCGAGAAAATCCCCCGCGAGGCAACTGGAACCCCCCAGGCGATAAACAGTATCTCCCGTTTGCGGCACTCTAGCTCCCCTTACTTCTGGCCGATAGGGCATTTCCAAGCAGTCAGGCATATGGGCCGTGAAGGAAACATCGAGCATGGCATGGGTAAATTCCGGTGTTTCGATCAGATCCTCCACCGTACTAAGTAAAAATCCTGTCTGCCAGGCGATCGCCGACCCCGGCTCCATAATCAACCGCAGATGGGGATGGCGTTGGTGGAATTCCCCAATTACTGCAATGGCATAGTCCATGTCGTAGCCTTGGCTGGTCATTAAATGGCCGCCGCCTAGGTTTAACCATTCAATTTGGGGCAAATACTCGCCAAATAATTTTTCGATCTGCCCTAGGGTTTTTTCCAAAGCTAAATGATCGCTCTCACAAAGGTTGTGGGAGAGAAAGCCCGTAATGCCCGACGGTAAATTACCCGCCAACATTGCCGCTTGCACCCCCAACCGGGAACCGGACACACAGGGATTATAAAGATCGGTCTGCACGGGGGAATATTCCGGGTTAATGCGTAAACCTGCTTTTACCGCGGTATTTTTCAACGATTCCCGATAACGATGCCATTGTCCCAAGGAGTTAAAGGTAATGTGGCTAGCCAAGGGAATAATGGCTGGCAAATCATCGGGGCGATAGGTGGGGGCATAAACGTGCACTTCTTTGCCAAATTCCTCCGCCGCCAGTCGTGCTTCCCAGAGGGAACTGGCCGACGCCCCTGCTAACCCTGACCGCAACCAGGGAAAACAAGGAAAGAGGGCAAAACCTTTCAAGGCCAACATCACCTCAATCGGGGCGGATTGCTGCAACCGTTCGAAAATCGCCAAATTTTGTTGTAACAATTCCTCTTCCAACACAAAACAGGGGGAAGGTAGGCTGGATAACCTGGGGTTTTCGAGAATGTTCACCGCAAAACTGCTCACTTTAGCTATAGATAAAGAAAAAAGACTACTGCCAATAAAACAGTAGCCCAATCAAGTCTTGAGATTAACGGAGGTTGCCGGGGAGATTTACTACAGGTACCCCAGGCCAGAAAACCTAAAAAATTTAGGAACTATGGAAAAATTACAGAATGCCGAAGAAGTGAAGTACACCTTGCCCAGAGACAAGCTCGAGGATCAGGGCAGAGGAAAAACCGATCATGGCCAAGCGACCATTCCAGTTTTCGGCGAAAGCAGTGAATCCAAATTTAGAGTTTTCGTTGTTCATGGTTAAGAATGTAATTACGAGCTGGGAGGGTTGTCTATGTAAATAAATGTAACAGAGTATTGCGCCCATGGCAAGTCTGTGGTGAAAAAGGCAACGGGAGGATAATGTTAGGCTCAAACAGAACAGAAGTGACTAACCTTCGGAGAACAAGGCAATGTTGGCCCTAATTTTGGCGATCGCCCTGTTGTGGGGCTTGATCTGGTGGGCTAGGCGTAGATCAGGTCGGAAAATTGCCTGGAGCAGAGGCCGTCGTCATTCATCAGGTTTCAAGCAGGCCATCCAAGCTTCCCGCCCAACATCACCCAGGGTGCCCGGTAAGTTACGGCGGGATCTAATTCGTATTGCGGGCAATGCCCAGGTAGCGGAAAGACTGGTAACCAATCTACGGGCCAAACATCCTGATCGCCCGGAGCACTGGTATTGGGAAAAGGCAATTTTTGACCTGGAGCGCGATCGCCATTATTAGGGCAATGGCAGGCACTGGAAACTAACCCGCCAATAATTCCCCCTAGCAGCTTCTCTGGGATTTAGAGCAATTAGGCCGGGCAATTTCCCTATTTTTTGACTGATTCCAAGACTTTAAGCACTTGAATTTTTTGCTGGGGAGACAAATCCAAAGTGGGCAAAATGGCTTTGACTTCTTGGCCTTGGGCTAAACCGGCTTCAAGTTTGCCTTTTTGTTGCTCATTAAGAATTGCTCCTAATTTTTCTAGTACTTCCAGCTTTTCAGGACTAACTTGAGAAGCCGGAGTGTCTGTCATGGTTTGGGCAGATAAGCCAGAAAAAGAAGCAAAGGTGGTCAATGTGCATGCCAGTGCCAAGACGGCGGATTTTAAAATGGATTTCATCGGTAGTAACATGGATTTTTCAAGATTTTCGGAATTTATTATCAATTCTAATTCCATTGAGCAAAACTGATTGCCAGTCTTTAAAATGCCCCCAGCCATTGAAAAACAGAGCCAGGAAAATGAGTCTGGCTTGATTAACTGGCAATCCCTCCCCCTTATTAGCTGGAGATTTTTGGTATGGTAAGGTCTCCCCCATCCCAATCAACCAATTAACTGATAATTAACTGATTTTTCTTGTCGTAACCTCCCATTGTGACTATGGCCGTTGGCACCTTCAAACAAAGTAGATTTCAACTCCCTTTGCCCCGCCTTTCCGTCATGGATCGGTATTTATTTGTGGAACTGTTTCTGCCCTTCATTTTCGGCATGGGCATGTTCACCTCCCTGGCTTTGTCCATTGGCACCCTCTTTGACCTGGTGCGGCGGGTAACGGAATCAGGCCTTCCCATGGATATTGCGGTGAAGATCCTGTTCTTGAAAATGCCGGAGTTTGTGGTGCTGGCCTTTCCCATGTCAATGTTGTTGGCCAGCTTGATGGCCTATAGCCGTCTTTCCAGCGACAGTGAATTAATTGCTCTGCGTAGCATTGGGGTTAGCATCTATCGCCTGGTGGTGCCTGCCCTACTGTTTGGCATAGTAGTTACGGGCATTGCCTTTGTTTTCAATGACCGTATTACCCCCGCCGCTAGTTATGAAGCGTTAGCTACCCTAGACCGGGCCATCCATCAAGATCGCCCCCCCCGTCAAGAGCAAAATATTATTTATCCGGAATACGGCATGGTGCGACAACCGGACGGCAACGAGAAAAATATTTTGAAGCGCTTGTTCTATGCCGAAGAATTCAACGGTAGTGAAATGAAGGGGCTAACAATCCTTGATCGAACCCAGAGCGGCGTTAACCAAGTACTAACAGCGGAAAGGGCCAGTTGGAATATTTCTGAAAATACTTGGGATTTCTACGATGGCACCGTGTATCTCATTGCCCCCGACGGTTCCTACCGCAATATTGTCCGCTTTCGCCACCAACAATTGGCGTTGCCCCGGGCCCCTCTGGATTTAGCTAGCCAGGAACGGAAGGATGGTGAGATGACCATTGCCCAATCCCGCCGTTACCTGGAAGTACTACGGTTAAGCGGGGACGACAAGAAAGTACGCAAACTAGAAGTCCGCATCCAAAAGAAATACGCTCTGCCCTTTGTTTGCTTTGTCTTTGGTTTAATCGGGGCGGCGATCGGAGTACGGCCACAGAATACCAACAAAGCTACTAGCTTTGGCATCTGTGTGGGCTTAATTTTCTTCTATTACCTACTCTCTTTTTTAAGCGAGTCTATGGGGATTTGGGGAGCCCTGGATCCGTTCACCGCCGCTTGGCTGCCTAATTTCCTGGGGTTAATTGCGGGCACTATTCTGCTGGTGCAATCTTCCCGCCTGCGTTGAAGTTGTGCCGATGCCCGTTGCCAGTTCTAGTTGTCCTTATTGCCACAGGTCTGGAGCTGACGCAGGAGTACGTCCAATTCCGCTTCTAAATAGAGGTATTGCACTTGTTGGGGAGTTGCGTAAACCTGTTTTTGGCGATCGCCAGCGGGTTTGGCAAGAACGGCAGATTTGCTCATGGAGTTGTTTTTTATAAAGGGTTTTATCAAGCGAAGGCATTATACTATTTTTTCGATGAAAAAACACAAACTTTTGTGACAATGTTCCGATTAACCCCTCCCCTCCCTCTCCAGGTCAACCAGGGTACCAGGGCGATTGCCTGGGGGGATGAATAAAAATGGTAACTTTACCCACCGTTTTGTTAGGCAAAAATACTTAATAATCTGTCCTGGGGTCGTTGCTATCCGGCGCAGATCGGTGGAACAATCGACTCTTTGGTGTTATCTGTATAGGTTGAGTTTCAGCTTGTTTACCAAAATCAGTGTGGTGTTGAGGTTGTATGGCGAATAGTACCGAGTCTGGTTCGTTGCAGTCCTCCAGCACCGTCAAGGTTCGCTCCCATTACCGACCCAACAATGGCACTGGTTCCCCCGGGGGTCGTCCCCGGCCCAAAAGGGGTTTTCTTCCCCTAGGCAAGGGCTTGGTTTGGGGGGGGTTAGTGACTTTGACTGCCACTGTAGCGGCGATCGCCGGGGTGGGCATCGGCTTTTTTACCCCTGGGCCAAAGGGGCTAGTTCAGCAGGTTATACCGGGGCAGTCGGCCGGAGTAGAAGCCGGTCAGGCAGATCTATTTCCCTATCACATCAGTCGTCCTGTCAACATTTTGGTGATGGGCATTGACCGGGTAGAACCCACAGAGGAAGAACCCAATGTGGATGAGTTTGGTGGCCGCAGTGACACCATGCTATTGGTACGATTCGATCCGAGGGAAAATGGTTTGAAATTACTTTCCATTCCCCGGGATACCAGGGTTTTCATTCCCGATGTGGGCTATACCAAAATCAACGATGCCAATGCCTATGGGGGCCCGCAGTTGGCGGCAAGGGTAATCAACCGTAACTTGGGGGAAGTCCCCATCGACCGTTACGTCAGAGTCACCACCGACGCATTACAGGAATTGGTGGATTTAGTGGGGGGAGTGGAAGTGTTTGTACCCCGGCCCATGTTTTACGAAGATAAAACCCAGCAGTTATTAATCGATTTACCCGCCGGACTGCAAACCCTGAATGGGCAACAGGCAGAACAATTTGTCCGTTTTCGCTACGACGCCAATGGGGATATTGGCCGGGTACAACGGCAGGAAACCCTGCTCAAAGCCCTGCAAAATCGCCTTAGCCATCCCAGTATGATCACCCGCATTCCCAAGGCCATTGGCATTATGCAGAAAACTGTGGACACAAATTTAACCATGGAGGAAATTCTGGCCCTGGTTAATTTTGGGCGTCAACTTGATCGCCAGGAAGTGCAAATGGTAATGTTACCGGGGCGGTTTAGCCAACCGGCGGAATTTGATGGCCGTAGCTATTGGGTGATGTCCGATGTCGGCAAAAGGCAAGTGCTCAGGAACTACTTTGATGTCATTGAAGAAGTCCCCACTTGGGCTGAAACTCCCGGGCGATCGCCGGAAAGTTTACGCATTGCCCTGCAAAATGCCACTGACGATCCCCAGGCCCTGGAACGGGTGAAGGAATATTTACAATCCAAGGACTTCCGCAATTTTTATGAAACATCGGAATCCCCGCAACTATTAGCAGAGACAAAAATTCTGGTACAGCGGGGGGACTTAGATGGAGCCCATTATCTGCGGCAAACCTTGGGGGGAGGAGTGGTGGAAGCTTCCTCCGTCGGCGACCTAGGCTCGGATTTAACTATTCAAGTGGGCATGGACCTTGACCAATGGCTCAAGGAATCTACCCCGGTGGACGACTCCACCCCTCAATTTTGATGTTCCAGATTTTTGGTTTTTTCTTCTACTCGATCGCCATTGAGGTTGGCTTCAGGGAAGCTTGGGATATTCTGTCTATTTAATTTTGCCTGAAGATCAATCTAGAAGAACTGAGATTAGCCCCGGACCAACAGGGTCGCAAGGGGAGCCAGCCAGCGGGCCAACCGATTTTGTAAACGATCTAAAAGGGAAGGGGATGGAAATTGCCTTTGCTCTCCGGGATATTGAGCGAGGATTTGCTTAGCCAAAGGTGTCAGGCGAAAACTGTCCGTAATTCCCTGGCCGTCCACTTCCCGTCGCAATAGCCCCACCTGAATGAGCCACATCAATTCCCGCTCCACCCGATTTTCTGTTAATGCTTGCCCACAAAAACCTTGCTCAACTCCCCCAGCCCCGGCGATCGTTGGTAGGGGCACACTGGCTTGGGCCATAGCCCGAAATAAGTTCAAATAAAAGGGACAACACTGGAAAGCTCTTTGGGCCCGATTGTAGGTGTGGGCAGTGTAACCAGCTAATGCTTTAGGGGATGCCAAAAAAGTGTTCATGGCGAAATTAAGTCAAAAATTTAGCAGTTTACAGAGGCGATTTATCGGCGGGTAAGACTATACAGTATCGGGAAAAAATTAAGAACGGTCAAAGAATCTGGACATATCACAACCCACAATCTAGTATTCAAAATCCTTCTGCCTGGCCTTATTTGGTCGTATTTACCCATTGTGCCCAAATCCGACCATTGTTGCCAATTATTCCCCAGGTAACCACGGCGATCGCCAAGGAAAGATTTAAGTATTTTTTCCCATTCTCCCTAATCCTGCGGCCAAGGAGCTGGGTTAACGTTAGGGCAAGTCGGATGTCCTGGTGTGACCGGGTCATTTTTTTGCTATTTATTCCCCAGGAGTTTTTCAATGTTAAAAATCGGCATCAACGGCTTTGGCCGCATTGGTCGTCTTGTGGCCCGCATCGCCATGGCCAATCCCCAAGTGACCCTAGTGGGCATCAATGACCTCGTTCCAGCCTCTAACCTGGCCTATTTGTTTAAATACGATTCCACCCATGGTTCCTACGGTGGCACCGTGGTAGCCAAGGAAGAGGGCATTGTCATTGACGACCAATTTATCCCTTGTTTTTCCCAACGGGACCCGGCCCAATTACCCTGGGGAGATCTAGGGGCGGATTACGTCGTAGAATCCACGGGTCTATTTACCACCTACGCCACCGCTGAAAACCATCTCAAAGCCGGTGCCAAACGGGTAATTATTTCCGCTCCCAGTAAGGATCCCGAAAAAATTCCCACCTTTGTGGTGGGGGTGAACCATCTCAACTACAACGCCGACACTGACAAAATTGTTTCCAATGCCAGTTGCACCACCAATTGCCTGGCTCCGATCGCCAAAATATTAGACGATAATTTCGGCATTGTGGAAGGATTGATGACCACAGTCCACGCCATGACCGCCACCCAGCCCACCGTCGATGGCCCGAGCAAAAAAGATTTTCGGGGAGGTAGGGGGGCAGCCCAAAACATTATTCCCTCATCCACCGGAGCGGCTAAGGCAGCGGCTTTAGTGCTACCGCAGTTAAAAGGTAAATTAACCGGCATGGCCTTCCGGGTCCCCACCCCCAACGTGTCTGTGGTGGATCTAACTTTTAAAACGGAAAAAGCCACGAGTTACGAAGAAATTTGTGCTGCCATGAAAACCGCCGCCGAGGGGGAACTTAAAGGAATTTTGGGCTACACAGCAGATGATGTGGTGTCCATGGATTTCCGTACCGATCCTCGCTCCAGTATTTTCGACGCCGGGGCCGGCATTGGTCTGAACAGCAACTTTTTTAAAGTAGTTTCTTGGTACGATAACGAATGGGGCTATTCCTGTAGGGTCATTGACTTAATGTTGACCATGGCGAGCAAAGACGGTTTGGTCTAGGTTTGGTATTTGTTAAGTTATCAAGCCCAGGAAAATCAGAGCAGTCATCGTCCAACAGCCTATGACTTGTCTCAGTTAGTCTAGATTTACCGGGGTAATAAAGTAATCCCGGTAACTTTATTTATGTTTAGTTAACCCCCTTTAGCAAAACTACCCATCACTAGGGCGGATAGCAAAATACCAGGGACAAGGAGGACAACTAACATCAACAGTTGATCGGCGGTCATGGTAAAAATTCCACTAATTCAAAAAACTCACAATGCCTGGGCCACTAGCCCAAGTGAGGGACAAACCCTATGGGCATGGTAACGGAGATTTTTGATTTTTCACCATTTTCGGGGAAATGGTTTGCTTGCCATGGGCTAAAGTTTAACTAGGTTATCAGGAAGTTGTTCCTAAACCCTGAAAAAGAGGAAGCTATATTGGATGAAAAAGCACTCCAGTTAGGAGGTGTTTTAAAAGCCCTTCGGTTCCCAAAGCTGGGAGAAGCCAGAGAAAAAGCCTCCAGCACTGTGGTCCTCGGAGTGGGTCGATGGAGGAAGCAAACTAAAACGTTGCAAACATGCTCTTAAAAGGAGGAGCTAGACGGCTCATAATCATCACCTTTGTAACCAGGAGAGAATATGACAACTACCCTTAAACTACAGCCGGCGATCGCCATTGATTCAGATAAATTTTTCCAGATCTGTCAACAGAACCCTGAATTAATCATTGAAGAAAATGCCCAAGGAGAATTGCTGATTATGTCCCCCACGGGTGGCGAAACTGGTCGCAAAAATGCAGAACTAATTGGCGATTTTATTATCTGGAACCGAAAACATAAATTGGGTTTTGTTTTTGATTCCTCCACTTGTTTTCAGCTCCCCCAAGGGGGACGGCGATCGCCGGATATATCTTGGGTCAAAAAAGAACGTTGGCTGGATTTATCTACAGAAGAAAGAGAAAAATTTCCACCCATTTGCCCAGATTTTGTGTTGGAGCTACTTTCTCCCAGCGATACCTTAACTGCAACTCAAGCCAAAATGGAAGAATATTTAGCTTCTGGATTATGCCTAGGTTGGTTAATTGACCCCCAAGGTCAACGAGTGGAAGTTTATCGCAGTAATCTGCCCAAAGAAATCTTGGTTAAACCCAATCAATTATTAGGAGAGAACATTTTACTGAACTTTGTTTTAGAAATTGACTGGTTATGGGAATAATTTTTTCATTACCCAACTCAAAAGATTTTCAGAAAAAAGCTTAAGAAAATCGATTTCAACTACATAGACCTATTTTTATTCGTCAGGTTCAGACTAGTATTGAATCAATTATGAGTAGGAGGAAGTATCGTTCCTTTATGAAAGATAAAATATCAAACAACTAAACTAATAATCTAATCATAAAGATCAGGTTCAGAAGTAAAGTGACAACGATAATTGAGCGCTTTTTCTAATTGCTTTTTATAGGCCTTTTCTTCCACTTCGTAGGCACCAAACCGTTTTAGATGGGGATTTTGTAGCTGGGCATCAAATAATTGATAGCTCCGTTGTCGTAGATGTTGCACCAGTTTAACCATGGCAACTTTGGAAGCTTCAGGAATGGTATAAAACATCGATTCTCCAATGAAAGCCCCCCGGATGGCAATGCCTAAAATTCCCCCTGCTAGGCGATCGCCATGCCAAGTTTCAAAGCTGTGGGCCCAACCAGCCACATGAAAAGTATGGTAAACCTCAATTAATTCTTGAGAAATCCAAGTTTCAGGGCGAGCGGCACACCCTTCACAAACGGCGGTGAAAGCTTGATTAATTTTGACTTGGAAACGATTTTGATTGAGCACCCGTTGCAAAGATTTGGGATAACGAAATTGATCATCCAGGGGAATTAGGGCATGGCGATCGCTGGAATACCAGCCCAATCCATGGCGGTCGTCGGCCATTAAAAATAGACCCTGGGCATATTGAGCAATGGCATAGTCAACATCAATTTTCACCCTTCATTTCCTCGCAATTGCCTGGTAATTCCTGGGAGTCAATCATTATTTTTGCTAATCTTCCCCGGCATGGTAGGAACTCCGCACCAATGGTCCTGATCGCACATGGCTAAAACCCAAATCCTTGGCAATTTCCCCCAACTGATCAAACTCCTCTGGAGTCCAATATTTTTGCACGGGCAGATGGTCTAGGGATGGTTGCATATATTGTCCCAACGTCAGGCGATCGCAACCTACAGAGCGCAAATCCTTGAGGGTTTCCACCACTTCATCCACCGTTTCCCCGTGGCCCAACATCAACCCAGATTTGGTGAAAATGTCGGGATCAAATTCCTTTATCCAGCGCAACACATCTAAGGAGCGTTGATATTTTGCCCCCCGTCGTACTTTACCCTGTAATCTAGCCACCGTTTCCAAGTTGTGGTTATAGCAAACCGGTTTGGCTTTAGTCACCGTCAGTACTCGCTCTTTTTGGCTTCTTTCCCTACCCATACCGCCCCAAAAATCCGGTGTTAAAACCTCTATTTGAGTAGCAGGATTATCCTGGCGAATACGCTCCATTACCGCTACAAACCAGCCTGCACCGCCATCGGTTAAATCATCCCTAGCAACGGAAGTTAATACCACATATTTTAGACCCAACAATTGCACTGCTTCCGCTACTTTTCTCGGCTCATCCTGATCCAACATCATGGGAGCCTGGCCCTTTTCCACCTGACAAAAACCACATGCCCTAGTACAAATTTGACCCATTAATAAAAAAGTTGCCGTTCGGTTGGCGTAACATTCCCCCCGATTGGGACAGCGGCCTTCTTCGCAAATGGTATGAATTTGGCGCTGTTTAATAATCTGCTGAACCGTAGATAATTCACTAGCTCTACCAATGGGCCGTTTCAACCAACTGGGTAAGCGTGGGGGGAACTCACGGGGCAAGGAAGAGCCATTCATAAATGATTGTTGGGGCACAGGGCAAAATAGGTCAATCTTATTAAATCGGACTGGAAGTCATGGCGATCGCCGTGGGTAGTATTGGTCGACACACCAAAACATTAACAATTTTTCCCAGCACCACTAGCTAGTTTTGGCCACCTCTTGACGGGACAATCTTTGCACCGTTTCTCCTTTAAGCAAACGATCCGTTTCCTGTAAAACTTCCAACACCTTCTGCCGATGGGGACTGGGGGCTAAACATTGCCAGAGCTGTTGTCGATCAAAGTTGCTGGCCGGTTGGCCGGGGAACCAATGGCCGCCATTGCCCAACAGGTTGTAGCGCATTTTGCTGTACTCCACCAGGTCGAAGCTTTGGCAAAGATTATAAAGCCAGAGAATTTTAGGGATATTGATTTCCCCAGGGGTCTGCTCCGGGCTGGGTAAGCCGATGCGCCAACTGTTGACCCAATCTTCTCCTAAAGCTTCCACCATGGCCCCATGGAGCTTTGCCAAAATTGGTTGCAGAACTTTTTCGGTCTCCTGGTCTGACGCTAGATAAGATAAGGTTTTTAAATGCTCATCAAAGTCCGCCGGCCGCGATGCGCCAATGCTGAGGGTATGTACCTGGGGATGGGATAAACAGAAAAGATTATTAAATATGATCGGGCTGAGGGGTTGGCATAAATTCACTAGCTTTTCGGGCGGGTTATAGAGTTGTCCCCCTTTATCGGACGGGCTAATAATAAAGACCCCCATATCCTGGGCTGTCGCAGCGGCGATCGCCGGCCAATTATCTTGAAAAATGTAGTACCAGTGGAGGTTGACGTAATCAAATTCCCCGGAATTAATGGCTTCGGTAATGATGGCGGTGGGACCATGGGTGGAAAAACCCACGAAACGCACTCGGCCTTCCCTTTGTAACTGCCGACAAACATCCAAACAACCGCCGGGGCGTAAACTTTGCTCTAGGGTTTCCCGGTTATTAATGCCGTGGATACCCAACAAATCGACATATTCCAGATTTAAATAGCCCAAAGATTTATCAAACTCCCGACGAAATTCCTTGGGGTCATCCTTGGGACTAACTTTTGTTTGCACAATCAATGTTTCCCTGGGTAACCGGGGCAAAATTTTTCCCAACTGCATTTCGGAAGTGCCATAACCCCTAGCTGTTTCAATGTGGTTAATGCCCAACTCCAGGGAACGCTCAATGGTACTTTGCAAATTGTGTTGGTTATCCTTGGGAACCTGGGCAAAGGGCGCATCCTGCCATTGGAACTGATAGCGCATGCCCCCACAGGAAAAAACCGGCATGGACAATTCAGTACGGCCAAAACGTCGATAAAGCATAGGGTTGGGGAAATTTGCGGAACTGCGATCGGGAAATGTCATTGCTTGATTATTTTTTAGGGTAACCCAAAGCCCCCTGGGCACCCAGGTAAGTTCCTCGACGGATACGCAAAGCCCTTAAAATAAAACTCGGTTTGCATTGTGAAATTACGGCGTAATGGCTGATTGGCTGCTGATTACGTCCCTATAGGAGAACAGTTTATGACGGCATTAACGGCACAGGTGGCATTGGTAACGGGGGCATCCCGGGGTATTGGTAAAGCGACGGCTTTGGCCCTGGCCGCCACGGGCATGAAAGTGGTAGTGAACTATGCTCAATCCAGTACGGCCGCCGATGCTGTGGTAGCGGAAATTATTGCCAACGGGGGAGAGGCGATCGCCGTGCAGGCCAATGTGGCTAATGCTGACGAAGTGGATCAACTGATTAAAACCACGCTGGATAAATTTAGTCGCATCGATGTGTTAGTGAACAATGCTGGCATTACCAGGGATACGCTGTTGTTGAGAATGAAACTGGAAGATTGGCAAGCGGTCATTGACTTGAATTTAACCGGGGTGTTTCTTTGCACCAAAGCGGTGTCTAAGTTAATGCTCAAGCAAAAAAGTGGGCGTATCATTAACATCACTTCTGTAGCGGGCATGATGGGGAATCCGGGGCAAGCTAACTACAGCGCCGCTAAGGCTGGGGTAATTGGTTTTACTAAAACCGTTGCCAAAGAGTTGGCCAGTCGGGGGGTAACTGTCAATGCCGTAGCTCCTGGTTTCATTGCCACGGATATGACGGAAAATCTCAATGCAGAGCCAATTTTGCAATTTATTCCCCTGGCTCGCTATGGTCAACCGGAGGAAGTGGCGGGCACCATCCGTTTTTTAGCCACAGATCCAGCAGCGGCCTATATCACGGGACAAACATTTAATGTGGATGGCGGCATGGTAATGTTCTAATGTTGTACTGGTGGGATGGACAATGGTTTGAGCAGGAGGTAATCTCTTTACCAGTTAACGATCCGGGGTTGTTGTATGGGGCGACGGTGTTTACCACCCTGAGGGTTTACCAACAATGGCTCGACCATCCCCTCACTCACTGGGCTGACCATGGCGATCGCCTACAGCAGAGTTTATTTGCCCTGCAATGGCCTGCACCGGATTGGGAACAGATAGAGCAAGCGGCTCGGCATTTGAGTCAGCATTACCCGATCCTGCGTGTAATCTGTTTTCCTTCTGGTCAAGTATTAATTACGGGGCGGGAATTGACTGAGGATTTGCAACAAAGGCAACAATTAGGCATTAAAGCTTGGTTGATGCCCCCCGGTCGTTACCAACGTTCCCTCGCAGAATTGAAAACGGGCAATTATTTAGCCCCTTGGTTGGCCCAACGTATTGCCCAGGAAAATAATGCCCAGGAAGCCATTTTGACCGATATTAATGGCCATTGGTTGGAAACCGCGACGGGTAATCTTTGGGGTTGGCGGGACGGTGAATTTTTTACGCCCCTTTTAACAGGACAACAATTACCAGGCATTACTCTCCACTATTTGCGGACATGGTTGGAGAATCAGGGCGTAACTATCCACGGCGATCGGTGGTCAAAGGATTTGGTCCGTACCTTTCAGGGGTTGGCCTACTGCAATAGCGGCGTCGAAATTGTCCCCATCAATCAGGTGGGAGAGAAAGGGCAACCATGGTTGAATTTTGCTTCTGCCCGGAGTAGGGAATATTACCTATTAGCTAGGTATTGGGTAACGAATTGCTGAATTTTTACTCAAGACAACGTAAACAAAAATTACGAAAAGACCTAATTTATTCCGATTCTGTAAAGATCCATCTCAATTTTTTCCTCGGAACTAAATCCCCTGCCAATAATGAAGGTATCTGCAATTATTTCTTGGGTAATTTTTGCCCCATTATTCCAGTTTGATTGAATGTTGTTGAATTTTAGTTGAATTTTAAATATAACTCTGTAAACCAGAGTGAGGTGATCTATGAACCGTACCGCTAAATTAACCGTTGCCATGGTGGATTGGCCCCTGCTCGTGATGGGCAGTTTGGCCATGTGGCTCACTGGTAGCTTGGTGATGGATTTGCTGGTGGTGCCCAGTCTGTCCGCCGCCGGGATGATGGCCGAGCCGGGTTTTATCAGTGCTGGCCATTTGCTATTTTCTGTTTTTAATCACTTAGAACTATTATTTGCCGGTTTAGTGCTGTCTGGTTGCTTTTTGCTCCATCAACAGAGATTTTTCTCGGTCTCAGGGCAACGTTTCAGCCGCATTTTAGCCGTTGTTTTGTTGGCGATCGCCATTGTTTATACCTATATTCTGACCCCCGCTATCACTGATTTGGGCTTTGATATGGCCAGCTTTACCAGTACAGGGGAAATGCCGGCGGCCATGATGCCCTTGCACTGGCTCTATTGGGGACTAGAATTAGTTAAATTGGCGGTGGGACTAACTCTCCTACGCTGGTCTTACAAGGGAGCAGTGCGCCATTGACCAATTTCTAGTGAAATTTAATGTTTGCCTTACCTCAAGCCGGCGATCGCCGTGGCGAGATCATTAAAGTATTGCTCAGCAACGGCTGGGACTATATGAACGGCCTCTTAACCCTGGGGAAAGTGGGGGAACCACAAATTCCGACACCGGAAGTTCTCACCAAAATCCTCGTCGAGTTGGGGCCGTTTTATATCAAGTTGGGGCAACTGCTCAGCACCAGGCCAGACCTTTTACCCCCCCGTTATATCAACGCCCTCACCGCCCTCCAATCCAATGTGCCTCCCCTGCCCTGGTCGGCGATCGAGGACTTGTTGCAGAGGGAATTTCCCCAACCCCTGGGGGAAACGTTTCAAGAAATTGAGTCTGAACCCATTGCCGCCGGCTCCATTGGTCAAATCCATCGAGCGGTTTTGCAAAGCGGAGAAACCGTTGCCATTAAAGTTAAACGGCCCGGCATTGATGTGATTGTGGAACAGGATAGTTTATTGATCAAAGATGTGGCTGAATTATTGGCCTTGACGGAATTTGGTCAGAATTACGACATTGTTAAACTCGCCGATGAATTTACCCAAACGGTCAAAGCAGAATTAAATTTTGATACAGAAGCGGCTTATACCAATAATTTGCGGACTAACCTAGCAAAAACCACCTGGTTTGATCCCAATCAATTAGTAATTCCAAAGGTTTATTGGGAGTTAACAAACCAAAAATTCCTGGTGTTGGAATGGCTGGATGGAGTGCCAATCTTAACCGCAGATTTAACCCAACCCCCCAGTGATAAAGACATTGCTGAAAAGAAAAAGGAAATTACCACCCTATTATTTCGGGCCTTTTTCCAACAACTTTATGTGGATGGTTTTTTCCATGCGGATCCCCACCCCGGCAACATTTTTTACTTAGCAGATGGTCGTTTAGCCCTCATTGACTGCGGCATGGTGGGTCGCCTTGATCCCCGCACCCGGCAATTGTTAACGGAAATGCTATTGGCGATCGTTGATTTGGATGCCAAACGTTGTGCTCAGTTAACGGTGGAGTTATCAGAATCGGTTGGTCGCGTTAACTTCCAGCGGCTAGAGGTGGATTACGAACGCATGTTGCGGAAATATTATGACTTAAGTTTGTCAGAATTTAACTTCAGTGAAGTAGTTTATGAATTTCTCCGCATTGCCAGAGTGAATAAACTCAAAGTTCCCGCCTGTTTAGGATTGTATGCTAAATGTTTAGCCAATTTAGAAGGCGCTGGATGACAATTTAATCCTGAGTTAAATTTATTCACTGAAATTAATCCCCTCATTACCGATCTTTTCCGTCGGCAACTGTTTGGCACTAATCCTTTGCAGACAGCATTAAGAACAGTATTAGATCTTAAAGCAGTTTCCCTTAAAACCCCCAGGCAAATGGACGTGTTACTCGATCGCCTAACTACGGAAACTTTGCAATGGAATGTGCGGCTAGAGGGGTTGGAGCCAGTGCGTCGCACCATCGATAAGTCCGCTAACCGTTTATCTTTTAGTATTGTGCTTGGTTCTCTAATTATGGGGGCGGCAATTCTTTCCACTGGCAATGATCAACAGCTAACTTTAATTGCCAATATTTTGTTTGTGGCAGCTACGGTAATTGGTTTTTGGTTGGTAATTAGCATCCTGCGATCGGGAAGATTAAAATAGTAGTTAGACTATCTGAAAAAAGGTTATGTTTGCCAGATTAGGGTCAAAATATTACAGTTTACCTTGAGGTTAAAAAATGGGTTTAGTTTATGCCAATATTGAGCTTATCAATCCCAAAGAACAGGCTCTACAACCAATGAAGGTCAATGCCTTAGTTGATACAGGGGCGATTACACTTTGTATTCCTGAGCATGTTGTGATTCAACTTAAGTTAGAAACGTTGGAACAACGGGAAGTTACTACTGCCGACAGCAAAAAAAGACTAGTTGATTATGTGGGACCAGTGCAAGTGAGGTTTGGTAATCGTAATTGTTTTACTGGAGCCCTAGTCTTAGGGGATGCAGTTTTGCTAGGGGCTGTTCCTTTGGAAGATATGGATTTAGTTATTAGTCCCCGTTCACAAACCATTACCGTCAATCCTGAAAGTCCTAATATTCCTGCGGCGCTGGTAAAAACTGCACTGGAGATTTAAATTAATCATTAATTAATAGCTAAATTAGTTAAGCAATATGTGACTAACAAAGATTATGAATTAACCGGATGAAAGTAATCATAAATTGTCTGGGCTAACTGGGGACCAATACCTGGTACTTCCTGTAATTGTTTGACACTGGCCTCCCGAATATAATCCAAAGAACGGAAATGGGCTAACAATTGTTTTTGGCGACTAAAACCTAAACCAGGAATTTCATCCAAGCGCGATCGCCGACTTTTACTAAGCCGTTGTTGACGGTGGAAACTGACCGCAAAGCGATGGGCTTCATCCCGCAAACGGCGTAATAATTGCACTCCAGGTTGTTCCGCGTGGGTGGGCAAGGGTTGGGATTCTCCCGGTAGAAAAATTTCTTCCCTTTGTTTCGCTAAACTGACCACCGTAAATTTATCCAGCAAATCCATTTTCTTCAGCACCTTAACCACCGCTGATAGTTGACCTTTACCGCCATCAATCATAATTAAATCTGGCCAATCCTGTTGATTTTTTTTGCCTTTTACAGAGGATTGAAAACGGCGGATAATAACTTCTGCCAAACTGGCGAAATCGTCAGAGTGACCGACTTTAATGGACGGGTTTTTAATTTTATAATGGCGATAATACTGTTGGGCTGGCACTCCATCAATAAATACAACTTGGGAAGCTACAGCATTAGAACCCTGAATGTGGGAAATATCATAACCTTCAATGCGTTTTGGCAAAGTTTCTAAATTTAAAATTTCCGCTAAATCTTCTAGCGCTGTAACGTTTTTAGCAGTCTGTTTTTGTAACCTCTCTAACTCGTACTGGGCGTTACGTTCCACCATTTCCAATAGCTCAGCTTTGGTTTGTCTTTGGGGGAGGTTAAAAGTTACTTTTCTTCCCCGTTGGCTAGTTAACCAATCATTGAGCAATTCTCCATCAGGTAAAGCACAGGGCAGAATGACTTCGCTGGGAATTTCCACCGCTTCGACCTGTTGATAATGCTGTTCCAAAACCCGCTGTAATACTTCCCCTTTTTCCAACTCCGACTCCACTCCATCGGCGAAAAATCCCAGCCTTCCTACCAATCTTCCCGCCCTAATTTGGAAAAGTTGAATGGCACTAATTTGTCCATCGCTGGCCACGGCGATCGCATCTCTGGAAATGGTGTCCTGGGGTAAGGAAACTTTTTGATCAGCGTTGAGTTTACCGAGGGAATTAATTTGGTCCCGAATTAGAGCCGCCTGTTCAAACTTTAAATCTGCCGCCGCCTTTTCCATTTGTTGCGTTAACAATTGATGTAGTTCCTGGGTACGTCCCTGGAAAACCATAGCGACTTTTTGTAAGGTTTGGCGGTAGTCTTCTGGGGTAATTAATTCTTGGCAAACTCCAGGACAACGGCCAATGTCATAATTTAAGCAAGGACGATGTTTGAATAGGGGCTGACGACGTTGCCGCAGAGGAAAAATACGTTGTATTAATCGCAATGTTTGCCGTAAACTAAAACTATCCACATAGGGCCCGTAGTAACGATCCTTAGCCTGGTTTAAACGGCGTTTTCTGGTAATAAAAATACGGGGATAGGTTTCTGACCAGGTGATACACACATAAGGATATTTTTTATCATCTTTAAGCAGAACATTAAAATGGGGTTGGTGTTGTTTGATTAAATTAGCTTCTAAGGCTAAAGCTTCCGCTTCCGTATCGGTGACAATAAACTCAATTTCCGCTACCTGTTGCACCATCAAAGCAATGCGGGCAGTGTGGGGTTGGGAATCCCGAAAATAGGATCTAACCCTAGTTCTCAATTTTTTTGCCTTGCCGATGTAGAGAATTTCTCCTTGGCGATCGCCCATGAAGTAAACCCCCGGCTCTTGGGGAATTTCCTGGAGACGCCGTTCTAATAATTCTGGTTGTTCAAGAAGAGACGTAGAGGAAACAGTAGCAACCATTGATTAAGCAAAAGAGCGAATGTTTTTCTATGGTAGAAGGGAAAACTAGGGCTTGGCAATTTGCGTCTGGGCTGGGTTAATTAATACAATTGGCTGATTTAAAACGGGAATTTTTTGCAATGATGGCAATGGAATCTTGGTTGGGAACAATGATTGGTGTGGGGGCAGCGGTGGTTTTCACTATGCCGGCTGTAGCCCAAAGTCAGCCCTTATTTTTGGCCTATCCACCCCAAAATCACCAAACCAGTAGCCCGACGATTTTTTTCATTGGTTCTGCCGCTCCAAATGTGACCGTTACCCTCAATGGCCAGCCCATTGAACGCAGTGCCCAAGGCAATTTTGCCCCTGTAATCCCTCTCAAGATGGGGGAAAATCAGTTTGTTTTTCAAGCAGAGTCCCAACGGATTGAGCGTACCATTACCCGCATTGGCACTGGCCCCACATTGTCCCCCCAAGGTGGTTTTGCCGCCGGCTCCCTCACCCCCGCTGTGCCCATTAGTCGTCCTGCTGGCGAACCAATTTGCTTTACGGCGATCGCCCCTACGGATGCCATGGCCACGGTGACCTTGGCGGGCCAAACCATTCCCCTCACCCCCCAGGGCAATGTGGTACAGTTACCGCCCAATAACACCATTTTGCACGGAGAAAATCAGCCCCAAGTTACAGCAGCGGATCAGTATAAAGGCTGTCAAAGTTTCAACGTGACTAACTTACCTGCCCAATTGGGAACGCCTCAATTTAATCTGCAATGGCGGGGACAAAACTTTTCCACTCCTGGCCCCGGTAGCGTTACTTTGCTCAATGGCGATCGCCCCCAGGTAATTGTGGTTACCAGTCAAACGGGGGTTGCCCGCACAGGCCCTGGCACCGATTATTCCCGGTTAACTCCTTTACCCCAGGGTAGTCAAGCTAGCGTCACTGGCCAGGATGGGGACTGGTTGCGGTTAGACTATGGCGGCTGGATTAAAGCAGATGAAACCCGTACTTTACCGAGCCAAGCTCCGCCTCGTTCCCTAATTCGCAGTGTGGGTTACCAAGTTTTTGGCGATCGTACAGAAATGCGTTTTCCCTTGCAATTGCCGGTGCCAGTAACAGTACATCAAACTGAAATGGGACTGACTTTAAGTCTTTACAATACCACTGCCCAAACTGACACTATCCGCCTCGATAATGATCCTATTATTCGTAATTTGACCTGGCAACAAATTAGTCCAGATCGGATTGATTATTATTTCACTTTTAAGACTGATCAACAGTGGGGTTACGATCTGCGTTATGAGGGCACTACGCTAATTTTGTCTTTGCGTCATCCTCCCCGTATTTCTTCCCAACCCGGTAACTTGCAGGGAGTAAAAATTCTGCTCGATCCGGGCCATGGGGGTAGTGAAGCGGGGGCAGTGGGGCCCACTGGCTATGCAGAAAAAGACATTAACTTACTCATTTCTCAACGTTTAGCTAATCGCCTCAAATCCCAAGGGGCTAATGTCCATCTCACCCGTACCAGGGACGAATTTGTCTCTTTAGTCGATCGCCAAACCCAGATTGCCCAAGTGCAACCGGCGATCGCCCTTTCCATCCATTACAATGCCTTACCCGATAGCGGTAATCCCAACGAAACCGATGGCATTAGTACATTTTGGTACAATGCCCAAGCAGCGGATTTAGCTAATTTTTTACAGCGGTATTTGGTGGAAAATTTAGGCAGAAATTCCCACGGAGTTTACTGGAATAATTTGGCTTTAACCCGTCCCACCATTGCCCCAGCAGTGTTGTTGGAATTGGGGTTTATGATTAGTCCCCAGGAATTCGAGTGGATTACCAATGCCCAAGCCCAGGAACAATTGGTGCAGGCTTTAGCGACGGGCATTACCACCTGGTTACAGCAACAACGTTGAGTCCACTTCCATAAAGTTTCCTGCTTCGTTTAAGTACCAACTTCTACTGGTATTGAACCTTCCATTTTCACCGGAAGCAATGAGGTAAATATATTCTGGCCAAGCAATGGCCCGATCAAATTCTGACGGTATGGGCTGGCCATGGGGATGGGAATGGAAAATACCGATAATGCTTAACCCTTTTTGGCGGCAATCTTTTTGGGCGGAAAGCAAAACTTTGGGGTCAATGGCAAAGTAATGTAACTTATTTCCCTGATGATTATTCTGCTGAAATTCTTCCACATCACCCCAGCAATTTTCCGTTGGCTGTACTTCGACTACTTGCCAATGGCGATGACCATTTTCTCCAATTAATATTTTCCCCAGTAAAAGACCACAACATTCCTCCGGATAACACCGTTCCCCATGGCGATAAATTTGGTCTTGGTGAACTTGACTCAGACTTAGTTGGACCACTTTTGCTAATTTTTCGTTTTGGAAGGTCTTCAGAAAGTTTGATTCCGCCCCTAAATTACTCCGGTAATACTGAGGAAACTTTACCCAGTTTCTCCCCAAAGTTGGGTGGGTTGGGGGCTTTTAAAAGAGGCTTTTAGACTATCAACAATTTTGCAAAAAGGTTGAAAAATCCTGCCTGCTTTAACGGAATAACCAACGCCAGAGGAGATGGCGGGGACCAATTTTACGAATTCTAGCCGTACCTCGAATGAGATTATTCCTTTCCTTAATGGATAGACCCCAAAGAATATGGCAACTTTGGCGAATCAATACCGCCCCGGTAAAACCAATACTGCCAAACAAAGTAAAAGCAGGTACTAACTGAAAGGCAAAGCCATAACGGATAGCAACCCAGGTGAAATGGTCCTGTAACAGGGCAATATCTTGGCGAAACTGCCAAATAGACCAGGGAACAAGGGTTAGCCACAGCAAGGCCACCACTGTCCAACGACCATAGACCCCCGCTTGGTAAAGGCGATAGGCGGGTTTACTTAAACACTGGTCGGGCATTAAACGATGGGGCATGGATGTTGAAATTTTCACTATTGGAAGTCCATTAACCGCCAATGCCTAGCCTCAAGGCCCAGTTGGGGCTAAAGGGAATCAGGGTCAGCAACATTAACAATAGGGCTAGTAAACCCAAGCCGGCCCTGGTGTCGTCCGGTTCCGTCAACTCGTTTAAGCTGGGGCGTTCCAATTGCCGTTGCAAAAATAAAACCACGATCGCCCAATAGAGGGGAATGGGATTGGCGGGGTTAAATAGGGAAACAGCCCCCAAAATAACTAGGGTGGCAATGGTGGTGCGGCGGGCTACTTTACGGCCGTAGATGGCTTGGACAATGCGGCCCCCATCGAGTTGCCCAGCGGGTAATAAATTTAAGGCATTAATTACCAAACCGAGCCAACCTAACACCGTCAAAGGATGGATGGAAATCACACTACTTTTTAGAGCACTGCCCAAAATTAATTTAGCTAACGTGCCCACCAACAGGGAACCTTGCAAAAATTGCACCGGCAGTTGAAATAAATTATTGCCCCCGGATAAGTTCAGTCCCACGATCAAAAATAGTAAAGAAACTAATCCCCCTATGGCCGGCCCGGCGATCGCCACGTCAAAGAGGGCATTGCGGCTGGGTAAAAGGGATTCAAAACGAGTAATGGCCCCAAAGGAGCCGATTTGCCAGTTGGGTAGCAAGAAAGGCCAACTCAACCTGACTCCCCATTTTTTCGCCTGCCAGAGGTGACCTAATTCATGGGCTAGCAAAATAATACCCACGGCGATCGCCAGGGGAACTGTTTCTCCCACCCGTTGCCAATTGTCCACTAAGTCAAAGCCCAACAGGGCCGCACTGGCTTCTAACGTAGTCACAATGGTGGCCACCAGTAACACCACCGCCAAATTTTTCTGGGCCAAGGTGCTGGGTTGGGGGTCATTAGTACTGGGTAAAATCACCACCACGGGGCGGTCTTCACTCCCTTCCACTAGGAAAAGGCGATATTTTTCCCCCATTAATTCCTTCAGTTTGCCCGATAGTTTACCGAAAGCATCCTCCGCTTCCGTCCGCAAATTACCTTTAAAGATTGCCCCTTCCTGGTAGGCAATGGTTTCCGTGGCAAAAAAGCTATCAATGCTAAAAATACCTTTAATAATGGCCAAATCTTCCGGGGGAATGGGGGAAGTTTCTTCTAAGTTTGTGTTGGCCGTGCTGTCACCGAGCACAGTGGTTTTATCTGCCCCATTGGCCAAATCTTGCAGACGTTGGGCTGCCTTTTGGCGCAACAGTTCCGCTTGTCCTTCTTCCCGCATTTGCCGACCCAGATAGATGTAAATGCCCCCCGACACCAAAAGCAAAACCAACACTGCGGGCAAACTGATGGATAAACCAAAACTAAAAAGGACAAAATATAATAGCCAAGGGGCCATCAGCACCACCGACTGGAGCCAAGCCAGTTTTCCCAATTTGCCAAAGGGTTTAGCCCGCCGATAGCCCCAGACTAAAACACCGATCGCCAGGGCAAAAATGGCGAAGACAATGGGGACTAAAAACTGGTCTAGGGTAGTGGGCATGGGTAAAACAAGTGTGGAAATTAGAATTATTTCTCAGCTGGGGTTGATGAAGATTAGGGAGCAGCATCCATGGCCTGGCGTAAATTTCCCCCATGGCGATCGAGTTGAGCCTGGGCAGATTCTGCACTTAAACCAGACCAGTGCATTAACAAAGCTAACTTAACCCGTTGGCCACTGGCGACCAGTAATTCAGCCGCTTCCTCTCGGTTTAAATCGGTTAAATCTCGCAAAATTCTAATGGCTCGGTCTTCCAGTTTGCGATTAGTTACCGCCACATCCACCATACGATTGCCGTAAACTTTGCCCAACTTGACCATGGCTCCAGTAGACAGGATGTTCAAGGCCATTTTGGTCACTGTGCCCGCTTTTAAGCGGGTGGAACCGGCCAAAATTTCTGGCCCGGTTAAAAGTCTAATATTCACGTCTGCTTGGCAAGGAGCTTGGCTTTCCGGTACACAAGCAATAAAAATCGTTTTCGTCCCCCGGGCCCTGGCCGCATCTAACGCTCCATGGACATAGGGAGTCGTACCCCCGGCCGTAATTCCCACCACCACGTCCAACTGGGTAATGCGATGGTCGGCGATCGCCTGGGCCCCATCTGCCGCAATATCTTCTAAACCTTCTGAACTGCGGAGTAACGCACTGGCTCCCCCGGCTAAAATTCCCTGCACTAACTCCGATGGTGTACAAAAAGTGGGGGGACATTCCACCGCATCCAACACCCCCAACCGGCCACTGGTACCTGCGCCAATGTAGAAAAGTCTCCCCCCTTTAGCCAAAGCATCACTAATAATTTCAATGGCCGCCGCTAAATCTTCCCTCGCCCCGGCGATCGCCGTCACTGTCAGTTGATCCTGTTGGTTAAATAAATCTACCAATTCCAGGCTGGACAACTGGTCCAAATTTTGACTTTGGGGATTGGTCTGCTCTGTTAATAAATGACCGCGCTCTTCTAAGATTTCCATAGGCATGGGGGATGGGAGAAAGATGATCGGGGAAAGAAAAAACAAATTAGAGATTAAACAAAATCAACCAAACCAAATTTAGTCAATTAACTGGGACTAAGCTTTAAAATTATGGTTAGTAAAAGGGTTAGTTAAAACCAGAAAGGACATGTCCACAATTTTTCTACAACAACCCCTCCAAACGACGGCGAATATTTTCTAGTTCAGCATCGGAAAATTCGTTGTCTGGCTTTTCTTCTCCCTCGCCTTGGTCAGTGTTTTGGGCTTCCCGGGCCGCCTGCAAAACCCCATCCGGGTCCCATTCCGGTTCCGCCACATTTTTTTCCGGAGGAATGGCCAGCATGCCTTCCGCCACAACCTCGCAGTCATAGCCAGCTTCTTGACAAAATTCTTCAATGTCCCGGGAATCCATGGCTTCAATGGAGGGGGGCGGGAAATCCTGGGCCTCTAAAAGCAGGGCATAACGGGTGGCATCGTCCTCGGAAGTGAACATCAAAATTTTATTGCGTCCCCCCATTTGTACGGTGTGGATGCCTTCATTATCCGTACCTGCGTTGAATAAAAGAACGTAAACACGCATAGAGTCAGCAAAATCTAAAAGTTGTCTATTCCTACCAGCATATCGAGCTAGGGCAGTTCTGCAAAAATCAATGGGGCCACCGACGACATAACTCAAGCTGAGCATTCTTCGATGGCCCCCAGGGGAGAACCTAGGCTCCGCCCCTATGACGGGATAATCCGGTGGAGAAATGAACTAGAAATTAAGTTCGGCAGCTTGAACTTTTTCAATCTGTTTTTTCTTCAACACCAACAGAATTTGGGAGAGCATAATCCCCGCCAAGAAGAGTACAAGGAATTTAATGCGGGTGGGATTTTGCAGCACTACTTCCGTATCTTTCTGGCCAAAACCGCCCACATTGGGATTATTGGTCAAAAATTCCCCAGCTTCCACAGTTTGACCGGCACTGACAATCAATTCGGGGCCGGCGGGAATGTCCACGGTTTCTGTACCGTCGGCAGTGGTGAGGATCAGTTGGTAACCACCAGCTTCAAGGGCGTTAACTTCTGAAATGGTGCCAGCGTTGGGGGCTTTAAAGGCATTGTTATTGCTCAGCAAACCAGTGGGATAAATTTGTCCACGGCCCCGGTTGGCCCCCAGGTGGACAGCGAATTTACCGTAGTTAATGCTTTTATCCTTGGCAGGATCGGGGGATAGCACGGGGAAAACGATTTCCTGATACTGCTCACCGGGCAGGGGGCCAACAATGACCACATTTTCCATGTCTTCCCGGTAGGGCTGGAAGTAGGTGCCGCCAACTTTTTCTTTAAGTCCCTCGGACAGGCGATCGGGGGGAGCAATTTTGAACCCTTCGGGCAACATCAACACGGCTCCAACGTTTAAGCCACCCTTGGAACCATCTCCTAGTACCTGCTGACTATCGAGATCATAGGGAATTTTGACTACTGCTTCAAACACGGTGTCTGGCAAAACTGCCTGGGGAATTTCCACTTCTGCCGCTTTCTGGGCGAGGTGGCAGTTAGCACAAACAATACGGCCAGTGGCTTCCCGGGGGGTCAAAGGCGCTGTTTCCTGGGCCCAAAAGGGATAGGCAGAGGCGGCCTGGGGCAGACCAAGGTCGGTGATCAAAAAGACGCTGACTGTGGCGATCGCCAACACCGTGAAGCGGCGCAGAGCAACCATGGTTTTCGTCCACAGCCCCAAAGTATCAGGGTTTCTCATCGTTAAGTTGAACGGATTAGGTTTAGGTGAACAGTAGGGGAAAAAGACCAGTCTCAGACAATTACACAAAATTACAACAGTGTTGCTTACTCAACGGATAGCAAAGCTAAACCTAAGCCCACCAGGGATCTTCGTCGGTGCGGAAATCGGTTTCGGTCCAGGTGCTGAGCACTAATTTGTCGTCGTCGGTAACGGTAGCGTGGGCCAAAGCCAAAGAGAGGGGAGCCGGGCCACGGACCACTTTACCTTCAGCGTTGTACTGGGAGCCGTGACAAGGGCACATAAATTTGTTTTCGCTGGCATTCCAGGGCACTACACAGCCCAAATGGGTACACACCGCATTAATACCATAGTTGGCGATCGTGTCATCCCCCTGGACTACAATATAGGTCGGGTCGCCCTTCAACCCCTGGGCCAACACCCGATCGCCAGCGTTATGGGAAGCCAAAAATTCCGTCACCTTAACATCATTACCAAGGGCATCTTTGGCCGTTACACCACCGCCCGAACCACCACTGGAGGGGGGGATCAAATATTTTACTGCTGGATAGAGGGCCCCGGCCGCCACCCCAGTGATCGTACCGAAGGTCAATAAGTTCATAAACTGACGCCGACCCAAATCGGGGACATCAGGGGAGCCAGAAATCTGTGTCATAATGAACCGTCTAAATTTAAGGATTTTTACTAACATTCACCGGAGAAACCCCGGCAACATCGTTACAGAGAGGCAGGCCGGCTAAGTTACCGCTACCCCGGGGATTTGCAATAAAAAATGTAACAAGTCCTGTTCGATTATGACAGAAAACGCGCCAGCCCATCTAGACAAGGCTTTGGGCGATATTCCCTGACTAGCCAATGACAGTTTGTGGCCCCCTATGCTCCATAAGACAAAAAAATCCCGGCGGGGCGGGATCTAAAGAAAGTTAACCAAAATTAAGTTGGGATTAAATTGGGTCAGGAATATGTCAACAACCCCCCATTAACCAGCCCAGTCCACGCTAAAGCCTTCGAGAATCAGAGAAGAGTTATAAATCTGCAAAATAATCAGTAAGAAAACCAGAAAAAGAGCCATAAATACCCCCATGACAGGAGTGGTGCCCCAGCCCGGTACGACCTTACCGTATTCCGAGTTGAGGGGTCTGAGGATATCTCCTAACCGAGTGCGCTGTGCCATAGACTTCCCGTAAAAATGACTAAATGAGTTTTTGTAATGTTCTGTAATAATATAAGACAACAGAAACAACTATCAATCTTACCCCATGGAATCCGCAACAGTTCTTAGCATTACTTTTGCTGTCATTCTCATCGCCATCACTGGTCTGGCTGTGTACACTTCCTTTGGCCCTCCGTCCGCTGAGTTGGGTGATCCCTTCGATGACCACGAAGACTAAGCAGACCAGTCCGTCAGGGTCTTTAATTTAAACACTAGTTCGCTGTTAAAAAGCCTGAATCCACTCTTTGACTTCATACTCTGTCCAGATGCCGTTTTGCCAGTAAGGATCTCCTTGCACCAACTTTTCCACCGTGTCCTGGTCTGGCGCGTCGTAAATTGCAAAAACCTGCCGTAAATCTTTGGTAGGTCCAATGGTAACCAACACACCACTTTCCTTTTGGACCTTCAGTCCATCTAGGTGTGCTTGACGGTGGGGGGCTCTTTTTTCTTCCACGTTGTCACAATAGGTTCCCCAAAGCACATACTTAGCCACTGGTTACACACTCCTTTCTCAGCAACAGATACATAAAAGTTACCTAAGAATTCTAAATCATAACGGAGGGAGGTTTCCCTTCTTGGCCAGCTATCGTCATTAATCATGGCTTGGGAGTTTCCCAAAATAATTTTGGGCAAGCACTAGACCGCATTGCACATTGAGACGGCAGTTGCCTTACCTAATTGGAGCCGGCCAATTTTCCTTGGTAAATCATGCCAGTGGCATCGGCGGCAACCACTGTCTGGTCATCGGTGAAAATGACAGCGTTAATACCTGTAGTAGAAATTTTATGTTCTTCGACGATTTTTCCCGTGGTTAAGGAAATAATTTTAACAAAGCCTTGATCATCGGCGATCGCCACTAAATTTTCAGAGTTAATATCCAAAGCGTTCAGCCATGAGTTTACTTTTGCAAGGGTTTTATGGGCACCGGTGGCTAAATCTAGCTCTACTAACTCTCCGGTAAAGTAACCAATTAGTAGCTTGGCGCCATCGGGAGTAAATTTGAAAGTGTTGATGCGGCTGTTAATTGTTTTAAAGGTGCTAGGTTCAACGGGGTTACGGGCTGTATCATGATCAATATTAAAAATAGCAATTTCCCCCGTATCGTAACTAACAGCAACTTTGCCAACTTCTGGATTGGAGGTGTGGGTAAAAGCTAGATTTCTAGCAACACCAATAGATTGGTAAAGCTTGAAGGTGTTAACCTCCGGGGGGGAAAGACTGATTAATCGTGAAATGGTCACTGAGCCATCATCAGAAGATGATAATAGATAATCTTGGAGAATTAATGAATCTGTTACCGCCGCTTTATGGAGGGGAATATCAAAATTTTCCTGGGAGTTATGCAAAACACTGCTTCCAGTGTAGATAGAAGAAATAAGGAAAGGGATCGAGCCAAATTCCCCATACCTAGCCCGAAAAAAACGTTTACAGTTTTTAAGAAATAAATTATTTTTCTGATCTTGGTTTAAATTAGCATCGAGAAAAATCAAGTTGCAATTATAAAAGCCAATGGCTAGCTGTTTTGACTCTGGATCTTGGGCAATGGAAGCCGCAGCTCCATACTGACTAAGATCAATTTTTTTAACCACAAAAGGTTGTTCTTGACCCCAGACTCTTCCTTGCTGGGGAGTCAACCATAGACCAGTTAAGAGAAACGCAACCAACAGCAAACGCTTCAATTGATTGTTTTTAGAATGGAAAAAATAATTTTTAAACCTAAATATATGCTTCATACCTTGATTTTAACCAGGGAATAGTTAATATAAATTAGCCGTGAAGTTGTTGAAAATTTCAAGCAAACTTGATACCAGTTTTCTCTTCTAGCTTATTTTTGATCAGAGATTGAGCTTGGGAATTTAATTGACTATATATAAACCGATAAACTTCAATTAGCTTTTGCGGAGCTTGGGATAAATTAGGTTTAGTTTGCACCATGCCTAATTTACCAATTAATTGTTGGTAAGCTTGCTGGTTGTATTCTTCCTGAGCTCTGATTTGTTTGGCCTGATAAACCGGCAGAAGTTCCTTGATTACCGCCTGAACAGTAGGGGAAAGACTCTCCCAAAAACTGGTGTTGAAAAACGTGTTATAACCAGACCAAGCATGGTTAGTCATGTTTAAATATTTGGTTACCTCATATAATTTAAAACCTAATGCTACAGATGAAGGATTTTCCTGGGCCTCCACTGTGCCATTTTCTAAAGCGCGAAAGACTTGATTCATGGTGATTTTTTCGGGAACAGCTCCTAGAGCTTCCATGGTCATTGCCATGTCATTGGAAGGAGGAATCCTGATCTTTAACCCTTGAAAATCTTCTAGTTTATAAATTGGCTTACTGGCAATGGAAGTGACAATTCTCATGCCGTTGTTAAACGTGCCATTCCGTAAATAAGTTAAATTATATTGGGCTACCGAGCCATTAAGAGCTTCCGCAAAGAGGGACTGATTAATAATTTCAAAAACGTCTTGGGCTGATTGATAAAGGAGGGGAATATTTTGCACACCAATGACATCGGGAGCTACTTTGTCGATGATGGGCCCAGCAACGCTGACAATTTCAAAACGTCCTCCGGTAATGAACTGTACTGCTTGGGGATCGCCAGCGGGAATGGAAGCGTCGTGGGGAATGGGGGAAACAAAAAGTTCTCCCTCCGTTTGCTTAAATACTTCTAGCCACAGTTCTTCTAGGGCTTTATGGAGAGGGCTAGTGTCGGGTTGATTATGAAGATGGAAAGCTCGAATTTTTGCTTGGCTATAATACTCCCCATACTTACCAGGCAGAGGCAAAATTTTGTTTAAAATTTCCTGGGGAATGCCCTCGGCTAATAGTTTTGGTGCGGCGATCGCCAGAAGGGAACTGGCCCCTGCCAAAGCGAGAAAATTTCTCCGTGAATGTTTCATAACTGATATTCCCCATTATTTAGCTCTGAATTATAAGGCGTAATTTTCTAGTCAAAGCTGACCTCGACCACATTTTTGGCAAAGCTTCCATAATGCCTGGGTGATGGAATAGGCGGCGGCTTTGGAAGCAGAAAGGGAAATTACTGGGAAAAACCCTACAAATGAAGGGTTTAGCTTCCTAGAAATTGCTGCTTAAATCTTGGAATGTAGCATCGGCACAGAAGATGGTTAAGCAATGGTTATGAGACTTTCCTAAAGAATAATGATAATTTATCTACGGCTCTGGATAATTTTCTCGAAGACCTCCACCTCCCGGTCATAGACATAAGTACTTTCTACTTTGTTCAACATCCTGTTTTTCCTCTGTCTTACATAAGGTATTTATGGCTGCCTCTACCCAGACTCCGGCGATCGCCGTTGACTCGAACGGTTTTACACATTTAGTTTGGAACCAAAATAACGTCATTTACCACGCCTACTACGACCCTTCTGTCGGGCGGTGGCGGGAATCTGCTCCGATCGCCAATAGTGTCAGTGCCAAAGAACTTAAAATTACCACAGGAGTACGAAGCCAAGGGGAAGAAACAGGAAGTTCCGTAGAGGGGATTTTTATTTCTTGGATCGAAGGAGAAGGAAATAACAGCGATATTCATGGCGCTAGCGGCATTCTCAATAGCCTAGGGCAATATAACTGGGGCCAAACATTCAAGCTCACCGATGACGCAGTGAGTGATGAAAATATGCGGTTGCAGACCACTGCCGACGGTAATCTGCTCCTAATCACCGAAAAAATTGACTTAGATGATCCCCAAGCTGACAGAGATTTATACAGCCAAGTCATAGACCTCAGAAACCGAGAAACACTCCATAACACCCTCACCCAGGTCAAGCCTCTCAATCCCAGTAATTTTATTGCTCCCAATGCTTCCCCCACCTTGGCCCTCGGAGATGGAGATATACAAGTTCCAGGAACTTTTTTAATCACGAAAGAAAACAAAAAAGAGTATCAACTTCCTTTATCTTTTTTTAACGGCAAATTGGAATTCAAAAATGCCCTTGCCCTAGGGGGGGGGATCAACTTTACGAACCTGATTAATTCGGGTGATCCAGGGCTATCTGCTTTTTTGCAACTGCAGGATGAACTGTCCGGGGCACTGAGCTTCGGTAAAAACAAGGTTTCCCTCAAAGGTCGTCTACAGGGGAAACTCCAACTAGATTTTTTACTTAACGGGGATGGCAATACTTTTTCTGCATCCGATGCCCTGAGGCTCAGGGGAGAATACGAACGTAATTTATTACCAGGGAAAACCACCTATGACATTGGTTTTTCTGTAGGTGGAGTTCCGATTTCTCTCCTCGATGCTGAAGTTCAGTTGGGATTGCTTTTTGATTTGGCTTTTACGCTCAAACAAAAATGGAGTACAGATTTTGATCTTACCCCCCAAGCCCTAGTCACGGGGGGATCAACCCTAGCTGAAACTCAGACAGAAAATACAACTGTTGAATATTGGTATTCCTTGGTGCGGGCTGATGGCACTCCGGCCCAGCCTGGAGATGACCCCAGCCAACTCTACTGGCTAATCAATTCGGACCAAGCCGCAGACAATTTGCTTGCGCCGCCCCCTGGTTTAGAAGCTCCAAGTCCAGCGGAATTAGCACTGATTCCCGGCGTGGAAAACACTGGTCTTCTTAGCTTTGGCACTGGATTATCAGGCAAATTAAAGCTGGCCTTGCTTGGCTTTACGGCTTTTGATTTTGAAAGCAAGCTAGAGATCCTGGCAAACTTTGAAGTTTTCCCTAACGTCGGATTTGATAGCTTAGAAGAAACACTCGCACTAGGGCTAAATCTTTTTGGTAAAAAATGGTCCACAACCCTCAAAGTTGAGCAAAACTTCGATAATCCCAGCTTGATTGCAGAAAATTTGTCGACTACCCTCAATGCCGATGATTTGCTAGTTGGCATTAACCCTGATTTTATCCAAGGAAGTACTGCGATCTATGCGGGCAATCCCCTTGATGGCACTAGTGTTGGTTCTAATCTGACCGATGACACCTCCCCCAGTATTCTTGTAGCGAGTGATGGCAATCTTTATGCTACCTGGGTGAAAAATACCCATAATGAAAGTCTGTCCCAGGTGTTACTGGCGAAATCCACCGATGGCGGCAATACCTGGAGCAATCCTTTAGTGATTCCCAACAGTGCCGGCATGAACTTTAACCCGGTCATCGGCACAACGGTAACGGGGCAACTATTGGTGGTTTGGAGTAATGCCAGTCCTGATATTTTTAATCCCGATGGAAGCGTTAACCGGCCTGAGTTTGTTGAATCCCTTGCGGCCAGTACGTTGTTCTATTCAACCTCCAATGATAATGGCGCTACTTGGAGCGATGCCATACCCATTAACCCAGACATTAAAACTCCCCAGGCTTTGACCCTAACTCAACTGGCGAATGGCGCATTACTTCTATCCTGGGTCGTAGCGGATACCCTGATACCAGATACCGGACTATATACCAATGGCGGTGACACTAAGAATGATGTACTTTACAGTTCTTTTTGGAATGGAACAAGCTGGAGTAATGCTCAAATCGTAGCTAGCGGTGACCTGCGTTTATTAGAAACGCCCGTATCTGCAACGGTGGGCGGCGAAGCGACAATATTCTGGACAGAGGTGAATCCTGCTGCCGATGATGGCATAAGTATTTTTTATAGTAGCTATAATCAGCAATTTGCCCAGTGGACTCCTGCGGTTCTATTTGCGCCGGATTTATCAAACCTCACCACTTTCCAAACCGTGGCGGAGGCGATCGAAATTAGCAACAGCATCAGCAATCAAACAGTTAATTCTGCTTTTGATCAGCCAACCCACAACAGTGTTGTGGCGGAAAGTGATTTGCGCTTAGTAATTCCCCACAACAATAGTCAAGGCTCCAGTCAACTCCAAGTTTCACCTATTCGGGTAAAAGAAACCGATGGCGAAGCTGTTTTGCTTGTGCGTCGCACCGGGAATATTCAAGAAGCGGTGAGCTTTAATTATCGTACTGTAGATGGTTCTGCCACAGCGGGGGCTGATTATGTAGCCCAGGCTGGAACCCTGACCTTTGCTCCAGGGGAAGTTTTCAAGGAGATTCGGATTGCAATCCTAGATGATGACATTACCGAACGCCGGGCAGAAAAATTTCGGGTGGTCATCACTAGTGACCATGAAGGTGCTCACCTCCGCCTAGATGGTTTGCGTTTGGGGAATACCAGATTAGAACTCGTTGCAACGGTAACAACCATTGAGGATGAGCCAACCAGCCTATCTGAAATTGACAGTGGTTTCATCTTAAATGCAGATCCCCTAGCCCAAGCTGGTATGGCGATCGCCCCAGGGGGAGATATAAATAGTGATGGCACGGATGATTTCTTGGTAGGCGCACCGGCCAAAAATGGGGGCAATGGTGCCGTCTATGTGGTCTATGGTAATCCGACCATTGGCATTCGGGATCAAGGTCTATCCTTGGATAGTCTTGATGGTACTAATGGGGTCATTATCCAGGGAGCGAGTCAAAGCCTATTGGGAACGGCCATGGCGACGGCGGATTTAGACAGTGACGGGTTGAGTGATCTGGTGTTGGGAGCTCCTCAAAATTCAGTGCAAAATTCTGCGGGTAAAGTTTATATTCTGCGGGGTAGCAACGTCGAGGGTCAAAGCACTATTGATTTATCTACGGCTTCTAGTTTAGTTTTGGAGTCCAATCAAGCCGGTAATGCGGCGGGCTTTAAAACGGCGATCGCCGACGTGACAGGGGACGGTCTAGCAGATGTGATTATCAGTGCCCCTGCCATTAATACCATTTATGTAGTATTTGGGTCGGCCATTAAAAATGCCCTGAACAGTAACACCCCCTCCCTGAATTTGGACAATCTAGGCAGTGACGGCTTTCTTCTAAATACAGGGATCGGCCAAATCGGAACAGGATTAGGCGTGGCTGACATCAATGGCGATGGTGTCTTTGATCTATTATTGGGGGCACCCCAGGCCAATCCGGTAGATTATTCTGGTAGCGAAGATGCGGATAGTAAGCCTCTAGCCTATGGCGGTCAGGTCTATGTTGCCTTTGGTGGCACCGGTTTAAATGGTTCTTTGAACCTAGGTCAACTCAATGGCAGTAATGGTCTGATTCTCAATGGGCAAGCTTTTTATAACCAGTCCAACCTGGGGGGAGGCACCCCCTCTGACCCGAATTTACAGCCGGACTTCACTATTGCAGATAACGCTGGCACCAACGTGGTCAATGCGGGCGACATCAATAATGACGGTTTCGATGACTTTATTATCAGCGCCGCCAACTCTGCCGCCAATGGCATTAATGGCTTAGGGCGAGCCTATGTGGTTTTTGGCAAGGCTTCGGGATGGAATAGTGCGATTAATTTGCAAAATCTCGATGGCACCAATGGATTTATCATCAACGGTATTTACGATACAACCCAAAATTTGGGGGGTAATGCAGGGTACTGGATTTCCGCTGTCGGGGATATCAATAACGACTTTTTTGATGACTTTATTATCAGCGCGCCAACCTTAGGAACCAATGGGCCTAACAGTGCCACCGGCCAAAGTTATCTTATTTTAGGTACAAGTCAATGGGCTAATTTCCTCAATCAAGGGGTACTGGAATTATCCGACGTCAATACTCTTAATAGTCGGGTCTTTTTGTTTAACAATCCTAACTCCGGTACTCAATTGGGCTTAGGCCTGGGGTCTATTGGGGATGTGAATGGAGATGGTTCCCCCGATATGGCGATCGCCACGCCTCAGATCTATCCAGGAGTCGAGACTAGCCAAATTTACGTTGCCTACGGACACCCTTGGGTCGGAGCGGGCGGCAGTATTGATGTCACCAAATTGCGGAGTGATAACGGTTTTGTCTTCCAGCCCGTCACTAAGAATGAAATTGGAACGGTGCAGTTAGGGGCGGATATTAACAACGACGGCTATGTTGATACCCTAATTGCGGATGCGGGCTTTAATGGTGCTGGGGGGAAAATTGTTTACCTTTTCTTTGGCAGTGACCCGGCTCAACCCAGCACTTTTGTCGATAGTGTAGCGATTACGATCGCCAGCAATGATGGTCTGATTTTAGGTCAGCAAACCCTCGACTACGGCGACTTCAACAACGATGGCATTACTGATTTTGTCGTTTCCCGCAGTGGCGCCTTAGGGCAAAGCTACGCAACCATTATTTTGGGTAGCGAAGATTCCTCCATCTGGTCAAGCATTAACCCCGATACCGGCATTGACATCAATAATTTACTTGCAAGTAATGGTGGTGTTAATATCACCGTTCCTAACGTTCCTAACCAAGGCGCACTGGTGAATCTAGCCTCCGGTGACTTTAACGGGGATGGTATAGATGATGTTTTACTTAGCAGCGCAAACCTCAACCCAGTCATTGTTTTTGGCAAAGAAACCTGGAGCAGTGGAGTAACTAGCAATGTCAATGTTTTAAATGAGTCTTTACCCATCCAAATTGAAGCGGGTAAACCAATTACAGCAGTCAATTCCCTGGGGGATGTTAATGGTGATGGCTACGAGGATTTTGGCTTGATTGGCATTGATGAGGTTAATGAAAACCTTTATGGTTACGTCATTTTTGGCAAAAACAATTTAGCCTCCAATTCCTCCCTCAATTTAGCAACCCTCAATGGCAGTAATGGCTTTAAGTTAACCTCTCCAAGCATTTCTAGCATATCTGAGCAGGGAGGAGTGGGCAGTATTAGCTTGGCAGGAGATCTCAACGGTGATGGCTTTGGAGACTTCATTGTCGGCCTGACGAATGATCTTAACTTTGGTAAGAATGGCGCAGCCTATGTTGTCTTTGGAGGCCGTAACCTTGGCTCCAGCGGCTCTTTCAACCTCAGCAACTTAAATGGTGGCAACGGCTTCACCATCCAGCAGGCTCCTGGCTCAGAAGACCTCGTAGGTTATAGTATCGCTGGCGGCGGAGATATCAATGGGGATGGTTATGATGACTTGCTGGTTAGTGCCCCTAGCGCAGGAGTTGGGAACCCAGATGGGACAAATAATGGTGATACAGAAGGAACTATTTATACTCTATTTGGTAGTTCTATTCTCGGTGTTGGTGGCACGGTGGATCTGTCCAATTTAAATGGCAGTAATGGATTTGAGACCGTTGGTGCCCAAGCCTATTCCTTTGCGGGTTCCTTTGTGGGGGGATTAAGTGATGTCAATGGGGACGGCTACGCCGATCTTGGCATTGGGGCCCAGGGTGACAACTCCCAAGGAGTTTCAGGGTTGGCCTACAACGTCTTTGGTGGGGACTTTACCCAGAATGTCACCTACGTTGGCACTATTGACAACGACATTTTTTCGGCAACTTCCCTCGCAACCTCATCCGCTCCCCATATTATGAATGGGGGTCAGGGTAACGATATTTTGCAGAGCGCAGGTGTAAATGTTTCCGCCGGGGGACGAGTCGTGATGAATGGAGGCCAAGGCAATGACTTGCTATCCATCGGGAGTCTCAATTTTGAACGCTTGGACGGGGGTAGTGGTAAAGATATTTTGCAACTCAATAGTTACATTCTGTCTTCCAACAACCTTGACCTCACCGATACCACAATCGGCAGTCGGATCCGAGGTATTGAAGTCATTGACCTAGGAATTAACAATCGGGTCACGTTGAACGTAGAAACCCTCACAGCCTTATCTGATACCACCAACACTTTTACGGTTTTGGGTCATAACTCCTTTATCGTCGCCAGTGACTTCCAGAATTGGACAAAATCAGGGACTGTGACAGAACAAGGTGTAACTTATGACCAGTACATAAATAAGGGAACTAAGCTCTTAATTCAACAAAGCAATAATCTATTTGAGTCCACCGCTGTTTCCTCTGTGGCGGTCTATGGTACAGAAAACGGTGAAACCCTCGTGCCAGGTATTTTTCCCGGATTTGTCGGCAAAGATAATATCATTTTTGCCCTAGGGGGAGATGACTTAGTCGATCTGAGTCTGGCCCAGGGCAACAATCAAGTTTATGGTGGTCCAGGTAACGATCGCCTTATTGCAGGACAAAATGATTCTCTGTTCGGGGGTTTAGGAAACGACATCCTTGATACCTCGGGCGATCGGGGAACTAATAACCTAAATGGTGGAGATGGAGATGATACTTTCTTCCTGGGACAGGGAGACAAGGCCTTCGGTAACGATGGTAATGATCGCTTCTTCATGCGGGGCAGTGGTCGAAACTTGATCAGCGGTGGAGCCGGAGCGGATCATTTTTGGATTGCGGATATTGACTTTACCAATTCTTTTAATGCGATTCTGGACTTTGAGCTAGGTATTGATACCATTGGGCTTAAGGGTTTAGCTTCCCGTCAAGACGATCTCAAGCTCATTCAGTATGGCACTGATGTTTTAATTGCCCTAGGGGATGAATATCTGGCTCGGGTAACAGGTGTCCTGCGTCCCTTCCTAGAAGTTGTTAGTGATGGCATAGACCTATTTGTTCAAGGTGCCCAAGATGTATCTCCCATTGTCGTTAGCAATACAAATGACTCGGGAGCCGGTTCCCTTCGGCAAGCCATTATTGATGCAGGCGCTAATGCCAGCCCCGATACGATTGATATGACTGGTATCGCCGCTGGCACCATTATTTTGAATAGTCCTTTACCCACTCTCAATAACCGTAATGATATTACCTTTGTAACTCTAGGAGCCTTTGGTACTCCAACGATAAAGTTTAATAACCCCTCGGCTTTCAACAATATTTTCACCCTTGAAGGGGTCGCAGTTAATCTTTCCTACATGAACTTGCAGAATGGCTATGCCAAAGGCGGCGATGGGGTAAGTGGCGGCGGCGGTGGTGCCGGGGCTGGTGGCGCCCTAACTATCCTCCAAGGTAGTACTGTCATTATTGATAATGTGAGCTTTGACAGCAATCGAGCCGTGGGCGGCAATGGAACAGCCGGGGCCCGTGGTGGTGGTGGTGAGATTTTTGGAACCCCGGATGATCGTCCTTCTGCCGGGGGAGGGGGCGGAAATTTTAACGCCTCTGGTAATGCCAACAATGGCGGTGCCGCAGGGTCTGTTGGTGATGATAAAGCTGGGGGAACTGGGGGAACTGGGGGAACTGGAGGTTTCGGGATCGGTGGCGGTGGCGGTGGTGGCGGTGGCGGTAGTTCAAGTGGTAGTCCATTTGATTTTACTCCCAGAAATGGAGGAAGTGGCGGCCCTGGTGGTGCTGGTGGCTTTGGTGCCGGTGGTGGTGCTGGTGGCGGTGGCGGTGGTTCTTCAGGACAAAATCCTGGTGATGATAAGAGAGGTGGCTTTGGTGGTTCTGGAGGGTCCGGAGGTGGCAATCCCATCGGTGGGAATGGTAGTGTAGGGTCTCAAGGGGGCGCTGGTAATACAGTTGAAGGAGGTAGTCCCGGAAATGGGGGTAGTGGCGGCGGCGGTGCTGGTTTAGGCGGTGCGCTCTTTATTAACCAGGCCACGGTTACCATCACTAATTCCCAGTTCAGTGGCAACACAACCCAAGGAGGAACTGGGGGAAATTCCGGTCAAGCATTGGGCGGAGCCATTTTTATTACCGACAATTCCTTCGTGACTGGTGCGGGTCTGACATTCAGCAATAATTCTGCTCCCAGTAGTCCCGGCGGTAGTTTTAGCAATGCCTATGGCCAGTTCCAAAACAATAATGATGTCTATGGCACCATTGATTCCCTTTCCAATGCTTCAACGAACCTATTCCTGGTTCCTCCCCTTACTCCCGAGGTGCAAAACGAGATAAGCGTCGTTGCTAAAGACAATCTTTTCTTTGTGCAATTGCCTGACGGCAGTGAAGTCAGTCTTCTTTACGAGGATCAGCCCTTTGTAAGTGGCAGTTTTGGAAATTGGCAAATCCTCGAAGCAGAAACAATTAATGGTGTTAATAACGTGCTTTGGCAGAATCCTGATATTGATGAAATTGGGGTTTGGAACGCCGATAGTAACTGGAACTGGATTTCGTCCGAAACTTGGCCTACCAATTCTTTCAACACTTTGGAAGCAGAAATTAATTTCCAGATTGATTTAAACGGCGATGAACTCCTTGGCGATCGCCTTACAAATATTGAAAGCAAAGGTAACACTAGTTTTCTCGAAGGTATCTTTGGTAATTATTATGTTCAAACTGGGGATGATTTAACGGCACCAATCAAATATCTGGGTGAAGTATTTGAAAACAATTTTGGTGACTGGCAGGGCCTAGCAGCGGAGACAGTTAATGGTATTAACCAGGTACTTTGGCAAAACCTTGAAACTAGTGAAATTGGTGTTTGGAGCACCGATAGCAACTGGAATTGGCTGTCATCAGACGTTTTCGCCGCTGGCTCTCTCCAAGCCCTAGAGCAACAGTTAATTTTTGCCGTAGATGTTAACTGAGTTATTAAAGCTTCCGGGAAGAGGTGATCAACTGACAAACTCATCACTTTCTGAAGCCGAGGAGCTCTGCGACCCCGAGTCCTTTTTAGGTAATCATGGACGACCTTCGGCATTATTCACATTTACCACGGCAAGACCTTAATATGGTGCGAGTCCCCCGCCTTGAGCGCCCTGGGCAAGCCCCTTCAAAAAGTCGTTTATCGCCAGAAGGGAACTGGCCCCTGCCAAAGCGAAAAAATTTCTCCGTGAATGTTTCATAACTGATATTCCCCATCATTTAGCTCTGAATTATAAAGTCTAATTTTCAATCAAAGCTGACCTCAATCACATTTTTGCCAAAGCTTTGATAGGCATCGCCCATTCCTTTCGCCATGGTGTCGTTGGGAAAAACGTGAAACTCGCCAGATTGTAGTGCAGCAATAATAGCTTCCGCCACTAGGGTGGGGGATTCGGCAATATCAGCCCGGCCAGAAGCATGGGTCATTTCGGTGGCGATGGGGCCAGGATGGACGCTCTGAACCAGAGTGCCTTGTCCAGCCAGAACTTCCCGCAATGCCTGGGTAATGGAATAGGCTGCGGCTTTGGAAGCAGAATAAGTAGCAACATTGCAGAATGACTTGAGGGAAACTACTGAGTTGAGTTGCACAAAAGCTCCCCCTCCATTGGCTTTGAGCACTGGAGCAAAGGCTTGGGCCATGGAGATCAACCCATACACATTGGTCTCCATTTCAAATTTCAAGCAGGCGATCGCCTCTTCGGCCAGGGGATTTGCAACTTTTTGCACCCCGGCATTATTGACCACAATTTCCACATCTGTGGCGGTTTGGGCAGCGGCGGCAATGGATTCTGGGTCTGCTAGATCGATCAAAATAGGGACTATTTTATTGCCATATTTGTCCACTAAGAAAGCGGCGCTTTCCAACTTTCTGACGGCGGCGTACACTTTTGCGGCCCCATGCTCCAAAAAAGACTCCACCAGTACTTTGCCTATCCCCCGATTGGCACCAGTAACCAGAACTGTTTTGTTGCTAATATCGATGGCCATGGGCATGTCTCCGGGAATATCAGTTAAAACATTACAACGATTAGCCTAATTAAGTCCCCAAAATTTAGATACGTTTCGTAAACTAAGTACAAATTATGTAAGTGGAGTTAGATTTTGGTTTAAAATTGCCTGGAGTATCTGCCAAAACATAAGTTCAAGCTGGCGATCGCCATTGGGCAATGGGTTCTAATAGGTTCTAGCCAAAGCAAGAAATTTTTCATTTAAGCAACTCAATTAGTGATACAGATCGTTGAATTGCCAAAAAATAAGTATGATTAATCTTAATGATTAGATTCCCGTCGTAGTTTACCCTGTTGCGGCGGCACAAAATCAATTTTTTAAAAGTCTTAACTATGAGTAAAATTAGGATTATTTCACTAACTAGAGGCAAATTTCTGTGAAAGTGAGCAAACGTTTTTTCCAGCCTTGTTTAGTGTTGGGGATTTCCCTTGGTTTATCTTTAGCCCTTGTTCCTGACGCCCTAGCCCTAAAAACCTATTATCAATTGCCCATAAGCCTAGCAGTAGAAGCGGCCATGGAAGCGGTCAATACCTGTCAACAGGATGGTTATAACGTCACCGCCACGGTGGTCAATCGAGAAGGTTTAGTACAAGCTGTAATTCGGGGAGATGACGCCACCCCCCACACCATCGAAAATAGTTTTTATAAAGCCTTTACTTTGATTACCCTGGGCCCCATCACTGGGCAAGATTCCACTGGGGCGATCGCCCAAAAGATGACCCCAGCTCCTTTGCCTGTGGGTTCTGTGCCCTTGGCTCCCAATCCTATTACTGGTCTTAGTTTTAGCACCGGCGGCTCAGCCATTAAAGTGGGAGACCAATTAGTGGCGGCGATCGGCGTTTCTGGTTCACCCAATGGTAATTTAGACCAAACCTGTGGTCTGAAAGGTATTGAAAAAATTAAATCCCGTTTAGTGCCTTAAACTTTTACCCTTGTCCATGGTTGGTAACCCTTAAGCTTTTTTTACGGAAGACGATCAAGCGAAATATAAAGAAAAGTATCTCACTAAAGCCATCGAAATATTTTCCATGAAACAGGTTAATTTTTTAGCTGGATTTTTGTCTAATTCCCTTATTACTTTAGTTATTATCTTTGTTGTCACTGTTGCCACCGTTACCACCTTACAAACAGCTAAAGCCGTTGCAACTTTAGATAATCAAAATATCTATACACCATCGGCGAGCAATATTCGAGGCATTCAGGAACGAATTGTTTATGATTTTCCCGATACGGGTTTGAAATTAACCATGCCCAGATTTCTTAAAGATCCTGTGGCTTTCGAAACTCCAGGCAAAGACGTATTAATTATGTTGAGAACACCGGCTGATACCTGTGGCTTGTATCAAATGGCGGAGGCTATCTTAACCCCTAATGCTGGTCCGCCGCCCCATTTTCATTACGCTTCCGATGAGTGGTTTTTTTCTACGGAACCATCCCAAGTTCGGCTTTATAGTTCTCAGGAATTTCAGGCCCCGTTACAAGTCGGTCAAATTCCTGGGATTAATGTTGACCCCATTAAAGTTGGTTCCGTTCTCGAAGATCAAGGGGAAATAATTTTTTCTCCTAGGGGGATGGTGCATTATTTTCGTAATGAAACTCCGGGGAAAGCGGAAGTCCGGGGTTTTTATAATGTTTGGGCTCCTGGCTATGGCATTTCCGAACGATTTGAAGGAATTGATAACCTTGATGGATCCAACAGCAACCAGTCCATCCCCTTGGCACAGAAAGAGTTTTTACAAACAGCCCTTTGGGGAATTCCCCACGATATCACCGGCGGCTTTGTGGGAACTAAGGATTATTACAATGAGCGGGGTTCTGTTTTTATTCATCCCGATAACATCGAGGAACTCCAAGCCCTGTTCGACCAGGGGGAAGCTTGCTATCCCAATGAAGGATAAATTGAATTTAATCTCTACATAATTAGACTTTTTTTCAAAAAAATATTTCAGTTTTTATTCTCAATTCAGGATTTTTTAAATGCGTATTTTTCCTGTATTTTTACTAACTTTCAGCCTTTTTTTAATCAAGGAAGAAATAGTTACAGCAGAAGTTAAAGTTTCTGCGCCGGTGGTTAATCAATCTGGCATTAAGCTAAATCTTGAGCGACAATTTACGGGGTCTGATGTGGCTATTAACCGTATCCATTTTAGTCCCGACGGACAATTTTTACTAACGGCGGCCGCAGATGGCGTGGGCACTTTATGGACTAAAGAAGGGGAAATGCTGGGGCAACTACAGGGTCAAAAGCCCCCCATGTTCAATGCTCGTCTTTCCCCCGATCGCCAAATTTTAATCACCACTGGCTATGACGGTACCATTCGCTTGTGGAATTTGCAGGGGGAGCTACTGGAGGAACAACAGCCCCATCGAGCAGCGGTGGCCGATGCCATATTTAGTCCCGACAGTCAAATTATTGTCACCTGTTCTGATGATGGCCAAACTAAAATTTTTACCCGCCAAGGTCAAGAAATAGCTAGTGTTTTAAAATCAGGTACAGCTCGAAATTTGGCGTACCATCCCCAGGGACTTTTAATTGCTAGTGTTTCCGATAGCGGTTCCCTCCATTTAATTAATCCCAACGGCAAAATTGAACGGGAAATTTCCACAGGCCAAGGGCGAATTAATAATGTTAACTTTAGTCCGAATGGTGAACAATTATTAACTTCAGGCATTAATGGTTCTGCCAAGTTATGGAATTTAGCAGGGGAATTAATCCATGAATATAAAGTTGTGCCCACCGGTTGGGTTAACAGTGCCCAGTTCTATCCTAAAGGTGAATGGCTAGCCACCGCCAGTGACGACGGTACGATTAGATTTTGGCAAAAAGATGGTCAATTAATTTATGAATTACCGTTGGTTAATGCCCGCTTAACTAGCTTGAGTTTTTCTCCCGATGGCAAGCAGTTAGCGGCCACCAGCAGTCAGGGACAGGTTTGGGTTTTTAATTTATCTTATTAAGGATTAATAGCAAGATGAAACATAAATTTCTAGTTAGTTTTTTACTGGGATTAACCATTAGTTTCGCGGGCGCCCAGGTTATTGCTAAAACGCCCTCGGTTAATAACGCCCCTGTAGCGCGGAGTGTAAACCAATCCCCCATTCAGCTAGAAGTTATTAAAAGTTACCAGGGTCATACGCTCAAAGGGGAAGCAATTATTCAAATTCATTACAGTCAAGATGGCAATTATTTGCTCTCTACTGCCACCGATGGTTTGGCTAAACTTTGGACAGCGGATGGAGAATTGGTGCGGGAATTTGCTGGTAAGCCTGTAGCTATGATTTTTAACGGTGCCTTTAGCAGGGACGGGAAAGCCATTATTACCGCTGGCTACAACGGTGTTGCCCGTATTTGGGATGTGCAGGGCAATGTATTGGGGGAAATTCTAGGCCACACTTCTGCTGTTACCGATGTAGTTTTCTTGAGTGATGATATGGGGGTAGTCACCAGTTCCGATGACGGCACTATTGAAGGTTGGTCAAACATTAAAGAACCACTGTTTACTGTAACTCGTCCTGGGGTGAGTCGTAATATGGACTTTAATGCCCAGACAAACTTGATTGCTGTCACCCAAGATATTGGCGAAATTACGTTACTAAATCCCGCTGGAAAAGTTGTAAGAATTATCGAAACCGATCAAGGTCGCCTCAATGATGTCGATTTTAGTCAAGATGGTAAGTTGTTAGTTACAGCTGGTTTTGATGGCACAGCTCGGGTGTTTAATCTTGATGGCCAAGAAATATTAAAAATTGATGTGCTTGATGATGGGTGGGTTACTGGGGTTGCCATCAACCAAGACAATTTAATTGCCACCGTTTCCGACGATGGCATTTTAAGAGTGTGGAATTTACAGGGACAATTATTGGGGCAATATAACCCCAATTTAGAAAGATTGGGCAGTGTATCTTTCCATCCCAACGGCAAAAATTTGGCGATCGCCGCTTACCACGGCACCATTATTTTGCTGGAGTTGCAATAAATAGGAAGAAGACTGATATTTTTGCCCGATTCTTAACTATTTTCACTTAACGTAAATCTGGCAGAACAGCATCCCGACCTTTAATGGCACAACCTTCGTCCACCATCCCAATGGGAGTGCCGGAAACCCCCAAGCCTCCCACCACTTTGCCCTGGGAAATCAAGGTCACTCCGCCGGGAAAAAGGGTGATGCCCGTGAGGGGATCGGCAGGCATGGGCCATGTGCCCACTCCCTGGGCTCCCTTTGCTTGCATTGACGCCAAAATACCAGAAGTCCTGTCCAAATTATGATTGGTAGCTAGGGTAACGGCGGAATAGGCTTTATTGAATGAAGTTTGCACCGTATGCACAAGGGCCCCATCGCTACGAATGACCACCAACACATTACCTTCGGGATTGACGACGGTGGCCGTAACCCCATAACCTTCCTGACGACAAGCGGCGATCGCCGACTGGGCCGCTTTAATGGCAATTTCCGCAGGTAAAACGGGGGTTTCTTCTAGGGCCAAAGCTGGTAGAGCTAAACCCGTTAAAGCAATGGTAGTTAATAGCGGAGTAAAAGTAAATTTGAGCATGGTGAAATTCCTTGTTTGACAACAAAATTGCTGGGATATTTTAGGCTAATTATTCTGTTAATTAACTGGTGGCACTAGGGACAAAATTAGGCACATTGGGATAAACATTTTGAATATCTTCCCGAATGGTATTGGGGTCATTTAATGCAAAGTTGGCAATGTCAATTTTTTTCATAAACGCCACCCCTGGTTTTGCCATCACATACTTAAGAAAATCTTCAAATACATAAACATGCTCCGGCCGTTGCAGGCGATCGTGCATTGTTACCGCCATCATCCGTCGTCGATAGGCAGCTTCCTCATAAAGGCGATCGAAAGAGTTTTTCAACTCGGTTAAGTACTGGCCAGAGGAAAAGAAGCGGGCCTCATAAGCACGAATATCATTCAGATAAACGGCGTAGGGCACCACCATGATAGATTTGCCGTTGTTGAGGTTAACAATGAAAGGTTCATCCCGGCTGACATCATCAATGTGATAAACAAAACCCAATTCATTCAGTACAGTAAGAATATTGACAGAACCCCGTAAACCCGGGGCATTGTAGCCCACTGCCCGCTGTCCTGTAACTTTTAGGATTATGTCCACATTACGTTGAATAAAGTCCCTTTCCTGGGGCGCGGTCATATTAAATTCATTGTCCCAATCCCAACCATGGGCCGCCGCTTCATGGCCCCGTTGGACAATTTCCTTGGCCCGGTCTGGATACATTTCCACCGTGCGCCCAGACATGTGGGAAGTGATTTTAATTTTGTACTTATCTAGTAAATCGAGAATACGGGGAACCCCTTCCGTATAGCCATAGCGGTACCAAGTAATGGTGGGCATATCGTAGTAATCCGGCGGCGGGGTAAAGTTTCCAAAGGGAGTAGGAGCACCTTTGGCCGGCTGACTGCCTGTTTCAAACATTAAAGACAGGGAAATAGGCAAACGGATATTGTCGGGCCAAAATTTACCGCCCCTATTGCTAGATTGTTGCGCCAACAGTGGCTTATTGCCCATCAAAGCGTAACTGGCGATCGCCCCGGCTCCGGTGGCCAGGCCATATTTAAACAGATCTCTTCTTTGCATAATTCAGGACTCCTTGGTGGTTGCAAAAGTGGTTAAAATTGCCTGGAAAATTTCCTCCGGTGCTTCCTCAGGAATGTAATGGCCACACTGTTCAATCACGTAACCAGTAATGTCATCACAATAGGGAGATAAACCGTTATAAATTAAAGATTTAGTGGCAAATTCTCCCCCCATAGTAAAAATTGGCTGACTAAAATGCGTCTCCGCCGTGGGAGTATTAGCCTTTGTTGTTTCCTCTAGGGCAGAGTACCAAAGAAAACCAGCTTTCATTGCCCCAGGACGACTATAGTAACGAGCATAGTAATCCATGACTTCGGGGGTAAGATTCTGCTTCCGTTTAGATTTATTAGTGAAATACCAACTGAGATATTCATTTTCTTTTCCTGTAACCAAACTACTAGCTAAATCCGGCACCATATGAAAATAAAACTGCCAAACTTTTGGTGCATTAACCACAGAGAAGAAATCGTTACTAACCAAACCGGGAATAGCTGCATCAATTAATCCTGCCCCCAGCACAGCTTCTGGAAAAAATTTCAGCACTGTAAAGGCAACCCAAGCCCCCACATCATGACCCACTAAGTAAAAAGAATTAATTTCTTTTTTGGCTAAAAAGGCTTTAATTTCCCTCGCCGCTGTGCCGCAATCATAGGGGCCATCGGGAATATCGGAATCCCCCTGACCCCTCATATCCAGGGCAATTACCCGGAAATGCTCTCCCAATTGTTCTAGCAATAGCCGCCAGACGTAGCAGGTTTGGGGCCAGCCCCCCAGTAGAAGTAATGGTTGCCCGCTTCCCCCTTCAATGGCATGAAGATTCACTCCTTCAACGTCGGTATAGGTATGCTCAAAGCTTGATGGCAAGGCGATAGGAATAAAGGGGCTATTCATAGATTATTGACTGAGTAAATTTAGTTAGTTTGATAAGTTTGTCGCAAAAATTTCAGTCCATCTTGGGCAAGGGCTTCATTACTGGGAGCCACCGTGCGCCACAAGCGGGCTCCATTAGCCAATTCCTTATCCTCAAAATTAAAACTTTCAATGGTGACCCAACCTTGGTAATCCATGGTTTGTAAGGCTTTAAACCAATGGCCCCAAGCAAAGGAATCACTGCCGGGAGTGCCCCGGTCTTTGGCACAGGCATGGATATGAAAACAATGATTGCTCGCTTGTAAAAAAGCTTTGATTACATCCTTTTCTTCAATATTCATGTGGAATAAATCCAGTAATAGCCCCAGTTGAGGACAATCCACTGCATCGAGCAATTCTAAGCCTTGAGCTACAGTATTTAAAGCATAACCTTGAAAACGATTCAGGGGTTCCACAGCAAACTTCAGATCAGTTTTGATCAGAGTTTCCGCTACCAGCTTAAAGGCCTCCTGCATGCGAACATTTTCCCGTTTTTGCAGAGGTTCTCCACTGAGATAACCCACAGGATGGGGGAACGGCCCAGAGAGTTGAATGATGCCGCATTGTTGACAGAATTTAATTGCCCTTTCCAGATAAGCAATGGATTCCCGCCAGCAGTCTTCATCCTTGGTAGTCAAGGATAAACCCCGGGGTAAACTGGTGCAAAAGGTTAGCTCTACACCATACTTTTCGCCATAACTTTTAAGTTGGAGGGGATCAATTTGGTCGAAATAATGGGTGGCAATTTCTATCCCATCAAATCCCCACCTTTTAGCATCTTGGAAAACATATTCTTCATTACCAAGAAATTCTTTTTTCCAGATAAAAGTATGAACTCCAAACTTGATTTTGGGGGAAGAAATCATGAGCAGGTTACCGATTTATCACCACGGTTAAAAGCTTCAATTACCTCCACCATACGCTCTAAGTCTTTATCATTTTTTAGTTTGGCAATTTGGGCAGGTAATTTGTCACTAATGGTGTTGACATATTCCATAAAGTAGGAACTTTGATTAATCCCATATTTGGGAGCTTCCGAAGCAAAGGCCGCCCTTTGGGCATTGGTCAATTCCGGTAAATTGTTCAAATCAGTAATGCGGGGCCCCACAGCTTGAAAATATTCCCGCATCCCACCGTCATGGTAGGGAAAATCCGGTGCAACTTCATTACGCATCCAAACAAAAACAATGGGTAATGTTTTATCCGTAGGATTAACAAAACCATGCATGTAATGGTTGGGAGAATAAATCAATTGTTTGGGTTCGCTTTGAATGCTATACAAATCTCCCCGACCGGCTCCCCCGACCACAGGTAACTCGTCCATATTGGGATATTGTTTAGTGCTGTGGAACAGTTCAATACCGCCTTCCGGAGTCCAAAACCATTCATTGATGAAGTAATGAATATGGGGCATGGGGCCGCCTCCGGGGGGAATTTGGGCGTGGGCGATGGCAAAACCAATGTCCTTGGCACTACAGGAAGCAATATCAAAAATTTCGTTGGCAGGAGTATAAATTAGCAGGGGATCCGCTAATTTGGGCATGGGAATATCGTCAAAGGTATGAATTTCTGTTTCTGCGGCAACGCTAAAATTTTGCAAAAACAGAATAGTCCCCAACGTCAGAGTTAAAACTAGACCAATACCCCAAAGTTTGACTTTCAATAGCATAATTGCTTCTCCAGGCTAATTTAGATTTAAAAACCAAATTTTTGCTTGATAAACGTGTAAGTGACTTGGCCTAAAAGACAGGCTCCGGCAGCGACTAAGCCTTCAAAAGGGGGAACGGGCAAGGGGAGTTTGAAAAAGCCAAAAATCACTCCTAAGATCCAGCCGCCAAGAATGGCAAAGCCTAGTTCTTTACTCATAAATTTTCCCAGAAATTGTTGAAAGTATTAAAAGCATTTAACAGTTGCATCGCCTTGATTGTAGGCATTGATAGTATCGATAATCCGGTTTAAGCTCTGATCATTTTCTAACTTAGTTAATGACGTTGGTAGCTTGCCGCTAACCCCATCTACATACTCAAAAAAGTAGTAGCTTTGGTTAATACCATAAAGGGGAGCATGGCTGACAAATTCTATTTTGGATTCCTCTGTGATAGCTGGCAAATGCTTTAAATCTTTGATGGGAATGCCCACGTCCTGGAAATATTCCCGGATGCCACCGTCATGCAATTCGTATTCAGGAGAAATGCCGTCTTCCAACCAAATAAAGGTCAAAGGACGGGTTTCTGTGGTGGTATTGGCAAAGCCATGGACTCGATATTTGGGCCCGTAAACGATCTGATTGGGTTCAGTATTAACAGTGTACACAGTGGTATTGCCGGCCTGTTCATCGGTGGCGGGATTCTCCAAATCGGGGTACTCTTTCACACTTTGAAATAGTTGCAGTCCCCCTTTCGGAGTCCAAAACCACTCATTGGTGTAATGATGGATGTGAGGTAGTGGTCCCGCCCCTGGGGGAATCTGGGCTTCCGCAATGGTGAAACCAATACCATCGGCATTGCAAGTGGAAAATTCAAAAATTTCCCCTGCTGGTCCCAGAATTTTTTCTGTTTTTTCTATGTTGGGATGGGGAAAATTATCCAACGTAGAAATTGCCAAGGCTTTAGGAATTGCTATGGTCAAAGTGCCTAAAACTATCAGTAAAATGAGGCACAACTTGGAAAGTAATGGGGATAAACGTAAAGTTTTCATGACGTTGACTAGGATTTGAGGAAAACTTACAATGTCTGCGTTTCGGCTATTTTATAAATCTTAATTTCGGCTGGCTTAGCTAATAAATCAGGAGATTTTTCCACAAATTCATGGAAGTAAGGGGTTTGAAAATGATAGTCGAGGGCCGCTCGATTCCGCCAAACTTCAAAAAAAAGAAAAGAATTATCTTCCGTTTCATCCTCATAAAAACTGTAGGAAATACAGCCAGGTTCCGACCGAGAAGGCTCAATAAATGTCTGGGATAGGGCAATAAATTCTTCTTTTTTATCGGGTTTTACCTTAATGTTGCCCGCTACGACAATGGGATCGTCCGCCCCCTTAACATCCTCTGCCAAACTGGGAGATGGCAGCAAGAAAATGCTAGTAAACACCAAAAAGGAAAGGATAATGGTCAGCCCCCTTTTTAGCAATGCTGCTCTGTTATCAGACAGAAAAAAATCAGCTCTCATGTTCAGATATATTAATAAGTTGTCCAGGTCATATCAGCTATACCTTGATTAAGTACCCAGGGGAAATCAAGCCAGCTGATCGCCGCAATCTTGCCAATTATCAGGCATTATAGGAATCTTCCCTAGCTTAGGCTTAGTACGTTTACAAATATTTACATGGTTAAATTTTGGCGATCGCCAATGGACAGTCTAGGGACAATTAAAATGTCAAGAATTATTGACTAATTGTCAAGGAATGATAGCTGCAAAACGTCGAAATGGGTCGAGCTGGATTTCCTCAGTAACATTTCGTTACAGTGGCAATTTAGTCGGGAGATTATGCTATGCTTTGCACCAAATTAGTTCTCTTTGAATTTTTCTTTCGGAGTGCGGAGTATTCTGGTTCTGAACAGGTGAATTTTTTCAAGCCCGTCACCCGTCGGAACTGACCCCCGCTTTGCTTAAATTAAACTGATTACTTTTAGTTATCTTGGCAAATCATCTATGTCATCAAGAAAAAATTACTACTTAGGTTTGAAAGCGGACTATTCGCAGCCCGGCCTTGTGCCCGATACCCTCAAGGAGAAATTAATCGCTGAAGGCATTGCCTACGTAGCCCAAAAGGAAGCCACCCTACCGGCGATCGATGATTCTTACACCCTGGAAGTTATTGAACAGGAAAACAAAGATTGGTGGCCAACCCACTGTGAAGCTTTGCGACAGGGTCGGGGAGATATTTTAACCGGGGAATACCGGGAAGATTTGGTTTACTTTTGCCAAGATGGTCCCTACTCTGGCCTGGAACAACAACAGGAACGGGAAAAACATTGGTGGGCTTTAATTGCTCAGCCTGGGGTTACCATGGTCTGGCCCATTGTCATGTTTTACGGTGAACATACTTTCTTTGAATGGAAATGTGTGGACGATGAAACCCACGAAACGATCGCCAAGGGCAATGTCACCTGGGTGCGCCGGGGTCACCGGGGTGGCTGTTATTTAAAAACAGAACAACTCACTTTTTATCGGGACGTGTTTGCTCCTGATAGTTTACTAAAACTAATCACTACCTAGGAGTTAGCCCCATGAGTGAGTTTAAAAACGCTGTGCTGGATGATAAAGACCTCCAGGCAGGTCTGGGTGGGATTAATCCTAAATTTGGTGATTTTTGCACCAGGGTAGCGGGGGAAGCCTGGGGTTTACCATTAATTGATCAAAAAACTAAAGCCCTAATTGTCATTGCGGTGGATGTGGCTAATCAGACCCTCAGTGGCCCTTTTCAAGCCCATGTGGATATGGCCCTAAAACAGGGTGCTACTAAGGAAGAAATTGAAGAAGTGCTCTCCTTCATGTGTGTTTATGGTGGCTTTAATAAAGCCGCTGGAGCTTTTGCCGCCCTAAAAGAAATTTTCGAGCAAAATTCTTAGATAACTTTTAAAAATCCCCCCTGGTTCCCAACCTCGGAGAAATTTATTCCTCATCAAATTAGGAGCTTTATGACCACAACAAAAGGTAAGATTGGTGTCTTAATCGAAGAACATTTTGATGGCACTGAATATCGCTGGTTTAATGAGTATTTTCCCGCCCAGGGCTATGAAGTGGAATATATCAGCCATTTGTGGGGACAACCGGAACTGAAGTTTGGTTCTAACCCAGAAAATGACCAAGTGGAATACCACGTCACCGTAACCACGGAAGTGAATGATATTGACCCCAAAGATTACAAGGGCATTATTGCCATTGGGGCCTACGCCATGGATCGCTTGCGGTACCAAGCCACCGTCAAAAAAGGTGAAAAAAATCAAGCCCCCGCAGTTATTTTTCTCCGTAAAGCAGCGGCCACTGAAGGGTTAAAGCTGGGAACCATTTGCCATAGTTTATGGCTATTTTGCGCCGATCCCGATCTGCTTAAAGATAAAAAAGTCACCTGCGCCCACAACATTATTTGTGACGTGGAAAATGCTGGAGCGGATGTGGTGTATGAAGAGGATCAGACCGCCGAGTTGGTAATTGACGGCGATCTAATTACCGGCAAACATCCAGGCATGATTGAAGAATTTGTCAAAACTTTTGTTGAGCAAATCGAAGCTTAAAAACCTTTCCGTCCTTCCCGTGGCATCAACATATGAGTCCCAAAATTAACTTTCCTTTTTCCGATCTGATTGCAGGTTATGTGACAAGTTACGACCAAGAAGCGGATATTTTTGGTCTGAAAACCTCCGACGGCCAAGAGTTTCAGGTCAAACTTAGTCCCATGGCCTACGCCAAAGTGATCCAAAACTTTGATGAAGGTTATCCCGATGCCACCGGCACTATGCGGACTTGGTTAACCCCAGGGCGATTTCTCTACGTTTACGGCGTTTTTTACCCTGATACGGCTATTTTTGACGGGAAACAGGTGGTCTTTGCAGGCAAAAAGCCAGCGGAATACGTGTTTGAGAAACAGGATTGGTGGATTAAACAGGTAAACTCCCTCGGTAAGTTTTTTATCAAAGCCCAATTTGGCGACGGGGAGATTGATTACCGCCATTACCGCACCGATTTGTCCATGAGTGGGGAGCGGTCAACGGTGAATTTTCGCCAAGAAACGGATACCATTTCCCGCCTGGTGTACGGCTTTGCTCCCGCCTTTATGATGACCGGGGATGACCAATTTTTGGAGGCGGCGGAAAAAGGTACGGAGTATTTACGGGAGCATATGCGCTTTGTCGATAAGGACGAAGACATTATTTACTGGTACCACGCCATTGATGTGCAGGGGGAAAAAGAACAAAAAATCTTTGCGTCCGAATTTGGCGATGATTACGATGCTATTCCTGCCTACGAACAAATCTACGCTTTAGCCGGCCCCATCCAGACCTACCGTTGCACTGGCGATCGTCGTATTCTCCATGACGCAGAACAGACCATTAAACTGTTCGACAAATTTTTCCTAGACAAGAGCGAATATGGGGGGTACTTTTCCCATCTCGACCCTTTGATGTTGGATCCCCGCAGTGAATCCCTCGGTCCCAACAAAGCCCGGAAGAACTGGAACTCCGTGGGGGATCACGCTCCGGCTTATCTAATTAACCTATGGTTGGCCACCGGGGAGCAAAAATATGCCGATATGTTGGAATATACCTTCGACACCATTGAGAAATATTTCCCGGACTACGACCATAGCCCCTTTGTGCAAGAACGTTTTTACGAAGACTGGAGCCACGACACCACTTGGGGCTGGCAACAAAATCGGGCTGTGGTGGGGCACAACCTCAAAATTGCCTGGAATTTGATGCGGATGAATAGCCTCAAGTCCAAAGAAAAATATGTGGAGTTAGCCAAGAAAATTGCTGACCTGATGCCGGCGGTAGGTAGTGACCAACAGCGGGGCGGCTGGTACGACGTGGTAGAAAGGTTGTTGGATAACCATAGCCGTTGCCATCAATTTGTTTGGCATGACCGCAAAGCCTGGTGGCAACAGGAACAGGCGATTTTGGCCTATCTAATTTTGGCTGGTATTTTGGACGATGAAGAATACCACCGCCATGGCCAGGAGGCGTCCGCTTTCTATAACGCTTGGTTCCTAGATTTAGAAGATGGGGGCATTTACTTTAACGTCCTTGCCAACGGCATTCCCTACCTAGCGGGGGGTAATGAACGGGCTAAGGGTAGTCACTCCATGAGTGGTTACCATTCCTTTGAACTTTGTTATCTAGCGGCGGTGTACACCAATTTTCTGATCACCAAGCACCCCATGGATTTCTATTTCAAACCCTTGCCTAACGGTTTCCCCGACGGTATTCTGCGGGTATCCCCGGATATTCTTCCCCCTGGCAGTGTGGCGATCGCCAGTGTGGAAATTGACGGCAAACCCTATGAAAATTTCGATGCCCAGGGCTTAACTGTGACCTTACCCGACAGCCAAGAACGGGTCAAAATCAAAGTTCGTTTAGTCCCCACTGCCTAAGCCCCATGGATATTCAAATTAATCAACAGGAAGACATTACCGTTGTCACCCTTAGCGGGGAAGTGGACGCCAACACGGCCCCGAAAATCCATGAAGTGATTCTGCCCCTAGCGGAACCGGGGTCAAAAATTCTTCTGGACATGACCGCTGTGCCCTATATGTCCAGCGCGGGGTTACGGCTTTTGCTCTATCTCTACCGCCAAACCACCGCCAACTCAGCCCAATTAGTATTAGTAGGGCTTTCGGAGGAGTTGATCGACACCATGGCCGTGACCGGATTTCTTGACTTTTTCACCACCCGTCCCACCCTAGCCGAAGGCAAAGAGGCATTTTAGCAGGACACCATGGAACGCATAGATATTCATCCCACCCACACCGCTAACGGTTACAAACTCCGCTGTGGCCAGCCCTTTCCCTTTGGGGCCACCATTGTGCCGGGGGGAGTTAATTTTTCCATTTACTCTAGCCATAGCACCGCTTGCACCCTAGTACTGTTCGAGAAGCGGGCTCCCCAGCCCTTTGTGGAGATTCCCTTTCCAGAATCTTTTCGCATTGGTAATGTCTATTGCATGGTGGTGTTTGACCTGGATTTTGAGAATCTGGAATACGGCTATCGCATGGAAGGCCCCAATAACTTCCAGCAGGGCCATTGGTTTGACCCCAGTAAAGTCCTTCTTGATCCCTACGCCAAAGTGGTCAGTGGCCGGGATGTTTGGGGCACCCAACCCAATTGGGACGATATTTATCAACACCGGGGCCGCCTCAGCTTTGACGATTTTGATTGGGAAAACGATTCCCCCCTGGATGTTCCCCTCGAAGACATGGTCATTTATGAAATGCATGTGCGGGGTTTCACCAAAGATCCTTCCTCCGGAGTAAAGGAAAATCACCGGGGCACCTTCGCCGGCATTCTCAGCAAAATTCCCTATCTACAGGAATTGGGTGTTAATACCATCGAATTAATGCCGATATTCGAGTTTGATGAGTTTGAACATAGTCGTTACCACCCAGAAACGGGGGAATTTTTAGTTAACTACTGGGGTTATAGCACCGTTAACTTTTTTGCACCTAAAGCGGGTTACGCTGCCACCGGTAAATTCGGCATGCAGATTGACGAGTTGAAAAACTTAGTCAAGGAACTGCATAAAGTAGGTATTTCCGTCATTTTGGATGTGGTTTTTAACCATACGGCGGAGGGCAATGAACGGGGCCCCACCATTTCCTTTCGAGGATTGGATAACAAAACCTATTACATGCTCACCCCGGAGGGTTACTATTTCAACTTTAGTGGCACTGGCAATACCTTAAACTGCAATAATCCCATTGTGCGGGGCATGGTGCTGGACTGTCTGCGATACTGGACAGCGGAATTTCATATTGATGGTTTTCGCTTTGATTTAGCCTCTATTTTGGGAAGGGATCCCTGGGGCTACCCCTTGGCCAATCCCCCTCTTTTGGAAACCCTGGCCTTTGATCCCATTTTGGCCCGTTCCAAACTTATTGCTGAAGCCTGGGATGCCGGTGGGCTATACCAAGTAGGATCTTTTCCCAGTTATGGCCGCTGGGCCGAATGGAATGGGAAATACCGAGATACGGTGCGAAAATTTATTAAAGGAGATGCGGGGGTAATTGGGGAAATGGCCCAAAGGCTACAGGGTTCCCCCGACCTTTATCAAGGAGCCGGACGACCTCCCTCCACTTCGATCAATTTTGTGACGGCCCACGACGGCTTTACCCTGGCGGATTTGGTGGCCTATAACGGCAAACATAATTACGCTAACGGGGAAAATGGCAATGATGGAGCCAACGACAATTACAGTTGGAACTGCGGGGTAGAAGGTCCCACCGATAACCCTGATATCCTCAGACTCCGGGCCCGGCAAATGCGGAATGCGATCGCCATTTTGTTGGTGAGTCAGGGGGTGCCCATGCTGTTGATGGGAGACGAAATGGGCAAAACCCAAGACGGCAACAATAATACCTATTGCCACGATTCCCCTTTCAATTGGCTCAATTGGCATTTACTTGAACAAAACCAGGCTTGGTTTCGGTTTGTCAAACACTGCATTGCTTTCCGTCTAGCCCACCCTGTATTACGCAACAGTGAACATTTCCAAAACTGCGATTACCTTGGTGTGGGATTTCCCGATATTAGTTGGCACGGAGTCAAGCCCTGGCACGCTGACTGGTCCGCCGATAGCCGAGTTTTAGCTTTTATGCTTTGTGGTCGCCATGCCAAAGGTGGCCGAGTTAAGGATAATCAAATTTATGTGGCCATGAATATGCATTACGAAAGTCTTTGGTTTGAACTGCCAGCTCCCCCGGTGGGCACCACTTGGCACGTTTTCGCCAACACAGGGGCCCAGCCTCCAGAAGATATCCATCCCCCTGGGCAGGAGCCCCCCCTCTCTTCCCAATCATCCCTACTCATTGGCGATCGGAGTGTTGTTATTTTACTGGCTAAATAAATTGTCTTAAATTTCCCTTTCCCTTCAATTCACCATTATTTAGATTTTTGTAAAAAACCATGGCTTTCAACATCGAATCGGAAATTATTAATAACGCTGCTAAATTAACCCTAATTGGTGAACTAGACGGCGGTACTGCTCCTTTGTTTAAGGAAAAAATCGAAGAAGTTGCCCAAGCAGAAATTTCAAAACTAGTGTTAATGATGGATCAATTGGAATATATGTCCAGTGCCGGTTTACGTATCTTAGTTTTTGCCAAACAAAAAATGGGCAGTGGCGTGGAAATATTTTTAGTGGGTACCCAGGAAATGGTCAATGATACTATTGAGCAAACTGGATTACACCACAGTTTTCATTTAGTGGAAAGCTATGATTTTCATTCCTAGACAACAAAGTTTTGCCAGTGCATAGTTGAAAATCAACCGCATAAATGGAGGAGATAGAATATTAGTAAGGAGCTAAATTACTTTTGGTAAATTAAACCAATGAAAATGAAACTGATTCAACCTTTCATACAATCAATTCGGTTTCGCATTGTTGGACTTCTCCTGCTTTGTCTGATTCCTCCTACCTTAGGAGGGATTTTTCTTATCGACTCCTATACCGGAAGACAATTAAAAAAAATTGCAGAGCAAGATCTTCAAAGCCGGGCAAGATTGATTATCCAATTGATTTCCCGTTCAGATCGAGAGCGTCAACAAAGTACAGCTTTTGTTGCTTCCCAACCGGCAATAGTCGAATTCAACGTTGAAGCATCTCAGTATTTTTTAAACGAGTTCATTAAATTTCACCAATGGAATGGGTTCTTCGTTGTTGCCAACCAAGAGGGGGAACTAGTTGCGGGCAGTGATGGTGCCAACCAAGAAAAAGGATTACCTCTTAAGCACTGGTTTGAAGAAGTAAAAGATAAAAATCGACATTTAAACCGGTTATTTCCTGGAAAGACCTATGCAGAGAGCAAAGATTGTTTAATTGTGCCTATCCACAGCAAAAATGATCAAACTCAAATTGGCATTGTTGTGGAATGTATTCCCTTACCAGTTATTGCTGATTTTGTTCAAAAAATTTTAAAAGATGCTGAGCTTGAGCGTATTTTATTAGTCAATTATGAGGGGTATATTTATGCCGACACCGATTTCAAAAATTACGGCGTACTAGAAAACAAAAAAAAATCTCCCCTTGTCAATCGGCTGCTCAATGACCAAAGTGGGTTTGTTTATAGTCAAGGTAAGTTTTCCTATCTTTCTCCCGTCCATCTGCGGGGAGCCAAAACCTGGGGATTAATTGTAGAAAATTCAGAATCTGACATTCAAGCAGCTATTTTGAATGTTAATAGAATTGGTTATCTGCTAGTTTTAGTAATTGGGGGAATTGTGGCCTATGCTTCCTGGATGGTAATCCACCACAGCACGGTTCCTATTTTGGATCTAACTAAGGCTTCCCAAGCGATCGCCGCGGGAGATTTAGATTATGAAATCAATATTAACCAGGGCAATCGTCAGGATGAAATTGGTATTTTGGGTAATAGTTTTATCTACATGAAAAACCAAATTAAAACCCTGATAGCTCAGGAAGTTAAGGATGGGGTTAACCGTTTGGAATTAGAAAAAGGTCGACAAATTCAGCAAAACTTTTTACCCATTAGCTTGCCTGATTTACAACAGTGGCAGATAAATGCTGTTTTTGAACCGGCTCGCTCTGTTTCTGGAGACTTTTATGACGCCTTTTTGTTAGGTGATGATTATTTGGCGATCGTGATTGGTGACGTATGCGATAAAGGGGTAGGTGCCGCTATGTTTATGGGGTTATTCCGCAGTTTATTGAGGGTATTTTCTGGGGAAACAATGCCTGGGGACACCTGTATCCGCGACGTTAACTATAAATGCAGCGCCAATGATGGCAATGGCAAAAAAAAGGTTATCGTGCAATTTTTAAATGCAGTGCGACTCACTAATGATTACATTGCCACAGAACACGGAGACATGGCCATGTTTGCCACTCTATTTTTTGGTGTAATTGATATTAGTAATGGTAATCTGAGCTATATCAATGCTGGCCATGAACCAGTTTTTATCTTAAATTCTGAGGGTATTAAGCATAGATTAAAATCCACTGGTCCTGCGGTAGGAATGATGCCCAATTCTACTTTTACAATTGATAGTTTAAAAATTGATCCTGGAGAAATGTTGATTGGTTATACTGATGGCGTTACCGATGCTCGATCGCCAACTAAAGAATTTTTTGGTCGTCAACGATTGATGGAAACATTAACAGCCAATTTTTCAGCAAAAACAGAAATTCTAGACATAATTAAACAAGAATTAATCGGACATATTGATGGTTCTATTCAGTTCGACGACATTACTATGATTGCTGTTTACCGTAATTAGGTGCCATGACTATTTTAAATTTTTCCGCTGATCTAAATGCCTTAAACAGCATTGGCAAACATATTCTAGAGCAAGCTCAAGCGGTTGGATTACCCAAAAAAAGAGCTTATAAACTAAGATTGGCGGTGGATGAACTAGCAACTAATATTATTAATTATGGCTATGCCAATGCACCGGGTCATAATCAAATTAGCATCCAAGTAGAAGCGGATGATTGTCAATTAAAGGTTACTATGGTGGACACTGGCTTGCCCTACGATCCCCGCGATCGCCAATTTGATCAATCAATTCTTAGTCTGGAAGCAGAAGATCGACCCATCGGTGGACTAGGGATTTTTTTGGCTCTGCAAAGTGTAGATGAATTTACCTATGAAGTGAGGGGAAATAAAAATATTAGTTGTTTAGTCATGAATTTTGATCCTCCGGGCAATGATTAATGTTACGAGAGAAAGTAAATTAATTGAATAATTGCTACAATTACCAACATTTAAATATTTGATTTGCCCACTGCAACCTTTTCTTTGTTATTGTTTCTTTTTTCATGGCGATGTTACCTCTGCCAAACTATTGCCGTATTGC